>CAVWKU010000005.1:0-690284 GCA_963755665.1 uncultured Acidimicrobiaceae bacterium
TCGCTCTTAGGGGGGTGTAGGACTTTAGCGGGTCTTCGCCCCGGCACACCCGTGTCCGACCTTACGTTTTCGGCTTCCGGCGCGCCTTTGCCTTCGGAAGCGGTAGATCGACCATCTGATCGAGTCGTTCCCTGATCAGCGCCAGCGACCTGAGGAGCGGCTCACGATCGTCTTCGTGGACGTCACCGATCGCCTGCGTGATGATGGCGTGGATGGCGGGCAGCTGCGCGTCAATGATCGGCTGTGCCAGCGGGGTGAGCTCGACGAGGATTTTGCGGCCATCGGTGGGGTGGGGACGACGCTCGATGAGGCCCCGGCGCTCCAGCGTGTCGAGCAGCGACGTCATGCTGGCCGTGCTCACGAGGAGGCGTTCCGCGATGACAACGGAGGGCAACGGCTCTCCCGCGCCGTCGAGGATCGCCAATGTCTGGAAGGCGCTCGTGGACAGATTGGCTGCCTGCCGCGGCACACGCTCGATGGCCCTATCGAGCGCAGTCGCGGTGCCGACAAGGGTGGCTGCCACCTCGGCGGCCGATCGGCTGGCACCGGGAAACTCGTGCTCGAAATGAGCAGGCACGCGGATGATGGCGTCGTCGGGCACGGCCCGATGATAGGGCTATGTCGCCGCTGGACATGTGTTATTTCCAGCTGCTCGACTTCTAGCGATCAGAAATACCTGGGCGCCTTCAAGGGGGTGAACGCACTACCGGACACTTGCAAAAAACTAACTGCTAGATCTCTAGCGTTTAACTTTCAGAGGGTTCTCCTCACATGTCCGTGCACGTACGGACCGATGGGGTATGCCGCAAAGTAGCCGGGTGCTGGAGTTTTGCCTTCTCGGGCCCCTCGCGAGGAGGGGTCGTCCAGGGGCGCGCCGCAGGCGAGGCAGGACACGAGCGGCCGACCCTTTACGAGCCCGGTGGTGGACTCTTCGTCAGCCATTATTGAGTCGGTCAGCCGCCCTGCGGCTGGCCTACCTGCGCCTTTCGCCTTTTTCGCCTGTACCGTGAGCCGAGCAGGAGAGGGTGGACATGACCCAGGGATCTCCCAGATGAGTGTGAAACCAGAATGCTAGGGTTCTAGCGTTATGGTTTCACAAGTGTCCGGCGGTGCGGCTCGAGCCGACCAGGGCGGGACTGCGACAGATGTTCGAAATGTTCCATTCGGATTCCAAGGCCCCTCAATTCAGGTGGATGACATCATTTCCGAAGGCGACAAGGTGTTCGTGCTCGCCCGGATGACCGGCACACACCGGGGCGAATTCATGGAGATTCCAGCCACGGAGAACGACATCGACATCAACGTCTGCGACTACTTCCGCATGGACGGAGGGTCGGTCGTCGAGCACTGGAGTGTGATGGACGCAGCCGGAATGCAACACCAACACGCGGCACACTGACCACCCGGGGATCCAAGAACGAAAACGTCGATACGGCCCCTTCGATTGGGGACCGTATCGACGTTGCGGGATCCGATTGCCCGGGTGATCCCCCTGTCCTCCAATCGGTTGACGTGCGTCTCCCTAGCCGCCGGGGGGATCCGCGACGGCAGTCAGCCCCTCCGGCAGGCGCGCCAGGCGCAGATCCACCCGGCCGCCGCGCAGCGGTACGCCCTCCTTCCGCAGCAGATCGAGCTGGCGGCGGCCCTTCGCAACCGATCCGTCCGCCCGCACCACGCGCTGCCACGGAACGTCCTCCGCGGTAGCGGCAAGAACATGGCCGACCAGCCGTGGCGCGTGGGGATCGATATCGCCGTAGGTGCGGACAAATCCCTCGGGAATGGCCCGGACGCGAGCCAGAATCAGGGCGGCACGGGCGGGCGATTCCATTCCCGGCTCAGGTGGCAATACTCGTCGGCGTTGCGCTGGTTGTCGGCGTTGCGCCGCCCCCACCCCCGTTCTCCAGCCCATTGAGGCTGACCGCTCCCACCGGCTTCACCGGGTTGACGGCAGCGCCATAGGAGCCGAAGGTGAGCATGGCCGAAGAGCTCCCCTCGCTTCCTTGCACGTCGACGATGTAATGGCTCCCGCCTGTTTCCACATACATCGTGCCCGGACCGTCCGACATGACACCGATCGCATGTTTCCCATTGACCACCTTCGCCGAGCCCTTGGAGTACGGACCGCTATCGGTGCCGAAGAACGATTTGATGAAGGTCCGTGGGCTGAGGAACGAGGCAAAGCCTGAAAAGAGCTGATTGGAGACCGGGGCATAGACCCATTTGCCCGCGAACAGCTGCGCTGTTGCGGCATCAGCATTCTTCGTCCAGAAGGTCTTGTCGCCCTTGAAGTACCCGGTGCCGGCGATCTCTCTGATTTGAACGTCGCCCCCGTTGATCGACAGCGATCCCTCCGAGGCGCCCGAGGCGCTCAAGGAGAGATCGAGTGAGAGGTTCATTTTCGGCTGGCGGATATCGCCGTGGACCGAGAAGGAGCGTGCCGCAGCTGAGTCCGCAACAGCGGTCTTGAAAATCTGCGACGCGCTCTCGGAGGAAAATCCGGCGGCCCCCGCCACAGACGGTGCGGCCATCGAAACCGCCGCGGCCACTAGCGCAGCCGGGATTACCTTCTTCATCAGTCTCCGGTGAGACATCGTTCTCCTTCGGTGCGGTGTCTTGGGTACAGAGTCAGGGGACCGAGCCGCGCTACCCCGACGCAGAGGTTGCGTTCCGCATGGGCGTCACAAGTATGACCGGACCGTCCGGGTACTACCGGAGACTGGGATCGGTGCCACCACGGAACAGGCTCACCGCCTCCCAGCAGTAGCGAGCGACCACGGAACGGTAGGGACGAAACCGATCACCGAGCGGCACGAGTTCCTTGGCCGTCGGCGCAGCCGCGAAGCCCCACGCCAATCCGTAGCCTTGCCGTACCCCGAGGTCGTCGACCGGCCAGATGTCCAAGCGCCGGAGCTCGAACATCAGGTACATCTCGGCCGTCCACCGTCCGATGCCGCGCACGGTGACGAGGCCGGCGATCACATCCTCGTCGGCTTTCCTTCGGCTACCGGAGAGGTCGACCGTCCCATCGAGCACGTTGTGCGCCAGGTCGCGCACCGACGCGACCTTGTTCCCCGACAGGCCGGCAGCACGCAGTTCTGCTTCGGGAACCGCAACGATGGCTTCCGCTGTGAGCTGGCCCCCGGCAGCAGAAATCACGCGCCCGAGGATCGCGTACGCAGCCCGGCCGCTCAGTTGCTGCGAGACGATGGCGCGGACCAGAGCGCCGAAGTGCCCGTCGGCACTCCTTGGTCTATGGCCCAATGGCCCCACCAACGCAACGAGGTTCGCCATCACCGGATCGCGCGCGGCCACCTCGTCGACGGCGGCGGCCAGCGAGACTCGTGCCATCAGTGCGTGGTGCGGTAGCAAACGCAGAGCGCTGTCACGGGTTCGCCCGCTGCAGGAATTCCGTCGCCTCCTGGGCCGACCGGGGGACGTGCCCGTTGTCGGCCATTTCCATGACGAAGGCGGTGGCGGCCGAGACGCCGTTCAAGAAGAGCTCGTCCTGCTGGGCCGGGGTGAGGTCGAAGTCGGTTGCGGTGATCCCGGCGTTGGCCACGAAGATCGTCCTCGCCGCGGTCGAGGCGTCGACGCTGTACGCGTCCCATTCGTTCATCATGGTGTGCAGGCATCCCTTGGCCACGTCGATGGCGCTGGTGGCGGAATGATCGGCCGGGAATGTCGTCTGGAGCGACGACAGCTTGATGCCGATCGTCGGCCAGCGGGGCGGCTGGCCATCGACCCGGGCGAAGGCGTCGATCGGAAAGTTCCGCAACATGCCGCCGTCGACCCAGGTGACCGTCCCACCGTCATAGTGGGTGCTGATGGCGCCGCCGCCCGGCGTCGGGACGTCGATGTCAGCCGGAAGCGCGGTGAAGGTGACGGGCTCGAAGAAGAACGGGATGGACATTGATGCCCGTACCGCGGCGACCACATCCTGCGTGTCGCGATCACACCCGTAGTGGTCATAGTCCCAGGGGAGGTGGACCAGTTCGCCCCGGGTGATATCCGACGTGTGCACCACCAACCGGTACCTCCGGTCATGGGGCAGGCTCATGCCCGGGTCCTCGGCCGGGGCGATCTTCAGGTCGGCAAAGGTGCGCACACCCAGTTGTTCGTGGAGGATCGGGCTCAGCCACTCGGCCAGGTAATCCCCGGAGTACAGCCCCATCCGTTGGGCGAGGATCCCCGCATCGGCCACGGCGCCGCCCGGTTTGCCGAACCGGTCCAAGAAGTGGTGCAGCTTGCCCTCGGGCATGAAATCCCGGAACGAGAGCGCATCGAGATACCCACGGAGCGAGCTCATCGGGTGACCGGCCTTGGTGATCGACGCAATAAGGGTGGCGGCGATCGCCCCTGCGCTGGTGCCGGCGACGCGTGCGAACCGGTAGCCGGCTTCGGCCAGTACGGACACCGCTCCGACGATGCCGATCCCCTTGACGCCCCCTCCCTCGAGAGCGAGGTCGGCCACCAGCTCCTTGGGGCCGGAGGCAGACCACCCATCAGCGATGCGCAACCTCTCTGCCGCTGCCTCGAAGGCCTCTTGCAGCGGCTGCGGCCGCGTGTACCCCCACAGCGCGTCATGATCCACGACCGCTGCGTAGCCATCGCCGGGGTTCCGGGTCATGATGTCCCTCCCTTGCTGTCGCGCCGCGCCGTCCGTACCCGCCGAGCCGATTCTGGCATGTGGCGACCGCCGGAGACCGGGACGCAGATGGTCTCTAGAGCGGCACGAACGGCTTTCCCGGTGGCCGGCTCTCCAGCGCGCCCCAACCCATGTCCGCGTGGCGCCGCGCGACGTCGGCTGCGTGACCTCCGCGCAAGCCGAAGAGCCGCTTGCCCAGCGCCAGATAGGCGACGACGGCCAGGTTGAGGATGAGCGTCACCAGCTTCAACCAGCCGAAGCCGGAGGCCAACTCGTAGAGCTCGAGCGGCACGAAGGCGAGGGTGGCCACGAACGTCAGGTATTCGGCCCATCGCTTGGCCATCCACAGCCCGACCATCTCGACCGCCTCGAGCGAGGCATAGCCCACGAGCACGAAGCCGATCCAGTAGAGATGCGAGGGCGAAATCACGAAAATGTGCCGGAAGTCGCCGAGGATGCCCTTCTTGGCGTCGGGCCCACCCGAAGCCCCGAAGAGGCCGTTCATGATGGCGACGTAGTCGTGCTTGAGCGTCTGGCGGTGACCGATGAAGAGGAACACGGCGACCGCCAAACCACTCAGAACCAGGACGTGCACGCCGCGTTCAATCGCGATGAGCCGCAGCACGTAGCGATCGCGCAGCGCCGGGCCCCGCAACGGCACCTCGATCTCTTCGCGGCCCGGAAGGCGGTCACGGCTCGGCGCTCGAAGGCGGCAGGCGCGGCAACCAGGCATCACAGCGCAGGCAGCGATGCCAACGCAGACCGTCGTGCTCGCGCACGACGAGTGCGTCCTCGGGCCTCGATGACCGCGACGTCGGTCCCCACCAGCGCGTGACCCTCCAGGGCGCAGGCGATGAGCTCGTAGCGGTTGGCCTTGTCCTGCTTCGACTTCCTAGTCATCGTTCATTCAGTAGCCGTCGGGCCCTACGACGCCCTCCAACGGCTCACCGGCCAGAAACCGCTCGAGGTTGTCACAGAAGTATTCGGTGGCGGCGGCGAATTGGGTCTGCCCGGCCCACGAGGCGTGCGGCGTGAGGAACACCTTGGGGTGGTCGAACATCCAGTGCCCGGCCGGGAGAGGCTCGGGCGTCGTCACGTCGAGCGAGGCGCGCCCGACCGTCCCGTCATCGAGCGCCCGGCGCAGCGCGTCCTGATCCACCAGGGAACCCCGGGCGATGTTCACCAGGTGGACCCCGGGTCGGACCACGGCCAAGGTCTCGGCGTTGAGCACCAGGCGGGTCTCGTCGGTGGCCGGCGCCGCCAGCACCAGGTGATCGGCCACCGAGATCAGATCGCGGAACGAGGTGGTCATGACCACGCCCTCGACCGGGCTCGGCAGATCCCGGCGGCGCATGGCCACCACCGACATGTCCAGGGCCAGCGCGATGCGCGCCACCCGTTGGGCGATACCCCCGAAGCCGTAGAGACCGAGCGTGGACCCGGCCAACAGCCCGGCCTGCTGCACGAACCAGTGCTCGGGCGGTTCCCGGAGCCAGTTGCCGGGAAAGTCGCGGACGAACGCACCCATGGTGGCGATGACGTATTCGCTGATGGCCACCGCCGCCACGCCCCGGGCCGACGTGAGCACGGGTGCCGCGCGCACCTCGGGCGGAACGCCGTCGAGCCCCGTCCCGATCAGCTGCGCCCACTGCACGCCGGCGGCCATGGCCTCGACCGACTTGTGGTCCCCATCCCCCGAACAGCACCTCGCCCCGGAGGCCGCCGGGTACACCGCCTGAGATGTCGACCACCTCGAGTGTCGGGGAACCGGGACCGGATACGGGCGAGCGCGCCGGGGAGACTGCAGAACACGACGACGCCGGACTTCTGCGCGACAGGTTCTGGTGGCACGGCTGCAGTCTCGCACCGACGCGTCCTGTGATTCCGATGAGCTCCGCTGACGGCGTCGGGCCGCCGGCGCAGCGCTCAGCCACCCAGGACCACCGGCGCCAGCTGCTCCAGCTGCGCGACGGCGCTGGGCAGATCGCCCAGGGCCTGGAGCACCACATGGTCGGCCCCGTTGTCACGGTGCTCGGCGATCCGGCGGGCGATGTCCTCCTCGCTGCCCCAGGCCACGATGGCATCGACCAGGCGGTCACTGCCCCCGTCGGCCAGGTCGTCCCCGTAGCCAAGATGCTTCAGATTGTTCACGTAGTTGGGCAGGCGCAGGTAGCCCGAGAGATGCTCGCGGCCGATGCGGCGGGCGTCGGCGGGGTCGGATCTCGAGCACGATGGCCTGCTCGGGGATCAGGAGCTTGTCAGGGCCGAGTGCGGCGCGGGCCAGCGTCGTGTGCGCCGGCGGTACGAGGTACGGATGTGCGCCGTCGGCGCGCGTACGGGCCAGGTCGAGCATTTTGGGGCGCAGTGCCGCCAGCACGCGGGGAACCGGCACGTCGCATGCGGGCGCGTGGACGACGGACGCATCCATGCCGTCGAGGTAGGCGACCATCGTTTGCGAGGGGCTTGGCGTAGATCTGCCCACTCATCTCGACGATGGGACCGTGGCTGATCCCGATCCCGAGCACGAAGCGACCCGGGTATGCCGCGCCCAGGGTGGCGCCGCCACCTTCCATGGCCCCCGGCTGGCGGGCCCAGACGTTGGCGATCCCGGTGCCCGTCGAGATGTGCTCCGTCGCCGCCAGCAGCACCGACTGGTGGGCGAAGGCTTCCTTGCCGCCCACGATCTCGCCCGTCCAGATGGAGCCGTACCCCAGCTCCTCGATCCGCCGGGCGACCTCGCGCTCCCGCTCGATGGTCGCACCCATCAGCGACCCCATCCAGACCCCGACCGGTCCCAGCCGCTCCCGGGCTGCAATTACCTCGTCATTGCTCAGCATGGCCGAACGCTCCTTCGATCATCGTGACCTGCCCTTACTAGCCGACAACGGCCCGTCCAGGCCTCCGAAGCGGGCGCGAACGCCCCGACGCCCCGAGTGGGGCGACCCGGCCGAGGGAGGATTCCAGGTGTTTGCCAGGAGGGAGAGCAAGATGCTCAACTCGTCCCTTGCGGCAGCGCCGGGACCTGCCGATTGGAGAAGGGAAGCAATGGAGATCGAAAGGGTTGGCGTCGTCGGCTGCGGCCTCATGGGATCGGGCATCACCGAGGCGGCCGCCCGGGCCGGCTTGGACGTGCGGGTGGTCGACCTCGACCAGGCCAGCCTCGATCGGGGACGCCAGCGCATCGCCGATTCCATCGGCCGGGCGCAGAAGGCCGCCAAGCTGAGCGAGTCCGAAGCCGAGGCGGCCCTCGCCAACATCGAGTATTCGGCCGACCTCGGATCACTGGCCGACCGCCAACTCGTCGTCGAGGCGGTCGTCGAATCAGAGGCCGAAAAGGTGGCCGTCTTCGAGGCGCTCGACAAGGTCGTCGAGGCCCCCGATGCGGTCCTGGCCTCGAACACCTCGTCGATCCCGATCATGAAGCTGGCCATGGCCACGGGCCGCCCCAGCCAGGTCATCGGCATCCACTTCTTCAACCCGGTGCCGGTGCTGCCACTGGTGGAGGTGGTCTCGTCCCTCCTGACCAGTCGACGAGACGGTGGAAAAGGCGGAGCGCTTCGCCACCGAGCAGCTGGGCAAGCAGGTGATCCGCTCCCAGGACCGGGCCGGATTCATCGTGAACGCGCTCCTCATCCCCTACATCCTCTCGGCGGTGCGCATGCTCGAATCGGGCTTCGCCACCGCCGACGACATCGACCTGGGCATGGTCAAGGGCTGCGCCCACCCCATGGGGCCGCTCCACCTGGCCGACCTCATCGGCCTCGACACGACGATGGCCATCGCGAACTCGCTCTACGAGGAGTTCAAGGAGCCGCTCTACGCGCCTCCGCCGTTGGTGGCCCGCATGGTCGAAGCCGGATTGCTCGGCCGCAAGTCCGGCCGCGGCTTCTACGACTACAAGGCCTGACGCCGTGCCCGAACACGAGCCGGGCGGCGCCGCAGCGGCGCACGAGACCGCCGTCGACGGCTGGATCGAGCGGGACGCCGCCGTGGTCTGGCACGGGTTCACCCAGATGGGGGCCTACGCCACCAACGCGCCGCTCGTCATCGACCGGGCCGAAGGACGCGAGCTGATCGATGTCGGTGGACGCCGCTACCTCGATGCGATCTCGTCCCTCTGGGTCAACACACTGGGTCACCAGGTCCCCGAGCTCGATGCGGCGCTCGTCGCACAGGCCGGCAAGGTGTCCCACAGCACCATGCTGGGCAACGGCAACACCGTTGTGATCGAGCTGGCCGAGGCGCTCGGCCGAGGTGGTGCCGGTCGACGCCCCGCACTTTCTTTTCGCCGCCGACGGGGCCGTCGCTGTCGAGCAGGCCCTGAAGATCGCCTTTCAGTACTGGGTCAACCGTGGCGTCGCAGGGCGCACCCGATTCCTCGCTCTGGGCGACGCGTATCACGGCGACACCATCGGCTCGCTGTCCCTCGGTGACGGCGGCGTCTTCAGCGCCGTGTTCGATCCCCTCTGTTTTCCCGTTCTGCGCACGCCCGGCTACGCCGACCCCGGCTGGGCGGCCAAGGCCTGCGCCGCCGTCGAAGCGCACGCGAGCGAGTTGGCCGCCGTCGTTGATCGAGCCGCTCGTGCAAGGGGCCTCGGGCATGCTGTGCGCGCAGGCAGAGGACGTCCGCGCCCTCGGCGAGACGTGCCGGGCCCACGGCGTGCTGCTGATCTGCGACGAGGTGGCGACCGGCTTCGGACGGACCGGGACCCTCTTCGCGTCAGAGCAGTGCGGAGCTGCGACCGGACCTGCTGTGCCTGGGCAAGGGGATCACCGGCGGGTACCTGGCCATGTCGGCCACGGTGGCCTCGGGCGACGTGTTCGATGCGTTCCTCGGCGACGACCTGGGACCGCAGACGTTCTTCCACGGCCACTCCTACGGAGGGAACGCCTTGGCGGCGGCGGTCGCCCTGGAACACCTCCGTCTGATCGAGGCATGGGACGTCATGACGCATGTCAACGCCCGCAGCCGTCAACTTGCGGCGCTTCTGGCCGACCGCATCGCCCCCCTCCCGGGTGTCAAGGAAATACGCCAACGGGGTCTTATGGTCGGCGTGGAGCTGGCGCCGCCGGCTCCGGGCCTGCGCTGGGGCCGCCGCGTCTGCGCCGGCGCCGTCGCACGCGGCGTCCTGCTGCGTCCGCTCGGCGACGTGGTCGTGCTCATGCCGCCACTGACCACGACCGATGACGAGATCGTGCGCATCGTCGAGGCCCTCGAAGGCGCACTCCGCGAGGTAACCGACGCGCGTGACGCCCTCCCACCGCATCTGGACCGACCGGGTACGAGCCCGGCTCGATACGGTCATCGCCGACGGCCGCTGGCGCGAGCCCCGCGAGTTCGACGCCTTCGGGCCGCAGGGCGCGCTCGACGGAGCGCACGTCGTCTCGTTCGCCTCCAACGACTATCTCGGCCTGAGCTCGCATCCGGCCGTGGTGGCCGCCGCGGTCGCCGCGACCCGGCGCTGGGGAACGGGCGCGGGCGCCTCCCGGTTGGTGACCGGCTCGCGCCCCGTGCACACCGAATTGGAGCTCGCCCTGGCCGAGTGGAAGGAGACCGACGCCGCCGTCTGCTTCCCCACCGGCTTCGCCGCCAACCTCGGCGCGCTGAGCGTGCTGGGCGGCCCCGAGGTACGGGTGCTCTCGGACGAGCTGAACCACGCGTCGATCATCGACGGCTGCCGGCTGTCACGATCCCAGCTGTCGATCTACCGGCACTGCGACACGGCGCACCTCTCCGCGTTGCTGGAAATGGATCCCGCCACGCCGACGATCGTCGTCACCGACACGATCTTCTCCATGGACGGTGACGCCGCACCCGTAGGCGAGATCGCCGCTCTGTGCCGCCGGCACGGCGCGCTGCTGCTGATCGACGAGGCGCATGCCGTCCTCGGGCCCCATCTGCCGCCGGACCTCACGCACGACCGGGACCTCACCCTGGTCCGGATGGGAACGCTGTCGAAGACGCTGGGTTCACTGGGCGGCTTCCTGGCCGGCCCGCAGGATGTGATCGACCTCATGGTCAACCTCGCCCGCCCGTACATCTTCACCACCGCCCTGACGCCCGGCGATGCCGCGGCGGCGCTCGCCGCGCTCCGTGTCCTGCGCGCACCCGAGGGGGACGCGCTCGTGGCCCGCCTGGCCGACCTGGCGGCACGGGTCGACGTCCCCCACCGGCACGGCGACGGCGAGGTTCACGATGCCCCCGAAGTTCCCCATACGCCGACGAGCCCCATCATCCCGGTCGTCCTGGGGAGCGAGGAGCGGGCCGTCAAGGCCTCGGCCGCGTTGTTGGCGCAAGGCCTGTGGGTACCTGCCATCCGCCCTCCCACCGTTCCGGTCGGCACCAGCCGGCTGCGGGTGACCCTTTCGGCCGCCCACACCGACGAGCAGGTGACGCGGTTGATCGACGCGCTCGCCCCCCTGCGGGCCGCGCTCTTGGCCCGGGTCCTCTGACCCACGTGCCGCCCCGGCCCCAACGCCTCGTCGCGGTCGTCGGGACGGGAACCGACATCGGGAAGACCTGGGTTTCCGCCCGGCTCCTCACCGCTCTCCGGCAGTCGGGCGTGACCGTGGCCGCCCGCAAACCCGCCCAATCCTTCGCCGCGGGCGAAGATCCGGCCCGACTCGACTCCGCGGTGCTCGGCGCGGCCACCGGAGAGCCTTCGGAAACGGTGTGCCTCCCCGCACCGGTGGTACCCGGTGGCGATGGCACCGCCGATGGCGGCCGATGTCCTCGGGCGCGATCGCATCACGACGGTAGACTTCATCGCCGAGCTCACGTGGCCCACGACCGGCGTCGCGGTCGGTCTGGTCGAGACCGCCGGAGGGGTTCGTTCTCCGCAGACCCACGACGGCGACGCAGTTGCGTTCCTCGCACGCGTTGGTTCCGGACGTGATCCTGCTCGTCGCCGACGCCGGGCTCGGTACGATCAATGCGGTCCGCCTGACCGCCGACGCGTTGACGGTCGGCGGCCTGGCCGGGAAGGATCTCATCGTCGTGCTGAACCGCTTCGACGGGGGCGATGACCTGCACCAACGGAACCGGAATTGGCTGCACACGCAGGACGAACTGACGGTCGTCGCCCTGCCCGGCGAGGAACGGGAACTGGCTGCCATGGTGCGGGGAACGCCGGCCGCGCCAGAAATTCAGGCCCGAGTCGTGCGAAAGTGCTCGCCATGCTGCGCCGATCCACGACCATTCGAGATTCCTTGAAGCTGGCGGTGGTTGCGCTGGCCGTGGTCACGCTCGCCACCGTCGTGGCCCTGGGCGGAACGGCACAAGCCAGTACGGCGACAGGGCTGCGCGCCGGGGCGGGGACGACGTATTACGTCTCGCTCGGCGACTCCTATTCGGTGGGCTATCAACCCGGCATCGGAGCGAGCACCGGGTACGCAGGCTACGTGGCGAAGAAGACGCACCTCACTTTGGTCAACTTCGGCTGTGCGGGGGCGACGGCCGCGTCGATCCTGCAGACGGTTTCCTGTCCCGAGATCCTGCCGAACACGGCCGGTGCGGTCCCCTACCCGCACACCACCCAGGCCGCGGCGGCCGAGGCGTTCCTCGCGCGCCCACCGGGGGCACGTCGGGTTGATCACCGTGTCCATCGGAGGGAACGACGTCACGGCCTGCGCCGCAGCATCGGACCCGATCCCCTGCGTGGGCAAGGCGGTCGTCGGCGTCGCCCTCAATGTCGTCCGCCTCGCCCTCGCCCTGCGCACCGCGGCGGGCCCCCACGTGCCGCTGATCGGGTTGACCTATCCCGACGTCATCCTGGGATCGTACGTCTACCCGTCACAACCCGCGACGCCGGCGCGCATTTCACTGGCGCAAGCCTCGGTTTCGGGTTTCAAGTTGCTCCTCAATCCGGCGCTCTCGCGGTCCTACGCCACGGGTCACGGCGTCCTCGTCGACGTGACGAAGGCCACCGGTGCCTACACGCCACTCACCACGACGACGACGCTTGCGCCGTACGGATCGGTCCCCGTCGCTGTGGCCAAGGTCTGCACGCTGACCTGGTACTGCAAAGAAGGGAACATCCACGCCACGACACAGGGGTACACCTTCATCGGTCAACTTGTCGTGGCCCGTTACGCCACCATGAAGAAGGCGTGATCGCTCCTCCCGTCACCCCGCGTCGGACCACACCGGCCACAATGGGACCGATGGCGAAGACCCCGATCGTCCGACGGCTCGCGGGTGGCGCACTCCTGCTTATGGTCACCAGCCTGCTCCTGACGGCGTGTTCATCGGCGAACAACTCGGGAAACAAGACAGCCGCGACATCGACCACCTCGACATCGACCACCCCGCCGCCCTCCACAACGGCGCCGACCGTGGCGACGACAGGTCAGTTGCAGGTGTCGGCCACGGTGGCCGTCCCCATCCTTGCGAACGTGCAGATCACCGCAGCCGAGGGGCCCGATGGCGCCGTGTTCGTGGCACCCGAAGGACACGACCCGGCCACGACGACCGTGGTGTGGGTCGTCGATCCCAAAGGGCCCGCAGAAATCGCCGAACACGTCAACGGCGGGGTGAGTGCGCTGGCCGCCGACCCCACGAACCTCTACGTCGTCGCCGACAACAGCGTGATCGGCTACACCCGCAGCACGGGCAATCAGATGGGCCAGTGGAAGCTGCCCGCCATCAACACAGCCAACACGTCCGACGCCAACCTGGTTTCGATGAGCGCCGCCGGCGGCCAGGTCCTGGTCATGATCACCCAAGGCAACGTGCAGGACATCTACCGGATTGTGCCGACGTCCACGGCCGCACCCAAAGAAATCGCCGAAGGAACCAGTGCCGCCTTCGGGCCCGATGGATCGGTGTACTACGAACGATCGGACAACCACCTCGTGAAGCTGAGTCCCGCAGGCGTCAGCACCGTCGGACCCGCGCTCGCCGACAACCCGAACGGGAACGGTGGCGGCATTGCCGCGGTCGACGCCGTGGCAGGCGGGTTGGTGTGGATCAGCGTGCCGGCGGGACAGGGACTCGACACGCAGCTGAGCCCGTACAACGCTGACACGCTGCAGCCCATGGGGAGCTACACAGGACTGGTCTCCGAGCAGATCGTCGATACGTCAGCTGGTGCTCTGGTCCTCGCCGGCCCCAACGGGCCGGGCGTGTGTCCCCAGGGTGCGAGCGGGGCCTCCATCAGCTGCGTGTTCCGGATTTCACAGACGGCGCAGCTGAGTCTCCCCACGCCGGTGGGAACGGCGGACCAACTACTCGGTCCCGTCCCGGCGGTGGTGACAGCGAACACCACGTCAGCCGATCTGGTGGTGGACCGACTCTCGTAGGCCGACCGACGTCGAGCTCGCGGCGGTCGTGTCGAGCCGTCGATCTACGTAAGGAGGAGCGGCGGCAGGGGTTCGGCGTGGACGATGCTCAGATGCTGTAGGGGCCGCGTCATGGCCACGTACAGGAGTCGCAGGCCGCGGGCTCCGTCTTCCGCACCGGTGATCGCGCCAGGCTCCACCACCACGACGGCATCGAATTCGAGGCCTTTGGCTGCCGTGGCCTCGACCACGGTGACCCGTCTGTGCATGCCGTCGCGATCGAGCAAGCCGATATCGGTCCGTTCACCGACGAATGTGGTCAACCCGCCGAGGTCGCCGGCCGACACGACCAGGCCGACGAGGAGCCCCTCCTCTGCCAAGGCGGTGGCCTGACGCACGCTCTCACTGAACAGTTGGGCACGCTCCACCTGAATGATGCGGGGCTCGCGCCGGCCCTGGCGTATGGAACGGGTCGGTCGCACCGTAGGAGCGGCAACAGGCAGAAGCTTCGAAGCCAGGTCGAGGATCTGACCGGGGGCGCGATACCCGAGGGTCAACTCGTCGTGACGGCTGTGCGCAGCCGTCGGCAAATGCCGGAGGATCTCTTCCCATGTGGCATAGCTCCACGGGCCGGTGGCTTGCGCCAAGTCGCCCAAAATGGTCAGCGAACCCCCGGGCGCCCGGCGCGCCACCATCCTGAATTGCATCGGCGTCAGGTCTTGGGCCTCATCGACGATCACATGCCCATAGGTGCGGGTCCGCCCGTTGACGAGATATTCGGCCTCGTCGAGAAGAGGAAGGTCGTCGACCGTCCAGGCCTGCGTCCCTACTCGTTTTCCCCTGGCACGCAACAGGCTGCGCCACTCGGGCTCCGTCAGGATCCCGCCCGCCACCGATGCCAACCGCTCGACGCTGGTGAACAGTTCGCTCACGAGAGCGGTGGACGAGACGGATGGCCACACATGGTCGAGGAGGGTGCGGAACGCATCGGACGCGGGAAGCTCGCGGTCCAGCCATGGTTGGTCTGCCTCCATCCGTCCCGGCTGTCCTGAGCTTTTGACGCACCAGACCGATCAGCCGTGCGCGCACCGCCAGTCTTCCCGCCTTATAGGGAGCGGGATTCTCGGCGATGGTGCGGCAGAGATCATTCACCTCTGCGGAGGTCACGGTGCATCGGGCAAAACGCGCCCGCAGCGTGACGTCGTCTTCGAGGGGTCGGCGTCGCTGCGCGAGCGCCTCCATGAGGAGCACCGACATGCGCGGATCCCCTTTCAGTCGCCGCACCTCGCGCGTATCCTCGGCCCGCACCTTCAGACGGGGGGCGAGGTCGCCCATCGTCGACTGCACGACGGCCTCTTCCCCGAGTGACGGGAGGACAGCGGAGATGTAGCGCAGAAAGGCACGACTCGGCCCGAGAACGAGGACCCCGTCGTGAGAGAGGGCCGGGTAGTTGTAGAGCAGGAAGGCGGCCCGGTGGAGTCCCACCGCCGTCTTCCCCGTTCCCGGACCCCCCTGGACCGACAACAGCTGGTCGAGCGGGGCCCGGATGATCTCGTCCTGCTCGGCCTGGATTGTGGCCACAATGTCGAGCATTTCCCCGGTCCGCGCACGTTCGAGCTCGGCCAGCAATGCATCGCCACCGCGCAAGCGGGTTCCCGACAGCTCGCCCCGCGTCTCGCCGAAAAGGTCGTCGGCGACGGCGATCACCTGACGCCGATCGACCATCACCTGACGGCGGAGCTTCAGACCGAGGGATTCCCCGACCCGGGCCCGGTAGAACGGCATGGAGACCCGCGCGCGCCAATCGACCACGACCGGATCCCCGAGGTCGTCTTCGACATGGCGCCTCCCGATGTGCCAGGACGGTCCGTCAGCTTCATCGATACGCCCGAAGAGGAGCGGCCGAACGCTCTCGCCCAGCACCGCCACCCGGTGCACCAGAGCAGCCTGGTAGTCGAGGTCGGGTTGGCCGGCTCCACGGAGGTCATCGAGGAGGGCCTCCGCCCGAGTTCTCATGGCCGTGAGCCAACGGTGCGCGCGGTCCAGATACTCCTGCTCGCTCTGCAACTCGGGATCCTCGATCGCCGCGGGATCGGTCACGAACGCCCCGTGGCACACCGTGGTGCTGAAAGAAACTGCCTTCTATCGCCAAAAAGAGTGTGTCGGAACGCGCAAAAACCCCCGGTCATATCCGGGGAATATACCTAAATAACGGAGCACTCCACAAGCGCTCTACCAGGGAAATTCCGACTTCTCCACCCTCTCTCTTTGGTACTTGTTCAAAGAGGAGTAAGTGCCCCTCATTGTAGGAAAAAAATCGAGCCGATGCAAGCGTTTTTCTCACCTCTCGGGTGCGGGTCACCGCGCCGGCCGCGGACCGCGTCGGCAGGACCATTGACATGACGCGTCCCGCACAGCACACTCGGGGTCGGAAATTCCGCCACTTCGCGAGTAGGAGGTGTGTCCATGTCGTGCGCAGACCTCGCCGGGACGCGCCCGCGCCAGCTCGTTGCTTCCTAGCGGCGCCCCTGCCGGTCGAGCTACGGATTGAGCGCTTCCTCAGATGAGTAACGACGCGGCGCTCCATTCGAGACTGCGCACGTTGGGGGCTGACGACACCGAGCTCGAGGCGCTCACGGCCGTGCTCGAAACAGCACCAGCAGGCACAGTGGCCGGGCGCGTGGGGCGCGTCGACCGTGGTCGCTTCCAGTTGCTCACCGTCGGCGACGACATCTCGGTCGCCACCTCCGGGGTCTCCGCGGTCTGTGTCGGGGATTGGTGCACGGTGAGCGGAACCCCGGATCCCGACGGGGCCACCGTGCGCTACGCACTGCACGACGTACTGCCCCGTCGCACCGCACTCGTCCGCCAATCTTCGGGATCTCGCGTCGAGTCACAGGCGCTGGCCGCCAACATCGATACCGTCATGATCGTCATTCCGCTCGACCGGCCTATCTTGCGCCGACAGGTCGAGCGCTTCCTGGCCCTGGCGTGGGACAGCGGGGCCCGGCCCGTGCTGATACTGACCAAGGTCGACTTGGTCGACGACGATGCCATCTCAGCTGCGGGGACCGAGGTGCACGCGGTGAGTGGAGACCTCACGGTCCTGACTGTCTCGGTGGTGACCGGGGCCGGTATGGACGCCGTGTGTGCCTTCGTCACGGCCGGCACCACGGTGGCACTCCTCGGCACGTCCGGGTCGGGCAAATCCTCCTTGGTCAATGCCCTCATGGGTGCCGATGTCGTGCAGACGGGAGAGGTCCGTCAGGCTGACAGCAAAGGGCGCCACACGACCACCTGGCGAGAACTCCTGGTGGTGCCGGAGGGCGGCGCGTTGATCGACACCCCGGGACTGAGGGAACTGGGCATGTGGGTCGACGACGAGGGCATAGATGCGGCGTTCGCGGACATCACGGATCTCGAGGAGCAATGCCGCTTCAACGACTGCGCGCACGGGAGCGAGCCAGGTTGTGCAGTCTTGGCGGCCATCGCTGCGGGTGAGCTCTCGGCCGATCGACTCGAGAGCTACCGCAAACTCCTGAGTGAAGCGGCGTTTGCGGCGCAGAAGAACGACCATCGCCTGGCCAGGGAAGCGCAAAAGGTCGGGAAGAAGCGAACTCTCGACGAGCGCCGCAAGTCGCGCCCCTAAAAGGACCGACCACGGCGGAGATATGGGAGCGTGGAGCACATGACCGGAGCGGAGCTCACCATCTCCGAGAGCCACCTCGCCGACGTGGGGGGGCTCCATGTCCACCGTTCCCTTCCCCGACGGGGGCGGCGCATGATCGGCGCATGGTGCTTCTTGGACCGCTTCGGACCGATCGACGTCACGCCCGAGCGGACCATGATCGTCGGTCCGCATCCACACATCGGCCTGCACACGGTGACCTGGCTCCTCAGCGGCGAGGTCCTGCACTCGGACAGCCTGGGGAACAAGCAACCGATCCGACCCGGTCAGCTGAATCTCATGACTGCGGGACGCGGTATCGCCCACGCCGAAGATGCCCGCGGGCAGGCGAGCGGCCTCATGGACGGCGTGCAACTTTGGGTGGCCCAGCGAGAGGACTCCCGACACGGTCCGCCCGCCTTCGCGCACCACGCCGATCTGCCCCGGGTCGATCTCGGCCTTGCAGCAGCGACCGTTCTCATCGGCGAGTTCGCCGGATTGCGGTCGCCCGCCACCGTCGACTCGGAACTGGTCGGCGTCGAGATCGACGGGAGCGGTCTACTTGCCCTGACATTGGACCCCACCTTCGAACACGCCATCGCGGTGCTCCATGGAAGCGTGCGCGTTGAGGACGCAGGGGCAGAGCTAAATGAACTGATGTATCTCGGAACCGGTCGTGAGGACCTCGAGCTCGTTCTGGACCCGGGGTCCCGGATCCTCCTGCTCGGCGGTCGGCCCTTCGGCGAGGAGATCTCCATGTGGTGGAACTTCGTCGCACGCGACCAAACGGAGCTGGCTCTGGCCTTCACCGATTGGCGTGACCATTCGGAGCGGTTCGGTCGGGTGGAGAGCTCGCTTACCCGCATTGAGGCACCCCGACCTTTCTGGCTCCAGTAGGGGCATCCCCTCCCAAAAGGCCGGGACCAGGGACAACGGCGCCGTGGGACTCCCTTCGGCATTCGGCTACAGTGAAGGGCCGCTCAAAGGGGAGACGAACATCGAACTGGCGAAACGCACGGCTCACGCCGTTACGGACCTGTGGTGCAGCCTGGAGTGCACGCCGCCCTGTCAAGGCGGAGGTCGCGGGTTCAAATCCCGTCAGGTCCGCCCGCCAGATCCGATCGGTCAACACGACGGTCGAACCTGGTCACCCGGTCGGGTAGCTCAGTAGGTAGAGCGCGCGCCTGAAAAGCGTGAGGTCACCGGATCGACGCCGGTCCCGACCACTGGAAAAGACCAGCTCAGAGGCTATTTTCGGGCGATGAGAATTTGGGCACCTGAATTTCGTGCCCCACACGTGCCCACAGAAATCTGAGAATTGTCGATCTGATGGCCCCTGGATGCTGAAAATAGGCTGTGAAGGGCGGCGAACTTGGTCCGACTAGGACTCAAGGAGCCGGGTGCAATTTCGCTGGGCTAGGGCTCCCGCCGAGGTGGGCACCGCACGCCGCCGACCTGCATCCATTCGCAGAATGTCTCCCGCGTCACCTTCCACTGTCCGTCCACCAGAATCGCCCGGCCGGGCCGATCGGCAAGGGTGATGTTGAGCGAGCCCGTGACGCGGGCGGTATATGACACGACCGCCTCGTGGTCATTGACGAAGCGGACGGCGTCGACCGTAAACACGACAGTTACTTGTGGGACTTGACCACCGAATCGTGCGCGCGCGATCTCCGTCGCTTGCTCACGACATTTGCCCAGCCCGGCGCTGCCCTCCACTGATGGGACGGTGTCGTTGTCCTCGTCGGCCTCTCCCATATCGGCGAAGGCTTTCCCGATGGCAGCTCGTGCTCCGACCTCATCTTTGGGCGGGGGACCGTTCTGTTCCACTTTGGGCGCCCCCCTCCGGCGACGGGGAGGGCGCTGTTGCGTCGAAGCAGCAGGTTCAGGTGCTTCGTCCCGGCGCAGAGCGCGCAGCGAAGCGGCGTGTTCGGCGGTAATCCCCCGGGCTCGTTGTTCGACCGCCTCGCGAGCGCTCAATCCGGCGCCTATCCAGTCCGCGAACTCCTCGAAGGGGATGCCGGCGGTCCACCACTCGCGCACGACGTCTCCAACCGTGCGACCGAGCAGCTCCAAGCGTCCGGCCTCGGCGGGGGTGAGCCCGAGTTCGTGCCACATGTAGGCGTCGTTCGCATCAATGCCTCGCCTCGCCCAAGGCAACGCAGATTCGTCCATCCACTGATGCTGCGCGTACGAATGGATGATTCTGGGATCAACTCCTGCTTCGTGGAGTCCACGCATGGAAGCAACGAACCCGACACCGGCAGACCCGGCCCGCAAGAGCCGCTGAGTTGACCCAGCCGGCGGTTGCGCCTGGGCCTGCGCGTACGCCTCATCCGGACTGTGGCCTTTCGCCTTCTCGGTTCGAGCGGCCTCGAACCCGTAGCCGAACTCGTGCCAGCGGACCGCTTCGTTCGCCTCTATTCCCGCGGCGCGCCACTCCTGGACGGTGTCAGGGGCAACGCCGGCCGTCGACCACTGAGCAGCGCGCAATCCGTCGTCTATTCCCGCTGTGACCCAGGCTCGGGCTCGGCTGATCGAGAACCGCCATTGGCGCCAGACGTCGGCGACCTCGGCTTTGAAACCCGCGGCCAGCCACTCGGCGAGCTCCTCGGGCTCGCGGTCCTCTGGTTCCCCCGCATCGATTCGGGTTTGCATCATGCACCCCACCGCGTGCGCCTCACGCCGCTCCCGGCAGGTTGATCGAGACGGTCCTTGCCCACTCTGGGACGCGGCCCGAGGAGTCCATCAAACCCACGATCACCCGAATGCCCCGGGGTGGTTCTGCCGGCCAAGGAGTGTGCCCGTCCGTGAGTACGACGATGAGATCCGGCCTTGGACGCAGCTCAGCCGCCTTGGCCAATCCTGCCCCCATGTCCGTTCCCCCACCGCCGAGGAGTTCGACATCTCGAGCACGCATGACTTTCTGTGCCTCGAACGCCTTGGCGTCACAACACACGATCTTGAGATGACGTCGGCCGACGCCCAGACTCAACAACACACCCTGGACCTCCGCCAGAGACCGGGCCAACAGATGGTCATCCATGCTTCCCGAAGTATCGAGGACCATGGCGACCTTGGGTAGCGGTTGACGGAGGCTGGGCAGAATCACATCGCCGGCGACAGAGGAACGGCGAGAGGGTTTTCGATAGCTGAAATCGACGCGCCCCGCGACGTCGGCGACTCCTCGACGAATTGCCGAAGCAAAGAGTCGTTGCCAACTGACCGTTGGCTCAAGAATCTCCGAGGCCCAGCGCCTCCAGCCAGCAGGCGTCGTTCCGTATTGACGCTGATGTTCCTCAATTCGCCGGGCCACGTCGCGCTCGAGCAACTTCTGCCCCGTCGCACCCAGACCAGGGTGCCCGCTATCCCACGGGCGCGGCAGGCCATCACAGCCGCTGCCGCAGTCATGGGACCGTTCACCGGATTCGAGGGGGCGATGTGCTGCTTGCGTCCTACCGCCGAGCGCGTCCCAATACTGTTCGGCAGTCCAGGAGTCGGGCAACCCGAGCGAAGATGGCGTGACCGCACCTTGAGGCCGGGCCGTGCCTCCGGCAACGAGGTCGTCGTTGATCTCGGCGTCGGCCGCCACGTTCCACAGCTGTTCATCTCTGCTCTGGACGAACGCCTGGGGAACGACGCCGATCGGTTGCTGCGCCGATGATCGCTCGGCATGGTGCCGCAGTAGATGGCTTACCTGGTGGACCAACCAGAAGCCGATGGTCGGGACGGGCATGTCGACCAGAACATCGGGATCCAGATAGACGTGCCACTGTTGATCGACAGGCAGCGCCCCGAGATCGAGGCGGCGGGATTCGGGGTCGCCGGACTGATCGACCACCACCGGATCCAAGGCGAGGAGGCGCGCTCGCCATGTACGGAGCTTGGTGGGCGGCCCAGACCCGCGCCGCTGCCCAAGCACGGCGCTGTTCTGTACTGAGACTCTCAAGTGGCCGGAGTATCACCTTGACCATCTCCACCCATCAGACCGGCCGAACGAAGCACCGGAGCAATCTGCAAGAGACCACTCGGCAACTCTGCACCCGGCGGACGAGCTCCTGCCAGGGTCCTTGCGGCCAGTGCAGCGACATCAGGTGCGTGCTCCGCCACCCGGGCGACTACCCGCCATGCCGCGGTCCACGATGCGGCGTCTCCGTGTGCGACCGCAACGGCGGCAACCGCGGTCAGGACCGCGAAGGCTCGATCGCTTCGTTCAGGCAGCTCGAAGCCATCGGGGTCCGCCAACACCTCGTCGGGATTGGGGAGATCCATATTGGCGAGCCAGGACAAGAACTCGATGCCCGCTCCGTCCCCGACCGTGCCGAGCACCAGAAGCGTCCGGGCTTCATCCGAGGCACCCACAGCGTCACAGGCCGCCAGCAGGCGGGCCACTGACTCCCAGCTCCTTGGACTCGGCCAGGCTCTCCCCGCCTGATCTGCCACGCTCGGGACGGCCAACACAAGCGCGGGTCGTACCTCGAGGAATGCGCCCACGGTGGCCCGGGCGGTGAACGATTGGGCATCGGTGGGTGCATGATCGCTAAAGCGAGGTGGGGTCGGAAAGCCCAAAGCAATTCCCTGCGAGACCGACTTCGCATCAACCGGCCAGTCGAGGTGCACGAGGCGATTGGCCAGCGGGGCCGAAAGCTGCCACCCGTCTGCGGCCTCTTCGGGCGGATTGGCGGCAGCCACCACGCGGACGGACTCAGGCAGAGCGAGATCTCCCACGACTCGTTCCAGCACCACCCGGAGCATCGCCGCCTGCACCGCCGGTGGTGCCGTCGTCAACTCGTCGAGGAAGAGGAGACCGTGTCCGGCAGCCGAGAGCCGCCTAGCCCACAGCGGTGGTGCCATCTGCACCGCGCCATCGATGACAACGGGAAGCCCGGCAAAGTCGGCCGGTTCACGGATCGATCCAATGACCACTTCCGTCGGCCATCCGAGGCTTTCCCCGAGGGCGCGTACCACCGAGGTCTTGCCAGTTCCGGGGCTCCCCCACAAGAGAACGGGGACGCCGGCCTGCACTGAGATCGACAATGCCTCACTCACTGATTCGATGTTGATGGCCACCCACCTCCTCTCCCATTGTCCCAGATCTGAGGGCGGGACCACTCCAGTGCCTCTGCCTGTTCACGAACTCTGAAGCGTGGACAGTGGATAGGTTGCATTGAAACTTGGATCGGCGCCGGCCGAGCAAATGGCGCGACACTGGCTCGTGGATAGCTTCGAGAGGACGGCGCCATGGATGATCCCGCTACCACACACCCCCTTCGACTCTCACGCGAGATGCGCGGCCGCGTCGCCTTCGTTCTTGGAACCACCATCTTCGCTGTCGCTCGTCGGATTCGGTTTCTCACGTATCGGCAACAACTCCAGCTCGGGCCCAACCTTCAAGGTGAGCGCGGCGGCGAACCTCATCCGGAGCACGGCCACCACAACGCCACCGCAGTCCGCGAGCGTTGGGTATGACGGACCTGCCAGCTGTGCACCCACAACGGATGCAGCCACATCGGGTGGTGCCCCTCAGAAGTTGATGAGCTCGGCGAACGAGGTGGCTAGCGGAACGATCGAGGGGAAGAGGTGGAGTCTCTGGTCGTCCCATGGACACACCGGCGCTGCCGGACTCGAAGATGGAGGCCTGATCTTTGATGGACATGAGTACGGACTATGTCCCGGCTATCCGAATCCGTCCGAAACTGAGATGATCGACACGAGCGGTGATGCGATCATCTACGGCGTAGTCGATTACCCCGGGCTCGCCAAGGTGCAGATGGCGACGGGCTCTCTCAATAGCTTTGCCGTGGGAACAGGTCTGCCTTCTCCGCACGTCACAGTGGTCAACGGCGTGTCGTTCTATATCGAAACGCTTCCACGACCGGCCTGCTCGTACAGTTACTTCGAGATCAACACAACCTCGCCCAGTTACTCAGCTGAACACAATATCGGTTTCGGTGAGAATGGCGCTGGACAGGGATACACGATGAGCAATAATCAAGGCAACGTCGGAGCATGCACGACCGGAAAGCTCGATCCCCTGAGTTACAGCGAGGGCATATGGCAGCTTCCCCCGGGCCAATTCCAGAGCAATTTCGCCAACGGCGCTCCGGGTTCGGTTTCGGTGAACGTTCCAAACGACACCTCAAGTTGTTCCCCTACGACGGATCCAGCGTCATCAGGTGAACCGCCGAGCGCCATTATGTCCACGGGGACAAGAGTTGCCAGCGGCACTGTCGACGGGCAGGCCTGGAGCCTTTGGTCCGCCCAGAACCAGTCGGGGGCAGCGGGGATCGAGAATGGCGGTCTTGTCCTCGATGGCCGTGCCTATGGCCTGTGCGCGGGTTATCCCAACCCGGCCGAGATGCAACTAATCGACGCAGGCCCGAAAGGTGTGGTGGTGGGGATCGTGGGTTACCCGGGACGAGCAACCGTCGACCTGAGTGAGAGCATCGCTGGGACCTTCGATGTCGGCCAGCAACTGCCATCGCCATCCGTCCAGGTCGTCGGGGGCGTGTCCTTCTTCATCGGTACGTTGCCTGAGTCCGCCTGTAACTACAGCTCGCTCGAGCTCAATACCACCTCACCAGGAGTCTCAGCAGAGCACAACCTCGGCTTCGGTCCGTGCACCGCGAACGAACTCGTCGCAATAACCGAGAGTCAAGGCATCTGGCAACTCCCACCTGGACAATTCCAAAGCAACTTCTAACGTGACCCAGGTTGGCTCGAATCAAGTGGGTGGTCTTCGCGGGCCTTGCCGATCCACTGCAGTACGCGAACCCTCGGAGCCGTTTTCGCTGAACGGGTACGTACCGCGCCGTCACGAGGCAAGCGCGCTTTGGTAAGCGGATACCCGTGTGCGTGTCGAGAACAGACATGAAGCGGCGCGGCGCATCATCCTGAGTCGGAAAGCCACTACGACTTGAGTAGTACGACTTGAGTAGTACGACTTGAGTAGTACGCACCCAGGCCGAGGCGTCTCCTGAGGGCCAACTCGTGGGAATTGGCCAATGATCTGAGCCTTACCGCGCCCAGGTTGCGCGCAAAAAGCCGCCTATCCTGGATCAAGAGGAAGTTCGCCGCAAGGCCGCAATCGCCAGAGTCCTATCTTTCCCTTGAAACGGAGAGTCCTGTGATGCATGAAGCTTGGATGCTCTTTACCGCCCACGTCCACTGGATGGGGTGGAACCTCATCCTCGCCTTCGTGCCGCTGGCGATCGGAGCGGTTTTGTTTCGAGCCGGCAGCCGGCGCACCGTTGCTTGGTGGCTGGGCTTTGCCCTTTTTGTCGCCTTCTTGCCGAACGCACCGTACGTGATGTCTGACCTCGTGCATTTTCCAGCGGACGCCAGAGCAGCCTCGTCGATGAAGGTCGTTCTGCTCGGGTTGGTTCCTTTGTACGCCTGTTACATCCTGGCCGGTTTGCAGGCGTACGTGCTGAGTCTAGGACTCTTGCGCAAATACATGAGGACGACCGGAAGCAGAAGATTTCTTGTAGCTGTTGACGTCGTAGCTGCCTACTGCACTGCGGTCGGGGTCTTTCTCGGCAGGGTTACCCGCGTCAACTCCTGGGATCCACTGCTTCATCCGGAAAAGATGTGGTCGGCCTTGCTCTCGCTACCCCGGCACGTGCCGCTCATCTTGGTCACGGCCTCGGTGATTCTGATTGCGGCAATGGTGGTTTGGATTGTCGATCTGTTCGCTCTTCGAGTCGGGAGGCGGCTGGTGTCTCGGCTGTCTGCGAACCCGTAGGCGGACAGTTTTGCTCGTCCTCCGAACCGCCCATGCCCGTTGGGGGATCGACTAGTGGGACCGGAACAGCTGGGGCGGGTGCTCGCGAGAGCTGCTGCAGTACGGCACTGGGGCTAGACGGGGGTCCTGGAGTGGTTAGGTCAGGCCCGTCACATCTTGGGCAACCTGGGCGCCTCTGAGGGGGCATTTCACGTTGAATCGAGACGTAAAGAGGTGCCCCGAACTGGTCGCGAGAGAAACTCCAACTGGTTTTCGATTACTGCTGAGACGTTCTGGTTGTCTGAAGAGACGACCAGACCACGTCGCTCCATACGTCGACGTCGCCACGCCCAAACGAGCCTAGAGGAGAACCGCTTCGACTGCATGGTTCTGAGCAAGGTTCTGCTCTGCCGCCCCAATTACCCATTGTGACAGCGAACATGATGCGCATAATTTATTCTCCGAGCTCACGGGATCATTTACTGTCCACCACCGGAAAATGCAGTTATGCGGCTGCGACCCGAAAATAAGACAGACTGTGTTCCATGATCGTCGTGGTTGAAGGACCTAGCGCCGCTGGAAAGACGACGTGGGCTCGACACGTTGGGCTGGAAACGTCGTCCCGGAGACTCCGATTTACATCCACCTGTGAAGATGTAGAGAGATAGCTAGATTCTGGATTACGGCGAACATTGTGCGTTGGGATTCAGCAGTGCAAATGGAGTCGGATTTGGCCTCGCGTTGTGCGATACGACCCGATGAAGCTTCATTACGATTTTTGCATGGCTCGCATCGGCCTAAAGCAATGGAGTTTGTGTTCGCCGATGCTCACGCTCATCGTGATGCCATGATGCGCCAAAAGATTGGTATCGCAGACGTCGTGCTGTGTTCTATTCCGACTCAAGAGGTTCTTACTCATCGCCAGCAGAACGATTCAACGACGGCGACGCCATAATTTTGCCCTCCATGCTCAACTCGCCGCCCACTCGCCGAATGGTATAGAACTCTGAGCAAACTTGACCCTGGCCACGTGTCTGGGGCCTACCCTATCGATGCCGGTCATTTCAAAGCATGACCGATACGACATTGGATTGTTTGATGACTGGATGAACCAGCTTGGGATAAGCGGTCTAGTGCTTCCATGCGCCTGACCGTGTTGCCAGCCACGCTGTGACCACCGATGGCTGCCCTCATCACAACGAGGATGAACACGAAGGGGAGCGCTGAGATCTCTTGGCCGGACGGACTGCATCTGGCGGATAAGGAGTAATCCTCCACGATGGGGCCGACGGCGATGTTGCTCACGTTCAACATATCGCCTCCCTCACGTCGGCCTGATTGGGCCGTGCCCGATGCATGGGCTGCCTGGGGGGCGACGACCGAAAGACTCGCCGGCGGTGCAGGGCACGGAGGCAGCGCACCTGGAGGGCAGAGATGCGGGAAAGGACTTCCGCGTAGGCCATCAGGACGAGCGCCAACTGCCAGATGTGCGTTCCGGTGATGCCGTGATGGATGAAAAGCCCGCCACCGCGGCGGCGCCTGAATGGGTGACCCAGATGACGAACCCTGAGCGGCTCCCGATCCGACTCCCCTTGCTCGGGACCACTCAACCGATCACAGGGCCAAAGCTCTCCGGTTCGGCTAAGGGAGATGCGGTGCGCTGATATTCCGCCCAGCTTCCGTCGATCCCGGGGTGGGAGGCAGTGATGACTCCGGGAGTCGAGCGGTATTATCGAATCGCTTCGGGTTAAGCGGGTTCTGCATCCCCATGCGACCCCTTTCGCATTTGCGCTTGGCGGTCAAGTGACCGCAGACGCGGGCGATGATGGCGGCTGCGGCATTCGCTGGTACGAGAGAAGTGACATCCAAAGTCATGGCGATTTTCCGAATCAGGTCGGAGCATGGGTTGCTCGAGGTACTCCCGGGCTCGTTCTCGATCGACGAGTTTTCTCCCATGTCGTTCGGGTTGCACGACCCGGCGAAGGAGTTCCTCGGGCTCACAGGTAAGAGTCACTGGTATAAATGCAGCACTCCGGCCTCGCGGCAAGAACTTCAAGCCGATTGACGTAGTGGCGGTTGGTATGGTCGTCGACAAGATGATGGGTGAAGACGAACGACCATTGATGAGGCGAAAGCTGCTCGATGGTCTTGAGTAGCACGGCATTCATGTCACGGTATCGATCGATCAGTCGGGCCGGGAGCGGACTCTTTCCGTCCGCCTCGGGAACAAGGGGGAAGATCAGATCACCCACCGCGTGGTTGTCCAGGAGCTTTGTTTCGGCACCGACAGCTGTCAGCTGGCGCACAATCTCACGAGCGATGGTGTATTTCCCGGTCCCGGGGTAGCCCAGGAGCAGATAGAACGCCGATTTCGTCACTCGGAGAACTTTACGGGATCGTGAACGTCGTTTTAGGCGCAGTTCGTACCTCCTCTCCAAGAAAGGGCGCTAGTTAGCACAGTTCCCGGACCGATTCACCTCGAGGACAGGAACTGTCCAGACCAGTCCCCGGGGAGATTTTTCGATCCGGATGGGAACTAAGGGCGTCTTTCTGACATAAGTAGAATATGGACACGATTGATCCAGCTGAGACACTTCCCTCAGACGAGGATCTCGTGCGGCGTTCGTTGGAGGATCCAGCGCTGTTTGGCATCATCTTCGATCGCCACTTCGCCACGATCTACGGCTACCTTGCACGTCGTGTCGGTATGGTTGTCGCAGATGACCTGGCGTCGCAGACCTTCGTGGTCGCCTTCGAACGACGAGCGTCGTTACAACCCCACCAAGGAGGTGCTCGTCCTTGGCTCTACCGAATTGCAATCAACCTTTTGAGCAATCAACGTCGAACGGAGCAACGCCTTCTTGATGCCGCTGCCCGTGTGGGGCGAGAGAGCTTGACAGATCTCTCTCTCGAAGCGGCTTCGGCGGAACAATGCGCATTGGGAAACATCACGTTGCAAGAAGCCGCTACTGCGCTGAGTGGTCTGGATCCGGCGCACCGTGAGGTGCTGTTCCTCCACCTCTGGGCCGAGCTCTCCTACGAGGAAATGGCCGTCGCTCTCGACATACCGATCGGCACCGTGCGATCTCGACTCTCTCGCGCCCGGCAAGCGGCCCGGGCTGCGCCCTCACGAACCCCCACCGATCCGAGAGGACTACTCACCTATAGGCAGGAGAAGCCATGACTGACGACATCGACTACGTACGACAATTCCGAGCAGGTGTGTACGAACCCAGTCCGGAAGTCCGAGAACACGCGTGGCAACAGCTAGCCGAAGCGATGCTGCGCGAGCAGCTTGAACACAAAACTGGATCGCCGCTGAACGGTAACCGGCACTGGAGACAACCGTCGGCTGGGCTATCTGGACGCATTGGTACTCGAGTTGCCCATCTGACGGTTCGGGGCGTACTCGTCACCGCGGTCATCATGCTCTTGGCGGTAACCGGGATCAGCTATGTCGTTGCGGGAGCACCAGGAAGGCAGCTCGGGCACGCTTTAGCGCCGGGCTCTACAATTCATTTGGCGAGCTATACGACGCATCTTCCGTCAGGCTACGAGGTCGCCGCCTCGCGAGCTTCCGACTGTCAAATCTACCCCGGTGGCTTCACTCTGCCGTTACAAGAGAATGCGATCTATCTGCCCATGGAAGAGAATGCGACCTATGCCATTGCCACATCAACGGCGACGGTCTGCTTTGGTTCGCTATTAACCGCTAGTTACGGTTCCAGCAATAGCTCGGTCCCCTCCGTCGATCCGGTTGCACCATCAACGACAACAACACCGGTTGACATCGGCCCCTACCCCGCCAGGATCGGAAAGGCCGGTACTTTCGCCGGCGTGATCACCTGTGAGAACGTTCAGGGCGAACCACCATGTGCAGGACAACCTTCGTCGGCAGGACAAGGGCCCTTCGGGCTATGGGTACAGATTCCTTCGATTGGCGGCGGTTTTCACGACTTGGTGGTCGGTAGTTTGGGGCTGACCCAAACCCAACTCATCGCTATCGTCCAAAGCGCCCTTCCCGAACACCCGGTTGCTGCGCTCGCTGGGATGCCACCATGGACGATCATCCCGCCGTGTACTGCTGGGGAGGCCCCCGATCCCAACCCTGACGCGACGCAGGCGTGTGAGCAGCCGCCCGGGACCTAACAACAGCTAGGGCATCGTTAGGTGGGGCCATCATCCCCAGCGGAACGGCATCCGGCGCTTCCCAGCTGGGTATTGGAACGGTCGGCCCAGTGCCCGCATGGGATCCCCTTGCGGAGACCAAACAGGTCTCGACTGGACCCACGTAGATGCATCTATTTGTAAGTCACGGCTCCAGTAGGACTCGCAGGTGTGGAGCGAATTCCGTGATCAGCGTCCGCACAAGGTCGTCGATGCTCGGCTGGTACCCATCAGTGGTGTCCACTACAATGGTCGGGCAATTGAGGGCCACGGGCTCTCGTAGGTGCGCGGCTAGTTCAGTCACCTGCGGCAACAATGTTTCAATATCTCGGCGATGCAATGGGTCGGCTTGGCTTCTTGCAACGAACCTCTCAATCGGCGCTTCACATCGACAGAACACCTGGACGATGTGAGCCAGTGGAGCAAGGCGATCAGCGATGTCAGCCTCACAGATGCCGGGGAAGAGGGTCATGTCACCAATAACGCTTATCTGGGAGCCGAGAAGAGATGCCATGACTGGATACCAGAGACCTGGGCCCCACGGCGCCTGATTGATGTCGTCGACACCTAGCCCCCACAGGGTCGCCTGGCGAAGTCTGTCCTTGTTGATTACGGGAAGGCGCAAGCGTTGACCCAGCAGCGCAGCCAAGGTCGATTTCCCGGAGCCCGGAGCTCCGCTCATGAGTACAGCGACTGGAAGCTGCGGCACGATCCGATTTTGCCATCATCAGATGTCTTGGCGCTTGAGTATTGCGAAGACCGGGCCCCTGTGGTTCGTCTACGCGCTATTGGTTACCGTTCACTTCGACCACGCAACAATCACGGCTGGCTTGTATCTTCGGGACGGACGGTCGGGGGTATCACATCCCAACCAGTTGGCAATTCAGCGATCCGCCAGTCGCCAAGGGGTGATAGCGAGCGCCAAACCTGAGCCTCTTCGCTAAACGGCCACTGTCGCTCGCTAATCATTGTTCCGATATCTCGAGCTGCACGTTGGATCGCGTCGGTCTCATCGGCGCTGAGCAGATTGGCTTCGCTGGCTGCTTCGAGTTCGTCTTCATCCTTCAACTTCCAAGCGGAGAGATCATCTTCGATCTCGATGTCAACTATGAGATCTTGCGTGTCAAACCCTTGATCGTGTCGTTCCCAAGGTACTTCGAGATTGCCGTACCAGCCGCTGAGGGATTGTTGGACGGGGTCCCAGTTCCGGATAATGCTGAACGATGCACCGACTGGCCAGAGGCGGATCGAATCGGGTCCATTCCATATGCGGTCAACGTGTCCACCATCCCAGTCTTTGGCGGAAATGACCCGACCTCGTGGGCCACTTCTTCGTCCCCTCCGTCGCTTGCAAGTAGACCCATGTCGCTGGAGAAGGACAACGCAATTCTCATCATCTACGAGGACCGTGGTCGGAATCGTGTACCCAACCCGGGCGTCGATGATCGATCGCCACCAGACTTCGGCACCTGTGGAAAACCGCCCGATATCGTCTACGGCGCTGTCCGAAGTGCCGTTATCCTTCACTCAATTATTCTCGCCGAGTCAGGACTCATGTCCAAATCGACCGTCATCGCATCCCTGGAACGATCGGACATGCCCCAGGCGTCCCGATGAGCGATCCGCTTGAGGTGTCCACCAAGTCGGACCGGTGTATCCCGTCTGGTGGCCGCCGACCGTTGCAGAACCGGGCGTTTCGCCGACAAACTCGGCTCGGGGCTCGGGTCCACAATGGTGGGGTGAGCGCTCCAGGACAGAGCTATCTACTTTGCGGGAATGCTCGCTGCGGGTCAACATTGCTGTGCCGAGCCCTTTCAGACACCGGTGTCGCGGGCCACCCTGATGAGTACTTCATGACCTGGCCTGATCCCCTCCCGGATCAGAGTTATCCCGATCAGCGATACTGGGAACACAGCCGGCTGGCAATGGAGCACGGTGTAACCAGCCGGGAGAGCTTCCTTGAACTCGTTTACGAGCTCGGCTCTACGCCCAACGGCGTCTTCGGCGCCAAGCTGATGTGGAACTACACGCCGCACGTCATCGAAAATTTCATGGAGATGCCACGGTTCGCCGACATGGGTCGCGCCGAGATTTTCCGAGCGGCGTTTCCCGGATTACATGTCGTTCATCTCAGCCGCCGAAACAGGCTGCGCCAAGCAGTGTCATGGCTGCGAGCTGCCGAGGATGGGGTGTGGTGGGTCTCGGACACCGAACCTCCCCAACCTCAGGGACTGCCCCGCTACAACTACGACGTGATCGAAGGAATGATGGCCCTGATCACCCAGGGTGAGCAGGCCTGGCGGGAGCTCTATGACGAACTCGGGATAACGTCTTTGGAAATCGCATACGAGGACCTCCTGACCGCCGAGAGTTATGAGAATGCCGTGAAGTCAATCCTGGCCGACCTGGTTATGGACATGCAGGTAGTCATCCCTCGACAGCGCACGAACCGTCAATCCGACGACCTCAACGAGGAATGGATCGAGCGTTTCCTCCACGAACACAAGGTCCGGCATGGCGACGATCGCCCAGAGGTTTTGGTGATGACAGATAATCCACCAGGGATGGGCCAGGCCACACCGCCAAGCTGAATACTTCGCCCTCAGGTCCCGAATGGATGGCCGCCGTCGATCGGCGCAAGACTACGGAATCAGCTTCCTATCTTCCCAGACAACCATGGTCCAGCGGAACGCCTGGCCACCACGCTTGATCCCGCAGGGGGAGAATCGAGGACGTGACGCTGTTGTACGAAACGCCCCTCTACGAGGACGACAAGGTGGTCCTGACTGGCTACGGCCTCGACGACGTCGAGAATCACTTGGCGGGCGAGAACGACGAGACCGCCCGACGCTTAGGTTGGTGGCCGAAGCGCTCCACGGCCGAGACGGTCCTCGCAGCTTTCCGTGCGTGGGCTCAGGACTGGGCCGACGACGGCTCGACGTCGTGCGTTCGCGGTGAGGGACCGTCGCACGGGTATACTCCTGGGCGGCTGCGAGCTGCGACGCCACGCTGGCGGTCGCTACACGGTCAGTTACTCGACGGGCGCCGAGCATCGCCGCAAAGGAGTGGCGACCCGTGCGCTGCGACTGCTCCTGAGCTACGCGAACGACGAGGGCATCACCGAGCTCATCTGCGAAGTTGCCGCGGACAACGTCGCTTCCCGCCGGGTGGCCGAAAAAGGGGGTTCAGGGAGCCGACGCCGTACTCCGAGCCCGACGGCCAGGCCATGGTTCGCTACATCGCTCACGTCTCTCGAGCGGCTATGACGTGATGGTCTCAGTCCTCTCGATGCCCGAGGGCCTGTACCCGACGTTGGTCAGCATGTACCGATGAACGATCGGGTTGCGGATCGGCCATGGCACCCGTCCGACGTCCTGGTCCGCCACCATAGCTAGAGTTTGAGGGTGCTTTCGGATAAGCAGTTTCGACGGTTCGCTCGCGACGGCTACATCGTTCTTCGAGATGTCATAAGGAGAGGAATTCCTCGCTGCGGCTGACGAAGAGATCGAGGCTGTTATCGCAGCCGATCCGCCTCCGGGCGACGCCGCGGGTCATCACTTCTACTTCAAGGCGCCTGAAAGGCTTCCGGCATCAGATGCCGCCCTCCTCAAGTCGGGTGCATTGGAGATGGCTGAGGAACTCGTGGCCCCTCTGCCGCTGGAGCACGGAATGGGTGATATCCAGATTGCATTGAACATCCCGCCGTACGACCATCGGCCCGGCGGACCTCATATCGACGGACATCGTCCCGAACAGGCCGCTCCGCTTTGCTTTACGATGCTGGCCGCCGTTTACCTCGTCGATGAGAGCGAAAAGGACTCCGGGAACCTGTGGGTGTGGCCGGGGTCGCACCTTGGTCCACCAACAACTCTTCACTCGAGCGGGGTGTCGGTGTCCTTCTTCCCGTGAGCGGACATCCAACAATGCTCGATCCTCCAGTCGTCTACTCTGAACCCACCCCGGTGTATGCCCGCCGTGGCGACCTTCTTCTTGCCCATTTCCTTCTAGGGCACAACATTGGGGGCAACCTGACATCGGGGGTCCGTCGCATCATTTATTACCGTCTCAGTTGCCGAGGGCATGGAGCACGGTGGGCCGAGACATTCCTCGACGTCTTCGCCGAATATGGTCCAGTCCGTTAGCGGATCCCCCTCAAGTGGTCGGCGGGAGCCCTGAAGGGGTCACCCTCCGCCTGACTGACCACCCGGACAATATTGGTGCAACGTTTTGCGCTTCTGGGACGTGTAGGAAGTGTGTCGATGGTCACAGATCTTGAGGTCGAGATCGCTGAGGCCACGATGGATACCTCGGCCACGATCGAAGATGTCTATCGGGCGCAGTGGGCGCCTCTGGTCCGCTTGGCCTCGGTATTGACAGGAGATCGGGATAGGGCAGAGGACATCGTCCATGACGTTTTCGTCCGATTCGCCGCTCGACCACGGCCGCAGGATTCTCCCTCGTACCTAAGACAGATGGTTGTCAACGCCACACGGGACCACCATCGTCGAGTCAGAATCGAGCGCCGCATGGTCCACTTGGCGCCTCCACCGGATGCGATCCCCGAAGTCGACGAAATGATGCTGTTCCTGAAGAGACTTCCGACTCGGCAGCGTCAGGCACTGGCGCTCCGTTATTACGCCGATCTGAGCGTCGACCAGATCGCGCAGCTCCTGAACTGTCCGGCCGGGACTGTGAAGTCTCTTCTTCATCGAGGGATCGAAGCTCTCAGAAAGGAGTTCAAGACATAGAGATCGGGCCATGTTGAAGTAGAGGACAGACTGACACGTTCATATCGTGCGTTCGTCGCCGACGTCCCCGACGATCCTCCCGTGTCGTGGTCGTCTTTCGCCACAACCGCTAACCGGTCAACCCGTCATCTGCATCGCGTCGTGGGCGTAGCGGCCTCGGTCGTGTTGATCGTTCTTGCAACCGTCTTGTGGACCTCTCCGTCTGCGGGCGCTCGTTACCACGGAGCCGAAGTTGTGAAAGTTGAGTCTCCGGTAATTCCCCAGCTTTATGAGTCCTAGCTCTGCCCTTGCGTATCAGCGGTATGACCACGAACGCTGAAGATGACCCTGGTGGATCATCGAAAGGATGGCGATCCATCTGCCAGGGATTAGTTGTTGTAGTGATTGCGGTGGGTCTCGCGGTTTTGCTGCGGACCTTCGTGGTTCAGACGTTCTTCATACCTAGCGGGTCCATGATGCCAACCTTGCAGGTAGGTGATCGCATAGTCGTCAACAAGCTCAGTTACGACCTCCATGGCGTCGATCGCGGCAACATCGTGGTCTTCACCCGCCCATCCAACGAGCACTGTGCCGGACCCCCTGTCTCTGACCTTGTGAAGAGAGTGATCGGCCTCCCCGGCGAGACCATCTCCTTGAACGGGCGAGGATACGTCGAGATCAACGGCAATCGCTTGGACGAGACATGGCTTCCGGCCTCCGTTCGGGGCTCTACCTATCCTGGACCACCGGGAACAGGGTTCAATCTGTCGCACCCCTACAAGATCCCTGCCAACCACTACTTCGTCATGGGCGATAATCGGATGAACTCGTGCGACAGCCGCTACTGGGGTCCCATCGCGGGATCAGAGATAGTCGGAAAGGTAGATCTCCGCATTTGGCCGCTTAAGTCCCTGAAGATCTTTTGACAATTCCTGTTTACGTAGCCCTAAGACCTTGATTCGGAGTGAGCACGTTTGGCAGGGGCTAGCGGAGAGGGGCTTGGGTCCCTCTCTCACGGGTCGCTCCCCGAGCGAGGTTTGAGGGCTAGCTGCGTAGCGATGCAGCGAGAGCGACCATCGGGACCCCGTTCACCTCACCACCTGTAGAGCCGGCGAACCCGGCGTCGCCGAAGGTGAAGATCCCACCATCGGACGCCACCAGCCAGTAGCCGTCGCCATCGGGGGTGGGTGCCATGCCGGTCATCGGTTTATCCAAGACGATGTTGCCGGTCGAGCCATAGAAGGGCGCATCGCCAAAGGTGAAGATGCCCCCATCGGACGCCACCAGCCAATAGCCACCGCCGTCAGGGGCGGGTGCCATACCCACAATCGGTTGGTTGAGCCCGATATTGCCGGTCGACCCGAAGAAAGGGGCGCCGAAGGAGAAGATCCCCCCGTCAGCGGCGACCAACCAGTAACCACCGCTGGCCGGATCGGCCGCCATGCCCACGATCGGTTGATTGAGGGGTATGCCACCCATGGAACCGTCGTAGGGGGCGTCCCCGAAGCTGAAGACACCTCCGTCAGAGGCCACCAGCCAGTACCCACCGCCGTCAGGAGTGGCCGCCATGCCCACGATCGCCTTGTTGAGTGGCGTGCCTGCCATGCCGCCAAAGCTCTGGGCGTCGCCGTAGGCGTTGACCGCACCATCCGCGGCGACGGTCCAGTAGCCACCCCCGTCCGGTGTCGAGGCGCCGCCGACGATCGGAGCCAGGGGGCGGGCGGGCTGTGAGCCGTCCGCAGGTGCGTTGAAGTCGTGGACCTCGCCGTTGGCACCAAAGACCCAGTAGCTCGCATCGCTGTAGTCCTGCATCACCGGGTCAAAGCGAGGGACACCGTGTTGGAAGCTGACCGATGCGCTGTAGAGGGCTCGGTGGCCCCCGTTGGCGTACCCAACCGTGCCGGCCCAGGCCGAGAAGCCCATCTCGAGCCCGGTAGGCCCGAAATACAACGTCGGGCCACCGGGACCGAACATCCCGCCGCCGCTCCCGAGCACCGGATTGTTGATGCTGTCGGTACACGGGCCGAGGGGGGAGGTGCAGGTGGCGTACCCGATGGCGTAGTTCGCGCTGTCGTAGTCGTTCGCGCTGTAAAACAGGTCGTAGGTCCCGTCTTCTTCGACCATGGCCGGACCTTCGATGTTGCCGCCCTGCCAGGACTGATCATCAGTCAACAGTTGGCTCGGCGTCCCGGTGATGGCGAAGTCCGGGCTGAGCGTCGTGGCCCACAACGAGGTCGGCGCACCGACCACGTTGGCGTTGAGCTTCCAGATCAGGTAGTCCTGGCCCGTACTCGGGTCAGCGTAGATAGAAGGATCGATGTCTCCTCCGCCCGCAGGGTCACAGATAACCGGACCATTGTTTCCGTCCACGAACGGCCCAGCAGGAGAAGCGGCGTCGGCCTCCCCGATGCATTCGGTTCCCGTCGCCGCGTCCGCAGCGGCATAGAACATCACGTACTGGCCGGCCGCGTCTTTGGCCACGGTCGGTGCCCAGGTGGCACCGAAGCTGGCCCAACTGGGCAGTGTCGGCATGGCGACCCCCAAAGAGGAGGACCATTGCACCCCGTTGGTCGAGGTGACGTAGGGGACATTGAGGTACCCCACCTGCGTGGAATAGGCGTAGTAGACGCCGTTGGCGTGCAGGACGCTTGGATCGGGGAAATCTTGATTGAAGACGGGCTGCCACGTGGCGGCCGCCGCTGGATGCGCGCCGACCAGAACACCCAGCGCCGAGACGATGACCATAACCATGGGCAGTGATGTCATCGTCGGTTTCCATGTCATCGTCGGTTTCCGCTCTCGCTGCAGGCGTATCAACGAATCGTTCCCGAGCCATTACCGACCGAAACTGCGGCCTCCCGAGCGAGGGATGTCTGTCCACCCAGAGGAATGTAAGAACCTAAGCAGAGGGAAACCGCTGGAGCGGGAATACCCGTTCTGTCACCGACCCGCGATCGACCAACTCGACCTGGATCCACCATGTCCTCCCTTGGACGTCCGAACACTCCGAACGAGCTGAGTCGTTGTGCACACAACATACGAACAGGAGAACAACGCCTGGGCAATGACAACTCAACGGATTCCCAACGGTCTCGTACTGCAGCACTTTCAGTGAGACCCACGAAGCGGCTGGAAACGACGCCGGAATGGGGCAGACGGTCGGACCGTCAAGGGTCACTTTCGGCAATGCTGCAATCATCTCGTACAGGGCAGACCGCTGGAGCGGCCACACCCCCGGGACGGTGTAGAAATAGTGCTCGCCGTTCGATCCCTCCACATAGCCTCCGGTGAGAAATTTCTCCTTGAGGAGGAGCACCTGATCCGTTCCGAGCACCAGGAGCGTTGCTGCCCTCGCCGTATCAGCCGCCTCGTCCAAGACTGTCGCCGCTGAGTCCGGCGACGGTCGATGAACTGCTGAGCCCGGCTATGGGGTCGAGGTCATGGAATCGACGACACCCTGACTCAGCACATTGACCCAGATGGGCGGGAGAAAGTAGGTCTCTTGCTTTTCCCTCGCACCTGGGCAGGTGTTCGGTATCGATTGCGTGTCGGGCGTCGTTACCCTCTGGGTACCGATCACGGCCGTGGTGTCCGGATCGATGATGAACTCCAGGGAGGTCGTCGAGGTTGGCCATTGCAGCGAGACGGTCGGGCCGGCACCAGGGGTAGCTTGAAGAGCCCCGTCGACGCATCGGTAGGTGGCTACATACGCCGGGGTCGTATGGCTGAACATGAGCCCGATCCCCGTCTGCCCACCCTTGTCGGTGATATTGCCGAGATTGGTCACCCCAGGAACCTGAGAGAGGACTTCAAACAGCGCACTGCGAAGAGCGGGCGTCGCGCCGACGTCGGGACCTTGGAGGAGGGCCGTCGCTCCAGCCACTACGGTGCACGCCTCACTCTGGCAGAGAGGTGGAAATCTCAGCTGCCCATTGAATCGGCCCGAGGCCAGCACCGCTTCGAGGGAGGGGGTGTCGGTCGGGAGGGTACTGGCATCGATGATGCCGGCCGCACCGGCGTCCTGGCCCGGACAAGTTCGACGAGTGGTCAAAAGTCTGTGGGGAGGGTTGGGGAGACAACGGGGATGCGGGCGAACCTGCCGCCACCCATGCCGCTCGGTCTGCCTCGCTGTAGAAATGCAGGGTGGGATCAATGGTGCGAACCGATCGTCCGTTCCCGTCTGCATCGACCCACACCTGCCACGTTCGAGTTCTGATACTCGTTAATGGTGGACGGTCGGTGTGATACGGACACCATTCTCAACGACCGGGCTCTCGAAATCGCTGTAGAAGTACTGCCCGGGTGCCAACGCTGGGCACATTCCCCGCCTCCGATGCGAAGAGACGCAGTTCGGCGGCGGCGGACTTCGCCGGACCACCGGGCGTACCTGGCGCCACAAGGAGGGAGACGACGAGCGCAATCGCCACAGCAGCCACTGCGACGGCGCTGCTCACGAAGGTTCTGGCGCGCGGGCGAATTCTCCTTCGTCTTCTCGACGGCACGGTTGTTGTCTCTTGACACTCGACCTCATCAGCAACTTGGGAATCTTGGATCGCTGCCAGAAGGCGGCCTCGGGCTCGACCTACAAACTCCGAGGAAGGTTGGACAACCTCATCGAAGTGCCGTTGGAGCATTTGCATCTCATACATGGTGACCCTGTTCGCGAGATATCGGAGTAGGTAATCCATCTCTTGTTGCCATCGATCGACCCAATAGTTCCCGCAATTTGGCGCGGGATCGTGAAATCCGAGAGCGCACCGTGCCGATCGGAATCGCGAGGGCCTGGGAGATCTCTTCATAGGTCATGTCGGCATAGGCGAACAGGAGAAGTGCGTCACGCCAGTCAGGGTCGAGCTCGTCCAAAGCCGCTTCGAGGAGAGGTTGAAGACGAACCAACTCAGTCCGATCGTCGGCTTCGGAAGTCCATTCGTCGCCATCGTGATCGACTGCCGTGCGAGTCTGCAGGCGCTCTTGCGTGTTTCGAGCTCGGCCTTCGGCGCGAAAGTGATGTCTGAGCACGTTGGTGGCGATCCCATACAACCAGGGTCGAGCGCTCCTCACCGTCAGGTCAAAGTTCTCTCGAACGCGAAAGGCGATAATGAAAGTCTCGGCGACAAGGTCCTCGGCCGCGTTCTGGCCCGCCCGACGGAGGAGGAACCGCGAGATGTCCGATACGTAACGATCGAAGATCCCGGTGAAGCATGCGGGATTCTGGAGCGATTCGCTGATGATGTCCGCATCGGCGGGCGGGCCTTGCTCGGATTCATGGCCAGCCATATGGATATGTTGCCCGTACCGACGGCTTTAGTTCCACAGTCCGTTCGCTGGGAAGCGTTGCTCGGGCAGCAGACCGAGGTGTGCGCCCGAGTTCTTACAGGGACGGCAGGCGATTAGCTGTCTCCGTAGTCGACGACCACCGAATCGAAGAGGTTTGAGCTGCGGAGGGCTTGGGCGACGGCGTCTACCTGCGAGACCGGGCCGAAAAAGGTGAAGGTCAACACCTCGGGGGAGGTCTGCTCCTCGCTGTCAATCCCTCCGCCTGTCGTCGGGGAGTTGTATTGATTGAGCACCTGAGTTTGGAGTGCGCCAATTGCCTGCGCCGAGGCTCCAGGACTCGCCGTGGCAGTGATCAAGGCAGTTGGCAATGGCCCAGCCTGTTGCGCCAGGGCGGGTGGCAATGCTGAGGTTTCTACGACACTCGCAGACCCAATCGGATCGAGCCACTGGATGACATTGCGCATGGTCCCGCCTTCCTTTTGAACGGGCGATTGGGGTGCGACAAATGCTTGGAACGGATCGTTGGGGCCTATTGTCCAGAGATTTCGGGCTTCGAGCAGGTCCCCACTCGCCGGATCCACCACGATCGTCGTTGCATCGGGGAGTGTGCCGTTCGGGGCATCGAACCCCAGCCCGGTCGAACCCGTGTGGGTGGCCGTCTCTCCTAGGGCGTGAATGCCGGGCATCAGTGCCAGCGCATCATAGAGAGCCGAGTAGAACGCTGGCGTCTGGTCGGTCAAGTCCGTCGTCAAAAGGGCCACGACTCGTTGGAACCCTGGATTTTGTCCAGGAGAGATCTCGAGATGATCGAGCCCTTGGATTCCTGTCGTCCCAGTGGTTAGCTCGTGCGCCAGCGTGGACGGATCTGCTGGAAGCGAAGAGACATTCGTCGTGCCTGCACCTGATTGGATCCCCGCTCCGTTGCTGGCGTTCGAGGTCGCTGAGAATCCACATTGGTCCGGATTCGCCAATGGGTTGTCCTTTTGGTGACCATCGGGGCTGTTTAACAGGCCGGCGGCGTCCCAGGCTTCCTCATTGGCCTGGGAGGCAAACTGTGCCTGGCCGATGCTCAGCGAGTAGCAAGATTGACCGAAGTTATTCGACCACTGGGTCGTGGTCACCGCAGCCGTTGCCTCGGCCCCCGAGACCGGAATGGCCCCGCCCTGACCGATATACGCCAGATCCATCGACCACGATCCCTCCGTCTGCGTCTCGAGCCATTGCCCCCGTTGGAGTTGGGGGACCGCCTGATTGGCAGCATTAGCGGCGATCAAGCGAAGCTGCGCGGCTGCGGCCACGGGTGGGTGCTGACCGACCGAAGGAAGGAGGAGCGCCACGAGCACGGCGGCGATCACCGCACCAACGCCGACGGAAGCGGAAATGACGAGCCGTCGAGTCCGTGCCGGTCTCATTTTTGATGGGTGAGGCCCCCATTGCTTCAACTCAATCGCCGCCGGGGTCGGCGCTGGTGGAGCGGATTCGACCAGCTCTATCACCAACGCACGAATCTTTGCATCAAGCACTTCACTCGTCGACATGGAGTACCTCCTTTAGGCGGGATTTTCCTCGGGCTAGATGTCGCTTGACCGATCCATGGCTGATCTGCAGCAGTTTGGCGATCGCCGAAGGGTCGAGATCCTCCCAATAGGTGAGCACGATGACCGCTCTTTGGCGGACGCTCAGGCGTTTGACCGCATCGAGGACTTCGGGCCGGATCTCATATGCCTCTGCCGGCTCAAGTTGAGCGGTTCGCTGCTCCAGCGAGGATCGTCGGCTTGACGATCGACGGAACATGGTGGCTTCGTTGTAGATGCTTCGATACAGGTACGGCTTCTTCTCGGTTACCTCTGACCAGGTTGGTGAGGTGAGGCACCTCAGAACGGCGGCGGATACGACATCGGGGGCGTTGTCGGGGCCAACCAGTCCCGTGGCGAACCGGATGAGCGCCTCGGAATACTTCCGATAAATCTCCTCGTCGGCACTGTCCACACACTTACGATGCCGCAGAACACCCATTTGGGTGACAGAGAAATGAATTCTTTTGCGTTGCCCTTCCGGAGGACATAGGCACAAAATGGGTTGTGGGCAGTTCGATGCCACAATTTCAGGCCCGAGCGCACCGTTTACTTGTGACACGGTCGGGGTGCGAGAGACCAGGCATCCGGTAGCCCATAACGCAGGACAATGGGCGCCACATCATGTCGGCGCACCATGGCGTGCTGTCGAAAGCTGCGGTCGTCAAGGGATGGCTGAAGGCCAAGAGAGGACATGGAGCGGAGCGAAATCCGGCAGCGGGCCTCGACGCACCGAACATCGGCTCTGCCGTTTGCCAGCGGATCGGGCGGCACTCGTCAACCGGATCCCACAATGCCGGCGGGCCCGGTGGCGCCAGATTTCTCGAAGCCAGGGTGTAATAGGGGCTTCTATCCGGCCATTACATGATGAGTGGGTTCCGAGGAGGGTGGGCAGAGTGGAGTCCGACGAGGAGCGGTTCGAACAGGTCTACCGAGACCATGTGCGGAACGTCCTCTTGTTCGCCTTGAGCCGGACACCGCCCGAAGAGGCAAAAGACGTCGTCGCGCAGACGTTCTTGGTGGCGTGGAGAAGATTGGCCGAACTGCCCGAAGAGCCATTGCCGTGGTTGATCGGTGTGGCAAGACGGACGTTGGCCGACAGGCGACGAGCTGATCGCCGTCGAGAGGCCTTATGGGGTCGCCTCTTGAGCAAAGAGCGCGCTGTCTCGCCCTCGTTCGATGTCGATGTTCCAGAGCAACTCCATCTGCGCGGATCTATCGGAATCGCGCTCCACGCTTTGCAATCCGATGACCGGGACATTCTTGTGCTTGTCGCCTGGGAAGGTTTCACCGTTGAACAGCTCGCCGAAGCCCTCGGCTGCTCCAAGCAGACCGCCTCGGTTCGTCTACACCGTGCTCGCCGGCGATTTGCCACTCTGCTCGACAAAGCAGATGCCAATGGTGACGAGGAGTCAAATATGGATTATTTGCCAATTGTGAAGGAGGTCCGATGAAAACAGCTGTCGACCACGCCATGGAGCGCCTCGCTCGGGCTCGACCATTCAGTGCGAAGGACTCCGAAGAGCTTCTCAGCACATCCGAGGAGAGCAACCTTCTGGCCCGAATCATGTCCGACGATGTCGAGGTCGTCTCGATTTCGCCAAGGGCCCTTCACCATCGTCGAACGACGATTGTGGTGATCGCCTCAGTCGCGGCAATGGCCGTGGCTCTTGTTGTGTACGTCAGCGTGCCCAGTCCAGCGGTTCGGGCCAAGAGCGGCGTGACGTCGACCGGAACGTGGCGCCTCGCTGGCTACTTCCAGCCAAACTGGAAGCAAAGCCTTTCGGCACCACACGCGGGTGCACTGACGTGTCCTACAACAACCGTCTGCTATCTCACTGCCTCTGTTCCGGTGTCGAACCCAATCGGCCATGGTCCAAATCCAGCGACGCTGCTCTACGTGTCGACGGACCATGGTGCAACGTGGAAGGAGGTGGAGTCTTCGGGGGCCACGAGTTTCGGCGCCCTGGTGTGTCCCGAAACCAATGCGAGCGACTGTCTGGCCGCGGGACTACAAGGCACCACCCCGGTCCTCCTGGTCACGACCGATGGCGGGACCACTTGGGTCGGACGTGCCCTTCCGACCGGTGCGGGCCAGCTAATCCAGCTGGTGTGCACGTCGCTTTCTCACTGCGTCGGTACCATGAGTGCGTCCACGGACCCTTATTCGTCCGACGGGGTGGCGTACGTGACCGATGATGGCGGCAAGTTGTGGACACCGGCCGACACCGGCGGCCTACTGCTTGAGGGTTTCAACTGTACGGGGACAACCTGTGTCGGCACCGGTTACACCGCCGGGTCGACGCCGGATTCTGCCGCGACCATCGTGAACCTCTACAGTCACGACGCGGGTTCTACGTGGAACGAAGCTGCCGTTCCTGTCGGTGAGAATTTTGAATTCCTCGATCCCTCGCCCGATACCCTCGCTTGTCCGGATGCCACCCACTGTTTCGGCCTTGGGGGAATTGGGGCACCAGGGCGGCCGGGAGAACAAGCCGTCGTCGAGTCGAGTGATGGCGGCGCAAGCTGGCAGTTCGTGCCCCCGCTCACTGGCATTCAGGCGTTCGGATTCGCCTTAGCCTGCCCGAGCGATCAGGACTGCTTCATTGTCGGGGGAGGGCGTCAATCTGACGTGACCGGAAATTCAATTGCGATCACAGGGCCAGGTAAGCCGGTAGACGGAATGATTACCGTGCCCACCGAGTACTCGCCGTGGGTCTATTCGACCACTGACGGAGGGTCAACGTGGTCGAAGACCACCCTGGCAGTCCCAAAACAGGTCCCGGTAGGAACAGAACTCACGTCCCTAGATGACATCGGACAAATTTCGTGTCCGTCGGTCACCACGTGTGTCGGTGTCGGCACGGGTGAGGAAGTGGGTCAGCACACCGCCACCTACACGAACGCTTCATTGAGATAGCCGTGAAGGTGGCAGGGGTCTACTGACCAGGCTCAGTGGCGAAGGTCGTCCTACCTAGCTCGTAGATATCGTCGTCCCAACGGATTTCGCTAACCCGTACCCAACTCGACGATTCCCAACCGTGAGCATTCGCCGGCGGGGCTCCGCGCATTACCGAGCCTTTACCCGATGCAATAAGGATCAGACCCCCGCGCCTCAGTGGGTTCGCTCCGAGGCAGGGAATAGGCGGGGACCCTCCCCGCCGAAACGGGTAGGAGGATCGCTATGACAATCAGGAGAATCAAGGGCGTTCGAACGCAACACAGCGTCGGCGATCCGTTACCGCAGAAGCGAGCGGGCAGACTGATTACGTGCTTGTTTGGTCCGGGTGTTCTCTTCGTCGCGACCCTCGCGAGTTTTATGGCAGTCGGTTCTCTGGCAGTTTCGGGTGTAGCCCCTGCGGGCGCGAGCCCCGCCGAGATCACGGTGCGCTGCCCGGTCGACAACTTGCAGACCGCCATCAACGCCGCGGCCACGGGCTCGACGCTCCGGGTTGACGGAACCTGCACGGGGAACTTCTCTATTAACAAGGACTTGACGTTGTCCGGCCCCGCGATTCTCGACGGTGGCGGCGTCCCGACGACGTACGGGGCGACACTCAACGTCATTTCTGGAACCGTGGTATTGAACAACCTGGTGATCCAGCACGGCGTTGGCATCGACGGCCTGGGCGGTGGCCTTTGGAACGGCGGTCAGTTGACCCTGAACCACTCGACCGTGACGCACAACACGGCTTCTGGCGTAGGCGGCGGGGTGTTCAACTTCGGCCAGCTGACCCTGAATAGTTCGACCGTGACGAACAACACCTCCACAAACGGCGACGGCGGCGGCATCTTCAATTGCGGCGCAAGTCTCCGTGACTACGGTCTCTGTATAGGTGCTCCCGGCAGCCTGACTCTCAATAGTTCCGTCGTGTCAAACAACGTCGGAGGGTCTGGTAACGGCGGTGGCATCGCGAACGACGGACAAGCGGTCATGATGCTCAACGCTTCGATCGTGTCGGGTAACACCACTGGCGGCAACGGCGGCGGGATCGAGAACCACGGTACGGCGACGCTCAACCTTTCGACCGTATCGGGTAACACTGGCTCAAGCGGTGGCGGGATCATGAACAACGGCACGGCGACGCTCAACGTGTCCGCCGTCTCGAACAACTCCTCAACTGGCGGGCCGGAATTCTTCGGCGGCGGCGGGGGGCTGTCCAACGGGCTGTCCAACGCGGGCTCGACGACACTCAACTATTCCCTCGTGCGAGCCAACAGTGCCGCATATGTTGGCGGAGGGATCTTTGCTGGGGGGGGTCCGATGAAGATCAACCACAGCATCGTGACGAGTAACACCGCGTTGGCCGCGGGTGGCGGAGTGATCGTGTGGGACGGACCAACAACGGTCGCGAACAGCGCCTTTTCGAACAACTCCGACCAGGCGGCCGACCAGGGCCTCGCCCCTGACAACCCGGCAGGCGTGTGGGTCGCCCCACCCGACTACCTCGGCTTCTTCACCAATAACCCGACCTTTACTACGACGGACTCCACGTACAACTAAGGCGGCCGACAGAGCGAGAGGGGGTGGCGGCGGACGCCACCCCCGATTCGCACTTCGGGTTTGGCAGGAGGGCGCCGGCACCCTCTGGTACAAATCTGGCCATACGGCTTGTATCGCGGGTGAAGTAGGGGCGACCGGCTTTACGGCGCGTCATCAGAGGTTGGCGCTGATCAAAGCGCCCCAGAACGCGCAATACAATCCAGCCGTGGGGAGAGCGGGAAGTATCGACGATCCGGTATGGCTTGAGCCGTTGTGCGTTGATTCGGGGCACAGTGCCCACTCGGAACATCCTCGTTGGCTATTCTTGATCTTGGCGGACAGAGGCGGGAACGGTTCGACCTAACCCGTCTCGGTCACTTCACCGAAGGCCTCGCAGTCGGGGTTCTCACAGATGAAGCGTGGGTCGAGTACATGTCCTGGATCACCCGGCAAAGCCGTAACACCGCAAAAAGGACATATGGGAGCGCGGCCTTCGTCATTGATACTCATGCACTTACGGTAGGCACTATTGATGCGGCGTGTGCGTTCAACCTCATCCGTTTGCGGTGTTCGCGGAAGGCAAATCAAGCGACGAGAACGGAACCGTTCGGGCATCGGGTCCGGTGGCATCACCAATAAGGAATGTCCCGATGACAGTGGTGCCGTCACTCTTGTAGGCGGGAATTGAGATGTTTCGATTCTTTGATTCCTGATCCCACTGGAGAGCCTGCGCTGGTGACTCCACGTCGCCACCTTCCACACATTTTAGTTGACGTGCCTTCACATAACCTTGCGTCTCGCCTTGATCGACGAGCACGGCGATGAGATCCGGGGTCCCGTTCTGGTTCTGCACGCCATAGGTTTGGCCGGCAGCGTTGGTACCCCACGGGGTCCTCACTTGACTCACGTACATAGCTTGCAATGTCCACGAGGCGTCAGAACTGGTGGTGATCGTTATGTTGTTCTTGCCGGGTGTGATGGGCACGACCTCACTGGCATCTTGATTGAGAGGAGGTGGGTGGCGAAGGTCCGCCGCGTCGCAACTCATCCCGGACCCGTTCGACAGGGTGAATGTGCCGACCGTGAGGCACGTCAATGTAAGTGACAGATCGGTGGCTTTCGCTGGCGGCGGGCCGAGATCGATTGTCGCCGAGCCGGTACGCGTCGCCGTTACAACGTTGCCGAGCGGGGTGTCGACAGGCGATCCCGGTGGGGAAAACACTCCGGAGGCGACCGCTGCTCCACCGGCGACAAGTGTCGATCCAAAGAACACACCAGCCCCAAGGCGCCATCGCCAGCGGCGCCGAACGCGGCGCGCATCCTTGATGGTCGCCACCAAGACCTCTCGCAGTGCAGCCGTGAAGACCGGGTCCATCTCGAGCGTGCTCATCGAGTCTCCTCCTTTGTGGTCCTGTCGTCGTCTCCGCTCAGCGATGGCCCCAACACCGTTGCCATACGCGTTCGAGCGCGATGGAGGCGTGTCCGTGCTGCGCCATCGGAGATGCCGAGGGCCGCTGCCACCTGGGCCGATGAATAGTTTTCGAACATTGTGAGAGCCAGGAGGGCGGCATCGGCCCTTGAGAGGGCTCCAAGTGCCTGATGGACTTGTTCGTTGAGGCGCTGCTCCTCCAGCTGATCCAACGCGACATCGCCCGCGCTGTCTGCAACGTCGACGCGAGGCAGGGAGTCGATGAGCGTTCGATAGCGGCGAAGACCGCGCCTCAGGTTTCTCGCCAGATTCGTAGTCGTGACAAGAAGCCACGGCAATACGGAGCCGTCCACGACCCGCACGGTTTTTCGCCGGCGCCATAGCTCGAGGAAGGCGGCGGCGGTGACATCTTCGGCGTCGTGTACGTTCCCGGTCATTCGAAGGGCGTGACGGTAGACACGACTACGGTGAAGATCGAAGGTAGCTACAAATGCGTCGGCCTCACCCCCTCGGGCGGCGTCCCAAGTGCTCTGTTCGTCACCCAAGGGAGTCACCCTTCGTACTGTCCGCACGGTCGTCAGCGTTACACGAACGGGTGGGAGAGAACCGTCTCGAGCCGACAGTCAGACGTTGTCCTGCGACTGACCCAGGTGCGCCTACTTGTGCTTGAGTGGGCACGCGGGATCATTCAAGGAGCAAGGCTCGGTCCGGATATATCGAGTGGCATCAGACAAGATGTGAAAGTGGGCCGGCCAAACGACATCAGATTGTCATTCAACGAAGCGGCGGAGGTCTACAACGGGATCCGGCCCACGTATCCCCCCGAGTTGTTCGATGCCCTCTTCCAGATGCTGCCCTCCCGACCAAAGATCGTAGAAGTTGGTCCAGGAACAGGCCAGGCGACCAAGGATCTCCTCTCCCGAGGGGCATCGGTGCTTGCGATCGAGATCGGCCCGACGATGGCCGCCAAGCTGTGCTCGAACCTCCCTTCGGGTCGCCTCGAAGTCATGGTTGGTGATTTCGAGGTCGTCGACACCGTGATCGGCGCGGCTGACGCCGTGTTCTCGGCCACCGCCTATCACTGGATTTCGCTGAAGGCACAAACCGATCGCCCCGCGGCGGTCCTGCGTCCCGGCGGCATCGTGGCGATTGTCGACCTGATCCAAGTCGACTCACCCGACGACGCTGGCTTCTTCATAGCCACCCAGCCGATTTACGAGCGTTACGGACAGGGCGAGGCTGGACCTCCAGCACCGACTCGTGGAAGTGTCGATCCGGACATCCGCGCTGTACTTGCATCAGACCGTCGCTTTGACTCGGTCGAGGTACGACGATACGACTGGAACCAGACGTACAGCGCCTCGGGCTATCGGCAGTTGATGCTCTCGTATTCTGGAACCCAAATGATGGACGAGGCCGATCGGGCAGGTCTGCTCGACGAAGTGGAGTCTCTTGTGCGAAACGACTTCGACGACGTCGTCACGAGGCCACTCGTCGTCACGCTTACGACCGCCATCCTGACGTCTTCCTAGTCTAGGTCAGTTCTGATTCATTCCATAGAAGCGAGCGAGCTCAGAAGCTCACGCGCCTTTCGACAACAGCGGCTCAGCCCTTGACTGATACCAGAACGCTCAGCCCTGCGCCACTACGCGGGTGGGGTACAGGCGCACGGTGACGCGGTCCTCGAGCGGGCCCGAGAAGGACGCAAGATCAGTGCCGTAGGCTGCCAGGACAGCCTGCAGAGTGACCAGCTCCGGGTCACGCTCGATGGTGACGTCACCGCGCACTTCGAGGGTGCGGTAGGAGTTTTCAGGGTCGGCGACGAAGACCGTTCCCTGCGGGCGAGCTTGAAGGTTCTTGAGCTTCTGACGGAGGGCGGTCAGCGACGTCACGACCACATCGCCGTCCAGAATCACCCATATGTAGGTGACCTGCGGATGCCCAGTCGGGCCTATCGTCGCCAAGGCAACTGGGATCGGGTTCTCGAGCAGGTCACGATGCGACGCAGGAATGATCGGTTTAGCCATCCCTGCAAACTAACGTCACCTCGATCCACATGAACGCGGCCGATTTCTTCGGGTCCGCTGGTTGACACCGCTTTTCGCTACCACCGGACTGTGGACGCCGCACGACGTCTGTGCACAATGGCCTGCCGTCGACAGTTGCCCTGGCCTGCCGTATAACGATTGGGGTAATGACATCCCACGATGCAATCGCTATTGCACACGTTCGACCGGACTGAGGACCTCGTTCGCGCTGAGACCGCTGTCGGAAAGGCCCATGTACCAAACGGGCCCGGGGTTGGAGGCAGGCTGGGCGAAGGAGGGCTGAGAGGAGAAGTAGCCGGACGTAAGCGATTCGTGGGGCGGACCCGGAGTGTTCGGCTCTCCGTCAATACTGGAGATGACGGCCGTCACTGTGTCCACCAGGTCCGCGTTCGACGGAGTGCAGGACGGACCCGTGATGGCAATGCAGCTGGAGACACCCTCCACTACCGTGCCAGTGGCAACCGTCCCTCCGATTTGGGGCATATGCCACTCGCCGGCGAGGCCCGCGGAAGCGACATAGCTCCCTGCCTCCACCCAATAATTGCCCTCTTTCGCCAGTGTCGTACAGGACGGTGCTGATGCATCTGTGCAGGCCGCAGAGGCCAACGCTTGAGCTCCCGGGGGCGTCGCCGAGTACGCCCAAGGTGCTCCGGAGAGGCTGGTAATTACCGCAGGAGTGGAGATTGAAGCTCCTACCGCCATGCAGGTCGGAGCGCCAGGCCCTGCAGTGCATCCGACCGCAGACAACGAGGTCACGCCCTTAGGAGCCGAATGAAGCACCCACTGCCCATTCGATGAACCGCTCAAGAGCGTTGCTCCCGGAGCCCCTGAGCCCACGGCCCAGCACTGATCTGCCCCACACGAGACCGACGTCAACGAGCTGACACCACGGGGCATCGCCAGGTAGCTCCAGCTTTTCCCGCCGTCGGTCGTGGCGACGATCGCAGCACCACTCGTCCGGTTGCCTACGGCCACACACTGTTGCGCGCTCGAACACGACAGTGCCGCAATGCTCCGCAGGTCGGGTGGCAACGCATGCTGACTCCATGTCTTCCCACCGTCGGTTGTCGTTGCAGCGAAGCCGACAGATTGCGTGGTCGCCGTGCCGACTGCGATGCAGTCACTCGCCGAAGAACACGAAATGGCCGAGACGCTGCTCGCGGCAGCAAGAGAGCCGTCACTCAGAAGAGCCACTTGGTCATCAACAAAGCGCAGGGCGAGATGCTCCCTCAGTCCACCGCCCAATTGAGTCACATTTGGGTGAGAACCCGGGCCGCTCAAGCCAACGACGAGAGCAATGATCAGAACGAGGGCCAGTCCAATCGAGATGGCAAGCAGACGCGGGCCTCGCCGTCGCGGACGATAATAGTTGTGACCAAGCAGGCGCGTCGTGAGATCATCGGGGGTGCTAATGCTCCCGCCCGCCCGCGTAAATTCGTCTCGCAGCTCTTGCTCGAGTTGTGGCGTCAACATGAGTGCTCCTCTCGGATCTCCCCGGGTGAACGAGCCGAAGTGACTTCGTTGCTGTGCCCGAGCATCCGCCGGAGCTCCGTGACGCCTCGAGAAGCACTGCTCTTCACAGTCCCAATCGGGCAATTGAGGATCTCGGCTACCTGTGCTTCGGGAAGGCCCTCCCAGTAGCGCAGAATCAGGACGGCGCGCTGACGGGGTGGGAGCGACGCCAGTGCCCATCTGAACTGTGCCTGATCATCGATACCGCTGAGCACGCGAATCGAAACTTGATCGATGACTTCAGGCACGTCATTTGTCTGCTGGAGCTCCATCTCGCGTCGACGACGCTTGACGGCGCCATCGAGCACCAGGTTCACAAGGACCCGACGGGCATATGCGAGTGGGTACTCCATAGAGCGGACGCGGCTCCAACGGCGCGCCACTTTAATGAACGTCTCTTGGAGCAGGTCCTCGGTCTCACCGACGTCAGCGGTCATGAGGTACGCCGACCGGAATAGAGGATCGGCAGCCGTCACGACGAAGGCATCGAACTCCTGCCTTGTCCTCGTGGTCTTTGGCCGCTCCATGGAACCTCCATCGGGACCACAGTTGCGTCCCTGTACATCTAAACCCCCCCTGGAGGTCCGAAGTTCCAAGTTTCTGGCGAGCCGGCCCGTGGCTCAAGGAGATCGCCGAGGCGAAGCCCCTTCAGTTTGTAAAGACCCTGACTGACGCCACGATGGGGTTGGCGCTCAGCTGCGCCTGGTCGCTGGCAAGTTCGTCCGGTGATTGTGATCCAATGAGATAGATGTCCAGCCGGGAGCCTCCATTGCTCCCTGTGTCGCTCATCCCAGTCACCGTCATTCCCTGAACCCCGGGCAGGTTGCTGAACTCAGACGTTAGAGAGCGGACCTGTGCCTGTGTGGTCCCGTTCTTCGTGACAACCTCGATGAGGGCGGTGGGGGTCACCGTCGGTCCAAAACCATCGGCGGACGGGAGGCCATTCACCGCGTGGGGTGATCCCACAGGATCGAGCCATTCCAGCATCGCTGCACTGCTCCCGCCCTGCGACTGTTCGGAAGAGGGAAGGAACGAGGTGTGGAGATCGTCGTAAATCGAGAGGAACGAGTTGAGATCGATGTTGCGAGCCTCCAGGAGTGCCCCAGTCGAGGGCGAGAGCACGACGACGGTGTTTGCCGAGCTGGGAGAGCTGGGTCCATTCGAACCACTGAAAGCGAGACCACTCGTCCCCGAATGCGTGGTCTCAGTTCCGAGCAGGTTCACCCCAGGAATCATCGACATAGCGCCGTAGAGAGCCGACCAGAACTGCGGTGTAGCTCCGACCACCGGCTCGACCAAGAGCAACACCGCTCGCTCGAAGGCCACATCGGTGTCGGCACCGACGGGATCATCGATCCGAGTGATCCCCGTGGTGCCCCGCTCCAGGTCACGAGCGAGTGTCGCCGGGTCACCTGGGAGTCCTGACACGTTGATCGCCCCCGCGCCGCCCCTGCTCTGGGTGGGATCGCCTGCATCCACCTCACACGATCCGGTGGTTGCGGGTGACGGCGCAAGCAACAATCCGGCCGTAGTCCACGCCGTCTGCGCTGCCGCTGAGGCAAAGGTCGGAACACTGAATGACGCGTGGATGCAGCTCGTTGAGAGGAGATCTGCGAACTGCGTGATCGTCACCCCAATCGTGGCCTGAGCGCCCGTGATAGTGGTCGAACCGATCTGTGACTGGCTCGCCAGCACCGAGGCTTGGTAGTCGCTCTCCAAGAACTGGTCTCCGCTCAATGTCACAGGAGGTTGGTCATCAGCAGCAGCAGCGATGCGGTGTAGGGCGGCGGCAGCCGGGCTTACTGATCGGCTGACCGGTCCTGGGCCGATCTGGAGAGCGACCACGCTCACCACGACGAGTGCCATAGCAACCAACCCGACGCTCAACAGAAGAGGTCGTCGAGACCCGCGCCGCGCGGCCGGTGGCATCAGCGTGACCCGGACCCAGATGCGTTCGGCTTCAGGAGACCCTGGTCTGGGGCCTTCTGTGTACCGAGTGGGATCGGCACGTCGGATCAATTCATCGAGGTTGGTCATTGAGGAAACTCCAAGGTCAGGTCGGCCGCAGGGAGGTCCTGGGACTCGGTCGGTTCGTCGAGTGCCAGCCGGCTCCGTAAGCGACGTTTCGCCCGGTGGACACGCGTTCGAATGGCATTCGGAGAACAGCCGGCAACTCGTGCTGCCTCCTCTGAGGTAAGCCCTTCCCAGATCACCAGATGGACCGCTTCACGCTCGCGGCGGGGCAGGCTTCGTAGCGCTGCACGTATTTCGTCGCCTGTCTCGTTCTGAGGGGCGATGCTCGAGGGTTCTTGATCCAGCCGAGCTTGGAGTCGGCTGCGCCGGAGGACCGACCGGCGGTGATTAGCGATGACCTTGTTCGCAACCCCAAAGAGCCAGAGTTGGTCCTCAGGCGGAGATGGCACACGGTCGAGGCGTCGCCATGCAACCAAATACACCTCGGCCACCACGTCTTCGATGTTGGCGAAGTCCGGGGCCAAGGCCCGCCTGACGAAGGCGGAGGTCCGAGACAGAGTTGCGTCATAGAGTGGCCGAAATTGGGTCGAATGGGCAGAATCGTCTGTGGAGACTCCGTCCCACCCCTCCTCCTCGTGTTCGGCCATCACTCTTACTATGTCCGTTAAGTCAGCCGGTGTTTCACTTTTCTAGGCCGAGATCACAGGACTTCATCGGGCGCCCTGAGCTCTCTTTGTTCGGCACGATGGGGCGATCCTGGCGTACCCCATTTGCCGGACAGCTACTCGGGATGACGCGTCAGACGTGGCCGCCGGAGCCACAAATCGCTTAGTCGGTCGGATCCCTCCTCATGCTCATTTCACCGGAACTGGGTTCAGGGGAACCGAGTTCGTCGGTGTTATGGAGGTCGATGTGCCGATCACTCCCACATAGACCAGCAAAACTCTGGCCCACTCAACGGAACTGCCCTGCATCGAAGGCACCGTGTAATGAAAATTGCCCGTGAAGATGCATATGGTGGCTGGTCGCGAGCTGTCTAAGCTCGGTGGCCACCGATCGAAGTGCCCGACCGGATGACCTCCGCTGACCACGGTGGTCGGCGTTGGTGGCCCTGACAGGGGATAGATTTTGGCCGGCCAGTTCACCGCGAGGCGAACCGTCGTGGGATACGCACCATAGAGATGGGCCTTGCCGCCAGAAGATGAGATGGCCCGAAGTCCACGACCATCGCAGGTACGGCGTGCATCCGCCCAGACCGCGGCGGACACGCGACGTGTGGACGGATTGCCTGCGCCCGAATGGTCGCGGCCAAGGATGTGTCCGTCGATAGCAATCGCGATGGCCACGGCAACCACAAGCACGATCAGACCGATAGTGATGCGAATCCGCCGACGCCGCTGTCGAGCTTCTGGAAAGAGTGCTTCGATATCGTCACTCGTCGGTGCGCTCGATACCTCGTCGGTGATGGTCATGGCAACTCTTGGATCAACTCGAGTACGTCATTCCGCCGACAGCCCTATCGGCTGGCGAAGGCATGAAACTCAGCATGGTCCTACTCATAATAGATCCATATCGGCGAGGAGTAAAGGGCGTCCGCCTGCGAGCTCCGCCGCAATCGTCGAAAATGCCCAGACTTGGGAGGGCGCGAATCAGAGTGCCCGAACCAAGCCGGGACAATATGCGTCAAATTGGTAGCCCGGCCGCCGTCGAATGGAGTGGATGACATGTCTCAGAGGAGTTGTCGCCCGTGACGCAGGTTTCGCGTTGTTGGTAGATCAAACTGCGGCGGTTCATCCGCTCAGACCACGTCCTGCAAAAGCTTTTGGAGGGTGGGAACGTCTAATGGGGCTCGGGGTGCTCGGGGTGCTCGTGATCCTGGGCGGACTGCTCGTCCCGCCAACGCCTCTCTCTGGTGCCACCGGCACGTCGGGGGTCACCCTGCACGATGCTCGAGCACTTCGCGTTCACCTGGTGCTGCTCGCCGGCCGCTCACTCTCGGCCGGTGCGTCAACGAGCGGGTATGTCGTCATCAACAACACTGGCAAGAAGCCGATCGCGGTGACGCAAGGCTGCGGGGGAAAGCCAGACGTCGCCGTTGTCCTCTCCAGCCCCAAGGTGCCCCAGGCGGCCGCCTTCGCACTTGTGAAGTGCCCCGACGTACCACTGACCCCCGGGCTACACCACTACCCCGTTGACATCAGGGCTTCCTATCAGGGCTGCCTCGGACCGGGTGGCTCAGGTGGTGGCCTGCCACCATGTCTTCCAGCACCTGACAGCGGGCCACTACCGCTGCCCACTGGCCACTATCAGGCGGTCATGGCCACCGATTCCTCCATTCCGACAGCCGAACCACTGCACGTCACTGTCATCCAGCCACACGCCGACGCAACGGCCTACCGCACTGCTCGATTGGCCACCATGCTGACCGTGCCGGCCCTCAGATTCCTGGAGAAGAGCGCCGCAAACGAAGCTCGAGTGAACGGCGATGCATCCGTCCACAGCGGCTATGTGATCTTGACAACACGCGAACCGGCGGCGTCGCCCGACATCGTGAACAGCGATCAGCCGGTCTACGAGGTGGTAATCGAGGGTCATTTTAGGTGCGGGAGTTGTTCGATACCGCCGGGAGCGCAAAACCCGACCGGCTCGGTGATCACGTCATCGGTGGACCGCCAAACCTTCGAGGGTTTGGACTTCGGTATCACACGATCGCTCCCCACCGTGCTCGTGGGTGAGCCGGTCTACCGCCTTCGATTCTGACCCTCGGGCCGATCCGAAACCCTCGGTGACCGCTGACTGGATGGCTCCCGTTCAGAGCCCGTCGCCGCGAGCGCTCACGGTCACAACCGTCGACTCACCGCGGGAGCTACCTCAAGCTTCCCTGCGTCGGCGTCCAGTTCCGCCCAGGTGCCGACCGGCAACGCACGGGGATCTTTACCGTGGCCAATGGGTAGTCCGCCAAGGATTGGCACTCCGAGCCTGTTCAGCCGGTCCCGGAGAACCCAGAGGGTGTCTCGGTCGGCAGCTTCAGACACGTGAGCACCGCACTCGGTGTACTGGCCGACAGCTATGCCCACCAATCCGTCAAGATGACCAGCTTTCGACAGCATCGTCAGTTGGCGGTCGATATGGCCCAACCGCAAATTGAATGCTTCTAGAAGGAGGATTGTCCCTTCTAGTTTCGGCAACACCCATCCAGCCGCGGTGGCGATGGAATCTTGGTTACCACCAATGAGCATTCCCTCGGCTCGGCCTGAGGTGGTCAACGCGATGGTCGGCTCATCGGTTCGGCTATGGAGAAGAGTCGACTCAGATCGGAAGACAGCATCGAGGAATGAGTCGGCAGTATCAGCTCCGAAGCTGTCATCCCAAGGTGCCCCATGGATGCCTGGAAGACGGCAGTTCTTCCAGATGGCGAGATGCAAGATTGTTATCTCGCTGAAACCGATGAGAAGCTTGGGGTCCGCGGCCAAGGCTGCAAAGTCCAGACCGTCGGCGATTCGATACGCGCCTTTGCCGCCTCTGGTCGCGACTATCGCCCGGATCCCCGGATCACGGATTGCTCGGTTCAGATCGGCCAGTCGGTCCTCATCGGTGCCTGCCAGATACCCGAGCTGGTCCAAGGCATGTCTTCCCACCTCCGGGCGCAAGCCGAGCGACTCCAGATATAGAACGGACCCGACGACGCCATTGGTGTCTGGCGTACTCGCCGGTGAGACGAGAGCCACTCGATCGCCCCGCTGCAGGGGGAGCATGCCGGCTAGCGCCCTAATTTCAGGCAGCGACCGGTTTCTTGTCTGATTTGGGGGAAAACAAAACCCAGGCTCCCCAGAACATCAACACCTTCACGATTGTTCCGGCAATGATCAGCGGAAGAGGTTCGGTGATCCGGAAATCGGCGCCGATCGCGAGGCTAAAGAGCAAGAACGCAGCACCCGGCAAAATCGAACCGAGAGCTACGAGTAGGAGCAAATATCCTGCCAGCCGTCTCATGCCAAATATTGTTCCACAGACCGCCCGCTAGTTCAGGGCCGGGCAATTGACGACTTGACCTATCTCGTCATCGCGCTAGGGGAGCGTTGCGATCATCTCAATGACGTCTTCCCGCCGGTAACCCTGGAGCCGGGCGAAGTCGACCAAATCACGAACTTGTCGGAGCACTGCACTCTTCTCCGGGGTGCCAGTCACGGTAATTCCTCTGCCTCTGGTGAACTCAAGCAATCCTTCATCTCTGAGAATATGCATCGCCCGCAGGACCGTGTTCTTATTCACTCCCAAGACGGCTGCGATGTCCTTAATGAGGGGAAGGCGATCACCCGGACCGGCCTCACCATCGGCGATGGCCCGGCGGATTTCGGCAGCCACCTGGTCGTGAAGGAGGACGGGATCCTCCCGGTCGATGTTGACAGAAATCATGGTCCTAGTCATAGTAGTTCTGTGGTCTTGGGATTACCACCTCTTCGATGACGATTACCGAGGCACCCACCATCTCCACGGTCCGCGTGGCGGTAGAAGCTCTGTTCAAAGAAGCCCGTCTGCGGCGCCGGCGGCGATGGATCGCCACGGGCCTCGCCGCTGCGGTGCTCATTGGTGCCGTCATCATTGCGGCAACAAGCGGAGGACCACCAAGTCCCCCGACTGCGAAACCGACAACACCCGCCACCGGCGGCGGAGGCCCCTCGACGTTACGTCGGGTCGAGGCAAAGTATGGCGGGGCATTGGTCATGCAGATGGGACTACTGGGAGATACCTCGCCCACCGCACCTCACGCTGGTTGGGCCGTAAACGGGTTGGGGATCTACGTCACTTCCGACGACGGTGCGCAGTGGCGAAATGTCACCCCGTCACTCATTGCCGACCAAGAGCCGGGCGACCGTGTGGGTGCGATGACCGGATTTGGGAGCGAAGATCTGTGGCTGCCCGTTGTGGACGTCATCGACCTGGTGCCATTCTCACAGTCTCTCGACGGCTCCGATCGGGGCGAAGGAATCGAACGATCGAACAACGGAGGCCAGACCTGGCAGTTCTCATCTCTGCCCGGTTGCCTGCAAACGTGCGGCGGGAGCCTGCAATTGAGCTTTGTGGATCCCCTGCACGGCTTTGCAGCGACCGGCCCAACAGATGCCGGAGGAGTCAAGTTCTTCTCCACGGACGATGGTGGCGCGACATGGAATCCAATAGGAACGACCTTGCTCACCGACGAACCCCTCGGAATGCTCTTCACCTCACTATCGCAGGGTTGGTTGCTCAGCGGCCCCACTTTTGGGAGCGACGGTAAAGCCACCGATTCCGGTCGCGTTCTGTATTCAACGATCGACGGTGGCGTGACGTGGACACGTGCCACGGGTCTTCCGACGAACGACCTCTACGATGTCCCGGCATTCTTTGGACCCTCTGTCGGTGTTGTACTAGCCCAGCCAAACGGTACGTCAGCTTCGGGACAGCTGGCTATCTATCGAACCGAAAATGGTGGAGCCACCTGGACGAAGTACCCGACGCCGGTTGGCGCCGCACTTTCCAAGCCGTCCGCCTCCGACACGCTTTCCCTACCGTTTTCGGCATCGAGTCCGGCCGACTGGCAACTCTTTCCCGGGCGGACGCTCTACACGACCACCAACAGCGGGCGGACATGGACGAAGGTGATTCCCGTTCCCCATTCGTTTCCAACAGCAGTGAGCTCGATTCAGTTCGGTTCGGCGAAATACGGCTGGGCTGAAGCACTCGTACCTAATTGCCCGAGTGAATCCATCAGTTCATGTAGCCAGTTCCAAATACCCATACTGGCTTCAACCAACGACGGTGGAAAGATGTGGAAGGTGCTCGATTACTTCAACCCGGAGGCCTCTGCTCCATCGGAATCGAGCTGAGGTGTCCGCCGCCGCACCCACCATTCGTGCCGACCGCCGCTGAAGTGAGGTAGCGAGGTGCGTATCGGCGTCATCGGAGTCGGCATCGTTGGTGCCAGTGTTAGTTGGCACCTTGCTACGCGAGGCGTCGATGTCGTAATGATCGACGCCGGATTGCCCGGAGAAGGGGTCACCAACTGGAGCTTCTCGTGGGTCAACGCCTCCAATAAAACTGAAACGAGAGAGTACTTCGACCTCAACGCCGCCGGCGTCATCGCGTACCGCGACCTCGCGGCAAGGCTGGCTCCCGGGGACTGGTGGCACCCCAGTGGGCATATGAGATGGTTCGAGGATGCCGATGGGGCGGAGGGACTGCGGAAGCACGTCGACCTCCTCGATGCGTGGGGATACGACGCGACAGTCTGGCCCGCTGAGAAAGCGCGTCGCCTTCTCGAACCTGAAGTCGAATTCCCTTCCACGGACACGCCGGTGGCCGTGTTCGGCGATGAGGGCTGGGTCCATGGTCGATCACTCGTCGGCAAGCTTGTCGCTGAGGCCGAACGACACGGAGCTCAATTGTGGGTGAAGAGCACCGTTACCGGCGTCACCCTTCAAGACGGGGCCTCCAGCGAGATCGCGTTGGCCGACGGGCGAAGGTTCGAGGTGGAGGGCGTGGTCAATGCTGCCGGTCCGTCGGGCAACCGGATCGCCGCACTTGTCGGACGGGATCTTCCGATGCGAGAAGAACCGGGAATGGTGGCCAGGCTGCGGTGTCAACGGGTGCCAATTCACCGGGCTATGCACGCTCCCCGGATCGAGCTGCGTCCTGATGGCAGCGACCTTGTCGTGATCCACAGCCGACAGATCGATGCGTTGATCAATCGGGACATAGAGCCGCAGGAACTCGCCATGCGCCTCCGTGGGCTTTCGGTAGATGTAGTACCTGCTCTAGGGACCTCGGAGTTGATCGGCTCGAAGGTCTCGATGCGCCCGATACCGGGGGACGGCTTCCCATCCGTCGGCGCCGTAGATGGAATTGGTGGGTACTTCGAGGCAATCACTCACAGTGGCATCACTCTTGGGATCATCATCGGCCGCTTGCTTTCGCAGGAAATTGTCGAGGGCACCGTCGACGAACTACTCCGGCCCTACCGACCCGGCAGATTCTGAGGCAGATCGGATGCGGATGGTGTTCGAAGTAGCAGAAGTGACGCAGGATGACTGGCGGATGTGGCGTGAGCTGAGGTTGACCGCCTTGACGGACGCTCCGGACGCCTTCGCCTCCACCCTGGCGGAATGGCGTGGGGCGGGCGACACCGAAGAGCGGTGGCGCGGTCGTCTCGAGGATGTGGCGCTGAACCTTGTCATCACTCGGGGCGGCGAGGCTGTGGGCATGGTGAGCGCAACGGCCCCCGATAATGATCGCCCGATTGCGGTGATGGCGATGTGGGTGGCGCCCGCCAGCCGGGGGCACGGAGTCGGGGACGAAGCCATACGAAACGTCTTGGCGTGGGCCGGCGAACATTTCCCTATGAGCGGGATCACGTTGTCGGTCAAGGCCAACAACCAACACGCCATTCGTCTCTTCGAGCGCCATGGGTTCGTCGACGTTGGTCCCTCCCCGGCTGGATCGGATCAGCGGTTGATGCGTCTTTGAGCGATCTGGGTCCTCGGCACTATTGGCTTTCGCAAGGCGGGGTCGCAGTGTCCACACCTGCCCCCCCCGAGGTCATCATGCTGCGGATCCATAGAAGTTCGCGTCGCCGAAGGTGAAAATCCCGCCGTCGCTCGCCACCAGCCAATAGCCACCTCCCTCGGGCGTCGTGGCCATGCCCACGATGGGCTTGTTCAGTTTGAGGGCGCCGGTTGAGCCGTAGAACTTGGCGTCGCCGAAGGTGAAGACGCCACCGTCGCTCGCCACCAGCCAATAGCCACCTCCCTCGGGCGTCGTGGCCATGCCCACGATGGGCTTGTTCAGTTTGAGGGCGCCGGTTGAGCCGTAGAAGCTTGCGTCGCCGAAGGTGAAAACGCCGCCGTCGCTCGCCACGAGCCAATAGCCTCCTCCATCGGGCGTCGTGGCCATGCCCACGATGGGCTTGTTCAGTCTGAGGGCACCCGTTGAGCCGTAGAAGCTCGCGTCGCCGAAGGTGAAAACGCCGCCGTCGCTCGCCACGAGCCAATAGCCACCTCCATCGGGCGTCGTAGCCATGCCCACGATGGGCTTGTTCAGTCTGAGGGCACCCGTTGAGCCATAGAAGCTCGCGTCGCCGAAGGTGAAAACGCCGCCGTCGCTCGCCACGAACCAATAGCCACCTCCGTCGGGCGTCGTAGCCATGCCCACGATGGGCTTGTTCAGCGCGGTTCCACTCGTCGAGCCATAGAAGAGGGCTTGGCCATACGAAAGAATTCCGCCGTCCGAGCCGAGCATCTGATAACCACCCCCCGGTCGAGTCGGCTTCAATCCCACTATTTGGGCCGATGCCTTTGGTACGCCCGGAACGCGAATCCAACTGGGATCCGGCGAGAAGCCTCCTAATCCGCCGGTACCGACGAACGTCTGCGTGATCGTTCCCTGCAGATTCTCGATGGCGATAGCGCTGCCGCTCGCCGCTGTCGCATTCGTCAGGAAGTGCTGGCTGTCGGGAGCCCAGGAGTAGATCCGGCCAACGGAAGGACCAGCGAAGAGCACACGGGCGTCAGAGCCATCGGTATTCATCACAACCGTGGAGAGGGTCACGCCGTTACTTGGCGCCTCTTGAAATTCGATTGTGGCGCCGTTGGGTGACCAGAAAGGGAATTGAGGTTCTTCACCGCTGAGGTTCGTGAGTTGGTGCGGCGTCCCCCCCTCCGCCGACACGGAATAGACCTGGAAGGACGACGAGGGACTGTTCTGGGGCGAACCGACGAACACGATTTGAGAGCCGTCGGACGACCACGATGGCTCGGCACCGAAACTTGCTACCTCGGTCGGGTCGGTTCCATCCGGATTGGAGGTCCAGATTGAGGAGGACGCTCCAGCTGGGGAATACACGATTCGTGACCCACCGGGGGACCATCGTGGGTCGTACGTACAACCTTGGTTGACTTGCAGTGGGGTGAGATCGCTTCCATCACTGTTGACCGTGTAGAGCGTCGTGATGCAAACCGGATCGTCGGAGTATTCGACGAAGAGGATAGTTCTCCCATTGGGTGAGAGATCAGGATCCAGAATGCTAAATGCCCCCACAGGACCCTCAAGGTTGGTCGGCGATACCGTGATCGTGCTGCGATGCGTGCCGTCAGCATCAACGAGACCCAATGATTGTTGGCCTGCGACGTAAACGATCTGATTGGTATCGATTCCCGAACTGGGAGCCGATGCTGCCGCTCGTCCGGCCTCTACGAGCAACATGGAAACGATGAGGCTGAGACAGAGGAGGATGAGTGGCCATCCGTGACGCCACGGAGGGGTGGGACTCCCGCCGTCGGGCGATTCAATCCACGTCATGGTCGTCAGCTTACGACGCAGTTTGCACCTCGGGAAGCGACGAGGGCCCCCAGCGCCACTCACGCATCAGACGCGAATGTTCATTGGAAGCGGATGTGCTTTACTCCCGTCCACGCTCGACGGAGACGTCCTCGTAGAGCTGAGTCCGTGTTCGGCGTGAGCCCCAAACCCTACGAATGTCCGTCACTAGATGTTCCGGACCCCTATTCAGGCGCGGGAAGGTGGCCGTTGGGCCTCAATTAAATGTCGCGTCGAGTACGCGACGACAGGTTCGCCGGCCCGCATCCGAGTGTCAAGGTCAGCAAGTTCGTTGCGGAACCTCTCAACTGAGAAATGCGGTACCCACCAAACGCACTTTTTGAGTATCCAGACCACTGCACCGACGTCGTAGAATTCCATGCGACACCGGGCGGTGCGCAGGTCGGTGACGACCAAGCCCGCTCTTTGCGCCGCGGCACATTCGCGCTCTGGGTCGCGCTCTTTTCCTGCCTCTGAAACCGGTCCGACGAAGTATGCGATGAGCTCGAACGCCGATGCCGGTCCGACGTGCTGCGCGAAGTAGTAGCCGTTCGGAACGAGGACGCGGTGAATCTCGTTCCAGTCAGGTCGCACCGGGTGGCGTGAGGTCACGAGCTCGAATGAGTCACCTGGGGCGTCCCTGATGGTCTCGATGACCTGGACACCGCGCGACCCCAACAGTTCGCTGGCACGCTGAGCATTGGCTGACCAAGCCTCGGTGGCAACCATCCTCCGTGGAAACGTCGGTACCTCAGCAAGCACTTCGCCGCCACCCGTCTCGATGTCCAAGGCAGAGTTGACCTGGCCGAGTCGACGGGCGAGGAGGTTCGCATAGCCCCACGGTGGGCGCTCTTCGGTCGCCCGCCCGTTCAACCAGGCGAATCCCCACCCTGTGACATCAGCCGCATCGGCCTCCGCCACCAAATCATCGAAGGACCTCATTTGGGCATCATTGCATTCTCGACCACCGCCTTCACAAGCACGCCATCATGGCGTCTGGCAGCCAACTCTCAGCCGAGTTCCCAACGAATAGACGGCACGGTCACCTTCAGTTGGTCCCCTGCACCGCTGCCACTGAAGGTGCCCCAACCTTGAGCGGAGACATCGCCACCCGCCCAAACCCAGATCACGTACTGGTGATCGTGATCGACCTGGATCGGTGGCGCGTAGAGTCCAAAACCAGCGTTGGAACCTTGACCCGTTCCGCCGGACCACCAAGAACTGTCGCTCCAAAGAGACACTTGTTGGTCAACCACCGCTCCGGTCGGAGCACCGGTGAGGTCATAGCTTGCGACATACAAACCGATCCAGCCATCCGTGTGGGCGCTGTCAAACGAGCAGATGTCATACCACTGGTCGGCGTAGGCAGGCGACGACCAGATTTGCAGAGTGCCATTATCGGCCGGCGGATAAAAGTAGATGCCTACGGCCGCCCGGCCACTGATGCTCGAACTGTTGTCGCCGCCGTCGGTATCGAAGACAAGTGACATCTTTCCCGAGCTGCTGTTTGCCGTCTCGGTGTTGTCGGAGGGATTGCCGTTGACGGCACTCCATGTCCACTGGTAATCGAAAGGCGGCTTCACGACCGCTCCAATCGATCCGACATAGACACCTTCCTTCACATCCGCGCGGTGCGGGTCTCGCAGCTCCCGATCCCGAAGTCTCGCTGAGATTTGCCGCAACTCGGCGACGGCGTCGCTGCCGCCCTGGTCTTCGTTCGCCAAAGCGAGAATCGGTTTCGCTGCCCTGCGTGCCTGTTCCGCTATTGCGGCGTTGAGACGGGTCCGCTCGTGGAACTCGGCATCGAGACGCTCTTCCAATGTGCCCATCGATTGCAGCACGACTTCTGGGGCGAGAAATCTTCCGCCAAACAGATCCTTCACTGCGATACCTCGACGAGTCGATGACATTGAGATCTCCTTTGTTTTTTGCGGCCCTCGGCCGAGCCAGACGGTAGAAACATGGATTTACAGCTGCAACGGGTGCTCAACTGAGCATTGGCGAATACGCTCACGTAGTGCTCACCGGCGGCTCACGCGGGCGACGCGATCTGTCCCGAGGTAGACCGGTATCACGGCGTCGGGGTGTCCACCTCTGCTTAGATTCGTCCATTCCTATGGGTGGAAAAACGTGCCTAGCTCGGGGAGCGCCTCATGGGCTTTCGGGCCAGGGGAATGTCCCCCCCGAGCCGGCACGGCGTTCGCGAGATGCACTGCACCGGGCGCTGCTGATCTTCGTGGTCATGATCCCGGCGCTCGCCGTTCTGGCCGGAGCGCATCCCGCCTCAGCTGCAAGCTGGCAACCGGCGTTCAACCAGGACTTGCCTGATCCGATGGTCCTGCACGCCAACGGCATGTACTACGCCTACTCCACCCAAGTGGGTTTACTCAACGTCCCCGTCGTCACGTCGACCAATGGGTTGCAATGGTCCTCTTCCGTCGGGGACGCGATGCCCACGCTGCCCAGTTGGGCAGCGTTCGGTGCGACCTGGGCGCCGACCGTGGCCAAAAACGCATCCGGCCAATACGTGATGTACTACGCCGCCCTGGATACGGCAACGAGGACGGAGTGCATCGGGGAGGCCGACTCCGGCTCTCCCGCCGGGCCGTTCGTTGACGGAAACAGCGGTCCGGTGATCTGTGATCCTGCAAACGGGGGAGACATCGACCCCGACATTTTCGTCGATCCGAACACCGGCCAGAACTACCTGATCTGGAAGCTCAACGCCAACGTGGTTGGCGAGCCCACCTCATTGTGGGCAACGACGCTCAGTCCGAACCTCACCATCAACGGGACACCGAGCCACCTGTTGACTGACGATCAGTCCTGGCAGGCCGGCAACATCGAGGGGCCGGCCATGATCGAACAGGACGGCACCTACTACGTCTTCTATAGCGCGAACGACTACGACAGCGCGGACTACGCCATCGGATACGCGACCTGCACATCGCCCCTCGGCCCGTGTACCGACAGCGTCAACAACCCCGTCATTGTCAGCAGTGGCGCAATGGCGGGACCCGGTGGTCCGTCACCCTATTTCGGGCCCACCGGGTTGGAGCTGGGCTTCTCTGCATGGGACGGGACCGTCGGTTACGGCGACGGGGGGTACCGAGCCATGTACACCGCGTCGGTCACCTTCCAACATGGAGTACCAAGCTTTGACCCAGTGCTCCAGAACAGCAGCGATGCGAGCTACTGGGTGTTCAGCGCCAACGGCGCTGTGGACGACTTCAACGCACCCTCCGACGGGTCAACTCCCGCCGCTCCCCTTGCTCCGGTCGTCGGCGGCGCCCCGACTCCTGACGGTGGGGGCTACTGGACGGTCGCGGCCGATGGCGCGGTCGATGCTTACGGCGACGCCCAGAATTTCGGCGGAATGGAGGGTACGCCGCTCAACAAATCAATCGTGGGCATGGCGGCCACCCCTGACGGCGGTGGCTACTGGCTGGTGGCGTCCGACGGAGGTGTTTTCAGCTTCGGAGATGCCCCCTACAACGGTTCGATGGGTGGTGTGCCGCTCAATCGGCCGATCGTGGGTATGGCGGCCGATTCGGCCAGCGGGGGTTATTGGTTGGTCGCCGCCGACGGCGGGATCTTCTCCTTCAACGCCCCGTTCTTCGGCTCGACCGGCAATATCCGGCTCAACCAACCGATCGTTGGCATGTCGGGCAGCCCTGACGGCGCCGGCTACTGGCTGGTGGCGTCCGACGGGGGGATCTTCACGTTCGGCGACGCTCCGTTCTACGGGTCGACGGGCAACATCCGGTTGGACAAGCCGGTGACGGGTATGGCAGCAACGCCCGACGGCGCCGGCTACTGGCTGGTGGCGTCCGACGGGGGGATCTTCACGTTCGGTGACGCCGGGTTCGCCGGTTCTAACGGCGGTGACCTGAACGGGGCGCCGACGGTAGCCATAGCCGCATCGCCGCGTTAACCACTTCGCTGCGACGGGTTCGAGCCGTCACGACCGCCTGTGGTGCGACACCGAGCCGACGAGCGATATACGTGGGCAGCGTCGCTCTTCCTGGACCCTCTGGTCGCTGTCTCAGAGTCCGAAGAGGTCGTGAGACGACGACCAGACGTCGCGGGCATGAACTCCATAGTGCCGCGAGATTCGTGAACGAGCAATCTCTCCTGCCCCGAGTTACCCGCGCACGTCCGGGCGCGATGACTCCACGACTATGGAACGTCACGTTCGTCGTCGACGCGAATACCTAAGGCAGAAAACACCTGGAGGGCCAAAGGAAGTACCTGCGTGCTATCGATCACAATATTCCTCAAGTACTCAGCGCCTTTCACCTCGTTCAACAATGAACCGTGGAATCGAGCGTCTGCCACGACGGCCTGTGAAAACTCGGCTCCGCTCAAGTCACAGTCGTAGAAACACGCTTTGTTGAAACGCCCCGCAGAGAAGTCCGCACCGCGCAAGTTCACCCCGTCAAAGAGGATGTGTTCGGCTTCGCTCATTCGGAAATTGGCATCATCGAGCTTGCATGTGGTGAAGGTGACATCCTTCAACGCGGCACGTGGGATCAGCGCCCCGGACATCCGGCAGTCAATGAACTCGACTCGACGAAACGAAGCTTCTTCCATGTCTGCGCCTGAAAAGTTCGCTCCCTCAATCAACACGTCGATGAGCCGGAGCCAACGGAGGTCTGCTCCGACGAAAGAAGCGTGCAGTACGTGCGCCTCCTCCAGCGTCATCTCCTGACAACGTTGATCCGAATAGTCGCCCTGGATCGTCCGCTGGAACAGTTCCGAGCCGTCAGTCAGAACGGCCTCGGATGAAGACGGTAAGTCGGATGGAAGTCGTGGCCTTTGTGAAAGGCCTTTCCGATTGTCCATTGGTACTAGCTGTGCCGCCGATCTCCACTCGAACGATCGTCGAATCTCGCGAGCTCGTTGTAGAGATCAAGCACCCGATCCTCGGTCAGAGATGTAACCCGAAGTTCCAGCACGTGCTTGGCCTGAATCTCACTGAAGTTGAAGGGGAAGCCGGTGAGGGTTTGGAATGCCGACGCTGCGTCGGGGCACCTCCGCACCGCGACGTGTACCTGGTCGTATTCCTCAATGGCCCGAATGAGTCCTTCGAGGATGTGGAGACGATTGCGCCTCTTGGTTTCCTCGGCTTCGATGGCTTCTCGAGGGCCGCGGGCGGACATGAGGGTGAGGGCTTCCCGGCGCACCCGGTTCAGATTGATCCCCCGCCTGTTCAATGCTTGGGCCGCGACTCCCTCACCCAAACGGGCCAGCCCGAGCAATATGTGCTCTGTGCCGACCTGGTCCTCGCCCAACTGCGAGGCTTCACGCTCGGAAAGCTCGAGGACTTTTTCGGCGCGCGGCGTAAGGATCAACGATTCTGCCGGCGACTTCGATGCCGCCCTCACCTCCTCTTCGACCTCCTCCCTCGCCGCTTCCAAGGTCACGCCGAAGGAGCTGAGGGCACGGGCAGCCACCCCTTCGCCCTCGTGGATGAGGCCGAGAAGCAGATGTTCGGTGCCGAGATAGCCGTGATGCATAAGTTCGGCTTCCTCTTGAGCCAAGGCAAGTACCCGTCTCGCCTGGTCATTGAATCGCTCGAACACGTTGCCAAGAGTCCCACCTTCATAGGGTCAAGTCCAGCATCCACAAGTCCTCCACTCGGGGGTCGGCCGCGCACATGTCCTCGGAGAGGTGGAGACAGAACGTGGTCGGCGTGTCCTCACGTGTCGGGCGATGGACCCGGTTCCGTTCGGAAACCTGCCGATGCCGGGGCACACCGGAGCCGGCTGGGGTGTCGGTCATACCGGACGGCTGTCGCATCCATCTGACCTCCCGGCAGACTCGTGAAACCCGCCGATGGCGGCTTCACGACCGCTCTGATTGGCGAACTCGGGACGATCCGGCCGGAAAAGGGTCGCAATGACAGTTGCACTACGTCATACTTGGTGGTGTGACGCAAAAAGATGCAGGCGAATCGCCCTCGGAGCATTCACCAGAGCAGTCACCGGAGGTCGAGCGAAGGATCGTCAGCCGAAGAACCGGGGTCGACCGTCGCACCAAGAATTTGCCGCCTCCGGGGGGCATCGAACGGCGGAGCGGTGAGCGACGTAAGCAGGGGCGCCGAAAGAGCGATCGCGAGTCTGACTCTTAGTCAGTGACTCCGTCTGAACCTTCACGACGCTCAGTGCGTCATGGTGACATGGTGACACGGCGAATGTGGCGCTGCGAGTGACAGCGACGCTCGAACATGCCGGAGATGCTGACGCGTCGTCGACCAGCGGCACGGGTCGTCAGCGTTGACCTGGCGCAGGCGCTTCACACCTCCCGCGAGAAGGCGTCGACGACGATCACATCGGTATGATCGCCGGCATGCAGGTCGTGCCTGGCAGCATTTCGTTGGTTGCGCCTTGACCGATCCGAAATTCGACCGGCGTTTCTGGGAGGATCGATGGTCAGAGGCTCTACGCGAACATCCCGATCATGTGGCGCGCCGACCTCCGAACGAGTGGCTCATCACTGAGGTCGCGGACCTGCTGCCGAGGTTGGCCCTGGATGCCGGCTGCGGCCACGCATCCGAGACCCTGTGGCTCGCCGCGCGTGGCTGGCACGTCACGGCAGTCGACTTCTCGACCACAGCGTTGGCCCACGCCCGCTCGACGGCCGAAAACTTGGGCGCAGATGTCGCCGGACACATCGACTGGGTGGAGGGTGACCTGTCGTCGTGGATTCCACGGCCTGAGCACTACGACCTGGTGCTCTCGCTCTACGTGCACGTAGCCGACTCGGTGGAGGCGATGGTGCAGCGGCTGGCCACAGGCGTCGCCCCGGGTGGGACCCTGTTCATGGTCGGCCATCGCCCGATCGACCCGACGACCGGAGCCGAAACTGCCGCAGCCGGTCAGCTTCAAGTCTCGGTCGACGACGCGACGGCAGCACTGGATCCCGCTTGCTGGACATTCCTCGTCGCCGAGGACCGCCCAAGGCCAATAGCTGGGACCGGCGTTGATGCCGTCATCAGCGCGCAACGGCGGACCTGAGACGGCGGAATCCGAGGACTACTTCTTGATGTAGATGCCGGTCAGATCGGTGTGACATTCGCCGATCGGGGCTTTGACCGTGCCACCGACCACGTCTTTGTTGTAACCGATCAGCGAAGGTTGGAAGATTAGAGGCACTTCAGCGCCAATGGACATGGCGAGGGCACCGGCCTGCCGCATGAAGGGACCCTGCTGTTGGGCCGTCACGTACTGGAGGGCCTTGGTGATGTAGGGGGCGAGTAGAGGGTTGGCCGTTCCGTAGTGCTGGGTCAGAAAGCCGATCGGCAGGAACTCGTTCTCGAAGTTGTTGGCCAGGTCGGGCCCGTTCGACAACTGCTCGGTGAGGACAGCATTGCCTTCGCCCTTAATGTAGACGTCGACCAGCAGGTCGGCCGGGTCGACCTGCTGCAGGGTGACGTTGAACCCGGCCGCCTTCGCCTCCTGCTGAATGATCTGGGAAGCTTCGGCGAACGTAGGATCGCCGCTCGGCACGGAGAGCGTGAACGAAATCCCCTTGGGGAATCCCGCTGCTTTCAGCATGGCCTTGGCTTTCGCCGGCTGATAGGTGTACTTGTTCCCTACCGTCTTGTTGTAACCCGGGGACCACGACGGGAACGGTTGGTAGGCCGGCTCGCCGAGGCCGTCGTCGACCACTTTGTTGAGAGCGTTGCGGTCGATCGCATACTCCAACGCCGCCCGCACCTTCGTGTTGTTGAAGGGGGCGGCGTTCTGGCGCATCTGCAGGTCGACATAGTCGTAGGACTTGCCCACCACCGCGGCGAGGTTGGGCTGACGCTTGACCGCTGCCACTTCGTCGGGCTCGAGCGACGCCATGTCGATGGCACCGGACTCGAGTGCCGAGACGATCTGAGGTCCGGCCGTAGCCTGGTCGAAATCGACACCGCCGAGCAGGTATTGACCCTTCCGGAAGTACTTGGGGTTGGCGACGAGCTTGATGGAGGACCCCACGTTGTAGCTCTTCAAGACAAACGGCCCAGCTCCGACGGGTGTTTTGCCGTCGGAGCTGATGTTGGCGGGATCGTAAATGGTCCCGTCCGAGTGGTACATCGCCTGGACGACGTCGCCGGGAATCGGGTTGGAGAGATTGAGCACGAGGGTCAGGGGATTGATGACATCGATGGTGGAGATGGCTGTCAACGTGGTCAGCAGGGGACTCTGCCGGCTGTACAACAGACTCGTCTTGATTGCGTTGGCGTCAACCGGGTCACCGTTGGAGAAGACGACACCCGGCCGGATGTGGAGGGTCACCGTGTTCGGAGTCGTCGTCCAGCTCGTGATGACGTTCGGGAGGAAGGCCGTGTTGGTGATGTCAAGGCCCGAGGCGTAGATGTTGGAGAGGATGGCGAACCCGCAGGGGTTGAGCGACTGCTCGGGACTGAACGTGTTGTCGAACTCGTTGTTCAGGTCGACGCCGTAGGTGAGAACCCCGTTGGGATTGGCATCCTTGGGGAGGGTGGCCCCGGCCGTAAGGGGCTGCAGGAGGGCCGCACCGAACATCACAGTGACGGCCAGCGCGGTTGCGGCAGTGACCCTGCGACGCCAGCCGGGCGGGCGGAACCTTCCACCGACACTTCGCCACCGCTGTCCCCCCGGCATCGCCATGGACTCCCCACCTCGCTGAGAAGCCCTCATCTTAGGCAAGAAACCTTCCCGGTGCCGTGAGGGGTGCCGTCTTTCCCTTCCGAGTCCTCGAGCGGCGCAGGAGATCGTGCCGGCTCCGGAGAGCGTCGCGATACCGACCCTCGAGCGCCGCAACGGCGACCTGTCGAACCAGCGGATCGTCGTCCGAAGATGCGGCCACCTCTATGGCCGCCCGGGCTCGGGCATCGCGGCCCGACAGGCGCAAAAGTATGGGAATCGCCCTGTGACGCACGTCGGCACTCGTATCCGACGCGATCACTCTGCACAGCACCGGTACGACATCGGCGACGCAGAGCTCCACTGCACGACATTGTTCACAGGCCAATCCATGGAGCGCCAACTCCCGCACCGGCGTGACCGGATCATCGAGCGCCGCGAGAAATGTGTGCGTTGAGGTGTCGTTCGCATAGTGGTCGAGGAAGAACAGACACGCTCGCCGCGCCCATGGATCCGGGTGGTGGACCGCCGCAATCTGCATATCAGACAGGGGCATCTCCTTCGTCAAGCAGTGCTTCTGCTTGTGGGCCACGGCATTCCAACGACGGAGGAAGTTGTTGACCCTTTCCAACTCGTCATCGGCCGGCATGTGGCAATTGAAGCACACCGGTACTCGACCTCCGACTTGGTAACCTCGCAAGGCGTGTCGTCCCGGCTCGACAAAAGTTGGCTCGTCCTGGCCAGCCACCAGATGCCCGACGCCAGTCGCTGCGTCGATATTTTCTCACGACCCGACGGGTCATTCGGCTTCGAGGAGTTCCGCAAGGACCCGGAGGACCTGGGCGTCTGGACTCCGATCAGCTACTACTCAGGGCGCGAGTACCCGACGGAGACTGGCGCCGTGGAGGCCGCCCGTCAATCGACACCCTGGCTCTCGACCCTGCTCGACTCAGTTGGCGGAACGGGTAACGACCCATGATCAACGCACGCGCTGGAGTGCCGCATTGGTTGCGGCCACGTTGAATGCCAAAGGGTCGAATTCGTAACCCACCCAGGCCCGGGAGCTGTCGTGCTCTTCGTGTGTCGGATCAGCCAGCGCCTCGAGGAACCGTGCGTAGCCACCGACACCACCCACATCCTCGGGGGGACATGCCCCTTCGCCGTCGAGACACACCCCGTGCTTGAGCACATAGGGCGACCCGGTGACATCCTCGACGACCACTTCGTGCTCCCACGAGTCGCCGAAGTCGTAGTCATAGACGAAGCGACGCACCTTTCCCCTCAGTGCGACCGACACGGTGTACTCCGCCTCATCAAGCTCTTCTTCGAGGTAGTCGTCGAACTGCATGCCATAGAGGTCACCCCCGATCGTGAAGCTATGGAGGTGTGCGTTTGTCCAGCCCATGGCAGCCTGGAACATGTCGTGGAGCTTCGCCATCTTCGCCCCGCCGGGCACCAACAGGCGCCTCCACACCGGAGGATCGATGCCCTCAAGTCGGATGCGGAGCTGAAAGACCGGTTGGGACGCCACATCGGCAAACTACGCGGGGCACCGGTGGAATTGAAGGGTTCATCACCGGCCGGTCTGAACCCGGCGACGGGCGAGAGCCACCATGTCGGTCAGCCGTATGGCGTCGAGTGCGCCGACAACGATGTCCGCCTGCGAAAAATCGAGCGATCGGGTCAGCTCGTGCGGTACGGCGACGGTAAAGAGACCCGCGGCCACGGCGGCCGAGACGCCATGCGGAGAGTCTTCGACGGCCACCGATTGCATAGGGTCAGCTCCGAGTTGCGCACAGGCCAACCGATACGAGGTGGGATCAGGCTTGGACGGCACGTCCTCGCTTCGCCCCACGACGCATCCGAAGCGATCCCTCAGTCCGAGCCGCGCGAGATGTGCTTCCACCCATGCAACCGATGACGAGGACGCGACCCCGACGGGCACTCCGAGGTCATCGGCCTCGGCGGCCCACTCCCGGATGCCCGGTCGTACGTCGTACCGTGCCTGGAGCGTGTCTCTCCGGGCCCGCCGGTGCTCGTTGAGTGTCGGATCCAGAGGTGCTCCCAAAAGAGATTCGAGAGCCCGCCATGGATCAAAGGCGTTCTCCATGCCCAGGGTCCGTTGCCAATCCGCGAGGGCGAGGTCTTGTCCGTGCGCAGCCCACAGTTCGGCCCAGGACCGGTAATTGGGCTCCTCGGTATTCAGAATCGTGCCGTCGAAGTCCAGCACCAGGCAGGTCCCGTCCACCTCGAGATTCTGGCAGGCGTTAGACCGTCTCCGCCGCGGGTCCGATGAACACGAACTCGTTGACGGATGTACTGCCGTCAAAGGTGACCGTTATCTGTCCGAGACGGACCCATCCCCCACTCTCGTAGAGACGGATGGCCGACATGTGGCGGTCGACGACGTCGAGGATCGGCCTGAGCCCGAGCTGCATCGCAGCTCCCGACGCATGATCCAACAGCGCTCGGCCGATGCCCGATCGACGGGTGCGCGGAGAGACCAAGAGCCGCGCGACCACCCCGAAGCACGACGCCGGCATCCCCGTCTTCTCGGTTGCGAGATCCGTCACCGCGCCGGTGCGGCCCGGGTGCAACGCAACGTGGCCGACGATCTCGTCGTCGTGGACGGCGACCCAGGCCCCGATGGCATCCGGCTCCACAAGGAACGAGACGAGATCTCCCGACAGATAGACGGGATAGCCGTCGTTTGCGTGCACGATTTCGGCCAACCGCACGCAAGCGACAACGTCGGCGTCTCCCCGGAGGCGAACTTCCATCGGCCCCACGATCTCACAATCCCCGCAACCCAACGACGACATATCGGATCTAGCGCACTACGATGCGCGCGCAATGAACCCAACGGCGAAACGGCGGAACGGGTGACCGATCTCAGCGACATCGACCTCACCGACTACGACCTCTACCGCTCAGGTTTTCCGCACGACGTGTTCACCCGCCTGCGACGCGACGCCCCGGTCTGGAAACACCCCGAGACCGAGATGCTCCGACAGGCCGGAGTGTCGCCCTTCTGGGTGCTCTCCCGACATGAGGACCTCCGCGCGGTCAACCGGGACACGGTCACCTTCACGGCCTTTGACGGGGCCCAGATCCGCGACACCAGCCCGGAGCGCAAGGGAAAGATGCTGATCTCCATGGACGGGAAGCCTCACTCCCGCCTACGCCGGCTCGTCTCGCACGGGTTCACACCCCGCATGCTCAACTCCCTGGAGAGCCACCTCAAGTGGCGCACGAACCGGATCCTCGATTCCATCGAAGGCAGGGCGGGCGTCGATTTCGTCGCAGAAGTGGCCGAGCTCCTCCCGCTGCACGTGATCGCTGACATCATCGGCATTCCTGAGGACGAACGCCCCGACGTCTTCAAGGGCACCAACACGATCCTGCGGGCCTTCGATCCGCAAGGCGGCGTCGGGCTCGAGCAACGCCTGGAGACCGAGCGCCGGCTGTTCGCCTACGCCAGCTCCTTCAACGACGCGAAACGCCGTGCGCCCGTCGACGACATCTGGTCGGTGTTGGTGCAGGCTGAGGTCGTCGACGACGACGGCACGCCGACCCGATTGAGCAATCACGAGCTCGACCTCTTCTTCTTTCTGCTCGCCGCAGCGGGGTCCGAAACAACCCGCAATGCGATCTCCTACGGCATGCTGACATTGACTGAGCACCCCGAACAGTTGGCGCGACTCCGGGCTGAGCCTGCCCTGCTCGACCTGGCGGTCAACGAAATACTCCGGTGGAGCTCACCGGTGTCGTACTTCCGGCGGACGGCGACAACCGACGTCGACGTGCGGGGACAGCACATCCGATCGGGCGACCTCGTGACGTTCTGGCATCCCTCGGCCAACCGGGACGAGGACGTCTTTGACGAGCCGTTCCGCTTCGACGTGGGACGGACACCGAACGACCAGGTGGCCTTCGGCGGCGGAGGTCCGCATCACTGTCTCGGCGCCACCCTGGCCCGGCGGGAGATCCGCATCATGTTCGAGTCACTCCTGGAACGGTTCGCCTCGCTGGAGGTAACGGGTGATCCCACATGGGCCGTGCCCGGACCCCTGGTCACGGTGGTCTGCTCGCTCGACCGCCTCCCCATGCGTCTCTGTTGAGCCGCGCCACCGAAGTCGCGCCGTCCGCCCATCGTGCGAGAGCGGTTCATTGGCCCTACGGTCTCGTCCACCGCAGTCGGTCGAGAAACGGGGAGGCGAAATGCAGGACCACAAGTTCGAATTCGTCGTGGAGGGAACGCCCGAAGAGGTGTGGGATGTCATGGCAGCCCAATCGCGCACCAACGTGGACAGGGGCTCCGTGCAGATCGAAATCCTGCATCAGGGCGACGCCGAGGGCAACGGTCTGGTCCGCCACTGCCACTTTCCCGTGCCGAAGTATCTGCTCACCGGCGGCAAAGCCGAGTCCTGGGAATGGATCACCGAGGCCAAGCGCCCGATCTCGTGGCGCTACGACACGGTGTCCAAGCCACTCTGGTCCAAGTCGACGGGCTGGACCCGCCTGGACGATGCGGGCGAAGGCAGGACGAAGGTCTCATTCCGCGAGACCTACGAAGCATTCAACCCGCTCTCCCGCCTTCTTTTGGAAAAGCCGGTCCATACCTTCATTTCGAAAGACAACGACAGGCTGATCGAAGCGGCGTTGGTCCACGCCCTGGCCGAAGTCCGTCACAAGCGTCAAGGGAATCCCGCCACATGAGGTTCGGGACGTATCACACGTACCAGGTGCCGCCCTGGACCACGACAGTGCAGGTCATGGCCGAGGAACTGGAACGGGTGCACCTGGCCGAACGGCTCGGCTTCGACAGCGTATGGGTCCCGGAGCAGCACTTCTTCGACTACTGCGCCTGCCCCGATGCGATGACCATGGTCACGTATCTGTTGGGACAGACCAAAAGGGTCCGGGTGGGAGCGGCGGTCGTGAACCTCTCGTTGACCCACCCGCTCCGCTTCGCCGAGCGGGCCGCGCTCCTCGACCACCTCGGTCAGGGTCGCGTCGACCTCTGCATCGGGCGGGGCTATCAATGGCCCCAGAACGTGGCCTTCGAAGTGGAGGAGGCCACGACCAAGGCCCGCTTCACCGAGTCACTGGACATCGTGCTCGGCGCCTGGGGCGGGGAATCGAGAAGCTACGACGGGACGTACTTCCGGTTCCCGACGGTGCAAACCTGGCCCCGCCCGATCCGTCGCCCCGAGGAGATTCTCCTGATGAGTGTCGGCGGCACGACACCGCTCGAAGAAACGGTGGCGCGCGGCGTCCCGCTGGCGTTGTCGTCCCCTTTCGCGCCGATAGAGGCCACGGCAGACGCGTTCACCCGCTATACGGCGATGCTGCAGGAGTCGGAGCATGACGCCGACGCCTTCTTGGACCGTGCCATCGTGCTGCTCTACACCCTGCTGGCGCCATCGGCCGACGAGGCGCGCGCGATCGCCAAACCGCCCTACGAATGGCACATGTCCCGCCTCGCCGCGCTGAGTATGCCACCGCCGGTTCCGGGCGAGGTGTGGAGCTCTCTCACCTCGTACGGTCCCCCGCCCGAGATCCCCGACGCCGACTACGCCCAGGCGACGGAGACCAACCTTCTCTTTGACGACCCCGATGGCTTCAGTCAGAAAATCGATGTCCTGCGCTCCGCCGGCGTACGCAACATCGTCACGTGGATGGGTGTCGGGGGCGTGGCGCAAGAGCATGTCCTGCGCTCCATGCACCTCTTCTCCGAGAAGGTCCGGCCCCGCTTCGCATGACACCTCCTCGAGAGGAAGCCCCGCGTGACAAGAAGGCGGCGCTTGGTTAGGGTCGGGAGCCGTTGGTGCGCGACGGCGTATGCGGGGGGGGGCGTCACATGAGCGATCCAAAGGGTGCAGTCGTCGTCGGGGGCTCTTCGGGCATCGGCGCCGCGGTGGTCGACCTCTACCGCGCCCAGGGCAGGCCGGTGCTGGTCTGGGACATCGCCGGCAAGCCTGACGTGGAATGCGACGTGGCCGACCCGAAGTCCGTCGAGCGCGCCGTCGCCGAGACACTCGAGCCTCGCCGGCGTCCCCGCCGAATTGACGGTGACGGCGGGCGTCGGCCATGTCGGAATGCTGCTCGACGAGCCGGTAGAGGAATGGGACCGCGTCTTCGCGGTCAACACGAGGGGCCCCTTGCTCGTCATGCGGGCACTGGCCAAGGCCTCGCTCGAGGCCTCGTCCCCGGCCTCGTTCATCGCCACCTCGAGCGTCAGCGCGCGCCTGGTCGACCGCAGCATGGGCACGTACTGCGCCTCGAAGGCGGCGCTCAGCATGCTGGTCAAGGTGGCGGCGTGCGAGTGGGCACCGCTCAGGATCCGGGTGAACGCGGTGGGACCGGGCGTGACGCAGACCCCGATGCTGGGCGAGGCAACGACGGGTCACGGCTGGTGGGGCGCCGTAGAGGACCGAACCCCGATGGGTCGCCTCGGCCAGCCGGGCGACATCGCAGAGGCGATCCTTGCGCTCCATCAACTCGGGTGGGTCACCGGACAGGTCCTCGAGGTGGACGGCGGACTCGCGCTGCACAGTCCCATCGACGCATATGGCGAGAACACCCGACAAGCATCGAGGTGAACCGATGAAGATCCACCGCGCCGACTAGCCCCGAGCTAGCCCGAGTTTCCCGGCTAGCTCGGATCGACTGATCATTTGTCCAGGTAGATGCCCATGTATGGCCGGTCTGGGTGTATTACCTAAGTCAGCGCTTCGGAGCGTAGGTTTCCAGCTCGAAGAGGTCGTAGAGACGACGTTGGATCGGGTCCATATCGGTGAGCATGTGGCGGGCTCGTGGGCGCCCTCGTTCGTGTGCGAAGAGCAGGACGGTCTCTTCAATACCGGCGAGGTGACCGAGGAGTTCACGCACGCTGAGATGGAGTCCGTTCTGCGCCGCGTGGCGCACCATCAGGCGGGCGACTGTGAGTGCGAGCACGCAGTAAAAGACGTGGACCCTGATCTTTTGCTCGGTCCAGTGGAACATCGGGGAGAACGAGACGACCGAGGGATCCTTCATCTGGCGGAAGTCGGCCTCGACTTGCCACTGGGAGCGATAGGCGCCCACGACGTCGGCGATCGACCAGTCCTCGTGGTCGGTAAAGAGGATGCGTTTGCCAAAGACCTCGGCTTCGAGGGCGGCCTGGGCGTCGCCATCGACCGCAAACTCGAGACGCAATGACGATGCCGCAGTGCCGTGCAGCGTCACGGTCATGCACCTCGACACCCAGCGGGCCGAGGTGATCTCGCTCACGTCGGCCTCCACCGCCGCTTTGGATCTCCTCGTCCTTCCCCGTTCGAGTCGAGCTGCCAGCTCGCTCAGCTGACGATGGGCCTTGGCCATGGTCTGGGCGAAGCCCCGGCGCATCTTGTCGTGCAGTTCGTCTGAATGGGTGACGACCACCCGGCGCTCTTTGCCGAGGGCGCTCGTCGTGGTCTCGAAGGCAGAGAGGCCGGGAAAGCGTGCGGCATCGACCACCTTGTAGCGGCTCCTTGGTTGGGCCAACAGGTTGAGGTGATCGCTCGGGCGTAACGAGCCGACGAAGTGCAACGGCGTCGCCTCGATGAGGACCTGGTTGGCGGCGGAGTCCTGGCCGGCGTCATAGACCAAGGTCAGCTGGTCCCCCTCGGTGGCGATGGCGTCATAACGAGCGGCCAGTTCGCTCACCACCTGGGCGAACTGGGTGACGTCGGGACGGTTGCCCGCATAGGTATGGCTGACGAGTGGGATCCCTCCGTCGGTGGTGACGACGAGGCCGAGGCCGACCAGTCGCAGGTCGTTGCGCTTTTGCTTGGCATGGCCGCGCTGGGCAATGGGCGCTCGTTCGTTCGCCGAATCGATGTAGGTGGCGAAGTTCGTCATGTCGAGCACGAGGCCGCGGCAATCGAGCCCAAAGGTGCCAACCGCGGCCGCGCTCACCTTGCGCTCGATCTCTTTGATCTGCTCGACATCGATGGCATCCATGGCGTTCCAGAACCGACGGTGGTCCAAGGATCCGGCGCGCAGGCGCACCAGGCGATCACCGGCCGTGGTCGCCCACCACTCTGAGAATCCGAGCTTCGAGCATGGAGCGACCACCCGGTTCGCCGCCGCTAAGGCCAGATACGTCCCGACCGATGCCCCGGCGTCGGCGCGCCTCGGTCCCACCACTTCGTCGACGATTCCCGCCACGCCCAAACGCTCGAGCACGCCCCAGACCGCGGCCAGGTCACCGAAGCCCCGGTGCTGGGTGCGCGTCGGCTCTCCGGGCCCCGCACCCGAAAGGCGCTCGGCGATCTCTTCGGCCGAGCCCAGGTAACGCTGCGAAACGATCCGGGGTTTGCCGTTCACCCGGGCCGATTCGGCCAGGTAGTAGTAGGTCTTGCCGCCTTGCTTCTTCCCGATCAAAGATGCCATATCTAGGTAATACACCCTGAAGCCGACAAACGCGAGCATCACCGACATGCAAACGCGCTGGTCGCGCGCGATTTTGCAAACTTTCTCCAAAGTCCCCGAAATCAGCGTTCAGGCGATACCTGGGAAACTCCCGCTAGCCGGCAGAACCCGAACGCTTCACGCGCACACCTTGGTTCACCGTCGCGAGGCGCTCGCCGTGGACGTCGGAGATCGTGGCGACGACGAGGCCGCGCTCGTCGTGCCGGGTGCTGAGCCTGGCGTCGAGATACAGCCAATCGTCGAACCGCGGGATGCCGTGGAACCAGATGGTGTGATCGACCGTCAGAGGCGTCGCATGCGGGTCACCCACTGCTTCGTGGACGACCATGACGAGCGCCATGTCCGAAATGAAGGCGATCGCCGCCGCGTGGAGCGCGGGATCATCGGGGAGATCGACCCGTGGCCTCACCCAAAACGGATGGACCGCCTCGGGCTCGCGATGGACGACCTCCACCTGATCGAAACCCCACCGCGCCACGAACGGAGATCTGGGGTCGGAAGCCGTCGGCACCATGATGCCGGGCTCCGATGGCGTGGGTGTCGACGGGGGCGCATCCCGCGGGAGCGGCTCGAGCGCCACCTGCACCGCAGCAATCGATCGCCCGCCCTGGCTGATGGCAAGGCCCCGGTGCCGGATCGAACGACCGTCACGCAGATTCGTCACCGCAATGTCGATCCCGGACCCGGCCGCACCACGATCGAGCAATTGGGCCTGCAGCGACACCGGGATCCAGTCCCCTTCGGCGGATTGGGCCGCAGCCATGATGGCTAGTCCGAAGAGCTGCCCGCCGAAAATGGAAGAGTTAGCGAAGACGTTCGTGTCAGCGGAGCATGCCGTGCCTTCACCCGACACGAAGAGAAGATCCGCCAGTCGCGGTTCGCCGCTGTCCTCCTCACCCAACAGGGCCGCCGGCAATGCTCACCAGAATGCGGTGGAACTCCTCCGGCCGCGAGACGAACGGGGAGTGATCGGTGTCGATGCTCTCGACCCGTCCGGCCTTCTTCGACATGGCGCGCTGCATGTCCGGGGACATGGCACGGTCGCGTTCGCAGATGATGTACGTCGTCGGTACCGTCTGCCACGGATCGGAACCCGGCGTCGCGGTCATCCCCACGGCGGCGGTGGGGCGCATGCGCAAGGAGGCGGGGCGGGCAACTTCTTCGGGCGTCTCGTGGTAGAAGCAATTGAGTGCCGTCTGCGGACTGAAGATCATGGAACCGTCGTCGGTGTACTCCATCTGCTCGATGAGCAGCGTCGGCGGGAACTGACCCGCCATGTCGAGCACGCTCTCGTCGGAGGCCACCAACACTGCGGCGACGTAGACCAGTTGTGCCACATCGTCCCTCCCACCGGCCGCCTCGGAGATCACGAGACCTCCGTAGGAGTGCCCGACGAGGATCGCCGGCTCGTCGAGGGAGTCGAGGAGTTTGCGGACCGCCGCCGCGTCGTCCTGCAATCCGGTCAGGGGTAGATCGAGCGAGACTGACGTGAAGCCCGCGGCAGCGAGATCCTGTTCTGTGCGCTCCCAGCACCAGGCTCCATGCCCGGCTCCGTGCACCAGGACGAAGGTGCTCATCGGCCCGAATCCGCCGTGTCGCGCCCGCTGCGCAACAGCGTGCCATTGCGCGAGGGGAGGAGCGCCCCGTCCTTGATGATCGGCGAGCCGTTGACCACGACGTGCTCGATCCCCTCGGACTCCGCATACAAACGACCCGAACCACCGGGGAGGTCGTACTTCATGGCGACGTCGTGACTGGCGACGGTGGCCGGATCGAGCACGACCAGATCGGCATAGCTCCCCTCGGCGACCAGCCCACGATCGGTGATCCCGTAGAGCTGGGCCGGCTCCTCTGTCATGTGGTGCACGGCCTCCTCCAGCGAGAGCAGGCCGTGACGGCGGACGGCCTCGGCCAGAATGATGGTCGGATAGTTGAAGGTGGCGAGCAGGTCGAGGTGGGCGCCCGCGTCCGAGCCTCCCAGCAGTGCCCTCCCGTCCCGGATGACGGCGATCCGCTGTTTCCAATCCTCTTTGCTGAGGACAGGGATGGCCCCACCGAACGACGTCCGCAGTTCGTCGGCCACGGCAATGTCGCACAGGACATCCCACGCGTCCCGACCCTCCTGCTCTGCGATGTCCCCGATACGTACACCCTTGTACTGCTCGTTCTCCGGAGCCACGACGTCGTAGATGTAATGGTCCTGCCACGACATCAGGTGCCGCAAGGGGTACGACTCACTGTGCGCCGCCGCATTGAGCGCAGCGCGCGACGCCGGATCGGTGAACAGTGCCATGCGCTCGTCGCGCGATGTTTTCATGGGACCTTCCCACCCCGGGATCGAGTCGAGGAAGAACCCGCCGGCGAAGTTGAAGCGCATGGTGACGGGAAGTGGCAACGTCAACGCAACGACTTCTCCCCCATGGGTCCGGGCGTAGTCGCCGGGGGCCAGGCGCTGTTCGATCTCCTCGGCAGACCCGCGGGGGACGAGCAGGTTCCAGTTCAACGGGCGCTGCGCCGCCGCGGACATGTTGGCCATCAGCTCGACCGCCCAGGGGTCGAAGGCGCCGATCATCGGAATGAACTCCAGGCTGGTCCCGGGGAACTCACCGGCCACCGCGCTGAGTGTCACCAATTCCTCGGCGGTGGCGTGGCGCGACGGGACCATCTCGCCGTCCGCATCGTTGTGGGTGCGGGCCCACGACGAGGAGAACCCCAACGCCCCGGCTTCGAAGGCCCGCCGGAGCGCATCGGCCATCTGCGCGATCTCTTCAGTGGTGGCGGCACGTGTGATGGACTCGGGACCCATCACCAATCGCCGGATAGCGGAGTGACCCACCATGAACGCCGCATTGATACCGAGCTTGGGTTCAACCGCGGCGAGGTACTCATCGGTTGAGCGCCAGTCCCACGGCACTCCCTGGCGCAGCGAGTCGACCGGCATCCCTTCGACCCGCGCCAACATCTGCAGCAGGTACTCGGCGTCGGCCGCGGCGCCCGACAGGGGCTGAATACTGAAGCCGCAGTTACCGGCCAACGCGGTCGTCACGCCATGGAACGGCGAAGGGGTGAGCGCCCCGTCCCAGAAGACCTGGGCATCGAAGTGCGTATGGACGTCGATGAAGCCCGGCGTGACCACCTTACCCTTGGCATCGATCACCGCGATCGCATCGGTCGCGAGTTCGCCGATCGCCACCACGCGGTCGCCCTGGACGCCGATGTCCACCCGTCGACGGGACGCCCCCGACCCGTCGATGAGGTCTCCGCCTCTGATGATCAGATCAAGCATGGTCCCTCCCTTAGCCTGGGGCTGCGACAGCCCCTACCACACTAAACGAGCAGGTCACGGGGGAACAACTGCGGCGCACCGCGCGTCGTCGCGCCGGCGAACGGAGCAGGGATACGCTGCGCTGCGCCTTTGTGATCCGCCGGCCCTGCCGGTGAGCCCAAGGAGCGAACCAGAGGGAGGGCGCCAGAATGTTTGATCTCACCGTCGAGGACGGACAGTTGCTGAATGGGACGGGCTCCGCCGCGCAGCACCGGGACGTCGGGATCACCGATGGCCGGATCGTCGCCATCGGTGAGCCGGGCACGCTCGGCCCGACCAGGCGCCGGATCGACGCCGGCGGGAAGGTCGTCACCCCGGGCTTCATCGACGTCCACACGCACTATGACGCCCAGGTGCTGTGGGACCCCTACCTGTCACCCTCATCCCTCCACGGCGTGACCACGGTGATCGGGGGCAACTGCGGTTTCTCGATCGCGCCCCTCAGTGACCACGATGAGGGGTACATGCTCCGGATGCTGGCCGAAGTCGAGGCCATTCCGGCCGAGGCCCTCATGGAGGGAGCGGGATGGGATTGGCGGTCTTTCGGGGACTATCTCGACGCGGTCGAAGCGGCGAAACCGGCCCTCAACTTCGGGGTGATGGCGGGCCATTCGGCACTGCGACGCGCCGTGCTCGGCCCCCGGCACACCGAGCCTGATCCCGGGCCGGCGGCGATCTCCGCCATGCGGGCGTTGCTACGTGACGCGCTGGCGGCCGGAGCGCTGGGCTTTTCGTCATCGTGGAACTCGCTGCACCTCGACGGCGAGGGTGCGCCGGTGCCGTCACGCTTCTCGCTCGCCCCCGAACTGGTGGCGCTGGCCGGTGAGGTGGCCGCATTCCCGGGCACCCAGATCGAGTTCATCCCCACGGTCGGTGCGTTCAGCGACGAACACATCGAGACCATGATCGCCATGTCACTGGCGGCCGGGCGCACGCTCAACTGGAACGTGCTCATCCCGGTGGACCCAGAGGTCTCGCGCAAGCAGCTCGAGGTCTCCGATCTGGCCGCGGCAAGAGGGGCGGCCATCGTCGCCCTCACGTACCCGGGGCCGACGGCGATACGGCTCGCGCGGTCGGAGCCCCTTCTTCCGTTCGGTCCCCGGTTGGGCCGAGCTCCTCGACCTGCCCCTCGCCGATGCGCTCGCGCAGTTGCGGGACCCGGCGGTACGGGACCGTCTCCGCCGGTCCGCCGAGGAAGCGGGTTCGCCACTGGCCGCCGGGGTGGCCGCCCTGGTCGTGACTGACACGCACTCCGCGGCCAGCTCGACAGCCGCCGGACGGCGACTGGGGGACATTGCCGCGACGGGCGCGGGCGACGCGTTCGACGTCCTGTTCGATCTGTGGATCGCCGACGAATTCCGCACCGGATTCCAACCCGAGCCGATCGCCAACAGCGCGGCCAGTTGGAAGGTCCGGATCGAGTCCCTGCACGACCCACGCGTGATCATCGGCGCCTCGGATGCCGGAGCGCACGTGGAGATCCTGTCGACGTTCGATTACGCCGTCGTCCTCCTGGCGTTGGCCCGCGAGGAGGACACGCTCACCCTGCCCGAGGCGGTGCAGAAGCTGACGGACATCCCGGCCCGCCTCTATGGCCTCGAAGATCGGGGGCGGCTCGTCGAAGGAGCGTGGGCCGATCTGGTGGTCTTCGATCCCGCCACGGTCGGCCCGGGAGCACCCGGATGGCGCAACGACCTGCCCGGTGGCGCCGGCCGGATCTACAACGAACCGGAGGGCATCGACCACGTCATCGTCAACGGAACCGAAATAGTGGGGCCGTCAGGTCTGACCGGCGAGCGATCCGGCAAGTTGTTGCGGAGCGGCACCGATACGCACTGACGGGCTGGTCGCGCAGGGCAACAGCGGAGCGACATCAGCCCTTCGCCACGTCCCGCCGCTCGATCGTGGCGAATCGCTTTTCCGCATCCTCGTTGATGTTCCAGCTCCAGATCACCTCGGGTTCGATCCGGATGCGCAGGCGCCCCTCATGGTCCTCGATGGAGGCTGAGCCTCGGACCTTTACCCCTCGAGGGGTCCAGGGATCGGTAGAGACCAGGTCGTCGATGACGATGGTGGCTCGCGGGTTTTGCCGCAGGTGCCCGAAGCGCACTGTTTTGGTGAGGTCGATGCCACCACTGACGATGGCGTCGCCGTCGAGACCGAACCCGACCGCCGACACGTCGGGCTGGCCGTTCGCCGACGCCGTGGCGAGGCGCGCTAGTCGCTGGGAACGCAGGTACGCGACTTCGAGCTCAGTGAACACACCCATGGGTCTCCCCTCTCACGCATGCGACGGGGTCGCCGCAGGCAGACGCGGTGCAACACAGCTTGACGGGCTGACCGAACCCGGAGGGAGCGCCGCTTCCAGGACGGCCTTCATGATCGGTCCCGCCACCTCGGCCCCGTCAGAGGCGATGTCCTGCTCGGGCACCACGACGGCCACGGCGACTTTGGGGTCGTACGCCGGGGCGAACCCGATCATCCACGTCTCGGTCACATTCTGGGTCGGGCTCGTTTGCGCTGTCCCGGTCTTGACCGCGGCGCACAGGTACGACGGGAAACCGACGCCGGATGCCGTACCGTCCTTGACCACTCCCACCATCAACGACGTGACCTGTGCCGCGGCGAGTGGCGTGGCCGTCTCGGGCAGTGGCTTGGGTGTGTACTGCTCGACGAGCTGGCCCTGCGAATTACGGATCTCCGACATCAGGTGCGGGGTCATCACGATCCCACTGTTGGCGATGCCCGACGCGACCATGGCGTTCTGGAGCGCCGTCGCCGCGACGTCGTACTGGCCGATGGCGCTGTCGGCCAAAAGGGCCTGCGAGTTGGTGGGGAGCGTGGGGGAACACCGAGGGGACCACACCGGGAAGGTCGATGCCCGGCACCGCGTTGTAGCCGAACAACTCTGCCTGTTTCTCCAGCACCGGGACACCCAACTTCACCCCCAATTCGCCGTACCCGGGGTCACACGATGCGGGGAGCATGGACGATCATGGTTCCTCCGCACGGCGCCGCTCTGGTCACACAGGGGCACGTTCGAGTCGGGGAATGTCTGGCACCGCTGCACCGGGTAGTCGAAGTTCGCCAGCTGCGGTGCGAGGTTGTAGGCAGCCGTGCTGGTGACCACTTTGAACGTCGACCCCGGTGCGAACCGGTACCCTGTCGCGATCGGTTGCAACGGGAAGAATCCCTCGTGGTCCTTGGTGTTGTAGTTCTGATACGCCTGCTGCTCCGCTGAGCCAGATTGGGACTGACCAGCGCGTTGGGGTCATATGTCGGATTCGAGACCATCGCCTCGACGTCGCCGGTCGAAGGCTGCAGGACCACGACCGCTCCGTCCTTGTTGTCGCCCGGCGGCAGCGTGGTCAATGCATTCCATGCGGCTTGTTGCAGGCTCGGCTGGACAGTCAGGGTGACGTCGTCGGTGACGGAAGGGATCTTCTCCCCGAAGATGAGCTGGCTCAAGTTCTGCGCACCCTGGCTGTGCGCGCTCAACTGGGAGTTGTACTCCTCTTCGATTCCCGCTGTCCCGTAGTACAGAGGCGAGTAGTAGCCGGTGATGCCGGCATACAGCGGACCCTGGGGATACTGGCGGAGATAGGAGTAGGGATACTTGTACGGCCCCGGGGTGGTGGCCACCGATTTGGCCAGCACGGTCGTGCCGTCGGCGGCGTAGATCGTTCCCCGGGGGTTGTCGTACTTCAGCACGGCGACCCGCGGGTTGTTCGGCGAGGTGGCCAGCTGATGGGCCTTGACGAATTGGATGTTCACGAGCTGGACCACGATGAGCCCGAAGCAAAGGACCATGACGACACCGAGCCAGCGGATGCGACGTCTCATGCGGCGGACGGATCGCCTTGCAGGCCGTCCCAGCCCCAGTGGGGAACGGCGAGGCCCGCCGGCACGATCGAGCCCTTCGGGTTGTAGGTGTGGACATCCGCGGTCGCCCACTCCATGTAGGACCGGAGCGCAGCGCGGAATTCGGGGTCCTCGGGCAGGCGTGCGTCATCGATGGCCCGCAGGAAGCAGGCGAGGAAACGGGCGCCCGAGATCATCATCGGCCTGCATCCCCGCATGGAGCGCCAGCATGCCCGACTGCCCGTCGGACGACTCGGCTGTAGAGCGGCGGACCGCCGAACACCTCGGCCCAATAGTTGCCCAGGCGTTCGACGTGCCGCGGGTGTCCCGGGTGGGAGAACGGATGCTCCAACACCGGGTCCTGCAGGCACCGTTCGTGATGTGCCGCCGCCAAGCTTCAAGAACGCGTCCTGACCACCGGCAAACTCGTAGATCGACGGGCGCGACACCGGCATACGTTCTCATATTCTGCGGCGGAGATGGAGCGCACGCTGTCGCGTCCAGAGGAGGTCAGCCGGGTACGGTGCAAACGATGAACGCCGTGACGCCGCCGATGAAGCCCCCCTGCGGTCCAACGACCCGTGCTGGTGCGGCAGCGGGCGCAAGTACAAGCGATGCCACCAGGCGACGCAGGAGCGGGTGCTTCCCGGTGCGGTCTCGGCCCGACGCGCGGTGCCCCCGACGATCCTCGGGCCCGACTACGCCGCGAGCGGGCGGCCCGCTCAGGGTGGATGAGCCCATGGTCAAGAGCGACGGAGGTCATCGAGCGGATGCGACGGGCCGGTCGGGTGGCGGCCGACGTGCTGCAGACGACCGCACGGCGCCATCAGCGCCGGCGTGACGACCGACGAGCTCGACGCGGTCTGCCACCAGGCGACGATCGACACAGGGTGCGTACCCGAGCCCCCTCAACTACCACGGCTATCCCAAGTCGCTCTGCACCTCGGTCAACGAGGTCATCTGTCACGGCATCCCCGATTCCCGACCGCTCGGCGACGGCGACATCGTGAACCTCGACGTCACGGTCTACCTCGACGGCGTGCACGGCGACACCAACGCGACCTTCGGCGTCGGGAACATCGACGACGAGTCGCAACGACTCATTGCGGTGACCCGGGAATGCCTCGAAAAGGCCATCGAAGCCGTCACGCCGGGACGGCCGATCAGCGACATCGGGCGGGCCATCCAGCGCCACGCCGAGGCGGCCGGATTCGGCGTGGTGCGCAACTACTGCGGCCACGGGATCGGCGAGGTGTTCCACTCGCTCCCGCAGATTCCCCACTACTACGAACCAAGTGCCGGCCACCGATCATGGAGCCGGGCATGACCTTCACGATCGAGCCCATGATCACCGCGGGCTCCTGGCGCCACGTGATGTGGGAGGACGGCTGGACCGCGGTCACGGCCGACGGGCGGCGCACGGCGCAGTTCGAACACATGATTCTGGTGACCGAGACCGGCGCGGACGTCCTGACGCGGGCGTGAATGAGGACCGCCGCGGATCCGCCGCACGTCCATCAGTCGAGTTCGGGGCCGCCGATCTGCGGGCCGCCGTTCACCGAGAACGTCTCGCCGCTGACGTAGGACGAGGCATCGCAGCTGAGGAACAGGATGGACGAGGCCACATCGACCGGCTCGCCGACGCGTCCGAGCGGGATGCCGTGACGGAACGCTTCGGGGTCGATGCCCGCCACCTCCCAGGCGTCGACGGCACGTTCCGAGGCGACGAGCCCGACCGCGACGCAATTGGCCCGTATGCCGAAACGCCCCCATTCCCCCGCCGTCACCCGCGTGAACATCTGGAGCGCCGCCTTGGCCGCGCTGTAACCGGCGCCGTGCCGTACGCCGTTGACCCCGGCCCCCGAGGAGACATTGACGATCACGCCCGAGCGCTGCGCGATCATGTGCTGGCCGGCTTCCGCGTGCAGAGGAACGGGCCACGCACGTTCGAGCGCGAAGACCGAATCCCAAGCCTTGGTCGGGGTGCTCTCCAGCGGGCCCATGCGCGTGCCGCCCGCGTTGTTCACCAGGACGTCGATACGACCGAACGCGTCGATCGTCCGCGCCACCAGATTGACGACGGACGCCTCGTCCTTGACGTCGGTCGGCACCGCAAGGGCCCGCGTGGACGACGACGCCTCGATCTCCGCCGCCACCGCTGTTATCTGCGCACCGGTCCGCGCCGCGAGGACGACCGCTTCGGCGCCGTGGGCGGCGAACAGCCGCGCCGTGGCGGCTCCAATCCCCGTTCCCCCACCCGTGATGATCGCCACCCGCCCCCGCAGATCCAAGCCGTCCTCGGTCATGGCCGAACCATAGACGTACGCGTGTCGTGGCAGTCACACGCATGGCGTGCCAGACTCCGGCCCGGAGGTACGGGCCCGTTGACGGAAGCTGAACCCACAGCCGAGAGTGCGGGCGGGCCGGTCCAACTCGCATTCGGGACCAGTCAGGGGACGATGGGTCATCGCGGCCACTGGTGCTCGGATCGGGCATCGCCGCGCTCGATGCCACCGTGGTCGGCATCGCGCTCCCCACCATCGGGCGGGCGTTCCACAGCGGCGTCGGCACCCTGCAATGGGTGGTCTCGGGATACTCGTTGACGCTGGCCGCGTTCCTGCTCCTCGGCGGATCGCTCGGCGACCGCATGGGACGCAAGCGGATGTTCTCCATCGGCATCATCTGGTTCGCCGTGGCGTCCATGTGTTGCGGGTTCGCCCCCAACGCGGGGACGCTCATCGCCGCCCGCGTCCTCCAGGGCGTCGGGGGCGCTCTCCTGGCGCCGGCCAGCCTGGCCATCCTGCAGGCTTCGTTCCGTCCCGACGACCGGTCGCGGGCCATCGGCGCCTGGTCGGGACTCGGAGGCGTGGCCACGGCGGCCGGGCCGCTGTTGGGCGGCTACCTGATCGTGGCCGCCTCGTGGAGGTGGGTGTTCTTCATCAACCTCCCCGTGGCTGTCGTCGTGCCTCGTGGTGACCGCCCGCCACGTGCCCGAGTCGCGGGATCCCTCGACGGCCGGCCACGTCGATTTCCTGGGCGCCGGACTGGCCGTGCTCTTTCTCGCCGGGCTGACCTACGGGCTCATCGAGGCGCCGGGCCACGGCTGGACCAGCCCGGCCGTGATCGTCAGCCTGCTCGTTGCCGCCGTTGACCGGCCCGGCGTTTCTGCTGGTCGAGCACGTCAGCGCGCAACCCCATGCTCCCGCTCGGGGTGTTCCGCACCCGGCAATTCAGCGGGGCCAACGCCGTCACCTTCGTCGTCTACGGCGCCTTGGGCGGGGCGCTGTTCCTCCTCCCGGTCGAGTTGCAGCTGGTCGTCGACTACAGCCCCCTCGAGTCCGGGCTCGCCCTGCTCCCGGTCACCGTCATCATGTTGCTCTTCTCCGCTCGTTCAGGGCAGCTGGCGGCGCGGATCGGCCCCCGCCTGCAGATGACGGCGGGACCGTTCGTGGTCGGTGCCGGCCTGCTCCTCCTGACCCGGGCCACGCACAGCGGGAGCTACCTGGTCCAGGTCCTCCCCGCCGTCATCCTCTTCGGCATCGGACTGGCCATCACGGTGGCGCCCCTCACCTCCACCGCCATGGGTGCCGCGCCGGCCGAGCATGCCGGGGTGGCCTCGGCCGTCAACAACGTCGTGGCGCGGGCCGCCGGCCTGCTGGCGGTGGCCATCCTTCCGCTCCTGGCCGGGATCACCGGCGCCGCCGCGCTCGATCCGGACCATTTCGCCGACGGCTTCCGCAACGCCATGATCATCGCCGGGCTGACCAGTGCGGCCGGCGGGCTCATTGCGGCAGCCACCATCCGCAATCCGCAGGAACGCGCCCGGACTGCGCAACCTCCACCTCCGGAGGTACCACTGCGCCCTGGACGCCACCCCGCTCCAATCAGACGAGACGGCAGCGGACGGCAGCTTCGACGCCGAGCCACCTGAAGCCGCGGACCGCGTCGAACTGGCGAGCCGCTCTTCTCAGGCGCCGGAACCCGGGGTGGTCGGGAGCCCGGCGTCCTGCCAGGCCACGAACCCGCCGTCGAGATCGGTCACCGCGGTACGCCCGACCTGCAGCAGGCTGGCGGCGGCCAGGCTGGAGGCGTAGCCCTCCTGGCACACGATCACGACGGGTCGATCGGGGTCTTCGGCTTCGGGGATGCGGTGCGAGCCGCCGGGATCGAGCCGCCACTCGAGGTTGTTGCGCTCGACGATGAGGGCGCCCGGGATCTCACCGAACTCGGCCCGCTGCGCGGCCGGCCGGATGTCGATCAGCAGGCCGCCCTCGTCGTGAATCTGCTTGGCCTGCGCCGGCGTCGACCCGGTGAAGTCCGAGGCGCGCCTGCGCCAGCAGTCGATCGACTGCGCTCAAGGGGCCCACGAGGGATCGGCGCGGTACTCGGCCCGATCGACCACGAGGCCCTGCGCCTCCTGCCGGTAGAAGGTCATGGACGGCATAGGGGGAGAGTAGGCGTGCACGCTGGTGGCCGGGGCGGGTTGCGCGTTCACCACGTCGTGGATGTACGCCGGTCCGAATGCCGCGCCGCCGCCGGCGACGAGCGTGCGGTGGGCCACCGTGTGCCGACCCTGGAGGTAGTGCTCCTCGAGGCTCCCGGCGACGACCCAGAGTGCGCCGACCGAGCCACCGTGGTCGTGAAGCTCGAGACCCTCGGCCCTGGGGCCAGTGGATGGCCCAGATCTCCAGCTCGTCGGTGAGCTCGAGCAACTCGTACCGACGCTCGGTCAGGCCGGGCTCGGCCACGGGTAGCAGGCCGGCCATTTCGGCTGTGTAGTCCTGCAAAAGGTCGAGAAGTTCCAGTGGCCCCAATGTTCCGGGCGCGGACCGAGTGCCGATCGCCAGTTCTTCCGCAATCGCCCCCTCCCGTGTGATCGTCATCGTGAGCCCTCCTAGGCCGGTCACGGCACATTAGTTCTCTATTCCCGATGACTTTAGTCGTGTTTTGACCGGAAGGGGGAGCAGGGCACATTTCATGTCGTTCGGACGCTCGTCGTGCCAGGGCTGCCCGCCAGCCGTGGCCCCACCGCCGGGCCCCGGCAATTCAGGCCGAAACGCCGGCCTCCACGGTCGTCGTCGACTGCAGGCCGACGGGCCCCGGTGCGGACCGCGATCGCTTCGGTCACCGACACGTCGGCGCCGCAGGTCGTACAGCGGCGGCGATCGTCCAGCTCACCCCCGCACCCCCGGTGCTGGATGACCACGGGCGGCTCGCCCTCGATGGCGTAGCGGTCGCCCCAGTGCAGGAGCGACAGCAGGACCGGCCACAGATCGGCCCCCTTGGTGGTGAGCCGGTACTCGTAGCGGACAGGTCGTTCCTGGTAGGGACGCTTCACCACTATTCCGTGTTCGACCAACCTTTCCAGGCGACTCTGGAGGATATTGCGCGCCACCCCCAAATTCCGCTGGAGATCGTCGAAGCGGCGGATACCCAGGAAGATGTCGCGCACGATCAGGATCGTCCACCGCTCACCGATGATCTCCAGGGTGGAGGCCATCGAGCAGTACTGGGTTGGGTAGTCCCGATTCAGCATTCGTCCAGGATAGCTCTTTTTTCTCTCCGGCGCATTGCGTTATGCAACTGACTCAACTACTCTTCGTTTTATGACACTACTGAGGACGTTGCGTGGCGATACCCAGAAGGAATCGGCCCCGCGGCCGGTACTGACCGCGCTGGTCGTGCTCACCGGCGTGTTCTTGTCGTCGCTCGACCTCTTCATCGTCAACATCGCCTTCCCGAGCATTTCGCGGAGCTTCCACGGCGAGTCACTGCGCTCGATGTCGTGGGTGTTGAGTGCCTACACAATCGTGTTCGCCGCCTTACTGGTACCGGCCGGGAGGTGGGCCGACCGGACGGGTCGCAAGAAGGCCTTCCTGCTCGGGCTCGGCATCTTCACCGCGTCGTCCGCCCTGTGCGCCGTGGCGCCGTCGCTCGACCTGCTGGTGGGCGCCCGCATCCTGCAGGCCAGCGGGGGAGCGCTCATGCTGCCCACCTCGCTCGGGCTTCTGCTCCCGGCCTTCGGGCCGGCACGCAAGGGCGCGGCGATCGGCCTGTGGTCCGCCGTTGGTGGGGCGGCGGCCGCCTTCGGGCCCCCGATCGGCGGCCTCCTGGTGCAGATCAACTGGCGCTGGGTCTTCCTGGTGAACCTGCCCTTCAGCCTGGTCGCACTCGTGGTCGGCGTGCGGGTGCTGCGCGAGATCAAGGACCCGGTCGCCCACAAAGCGGACCTGTTGGGCGCCGCGTTCCTCTCCGTCGCGGTGGCCAGCCTCGCCGCGGCCATCGTCGAGGGATCGAATTGGGGCTGGACGAGTCCTTCGATCCTCGGGGCGTTCACCCTCGCCGTCCTGGCCAGCGTCGCACTCGTGGTGCGCTCGGGCCGCCACCCCAACCCGATCATCGAACCGGCGGTGATCCGCCACCGTGCCGTCGCTCTGGCCGACGCCAGTTCGCTGGTTTTCTTCGCCGGCTTCGGGGCCATGGTGCTCGGCGGTGTCCTCTTCCTCACCGGCGTCTGGCACGAGCAGGTGCTGCGTGCGGGCTTCATGATCGCCCCGGGACCGCTGATAGCGGCCATCTCGGCCTTCCCGGGAGGACTGTTGGGATCACGGTTCAGCCACCGGGCGGTCGGCACGGTCGGCAGCCTGCTCTTCGCCGGCTCCGCTGTCTGGTGGATCACCCGGATCGGGGTGACGCCGGACTACGTCGGCGCGTACCTCCCCGGCAGCCTTCTCGGCGGCATCGGCGTCGGGCTGATGCTGCCGTCGCTCGGCGGTGCAGCCACGGCACCGCTCCCTCCCGAGCGCTCGGCGACCGGCACGGCCCTCTATGCCATGTGCCGTCAGATCGGTCTGGCGCTCGGGGTCTCCTGCCTCGTCGCGGTGCTCGGGACGGCGACCGGGCTCGATGCGGTGCACGCTTTCCACCACGCCTGGATCTTCATGGCGGCGTGCAGCCTGACGGCGGGCGCCATCCTGCAGGGAATCCCCCGCAAGGCGGCGGTCCGGCGGCAGAGCGTCGAGGTCGTCGTCGAAGAGCGGCCGGTACTGGCGTTGGCGACCAGTAAATAACGGCAGGCCCTCACGAGCAACGGGCAGTGTGCCTGGAAAGTCGAACGCTAGAGGCCTAGCAATGAGCTTTTACGGACCCCAGGCCCCGGCTCTCATGCCATACCTGTGGCTCACCCATCCGCTTCTGCCCAGCTCAAGGTACAGGCGAAAGGCGGCACGTAGGTCAGCCGCAGGGCGACTGACCAACTCAATCGTGGGCTGGCGCGGCGTCAACCACCGGGCTCGTAAAGGGTCGACCGGCCACTCGTGTCCGGCCTCGCCTGCGGCGCCCCCTGACGACCCCTCCTCACGAGGCGAGCGAGGAGGCAAAATCCCAGCACCGGGCCACCCTGAGGCATACCCGCTCGTAAAGGTAACCACGAATGCGCGAGGAGAGCCAAATTACGTCTCCTCTTCGGGTGCCCACATCTTGTGTGAAACTCAGCGGGCGAACGGAGACCCGAGGGGGGCGACATGCGCGCTGCAGTCACAAGGGGCGGCCGGCTCGTCGTGAGCGAGGTGGACGACGTGAGCCCGGGTGCGGGTCATGTCGTCGTCCGCTCGTTGGCCGCGGGCATCTGCGGGTCGGACCTCCACGCGCTGGCCGACTTCACCCGCTTCACCGGGTTGATGGATGCGGTCGGGGTTCCCGCCCTGGACCCGGGCCGTGACTGCGTCTTCGGGCACGAGTTCTGCGCCGAAGTCGTCGACCACGGCCCCGACACCTCGCGCGCCCTCGCCGTAGGCACCCGCGTCTGTTCGGTCCCCATCATCGTCGGCGCCACCGGTGTCGAGCAGATCGGCTATTCGAACGCGTTCCCCGGCGCATTGGCCGAGTACATGGCCCTGCAGGAAATGCTGCTCCTGCCGGTCCCGGCGTCACTCGACACGGACCTCGCTGCGCTGACCGAGCCACTGGCCGTGGGCGAGCACGCCGTGGCCCTCTCGGGGTTGGAGCCGGGACAGCCTTCCCTCGTCGTCGGTTGCGGTCCGGTCGGGCTCGCGGTCATCGCCGCCCTGAAGGGCCGGGGCCACGGGCCGGTGCTGGCCGCGGATTTCTCGCCCACACGCCGTCGCCTGGCCGAAGCCTTCGGAGCCGACGAGGTGATCGATCCCGCCGCGCATTCCCCCCACGACCGCTGGGCCGACTTCGGGGTGGCGACGAACGTGATGGCACGCGCCGGTGCCTCGATGTTCGGGTCGCAGGTCACCGACGCGGTCATCTTCGAAGCCGTGGGCGTGCCCGGCATGTTGCAATCACTCATCGCCGATGCGCCGCCGCACAGCGGCATCGTGGTCGTGGGTGTCTGCATGCACAGCGACACGATCGAGCCCTTCATGGCGGTGGTCAAGGAGATCGAGCTCCGCTTCTCGTTCGGGTACACCCCGGCCGAGTTCGCGGCCACGCTCGAACGGCTGGGAGCCGGCGTCCCCGGAGCCGACCTGCTGGTCACCTCCACCGTCGATCTGGCGGGCACCCCCGGGGCCTTCGAGACACTGCGCACGCCGGGCGAGCACGGCAAGATCCTCGTGCATCCCTGAACCCGCCGAGAGAGGAAGCTCCATCCACATGACGACCATCGATGCGGGAGATCGCCTCAATTTCGGCATTTTCCTGGCCCCGTTCCACCCTGTCGGCCAGAATCCGACGCTGGCCCTCGAGCGCGATCTGCAGCTGATCGAGCATCTGGATCAGCTCGGGTTCGATGAGGCCTGGTTCGGCGAGCACCATTCGGCTGGATACGAGATCATCGCCTCCCCCGAGGTCTTCATCGCCGCCGCAGCCCAACGCACGAAGCACATCCGCCTCGGCACCGGCGTGTCGTCGCTGCCGTATCACCACCCGTTCATGCTGGCCGACCGGCTGGTGCTGTTGGACCACCTCACGCGGGGCCGCCTCATGATCGGCGTCGGACCGGGCGCACTCCCGTCGGACGCGTTCATGATGGGTATCGACCCGGCGACGCAACGCGACATGATGGAGCAGGGGCTCGAGGCGATGCTCCTGCTCCTCGAAGGCAGAGAGCCGGTCACCATGGAGACGGACTGGTTCAAGCTCGTCGGCGCCCGCCTGCAGATGCGCCCGTTGCAGCGCCCCTACCCCGAGGTGGCGGTGGCGGCCCAGGTCTCCCCCGCCGGGCCGCGCACCGCGGGCCGATTCGGTGCCAGCCTGCTGTCGATCGGTGCGACATCGGCGGCGGGCGGGTTCGACATTCTCGGGGCCCACTGGGACGTCATGGAGGAGCGGGCGGCCGAGTTCCACACGACGGTCGACCGCTCCAAATGGCGACTGGTCGGACCGATGCACCTCGCCGACACCAAGGAGCAGGCGGTGCAGGACGTGGCCTTCGGCCTCGCGCAGTGGGTCGACTACTTCCAGCGGGTGGCGGCGTTGCCGTTGGCGCCGGACACCGCCAACTTCGAGTCGCTGGTCGACGCGCTGATCGCCTCGGGCTTCGCGGTCATCGGCACGGTCGAGGATGCCGTCGCGCAGATCGAACGACTCCGGGCCCAGTCGAAGGGCTTCGGCTCGTTCCTCCTCATGGGCCACGAGTGGGCGGACACGGCGGCGACCCGACACTCCTACGAGCTCTTCGCACGGTATGTGGCCCCGGAGTTCCAGGACTCAGCTCGCACGCTGACCGCAAGCCGCGACTGGGCGGCCGAGAACCGCCCCGAATTCATCGGTGCGGCGGGAAACGCCGTCATGTCCGCCATTCAGAAACACCAGGAAGAGAAGGCGAGCAAGTCCGCCGATGCCTGACTCCCCTGCGGTCCCCTTCGGGCACGAGCAGATCGCGACGAACGGGATCGAGCTCCACGTGGTCACCGCCGGCCCGGCCGACGGGCCACCCGTCGTCCTGTGCCACGGCTTCCCCGAGCTGTGGTACTCGTGGCGCCACCAACTGGCGGCGCTCGGGCGGGCCGGATACCGGGCCATCGCGCCCGACCTGCGGGGCTACGGGGGGAGCAGCCGCCCCACCGAGGTGACACAGTACGGCGCGGACAACCTGACCGCCGATCTGTGCGGATTGCTCGACCATTTCGGCTACGAGAAGGCGGCGTTCGTCGGACACGACTGGGGTGCCATCGTGGTGTGGGAGATGGGACGCCTGCATCCCGCAGCGGATGTCGTCCCTCTTTGCCCTGAGCGTGCCGTACACCAATCCACCGGTTCCGCCGATCGACATCTTCGAGAAGATCTTCGAAGGCAGGTTCTTCTACATCCTCTACTTCCAGCCGGTCGGCATCGCCGAGGCGGAGTTCGACGCCGACCCGCGGCATTTCCTGCGCACCATGCTGTACTCGGCCAGTGCGGAGGGCATGGCCAACGATCGCCGGGCGTTGGCCGACGTCCCCGCCGAGGGCACCCGGTTCGTCGACACCCTCGCCCCCGCGCCCGCAGAGCTCCCACCCTGGCTCACCGAGGCCGATGTCGACATCTATGCCGCGGCCTTCGCGCAGAGCGGGTTCTTCGGGCCCGTCAGCTTCTACCGGAACATGAACGCGAACTGGGAGCGCAGTCACCATATGGAGCCGTCGATCTACACCATGCCCGTGGGCTTCCTCACCGGCTCGCTCGACCCGGTCAACACCATGATGCCGGGCGCGGCCGAGACCATGGCCCGCGTGCTCCCCGACTTCCGCGGCACCACCCTCGTCGAGGGCGCCGGCCACTGGGTGCAACAGGAGAAGCCGCACGAGACCAACGCCGCCCTCTTGCAGTTCCTCCGCGCCGCTGAGTGACCGGAGGCCTGTGGCGAACGACGTAGGCCTGGTCCCGCTTCCACCCCAACCCGAAGGTGTGCCGTGGCCGACGGCGGAGTGGCCGCAGGGTGATCCACCCGCAGAAGTCCGCAATGAACTCGAAACCCTGCTCGACCGCGTGAGCGACGACAGCGGGCCGCTGGCGACGACGCATGCCATGGTGGTCGTCCATCGCGGTCGGATAGTGGCCGAGCGCTATCAGGGCGCGCTGGAGCACTTCGACCGGGAACCCGAGCCCGTCACGGCACACGACGCGCCTGTTGAGCTGGTCCATGGCGAAGTCGATGTTGCACGCCGTCGTCGGGCTTCTCGTCGGTGACGGATTGCTCGACCTCCATTCCCCGGCCCACGTCCCGGAGTGGTCCGGCCCCGACGACCCACGCGGTGCGATCACGCTGCGCCACCTGCTGGCCATGCGCGACGGGCTCGCTTTCGTGGAGGACTATCTCCTGGACGGCGAGGTCCTACGGGACGGCGAGGTCGACGAGCGGATCTCCGATGTGATCGAGATGCTCTTCGGGTCCGGACAGGGTCACATGGCGCACTTCGCGGCCGACCGGCCTCTGGCGGCGGCACCGGGTGACGCGCTTCAACTATTCATCGGGGACGTCCAACATCATTTCGGCGGTCGTGGCGCGCGTTGTCGGTCAGAGTTCGTCGTACGAGGAGTTCCTCCGGTCCCGCCTGTTCGCTCCCCTCGGCATGCACAGCGCGGTGCCCGAGTTCGACGGGGCGGGCACGTGGGTCGCTTCGTCCTACCTCCGCGCCACGGCGCGCGACTTCGCCCGCTTCGGACTGCTCTACCTGCGCGACGGCATCTGGGACGGGACACGGCTGTTGCCCGAGGGTTGGGTGGACTACGGCCGCACCATGGCATAGGACGATCCCGTGGACGGTCCCTACGGTGCGCACTGGTGGGGGGTGGCCGGCGACGCGCGCGGGACGTTTCCGCGCCTCAGGCTACGAGGGGCAGTCGATCACCATCTGCCCAGCTCACGACCTCGTGGTGGTGCGCCTGGGCAAGACCGAGGCGGCCCACTACCCGGACCTGACCCGCTGGCGGGCCGACGTCGTGCGGGCGTTCGACCCGAGCTGACAACCGATTCGCGTCGGTGGGCTCGCAGTGCAATCCCTATGTTACGAATTTCAACTTTTTTGACACATTCGTCACACAACTGACTAAGGTCCGGAACGCAACATTTGTTAACGCAGCATTAAGTCCCACACAGGCCGGTCCGCTGGGGGCCGTCCGGGAGTGAGTTGACGCGGGCTCTAGAGCCCGGATAGGGGTGGCATTATGCGTACGAAGAGAGTGGGCGGGTTGGGCCGGTTGGCCAGCCTGACGGTCGTGGGGACCATGGCCGTGACGGGACTGACGTACTCGTCGGCCGCTTCGAGTGGCGCCTCGACGCCGACGTTGACGACGAAGTCGTTCACCAACAACTTCTCCGCCATGAAAGAACTGAAGAGCTTGGCCAAATCGGGCAAGGGCAAGGTGGCGGCGATCATGCCCGACACCGTGAGCTCCACCCGGTATGTCGAGTTCGACCAGCCCGACATCATGAAGGCGCTGACGGCGGCCGGGCTGTCCAGTTCGGACATCATCATTCAGAACGCCCTCGGCAGTGACGCGACACAGCTCACCGATGCGCAGACGGACATCACCAACGGGGCCACCGTGCTTCTGATCGACCCCTTCGACTCGGGCGTCGGCAAATCGATCGAGACCTACGCCAAGGCGCACGGCGTCGACGTCATCGACTACGACCGTCTCACTCTGGGCGGCAGCGCCGAGTACTACGTGAGCTTCAACAACGAGCAGGTCGGAAAGTTGATCGGCGAGGGACTCGTGAGCTGCGTCTCGGCCTGGAATATCGCCAAGCCGCAGGTCGTGGTCATGCACGGCGCGGCGACCGACAACAACGCCACCCAGTTCGCCCAGGGCTACGACGCCGTGCTCAAGCCGTACTTCAAGTCGGGCAAGTGGGTCGATGTCGCCAACACGGCGGACACCTGGGACCCACCGACCGCCGAGACCGAGTTCCAGGAGGCCTACACGGCCCACCCGAACATCAACTCGGCGCTGATCCCCAACGACGAGACCGGCGTCGCCGATCATCTCGTACCTGCAGTCCCAGAAAGTGGCGCCCAAGACGTTCCCGACCACGGGTCAGGATGCCACCGCCACGGGCCTCGACGACATCTTGTCGGGCTACCAGTGCGGGACCGTCTACAAGCCGATCTTCATTGAGGCCTCGGCGGCTTCGGCCATCGCCATCTACCTGCGGGACGGGAAGAAGCCACCGGCCAGCCTGACCAACGGGACGACCGTCGACCCCACCTCGCACCGCAAGGTGACGTCGTCCCTCCTGACCCCGGAGTGGGTGACCACCAAGAACATGAATTCGACGGTAATTGCGGACAACTTCGTCCCCGCCTCCCAGCTCTGCGCCGGTTCGTACGCCGCCGACTGCACCGCAGCGGGTATAACTCCATAAGCAGTTCGCAATCCACGTAGTCGCACCCCCCTTCCGCACGGGCGGGAGGGGGGTGCGGTGGACCCGGGACGAGGAGGGGCGTAATGACGACGGAGGGTTCCGAGCCTGACGGCACACCGCTCATCGAGTTGCGGGGGGTAAAAAAGAGCTTCGGCGCCGTCCAGGCGGTCGCCGGCGTCGACCTCAAGATCATCGAGGGCAAGGTCACTGCCCTGGTCGGCGATAACGGGGCGGGCAAGTCGAGCCTGATCAAGACCATCTCGGGGCTCTGGGAGCAGGACGAGGGGGAGATCCTCTGGGAAGGCAGGCCGGTACGCCTGCGCTCGCCCAAGGACTCCGCTGCCCTGGGGGTCACCACCATCTACCAGGACCTGGCGCTGTGCGACAACCTCGACATCGTCCAGAACATGTTCCTGGGCCACGAAGAGCTCCGCCATCTCACCCTCGACGAGGGCTCCATGGAGATCACGGCCAAAAGGATTCTGGCCGAGCTCGAAGTCACCACCGTCCGCTCGGTCCGCCAGCCGGTCGCCTCGCTCTCGGGCGGACAGCGCCAGTCGGTGGCCGTGGCCAAAGCGGTCATGTCCAACGCCAAGCTGGTCATCATGGACGAGCCGACGGCCGCCCTCGGGGTATCCCAGACGGCCCAGGTGCTCGCCCTCATCAAGCGGCTGGCCGGCAACGGCGTGACCGTGTTGATGATCTCGCACAACCTCAACGACGTCTTCGAGGTGGCCGACCGGATCGCCGTCCTCCGCCTCGGCCGCATTGTGGTGGAGGGACCCATCGACACGTTCGACAGCTCGGTGGTGGTGGACTACATGACGACCGGACGAACCGAGCGAGCCCTCGCCGGCAGCGGGAGTGGGAGTGGGAATGGGAGCGGACAATGACCACTGATACGGGGGGGAACGTGGAGAGTCCGGCTGCGCCGGCTCTTCCTGCCGATGGCCAGGACGGCCACGACGGTATTCACCAGGAGGAAACGCCGGCGGACCTGGCCCTCGTCGCCGCCGCTCCCGACGTCCTGGCCGACTCACTCGGGGAGTACGTGAGTGCGTGGATCAAGCGGATCCGTAGCGGTGAGAGCGGGGCGCTGCCGATTCTGCTCGGCCTCGTCCTCATCGTCATCATCTTCCAGGTCCAGGAGTCCAAGTTCCTCTCGGCCGGCAACATCGTCAACCTCTTGGTCCAGGCCGCCTTCTTCGTGCTCTTGGGCCTGGGCGAGACCTTCGCCCTGATTCTGAGTGAGATCGACCTCTCGGTCGGCTTCGTGGCCGGCATCGGCGCCACCATCACCCTGGCCCTCCTCTCCCCTTCCTACGGCTGGCCCTGGTGGGCCGCCGTGATCGTGGGGCTGCTGGCCTGTGCGGCCATCGGCACCTTCCAGGGCCTTTTGATCACCCGCCTCCACCTGCCCTCCTTCGTCGTGACCCTGGCCAGCTTGCTCGGCCTCGGGGGCGTGCTGATCTTCTTGTTCGACTCCTTCCACGGCGCGGTGGGCGGGGTGATCAGCCTCCCCACCAGCGGTCCTCTCTACAACCTGGTCAACGGCAACATGAGCGCCGCCGCCAGTTGGATCGTCCTCGTGGTGTCCGTCGGGCTCTACGCGCTCGTCACCATCACCCGCAATACCCGGCGGCGGGCCCGCGGCCTCAGCGCCCCCCCCTCAGCATCACGTTGCTCACCGTCGGCGTGGCGGGAGTGGCCGGCGCCCTCCTGGTCATCGTGTGCAACATCAACCGGGGGAACCTGGTCCCCCTCAGCGGGGTGCCCTGGGTGCTCCCGCTGGTGCTCCTCATCGTGGTGTTGTGGACCCTGTTGCTGTCCAAGACCCGTACCGGCCGCTACATGTACGCCATCGGGGCCAGTCCCGAGGCGGCACGGCGGGCCGGCATCCGCGTGCAGGGGATCCGCACCGTCGCCTTCACCCTGTCCGCCTTCACCGCCGGTCTCGGCGGCCTGGTGTTCGCCTCCCGGCTCGGGTCGATCTCGGTGGGCTACGACGGCTCGACCTACGTGCTCTACGCCGTCGCGGCGGCGGTCATCGGCGGCGCCAGTCTCTTCGGCGGCTACGGCAAGGCGGTCCACGCCCTGTTGGGCGGCGTCCTCATCGCAGCGGTGGTGAACGGCTTGGCTCTCATCGGGGTCAGTACGGCCGGCGAGGAGATCGCCACCTCACTCGTGCTGTTGGCCGCGGTCACTGTCGACTCGCTGGTGCGGCGCCGGGGATCGAAAACCTGACGGCGTAAACGGGGAGGGTCGCGGAGGCGCCTTCGTAGTCGAAGCCCAGATCGGGCGCGGAACCACGATCATCGAGCGGTTGCTAGGCCGTCCCGTTGGGCTGACTGAGGAGCGGCACGCTTCGTGCCCCCATCACCTCCGAAAGCGACGACGGATCCGGGGCCAAGGGACCACCGGACACCGGCGTCATCCACACGTGCATCATCGGCGGAGTCACTTTGTTGGAGCTTCCGGCTGCGCACGAGCCGGCCTGGTCGTTGCCGACCACGTGGCCGTCCCCGACACAGAGGTCGGTGTGGATATGCCACTGGGTCAGGCATCCACCGGGTTGTGGGAGATCAGCGGTCCCCGTGCCTTGCGGCATGAGGTACATCGCCGCGGAGAGCACGGCGCCATGTGCGGTATTGACGTACACGAGCACCGGGATGGATGCCGGATCCAATGGCTTCCCCTGTCGATAGATCGATGGGTTGATGTAGTGCACGATCTTCTGCCCGGTCGGCGTCAGCGGGACATACCCGGCCGCCTTCGCGGCAGCCAAACTCTTGAACGGAGCGGCGGCAGTGGCCGTCTGGTCGACGAGTGCGACGGCCGCCCGTTGTTGCGCTTCGGTTGGCTGCGCGATGCAATCGGGGGTCGCCATCTTCATGCCCGGTGCCATCGCCATGGTGCTGTCGGGCCACGTGATCGGGCCGGCCGGGGACGCGGTGGCCAGCGAGAGCGCCTTGGTCGACGACGTCGCTGAGCGTGCCATGGACGACATGGACGACATTGATGACGTGGATGATGTCGGGTGCGAGTCGGGCGACGACGAGGCCACAGACGCCGTCGTCGCACTGGCGATCGCCCCGGTGCCCAGGAGGGTGACGAGTGCCAAAGGGAGGGCGGCGAGAGCGACCCGGTGTTCACGCGACGGCGTGTTCGCGAGAACCGGAGACACCACCATGAGCGCGGCGGCGAACTCAATGGTGGTGGTCAGCAGGCCGACAAGGTCCATGGTCTCCCAGCCACGCAGGATGTAGAAGGCGTAGGCGACGGCCGTACCTCCGGTGGCGGCGACCGCCACCAAACGCCAATGGTTGCGAGACGTGAAGGTCCAGAAGAAGGCGACGAGGAACGCGACGGCATCAACGATGAAGAGAATGGCTGTCACGCGCTCGTCGGCCCAGTGAGTCGGAACGATGGCTGCGTGGACTACCGCGCCGACCAAGGTGGCGAACAGCACGGCCTTGGCGGTGAAGCTCAGGCCATCGTAACGATCCAAGAACCGCAAGGCCGGGGGCGAGCCGGCGCGGGCCCTCGCGCGCAAGGCGCTCAGGGCGAGCCAGAGCAGGGGCGCTATGACCACCAGGACGACCAGTCCGGGGCGGTGCTCAGAAGGTACCGAGAAGATCCCGTTCGAACCTGACATCGTCATCGCAAGCATGTCAACACCAACCTTTCATGATCATGACGTCACCCTCGAACGAACATCGGCGTCGGGTCCGGTCACATGGCCACAGGTGTGGGCGGTGCCGGCGCAGCCGCTGATGAGCGTGGAAAGCACGCTCTGATCCCAGCCGTTGATGAAGTCGCCATGGGCGGTGTCGGTCGAGCCTTGTTGGCCGGGTCCCATGGAGAGCGTGAGGCCTGCGGCTGAGGTGATCGGATACACGACGTGGAAGATCACCGTCGGGATCCGCACCGGGTATCCCGACGGGCAACTCGCGCCCTTGGTCGGATAGGCAACGTTGGTCTGATCGGCCCCGGCGAGGCTGGTGCCATTCCAGCACGAAGGGAAGGTGATCCGGAGTTCTATGCCGTTCGTACCTGCACAGTTGACGGGCGTCGCGGACACCGGCTGCGGCGTGAGCGTCTGCGTCGCACAACGCCAGTCGATGACCTTGCCCGACTGCGGCGCGGTGGCATTCTCGTCACCGGCGATCATCTCCAGTCCCGCTGGTGGTGCAGTCGCTGCGGGATTCTCGGCCTGGAGGCCGGACCAGTAGATGAGATTCCGGACCGGCGTGACGGCCACGCCGTTCTGATAGAGCACAGGGGTCCAATAGGCCGAAGCATCGCGACTCGTCGTGCAACTCGTCACCCCGCCGACGAGCCCAGGTGCGGTCGAGGTGGCCGAGGTGGTGACGTTCCCGAAGAAATCGTGGGCCATCGACTGTCCCGTCGCACCTGGCTGAAGAATGGGATCGTTGTTGGCTTCATGGCTGTAGAGGCACGTGTCGCTGATCAAGTTGGACGTGGTGGTCACCGTCGCGCCATCTGTCGTTGATGTGGTCGGCGCTGCCGGAGCAACCGCATGCGGTTGCGACGTGGAAGTGTTGGGGAGCGAAGACACCGGGGTTGTCGTCGAGGTCGGGGGGCTGAGGGCAGCGGATCTCGCTCCCCCGGACGTGACGGTGACGCCGAAGGCCGTGCCTCCGCCGACGACGGCCAACACGGCGAGGAACAGGGCGACGAGCTTGCAACGTTCTCTTCGGGTTCTGGCAGCGATCCTCGACATGGTGCATCTCCCCCTTCGGGCCAATACCCACAGGATGGAGGGCGATCATGAGCAGACCATGAGCCTTATGTGATGAATTTGTGTGGCGCGAACCGAGACCTCGTTCGCTTCAGGAAGAGATGCTCAGGCGCCTTCGTAGTCGAAGCCCAGATCGGGCGCGGTGAGAATGGCCCGGAAGGTGAGTCCCTCCGCCGCGGCCATGGCTTGGGCTGTGCCCCCACGGTCGACGACGGCCACCAGCAGGATCGGATCCGCCCCGGCCTCGCGAATGGCCAGGGCCGCCTCCAGCAACGAGGTGCCACGGGTCACCGTGTCCTCGGTCACCACCACCTTGTCACCGGGGTCCAATGCACCGGCGATGCGCCCGCCGCCCCCATGGTCCTTCACTTCCTTGCGCACGCTGAACGCCTTGAGCAACCGACCCCGGGTGGCGGCGACGCCGGCCGTCACGAAGGCCACCGGGTCGGCCCCCATGGTCAGCCCGCCGATGGCGGTCGCCTCGGGAGGGGTGACCGAGAGCACGGCATCGGCCACGAGCAGCATGGCTTCGGGGCGGCACACGGTCTGTTTGGAGTCGATGAACCAACTGCTGCGCCGACCGGACTTGAGCACGAAGTCGCCCCGGCGCACCGAATGCGCCAACAGGTGGGCGCGCAGCTCGGGAAAGTCGTCGGCTCCACTCATCGGATCACCACGGTATGCGAACCCTCGACGACGGTGCCGATGACGCTCGACGGCAGGCCGGCTTGGGTCAACGCGGCCAGTGCCGCCTCGATCGCAGGGGCCGCCACCACGAGGGCCATCCCCACGCCCCGGTTGAAGACGCGGTCCATTTCGGCCTCTTCGACGGACCCCAGCCGTTGGATCTCGGTGAAAATGCGCGGCTCGACCCATGACGCGCGCTCGAGCACGGCCCCGAGGCCCTCGGGCAGGGCACGCGGCAGGTTGCCGACGATGCCCCCGCCGGTGATGTGGGCGCACGCGTGCAACCCGCCACCGGCACTGCCCCCGCCGCTCTCACTGAGCGCGGCCCGCACCGCGAGCACTGCGGGCGTGTAGATCACCGAAGGGCGCAGGAGTTCGTCGGCCACGGTGTGCGTGGCCCCTTCCCAGGCCGGGTCGCCCAGGCTCCGCCCGGCGCGCTCCAGCAGCACGTGGCGCGCCAGCGTGTACCCGTTGGAGCGCAGACCCGGGGAGGGGATCCCGATGATGCCGTCGCCTACGCCGACGCGTGCGGGCCCGAGCATCGCGCCCCGATCCACCGCGCCGACGGCGAAGCCGGCGATGTCCAGGTCGTCGGGTGCCATCACACCGGGGTGCTCCGCCGTCTCACCGCCGATCAGCACGCATCCGGCCTGGCGGCAGCCGTCCCCGATACCTTCCACCACGGTGGCGATGCGCTCGGGGTCGACCTTGCCGGTCGCGATGTAATCGAGCATGAAGAGGGGCTCAGCCCCGAGGCAGACAAGATCGTCGACGCACATGGCCACCAGATCGATGCCCACCGTGCCGTAGCGGCCGGTGGCCTGGGCCACCGTGAGCTTGGTCCCCACCCCGTCGGTCGACGAGACGAGCACCGGGTCGGTGAAGCGGGTCGTGTCGAACGGGAACTGGGCCCCGAAGCCGCCGATCCCGGGTACCAGGCCCTTCATCTTCTCCACCGCCAGGTCGCCGGCACCGATGTCGACGCCCGCTCCCGCATACGTGGCCCCCGTTGTCACCGCGGGCCCGGACCCTCGGGCACCGCCCCCCGCCACGCCGTCAGACTCCGGGAAGCGCAGCTTGGTACGCCACCGGCTTCTCCGGTGTGGTGAACAACACAGGCGTCGACGTGGGCACCGAGGTGGGGTAGTTGCCGGTGAAGCAGGCATCGCAGAAGCCGCCGTCGGCCCCGATGGCCGCCTTCAGGTTCTCCACACTGATGTAGGCCAGCGAGTCCACCCCGAGGATCTCTTTGATCTCCTCGATGGAGTGGTTGGCCGCCAACAACTCGTCGGTCGAAGGGGTGTCGATGCCGTAGAAACAGGGCCAGCGCCACGGCGGTGACGAGATCCGCAGATGCACCTCGGTCGCGCCCGCTTCGCGCAGCATGCGCACCACCGAGCGCTGGGTGGTGCCGCGCACGATCGAGTCGTCGACCACGACCAGGCGCTTGCCGTTGATGGTCTCGGGCAGAGGATTGAGCTTGCGCCGTACCGCATCGCCACGCGCCTGCTGATCGGGGGCGATGAAGCTGCGGCCGATGTAGCGGTTCTTCACCAGGCCCTGCCCGTAGGGGATACCGCTGGCCCGCGCGAACCCCTCCGCCGCCGGCACTCCCGACTCGGGCACGCCCATGACAAGGTCGGCCTCGGCCGGCGCCTGTGCGGCCAACAGCTCACCCATGCGGACGCGGGTGGCGTGCACCTCGCGCCCGTACAGCTTGCTGTCGGGGCGGGCGATGTAGGCGAACTCGAAGATGCACAACCGCGGCTGCACCTCTTTGAGCCACGGGATGACCAAGCTGCGCGGCCCGTCCTCGTCGATCACCACCAACTCCCCCGGGGCGATCTCGCGGACGAACGTGGCGCCGATCACACTGAGGGCGGGCGACTCCGATGCGAGGACCCAGCCTTCGGGCGCATCCGCCGGACCGATTCGCCCCAGGCACAGTGGACGGAACCCGTACGGGTCCCGCACGCCGAAGAGCTTCTGGGTGTTCATCAGGACGAACGAGAACGCCCCTTCGACGATGGGCAGGACGGCCTGCAGCGCAGCGGAGAGCTCCCCGGTCTCGGGGAACGCGTGCGCCAACAGTTCGGCCACCACGTCGCTGTCCGAAACGATCGACCCGGGGAACATGCCGACCTTCTCCGCCAGCTCGGTGGTGTTCGTCAGATTGCCGTTGTGTCCGAGGGCGAAGCCGGCCCGCCCGACGGGGCGGTACACGGGCTGTGCGCCGTCCCAGTCCGATGCCCCGTGGGTCGAGTACCGCGTGTGGCCGATGGCCATATGACCGTGCAGACCCGAGAGCGTGCGCTCGTCGAAGACGGTGGCCACCAGGCCCATGTCCCTGACCACGGTGACGGTGTTGCCGTCGCTGACCGCCATGCCGGCCGACTCCTGGCCGCGGTGCTGCAGCGCGAACAGACCGTCGAAGGTGAGATTGGCCACCTTGCGCCCAGGGGCGTAGACACCGAAGACACCGCAGGCTTCCTTCACGGTGCGCACATTCTCGCACACGCCCGCACCTTCATGGGTCCCCCAGCAAATGGGCCAGGTTCCCGTCGTGGGCCTCCGCCAGGGCCTCGAGGGGAAGGTCGAGCAGATCCCCCACCACGACCCGGTCGCCTCCGGCCCGGCCCACGATGTGGGAAGGGATGCCGAGCGTCTCCGCCCGGAGGCACAACTCGTCGGGCATGGGCGTTGCCACCACGAAGCGGGAAGGAAGTTCGGTGAAGAGCTCGGACGGATCGTCGAGCGCCACGGCGCACCCTGTGCCGCTGGCGACCGCCATTTCACCCAGGGCGACGGCGAGTCCGCCCGAGGACACATCGTGCACGGCGTGCAGCGACGGCGGCTGAGGATCGCCCGAGACGATGGCACCCACCAACCCGGCCACGAAGGCGCAGACCGCGGCGTGACGTTCCAGATCGATGGCGGGCAGCGTCCCGCTCCGGTGGGCCCGCCGTTCCGTGGCCCAACGGGAACCGTCGAGCCCGAAGGAGCCGTCGGGCGCGGCGCGGGCGCCGAGCAGGACGAGGGTGTCGCCCTCGTCCCAGGCCACGCCGGGCGGCGGGGCGACGAGTTGATCGACGAGGCCGAGCACGCCGAGCACGGGGGTGGGGTCGATGTCGGCACCTCCACTCTCGTTGTAGAGGCTGACGTTGCCGCCGATCACCGGCAGCGCCAGGGCCTGACAGGCCTCGGCCATGCCGTCGATGGTCTCCGAAAGTTGCCACATCACTTCGGGATGTTCCGGATTGCCGAAGTTCAGGCAATTGACGACCGCCACCGCGGTGGCACCGACACACGCCAGATTGGCCACCCCTTCGGCCAGGGTCAGCATCGTGCCGCGGCGCGGGTCGAGGGCGCAGTAGCGCGGGTTGGAGTCCGTCGTCACCGCGACGCCCCGTTCCGACGGCGGAAGTCCGGGCCCCGCCAGACGCAACAGAGCGGCATCCCCGCCCGGACCGACGACGGTGTTCAGGAACAGTTGATGGTCGTACTGGCGGTAGACCCAACGCGGGGAGCGCAGCAGCGCCAACAGGTCCGCGGCACAGTCCTCGGGTGGCGCCACCGGAGGCGAGGCCCCCGCCGCCGGTGGGCGACGCGGACGGTCGTAGAGCGGCGCGTCGTCGGAGAGCGATGCGGCGGGGACGTCGGCCAGAATCGCACCGTCGAACCCGTCGCGGATGCGCAGGCGACCGCCTGCCGCTGGGTCGGGCGCGGTCACCCGGCCGACCACGGTCGCCCGCACCTCCCACTTGGCGCAGATGGCGGCCACCGCCTCCCAGGAGGCGGGGGTGACGATGGCGAGCATGCGCTCCTGGCTTTCGCTCGTCATCACCTCCCAGGGCTCCATGCCTTCTTCGCGCAGGGGGACGGCGGTGACATCGACGTCCATCCCGACCCCGCCGCGCCCGGCGGTCTCACTGGTGGCGCAGGCCAGACCGGCGCCGCCCAGGTCCTGGATACCGACGACAAGCTTCTTGTCCAGGAGCTCGAGACAGGCCTCGATCAGGCGTTTCTCCTCGAAGGGGTCGCCCACCTGCACGCTCGGGCGCTTGGTGTCGTCGGCCGTCTTGGCGCCGGATTCGCCGTCATCGGTGCCGGCAAACCCGGCCGAAGCCAGGACGCTCACACCGCCGATGCCGTCGCGCCCGGTGCTGCTGCCGAGGAGCACGGCCAGGTTGCCCGGACCCGACGCGATGCCCAGCACCAGGCGGTCGGTCGGAAGAGCCCCCATGCACAGCACATTGACCAAGGGGTTCTGGGCGTAGCAGGGATCGAAGGTCAGTTCGCCCCCGACGGTGGGCACGCCGACCGAGTTGCCGTAGCCCGAGATGCCGCTCACCACGCCCTCCATCAACCAACGCTGGCGGGGGTCGTCGGGCGAGCCGAAGAAGAGCGGATCCATGATCGCCAGCGGCCGGGCGCCCATGGTGAAGATGTCCCGGAGAATCCCCCCGACGCCGGTGGCCGCTCCCTGATACGGCTCGATCGCCGACGGGTGGTTATGGCTCTCGATGCGGATGGCGATGGCGATGCCGTCGCCGGCATCGATCACACCGGCGTTCTCCCCGGGGCCGACCAGGACCTTGGGCCCCTCGGTGGGGAGCCGCTTCAAGTGCATGCGCGACGACTTGTACGAGCAGTGCTCGCTCCACATGACGGCGTAGAGGGCCAGCTCCAGATGATTGGGGGGGCGCCCCAGAATCTTTCCCACGGCCTCGAACTCGTCGTCGGTCAGACCGAGTGCCCGGTGGAGCTGAACGTCAGGCAAAGGCTCCTCGGCGGCGGGAGTCATCGTGCCTCACAACTTAGTGGCCGGAACCGGGGCGATCGGCCACTACGGCGCCTGCGTCAGCTGGCGTCCTCGGCGACCCGGAATTCGCACTCGTGGCGTTCGATGGCCACCGCCTCGCCGTATTTGAAGATCCAGCCCACTTCGCGGCCCGCCTTGAGGTCCGGCAACGGCTCACCGCTGCATGCGTCACTCTCCGTGACCTGGTCCTCGGGGCTCGGCGCCATCTGACAACTCTGGACCGTCGCCGTGGCAATTTCGGTGATGACTGGTTGCAATCGGGGTGCCAACTGCCCATCAGGATCAGGAGCACGGACGTCTTCTGTGGGGGCGGCGCCTGTACGGGCACGGCGGCTTCAAGGGGAGAGCGCACGAACGCCCACGTGTGCCTTGTGAAAACTGACTGCTAGAAGGCTAGCGTTTAGACCTACAATCAGGATTTGGGACGGGGATTGAGCATGGGCGACTGCAGCGCCCACTCGAGGATCTCCACGAAGAGAAGGTCGTTCTTCCACCGTGCCCGCTCTGCGGCAAGTCGGTCAATCTGCGGAGCCACGTTCGCCATGAGCCGGCGGGCCTGGATGGCGGCCATCTTCCGCCCCGCCCGTTCCGCCAGAATGCACGACACGACGAGGGGCGCCGATGCTCCGAGGAGCATCACCGTGGCTTGTCGCTTGACAACTTTGGCCATCGCCACGTCAGTGCGCGGGTTTCCCGCGAGGTTGCGTCGTTCGGATCGACTGCACATCGACAGGGTAGTGGCCAATGGCTGTCGCTCTCAAGCACGCGTCCCGGCGGCTGTCAACCTTTGAGAGACAGAAAGTTTGGAAAATCACTGTGCCGTCGTGGGTACCTCCTGCGGTCGGTTGATCCACGCCACTGTCGGTAGCTCTGGAGGTGTCGGGACCTTTCGGACGAACCGCTCGGGGTGAGCGGCGTAGGCGGCGTGGAGGACCTGGCCGCGCTGCTCTCGGATCAATTCCGCTCGTCCGTAGTGGACGTCGGCCGGAGTGTGGAACCCGATGCCCGAGTGCCGATGGTTGTCGTTGTACCAGGTGAAAAATCGACCGCAGTGGGCATGGGCGTCCTCGAAGGACCCGAAGTTCTTCGGGAAATCCGGTCGGTACTTGAGGGTCCGGAAGTGGCTTTCGACGTAGGGGTTGTCGTTTGAGACGTGGGGTCGGCTGTGGGACTTGGTGACGCCGAGATCGGCTAAGAGGTGGGCGACGGGCTTGGCGATCATCGGTGATCCGCGGTCTGAGTGGATGGTGAGCTGATCGCGCCCGATGCCTTGTTTTTGGATCGTCTCTTCCAAGAGGGACTCGGCCAAGGTGCCCCGCTCGGCCCGGGCCAGCATCCAGCCCGGCACGTAGCGGCTGAAGATGTCGATGACGGTGTAGAGGTAGAAGTAGGTCCATTTCTCGGGGCCGTGGAGCTTGGTGATGTCCCAGCTGTAGACCGTGTTGGGGGCGGTGGCCACCAGTTCGGGTTTCACCCGGGCCGGGTGTGTGGCGTGGCGTCGGCGGTCACCCACCTCGTCGTGCTCGCGGAGCACCCGGTACATGGTCGAGACCGATCCGAGATAGATCCCTTCGTCAAGGAGCTTGGCGTAGACGGTGGCCGGGGCTTCATCGACGTGCTCGGTGTTGTTGAGGACGCGACGGATCTCCTTGCGCTCGACCTCTGAAAGGGCCCGGGGCTGGGGGGTAGCCACCCGGTCGGGCTTGGGCGGGGCGGGGCTCTTTCGGTGCCGGCGGTAGTGGCGGGCCCGGGGCTCACCGAGGGCCTGGCAAGCAGCCTTCACCCCGACCACCGGGGTCAGTTCGTCGATGGCAGCATCGATCACTTCGTCTCGCCTCTCTCGCCCTGCGCGCTGTCGGTGGCGAGCTCCTCCAACAACGCCGAGAGTTTTCCCTGGACTTCGATCACCTTGCGGGCTTTGCCGAGCTCGGTCTCGAGTTGCTCGGCCCGCTTTTTCGAGCGCGACGATCTCTTTGTCACGAGGGTCCGCATTCTGGCGGCCGGCCGATCGGCCCAGCGCAGCGTGCGCTCCCCGATCCGCTTGCTTGCGCCACTCATTGATGAGCGAGGAGTACAGGCTCTCGCGGCGCAGCAGAGCGCCTTTGTCGGCCTTGGACAGGCCCTCGTACTCGGCGAGGATCCTCGCCTTGTAGGCGGCCGGAAACCGGCGTGGCCCGCGGGCTCGTTCAGGGACCTCGGGGTCCGGATCTGTGGTGTCATCCATGCCACCAGCATGATGGCGCGTGTCGCCAGATTGGTTGATAGTGGTTGTCATTGGGGACTCGTTTCCCCGCCCTCTCAGTTCAATGAATCAGCAGCTCGAACTGCCTCACTGAAGGTTGACATAGAGGGTCCCCATGTCCTGTTTCCTTCGAAACTCCATGGAAACCGCTGCCCGGGGCCAACGGGCGTAGCATGGCGGCGAATCAGGAGGAGCCTGTGAAACATTTCGTCATTGAGCACCGTCCAAAATCGGGCGGGATCACAGCCGGGCCAAGGCCATGACACCCGATGAAGGAGCAGGTCCACTCAGCGCTGATCCACCGGAGCCTGAAGAAGGCATTGTGGTCCGCGCCCGTAAGTCACGCCGGTGGCGCCGTGCCCTGACCGCCATCCTCCTTGTCCTGAGTTGCCTGACCGTGCTCGTCTCGTCCGTCAGCATCTGGGCCCACCGCACCGTCTTCAACACCGACCAGTGGGTGGCCACTGTCGGCCCATTGGCGCAGAACCCCGACGTCGTCAAATCGGTCGCCGACCACGTCACGGCGCAACTGGACAACACGATTAAACCTGAGCAAACAGCCAAGAACCTTCTGCCCAAGGCACTGGATCGCTTTGCCGCGCCAATCGGTCAAGGCTTCGAGCAGATCGTCCACGGCGCCGTGACCAGAATTATCGAGACGGACCAGTTCCAAAAGTTCTGGATCGCGGCCAACACGCAGGTGCACGCACGCGTCATCGCCGTGCTGAAGGGGAAGCCGACACCGCACCTGACAACAGCCAACGGCGATATCACGCTGAATCTGCTGCCGGCGTACTCCAAAATCCTGAAGGTGGTCGACGCCAAGGCGTCGGGCCTGCTGAACGCCAAGGGGCCGATCCCGACCATCACCGCCGACACGCCGGTGGACCAGGCCCGGTCCGAGCTCAGTGCGGCGCTCGGTCGGGATCTCCCGGAGAACTTCGGGACCCCGGTCCTGTTCCACAGTGACGAGCTGGCCTCGGCTCAGCATCTCGTCCATGTGTTCAACACGTTGATCATCGCCTTGGTCATCGTCACGGTGGCCCTTATCGCCGGCACCGTCGTGGTCGCCGAACGGAGGCGCCGCACGATCATCGCCTTGGGTATCGGCATTGTCGTCGCGATGACCCTCGCTGTCGTGCTCACCAAGGTGATCACCAATCAGGTCGTCTCTTCGATCACTTCACCCGATGACAGGGGCGCCGTAAAGGCCACAATTACCTCGGTGCTCAAGGGCCTGAACGTCATCAGTGCGATTCTCATCGCGGCGGGGCTGGTCTTCGCCATTTTGGCGTTCCTCACGGGACCGAGCCGCTTCGCCGGTTCGGTCCGGCACCACGGCGCGGAGATCGGGCGGACCCTCACGGGCCGGAACCACGAAGGTACGGTGCCGCCCTACCTGGCCTGGATGGCGCGCTACCGACTGCCGCTGGCGCTCGGCGGTCTGGCCATCGGTCTCCTGGTGCTGATTTTCGCCGTGCAAGGCTGGGTGGGCGCGCTGGTCACGATCCTGGTGGTCGCCGCGTTCGAGGGACTGGTCGTGTGGGTGTCGCGGAGCTCCGGGCACGGTCCGGGGAGTGGCGCCGGGAATGAAGTCACCGCCGCAGTAACTAGCTAACCCGTCCGTTTTGGGGGAGGCTCGGCCAGCGCGATGAAAATAGACCACGAAGCGGATTCTCCGAGCGGGACGAGCGTGGTCGAGCCCGACGGTGTTCCCGACGGCGTGCAGCGCACGGTGACTGAGGCGGGGGCGGCTGGTCGCCACCACGTCGGGGTCTCCCGCTCGGTGTTCTACGCCCCGCACGGTGACGGGCAGACTCGGCGAAGGGGGTCGGACGGCACACGTGTGGCGCTGGCGATCCTCGCCGTCGTGGTGTGCTGGCTGGCGGTCAAAGCGAGCTCGCACACCGAGCACGCGATCGCCAAATTCCTCGCGCCTCCTCCGAACGGAGTGAGCTGGCTGGTGACGACCGTGTGGTGGGGTGGCACGGCGGGGGTCATCGCCGTCCTGGCCGTCCTGGCGCTCTTCACCCGTCGCTGGCAAGTCATCCGGGACGTGCTCTTCTCGGCCACGGCTGCCTTCGTCCTCTCGGTGGGGTTGCGGGCTCTGGTCGGGGCGGACGGCGGACGACCGCCGGATCCGTCGCTCAAGGGCATCGATCTCGGGTTCCCTGTCATCTGGGTGGCGGTGACCACTGCGGTCGTGCTGGCGATGCTCCCGTATGTGAGCCGTTGGCTCCAGCGGTCGTCGAAAGCCGCTCTCGCCCTGGCCTCCGTCGCTGGCATTGTGCATGGAGCGGGCATGCCCGTTGCCATTCTCGCCGGGGTGGCCATCGGGTGGGGAAGTACCGCCGCCGTCCGCCTTATCTTCGGTTCGCCGATCGGGCTGCCTTCGGTGGCCGAGGTGATGGCCCTTCTGGCGGACCTCGATATCGTCGCCTCCGCTATCGCCCCAAGTGCGCGCCAGGAATGGGGCGTCGGCCGCTTTCACGGGCGGTCGGGTTCCGACATGATCGATGTCTCCATTTACGGACGCGACGCCTCGGACGCGCAGCTTCTGGCGAAGACTTTCCGCTTCCTCCTCTACCGCGACTCGGGGCCGACCCTGGCGCTGACCCGCCGCCAGCAGGTCGAACACGAGGCCCTCCTCACCCTGACCGCGCAGCGTGTCGGGGCGCGGGTATCCGACGTCGTGGCCGCCGGCCCGGCCGGGCCGGCCAACGATGCGTTGCTGGTGACGACCCCGCCGCACGGCCGTCTGCTCTCGAGCTTCACGCCCTACCCGACTGTGCAGCCTGAAACCGGCGACGAGGCCCGCGACGGTTCGGACGCCGACGCAGATCCGTCGCCCACGACACCGGTGCCCATCCCCGTCGGGGAACTCCACGATGCGGCCCTCGACAGCATCTTCACCCAGGTCCGTGCTTTGCGCGTCGGTGGGATCGCCCACGGTTCCCTCTCGACCGAGACCATCGTGGTCGACGAGCGTGCGGCCGGTCTCACCAGTTTCCGGAGGGCGGCGATACGAGCCACACAGGACCAATTGGACCGGGACATCGCCGCCGCCCTGGCGGCGGCGGCCATCGTTGTCGGTCCGACCCGCACCGCGGCCGCAGCCGTGCGGATCCTCTCGACTGACGACGTGGCGGCGGCGCTCCCCTTCCTGCAGCGTGCCGCGCTCGATCCGGTGGCCACGCGGACACTGCGCCAGAAAAAAGCTCTTCTCGCTGATCTCCGGACGGAATGTGCGCACGCTGCAGGCGTCGAGGTCCCCAAACTCATAGAGCCGCGACGAATCAGCTGGGTCAACTTCTTCATGGTCCTCGGCACCCTCATCGGCGGGTGGGCGCTCATCGGTGTGCTGACGGATGTGAGCCAGTCCTGGAGCACGATCCAAGGGGCCGATTGGGACTGGGTCGCCGTGACCTTCGTGCTGGCCCAGTTGTGCTACCCCGCCATCGCGGTGACAACGGTCGGCTCGGTGACCACGCCGTTACCGTATGGGCGCACGCTCGCACTCGAGATGTCAGATACCTTCGTCGCTCTGGCGGGAGGTTCCATGGCCGTCCTGGCCACCCGGATCCGCTACTTTCAAAAGCAGGGGTTCGATGCCACGATCGCCGTGAGTTCCGGCGTGCTCGTGAGCACAGCGAGTTGGATCGTCAAAGGCGTGTTGTTCATCATCGCCATACCCTTTGCCCTTCACAGTCTCCACTTTTCGGAGCCGGCGTCGACCAGCAGCAACAGCCACCAGAATCTGGTGTGGATCATCGTCCTGGTCATCGTGCTGGTCGGCGTGGTGACCGGGGTGGCCCTCGCCGTTCCCCGCTGGCGCCGACTGGCTACCGCGAAGGTGCGGCCCAAGGTCTCCGAGGTCTGGGAGCATCTGAAGATCCTGTCGGCGCACCCGCGCAACCTGGTCGAGATCTTCGGCGGGAACGTCGTGGCGCAGATCGTGATCGCCCTCGCACTCGGCACCGCCCTGCATGCCTTCAACGAGCATCTGGGACTGGCGACGCTCCTCGTGGTCCTGACCCTTTCGTCAATGCTGGGCGGCATGTCGCCGGTTCCGGGAGGAATGGGTATCGTCGAAGCCGGCATGATCCTGGGCCTGCAAGCCGCGGGAATACCCCAGTCCGAGGCCGTGGCCGCCACGTTCGTCCAGCGTCTGTTCACCGCCTACCTCCCACCGATCTGGGGCTGGTTCGTCCTCGTCTGGCTCCGCAAAAAGGACTACCTGTAGGCGGCGCATTTGCCGAAATGAGCATCGGCGAAATACCTCAATGCGGGCCGAAATATCGTCAAATGCGGCGACGCAGGCAACGCGGACGGGTCACAATGGCTGCATGGCAAAAGCAAAGACCCCGGCTCCTCGCAAGCCGATGAGCAACGGCCACAAAGCCGCCTTGGCCCGCGGGCGAGCCGAGAGCGCGTGTGTCCGCCACTACCTCGAAGCGTTGGAGACCTCCAAGCCCAAACGCGGCCGCAAGCGCACCCCGGCCTCCATCGACAAGCGCCTGGCCGCCATCGAGGCGCAACTGGCCAACGCCGACGCCCTGACCAAACTCCATCTCCTGCAGGAACAGAAGGACCTGACGGACGAGCGCCTACGGGTGGCCAAGGTCAAGGACCTGAGCGCGCTGGAGAAGCAGTTCATCAAGGTGGCCGATGCCTATGGTCAACGCAAGGGCATTTCGTACGGGACATGGCGGGCGGCCGGTGTCAGCGCCGGTGTCCTGCAGGCGGCCGGGGTCTCCCGCTCCCGGAGCTGACGCCCGGCCGACCGCCGCGACGGCGACGCGTTCAGGCGGCGGCGCAGGACGTCGCGGCGGCGAGCAGCGAGCGCAGGAGGACCAAACCGTCCTCGGAGCCCAGCAACGCGTGCGAGGCCCGTTCGGGGTGCGGCATCAATCCGACGACGTTGCCCCCCTCGTTGGCGATGCCGGCGATGTCGTCGACGGAGCCGTTCGGATTGTCCAGGTAACGCAACACCACGCGGCCCTCGCTGTTGAGCTGACGCAGGGTCTCGTCGTCGCAGGTGTAACTCCCCGAAAAATGGTTGATCGGAATGACCAATTCCTGCCCGATGTCGGCCAGCCCGGTGAGAACGGAGGCGGTCGACGTCACCCGCACGCGGGTCGGCTGGCACAGGAAGCGGAGGTGGCCGTTCTTCTGCAGCGCACCGGGGAGCAGCCCGGCCTCGGTCAGCACCTGGAACCCGTTGCAGATGCCCACCACCGGGCCCCCCTCGCGGGCGAAGCGGGTGACCGCATCCATAATCGGCGAAAACCGCGCCAGAGCGCCCGGGCGCAGGTAGTCGCCGTGGGCGAATCCGCCGGGGAGGACGACCGCGTCCACCGAGCCGATACTTGCATCACCGTGCCAGAGCAGCTCGCCCCGGGCCCCCAACCGCTCGGTGGCCGTGACCACATCGTGTTCGCAGTTGGTCCCAGGGAAGACGACGACCCCGATGCGCGGCGCCATTCAGCTGCCCAGGGCCACGAGCTCGAGGCGGCTCTCCTCGATCACCGGGTTGGCCAGCAGGCGGTCGGCCAGCTCGGTCGCCACGGTGCGCGCCGCACCCTCGTCGAGCGCGTCCACTTCGAAGCTGAAGGAACGCCCGGCCCGTACATGGAAGACCCCGTCGAAGCCCAGCGCAGGCAGCGCGCGCTCGATGGTCGCACCTTCGGGGTCGGCGATACCGGACCGCAACTGGACCTCGACCCGCGCCTGGAACCTCATGCCGTCGCACCGTACCAGTCGTCGAGCGCGCATCCGGTGACACGCTCGTATGCGGCCACGTAACGCTCGGAGAGCGCGGTGGTCACACTCGTCGGGAGGGGCGGCGGGGGCGGCGTGCGGTCCCAGGGCTGCGCGGCCAACCAGTCCCGCAGGGGTTGCTTGTCGAACGCCGGCGGCGTGCGGCCGGGGATCACCTGGTCGGCGGGCCACAGGCGAGAGGAGTCCGGCGTGCACACCTCGTCGCACAGGCTGAGCACGCCGTCGGCGTAGCCCAGCTCGAACTTGGTGTCGGCCAGGATGAACCCGACATCGGCCGCCCGCGCCGCGGCACGCGTGTAGAGCTCGAGGCAGATGTCCCGGGCCGCCTCCGCCGCTTCAAGCCCGACCAGATCGACCGCCTGGGCGAAGTCGATGTTGATGTCGTGCCCTTCCGCGGCCTTGGTCGACGGGGTGAAGATCGGCTCGGCCAGGCGGTCGGCCAGCTTGAGGCCCGGCGGCATCACGGTGCCGTGCACGGTGCCCGACTTCACGTACTCCTCGTAGGCCTGGCCGGCCAGGTACCCGCGCACGATGCACTCGATCTGGAGCATCTCGGCCCGCTGCACCAGCACGGCCCGACCGGCCCACGCCCGGGGCAGGTCGAGCCCGAGCACGGCCTCGATCTCCTGGGGATCGGTTGCCAGCAGGGTTCCGGGGACAACGTCGGACATCTCAGCGCACCAGAACGCGGTCATCGCCGTGAGCACGCGGCCCTTGTGGCGGATGGGCTCGGCCATGATCACGTCGAAGGCGCTCACCCGGTCCGACGCCACCATGAGCAGGCGCTGCCCGCCGGCGTCGTAGAGCTCGCGGACCTTGCCCGAGTGGATCCGCGGCAGGTCGATCGTCACGGCGTCCCGGCTCATCGGGCCAGCGCGGTGAGGGCGTCGGCAAAGCGATCGACGTGGCGCAGGGTCCGCGTGAGGTCGAAGGCCTCGTCGAGCTGCGCCTCGGTGAGCCGCACCTCGGAATCGGCCGTAAGGACCTGGCGGAAGTGCCGGCGCTCGGCCCATGCCGCCCGGGCGTCGCGCTGGACGATGCGGTAGGCCTCGTCCCGGGTCAACCCCGACGACACCAGCGCGAGGAGGACGGATTGGCTGAAGACGAGGCCGAAGCTGCCGTTGGTGAGGTTGTCGAGAGCGCGGTCGGCGTGCACCACGAGACCCGACGCCAGACCGGTGGCCTTGCGCAGGACGTAGCAGGCGAGGAGTGACGCGTCGGGCAACGCCACCCGTTCCACCGAGCTGTGCGAGATGTCGCGTTCGTGCCAGAGCGCGACATCCTCGAGGCCGGCGCCGAGGTAGCCCCGCAGCAGGCGGGCCAGACCACACAGCCGCTCCGACAGAATCGGGTTGCGCTTGTGCGGCATGGCTGAACTTCCCTTCTGGCCCACCCCGAACGGCTCCTCGGCTTCACCGAGCTCGCTCCGGGCCAGATGGCGGATCTCCGTGCACATCAGCTCAATGGTGGCCCCGACCGAGGCGCACGCCCACAGGTACTCGGCGTGACGATCGCGGGCGATCACCTGCGTCGCCGGCACGGGTTGCAAGCCGAGCGCGGCGCAGACGTGGGCCTCGACGGCGGGATCGATGTTCGAATAGGTGCCGACGGCGCCCGAGAGCTTGCCGACGGCGATCGCCTCGCGGGCCTTGCGCATGCGCTGCCGGTCGCGATCGGCCTGGAGCGCCCACAGGGCGAACTTGGCCCCGAAGGTGGTCGGCTCAGCGTGCATACCGTGGGTGCGGCCGGTCACGGGAACATCCATGAGCTCCAGGGCACGGGCACGCAGTGCGTCGACGAAGGCATCCAGGTCGGCCAGCAACAGATCGGCGGCGCGGGTGAGGGTGGCGCAGAGCGCGGTATCCACCACGTCCGACGACGTCAGCCCGTAGTGGATGTACGAACCGGCGGGTGCCCCGATGCGGTCCTGGACGACGTCGACGAACGCCGCCACGTCGTGGTCGGTCACCCGCTCCCGTTCGAGCACATCGGCCACGAAGACGGCGTCGACGGTCGGCGCCTTCGCCCGGCACGTCGCCGCATCCTCGGCCGGCACCACCCCGACGGAGGCCTGCGCCTCGGTGGCCAGCAACTCCACCTCGAGCCACAGGCCGAAGCGGGCGGCGTCAGTGAACAACGCAGCCATGTCGGCGGGCGAGTAGCGGGGAATCATCGGACCAGCTCCTCCACATCATCGTTGCAAAAGTTGAACGCTAGACCTCTAGCATTCAACTTTTGCAACCTCCTCGGTCTCTTCAGCCGCCCGGGCGGCAATGTCGCTCCGGACCAGCATGCCGTCCCAGTGGATCGGCTCGAGCGCGTCGTAGGCCCTGGCGCGCGCCGCCGGGAGCGTCGGCGCCAGCGCCGTCACCCCGAGGACCCGTCCGCCCGAGGTCACGAAGGGCCCGGCGGGATCGGGCCGGCTCGTGCCGGCGTGGAACACCGTGACGCCGTCGACCGCCGCGATCGATCGGCCGGAGGCGTCCAGCCCGGTGATGGCGCCACCGGTGCGCGGGTGCTCGGGGTAGCCGGGCGAAGCCAGGACCACGCACACTGCGGCCTCCGCGGAGAACGTGGGCGGCGTGAGCCGCTTGAGCGAGCCCGTGGCGACGGCCATGAACAACTCGGCCGCGTCGCACGACAGCAGGGGAAGCAGCACCTGTGTCTCGGGGTCGCCGAAGCGCACGTTGTACTCAATGACCTTCGGGCCGTCCTCGCCGAGCATGAGTCCGGCATAGAGCACGCCGCGGTAGTCGATGCCCCTCTTCTGCAGGGTGGCGATGAGCGGTTCGACCGCCGTCGCCATAATGGCGTCGACCTGCGCCGCCCCAATGTTCGGCATCGGTGCGTAGGCACCCATCCCCCCGGTATTGGGGCCGCGGTCATCGTCACCGATGCGTTTGAAGTCCTGCGCCGGGAGCAGCGGCACCGCAGTCGTCCCGTCGAAGAGCACCAAAAGTGAGCACTCCTCTCCCGCGAGCCCCTCCTCAATCACGATGCGCTGTCCTGCCTCGCCGAAGGCCTCGCCCGAGAGTTTGGCCGTCACGTCGGCCCGCGCCTCCTCCATGGTGCGCGCCACCAGGACGCCCTTGCCGGCGGCCAACCCGTCCGTCTTGACCACCCACGGACCGGGCAACTGCTGCAGGTACGCCAACGCCTCGGCGCGCTCGGCCGCCCCGAACGCGGCGAAGCGGGCCGTGGGCACGCCCGCCTCGGCCAGCATCTCCTTCATGAAGGCCTTGGACCCTTCGAGGAGGGCGCCGTCGGCCCCCGGTCCCATCACGGCGCGTCCATCGGCCCGCAACCGATCGGCCAGCCCGTCCACCAGCGGTGCCTCGGGCCCGATAACGACCAGGTCGGCCGCAATCTCCTCGACCGGCTGCGCCGTCACGCGAATGGGGGCCGCCATGCCGGGGTTACCCGGAGTGACCACCACGTCCGCGGTGCGGGCCAGCACGTGCGCCAACGCGTGCTCACGGCCGCCGCTCCCGACGACGCACACCTTCATGCGCGGCGACCGCTCACGCCGTGGCGAATGAGACGAACTGCTCGCGGCCCGGGCCCACCCCGACCAGGCGGACCGGCACGCCGATCTGTTCGGAAAGGAACGAGACATAGTTGCGGGCGGCCTCGGGCACGTCTTCGGGCGCGGTGGCCGACGTCAGATCGGTGCGCCAACCCGGGAGCTCCTCGTAGATCGGCGTCACGTTGTGGAACGTCGACTGGTGATAGGGAAGATGGGTGTAGCGGACGCCGTCCGATTCGTAGGCGACGCAGACCTTGACGGTCTCGAACGTATCGAGCACGTCCAACTTGGTGAGCGCCACCTCCGTCAGGGAGTTGAGCCGGACGGCCTGGCGCAGCATCACCGCATCGAACCACCCGCAGCGACGGCGGCGGCCCGTGTTGGTCCCGAACTCGTGCCCGCGCTCGACCAACAGGTTCCCGGTGTCGTTGTCCTGCTCGGTCGGGAACGGCCCCGCACCCACGCGGGTTACATACGCCTTGGCGATACCGATGACCCGGTCGATGTCGCGCGGCCCCAGGCCTGAACCGGTGCAGGCCCCGCTGGCCACGGGGTTGGACGACGTGACGAAGGGATAAGTCCCGTGATCGAGGTCGAGGAAGGTGGCCTGGGCCCCTTCGAGGAGGACCGACTGCCCGCTGTCGAGCGCATCGTGGATGAGCCCGACGGTGTCACCCACCATGGGCTCGATCCTCGGCGCGTACTCCTTGAGGTACCGGTTTGCGATGTCCTCGGCCGACAACGGGAGCCGGTTGTAGACCTTGGCCAGAATGGCATTCTTCTCCTTGAGCACCACATCGAGCTTCTGGCGGAAGATCTTCGGGTCGAACAGGTCCTGCACCCGCAGGCCGACCCGGGTGGCCTTGTCCGCATAGGCCGGACCGATCCCCCGCTTGGTGGTGCCGAGGGCGTTCTTGCCCAAGAAGCGCTCGGTCACCCGGTCCAACTCCTGGTGGTACGGCATGATCAGGTGCGCGTTGCCACTGACGACCATGCGGCTGGTGTCCACGCCCTTGGCGATCAGGCTGTCGAGCTCGGCCAGCAGGACCGCCGGGTCGACCACCACACCGTTGCCGATCATCGGGGTGATGTGCTGGTACAGGATGCCGCTCGGCACCAGCTGGAGGGCGAACGCCTCGCCGTTGACGACGATGCGGTGGCCGGCGTTGTGGCCGCCCTGATAGCGCACCACCATGTCCATCTCACGGGCCAGGAGGTCGGTGAGCTTGCCCTTCCCCTCGTCGCCCCACTGGGTCCCCACCACCACGGTTGCGGGCACGCGTCATCTCCGTTCGCTCTGTCGGATTACGCACAATTGTAGCGCCCAGAGCCGGGTCAGCGAAAAGTTCGCCAGATCCCGGGCAACGGGGGAGGCAGATCGCGCCCGGCCGACCCACCTTTCCGACCCCGGCGAGACCCGGGCGGAACCTGCAAATTGTCTCTAGGGTGGGCGGGTGACCAATCCCCTGAAACGCCCTCTCTCCTTCGCCTTTCTGGCCAGCCTGCTGGCGCTGGTGGCGCTGCCGATCGCCGGGGGCGCCACCGCGGCGGGAGCGAGCACGCCCTCCGCAGCCGGGGCTCACGACGTTGCCTTCAATCCGACCACCGTGGGCGACATTCTCGGGCCCGAGCCCTATCAGTTCATCAACCCCAACGCCAACCCCACCGTGACGGGGTTCGCCATCGGGGGCGCCGATCCCGATGACTTCACCGAATACGACGATTGCACATCGGTGGCGCCGGGAGGGCAATGCGTCGTCGACGTGTACTTCGTTCCGGGCGAGCTCGGAGCGAGGACGGCCACGCTGATCCCCCTCAGCGGCACCACTGAAGACCCGGCGGCGGTCACGCTCACGGGCACCGGCAGCGAGGGCTACTACGAAGTCACCTCCCAGGGCGCCGTCGCGGCGCACGGGGACGCACTCCCGCTCGGCGACGAGTCGGGAACGCACCTCGCCCAGCCCATTGTGGCTGCGGCCGCAACCGGTGATGACTCCGGCTACTGGCTCGCCGCGGCCGACGGCGGCATCTTCACCTTCGGCGACGCCGGCTACTACGGCTCGACCGGGGCCATCCACCTGAACAAGCCGATCGTCGGTATGGCCGCCACCATCGATGCCGGGGGCTATTGGCTCGTCGCCTCCGACGGCGGCATCTTCACCTTCGGCGACGCCGGTTACTTCGGCTCGACCGGAGCCATCCACCTGAATCAGCCCATCGTGGGCATGGCGGTGACGCCGGACGACGGGGGCTACTGGCTCGTCGCCTCCGACGGCGGCATCTTCAGCTTCGGTGACGCCAGCTTCTTCGGCTCGACCGGGGCCATCCACCTGAACAAGCCGATCGTCGGCATGGCGTCGACGCCCGACGGTCAGGGCTACTGGCTCGTGGCCTCCGACGGCGGCATCTTCAGCTTCGGGGACGCCCAGTTCTACGGTTCGACCGGGGCCATCCACCTGAACAAGCCGATCGTCAGCATGGCGGCCACGCCCGACGGGACCGGCTATTGGCTGATGGCCTCCGACGGCGGCCTCTTCACCTTCGGTGACGCGCCCTTCGACGGCAGCTCGGCCAGCGCGGCGGGCGGGAACTACGTGAGCATCGCCGGCGATGGCCCCCCGACGGTGCAGGCCCTTCTCGATGTACCGGGCGCTCTCCACGGCCCGACCGCGACCCAGCAGGCGCGCCGGGGCTAGGCGAACAGGCGCGCCGGGGCTAGGGCGAGAAGCTCAGCCGAGGACAATCTCGTCGTCGACCACGCGGACGGTGACCGTCGAGCCCTCGGGATAGCGGCCCTCCAGGAGCGCCAGAGCCAAGGGGTCCTCAATCTTGCGCTGGAGCACCCGTCGCAGCGGACGGGCACCGAAGTCGGGGTCGTAGCCGGCGCGGGCCAGCCAGGCCTCGGCCTCGGGTTCGACCACGAGGGCGAGGCGACGCTCGGCCAGCCGGTTGCGCAGCTGGTCCAGTTGAATCCCCACGATCACCGTGAGATCGGCCTGGCTCAGTGGCCGGAAGCGGACGATCTCGTCGATGCGGTTGATGAACTCAGGCTTGAAGTACTGCGACGGTTCGCCCGCCAGGTTCGAGGTCATGATCAGCACGGTGTTGGTGAAGTCCACCGTGCGACCCTGGCCGTCGGTGAGCCTCCCGTCCTCGAGCACCTGAAGGAGGATGTTGAAGACGTCGGGGTGGGCTTTCTCCAATTCATCGAGCAGGACCACGGCATAGGGACGGCGGCGGACCGCTTCGGTCAACTGCCCACCCTCGTCGTAGCCGACATAGCCCGGAGGAGCCCCGACCAGACGGCTGACGGAGTGCTTCTCCATGTACTCGCTCATGTCGATGCGCGTGATGGCCCGCTCGTCGTCGAAGAGGAACTCGGCCAACGCCCGCGCCAGCTCGGTCTTCCCCACGCCGGTCGGCCCGAGGAAGAGGAATGATCCGATCGGGCGGTCGGGGTCCGAGAGCCCGGCCCGGCTGCGCCGGATGGCGTTGGCCACGGCCGACACCGCTTCGTCCTGTCCGACCACCCGCTCGTGCAGCGTCTGTTCGAGCCGCACCAGCTTCTGGATCTCGCCCTCCATGAGGCGCGAGACCGGCACCCCCGTCCAACGGCTCACCACCTCGGCGATGTCCTCGGGGTCGACCTCTTCCTTCAAGAAGCGCGTGCCCGACTGGAGCTTGGCCAGGTCGTTGGTCGCCTCCACGATGCGCCGCTCCACTTCGGGCAACTCGCCGTAACGGATGGCCGAGGCTCCGGCCAGGTCGCCCTCACGCTCGAGCCGGACGGCATCGTCACCACGCGCCGTCTGCTCTTCCTTGAGCAGGCGGATGGTGTCGATGAGTGCCTTCTCCTGCTGCCAGTGCGCCGTCATCCCGTCGCGTTGCTCGGCCAGGTCGGCCAGCTCCGCCTCCAGGCGGTCCAGGCGCTCACGGGAGGCGTCGTCCGTTTCCTTCTCCAACGCCACCTTCTCGATCTCCAGTTGACGGATGCGCCGGATCACCTGGTCCAGCTCGGTCGGCAGGGAGTCGATCTCGATGCGCAGCTTGCTCGCCGCCTCGTCGATCAGGTCGATGGCCTTGTCGGGCAGGAAGCGGCCCGTGACATAGCGGTCCGAGAGGACAGCGGCCGACACCAGCGCAGCATCTTGGATGCGCACTCCGTGGTGAACCTCGTAGCGCTCGGACAACCCGCGCAGGATGGCAATGGTGTCCTCCACCGAGGGCTCGCCGACGAACACCGGTTGGAACCGGCGCTCGAGGGCCGCGTCCTTCTCGATCGACGTCCGGTACTCGTCGAGGGTAGTGGCGCCGATGAGCCTGAGCTCGCCGCGCGCCAACATCGGCTTGATCATCTGCCCGGCGTCCATGGCCCCTTCGGCCGCGCCCGCACCCACCAGCGTGTGCACCTCGTCGATGAAGGTGATCACCTCGCCCTCAGCATCGGTGATTTCCTTCAAAACCGCCTTGAGCCGCTCTTCGAATTCACCCCGGTACTTGGCCCCGGCCACCATGGAGCTGAGGTCGAGCGCGATCACGCGCTTTCCCTTCAGTCCCTCGGGCACGTCGCCTTCGATGATGCGGTTGGCCAACCCCTCGACGATGGCCGTCTTGCCCACGCCCGGCTCCCCGATCAGCACGGGGTTGTTCTTCGTGCGCCGCGACAGGACCTGAATGACGCGCCGGATCTCCTCGTCACGCCCGATGACCGGATCGAGCTTGCCCTGGCGCGCCGCCTCGGTCAGATCGCGGCCGTACTTGGCCAGCGCCTGGTACGTCTGCTCCGGGTCGGCCGTCGTCACGCGGTGGTTCCCGCGCACGGCACGCAAGCCGACCAGCAGTGCGTCCTTGGTCACGCCGATTTCGTCGGCCAGCGCCAGCAGCAGGTGCTCGACCGAGACGTAGTCGTCCCCGAGATCGCGGCGGTTCTCGTCGGCCGCCTCCAAAATGGCCCGGGCCTCACGCGAGATACCCGGCTCCGCGCCGCCCTGGGCCCGGGGCAACCGGGAGAGCTGGGTCCGGACCCTCTCCCCCAGCACGTCGGGGTCCACCCCGACCTGGGTGAGCAAGGGGCGGGTCATCGTCTCGTCCTGCGCCAACAGCGCGTCGAGCAGATGGGCCGGCGTCAGTTCGGGATTGTTGGACGACGCCGCATGCGCCGTCGCCGCGCTGAACGCGGCCTTCGTGTTATTCGTCCAGCGTTCTGGGTCGATGGGCATTACTCCCTCACCTCCTCGTGTAGGCAACCGGTGACTGCCGCAGCGGGACCAGGTCCCGCCGGTACTGCCGATGGGTGGCCGCCACCGCCTCGCGGGACTGCGTGCGGGCCTCCTGCAGCTCGGACTTCAGGCGCTCGAGTTCGTTCTCGAGTTCGAGCACCCGGCGCACACCTTCGAGATTCAATCCGGTCGCGGTCAGTTGTTGGATGTGGCGCAGACGGGAAAGGTCCGCGTCAGAGAAGCGCCGGCTCCCGCCGCTGGTGCGCGAAGGGTCCAAGAGGCCCTTGCGCTCGTAGATGCGCAACGTCTGCGGGTGTACACCCGTCAGTTCGGCTGCCACCGAAATCACATAGACAGCCCGGTTGGCGTCGCTGTCTGCCATGTCAGTCCTCCACCTCAGCCTTCAATCGCTACCCGCGGCGCGTCGTCCGACACCGCAGCCAGTGATTCCACCGCCGCCCGCTGCTCGTCGGTGAGCTCGGTCGGCACAATGACTTCCACCTTCACCAGGAGATCGCCCGGCTTCCCGGCATTGCGGCCCGAGCCGGCGGGCACACCGCGGCCGCGCACACGCAAGGTGGTGCCCGATGCCGTTCCCGGCGGCACCTTGAGCGTCACCTTGGAGTCCAGAGTCGGCACCGTAATGGTGGTACCGAGCGCCGCTTCGGGGAACGTGACCGGCACCGTGATGGTGAGGTTGCGCCCGTTGCGGCCGAAGACCGCATGCTTGCCGACATGGACCACCACGTAGAGGTCTCCCGGAGGCGCCATCCCCTGTCCGGGCGCGCCGCGGCCCTTCACCCTGATGCGCTGCCCGTCTTCGACGCCGGGCGGTATCCGCACCTTGACCGAGCGCACCTTGCGTTCGGTACCGGACCCCTTGCAGACCGGGCACGGTGTGTCGAAGAGCGTGCCGCGCCCGACGCAGTCCGGACAGACCGTGCTGAGCGAGAACAACCCCTGATCGTCGTTGAGCGTCCCCGTGCCTCCGCAGCGCGGGCAGGTGTGGGTCGCCGTTCCCGGCGCCGCACCGGTGCCGCGGCAATTGGAGCAACGGACGTCCTCGGGCACGTTGACCGACGTGGTGACGCCGTGGACGGCGTCGGAGAACGACAGATGCAACGCCGCCTCCATGTCAGCCCCGCGCGCCGGTCCCCGCGTGGTCGTCGGGCCCCGTCCCCGGTTGCCGAACAGGCCACCGAAGAGATCGCCCAGATTTCCCACGTCGTCCATGCGGAACGTCCCGCCGCCCGGCGCGCCGCCACCGAACCCGCCGCCGAATGCACCGGCCATCGGGCCCTGCTTACGGACCTCGTCGTACTCCTTGCGCTTGTCGGCATCGCCCAGCACGTCGTAGGCCGCGCTGATCTCCTTGAACCGTTCCTCCGAACCGGGGTTGGCGTCAGGGTGATACTGCTTGGCCAACTTCCGATAGGCGCGCGTGATCTCCTTGTCGGTCGCCGTCGAAACGACGCCGAGCACCTTGTAGTAGTCCTTCTCGAACCACTCCCGCTGGGGGGCCATGGATCAGTTCACCCCCGCACACTGACCATGGCCGGTCGGAGCACCTGGCCCCGCCAGCGATAGCCCGACCGGAGGACCTCGTCGATCACCTCTGGTCCGCCCTCTCCCTCCGTCCGCGCCACGGCGTCGTGCACGATGGGGTCGAACAGCACGCTGGCCTCGTCGACCCGCTCCAACCCTTCCTTGCCCAGAGTGTCGAGCAGCATGGAACGCGCCGCCGTCAATGCCTTGGCGTCGTCGCTCTGTGCGCTGGACTCGGTCTGATGGGCCTGGGCCAGGTCGAGCGTGTCGAGCACCGGGAGCAGCTTGGTGACCAACGCCGAGGCGGCGCGGGCCGACTGCTCCTCTTGCATGCGCTGGATGCGCTTGCGGTAGTTCTCGAAATCGGCCTGGGTCCGCTGAAGCGCGAGCAGGTACTCGTCCCGCTCGCTCTTCAACATCACCATCGGGTCACGCTCTTCCTCCAGCACTAGTTCGGCTTCGACCACCTCGTCGTCGGAGGTCCCGTCGGCGACCAGCTCGGGCTCCGGCGTGACCTCCTCGGCGGGGATGGCCTCGTCGGAGAAGCTCACTGTTCGTCGACGATTTCGGCGTCGACGATCTCGTCGTCGGAGGCGCCGCCGCCGTCACTACTCTCGCCGCCATCGCCACCACTTGGCGCGCTCTGGGTCTGCGAGGCCTGCTCGTACAGACGCTGGCTGAAGCTCTGACTGACGCCCATCAACTTCTCCGTGGCGTCCTTGATCGCTTCGACGTTGGTGCCGTTCAAGGCATCCTTCAAGTTGGCCACGGCGGTCTGGACGTCGTCCTTCTCCGTGCCCTCGAACTTGTCACCCTGGTCCTTGAGCAGCTTCTCCGTCTGGTAGACGAGGGTGTCCGCAGAGTTGCGCACCTCGGCTTCCTCGCGGCGGGCCCGGTCGTCCTCGGCGTGCGCCTCGGCATCGCGGACCATGCGCTCGATGTCGTCCTTCGCCAGTGAGGACTGGCCGGTGATCGTCATCGACTGCTCCTTGCCGGTGGCCTTGTCCTGGGCCGAGACGTGCACGATCCCGTTGGCGTCGATGTCGAACGTGACCTCAATCTGCGGAACGCCACGAGGCGCCGGGGGCAGGTCGACCAGCTGGAACTTACCCAGGGTCTTGTTGTACATCGCCATCTCGCGCTCACCTTGGAGCACATGGATCTCCACCGAGGGCTGACTGTCCTCGGCCGTCGTGAAGATCTCGGACCGCTTGGTCGGGATGGTCGTGTTCCGCTCAATGAGGCGGTGCATGACCTGACCCTTGGTCTCGATACCGAGCGACAGTGGCGTCACGTCGAGGAGGAGGACGTCTTTGACCTCACCCTTGAGGACACCCGCCTGAACGGCGGCACCGATGGCCACGACTTCGTCGGGGTTGACGCCCTTGTGGGGCTCCTTGCCCGAGAGGGACTGGACCAGCTCCTGGACGGCGGGGATCCGGGTGGACCCTCCGACCATCACCACGTGGTCGATGTCGGATGTCTTGAGCCCGGCGTCCTTGATCGCGGCCTCGAACGGCCCGGTGCAGGCGGCGACCAGATCAGCGGTCAGTTCGTTGAACTTCGAACGCGTGAGCTTGAGGTCGAGGTGCTTGGGGCCATCGCTGGTCGCCGTGATGAAGGGCAGGTTGATCTGGGTCTCCTGCACGCTGGACAGCTCGATCTTCGCCTTCTCCGCTGCTTCCTTCAGGCGCTGCATGGCCATTTTGTCGGTCGACAGGTCGACACCTTCGGTGTCCTTGAACGACTTCACGAGCCAGTCCATGACCTTCTCGTCCCAGTCGTCACCGCCGAGCTTGGTGTTCCCCGAGGTCGACTTCACCTCGAAGACGCCTTCGCCGATCTCGAGCACGGAAACGTCGAACGTCCCACCGCCGAGGTCGAAGACCAGCACGGTGCGGTCGGAGTCTTCCTTGTCCAGGCCGTAGGCCAGGGCGGCGGCCGTCGGCTCGTTGATGATGCGCAGGACCTCGAGCCCGGCGATGGCGCCGGCTTCCTTGGTCGCGGTGCGCTGGGCGTCGTCGAAGTAGGCCGGCACGGTGATGACCGCCTGGTCCACCGTGTCACCCAGGTACGCCTCGGCGTCCCTCTTCAGCTTGCCCAGAATGCGGGCGGAGATCTCCTGGGCCTTGTACTTCTTGCCGTCGATGTCGACGGTCCAGTTCGTGCCCATATGACGCTTGACCGAACGGATGGTCCTGTCCGGGTTGGTGATGGCCTGGCGCTTGGCGACCTCGCCGACGAGCACCTCGCCTGTCTTGGAAAAGCCGACGACCGACGGGGTTGTCCGTCCACCCTCAGCATTCGGGATCACGACGGGCTCGCCCGCCTCCATCACACTGACCACTGAGTTGGTGGTCCCCAAGTCGATTCCTACGGCCTTAGCCATTCTGCGTCCTTCCATTCGTCTCGTGCTCGGTGCTGCTCTTTTTCGCTTGCGATAAGTGTAGCAAACTTGAGTGCCCTTGTGTCAACTTTTCTGTTGGCAAGACCAGGCCGCCGATTCCCCCAGTGTAGGGGACGACCCGCCAGACAAACATCCTGGTCACGACCTCATCCAATCCCTCCGGCCGGCTGGTGCGTAGTCCATAGCGAGGCAGCACCAACGGCTTTGAGGAGACGATCGCCATGCAAAGAGACCCCCGACGGACGAAAAAAGGCTTCAGAGCGGCCACCGTGGCCACCACGGCCCTCCTCCTGGGCGGGCTTTCCCTCTCCGCCATGGCCACCGCTCCGGCCGGCGCAACGACCGGCCGCATCGCCAAGACCGTGGTCGTGAAGACCGTCACCGTGGCCAAATTCGGCAAGGTCCTCGCCAGCGGCAAGACGCTCTACACCGTCAAGCCCAGCAGCACCGCCTGTACCGCGGCCTGCCTGCAGGTCTGGCCGGCGCTCGTGCTCCCCAAGGGCGTCACGAAGGTGACCGCCGGTTCCGGCGTGAACAAGGCCAAGCTGGGCACCGTGACCCGGGCCGGCGGTGTGCGCCAGGTGACCTATGGCGGCAAACCCCTCTACTTCTTCGTCGGCGACACCGGACCCGGTCAGGTCCACGGCAATGTGTCCGACACCTGGGGCACCTGGACGGCGGTCGCTACAGCAAAGGCCGCGAGCTCAAGCAGCGGGTCGAGCTCCACCTCGTCAACCGCCGGCAGCGGGGGAACCGCGTTCTAGCCCCGCAGGTTCTGGACTAAGAAATCGCCATGGTGATCACGCTCGATGCGCCAGCTGCACACGCAGGACCCGCAGGACCCGCAGCCCCCGCCCCCATCGCACGGACGGCGCGGCCTGCGCTTCGCTCACGCGTGTACCTGCCGGCGTTCTCGATCGTCGCCGTCGCCGCTGTGCTGCTCGTCATCGGCTTTGCCGACCACTGGGGGGGCAACGACTTCACCGCGTCCATGACGAGCCTCCGTGTCGTCCTGGTCGGGCCACTTGCCCTGGCGATCATCGGCGTCTTCCTTGTCGTCGAGCGGCTCCATCCGGCCCAACGGCGACCGCTCTTCGCCCGCGGGTACCGCCAGGACCTCCTCTTCACGATCCTCAACGCCACGCTCATCGTGCCGCTCGTCACCGCGCTCACCATCTCCTTCTCGGTGCTGGCGCAGCGTTGGTTGCCGTGGCTCGTCCTGCCGAAGATCGGCACCATTCCGCGCTGGGGAGCGATCGCCGCCATCTTCGTGGCCATGGACGGCCTCAACTGGTTCGCCCATCTGTTGAACCACCGCTCGCGCCTGCTCTGGCGCTTTCACGAGTTGCACCACTCCCAAGAGGACATGAACGTCCTCACCGTCTTCCGCACCCACCCGCTCATTCACGTGTCGTACCTCATCGCACTGATCCCGGGCATCGTGCTGCTGGCCAACGGCTCGCTGCCGCTCACCCTCCTCGTCATTTACGGTGGGATCGTCGCGTTCGCCCACTCGAACACCGACCTGGGCTTCGGCCCGCTCGGGCGGATCTTCGTGAGCCCGAACTTCCACCGCATCCATCACAGGCTGAAGGGACGACAGGACGTCAACCTCGGCTTCGCGTTGTCGATCTGGGATCAGCTCTTCCACCGGGCGGTGTTCCCGACCCCCGAGACCGTCGGGGCCGCCACCGGGTTACCGGGTCGGCCGCTCGTCGTCGAACAGGAGGGAGAGCGTCCGCGCCATTTCGCCGTCCTCGCCGCACAACTCGTGGCGCCCTTCCGGGCCATGGAGAAGGACCTCACTCTCGCGTCGCCTACCATCGAAGAGTGCTCGACCTCGTCCTCCTTCGCCACGGACAGTCCACCTGGAACGCCGAGAATCTCTTCACCGGATGGGTCGATGTCGACCTGACCGAGGTCGGGGAGGCCGAGGCACGCGATGGCGGCGTGTTGCTGGCCGAAGAGCCCGGATTGGATCTGCGCATACTCCACACGTCGGTGCTGACCCGGGCCATCCACACGGCAGAGTTGGCCCTCGGCGCAGCCAAGCGCAGTTGGCTGCCGGTGCGACGGGACTGGCGGCTCAACGAGCGCCACTACGGAGACCTGCAGGGGAAGAACAAGAAGCAGACGACGGAGGAATTCGGGAAGGAGCAGGTGCTGCTGTGGCGCCGGAGCTACGACACCCCACCCCCGCCCCTGAGTCCGGAAAACCCCACGTCCTCCGCCAACGATCCGCGCTACCGCGACATCGACCCGTCGGAGATCCCCACGACGGAATGCCTGGCCGATGTGGTGCGGCGGGTGCTCCCCTACTGGGAGTCGGCCATCGTGCCCGACCTGCGCCGGACGGCCGAACAAGGTGGCGCTGTGTTGGTGGCCGCCCACGGCAACAGCATCCGGGCTTTGCGTAAACAGATAGAGGGAATCTCGGACAACGACATCGCCGCACTCGAGGTGCCGACGGGAATCCCCTTCCGCCTCCTTCTGCACGACGACCTCACCGTGCACTCATCGCGATTTTTGGGTGACCCGGCGGCGGCGGAAGCTGCGGCAGCGGCCGTGGGTCGCCAAGCCGGCTAGGCGCATCAGCCGCAACCCCTCGAAAAGGGTGGGGGTACCAGGTCCCCGTCTCGGGGTCCGAGCCGACGGCGAGAGCCACGGACCCCAAGACTTCACGCGGGGACAAACTGGGTTGGGCTACATGAGCCGACGGTGCAGAACTCAGCTCAACGTTCGGCCGAGTGCCGACGGCTGCGGCCGGGGGTCGGGGCGCCTCGCCGCACCCCGACCCAACCCGACCAACTGCGCAAGGCCGCGCCCTACAGGGCGTCGGACCCGCGTTCTCCGGTGCGCACGCGCACCACGGTTTCCACCGGGACGACCCAGACCTTGCCGTCACCGATCTTTCCGGTGGCGGCTGAGGTGACGATCGCGTCGACCACCTCATCGGTCTGTACGTCATCCACCAGTACCTCGATGCGGATCTTCGGCACGAAATCCACTTCGTACTCCGCACCTCGGTACACCTCGGTGTGACCTCTCTGACGTCCGAAACCCTGCGCCTCGGTCAGGGTCATCCCCTGCACCCCGAGGTTCTTCAGCGTTTCTTTGACGTCATCGAGCTTGAACGGCTTGAGGACAGCGACAATCAGCTTCATTTTGAGCTCCTTTTCGTCCTGGTCGGCCTAGGACACTGCGTCCGGTGGGGGCGTTGGTTCCGACCCTATCGGAGGCGGATCCGAACTCCCGATGCCCGCCAGAGCAAAAGCGCCGTCGGTACGGGTAGCGAACGTCTCCTCCGGGAACGCTTCCTCGCCGTGGATGGCCAGGTCGCCGACTTCGAGGATCTCGTCCTTGTAGCGCAGGCCGCCGAGAACCAGCCCGATGAGCTTCGTGAGAATGAAGGTCACCAGCGCCGACCAGAAGATGACGAAGATCGCCGCTCGGAACTGTTCCCACAGCTGGTGGGCCGACCCGGTGTACATCAAGCCGTTGACGCTGAAGGGCACGCAGCTCCCCTTGGCCGTGACATAGGCCGTCGCCGAGGTGTTCACCACCTGCCCGTAAGCGTTCAGGTGACCGCACCCGTACTCGATCATGTTCGGGTCACCCCAGAGGCCCAGGAACAGGCCACCGAAGAAGCCGGCGATGCCGTGGGTGTAGATGACACCAAGGGCGTCGTCCACCTTGGAGAACGGCCGTACCTTGGAGAGGTAGTTCCAGGCGAACCACACGATCACCGTGCAGCTGGCACCGACCATGATGGCGCCCCAGCCGTTGACCCAGCCGGCGCACGGCGTGATGCCGACCAAACCACAGATCATGCCGTTGACACCACCGAGGAACGTGGGCTTCTTCTCCTTGGAGAGCCAGGCGTCAAGTGCGATCCACACCAGGACACCGACCGCAGTGGCCAGGTTGGTGTTGACCACCGCACCTGCCGCGCTCGCACCGGCGTAGTACGGGTCACCACCGTTGAAGCCGTTCCAACCCAACCACAGGATGCCGGCACCAACGGCCGCCATCACCAGGTTATTGGGCAAGGCGTGTTGTCTATCTCGTAGGAGCCGGGGTCCGAGAACCCAAGCCGCGACGAATCCGGACACACCAGCCGACATGTGGATCACGTACCCACCGGAGAAGTCGAGCGAACCTTCCTGGGCGAAGTAGCCGCCGCCCCAGAGCAGGAAGGCGTCGATCGTGTAGACGAAAGTCGACCACAGCGGGACGAGGAGGCACCACGCACTGAACTTGATGCGACCGAGGACACTTCCCAGGAACAGCAGCGGAGTGATCGCCGCGAACACGAACTGGAAGTAGGCCAGCGTCGACGTCGGGAAGTGGAAGGGGACGTCGGTATTTGCTGCCGACACCGCCTGGCCCTGTTCGCCTGAGCTATTGAGGATCTGTCCCGGTTTACCCCAGAGGTTCTCGAAGAAATGCTTGAACGTTCCCGTCGGGTTCACCGCCGTCGTCGGTTGCTGGGTCCATAACCCGTTATGCACACCTCCTCCGAGGGACGTGGAGCCGAAGCCCAGTTTGTAGCCCCACAGCACCCATGCAACCAGCACAAGGGAGAAGCCGGCGAACATCATTGCCAATACGTTGACGGCCCATTTCTTGGGCACAATCGACGCATAGAGCACCGCCAGGCCGGGGAGGCTCATTAGGCCGACAAACGTGGCAGCAGTTAGCTGCCACGTATTGTCTGCTGGATTTAACCAGCTTGGATACGGCACATAGGCCGTTGCGGCACCTACGAGGTGGATCACTCAGCTCTCCTATCTGTGTTACCCGGTGCCCCGCTCTGTGACCAGAGCGTCACAGAGCACCAGGTGCGGCAAGGCCACAGCATGCGGATGGTTGGTCCGCCACGGAAAGAATGAAGGGCACGAGTTTCGTCACGGTCACGCCCGTGTTTCCAGTGCGTTAAACCGCGACGTGCGGCAGGGAAAGCGGTCGTCCGTAGGCAGGATCAGCTTCGAACTCCTGCGACGGCGATTTCTCGCTCCCCTCTACTTTTCCAGAATTTCCGCCCTTTTGGACGTCACCCCACGCGAAAAGTCGACGGGCACGCGATCACCGCTACCATCTTCGGGTCACCACAGGCATCCGCCGCAGGGCGCGCGACCGAGCAGGGGGAACCACAGGCCGATGACCGATCCGGAAGCACCGGCTCCCTCAGGCCCACCCAGGTCCTCCAGTGAGCCCCTCACGACGCTGCGGGGGGCCGGCGTCAACTACAACGCCCGCAAGGTCGGCCAGGTGGTCGTCGGACTCTGTCTCGTGACGCTGGCCGTTCTCGTCGTTGTCTTCACCGTGGCCGCGTTCCACCGGAACAACCAGATCAACGAACTCCACCACGACGGGGTCCCGGTGACGGTGACGGTGACCAAATGCATCGGGCTCATGGGAGGCAGCGGCAGTAACCCGGCCGGCTACTCGTGCAGCGGCAGCTTCACCCTTCACGGCACGCAGTACACGGAGGCTCTCCCCGGCAGCGGGTTTCGCAAGATCGGTTCCACTCTCGAAGCCACCGCGGTGCCGAACGACCCGGCCCTCGTATCGCCGAACAGCATCCTGGACTCCGAGCATGCGTCGTTCAGTGTCTTCGTGCTCCCGCTGATCCTGCTCGCCGTCCTCGTCCTCCTGGTGGCACTCATCGTGCTCGTACGACGACGACGGAGCGAGGACGCGGCCACACAGCCGGCGCCCGAAACGACTCCCTGAGTCAGTACTTCTCCCGCAGGTTCAGCTCCTGGGTTTGGCCTTCTTTTCCGTGGGAGGGGTGTAGCGCTTGTTAGGCCTCGGCAGGATGCCGCCGGCGGAAGGTAGGCGACTGTTCGGAGGCCCGTACGCGCTCTTGGATCCGCCGCCGGCCAACCGCAGCTTCTTCTGCAGCCGATAGGCGCGCACCAACAGCCAGGCTCCGGCCAAGACGAACGGGATACCGAAGCCCCAGAAGCGGAGATTGAAGATACCCAACCCGAACATAGCGAGCAGGATGCCCATGAAGAGACGCTTGCGGAGCCACGACGTCACCAGTATGAGCACCACCATGCCCAGGAGGACGAAGGTCAGGGTCTGATAGACGGTCGTGCTCTGGCCGAGCGACTTCGCATGATTGATCAGGTTGGCCGAAATGAGGAGCGCCACAACTGCGCCGATCGGCGCCGCGATGAATCCGAGGTTGCGTTCCTTGTCATCGGCCCTGGCAATTTCGGCTTCGAGCTCTTCGACCGACCGCTCAGGCTCCGCCGTTTTGCGCTTCGGCGAATCGGGATCGTCCGGCTTCACGATGGCTGTCTGGAAGCGCATCCACAGGCTCGGCTTTGAAGGTTTCTCACCCCCGGAGTCATCGAAATCTTGGTCGGGGGGCATGGATGGGATGCTAGTGCGAGACATTGAGCGCCGATTATGGAGCCGAAAGATCACGTCTGAGATTCGTGAGTGTTTCCAGCAGATTAACAACCCGGCCCGGTAGCTGATCGGGCCTGGCCCCCGGCCCTCAGCTCCACTCGCCGAACTTTCGAACCCGTGCGCGCAGGGTAGGGGCTTCTGTAGGGGGCAGCAGTGCCTCCGGACGGTTCGTCCTCAGCCACGCAGTGAGTTCGTCGGCGTAGTCGAAGACGAGTTCCTCATTGGTTTCCCATACGTTGAAGTCGATCGAATTCCGCTCCACGGCCGCCGAGAATTCGATTTTGCCGCCAGAGCGGAAGCACCAGACCGGTGAGGCACCGGGCGTCAAACTTGTCTCGAGGTGCCACCCCGGTCGACCGTTCAACAAGTCGGAGAGACCGTCTCTCGAAGGGGCGACGCGAGGGCCCGGGGGCAGATCCCCATCTCCGTCCGCTTGCTCACTGGTGTCGGCCTGATCCTCGCCGAGCGAATGGCCCAGGAGGTTCTGGTACATCGCCAATGTCTCGTCGGGTTCCCCGATCCATCGCAGCATGGCGACGAGACTCTCGAGTGAGCTCAGCGTCGCAGGGTCATCGGGACCCAGAATTCGATTCCGTACTTCGAAGATACGTATGCGCAGATCACGTGCTTCGGGCACCTGCTCGAGTTGGAACAGCGTGGTGGCCAGGTGCGACATCGTTCGCATCGCTTCTTCGGTCTCTCCGGCGTCGTTGGCCTGGTAGCGGTCCACTGTCTCCTGGAGCAGACGCCGGGACTCTTCGAGGTTTCCGAGATTCCTCTGCACGCACCCGAGCCGATCCATGGTGAGCAATGTCGACGCGTCGTCGGGTCCCAGGGCCTCGGTGCGAACCGACAGAACATGCTCGAAATGAGGGAGGGCATCGGCGTGTCGACCAAGTCGCTCGAGCAGGACTCCTTGAAACTCCTCGGCTTCGAGCGTGCGCGGATCGTCCACACCCAGCTGACTACGGAGAGACGTCGCGACGTCGTTCCTGAGCGGCAGCGCTTCGTCGAATCGACCTGAGCGTTCCAGCAACTCGGCAACTTCACGTTGGGCATTCACCGTCAGGGGGGAGTCGGGCCCGCGGTGACGGAGCGACCAACTCAGGGTCGTCTGGGCCGTCTCCAGTGCTGTCTCGGGCTCCGCATCAAACTTCTCAGCCGCACGCTGTGCCGACTGGTTGACCCGGCCCCGTAGCCACGGAACCAGACCCCGTTTGCTCTCTTCCGGCGGCGGCACCCGACCAGAGTACGTCGAACCGGCCGTTCCTTCGGCGCCGCCAGTTCGCCCGCCATCGCCGCTGGGGGCCATCTGCTGCCTGTCCGTCGAGGACGACATGACGGAGAGGCTCCGAAGTACCCTGTCCCTATGGCCACAGGTGCCCCCGCCCTCGATCTCTCGACGATCTGGCTCTTCTCGACCTCCTCGGCCAAGGACCTCCGTACGATCCGCAAGGCCCTCGAGGAGGTAACCGTGCCCGCCGGGCGCCTCCTCACCGAACAGGGCACCATCGGGCGCGAGTTCTTCCTCATTGTTTCCGGCCAGGCTTCGGTGCGCCGCAACAACCGGAAGATAGCCACGCTCGGACCGGGTCAGTACTTCGGCGAGCTGGCGCTGCTCGATCGGCGGCCCCGCTCGGCCAGCGTGATCTCCGACACCGAAATGGACCTCCTCGTCCTCGGTCAGCGCGAATTCAACGGGGTGCTCGACCAGGTACCGGCCCTGTCCCGCAAGCTCCTCGCCGCCATGGCGACCCGCCTGCGTGACGCCGACGAAAAGGCCTACGCCTGACGACAGTCCTTTGACCACCTCAGGGTCCGCGCTGCCACTTGGGTTGCGCGGCAAAACTCCGTATGCTCGCAGTTCCTCGCCTGAACTAAGGAGTGATGAGATGTTCCACCCCAAGAAATTGGCCGCCGAGTTCGTCGGCACCTTCATTCTCGTGTTCATCGCCCTCGGTGTGGCCACGGAGAGCTTCGGCTTCAAACTCTTCGGAACGAGCTATGCGGCTGGCGTGGTGGCCACCGCCCTCGCCTTCGGTCTCGTTCTCATGGCCCTTGCCTATGCCATCGGTCCGATCTCGGGGTGCCACGTCAACCCGGCTGTGACCCTGGGCTTCGTGGCCGCCGGCCGGATGAAGATCGGCGAGGCGCTCGGCTTCTGGGTGGCCCAGTTCGCCGGGGCCATCGCCGGAGCCGCCGTCCTGTGGCAGATCTTCGAGGGGATTCCCACCTACAGCCGCCATCTGCAGGGGTTGGGCACCGACGGCTACGGCAAGGCCTCGCACCTCCTCTTGAACCAGAGCGGCGCCTTCGGCGTCGAGGTGGTGCTGACCTTCGTCTTCGTGAGCGTGATCCTCTTCGCCACCCACAAGGCGGCCATTCAGGGCGCCGCCGGCCTGGCCATCGGCATGTCGCTGGTGGTGGTCCACTTGATCGGCATTCCGCTGACCGGCACCTCGGTGAACCCGGCCCGGAGCCTCGCCCCCGCCCTCATTGTGGGCGGCACCGCCCTGAGCCAGGTCTGGCTCTTCATTGTGGCCCCTCTGGTCGGCGCCCTCGCCGCCGCCGCCGTCCATTTGTTGATCTCCGGTCGGGCCGACGTCGTAACACCGGAGGCCCTGGCACCGGATACCGCTACCGTCTCGTAGATGGAACTCAACGAGGGGCTCGCTTTCGTCCGGGCCCGCAAGAACGGCGTCCTGACCACCATCCGGGCAAACGGCCGGCCCCAGTTGTCCAACATCCTCTACATCCCCGAGGGCGACGGCACCTTCAGTATTTCGGTCACCGACAGCCGGGCCAAGACGACCAACATCCGGCGGGATCCCCGCGTCTCCCTCTACGTACCCGGGGACAACTTCTGGCAGTTCGTGGTGATCGATGGCACGGCCGAACTCACACCGGTGGCCGCCGATCCGCACGACGCCACGGTGGAAAAGCTCATCGCCTACTACCGGGCCGGGAACGGGGAACACCCGGACTGGGACGACTACCGCGCCGCCATGGTGGCCGACGGGCGTCTCATCATCACCGTCAGGCCCGAGCATGCCTACGGGATCGCTCCCGCCTGACGACGCCCTCTATGCGGGGACATCCTCCAGCCCCGACCGGATCATGGCGTGGAGTTCAGGACTGTCCTGGTGACCGTGCTTGGCCACCGCGTGCGCCACGGCCGCCTCGAGCACTTCATCCTCTTTCCCGGCGATGGTCAGGGTGCAGTTGATGTCGTTCGGCACCTTCCCACAGTCGATCATCTTTTTCGCCATGGCACTCTCCCATCCGTCTCGGAGGCAACCTGCTGAACCACTACCATTGTTTACCTACTAGTAGGTAAATTTCAAGAGGAACCATGACCAGCACAGACGTGAAGACGAGCCGGCGGGATGACATGGCGACCCAGATCCTCGATGTGGCCGAGGCCCTGGTCCAGACCCGCGGCTTCAACGCCTTCAGCTACGCCGACGTCGCCAACGAGCTCGGCTGCACCAAGGCCGCGCTCCACTACCACTTCGCCAGCAAATCCGAGCTCGGCGAAGCTCTCCTCACGCGGTACACCGAGCGCTTCTTGGATGCGCTCACGGTCATTGAGGCAGCGTCGCAAGACGGTCCGACTCGCCTGGAGGCATACGCCAACCTGTATCTCGAGGTCCTCCGCCAGAAACGCATGTGCCTCTGCGGCATCCTCGCCGCCGAGTACGCCACCCTCCCCGAGCCGATGCAACGCGTTGTGCGGCACTTCTTCGATGCCAACGAAACGTGGCTCACGAATGTTCTGCTGCAGGGCCAACAAGCGGGCACGCTGCACTTCCGAGAACCAGCCTTAGAGACGGCGCGCGTCATCGTCAGCAGCCTCGAAGGAGCCATGCTCGTCGCCCAGCCGTTCAACGACCTCGAACGATTCCGCTCTGCGGCCGACCACCTGATCGACGGCCTCAGAGCACAACAAGAGAACAGCTAGCGGAGCGACTCCTCGACGAGCTGGGACAGGTCGAGCACCCGGACGTCGTCTTCCTTGGCGTTGGCCCGGACCGCATCGTCCAGCATGATCATGCAGTAGGGGCAGGCCGTCGAGACCACGTCGGCCCCCGTCCCCAACGCCTCGTCCATGCGCTCCATGTTGATGCGCTTGCCGATGTTCTCCTCCAGCCACATGCGGGCACCGCCGGCCCCGCAACAGAACCCCCGCTCCTTGCACCGGCGCATCTCGATCTGCTCCACCCCGGGAATGGCGCTCAGCACCGTGCGGGGCTCCTCGATGATCCGGTTGTGTCGCCCCAGGTAGCAAGGGTCGTGGTAGGTCACCTTGCCCTTGTAACCCGTGCCCGGGGTCAACTTGCCCGTGCGCACCAGGTGCTCGAGCAACTCGGCGTGGTGGATCACCTCGTAGTTCGTCTCCGCCAGCTTTGGGTACTCGTTCTTAATGGTGTTGAAGCAGTGCGGGCAGCTGGCGATGATCTTCTTGGCGCCGGCCTCGTTGAGGGTGGCGATGTTCATCCGCCCCTGCTCCTGGTAGAGGTACTCGTTGCCCAGGCGGCGGACCGGGTCCCCCGTGCAGGACTCCTTGGGACCCAGGATCCCGAAGGTGACCCCGGCCCGGTGCAGCATGCGCGCCGTGGCCTGGACACCCTTGCGGGCCCGCTCGTCGAGCGCGCCGGCACAACCGACCCAGTAGAGGTACTCGATGTCGTCGGGAATGGTCCCGGTGATGACGGGGATCTCGAAGTCGAGGCTCTGGGTCCACTCCGTGCGCTTGGCCTGGCCCAGGCCCCAGGGGTCGCCCTGGTTCTCGACGTTGCGCAGCATCAAACCGGCCTCGGAGGGGAACTCGGACTCCATGAGCACCTGGTAACGCCGCATGTCGACGATGGCGTCGATGTGCTCGATGTCGACCGGACACTCCTCGACACAGGCCCCGCAGGTGGTGCAGGCCCAGAGCACCTCGGGGTCGATGACGTTGGGGACCAGGGCGGTCAGTTCACCCTCGCCACCCATCAACGGCGTGGCGGAAGCGAACATGTTGTCCCGCAGGGCCATGATCAGCAGCTTGGGCGACAGCGGCTTCTCGGTGTTCCAGGCCGGGCAGGCCGACTGGCAGCGCCCACACTCGGTACAGGTGGCGAAGTCCAACATCTGCTTCCACGAGAAGTGACCGACCTCGCCCACGCCGAACACGGTGTCCTCGTCGATGTTCTCCATGTCCATGTCGGGCGTCTTGTCCAGGGCGCCCAGGGCCCGGGGCCGGCGGGAGAAGGCCACGTTGATGGGGGCCATGAAGATGTGAAGGTGCTTCGAGTAGGAGACGAAGACCATGAAGCCCGAGATGACGGCCACGTTCAGGATCAGGAAGATGGTGGCCAGGTCGCTGTTGACCCCTGGTCCGAGGGGGTGGAGGAGCTTGGCGATGCCGTGGGAGGCGAAGGCACCCCAGCCGTAGGGGAACTGGTCGGGGTCGACCGTGTTCACCTGGGCCGCCCGGTACAGGAGCAGGGTGATGATGACGGCGGCGATCATGCCCAGGACGGCCCAGGCGGCGCCGGTGTGCGAGCCGTAGAAGCGGGACTGGCGCTCCTTGCGGGCCGGGGCGTTCTTGATCCGGATGATGGCGAACACGACCAGGGCCACCAGGACCATGACGGCGAAGAAGTCCTCGACGAAGCCGACCCAGTCCCACTGGCCGATGCCCGGGAAGTGGAAGTCCTTCTGGAACAGGGACCCGTAGGCCTCCACGATGGTCAGCAGCAGGATGGTGAAGCCCCACATGGTGAAGAAGTGGGCCAGCCCCGGAATGGTCCATTGCAGCAGCTTGCGCTGCCCGGCCACCTCTGTGACCTCGGCTTCTGCCTTCGGGACGATGCTCCCCCGGGTCCGGTCAGGGGCTGGCTTCCCGGACCGGATCAGCTTCGACAGCCAATGAAACCGCCGCGCGGCGATCCCAAAGCCCACCAAGGTGACCGCCAACCCCAAAATGATCCTGACCGGCACGGACTCTCCTCGCCTACCTCAAACGTCGACACGAACAGGTGACGGCACTGCGAGCGCCACCTGGGAATTGATGCCCCGCAGACGATAGTGTGCTGGACGTTCGCGGGCGTAGTTCAGAGGCAGAACATCAGCTTCCCAAGCTGAGAACGCGAGTTCGATTCTCGTCGCCCGCTCTCACTCATCCAACGCAAGGCCCGTGCAACAAGGGCCTGGATCCCAAGCGTCGGCTCAGGTCTCTCTTGCTCATCGTCGGTACCGACCATTGAGGTACTCGTCAACCCACTGCTGCGTACTGCGCCACTGTCCGTCCGATCCGTGTTGAGCCCGGAGGCGACCACGGTTGGCGGCAATTCGCAGCGCCCCGGTCGTGAGTTTCGGGGTCGCAAGTGCGGCCAGAGGAACGAGACGAGACGGTCCAGCAATCGCGGGCACAACGAAGCGGTACAGGTTGTCCAGCACCGAACGGGCTAGGAGTTCCCCCAATGCCCCCGCGTCTCCGGCGTCGGCTCGACGTAACGCGGCAAGGTAGCGGGACCGATCCCGCTTGAATACGATGGCGGGGGGATACCCGAGACGTACGAGGACCAGGTTAAGGAGGAGGCGTCCGGTCCGCCCATTGCCATCGAGAAAGGGGTGGATTCGCTCGAAACGGCCGTGCGCCGCGGCCAGCACTTCAATGGGACGGGCGGCCCCCTGAATGCTACAGACATCTGAGATCCATTCGCCCATGGCGGCGGGGACATCGACCCAAGAAGGTGGCGTCATTCCGCCGGGAAACCGCGGCAATTTCATGCTCCCTGAATCCTCCGGGTGCTTCACGCTCCGTGGCGGCCGGGTGAGGAGCGACATCCCACACCGGCTGCATCGCCATGCGGTGGACATGACGTACTTCGGTCAAGGTGACGACATCGCCGCTTGACCATCCATCGCTCGCCAGACCCTGGCTATAGACCCATTGGGCAGCATCGGCATACCCGCGAACTTCCATGTACTCCGACAGCTCTTTGTCGCCGACGGCGCGTCCCTCCGCCAGAAGGGTCTCGACCTGCTTGAGCACCAGGGTGTTGCCCTCAAGCGCAGTGGAGTGATGAGCTTCTTCGTACCAGATGGTGGTCCAGATGCCCTGGGCTTCGATGGAGTCAGGAAGACCTCCGAGGCGCTCCCGAACCTCTGCGATGGCCGCTTCAAGGCGTTGATAGACCTGTTCCCGGCTGGGACGAGGCATAGGCTCCCCAAAAGTGTCTCGGTTAGACTAATTGAACAGTACCGTACACATTAGAAGGTGTCGCGGATAGCGAGAAATAACCGTACCGAACACATTCGGCGATCGCATCAACCAGGCCTTCAGGCCGTTGAACTCCTACCAGCCTCTTTCTCTGATCCGCCGAACGGTCGACCCTCCAGGCCACCGAACCTCACCGAAGATCTGAGGGTGCGTCTCTGCGGGAACCGAAGAACCGACAGATTCACTGGTCACCACGTCGCGACCTGGCAGGCTGTCGTAGTGGATCATCTGCGGGAGCTCGCAGTCCGGGAGGCCGTGTTCGAGCACCTAAGGAAGCTGGTCGCTGAATCTGGTAGTGGCTATCTCTCGTGGGAGCAGACAGCCGAATTCTCTTTCGCCGGAGAGACGATCGTGATGCGCCAGACAAGAGGGCACGGGATTCATAAGCCCCGTCACCTCGACGCCGCCCTGTCGATCACCACTGCGTTCACCGGCATCGGACGACAACGGCCCTATGAGGACTCCATGGGTGAAGACGGATATCCCCGCTACAAATACGAAGGGAGTGATCCAGACCTGGCCACTAACAGAGCGCTTCGAGCAGCGATGGAATTCAAACTCCCGCTGGTCTACTTCATAGGGGTGCGCCGAAGCGTATACGAACCGGTCTTCCCGATATACATCGCTGGTGACGATCCGACCCGCCACGAGTTCGTGTTGAGCTTCTCACGGGGCGAGGTGGGTGTCGACCTCTCGTCGCTCACGGCTCCAGAAAAGGTCTACGCGGCACGAATGACGAAGCAGCGACTACATCAGCCGGTATTTCGAGAGCAAGTGCTCCAGGCGTATTCGTCGAGTTGCGCCGTCTGCCGACTGCGACATGCCGAATTGCTCGATGCAGCGCACATCATTGGTGACAGCGAGGACGGTGGCGATCCTATGGTGCCGAACGGAATGGCGCTGTGCAAGATCCACCATGCGGCATTCGACCGAAACTTTCTCGGCATCACTCCAAAACACGAGGTCAGAATCAATCAGAAGTTGCTCGACGAGGTCGACGGCCCGATGCTGAGGCATGGTCTTCAGGAGATGCACGGCACGACGATCACCGTGCCCCGCAATCGTGCCTCAAGGCCTGACCCGGATCGATTGGAACTACGTTATGCCACATTCCTTCAGGCCTCGTAACGCCATGGCCTGCGTTCTCAGCGATAGTCCGGCCGTATCGAGCAACTAGCTCAGCGAGGGGCATGCACCTTCGTCGATCCGTGCCATGAGTTTTGTTGTGCTTGCCCATGTACCGACGCCAGTTCAGACAGAAACTCCGGCCCTCGAGCGCGGCGTGGCCATCCCTGCCAACTCTCGGGCACTGTCGACCAGCCACTCGAAGAGCCGCCGCTGTTCGGGGCGTTGTTGCATGCTCTCCGGGTGCCACTGGACAGCGACGAGCGGGTGGTCCGGGTAGTCAATAGCTTCAACGAGCTGGTCCTCGGCCCACGCCACCGGTCGCAGCGGGGCCGCCACTCGCGCCAGGCCTTGGTGGTGCACGCTGTTCACACCGATGGATCGAGCTCCGACAATTTCGTGGAGGGCACTGCTCTCGGCGATGTTCACGCTGTGCGCCACTTGGCTGCGGTCCCCCACGACGAGGTGTTGTTGGGAAGTAACCGAGGGAAGATGCTGGATGAGCGAACCCCCGAGGGCGACGTTGATCACCTGACAACCTCGGCAGATGCCGAGAACGGGCAGACCTTCTGCGACGGCCAGTCGGACGAGCTCGATTTCGAACTCGTCGCGCTCGGGGTCGACCGAGGCGGTCTCGGGCCAGGGTTGTTCGCCATAGCGGGCCGGGTCCACATCGCCGCCGCCGGTGAAGACGAGGCCGTCGAGGCCGTCGAGGACGTCGGCCGCACTGAGGGCGGAGATCGACGGCAGAATTCGTCGGTAGTCCGCCGGCTGCGACAACCGCCGCGGCTGTACTCATGCTGGAGGCTGTCGGTCAGACGATCGCCGATGACGACGGTCACCGAGGTCAGTCCGATCGTCGGCCGTGCCGGTGGACTCGGTCGTCGCCGTCACTGGGCCCGTCCGGCCGTTCCCCGCGGGCCCGAGTCGCGTGGGCGCTCTTCGCCCGTCGCCTCGAGGAGCCAGCGTCTGCTGCAAGAAGGCGAGGATCGCCTCCAATACCCGGAGTCGGGACGACACCCGCTTGTACTCATGGCCTTCATTCTCCAGCTCGAGGTATTCCACCATTCGGCCCCTCGCCCGGAGCGCCGCCACCAGTTGATGGGCTTCGCCCAGTGGCACGTTTGAATCGAGCGCGCCATGGACCACGAGGAGCGGGGCCCGGATCGTTTCTAAGTGATGCATCGGCGAGACACTGGCGAGAAGCCACGCATCCTGTTCGGGATCGCCGTACTTGGTCACTGCGGCGCGGGCGATCCAAGGTTCGGTGTCCCGGTAGAAGGTCAACAGGTCCGACATGCCGCAGACGTCCACCCCGCGGCGAACATGTCCGGATGCCGGGCGAGGGCCATGAGCACCGCGTAGCCACCGTATGAACGGCCTGCCACCGCGATCGACTCGCGGCGCGGCCAGGCCGCTCTCAATCAGGAATGCGGCACAACTGGCGACGTCGTCAATGGCGTCGAGCGACCGAAGCGGTCATCGGCGTGCACGAACGTTCGTCCGTAACCCGACGAACCTCGGATGTTCGGCGCGAACACCACCATCCCCGCTGCCACCAAAAGCTGGTGCTGCGGGCTGAAGATCGGTCGCTCCTGCGCTTCGGGGCCGCCGTGGAGGTAGATGACGGCTGGACGAGCGGGACGGACCGTCCGCCGTTACGGCAGTGACGTCGGGCCGGTAGAGCCAGCCGCTGATCTGCGAGGCCGTCGTGGGACTCCAGCCGCTCGAGCGTTGGTCGCACCAGTGGCGGGCCTTCGTAGCTCGACGGCGGTCACCGGCGTCCATGATCCGCTGGCCACGTCGAGCTCCCAGAGCCGGCGCGGTTCCTGCGGGCTCTCGACCGCGAGCACCGCCCGGCTCCCGTTGCGGCTGAGCACGGCGCCGGCGACGACCGTCCCGGGCAATCCGTCGAACGGGCGACGCTGGCCGCTCAGGACATCGAGCAGCTCGACCTCGCTGAACCCCTCGACGTTCCAGACGAGCAGGAGGGAGCGTCCGCTCTGGTCGGCATCGACCAACTCGAGCTCGGCATCCGGTCGCCCGGCCAGGGTGCCTCCCTCGTCTCGGTGACCGTCGCTGCCGAGCGGTACCGCAACCAGGGCCGACCGTGGCAGCCCGGCGTCCGTCACAAGGTACGCGACAAGATCGTGGCGTCCGGGCAGCGGGGCTGGTCGTAGGACACCCATCTCTGTCGATCCTGCCCCGGGATACGGCAGCAATGATTCCGAGCGACCGGTGTGGCGGTCGAACACCGTGCACTGGTGGGCGCCCCGGGCTGCCGTCGCGCAACAGGAGGAACCGTTCGTCGTCGGAGAAGTCGAGGACCTCGAGGAGCGGCCCGGCGACAAGCGTCTCACGCTCGCCGGTCGCCGGATTGAAGAGCAGTGAGTAGTTGTCCTCGTCGCCGTGGTCACCGCACACGGTGATCACCAGGTGGTGCCCTCGTCGGCTCCAGGGGCCGAGGAGGGCGTGCTCGGGTGCGCCGGCCACCCGTTGGGCGTCGGAACCGTCCGGGCGAACCACCCAGACCTCAGAGCGCACGCCGCCGCCGGTGGCCACCGAGCACGCGACCCAATTTCCGTCCGGTGACCATCGCGCGCCGAGGACCGGGTCGTCGCTCAAGTGGAGGAGTCGTGGCGGTCCTTGAGCCGGATTCGTCGGCTGGAGCCAGAGCTCGGGCTGGCCGCCCCGGTCGCTCACGTAGGCCATGTGCAGACCGTCGGCGGTCAGGCTGGGAGCCCAGCACCCCCACGCCTCGACCAGCTGGCGGGCCAGGCCGGCGAGGTGGCCCGTCACCACGAAGTAGCGAGAGGTCAGAGGTCGGAGGGTCGGGCACACGGTCGCTCGTCAACGGCTTCACGGGATCCTCATGGCCTGCAGCCACAGTTCGATGAGCGCCAGCTGCCAGAGGGCGTTCGAGCCGAGGGTGGTGCGCGTCTCGTTCGGTGCGGCGAGCATCGATTCGACGGCCGACGGGCGGAACAAGCCCCGTGCCCGTGCGGCCGGGTCGAGGAGCGCATCACGTACCAGCTGCAGGAACGGCCCTTCGAGTTGGCGGATGGCCGGAACGGGAAAATATCCCTTGGTGCGGTCGATCACCTCGTCGGGTACGACACCCCGACTGGCTCGCTTGAGCACGCCCTTGCCGCCGTCGGCCAGCTTCAGCTCGGGCGGGATCCGCGCCGCCAGCTCGACCACCTCGTAATCGAGGAAGGGGACCCGCGCCTCGAGTCCCCAGGCCATCGTCATGTTGTCGACTCGTTTTACCGGGTCGTCCACCAACATGATCGTGGTGTCGTTGCGCAGTGCCGCATCGACGGCGGTCTCCGCGCCGGGCTGGGCGAACTGGTCGGCAATGAACGCCAGCGGGACGTCGTCGCCGACCATCCAGGGCTCGGCCAGCAGCTCGGCCAGCGCGCCGTAGCGCCGGTCGAAGAACACATCGGCATAGGCCTCCACCGAAGCGGCTCGAGCTACAGGGGAGAGCGGGGGGTACCAGTCGTAGCCGGCCAGAATCTCGTCGGCGCCCTGCCCGGTCTGGACCACCTTCACGTCCCGGGAGACCTCTTCGGACAGCAGGTAGAAGGCGACGCAGTCGTGACTCACCATCGGTTCGCTCATCGATCCGATGGCACCGCTGATCGCCGGCAGGAGCCGGCTACCCGGGACCAGGATCCGCCGATGATCGGTCCCGAACCGCTCGGCCACGAGATCCGAGTACTCGAACTCGTCGCCGGCTTCGCCTCCCGAGGCCTCGAAGCCCACACTGAAGGTCCGCAGCCCATGCTGACCGGCCTCCGACAGCAGCGCCACGATGAGCGACGAGTCGATCCCTCCGGATAGCAACACTCCTACCGGCACATCGGCGACCATCCGGCGCTCCACCGCCCGGCGCAGCGACGAGAGGAGCGCGTCCTGCCACTGTGCCTCGTCCCAGTCGGCCCGAGACGGGTCGCGTTCGAAAGGGCGGGTTCCAGTACCGATCGTCGGTGTACGAACCGTCGGGCTCCACCACCCGCACGGTCGCCGGTGGAAGCTTGCGCACGCCGCGCAGGATCGTCCGCGGCGGGGGGACCACCGAATGGAACGTCATGTAGCAGGCCAGCGCGTCGAGGTCGATCGTCCGGTCGGTGCCCCCCATGTCGAGCAGGGCGGGAAGGGTGGAAGCGAACCGCAGGCGCTCGGCGGTGGCGTCGAGGTAGAGCGGCTTTATCCCCAGCCGGTCCCGAGCGAGGACCACCCGGCCACTGTCCCGTTCAGCCACCGCGAAGGCGAACATGCCGTTGAAATGCTCGACACACCTCGTTCCCCATTCCCGGTATGCCTTGAGCACCACCTCGGTGTCGGAGTGGGAGAAGAAGCGGTGGCCGAGCGCGGCGAGCTCGTCACGCAACGCCGGATAGTTGTAGATGCAGCCGTTGAAGACGACGGCGAGCCCGAGATCGGCGTCGACCATCGGCTGGGATCCCGCAGGTGACAGGTCGATGATGGACAGTCGGCGGTGCCCCAGCCCGACCGGTCCCAAGGCGAAGATCCCAGAGCCGTCGGGACCTCGGGGGGCCAGGCGGTCGCATCCCCGCTGGAGCGCGCCGACATCGGCGGGCGACGCGTCGAAGCGGACCTCACCGACGATGCCGCACACCGTCGCCTCGCATCGTCATCGACGGTCTCGTTCTCATTGCTCCGGATCCGTGTCGATCAGGATCCAGGTGTCTTTGGCGCCGCCTCCGCGCGAGGAGTTCACGATCATGCTCCCCGAGGGTGCCACACGCGTGAGCCCCAAGCCGGCCACTTCGGCCTGATCTTGGCCGGTACCGCTGAGATAGACGAACGTCCGCAGGTCCACGCAACGCGGTTCGAGCCGATCTCCAGCCATGGTGGGCAGGGTGGAGAGCGCCACGGTCTCCTGGGCCACCCAGCGCTCAGGCTCGGCGCGCAGCTGACGACGTCGCTCCTCGAGCTCGGCCGGCTCCTGCTTCGGCTCCCACCAGCACCCCGCCGCCGCCGTAACCGTCCACCGGCTTGGTCACCAGCTCGGCCAGCCGGTCGAGGACGATCTCGAGCTCGGTGGCGTCCGCACAGCGGTAGGTCGGCACCGATGGGAGCAGCGGGCTCTCGGCCAGGTAGTACGTGATGATGTCGGGGATATGGCAGTACATGGACTTGTCATCGGCGACCCCATTGCCCGGGGCGTTGACCACGACGACCATGTGGCGCCGGGCCGCCTCGAGGATCCCGGCACCGATGGCCCGTCCGGTGTCGTCGACCAGATCGACGAGCTCGCCGTCAATCCGCAGGTAGATCACATCCAACGGACGTCCATTGAGCGTGGGCCGTCCGGTGCGGAACTCGACGTCCTTGGGCTCGCACAGCAGCAGGTCGGCCCCCTCGGCCAGCAACTGGTGCTCGTACCATGCGGAATTGGTCGCGCCCGGTGGAGAGCAACGCGACCACCGGCTCGTCGACGTCATCACGGGCGCACCCTCGAAGCGTGCGGCTCACCAGCGAGTACACCTCCTCTGGCTCGTGCATGTCGACGCCTGCGGCAAGCTCGGGGACCACCGCGTCGAGCACGCCGGCGTGTGCCGATGGCGTAACCGACTCCCGATGGCACGCGCACGTTGTCCTCCAGCACCCGCCAACCCGCCACCGGGTCGCGGACGAGGTCGAACCCGAACACCGCCGCCCGCACGACACCAGGCGGAATGGCCCGACCCTCCTTTCGCCATCCGGGCTTTGTTTCGATGTCCGAGCTTTCGAGCACTCCGTCGGCCACCACGTGGGCCGGCCCGTAGACGTCTTGGAGGAACGCCTCGATCGCCCGGGCGCGCTGGGTGAGCCCGGCCGCCAGCGTCGACCACTGGTGGGCGGCGATGATGCGTGGAACGAGATCGACACCGAAGGTCTGTTGGCGTCCCTCCACCCCGAACGTCAGACCCTGCCCGGCCGATAGCTCGGAGATCCGTTCGGCCCGCTGCTTCATGTCGGTCGTCGTCATGCCGTCGAGCACCTCGAAGACGCGGCGATAGGCCGCATTGGGTGCACCGCCGGTGATGGCCTCGTCGCCGATGATGGCCGGATAGTCGCGTGTCCAGCGCAGAGCTTTGGGCCGTTCGGCGGCGACGTTCGCCGTCTCGTCGATGACCAACTGCACGACATCGATCATCCGGCCTCGCTCGGCGTAGCGGGCCCTCTGACGGGCGGCCGAACAGCCCCGGGCCAACGTCGCATCGGCCAGGTCGCGCACCGTGTCCCAGTCGTCGCTCGCCTCGAGTTGGGGGCGCAGCGCCACGAGAAGCTCGTCGACGACCTCGGCGGCCGGCAGAGGCTCCGGCTCAGGGCCAAGCCCCAGAAGGTCACCGCTGAGGCCGCTACGGGCGGCGCGCCACATGGCGGTCCGTTGGATCGGGGGCGCCCGGCGCGGCAGCGGGTCTCCTGCCTCATCGGCTTGCGCGGCCCGGAACACGGCGGCACGGAAGAGCCCGGCGATGAGCACGGCTTCGTCAACCAACGGGCAGGCATCGCACACCCGCAACTCCAACGTCGGCACGTGGTCCGACGGTCGGACGTCGAAGTACGCCATTTTGGCGTCGCTGATGACGCCGGTGCCGACGAGCGCGCGCACCATCCGCTCGTACTCCTCGATCGACTCGAAACGGCCCGCGCTGCCCGACGTCGGCCAGCGTCCCCAGATCATGGTGCGCATGCTGGCGTACCCGGTGTCGCGTCCCCGCCAGTACGGGGAGCTGGCCGACAGGGCCAGCAGGATGGGCAACGTGTCCTCGACACGACTGGTCAGCCGGGCGGCGAGATCCCGATCCTCGACGCCCACGTGCACCTGGTAGCCGCAGATCAGCTGCTCATCGACCAGCAACCGGTATTCGTCGTGCATGCGGCTGTAGCGGCCGCGGACGGTGAGCTCGAAGTCGTCGTCGGTGGCCTCGGGCGCCATCCCCACTGCCGCCACCTCGAGACCGAAACCCTGGGCGACGTCGCGCAGCTGTCGGCGGAGCCGGATCATCTCGTCATTCAGGTGCGAAAGCGAGGTGGTGGCCGGGCTGTTGATCTCCACCGTGCTTCGTTGCAGCTCGGCTCCGAAGGACGAGTCGGGAAGTTGGCGCAGCAATCGGGCGGCGCTCGGCACCAGCTGTCCGGTCCGTGGGTGGACGATGTGCAGCTCCTCCTCCACGCCCAGCGTGCCCTCGACCGGCATGGAAGGACGTTAGGCGTCCATTGTTTCTGGCGTGTGACGCCTCCTCGGGCCGAGGCTGCCCGACTCCCGACGGCCACAACATTCGACATCACATCGGGGTTGCGCCTCTCGGCGAGGTGAACCCGGCACGTCGAGTCGTTCCGCTTCATAACGACCGAGCGGGCATGATGTGGGCCGTCACCTCCGACCCCACAAGGAGTGGAAAATACGTGTCAGCGCCCTACGAGGACAGTCCCGGTCGATGGAAGACCGTCCTGATGGAGGACGGGAAGGCGGAAATGTCCTGGACGCCCACGCCCGACATGGCGAACCCCTTCGGGAGCGTCCATGGGGGCATCATCGCGACCGTCGTCGATGAGGTCACCGGCGCGGCCGTGACGTCGGCGATCGAATCCGCGTCCGCTCCGACCGTCTCACTGAACGTCGAATATCTCTACGCAATCCCGATCGGTGGGACCTACACCGTTCTCGGTGAGATCATACGAATGGGCCGGGCCATGGCGATTGCCGATGCGCGGATTCTCGATGAAGACGGCAAATTGCTCGCCCGGGGCACCGGTATCTACCAGATCCCCCGTCCGAAGTAATGAGCGGTGGCCCACTGATGAATGCGTCGGTGGAGCAGACCACTGCGGATCGATTCTGGCGGGGGCACTGCGCGGCACCGCGGCGAGCTCGCGCCGGCGGTACATTCGATCCGACGTGCCGTTACCGAGGGGAGGTCACATGGATGCAACTGATGACGCCAACCTTCCCGACGGCTTGGTCGCTGTGGTGAAGCGGGATTGCCCGACCTGCGTCACGGTGAGCCCGGTGCTGGCCGACCTTCGCGCCACCCTTGGGTGCACGGTCTTCACCCAGGACGATCCGACCTTTCCCTTTGAAAGCGCCGTCGACGACACCGAGCTGGACATGTCGTGGAATCTCGGCATCGAGACAGTGCCGACCCTCCTTCGGATGGAAGGCGGGAAGGAAACGGCCCGGGTCGTCGGCTGGCATCGTCAACAGTGGGAGGCGCTGGCGGGGGTGGAGGGCCTGGGGGAAGGCCTTCCCGACCAGCGGCCGGGCTGCGGGTCGCTCAGTGTGCAGCCGGGCGTCGTGGAGGTCCTCGACGTACGCCACCGAAGTCACCTGCTTCAGTCCCGCCGCGTGTTGTTCTCGCCGCTCGAAGATGACTTCGAGGCCATGTGGGACCGGGGCTGGACGGACGGCCTCCCCGTCGTGCCGCCGACCGAGGCCAGGGTGCTCGCCATGCTCGACGCCACCAGCCGTTCGCCCGACGAGATCCTGGGCGTGGTCCCTCCCAACCTCGTTCTTGTCACCGTGGAGAAGGTGGCGGTGAACGCGGTAATGGCCGGCTGCCGGCCCGAATACTGCCCGTCGTCCTGGCCGTGATCGAGGCGGCCTGCTCGGAGGAGTTCAACCTCCACGGAGTCCTGGCCACGACCTTCTCTGCCGGGCCGGTGGTCATCGTGAATGGTCCGGTTTCCCGAGCCATCGGGCTCAATAGCGGCGTCAATCTGTTCGGGCAGGGCCACCGGGCCAATTCGACCATCGGGCGCGCCCTCCAACTGGTCGTTCGCAACGTCGGCGGGGGACGTCCCGGTGGAGTAGACCGGGCCGCCTTCGGCAACCCGGGCAAGGTGGGCCTCTGTGTGGCCGAGGACGAGGAGGCCTCACCCTGGGAGCCCCTGGCAGAAGCTCGCGGCGTGGCGCCGGGCACATCTGCGGTCACCGTTTTCGCCGGGGGCGGGATGCGCATGGTCGGGGACTCGTCGTCTCGAACCCCTGAAGGATTGATCCACACCTTCGGCAAGCAAACCAGCGCCGCCGACAGTCTCCTCGTGGTCTCCCCCGATCACGGTCGCCTCTTCCGGGACGCCGGCTGGTCGCGAGCGCAAGTGGCAACGGCGTTGGCGGAGATGGCCCCGAGGAGCGCACCAGACTGCAATGAATTGCTGATCGCCTACGGCGGTGGCGGGGCGGGGTTATTCTCGGCCGTGATGGAGGGATGGGTGGGTGGTCCCACCGGAAGCATCCCCGTGACAGTGGAGGTGCAGAGATGACCCCAGGTCAGAAGTTCGAGCCGGCAGCGAAAGTGGCCCTGCTGGACCCCACTGCAGAAGCAACGCCGGCGACTCGGGAGCGCCAGGCACGCCCGGACTCTCTCGACGGACTGACCATCGGCCTGCTCGACATCTCCAAGACCCGGGGAGATGTGTTCCTCGATCAAATTGACCGCCGGCTCAACGAGCGGGGCTGGAAAGTGCTGCGCTTCGCCAAGCCCACCTTCACCAAACCAGCGCCCATCGACCTCCGCCAGGAAATCGCCATGCACTGCGACGTGGTGATCGAAGCCCTCGCTGATTGAGGGAGTTGCACGTCGTGCAGTGTGCACGACATCGCTGATCTCGAATCCCGCGGGGTTCCCGGGGTGTTTGCCGCCTCCCGGGAGTTCGTCGTCGCGGCGGCGACGCAGTCGGAAGCCCTCGGGTTCCCGGCCGCGGTCGTGTTCGTCGACCATCCCATTCAGGACCGCACCGACGACGAGCTGCGTGCCCTGGCCGATACGGCCCTGCCTGCGCTGCTGGAGGCGATCACCGCTCGCTCCAGCTAGCGCATTTTGGCTTGGCGGAGGTGGACGGGAATCGAACCCGCCGCTGCGGGATCACCGCAGCCGGCCGCTTTGAAGGCGGTGGAGTCCACCAGGTACTCGGACACCTCCGGACCCGAGTGTAGATAACTTGGACGAAATGACCCGCCGGATACCGTCCGTCGACAGCGTGGCGAGATCGCTGGCGGACACGGGACTCCCGCATCCGGTGCTGGTCGACCTCGCGTGGCCGTCCTCGCCGAAGCCCGCTCGACGGATGTGGAGACCTCGCCCCCGCGCATCTCGGTGGACGGCACCGACGTCGAGAGCCGGGCTCGCCATGCTGCCCACGAGGCCAACCGGCGACTCCTCCAGCCGGTGATCAACGCCACTGGCGTCCTGCTCCACACCAACCTGGGCCGGGCGCCGGTCAGTCTCTCGACGCCGGCGCAGTACTCCAATGTCGAGTTCGACCTGGTCGAGGGGCACCGCGGTGACCGTTCCGGTCACGCCGCCGGCCTGCTGGCCAAGGCATGCGGTGCGGAAGCCGCCATTGTGGTGAACAACGGGGCGGCGGCGGTGCTCCTCGTCCTGACCGCCCTGGCGGCCGGTCAGGAAGTCGTCGTCAGCCGGGGCGAGCTGGTCGAGATCGGTGGTGGGTTCCGCATACCCGAGGTCCTCACCGCCTCGGGCGCGCACCTCCGCGAGGTCGGGCACCACCAACCGCACGCGTCTCGACGACTACCGCACAGCCGTCGGGGCCGAGACCGCTGCCGTCCTCAAGGTGCACGCCTCCAACTTCCGCATTACCGGGTTCACCGAGTCCACTTCCGTCAGTGCCCTGGCCTCCCTCGGACGCCCCGTCGTGGTCGACCTGGGGTCGGGACTCCTCGATCGCAACTGCCCCTGGCTCAGCGGCGGCCCGCCCTCGTGGTTGGGCGACGAGCCAGCTGCCGTACAGACGCTGCGCGACGGAGCCGCCATCGTGACCTTCAGCGGCGACAAGCTTCTCGGAGGGCCGCAAGCCGGGGTGATCGCAGGGCGCGCCGACCTGGTGGAGCGCTGCCGCCGTCACCCGATGTCCCGCGCGCTGCGGCCGGGATCGCTCGTGCTCGGCGCTCTCCAGACCGTGGCGCTCGCCTACCTACGCCGGGACGTGGCGACCACCATCCCGCTGTGGAAGATGGCGACGGCTCGGCTGGACGATCTGGAGTCCCGGGCCCGGGCACTCGAGGTAGGAGAGGTCGTCGCGTGCGCCTCGGTCATGGGGGGTGGCACGCTGCCCGGCACGGTGATCCCCTCGGTCGGGGTTGCGATACCCGGGGACGTCACGGCCACGCTGCGCCAATCCTCCCCGCCCGTTATCGCTCGGGTCACCGAGGGACAGACCATCTGTGACCTCCGCACCGTCTTCGAAGAGCAGGACATCGTCCTGTCCAAGGCGCTCAACGCCTGCGGGTGAGCATCCGGTGAGGGTTGTGGCCACGGCCGGCCACGTTGATCACGGCAAGTCCACCCTCGTGCGGGCCCTGACCGGCGTCGACCCCGATCGCCTCGAGGAGGAAAAGCGACGGGGCCTGACCATCGACCTCGGCTTCGGCGCCGCAACACTGCCGTCGGGTGCGGAGATCGGCTTCGTCGATGTGCCCGGGCACAGCCGGTTCGTCTCCAACATGCTGGCCGGCGTGGGGTCGGTCGATGCCTGTCTGTTCGTGGTGGCCGCCACCGAGGGCTGGAGGGCGCAATCGGAGGAGCACCTTCGAATCCTCCAGCTGCTGGATATCGCACATGGCATGGTCGCCCTGACCAAGGTGTCTGCGGCAGGGAGCGGCCTCACCGAACTCGCCGCCATGGAGATCGACGAGCGGATCGCCGGGACCTTCCTCGAACATGCACCGAAGGTCCGCGTCGACATTCCTGCGGGGATAGGGCTGGATCAGCTCCGCCAGGCCCTCGATCGGCTACTCGAGGAAACGCCCCCCGCCGTGGACCGGGGGCGGCCGCGGCTCTGGGTCGATCGCTCCTTCGCCATCAAGGGGTCGGGCACGGTGGTAACCGGCACCCTCACCGGCGGATCCATCTCCACGGGAGACGAGATGACGATCGTTCCGGGCTCCGCTCCGGTCCGGATCAGAGGCTTGGAAAGCCACGACCGTGGCATTGCGACAGCCGGCCCGGGGCGGAGGGTCGCCGCCAACCTGGTCGGGATCGCGCACCGTGACGTCCGGCACGGCCACGCCCTGGTCCGATCTTCGCAGTGGCACCTGACCGACCACTTTGACGCCTCCTTGGAGGTGCTCAACACCCTGGAGCATTCCGTGACCCGCCGGGGCGCGTACTCCGTCTATGTGGGCAGCGCCGAGCTCCCGGTCCGGCTACGGGTCCTCGGCTCGCGTCCGATCGACCCCGGCGAGCGTGGGCTGGTCCGCATTTGGCTGCGCGCCCCGCGGCCGGTGCCGCTCTCCCCGGGAGACCGCTACGTCCTGCGGGAAGCCGGCCGGTACGAAACGGTCGGCGGTGGGGAGATTTTGGACGTCGACCCCGTGCTTCCCGCCGCCCGGGCCCAGCCATCCCGCTCGGTTGCACGCGTCGTCGGAGAACGGGGGTGGGTGGACCAGGAGGACTTGTTCCGACTGACAGGCGAGTTGCGGCACCCGACGGTTGGTCGTTGGGTCGTCGACGCCGTGGCGCGCTCCGAGGCCGAGCGCAAACTGCGCGAAGCCTGCACCGAGGCCGGGGCCGCGGGAGTTGAGCTTGCCCGGCTGGGGGACCAGGAACGAGCGTTGCTGCGTCTCGGCATCACCGGGTTGGAGGTCACGTCTGAGCTCGTCTATCGCTCGGGCGACGCACCGCGCGGACTGAGCGATCACGCCCGGGATGTCCTGCGCACGCTCGAGGACGGGGGTGGTCACCACCGACCCTCCCCCTCGCCGACCGGGGCGCCCTGCGCGAGCTCCAACGGGGCGGGCTCGCCGTCGAGTGCGCCCAGGCATGGTTCGCCACTGCCGCCGTGCAATCAGCCGCCGCCGTGCTGAGCCAGCTGGCGCGGGACCAGCCAGACGGATTCACAGTCGCCGATGCCCGGAATCGGCTCGGCACAACCCGTAAGCACGTACTCCCCCTCCTCAGCCACTTCGATGCAACCGGCGTCACATCCCGTCGAGGTGACGTACGGATTGCCGGCCGCAGGATGCCTACGGATAACGTCAGTTCAGGATGAAGCTCACGGAGTGGACGACGTGCGGCGGATGCGCCGCGAAATGGGGTGGAGCCCCGCTACGCGAGCTGCTCGGGGAACTGGCATCCTCGACCGACGCCGACCTTCTCCTGGGCCTGGCGCCCTTCGACGATGCCGCGGTGTACCGCATCGGGCCCGACACGGCCCTGGTCTCGACGACCGATTTCTTTCCGCCGCTGGTCGACGACCCGGCCGACTTCGGGGCCATAGCGGCAGCCAACGCCTGCAGCGACGTCTTCGCCATGGGGGGTCGGGTGCTGCTGGCCCTCAATATCGCCGCCTTCCCCGAGGAACTACCGACTGATGTCATCGCTACCATCTTGTCGGCCGCAGCCGAGGTGGTCGTCGAAGCGGGTGGCACTGTGGCAGGCGGCCACACCATCCGTGCGAGCGAGCCCATTTTCGGCCTGGCCGTCCAAGGTGTGGTGCACCCGGACCGGGTCTGGAGCAAGCAGGGCGCCCAGCCGGGAGACCGCCTGTTGCTTTCCAAGCCGATCGGTACCGGCGTCGTCCTCGCCGGTGGCAATGATGAGGAGAAAGCGTCAGCAATCGCCGGCATGCGTTCGCTCAACCGACAGGCCGCCTCGCAGCTTCGGGCCATCGACCCTTCGGACCAGGGCCTGGTCCACGCCGTTACTGACGTCACCGGGTTCGGGCTGGCCGGCCACAGTTGGGAGCTGGCGGAACGAGCCCAATGCCGTGTGGTCCTCGTCTCGACGCACCTTCCGCTCTATCCGGGAGCCCGGCAAATTGCCGGGCGGGGGGTGCGGACCGGCGGCGAGGCCCGCAACCGCTCCTACCTCGACGAGCGGTTCATCTCGCGGGTGGATCCCTCGGTCGAAACATTGGTGTTGGATCCGCAGACCTCGGGCGGCCTGCTGGCCGCGGTCGAGCCCGACGCGACGGCAGCGCTTGTTGCCTCCGGGTGGTGGGAGGTCGGCGAGGTGGCCGACGGTCCCGCGTCTGTCGAAGTCCTGTAGAGAGTCGCTCACCGCGTCGCCCGCACGGGAGCCAATAACGTTGCCGCGAATCGTTCAGACTTCACCACACCCATGAGGAGCAGTCCTTTGGCGGAAGCCTCGGTGGAACCCAGCACCGCCGACCGTATTCTGGCCGGCGCACTCCTTGCGTTAGGCGAACATGGCGTGGAAACGCTCAGCATGCGTGAGATCAGCGAAGCGGCCGGCGTTTCACGTGGGACCCTCTACCGCTACTTCAAGAGCCGGGACGAGCTTCTGCGGGCGGCCGCTCGTTACGACCAGCGTCGCTTCGACCAAGGCGCCAATGTCGCCATGCAGCAGGCCGCGGCCGGCCCGGACAAACTCCGGGCGTTGCTGCAGTACGCCCACGGATTCGTCGCCGACCACCCGTCACGTTGGATGGTGAAGGTCGACCCCGCCTTCCTGCTGGCGTACCTGGACGAACGGCTTCCCGAGACGAGCGGCACCCTGGCCGAAGTCCTCCGCCCGACGTTGGAACTCTCCGACCCCGTGCGCTCGGGACAGACGAGCGTGGAAGAGCTGGCCGACGTGATCGTGCGACTCATCGTCTCCATGTACCTCGTTCCGGCCGGTGGGTCAGATGCACCGCTGGACACGATCACCGCCCTGATCATGGGCACTTCTAAAGTGCCGAAAGAACCTCAGTAAGTGGGGTAAAACCAGCTCAGCCGGGGTCTCGGTCGGGAAGCTGAACAACTTTTCTCCTTTTTGTTCAACCTGACTGCTATCGTCCGCCTTTTGGCAGAACAGCGAGGTGGGCCATGGACTTCACTCCCCCGGACGACGTGCAGCGGATCCGAGATCAGATCGACCATCCGGTCGTCGACGGTGACGGCCACCTCGTCGAGGTCATCCCGCTCGTGCTCGAGCTCATCAGCGACATCGGCGGTGCGGATGTCGCAAAGGCGTTCACCGGCTACCTCGGAAAGATGTTCGGGGTCGGCTCGGGCTTCACGTCGGTCCGTCAACCGTTCTGGGGCTCGCCCGGGCCGACGATCGATCGGCTGACCACGGCGCTGCCGGCCCTGATGTACGAACGGCTCGTCGAATTCGGCATCGACTTTGCGGTGCTCTATCCGGGGGTGGGACTTCCCCTCATGTCGTGCGCGGACGACGAACTCCGCCAAGTCGGGGCGCGGGCGATGAACACCTACTGTGCCGAGGTCTTCGGTCCCTATGCGGACCGCATGACGCCGACCGCGCTCATTCCGATGTTCACGCCGGGAGAGGCCGTGGCCGAGCTTGACCACGCGGTGGGGACCCTCGGCTTGAAAGCCGTCGTCATGACCGGCGTCGTGCCCCGTCGTCTCCGCGCCGACGGCGCCGCCGGATGGCTCGACACGTTGGGGCATGACTCCGATTTCGACTATGACCCGGTGTGGGCCCGCTGCCAGGAGCTGGGTGTTGTTCCGGCCTTCCATGGCATCGGGTTCGGGTGGGGCTCGCGGACGTCGCGCTCCAACTACGTCTACAACCACTTGGGGAACTTCGCGGCAGCTCAGGAAGCGATCTGCCGTTCGTTGATCATGGGGGGCGTGACGACCCGCTTCCCCGACCTGCGATTCGCCTTTCTCGAGGGCGGCGTCACCTGGGCCGCACAGCTCTACGCGGATCTGATCGGACACTGGGAGAAGCGAAACGGGCAGGCCATTCTGGCCAATGACCCTGCGGCCATCGACATGGAGCTGGCGAATCAGCTCATCGACGAGTTCGCCGTCGGGACCTTGTCCACCGGTCGTGAACACGTGCGCTCGTCCGTGCGGGTCAGTCCGAGCGCCGCGGTCGATCTGGCGACCATCGACGAGTTCGTCGAGTCGGGCATCGACGGTCCGGCCGACGTGGCGCGCATGTTCTCCGAGCAGCTCTTCTTCGGATGCGAGGCGGATGATCCGCTGAATGCCCTTGCATTCACGCCGGGCCTGCTTCCTCTGGGCGTCCGGCTCAACGCGTTCTTCGGTTCGGATATCGGCCACTGGGATGTCCCCGATCAGCGGGAAGTCCTTCCCGAGGCCTGGGAACTGGTGGAGCACGGCCACATTTCGAAGGACGACTTCAGGGACTTCACGTTTCGCAACGTCACGCGGATGTTCAGCGATGCGAATCCGGCCTTCTTCGACGGCACACCGGTGGAGGCTGCAGTGCGAAAGGAAACAGAATCATGACCAGCACCATCGAGGATCTCTTCCTTCCCGAGCCCGAACCGCGGGAGGTGCGCTACACCGTCATTTCGGTGGACGATCACCTCGTCGAGCCTCCGCACATGTTCGAAGGACGTCTCCCCGCCCATCTCCAGGAACGCGCCCCCCGAGTCATTGAGGACGAAGAAGGCCACCAGTCATGGGAGTTCGACGGGGACGAGTACAACCAGGTAGGGATGAACGCCATCGCCGGTCGGCGTATCGAGGGCCCGAGTTTCGAGCTCTTCCGCTTCGATCAGATGCGCAAGGGTTGTTGGGACATCGAGGCCCGCATCGGCGACATGGACATCAACGGGGTCTGGGCCTCACTCAATTTCCCTTCGATGGTCACCGGATTCTGCGGAAGGGTCTTCAGCCAGTGTTCCGATCCCGAATTGGGGCAAGCCGTGACCCGGGCCTGGAACGACTGGTTCTTCGACGAGTGGTACTCGCCCTACCCCGAGCGGATCATCCCGATGGGCATCACGTACCTGACCGACCCCGAGGTGGGAGCGGCCGAAATCTATCGAAACGCGGCGCGGGGCTTCCGATCGGTCACACTCCCCGAGCGCCCGCATCGCATCGGTCTGCCCTCGATCTTCGAGGACTACTGGGAACCGATCATCCGGGCCTGTGTCGAGACGGACACAGTCGTGAGCCTTCACGTCGGATCCTCGGGGCTGGTGGAGACCCCGACCGGCAAGAACACACCGATCGGACTCGGGGCCACCCTCTTCGGCCAACTATCGCTGACCGCGTGCTCCGAATGGCTCTGGTCCGGGTGGCCAGCCGCGCTATCCGGACCTGAAGGTGGCGATGGCCGAGGGTGGCATCGGCTGGGTGGCGATGCTGATCGACCGGCTCGACAACATCATCGACCGGTCCGGGTACGGGGAGGGCTGGGATGACCGTCCGGCTGACGTGCTGCGCCGCAACTTCTGGTTCTGCACGCTGGACGATCCTTCGACCATCAAGACCCGCCACACCATCGGCGTCGATCGCATCATGGTCGAAGTCGACTATCCGCACGGCGATGGAACCTGGCCTAATACCCAGGACGTCATTTCACAGGCGTGGGGCGACATCCCCGAAGACGAGCTGCGGCAGATGTGCAGCGAGAACGCGGCGAAGCTCTATCGCCATCCACTTCCCGAGCATGTCCTCCCCGATTCCCGTCTGGGGTCCTCCAGCGAAAGGGCACGCACCAATGCTTGATCTGGCGATTCGAGGGGGCGTCGTCGTCGACGGTACCGGTTCGGCACGGCGACGGGCCGACGTCGGCATCCAAGGCGATCGCATCGTCGCCGTCGGGGAGGTGGGTGAGGCCGCGGCGGAGATCGACGCCACCGGTCTGGTGGTGACGCCCGGGTTCATCGATGTCCACACGCACTTCGACGCACAGGTGTTCTGGGACGGGCAACTGACCCCTTCGCCGTTGCACGGCGTGACCACGGCGCTCGGTGGCAACTGCGGCTTCACCATTGCGCCGCTCTCGAACGACACACGGGACGCCGACTACCTCATGAAGATGTTGGCGCGCGTCGAGGGCATGCCGCTCGAGACACTGGAGTCAGCCGTTCCCTGGGGCCAGTGGACCTCGACGCCCGAGTATCTCGACGCCGTCGACGGCCGGCTCGGGATCAACGCCGCATTCATGACCGGGCATTCGGCCCTCCGGCGGGTGGTCATGGGAGAAGGCGCCACGGCGGGGGAGGCTTCCGACGACCAGGTGGCGGCCATGGGAAGGCTGCTGCACGAGGGATTGGAAGCGGGCGCGCTCGGATTTTCGTCGTCGTGGGCCCGCACCCACAACGGCGCGGACGGCCGGATGGTTCCCTCCCGGTACGCCTCGAAGTCCGAGATCCTCGCTTTGTGTGCGGTGGTCGCGGAGCACGCCGGGACCTCGTTGGAGTTCATTCCGATGATCGGGGCGTTCGAACCCTGGGCGGTCGATCTCATGGCCGACATGTCCGTCGCGGCGCAGCGCCCCCTGAACTGGAACGTCATGCCCGTCACCGCGTCGACACTTGCCGCCGCGCTGGAGCGGCTGGAGGCGTCCAGCGAAGCCAAGCGACGGGGTGGCAAGGTCGTCGGCCTGACCATTCCGATGGCCATCTCCACCCGGCTTTCCTTCGCCTCGGGGTTCGTCCTCGATGCCATTCCGGGTTGGGAGGAAGTCATGTTGCTTCCGCTGGCGGAGAAGCTGGCGATCCTGTCCGATCCACGCGGACGGGAGCGCCTCGATCGTGCAGCCCAGGAACCGGGTCACACACTGCGGGCGGTAGCGAACTGGTCGTCGAAGATCATTTACGACGTCGTCGCAGCCGAGAACGAGCAGTACAAGGGTCGCTCCGTCGGCGACATCGCGGCCGAGCAGGGTCGCGACCCGTTCGACGTCCTGTGCGACATTGCGGTGGCCGATGACCTCTTGACCAGTTTCGGCGAGCCGGCCCCGATAGATACGAAGGAAGATTGGGAGGCGCGCCTGGCCATCTGGCGCGATGGCCGTGCGGTGATCGGCGGGTCCGACGCCGGGGCCCACCTCGACCTGCTGGCCACGTTCAACTACGCCACAGTGCTGCTCGAACATGCGGTGCGCCGTCACGAGGTTCTTTCGCTGGAGGAGGCGGTGTACCTCATGACCGACGTGCAGGCCCAGCTCTACGGCCTCCGTGAACGGGGTCGGGTCGTCCCGGGGTGGTTCGCCGACCTGGTCGTCCTGGATCCTGCTCTCGTCGGCAGCCAGGACGTGGCGATGCGCTTCGACCTGCCCGGTGGCGCGGGTCGGCTCTACGCCGAAGCAAACGGGATCGACCACGTCATCGTCAATGGCTCCCCCGTCGTGACCGGGGGCAAGCTCACCGGCCGACTCGAGGGGCGGCTTCTCCGGAGCGGCCGGGATACGTCGACCGCATCGTTGGGCTGAGATCTCAGGCAACCAGCTGAACCGACGGAGTCGTCCACTCCATAGGGTTGAAGGGGTGCGTCACCCCACGCCGATTCCACCCGGAACGGGCCAAGAGTCTGTGTGGGACTATCCGCGCCCACCCCGCCTCGAGCGGTCGACGTCGACGATTCAGGTCGTGCTCGGTGGCGTGACCATCATCGAGACGAACCGGGGCTTCCGGGTCCTCGAGACGGCCAGCCCGCCGACCTACTACCTCGATCCTGCCGATTTCGTCCCTGGTGTCGTGCAACCCGCAACGGGCGAGAGTTGGTGCGAATGGAAGGGCCGGGCCTCCTACGTCGACCTCGTCGCCGGTGGAGCCGTGGCACCGCGGGCGGCCTGGCGCTACCTGCAGCCGACTCGGGCCTATGCGCCTCTGGCCGGTTGGCTCGCGATCTATCCCTCCCGGGTGGACCGATGCCTCGTCGATGGTGAAGAGGTCCGTCCTCAGGACGGGGACTTCTACGGCGGTTGGATCACTGCGAACATCGTGGGACCCTTCAAAGGTGAAGCAGGCACGTTGGGCTGGTGAATATTTCCGCGGTCAGCTGCCGGTCGGCGAAGCGATCGTCACGCTCCAAGAGACGGGGAACGGCGGCCCGCTGCTCCCGACGGCGAGGCCTTGGCCTGCCGCCTGGGTGGCGCTGATCCGGGCCAGTCCCAACGAGGCGTTGATGGTGGTGTTCACCCCCGCGTCCGGGTCGGCGACCGAGAAGGATCCCCCGCAGATGGCGACGACGCAGCTCTCCTTGAAGGTGACCGTGACCGATTGGCCCTCGGATCCCGCCACCACCGCCGTACCGGTGATCTGATCGATCAGGCCCGTCGTGAGGGAGATGGAGCCGGACAGAACCGGGCCGCTGATCGAATAGGGCGCGGACCCCCCGATTGACACGGACACCGATTCGGCAGGCAGCACACCGGCGAAGGCCGTGGATGTCAGCTGGGCCAGGGTCGGGCTACTCACCGCGCTGAGGGTGAGCGTCACGCACGCCGGCGTGAACAACCGGGCGGGGGTGTAGGTGGACGGCGTCGCGGTCTGCCATGCCCCGGCACCACCGTTGGCGGCGGGGTTGAACCACATGAAACTGGTGGCCCCTCCGAGGGCGCAGTCCTGAATCGTCAACGACGTGAACGCGTTGATCGACGACAAGGCGACGTCGAAGCCGCTCCCGGTGGTGCGGAATCCGACGCCCGACGGGATGGTGCCGTACTGCCCGACCGTCAGTCCACCCGACCCGTGGGCCGTGACCGTGACGGTGCCCTGGGTATTGGTGCTGGCCACTGTGGCCGTCCCCGTGGGGCTGCTGCTCGATGCGGTGCTACACGCCGTGGGCGTACCGATTCCCGGAGCGGATCCCGTGGCACCGCCGCACGGAGGTGGCGCCGTGCTGCCCGCGGCCACGGTCAACGACAACGTCGCTTGGGCGGCGCCGGGCGGGTAGTCCGAATCGGCCACCGCCACCGAAATGGGGAAGGAGCCCGTCGCGGTGGGGATGCCGGAAATGACGCCGCTGTTCGCCGCGAGAGTGAGACCGGCGGGCAGCGGGGCGGTCGCCGTCCACGAGTACGGTGCCACGCCACCGGTTGCGCTCAACGTTGTCTTGTAGAACTGCCCCTTCACTGCGCCCGGAAGCGTCGTGGTCGCCACCTTGAGTGGCGTGACCGGGGGGACGGACGGGGCGGCGCCGAAGGGGACGACCGTGTCGAACTCGGACCCGGCCACGGTGGCCAATGTGGCGCTGATTGAAGCGTTGATCACCACCAGATCGCCTCCGCTCGACAAGCCGTTGACGGCGGCATACACCTTGGTGCCGTCGGTGCTCACGGCGACGCCGTTAGGGATATTCGGGAGGTTGATGTCCGAGACCGCGCCGGTGCTCAGGTTGACCACACCCAGGTAAGGGGTGCCGCTGTGGCCCACATTCCCCACCACGTAGGTGCCCACGTTGGCCACGTACAAATGGCCGCCGTCGGGACTCACGGCGACCGCCACCGGTTCGGTCATACCGCTATAGGTGCGGGTGATGGTGTTCGTGCCGGTGTTGATCACGCTGACCGTCCCGGCATCCTGTGCCGCCCCGTTGAACCCGTTGGTGACGTAGACCGCCGTTCCGTTGGGGGCGGCCACGATGCCCTCGGCGCCCCGCAGGGGAATGACGGCCACCACCCGATCGGTCGTGAGGTTGACCACGTCGACCGAGGTGTTGTTGAGCACCACGAAGAGCTCCGTGCCCGCCGGGTTGACGGCGAGGGCCTGCGGGAAGCTGGCGGTCCCGAACCCGCTGATCGTACCGATCACCTGGTCCGTGGCCGTGCTGATGATGGTCACGGCATCGGTGGGCGCACTATCGGCCACGAAGAGCTGGGTCCCCGACGGGGAGAGGGCCAGGTCCACACCCCAACCGGGAATGCTGACCGACGTGAGCACTGCGCCGTTTGCGGTGTTGACGACCTGGACCACGCTGCCCGATGAATTCGGATCGAGGACGTAGGCCCGGGTGCCGTCCTTGCTCACGGCCAGATAGTCCTGGGCCTCGCAGCCGCATGCGTTGCTGCCGACCCGGAAGGACGCGCCGAGCGCGTTGGTGGCGCTGTTGAAGATGTCGAGGGAGGTGCCCTCACCACTGTCGACGAACAGCGGCGAGGCGACGGTCTGGGTCAGTGGGCCCGAACTGCTTCCGACATGAGTGGTGTCCCCGACATACGACGCGGAGATGGTGTGGTTGCCGATGGCGTAGGCCGAGGCCAGCGCGGAAGCAGTGAAGGTGGCCCGACCGTTGACCGCGGTGACCGTGCCGAGCACCGTGCTCCCGTCGCTGAAGGTGACCGCACCGGTCGCCGGTGCCGATCCGGTGGGACCGGTGATGGTGGCCGTGAAGGTAGGCGGAGCGCCCACGGTCGAGGGGTTCTGCGACGACGTGAGTGCCGTGTTCGTCCCCCCTTGCCCGGTCTGGACGGTTTCGGACACCGAGTTCGACGTGTCCGACTGGTAGTTGGTCGTGGTTGCCACCGAGGCGGTCACCGGGTGGATCCCCGCGGCCAGGGTGCTCAGGTCCAGTGTGGCCACACCACCGGCTCCGACCGGCGCCGTGCCGATCACGGTGGACGGGGTCGAGCTGGCGTCGCTGAACGTCACCGTGCCGGTCGTCGGGGTGATCGTCGAGCTGAACGTCGCCGTGAAGGCCACCGACTGCCCCGTCGAGGCCGGATTCGGAGCGGCGGTCAGGACAATCGTCACGGGGGCGGGCGTCACGGTCACCGTCTGCGCGGTCGACGTACTCGTCGTGTTGGTCCCGTCACCCTGGTAGGCGGCGGTGATGGCGTGGGAACCTCCGCCCAGCGTGGTCAGGTTGAGGGTCGCTACCCCGGCGGAGATGGTTGCGCTCCCGAGCACCTGGTTGTCCGTGGTGTCGGTGAAGACGACCGTGCCGGTGGGTGGCGTGCTGGTGACGTTCGACACGGTTGCCGTGAGGGCGGTGGTGCTGCCGTAGACGACCGGGGACGTGACAGTTAATCCGGTTGATGTCCCGTTGGCCGACACCGTCTGCTCGACCGCGGGCGAGGGGCTGCCCAAGAAGTCCGTCGTGGCCCCGTACGAGGCCTCGAGCGTGTGGGAGCCGACGGCCAGGGTCGTGAGCATGATCGTGGCCGAGGCGGAGCCGTCCACATTGGCGGTCAACGTACCGGCGCCGAGCGTGACGGCGGGCGTCGTCGTGTTGTCGGTGAAGGTGATCGTGCCGCCGGGTGTGCCGCCGGAGGAGGAGACCGTGGCCGTCAGCGTCACGCTCTGCCCGGGTGCGGAGGGATTCGGTCCGGTCGAAAGGGCCGTGGTGGTGGGGGCCTGGGTGATGCTCTCGGGCGCGACGTTGGAGGTCGCACCCTGGTAGTTCGTGGTGGCACCCAGGGTGGCGACGATCGAATGGGCGCCCACGGCGAGGGTGCTCACGCTGAGGTCAGCGGCCCCCGCACCGTTCACCGGCGCCGTCCCGAGCACCGTGGCCGGCGTCGTCGAGGTGTCGGAGAAGGTCACCGTGCCGGTGGTCGGGGTGATGGTGCTCGACAGGCTCACGGTCAGCGACACCGGTGCGCCGAAGCTGGCCGGAGAAGGGCTCGGAACCAGGGTCGCTGTCACCGCAGCCGGCGTCACGGTGTCGGTCTGCGCGGTCGATGTGCTCGAGGCATTGTTGGTGTCCCCGTTGTAGGTCGCCGTGATGGCGTGGAGGCCGACAGCCAACGTCGACACGGAGAGACTGGCGCTCCCTCCCGAGAGCGAGCTCGTCCCCAGCGTGGCGTTGGTCGACGTGTCGGTGAAGGTCACCGTTCCGGTCGGCGAACCCGTACCGGTGACCGTCGCGGTCAGCCCGACCGGAGCCCCGTAAAGCGAGCCGGAGGGCGCCACAGCCAACGAGGTGGAGCTGTTCGCGGCGTTGACCGTTACGGAGAAGGGCGCGGAGGCACCTGAGGAATTCAGGGTGTCACCGCCGTAGGACGCCACGACCTTGTCGAGGCCCAGGGGAAGCATGGTGGTGGAGAAGGTGGCCTGCCCCGCGCTCAGGGCTGCCGTACCGAGCGGCGTGGGGTCACCCTGCAAGGTGAAGGTCACTGTCCCGGTGGGTGGCGTGCTCGTGCCGTTCGACACGGTCGCGGTGAACGACGCCGACTGACCGAGCTGGAGGGCCCCGCCTGGCCCCGCCAGCCCGGTCGAGGTCGGCTCCTTTCCCGCCACCAGACCCACGTGCGCGGTGCTCGTGTAATCACCGGAGAATCCGTTCGTCACCGTCGCGAAAGAGCCGGCGTAGCTTCCGCTGCCCGATGTCTGAATCACCAGGTACTCGCTCAGCGGCGCGGGGACGAATCCACCCACCGCCAGGGGCAGGGCGGTGCCGCTCAGGCTCAATGGTGCCTGCGCCGCGATCTTGCCGAAGGACGCCGCGCTGGCCAACTCGAAGGTCAGGGTCCCGTCAGATTGGTTGACCAATCTGGGTCCGGTACCCGTGCCCGACACGGTGACCGTGCTGGTGGGATCGATAGTGATGTCACCGTCGTTCGTGTACGTGCCATTGACGATGTCAAGTGAGCCCTCGGCGGTGAGCGACCCGGTGCTGTCGAGGGTGACCCCGGTGATCACCGAGGGGTCGGGGTCATTGGGGATGTCGATGGTGCCGGCGTTGGTGATCGTGTCCCCGCTGCCGGCGGCCAAGGTGGCGCCGTCGACCACCTCGATGGTGCCGTTGTTGGTCACCGCCGAGCCGGCCGTCAAGGTGGCGAACGCCGAGGCGCTGCTGCCGTCCGTGACGGTGTAGCCGCTCGGGATGTTGCCGTTCCAGGTGACGTCGGGTGCACCCTGGGCCACGGCGTTGACGATGGCCAGGTCGTCGCTCAGCTGACCCGTGCCGCACGATCCGGTCGCGGTAACCCCCGAGTCGAAGGTCAAAGTCCCCGGCTCGATCCCCACCTGCAGCGGGGTGGCGGTACAGACCGTGCCGCCCGAGACCTCGAAGGTGCCGGTGTCGGTGAGGGACGCGCCGGCGACGAGGGTCAGGGTGCCATCTTGGACGAAGGTGGCCGGATGTGCGTTGGAGCCGACGGCGACCACACCGGTCGAGGCGAGCGACACCGACCCGGCGTTGTCGAGGGTGCCACCGACGATGTCAAGTGAGCCCTCGGCGGTGAGCGACCCGGTGCTGTCGAGGGTGACCCCGGTGATCACCGAGGGGTCGGGGTCATTGGGGATGTCGATGGTGCCGGCGTTGGTGATCGTGTCCCCGCTGCCGGCGGCCAAGGTGGCGCCGTCGACCACCTCGATGGTGCCGTTGTTGGTCACCGCCGAGCCGGCCGTCAAGGTGGCGAACGCCGAGGCGCTGCTGCCGTCCGTGACGGTGTAGCCGCTCGGGATGTTGCCGTTCCAGGTGACGTCGGGTGCACCCTGGGCCACGGCGTTGACGATGGCCAGGTCGTCGCTCAGCTGACCCGTGCCGCACGATCCGGTCGCGGTAACCCCCGAGTCGAAGGTCAAGGTCCCCGGCTCGATCCCCACCTGCAGCGGGGTGGCGGTACAGACCGTGCCGCCCGAGACCTCGAAGGTGCCGGTGTCGGTGAGGGACGCGCCGGCGACGAGGGTCAGGGTGCCATCTTGGACGAAGGTGGCCGGATGTGCGTTGGAGCCGACGGCGACCACACCGGTCGAGGCGAGCGACACCGACCCGGCGTTGTCGAGGGTGCCACCGACGATGTCAAGTGAGCCCTCGGCGGTGAGCGACCCGGTGCTGTCGAGGGTGACCCCGGTGATCACCGAGGGGTCGGGGTCATTGGGGATGTCGATGGTGCCGGCGTTGGTGATGGTGTCCCCGCTGCCGGCGGCCAAGGGTGGCGCCGTCGACCACCTCGATGGTGCCGTTGTTGGTCACCGCCGAGCCGGCCGTCAAGGTGGCGAACGCCGAGGCGCTGCTGCCGTCCGTGACGGTGTAGCCGCTCGGGATGTTGCCGTTCCAGGTGACGTCGGGTGCACCCTGGGCCACGGCGTTGACGATGGCCAGGTCGTCGCTCAGCTGACCCGTGCCGCACGATCCGGTCGCGGTAACCCCCGAGTCGAAGGTCAAAGTCCCCGGCTCGATCCCCACCTGCAGCGGGGTGGCGGTACAGACCGTGCCGCCCGAGACCGCGAAGGTGCCGGTGTCGGTGAGGGACGCGCCGGCGACGAGGGTCAGGGTGCCATCTTGGACGAAGGTGGCCGGATGTGCGTTGGAGCCGACGGCGACCACACCGGTCGAGGCGAGCGACACCGACCCGGCGTTGTCGAGGGTGTCGCCTGTGCCCACGGTGAGCGACCCTTCGATGGTCGCCCCACCACTGACGGTGTCGGTGCTTGTATCCAATTGCACCGCCGAAGGGTCCGCCGGGACATCGAACGTCGCCCCACTGCTGACGGTCAAGAGCGTGCCGGACAATGTGGCGCCGTCCACCAGGCTGAACGCACCGTCGTCGAGGACGCCGTTAGTCGCGTTCAAGGTGGCGAGACCGCTGGCCGTGGTGCCGACCAGGAGACCACCGGATGCCTCCACGTGGACACTGTCCACCGTCGAGGTCACGTTGGGATAGGTGACCACGTCGTTGGCGGGGATGCAGGCATCCGATGACGACCCCGGGGTACCGGTAGACCAGTCACCGGTGGTTTCCCAGCTCCCGCCGGTCGCCGGGCCGGTCCACGTGTCGTTGCAGGAGGGGAACGTGGGCTGGGCGCCTGCGCTGCTGATCAGCACGCCGGTCGCTGACAGTCCGCCGAGGCCCAGCGTCAGGGCGAGCGCGAGTGACCCCAGCCGCCGCTTAGCGGTCGTGCGTCGTATGTGCATCGGAGCCCCCTCCGGTTCGCCAGCGCAGCCTTACGGCGGACGCTGGGCGTCTCTGTGGCCACCTCGGGTGGCCCCGCCAATTTGGCAACCGACCTGGTCACCGTCTGGGCGATATGCAAACACCCCCGTTTTGCAGCCACAATGGGGTAAACCACGTACGCGTTGTCGGGACCGAGAGGGAGGTCGCGGGCGATGGTCAGCACCATGGATGCGCGCGACGTCGACGCGCTGATGACGACAGTCGCCGAGCTGACCGCGGTGCGGTCCGTCCCCGAACTTCGCCGTGACACTGTCACCCTCATGTCCGGGCTGGTGCGCTCCACCCTGATCGCCTGGAACGAGGTGGACCTTTCAACCGGGCATATCGAGGCGGTCATGGCCCCGGAACGGAACTGGGCCGAAGGGCAACGGGCGTGGGCCGAGCACATCGGCTCGCATCCGGTGATCGCCTACTTCCAGGCCACCAATGACGGTCGGCCGTATGCGATCTCCGACTTTCTCAGCGAAGATGCCTTCCACCAGACCGGTATCTACCAGCACTTCTATCGACTCCTGGAGGCCGAAGACCAACTCAGCTTCGTGCTCCCCCACCCCGATCTCCTGGTGGGGATCGCGCTCAATCGCGAGGTCCGCGGCTTCTCGGTCAACGATCATCGGATGGCCAACCTGTTGCGGCCCTTCCTCGTCCAGGCGTACCGGAATGCGGCGGCGTTCGACCGCAGCCGGCTGCTGCTCGACCAGATGAACACGAGAATGGAGGCGGACGGCGAGGGGCTCGTGCTGTGCGACACCGAGGGTCGCCTGGTGGACCGCACACCCGGTGCGGCCGAACTCCTCGACCGCTGGTTCCCGTCGACGCAGCCCACGCAGATACCCTCGCCACTGGCCGATTGGCTGGCCGTGCGCGGCCGGCCGGGACCGGCATGGCCACTGATCCTCGACCGCGACGGCGCCCGGCTGCTGGCCCGACGCCTCCCCGGCCCCCACGACTCGCTCACCTCGGTCCTGCTCACCGAACCCCCCGTCGGGCGGGCACGAAACGCACTGCTCGCCGTGGGCCTCACCGGCCGGCAGGCCGACGTGGTGGCGATTATGGCCGAGGGAGCCAGCAATGCGGATATCGCCGAACGTCTCGCCATCAGCATCCGGACGGTGGACAAGCACCTCCAGCGGGCCTTCGACAAGCTGGGCGTCGAGAATCGGACGGCGGCGGCCAACCTGGTCCGTCAGCTCGAGCGCCAGGGTTGACCGGACCCAAGGGCACTCAGCGCTTCGGTGCGGGTGACTCCCCCAGCGAATCGGCGAGCACGTCGATCCCGCCGTTGCTGTTCACTTCCTCAATGAAGTCGTCCAGCGCACCCTGGTCGGTGGGATCGATCCCGCGCTGTTGGAGGGCGAGGGCAATCGACTTTGCGGGTCCCCACTCCTCGGTGTCCTGGGAGAGGTCGATCATTTCGGCCGCATCGTCGTAGACGGCCTCGACCGCATCGGCGATCGCTTCCTCCGGAATGCCGCGCCGGCGGCCGACGAAGCGAATCCAGGCCGCCAGCACGTCCGGGAGCAGCGAGAACCCGTCACCGTCGAGAGCAATCTTGCGCGGGGCCCAGTCCAGGCAGAAGATCTCCACCATGACCGGGCTGAACCGCAGCGCCGTGCCGCGCACGTAATCCAAAGAGAAGGTCAGTATTTGTTCGGCCAGGTGCTCGATGAGGTCGGCTCTATTGTCTCCGTCCGAGGTACCCCGGAGCCTCACGGCCTCGTCCGACCACAGAAACTCCGCCAGCAGCTCATCGCGCTCTTCCTCGCTCATGCTCGAAGGCTCCGGAGCTTGCCCAGGGCGTGGCAGCTTCGACGAGCGCGCCGTGACAAGCGCGTGCAGATGGTCGAAGTCTTCGCTCGTGGGTGCGTGGAGCATCATGTCGGTCATCTCCAGAGACTCCGCCCAGAGGGCTGACGCCTCTTCGAGTGCGATCTCGCGAAAGTCGAGCTGCTCCGGCCCCTCGAAGCCCTTCTGCATGCTGGCGAGCACCTCGCCCACCCGGACCGGTACGGCAAAGACGTCCTTCGCCATCCCGACCAGGTTGTGGTCGATGAAGACACCGATGGTGCTCGGTTCACCGGGCCCGTCGAATTCGACCATGGCGCAGACCCCGTCGTCGTCGATCGGATCGTAAGAGAGCCAGGCCGCCGTCGGCTCACCGGTTCCGATCACCGCGGCCCAAGCCCGCTCAGCTGTGCCGGCGCCGGCCAGACGATCCGACTCTTTCCCGGCACGCGAACGGTACGGCTCGGGCGCGACGACCCCGAGCGCGCGGAGTGCCATGCACGCTCCTTCGGTCGCCTGCTTGGCCGCGTAGGCGATGAATCCACCGGCGAACACGTCCACCGGGTCGCTCTCGACCAGCACCGATATGGCCAATATTGACCACACCTGCGATGCCCACACTTCGACGGCGAGCGGAGGATGATCATCGGCGAGATCATTCACAGCGGACACAAGAATCATCTCGAAGATGTCCTCTAGGCCCGCTCGCGGATCGGGCGTCATCCTCCCCCGGGAGCGGCCGCCCTTGGGCGTGACCCGGCCACCCTTCTTCTTACGCCGTCCGCCCATCGTGTCGGCCTCCTCCCTCAGTTGGCCCCACGGTACAGCGGCAGAATGTGTCGGTCATAGAAGCTCGACCACCGCCTCGTCTACCTCGAACAACCGCCCGGACAGCACCCTGAAGGAGCGGCACCGCTGGGCATCACCCTCTGAAGGTGCAGGTCAGACATAGAATCCAGGGCAAGTGTCACAACGTCTGTTTACGGTCCATCCATGACCAAATTCGTGCATACGTCGGACTGGCAGCTCGGCATGACGCGGCACTTTCTGTCCGAGGAGGCCCAGGCCCGCTTCACAGCGGCCCGCCTCGAAGCAATCGCCAGCATCGGCGCCTTGGCGCTGGCGGAGGAGTGTTCCTTCGTCGTCGTCGGTGGTGACGTCTTCGAATCCAACCAGGTCGAGCGCCAGGTGGTCGTGCGCGCGCTCGAAGCTGTGAAGTCCACCCCGGACGTCACCTTCTACCTCTTGCCGGGCAATCACGATCCGCTCGACGCCGCGTCGGTGTTCCGCTCGAGGGCGTTCCTCGACAATTGTCCGGGCAACGTGGTCGTACTCGAGAACAGCGATCCTGTGGTTGCCGGCGATGGCCTCGAGATCGTCGGGGCCCCGTGGCCGAACAAACGGCCTCTGGCCGATCTGGTCACGCGGGCGGTGACCGGTCTCCCCAGCGACGGCACCCTCCGGGTGGTCGTCGGGCACGGGAGCACCGACTGCCTCTCGCCCGACGCGAACGACCCCGCACTCGTGATCCTCGGCGACCTCGAAGCAGCCATCACGGCAGGCTCCGTGCACTACGTGGCCCTGGGCGATCGCCACTCGACCACGGAAGTGGGAGGAACCGGCCGGATCTGGTACTCCGGCGCACCGGAGCCCACGGCCTATGACGAGATCGATCCCGGGAACGTCCTGATCGTGGATCTCTCGACCGATGGGGCGACGGTCGAGCGTCGGCATATCGGCACCTGGCAGTTCGTACTGCGCGACTTTGACGTGACGGGCCCCGAGGACTGCCTGAAGGTCGAGCACTTCCTCGACGACATTTCCGACAAGGCCCGGACGATCGTCAAGCTCGCGTTGGTCGGGCAGCTCTCGCTCGCCGACATGGACCGCCTCGAAGCCACCCTCGACCACGCGTCGGATCTTTTGGGTGCCCTCGAACGCTGGGAACGTTGCTGCGAGCTCGTCGTCCTGCCCGATGACGACGATTTCTCCGAGCTCGGGCTTTCGGGCTTCGCGGCCGCCGGGCTCGAGGATCTCCGCACGCTCGGGGCGGGACCAGGGGAGGACGCTCTCACCGCCCGGAACGCCCTCGGGCTGCTCTACCGCCTGGCCGGACGGTCAGTAGCGACATGAGGATCCACCGGATCAAGCTCTGCAACTATCGGGGCGTGAGCCACTCCGAGGTCATGTTCCCGGTGCAAGGGGTCACGATCATTGAAGGGGACAACGAGATCGGGAAGACCTCTCTCTCGGAAGCCATCGACCTCCTGCTGAGCGAGCGCGATGATTCGGGCAAACAGCGGGTCAAGGCCGTCAAGCCCGCGCACAAAGACGCTGGCGCCGAGGTCGAGATCGAGTTGTCAACGGGCCCGTACCGTTTCGTCTACCGCAAGCGCTGGCACAAGCAACGCGAGACCGTGCTCGACATCCTCGAACCCGGTCGAGCCCAGTTGACCGGCCGTGAGGCGCACGACAAGGTCCGCGCCATTCTCGACGAGACCCTCGACGAGGCTTTATGGGACGCTTTCCGGCTCAAGCAGGGCGCCCAACTCGAGCAGGCCGCCTTCGCCGGTGGGTCACTGGGTCGTGCGCTCGACAAGGCAGCCGGTGGTGAGGCGACGGGCGATCGCGAGGACGACCTCTGGGCGCGCATCAGCGCCGAACGGGACCGCTACTGGACGGCCACCGGTCAAGTGAAGGGGGACCGCACCGCGCTTGCTGCTCGGGTCTCCGCGGCGGCGTCGAAGGTCGCTGCGCTGGCGACCGCACTCCGCTCGCTGGACGACGATGCCGCGGCAGTGGACCGGCTGGTCGACGAGGCCAAGGTCCTGGCGGAAGGAAAGAACGCGCAGGAGGAAAGAGAACGCCCGCTCGCCGCGCAGTTCGAGGCGATCCAGAGCCGCCGTCACGACGTCGCCCGACTGGAAGGCTTGCACGACACGGCCGTCGCCCAGCGCGACCACCTGCTCAGCGTCAGCGGAATCCGGGCCGAGCTCAGGGAGCGGGTGGCGGAGACCGCGGCCGCCGTGGTCGAGATGGAGGCGCAGGTCGCACGTACGCTGCCTGCGCGCCAAGAAGTCCAGGCCCGGCTGCACACGGTGCAGCAGAAGTTCGACGCCGTGAAAGCCGAAATGGGCAACGCCGAGCGCGCCCAGCAGCGGGCCTCCGCAGACCGCGACTTCCTGCGTCAGCAGATTGAGGTGGCACAACTCTCCGAGCGCTTGGCCCGGGCGACCGACGCCGTTCGCCGCCGCGACGCGGCGGAAGCGGTCCTCGAGTCGAGCCGGGTGGATGACGCGCTGGTGACGCGCATCGAGGCGGCGGGCATCGAAGTCGCAAAAGCCGAGGCGGCCGCCGCGACCGGTGCGGCAACCATCACGGTGCGCGCACTGGCCGACGTCGACGTGGAGATCGGCGGTCAGGTCGATGCGCTCCCCGCCGGGGCCGACCGCCGGCTCATGGTCGATGGGGCCACCGACGTCATCGTGCCCGGTCTCCTCAGTGTGGTCGTCAACGCGGGGGCGCAAGCCCAGGAGCTGGCCGACCGGCTCGCAGAAGCCCGTACCGCGTTCATGGCGGTTTGCAAGGAGGGCGGCGTCACCGACCTGGCCGAAGCCCGCCTCGCCGCGACGGAACGCAACGAGGCCGCGCGCACACTGGGCGAGACAGCGAAGTCGATCAAGGACGACCTCCGCGACCTGACGGCAGATGCCCTCGCCCAGAAGGTAACCGGCCTGACGGCGCGGATCGCCCGTTACCAACAGGATCGGCCAACGGTGCCGCCGCTGCCGGCCAGTTACGACGCAGCCGAACGAGTGGCACTCGAGTCCGGCGGGGAGCTCGAACGGCGTCGAGAGGAGCTCGGCCGGCTCGAAAAGGATCTGGCCCGGGCCAAAGATGAGTTGCAGACATTGGACCTCGGTGAAGCGAGCACGAGGGCCCGGCTCGAGCATGCGCAGAGCGCGGCAACGCATGAACAGCAGTCGCTTGCACGGGCGCGGACAGTCACCTCCGATGAGGCGATCGACGCCCGACTGGCCGCAGCCCAGGCAACGGTGTCGACCCGCGCCGCCGACCTGGCCGACGTGCAGCGACAGTTGGCCGCGCAGGATCCCGACACTGTCGAGGAACTTCTCCGCAATGCCCGTGCGGTGCGGGCACGGCTGGCGGGCGAACTGCACGAGAACGAGGGAAGCGTCCGCGAGCTGCGGACGAAGTTGTCGCTTCTAGGGGACGAAGGACTGGCCACCCAGCTGGACACGGCCACATCCGAGCTGGCCCACCTCACGGCCGAGCATGAACGACTGGAGGCGCGTGCCGCGGCGGCCAAACTCCTGTTCGAGACGTTCGCCCGGCGACGGACCGAGGCTCTCCACCGCTACGTCGCCCCCTTCCGGGAAGGCATTGAATCGCTCGGTCGTCTCGTGTTCGGTTCCACCCTTGAGGTGGAGCTGGCTGACGACCTGCGCATCGCGCGCCGCACGTTGCACGGGGTCACGCTCGACTTCGCCGATCTGAGCACGGGGGCGAAGGAGCAGCTGGGGATGATCAGCAGGCTCGCCTGTGCTTCCATCGTGGCCGCCGACGGGGGTGCACCGGTCATTTTCGACGATGCCCTCGGGTGGAGCGACCCCCGGAAGCTCGACCGCATGGGCGCGGCCATCTCCAAGGCTGGTCGCTCCTGCCAGATCATCGTGCTGACTTGCACGCCCGGTCGCTACGCGAGTGTCGGCGACGCCTCTGTCGTCCAACTCGCGAGCTGATCCCCCGTCGCACCCACACGCTGATGCGCGGCCGAGGTGTGTCGGCACCATTCGTGCTCACCGTTCTGGTGGGAGTCGCACTCTCGCTTGCCGGCTGTTCCGCTCCCGTCAGGTCGCAGAGCACGACGACCTCGACCCGCGCCGGCAGAACAAGCAGTGTGACGTCGAATTCTCCCGGTGCCTCGACGAGCACGACCGCCCCCGCGCCCACCACGACCGCCGCCGCGGCGGCGGCACTCTCCTTGTTGGTCGAGCCGCAAGCCGGCATGACGCCCCTCTACACCTTCATGTCCTCGGCCCGACGAAGTCTCGATATGACGATGTACGAGTTGTCGGACACGACGGCCGAGCAGATGCTGATCGCGGACCACCGCAGAGGCGTCCAGGTCAGGGTCCTCCTCGACCGTGACTACAGCGGCGAGTCGGTCAACCAAGCTGCGTATGCCGCGCTGTCCGCGGGCGGCGTGTCTGTGGCCTGGGCCAACGACTCGGAGATCTTCCACCAGAAGACCATTACCGTCGACGGTGCCGAATCCGCCATTATGACCGGCAACCTCACACCGCAGTACTACGCGACAACGAGGGACTTCGTGGTGATGGACAGCCAGGCAGCTGATGTCGCAGCGGTCGAGTCGACGTTCGCCACGGACTGGTCGGGAGCGGCCCCGACCGCGGGTCCGCCGGGGGCGGACCTCGTCTGGAGCCCCGGATCCGAGCCCGCACTGGCGGCACTCATCAACTCGGCCGGCCACAGTGTCGTTGTCGAGAACGAGGAGATGGACTCCACCGCAATCGAAAGCGCACTCGAGGAGGACGCCCGGCGTGGAGTCGACGTCACCGTGGTCATGACGGCCGACACGGAGTGGGACGGTGCGTTCTCAGCGCTGGCATCAGCCGGGGTCCATGTGGTGCTGTACCCCGACACGTCGTCGGCTCTCTACATCCACGCCAAGGTCATCGACGTTGACAGCACGAGGGCCTTCGTCGGTTCAGAGAACTTCTCGACCGCGAGCCTCGATTACAACAGGGAGCTCGGCCTCATCACTTCATCGGCCGACGTCGTCGGACCGCTGAACAACGCACTCTCCGGCGACGTCTCGGGCGGACAGCCGTTCCAGGGGACGGGCACGGCGCCATCGACTCAGGCCCCGGTGACGACTCCGGCGCCGACAACGCCGAGTCCCGTCGCGGCAGGTTGCACGCCGATCGACGACGAGGGTGGGTGCTACAAGCCGGGCGAATACTGCCGGGACGACGATCACGGGACGACCGGTCGGGCCGGCGACGGTCAGACCATCACCTGTGAGGATGAGAACGGCACCTGGTACTGGGAGGCGACGTAGCCGCTTTCTCGGAAGCGCTGTTCAGGATGGCGGGTGCACGAGCAACACCGAAGCGCCCGCATGTGCCACGACTGCCGCGGCCACACTGCCCCCGAGGTGTCCCAGCAGCCCACTCCGACGGTGCGAGCCGATGACGATCAGGCTTGCCTGGTGTTCTTCCGCCGTCTGGACGATTCCTTTCCAAATGGGTGCCGCCTCGACCACCAGGCTCTGCGCCATGAGCCCCGCCTTGTTGGCCAGCGAGGCTCCATGGGCGGCGGTTTCCTCCGCTGCCCTGCGCACTTCCGTCGCCACGTTGGCGTCGAAGTGTCGCGTACCCACGGGGTCGAATCCAACTTCGGCCGGCTGCCAGACGCAGAGGACCAGCGCCTCTCGTCCGGGTGCCACCTGGCGTCCGGCCTCCTCGATGGCGAGCGCCGCCAGTTCGGAGCCGTCGTAAGCCAAAAGGACCGGACCGTTCACGGGTTCTGTGTTCGTCGCCATGTCAGTCGGCGCCTCTCGTAGCGATCTGCGCCACGGTCTGACGCGAGCGGAGCTTGGCCAGGAGCGGCGGCGAGTACCACGCCGGGGTATTGCCCTCCAGGAAGATATCGAAGTCAGCCGCCTGTGGCCGCGCGCCACTCAGCGCATAGATGGCGATGCCGATGACGGCGCCACCGAGGGCGAGGGCGAGCCCGATCCAGAGCGAGATGGCGGTGCCGTTGATCAGGTTGCCCGCATCGTCCGCCGCGAAATGGGCGAAAATCGGAGCGATCATGAACGCGGCGACGGCGCGGAACAGTTCGACGAGTGCCAGGACGCGCTGGAGGTTGGCGCTGGCCAGTGAGAAGCCCGCGACGAAGAGCGCCGGGGCGACCGTGGCACCGAGCCCGAGCCCTGTCAATGCCGAGCCGACGAGGGTGAGTGCCTCGTTGGATGGCACCTCAATGCGGAACACCGCGATGCCGGCCGCGAGCAGGAGCATGCCGACCAACGGGAGGTAGTGCAGCGCGCGTCTCCTGATGACGGCCCCGAGGGCAAGAGCCGAAATGATGGCCCCGCCGACCTCGGGTAGGTAGAGCAGTCCGATATGCAGCGGCGTGCCCTCCAGGACTCCCGCCGTGAGCCCGGTGGCGGAGACCGACGCAGCGGCCGCAAAGAGCGCCACGACGATGCCCGCGACCGGAATGGAGCTGGTCAGCAACGTCCGGATCATGAGCAGCGGCCGCGGAATGACACACTCGTAGACCACGAGCATCACGATCAGGGCGAGGCCGCCCAAGAGCGGAATGATCACCTCGGGATCCATGAAGCCGTGGGTGGTCAGCTGTGCGGCGCCGACGAAGGCGGCGACGCACCCGACCGTCGCCAGCCCGATGGCCGGAAAATCGCGGGGCGAGTCGGGGTTGGCGGGTGGCGTGTCCTCGAAGGTCAACAAGGCGAGTACCAGCGCCATGAACGCAACGCCCGCGACGATCCAGAACAGTGGCCGCCAGGCATTCGACTGGGCCTGAAGGCCGCCGATGAACGGGCCGAATGCCACCGCCCCGAAGATGCACATGTTCAAAATGACTGTCGTATCGCGAAGCTTGTTCGGCGGATAGCCGAGCGCCAGGGGTGGGACGGCGGCGATCAGGAGCAGGCTCGTGCACAGGCCCTGGATCACGTGGCCCACGATGAACATGGTGGCGTCCTGCGCAGATGCCGTCAGCACCGATCCGATGACGAGCAGGACCGCGTAGATGACCATCATCCGGCGTTGCGGGAGGTGCTGGGCGAACTGGACCGCCAGCACCGTGCCGATCGCGTACCCGGCGTTGCCCAGACCGGCGCCGAGGCTCAGCGTCTGCAGGCTCGTGTGGAGCTGCTTGGCGATGATCGGCGTCAACGGGCCGAGCGCGGCCGACAAGGCAAGGTACGGAACCAGCGCGAGCATGACCATGGCCGCAACTGCGGGATAGCGACCAGCGAGTGGGCCCTGGCGCATCAGTTCCCCACGGTCGAGGTGAAGGGTTGGAACGGGCGGGTCTCCCGGCCAGGGGGACGCCGTTGGACCCGGTGATACATCAGCCTCCTCGAGTCTCGGAGCCAAAAACTGAGCTCCCGTCCGGGCGCGGTGCCCGTCCCCCACTGTTCTAGCAAAAGCGGAGGAGAACCTCCAGTTAGCTACACCATTAAGGCTCAGACCACGTCAACGGGTGTTTCTAACCGGATCACCTTGTCCGATTGACGACGATCGCTTCTTTGCATACGCTGCCGCGGGGGTGACCGTGTCCACGAACCAGCTGCGTAAAGATGCATTGCGCAATCGGGAGGCGATTCTGGTCGCCGCCCGCGAGCTGTTCGCCGACTCCGCCGACGTCTCCATGTGCGAGATCGCTCGCCGGGCCGGCGTGGGACAGGCGACGCTCTACCGGAACTTTCCCGACCGTGGGGCACTTGCCGCAGAGGTCCTCGGCGAACATATCGAGCGCATCGCTGCGATTGCGGCCGAAGTCGACGGTGACCCCGACGCCTTCTTCGTCCTCCTCCGGCGTCTCGTCGAGAGCGTGGTGGACCTCTACGCCGTCGGGGAACTGGCTCGCGAGGACGCGTGCGTGGATTCACGACTCGAGAGCGAACGGCGGCGCATCGCCGAACTCATGAAGGGTCCGCTGAGCGACGCCAAGGCCAGCGGTTCGCTGCGTCGCGACACGTCGATGGAGGACGTCTTCTTGGTGTTCCTCATGGCCCGGGGTGCCATGACGAGGGCCAAGGGTGCCGCAGCGCGCGCAGCGGCGGCGAGCCGCGTCCTCACTCTGGCACTCGAAGGTCTGGTGCCGCCCCGCGCGGGACTGAGGCGCTTTACGTTGGCGTCGGGGTGCCGGCGAAGGCACGTGCCTCGGCCTCGGTCGTCAGCCGGGCATAGGCAGCCTCAAGGAGATCGGCGACCTCTCGACCCTGCACGACGAGGACTCCCCGCGGCAAGAGGCGCAACACCGCCCCGGGCACCTCGGCTGCTCGAGGGAGGCAGTGCACATCGGCCAAGTCAGGACCGGTGTGCCAGAAGGTGGCGATGTCCTCGGCCAGAGGCGGTGACGGCACAGCGGCTTCCGAGGTGGGTGGGGTGTCGCCGGCATGCTCTTCGACGAAGCCTCCGCGACGCGCCCGTAACTCGGCCAGCAACGCTTCACGTTCCCGCCCCCGGAAGGCGAGCAGCAGAAACGGGTCGTCGTCGAAGGCCTCGGCCATGAGGTAGCAGGCGGCGGCCGCGTGTTTGCAGGGGGTGGCCCAATCCGGACACGTGCAGGTCGTGACCAGATGCGAGCCGCGTTCGGGGAAGAGTGCCACCCCGGCTTGTGCGAAGACGTCCTCAATCTCGTGCGGCAACTCTCCGGCGAGCAGGCGGGCGGCGTACCCGGCCTGCCCGGCCAGCGTGTCGACGATGGCCGCCCAACGCTCCTCGCTCGCGGCAGGCATCGATATCTGGACCCCGTACGGCGTGCGCCGCGTGCCCTGGACCTGCGCCACGACGAGGCCAGCGCCGATGCCGAGATCGATCACCTGCCCCTGGCGGGCATACGTGCGGCCCCGGGTCAGCCGACCGCCCGTCAGGATCGACTCGACCGCAGCGAGGAAGCGCCGGGACCACCAGCTCTCACCGATTGCACCGCGTCGACTGCGCAGTTCCAGACCGTCATCGACAGGGATCCGCTTGGCCGGCGTGAACCGGGACCAGTCCCTCCGGGCCCTCCACTCCCCCGACTCGTCCTCCTCCCAGATCTCGTCGTCATCGTCGTATCCCTGCTCGTCGTCTTCGACAAACGCACCGGTCGTCTCGACGTCGTCTTCCGCGGAGTTGCTGTCGTCCTCGTTGAGGTCGAGGGCCTCGAGCAGGGCTTGGCGGAGCTGGGAAAGCTCCGCCGCGCTCTGGGCCGACGGTTGTGCCTTGTGCCGGCGCCGGAGTGCCTGGACCTGATCGACCAGCCCCTGGAGATCGCCGACGGCGGCAGGCGACGCGTGGTTGCGATTGGCCTGTGCGCGCCGACCTCGGCTTCTTGCGGGACGGGCTCATGCGCCCACGGCCACTTCGGCTGAGAGCCGCAACACGTCGGCCAGGTCGTCGGTCGACAGTTCGGTGAGCCAGCCTTCACCTGTACCGACCACCCGATCGGCGAGGTCGCGCTTGGAGGCGATCAGCTGGTCGATCCTGTCTTCGAGCGTGCCGGCACACACGAGCTTGCGGACGAGGACATCCTTGCGCTGGCCGATACGAAAGGCCCGGTCGGTCGCCTGGTTCTCGACGGCCGGGTTCCACCACCGGTCGAAGTGGATCACGTGATTGGCGGCGGTCAGGTTGAGACCCGTCCCACCTGCTTTGAGGGAGAGGACCATTATGGGGACGTCGATTTCCGGATCCTGGAACTCCGCCACCATGCTGTCGCGCTGATTGCGGGGCACGCCACCGTGGAGATACGAGATCCGGCGGCCGAACCGCGCCGAGAAAGAATCGACGAGGAGGGAGCCCATTTCGGCGAACTGGGTGAACACCAGTGCCCGTTCGCCCGAGTCGAGGATCTCTTCGAGGATTTCGGCGGCGCGCTCGAGTTTTCCCGAGCGGCCGGCGAGTGCCGAGCCGTCGCTGAGAAATTGGGCCGGATGGTTGCACACCTGCTTGAGCCGCAGCATGGCGGTCAGCACCAGACCCTTGCGGGCGATGCCCTCCGCTTCCTCAATGCGGCGCAGCATGTCGTCCACCACCGCCTGGTAGAGCGTGACCTGTTCCTTGGTGAGGGTGCACAGCTCGTTCATCTCCATCTTCTCGGGCAGATCCGGGACGATGGTCCGGTCGGTCTTGAGCCGCCGCAGAATGAAGGGGCGGGTGAGCGACCGCAACTGTTCCGCCGCATCCTCATCGCGGAAGCGCTCGATCGGAATGACGAAACGCTGCCGGAACGACGCCGCCGAGCCGAGGAGTGCGGGGTTGAGAATCTCCATAATCGACCAGAGCTCGCCCAGGTGGTTCTCCACCGGTGTGCCGGTGAGCGCGACCTTGCGGGGAGAGGGTAGGGAGCGAACGGCTTTGGTCTGCTTGGCTTCGGGGTTCTTCACGTTCTGAGCCTCGTCGAGCACGATGCGCCGCCACGGCACCTTGGCCAGGAGGGCCTTGTCCCTCGTCGCCAGGGCGTAGGTGGTGATCACGATGTCCGCCGCTCCGGCCAATTTCTCGAAGGTCGCTTCCCGGGACCGTGTCGCGCCGTGGTGCATCATCACCGAGAGCGCCGGCGTGAAGCGCTCGGACTCCCGCTCCCAGTTGCCGGCCACCGAGGTCGGGCAGATGACGAGCGTCGGCCCCGCGATGCACCACGGCCCTTGGTGAGGTGCTCGTCCTGCAAAAGGGCCAGCACGGTCGCCGTCTTGCCCAGACCCATGTCGTCGGCCAGGCAGGCACCCAGCCCGAGCCGCTCCAACATCTTGAGCCAGGCCACGCCGCGCTGTTGGTAGGGGCGCAGTTCACCGATGAAGCCTTCCGGCGTCGACCGTACGTCGAGCGTCCCTTCGAGCTCACCCCGCAGCAACGCCCCCAGTTGTCCTTCCGCCGAAATGCCGAGCATGGGGACGCCGGGGTCGGGACCCACCCCCGCCGCCACCTGCAGCACCTCGCCGATCGTCATGGTGCGGTCGGACGTGGTCTTGGGCTGCGCCTCGAGGAAGCGGACCAGACGGTCCACCTCGGCCGGCCGGAACTCCATCCACTGGCCGCGGACGTTGACGAGTGGTGCTTTCAGCTTGGCCAGTCGCACGAGCTCCGACCGGTCGATCTGTTGGTCACCCAGGGCGGCTTCCCAATCGAACGAGCACAGGCCGTCCTGGCTGAGCAGACCCCCCGAGCCGGCACCTCGTGACGAGGTGGACGGCGACGAGGCCTTGAGCCGTACGCCCAAACGGGCTTGGGGCCGGCCCCACCACGACGGCAGGAGCACGCCGAAACCCGCCACCTCGAGGGCTGGCGCGGCATCGACCAGGAAGCTGTGGGCGCCACCGAGATCCAGCAGGAGACCGGTCGGCGTGGGTTGGCGCAGCGCTTCTCCCAGCGCGCGGTAGATGCGCACAGCCCGGCCCAATTCGGCCAGGAAGACCTCGTGCGGATCGCTCAGCGATCGGCTGGCGCGCTGCAGCTGATCGCCCGCCCGCCAGACCTCCTCGGCGGTGACGAGCAGACTGAGATCGTCGGTGGCCTGCAGGAGGAGCTCCAAACGCCAGGTCGGTTCCGCGTCGCGACCCCGTTGTGCAGCATTGGCGTTGTCACCGCTCTTCGTGGCGTCGTCAGGTCCGGTGTCGTTGTCACGTTCGTTGTCGTTGCCCGGCGGAGGCTCTTGGAGGCGGAGGCACAACCTCCAGGAACCGCCCCGCGCCGCTGCATCGGCACGCCACTCTCCGATCAGCCGCTCGACTTTTGCCAGTTCCCCGTCATCGGCGATCACGTACGGCGACGGGGACGAGAGCGCCGTCAACCAGGGTTCGAGCGCCGTGGGTGTCTGGTCGGCCCGCGGGCGCGGCAACCGGATGACGGAGCTCCGGGAAGAGGCCAGCGACTCCCGGCACACGGTATCGACAAAGGCATCGAGAGCGTGACGGACGATCCTTTCCGCAGGGACACCCTCGGCGGTGACGGCGCGACAGACCGGAGGGAGGGAACGGGTCACGGTCCGCACGCGATCGTCGTCCGCACCGTTCAACAGCGGTTCCCACCTGGCCTCGAAGCCATCGGGTCCCGTGCGGAGGTTCGGCAGCACCCGACCCGCGGCCACGATCTCCAGTGCCAAGGCAGCCAGAACGGCGAAGGGCGACACCGAGGCACCCGGGTGCAGATCGGGCGAGGCCACCAGCCGCAGGGCAAGGGCCACGTCGAGTGCCGCCGACGGGCTCAAGCGGAGGGCGGTCACTTCGAAGGGCCAAAGCCCCGGCGCCTGTCTCGACCGGGTGACGGCTTCGGTCCGGATGAGCTCGGGTGAGGGAAGGGGGGCGTGGGCCTTCCCCGGCAGCCACAGGACCTGCATCCCCTCATTTGCTCCAGCGACTGCAGCGTAAAGAGAAGGGGCAGCGTCGGTGACCGCGATGGTCAGGCGTGATCCCGCGGCGGTGAACGGATGGGCCTGTGGCAGGGGAACGACCGGACTACGGCCGCGCCTGGCGGGACCGGTCAACGCCCGGTCGCTGTCCTCGCCCCACAGAAAGAACCCGCCACCGTCGTCGTCGGTCCAGAGGAGATGGACTGCGAGCATTCAGTTGACTGTACCGGTGGGATGCTCGCCCCCTCACCGGGCTCAGCGCCGCAGGGGAGCCTCGAGGTACTCGTCCACGCCACGAGCCCCGGTCGTGGGTTCCGGGCTTGCAAGAACAGCAACGGAGCCAGCTGCGATGTTCCGGCGATAGCTGGCACCACGCATGATTCGCTGGGCTTGGGGGGGTCAGAAACCCCCCACAGTCCGCCCCGGCGCCCTCTCAAAACGAACCGCTAGACTTCTAGCGTTGAGTTTTACAGGCTCTGGACGGCGGACTTGAGGGCATTAGTGACCAGGCAGGCCACCTGGTCGTCGTAGTCCTTGGTGTGGCCCGCATCGTGGCGGGCCCAGGCACCTGGGCCACCGTCCGCCCGATGACCGTCGCCGGGTCGACACCGAGCAGGCTTCGCTCAGCCCAAAAACCAAGAGGGGGGATGGCGCTGTTCGCGTCAAGACCAGGTCAACGGACCACACACATGTCAGGAGAGCCTTTCGAGAGGCACACACACTGTCCTGGCCGGAGACGGCATGCGGCCCCTCCCCCCGAAAGTGTCGCGACGTTTGCGACTCGAACGTGCCGTAGACCTTCAGCCGGTCGGCCGCTCAGTGATCGTCGGTGGGGATCGGCTCAGCCAGGGCAGCCCGTCCGGGCGCCGCCGGGAACGGGTCGGCAAAGTACTGGGTCTCGTGGGTGACGAACCCGTCGGTGAACTCCATGAGGCTGACCGAATAGGTCGGCGCGCCGTCGTAGGTGATCACGCACTCGCTCACCCAGAGGTCGCCTCCGCCTTGGATCCTCCGGACGGTGAAGTGGCGCTCGGCCGGGTGCCCGCCGCGTTGCGCCCGGATGTTGGCGCGGCCACGGAAGCGTTCGCCGGACTGGGGGTAGTCGAGGATTCCATCTTCCGCATAGATCGCGTGCTCCACCTCGCCGTCCCCGCGCTCGGAAGCGTCCCAGTGCTCCTGAATCCGAGCCCGCGTCCCGGCGTCACCCTCACCTGCGCTGTTCACCGAGTACACCGCATCATTTTGAGGACCGACGCGCTCAAACGACGGCCCGCTCGCTGTCGACGGTCGTGCGGTGCATCAAGCGGCCCGACTCGAGCTCGTAGTGATGGGCCCGGTGCAGAATGCCGGTGTTGTCCCACAACACGAGATCCCCGCGCTCCCAGTGGTGCCGCATGGCGAAGCGCGGCTGCGTGGCCCACTCGAGAAGCCTCCCGAGGAGCGCCTCGCCTTTGTCGAGCGGCCAGCCGATGACCTCGCCGGCCTGGGAGCCGAGCAGCATCGACTTGCGGCCCGTGCGATGCGTCCAGATGAGCGAACGCTCCCGGGGCGGCAACTTTTTGTAGCTCTCGATGGCCTCGGGCGTCATGAACCCCTGCCGGAGGCGTATCCGGTTCAAGTAGCTGTAGCGCACCTGCAGGCCTTCGAGCTCATCCTTTTCGCCGTCACTCAGCGCGTCGTAGGCGGCGTACGTGTTGGCGAACTCCGTATCACCACTGCCATCACGCGCCGGCTCGAGGCAGGAAAGGAGGGTGATCTGATGGGGGTATTCGACCATCGTGCCGTCGATGTGCCACTGGAACGTCCCACGCTGCACGGCCGCCGACTTGCTCACTTCGGGATTGAGGCTGACCACCGAGACCTCGGGAAACTCGTGCACCGGACCGAGCAAGCGGGTGAACGCGAGGAGATCGTCATCCCCGATGTACGCGTCGCGATAGACGAGGACTCCGTGCGCATCGAGCAGGCGCCGGGCCTCGGCGGCGACGGCGGGATCGACGAAGGCACCTCCGGAGATCCCTGCAATTTCGGCGCCGATGTTCGCCGTGATCTGCGTCACAGTGGGGTGCACATGTCCTCCAATCTGCAGTACTAGGCAACCTCAGGTACTAGGCCAGAATTTTGGCCTTCTGGGCCGCGAACTCCTCGTCGGTGAGGATCCCCTGGTCTTTCAGCGCGGCGAGATCCTGCAGCAGCTTGATCTTGGCCTCATCGAATCCGGGTGCCGGAGCCGGGGCGGGTGCCTCGACGTAGACCGGTTGCGCCGCCTCCTGCTGGTAGGCGGCGGCATCCTGCGCCTGCTGGGCTTTGGCCTGCTGGTGGCGCGAGACGCCTCCGACGACAGCCGTCGCGGTGCCGGCGACCACGGCTGTCCGTGCCACGGTCCCGACCAGACCTGGTCGGCCGACCCGTCCTATGCCACGTCGCATCATGTGCTTTCTCCGTTCAGTTCAGTGTTGCGAGATCAACCGTCAACTGTCAACTGTCAACTGTCAGCCGTCGACGGCCGCGAGTGCGGCGTCGACCACCAGTGCGGGCACACGACCACCTGTTATCAGTTCGCCTCCGCAACGGAGCACCGCTTCCTGGAACTCGGTCGCCCAGACGTCCTCCCAGACGAGAAGCGCAGCCGACGAGCCGGGATCGAGGATCTCCGCCACAGCTTCGATGTCCTCATCGCTCAGGAGCGCGCCGGCTTCACCGTCGAGCTCGGCCAATGCCGCAACTTCGCCGGGGATGTCCTCGTATTCGAAGCCCACGACGTTGCCCTCCTCGTCCTTGGCGACGAACACGAGGTCGAGAATATGCACGAGTCCTTTCTCCACGAGGTCGGCGAGCGCCGGAATGATGGTCCCGTCGAACTTGTTCTCCGGGAATCCCACGACGATGTATTCGACCGGCCCCATGGGCATGCTGCTCCTCCTCGTCAACGCTCGGTGCCGGATTGTTGCACTGATTCAAGGAGGGTGCCAACGGCGACATGCCTCCCGGTGGGCCGAGATGCTGCAGGTCCAGACCCTAATGTCGCGATCGTCGGATAGATCCGAGAGGAAGGATGAGGACCATGCCCGGTCTTGCCCAAACCCTGTACGGCCGCATCCAAGGACGTGTTCCCGGTTACCGCTTCGGCGGGGTCTTCGTCCTGCTGTTGGTGACCTACGTCTTCCTGGCGTCAGCTCCGTCCGGCGGGCGCTGGGTGCCGGTCGTGAGCATGGCGCTCATGGGGGTGACACTCCTCGCCGCCGTGCTCGCCGCACGGAGCGGCAAGGTCGCGTTCTATGCCGCCGTAATCGTGCTTTTCGGTGGCCTGGCGGCGGTGATCTTCGCGCTCTTCGGCGGTTATGCGAGCGAAGAAGCGATCGCCTACGGGGTGAGCGCGCTCCTGGTCCTGGCCGCGCCCGTTGCGATCATCCGGGGCGTGGTACAGCGCGGGGTGATTGACGGGAGGACCATCCTCGCCGCCCTGAGCATCTACGTCCTGGCCGGGATGTTGTGGGCGTTCATAGAACTCACCATCCAGGCGGCGACGTCCCATCCGTTCTTCGCACAGACCTCCAAGGGCACGACGTCGGACTTCTTGTACTTCAGCTTCATCACGTTGACAACGGTCGGCTACGGAGACCTGACGGCGGTCGGCGGGCTGGAGAGAGCACTGGCCGTGCTCGAAGCCATGTTCGGCCAGATCTACCTGGTGACCGTCGTGGCGGTCCTCATCACCAATCTCAAGTCGACGCGGAAGATCATGGATCCAAAGCCCCCCGTCCCAGCGCAGACATCCTTCGATACCGAGTAGAAGCGGAACGTGGTGCGCCCCTCATTTCGGGGTCGGGGGTGCCTTGAACTCGATGGCCCCGCGTCCGGCCAGCCAATTCGTCAGCGGCGCCGGCATCTCGGCGGGCCGTTCACCCCAGTCGTAGACGACGCAGGTTCTCGCAACGTCGTCGTGGAGGGCCTTTCGTTCACGACCGAGAACGGCCATGAACAGGCCCACGCCGAGAAGGATCACACTAAAAGGCAACGTGAGGGTCCGGATGAACGACTGTTTCTGACCGACCGCCGATCCATCGATGGCGACGACGCGCAGCCCGACCAACGCCATCCCGAGGGTGCGGCCGGCGATGGCCGGCCCGATCCAGTAGTAGATGAACGCCCAGATGGCCAGCGCGATCGCCCACCAGAACCCGTTCGTACTCCCGCGTTCGAGGTGGTACCCGGTGAGGAGCCGGATGAGATAGTTCAGGACGGCGGTCCCCAGGGCGAACGATGCGAAAATGAGCGCCAGATCGATGCCGAAGGCGAGCAGGCGACTCACCGGCCCGGCGTAACGACCGCTCACTTTCGAGCTCGTGTCAGTCTCTCCGGCGGGGATCAGGTGTGCCGGCCCGAGCGGAAGGGCATCAGGTTTTCGCCGGAGCAGCCCGTCCGTGGTGCGGAGGATGACCATGTCGACGCCGACCACCTGGCGCCGCACCAGGTCGAGCATGGACCGGAGAAAGCTCTCGGTGCCTTTCGTCACGGCGGCACTGATCTTTCCCGTGAAAGAGCCGATATCGACATCGTCCATGATCGCGTTGATATCGACCCGTCCCACGATGGCGTTGATGTCCACCCGCTCCAGGAGTTGGTTCAGGTCCACGTTCTGGAGCAACGCGTTCAGATCGATCCGCTCCAGCAGCGGGTTGATCCCTATCCGGTCGATCAGCGCGTCGAGATCGACCTTGTCGAGCACCTTGTTGAGGTCGAGCTTCTCTATGAGTGTCTGGAGGTCGATGCGGTCGACGACGGCATCGAGGTCGATGTGCGTGAGCAGTTCGTCGATATCGACCCGCCCGATGGTCTCGTCGATGTCGACCGCGTCGACGATCGCCGGCATGACGACATCGGCGACAGAGGCGACGGGTTGGGAGATCAACCGGCCGATGAACCCGGGTCGTCCGGGCGGATGCGAGCTCACCGGTACCTCCCTTGTTGGCGGCCACGGCCGCAAACATCCATGTGACGAGGCCGCCGCTCGCTTCGCATCGGCCTCCGACCGTACTACGGCCCGATCCACGCACGCGAGCCTCGTCCTGCTCAGGACCTCCTGATGAGCCGGCCGGGCCGGGCCTCCGTCGGGATTCCCTCCACGCTCGTGAGTGCGCCACCGACCACCGTGGCGTACATCCCCTCGGCCTCCTGGACGAGCCGTGTGCCCCCCGCGGGGAGGTCGGCGCGGGCGTAGGGCAGCTTCGGCCCCACCGTTGCGGGGTCGATCACCACGAGGTCGGCCACACTGCCCTCCCGGACGTGGCCGCGGTCACCGAGGCCCCACTCGCGGCGGGCCTTCCGGTCAACATGTGAATGCCTTCCTCCCAGCTGAAGGCCTGCCGGTCACGCACCCAGTGCGCGAGGAAGTGCGTCGGGATCGAGCTGTCCATGAGTTGTGACACGTGCGCCCCTGAATCGGACTGGGCGATGATCGTGCGGGGGTGGCGCAGGATCATCTCCACCGCCTTCTCGTCCTGGTTGGCGAAGGGCTGTGTGAAGTACTGCTCGAAGTCGGCCGCCAGTGACAGGTCGATCATGACGTCGACGGGGTTCGTGCCCCGGGCCCGGGCCAGATCGGCCACTGACGGATTGGGCTGTGTCGGCGAGACGAGCACGCGCAATGCTTCGTAGTCGGGCAGGCGGGCCTGCACTTCGACGACGACCTTGCTCGTGACATAGGGACCGTGCAGTGCCTCGTCGACGAGGGCGCTCCGGCGCTCGGGATCCTCCAGGACGAGTCGCTGCGCGGACAGGGGTCGCCGCCGGAGCTCGCGCCAGGCGGGCAGAAGATCGAACGGGAGCCCGACTTTGAACCCGATCACGTTCACCAACGGCCGCACGTGCGCCTGGCCGATGATGCGCGCCCCCTGGTCCGCCGCATGGTCGAGGAAGGCGAGACTGGACCGGAAGCCGTCCGGCTGGTCCGCCTTGTAGATACATCCCTGGTGCACCGGGCGGCCGCCCGCCAGGGCAAGGCGGAGAAGGTGCTCCTGATTCTCCGGTTCGGCCATCAGGGTGGCCAGTTGGAGCACGCCCGTGTGGGTACGCCCGAGGACACGCGTCAGATACTCCACCTCGTCCCACCCGCCGATATAGCTCGCCACCGGCTCGTCGGCCATGGTGCGGTGTTGGGAGATCTGCGAAGTCGAGAACCCGACCGCACCGGCCGCCATCGCCGCCGTCAGCTCCTGGCCCATGCGCTCGAGATCGTCCGCGGTCGCCGGGTCGTGGTACGCCCGCTCCCCCATGACGAACGTGCGCAGGGCCGAGTGTCCGATGTACCCGGCCAGATTCACGGCTTTGGGTGTGCTGTCGACGGCGTCGAGATAGTCGGCAAAGGTCCGCCAACCCCAGGGGACACCCGTCTCGAGGTCGCCCCGGGAAATGTCCTCGGCCCGCTCGATGCTCCGTATGGCGAGCTCCTCGCTGCCCGAGTGCACGGGGGCGAGCGTGAAGCCGCAATTCCCCATCACGAGCGTCGTGACCCCGTGCAGGGAAACGGGCGTGGCCAGCGGGTCCCAGAAGATCTGGGCGTCCATGTGGGCATGGCCATCGATGAACCCGGGGCAGACGAGGAGCCCTCGGGCGTCGATCTCCCGGCGCCCTTGATCGTCGACGACGCCGATCTCGGTGATCAGCCCGCCGTCGACCGCCACATCCGCGGTCCGGCCCGCCGCACCCGTGCCGTCGATCACCGTGCCGCCCCTGATGACGAGGTCGATGCTCATGGTGACCCTCCTTCCGCGCCGGCGCCGAGCTGCAGGAACCCGGCGGGTCGACCGACGTCAGTCTGCCTGATCGGTCGGCGCCCGGTGCGCTGCGCCCTTTACAGGTCGTGAGAAAAGTGATATCACTTTGATAGGTGCCCGGTCCTCCGGGTGCTCCAGGGAAAAGGAGGTACCCCCATGGGGATCGCACCAGAAGCCACAACCCGGGCGTCCGGGCTCCTGAGCACGGTCGAGGAACGGGAACTGGGGTCCGGACCGGGCATCGCCGTGCTGATCGGCTCGCTCGCGGCGTATGTCGCCGGCATTCTCCTCGCCAGGGCGGGCGGGGTGGCCGAGGTCTGGACCGCCGTCGCGCTGTTCGTGCTGGGGACCGGCGGCTTCGTCGGGCTCACCGCCATCAAGCCCGGCGAGGTCCGCGTCGTGCAGCTCTTCGGGGGTTACCGGGGCACCGTGCGCACAACGGGCCTGCGTTGGGTGAACCTCTTCGCGGTGCGGCGGCGGGTGTCGGTGCGGATCCGCAACAAGGAGACACCGACGGTGAAGGTCAACGACGCCGACGGCAACCCGATCGAAATCGCCGCAGTCGTCGTCTGGCAGGTGCGCGACACCGCCCGCGCCACGTACGGCGTCGAGGATTTCGTCGCCTTCGTCGATACGCAGAGTGAGACCGCGCTGCGGCACGTTGCCAACGGCCACCCGTACGACAACGCCGACAGCCAAGCGCTGTCGCTGCGCGATCACACCGACGAGGTCGCCGGCCAACTCGCCGCCGAAATCGCGGCCCGGGTCGTCCCGGCCGGTGTCGACATCATCGAGGCCAGAATCACCCGGCTTTCGTACGCACCCGAAATCGCCCAGGTGATGCTGCAGCGCCAGCAGGCCGGGGCCGTCATAGCCGCCCGGTCGCGCATCGTCGACGGGGCGGTCGGGATGGTCCAGATGGCACTCGGCCGCCTGGCCGACGAGGGCATCGTCGAACTGGACGAGGAACGCAAGGCCGCCATGGTCTCGAACCTCCTGGTCGTCCTCTGCGGCGACCGGGGCACCCAGCCGATCGTCAACACCGGCTCGCTGTACCAGTAGCCGGGTCCCGATCTGCGCGTGGCCGAACGTAAGAGCATCCTCCTCCGCCTCGATCCGGCCGTCCACGACGCCCTGGCCCGGTGGGCCGCAGACGAGTTGCGGAGCACCAACGCCCAGATCGAGTTCCTGTTGCGGCGTGCGCTCACCGATGCCGGCCGGGGAACGTCCCCACGACCCCTCCCCAAACGCGGCCGCCCGAGAAAAGATCCCGTTCCGGAGTAACGGACCCTGACCGATGCCCTGGGCTGGGAAAGTTGGGTTACCAGAACCCTGATTTCCGCTGACAGAACGGACCAGCTCGCGGCCCAGCGAAAACAACCGTGCTCCGATCCGATAACATCCAGGGGCGTGGCGTGAAGCGCCCCCAGAGTCTTCGTTCCAAGTCTCAGTTCCATAGGAGGAATGCCCGATGACCATCACCTCGGAAGCGCCGGACACCGCCTCGGAAGCGCCCAAGGCCCTCGCCGTGCTCGATGCCGATTCCCACCTCACCGACGTCGACGACCTGTGGACGAAGAGGGCACCGGCGAAGTACAAGGACGAGATCCTCCATGTGGAGCGGATCGACGGCCTGCGCCAGTGGGTGATCGAGGGGGAGGTCGTCGGCAAGGCCGGCGGCGGCAGCACCATCGACAAAGCGGGCACCAAGCACCCGTTCCTCGATTCGATGGTCGAGTGGGACTTCGAGAAGGCCCACGTGGCCGCCTGGGACATCGACGCCCGCCTCGAGATCCTCGATCGCATGGGCATCCAGCACCAGGTGCTCTACCCGAACGCTCTCGGGCTGGGCGGGCAGGCGCTGGCCGGGGTGAAGGACCCCGTACTGCGGCGCCTCGCCGTGGAGATCTTCAACGACTCCCGGGCCGAAATCCAGAGCCGTACCAACAATCGCCTCCTCCCCATGCCGATCCTCCCGGCCTGGGACATCGAGGGGTGCGTGCGCGAGGCCCAGCGGATCTCCGAACTGGGGCTGCGCGGCGTGAACATGACCTCTGACCCGCAGGACCTGGGTTCCCCGGACCTGGCCAACCGGGCCTGGGACCCACTCTGGGAGGTCTGTGCCGACCTGGAGCTCCCGGTGCACTTCCACATCGGTTCCAGCCTCACGGCCATGAACTTCTTCGGACAGTACTTCTGGGAGTCCCAGGACGAGCACGTCAAGCCCGCCATCGGCGGCTCCATGCTCTTCATCGGCAACGCCAGGGTGGTCATCAATACGATCTTCTCCGGCCTCTTCGACCGCCACCCCAACCTCAAGATGGTGTCGGTCGAGAGCGGGATCGGTTGGGTGCCCTTCATCCTCGAGACCATGGACTGGGAGCTGCCCGAGAACGCGCCCGTCCAGGCGGCGCAACTCAGCCGGCCTCCCTCGGAATACTTCAAGTCCAACTGGTGGGCCACCATGTGGTTCGAAACGGGCCGCGGCCACCTGCAGGAGTTGGTCGACAAGGTCGGCGAGGACAACATCATGTTCGAGACCGACTTCCCCCACCCGACCAGCCTGTGGCCGAACCCGCTCGAGCACGTCCACGAGGCGATGGCGACGTTGCGGCCGGAGTCCCGCACCAAAATCCTCGCCGACAACGGGAAGAAGCTCTACCGCCTGGGTTGAGTCCCACCGGCGACACCGATCTTCGCCGGCGCGCGCTCGACGTCCTGTCGCGCAATCACCGGGACGGCTACACGGTCCCGGCCGAGGGCCTCTATCCCTTCCAGTGGTGTTGGGATTCTGGCCCGATCGCCCTGGGGTGGGCTGCCGCCGGCCATTGGGACGACGCATGGCAGGAGCTCGCGCGGCTCTTCTCGGCGCAATGGTCGTCGGGCATGGTGCCCCACATCGTGTTCTGGCGCGAGGACGACGGCTATTTTCCCGGACCCGAAGTGTGGGCGACCGGACGGAACCCGCCGACCACCGGGTTGACCCAGCCCCCACTCCCCGTCACCGCAGCCGCGCGCCTCTTCGCCGGTGACCCCGATCGAGACCGTGCCCTTTCGTCGTTCCGCGCCCTGTGGCCGCACCTCGAGGCGTGGCTCTCCTGGATCGAACGGGCGAGAAGGGGACCACACGGCGCGGCATTGATCGTGCATCCGTGGGAGTCCGGCATGGACAACTCGCCCTCGTGGGACGAGCCGTTGTCCGTCGTCCCCGAGGTCAGCAATGCGCACATCGAGCGACGTGACGTCGCGACGGTCTCGGCCGACCAGCGACCGTCGCACACGCGAGTACCGGCAGTATCTCGGGATCGTCGCCGCGCTGCGGGCGGCGGGGTGGGACACCGAACGCCAACCGGCCGATAGTCCGTTCGCGGTCGAAGACCCGGGGTTCACCGCCATCGCCGCGCGGGCGGCGAGCGACGCCGCGGCAGCCGCTGTCGTGGCGGGAATCGACGGACGCCACGCCGCCGCAGTGGCCGACGCGCTGCGGGCGGGGCTCCATGCGTTGTGGGACGACGAGCTCGGCTGGTACCGCCCGTTCGACACCCTGGCAAAAGGCCCCGTAGGACCCGCCACCTCCACGGGTCTCGTTGCCCTCTGGGCCGGAATCGCCCCGGCCCGGATCGAGCGAATGATGGATCGTATCGACCAGTGGCGCGTCGCGTTGCCCTCCGCGATCCCTACCTCCCAACCAGACGATCCGTCGTTCGATCCGATCCGCTACTGGCGGGGACCGGTCTGGGTGCTCATCAACTGGCTGGTCGCAGACGGCCTCGCCGGGGCCGGATTCGCCGATCGGGCGGACGTGCTGCGCACCGATACCCAGACGGCTGGTCGAACAGGGCTTCTCGGAGTACTACGACCCGCGCAACGGCGCCGGCATCGGCGGCCAGGGGTTCTCATGGAGTGCCGCACTCACACTGGCCTGGCTCACCGATGCCTGAACCGGCCGCCTGACCCTGACCCGGCCGCGAGAAGCGTCCGCCCATGGCCCATCAGGGCCCACATGCCTCGCTGACTAGTGTTGGACCCGAGAGAAAAGAGGTCGACCCGTGGACGAAGGACGCCCGATTTCCTACCTGGCCTTGTCGGTCGGCACGGCGGTGCTGAGCTCGACGGGGACGGAGTTCGGAAAGGTCGAGCACGTGCTGCAGGTCCCCGAACTCGACCTCTTCGACGGCATCGCCGTGAAGACGAAGCACGGGCTCCGGTTCGTCGATCGCGACCAGGTGACAGACATCACCACGACCTTGGTGCGCACAACGATCACCGACCAGGAAGCGGATGCGTTGCCCGCCCCGAAGGGCGTCCCTGGTCCTGCATCCCGACACGGCGCACGACGAAGGCCCGTCCTTGACCGCCCGCTTCGGGCGCCTCTTCGGACGGGAGCACTGGAAGGAACTCGAATAGTCAACCCTCGTGCAGATAGGGCACGAGGGCGCGCCCGCCGAGCTCCACCAGGCGCTCGTTGATAGCCAAGGCAATGACGTCGTGGTCGTACACGCTCGGGACCTGCAGACCTTCCAGAAATGCCTCGAGCTCGAACCCGGCGCACATGCCCCCCAACTCGAAGTAGCGCAACCACAACTCCGCATGGGAGAGGCCGGCCTCCTGGCAGTAGGTGTCGAGGACATCGTGCGGTCGCTGCATCATCGGCCCTCCGATCCGGATCCGATCTGCGGTCTCAAGGCCGAGTGCACGGTTGCCGCAGCGTGGTGCAGGAGCGGAACGCCCTCAGCGAGTGAGAGCTGCAACAGCCGGCTGAACGCCTCCACCGCGTCGACGCCTTCGCGCTCCATGATGATCCCCTTCGCCAGGGACACGACCTCCCGGCTCCGCAGGGCCTCCTGGAACCGAATGGCCATTTGCGTGTCGCTCACCCCGGCCTGGGCATCGCTCAGGATCACCGATGCCTTCTCGGCGAATGCCGCCGCTTCCCTCTGATCCTTGACCTCGAACGTCTCCGCCGTGCGCGAGTAGATGTTGAGCGCGCCGACCGGCCTGTCGGACGCGGTGAGCGGGGAGGACAGAATCGCCTTGATCCCGAGCGAACGGGCCCGGGGCGTGAAGGACGGCCAACGGACCTCGGCATCGAGTGACTCGGCATGGAACCAGTGCCCCTGGACCGAGGCATCGACGCAGGGGCCCTCTCCCGTCGCGTACTGATAGGCGTCCATAGCCATAATGGTCTGATCGCTCGCCGCTACCGTGGAGAGCACGCCGTGGCGCATGAGAGAGACGCTGACCCCGTCCGCCGCCTCGATGCTGGACCGGGAGAGTTCGACGATCAGGCGCAGCGCGCCGTCGACGACATCGGGTTCGGTCGGCATGCTCGTGACCCGTCGCAGGTCCTTGGTCGACAGGCTCGACGCGAAGCGCTGCGTGGACCCGTGCACATCGGTCATCTGCTCGGGTCCCAGATGAGCATGTTCGGGCGACCCCCGTTCGAGCCGCGCCGTCTCCGCGCCGCTCCATAATCCCGAGGAGGCGGTTCACCAGAGCCGACGGGGATTGGACTTTCAGCGCGACACCCACGGAGGCGAGCCTGTTCTCCGCATTGGTCACGGCAATCAAACCGGCGGCGCCCATGAAGTCGAGCTTGGCCAGGTCGAGGATCATCGATGTCGGATGGCGATCGATCACCGCGTCGAGCGTGGCGCTGAGCGTGAACGCGGCGGCGTTCTCGACACTGCCGCTCAGTACGACGGTGGCCTCGCCTCCTTCGAAGTGGGTGATCGCCTCGAAGCGTGGCGCGTCATTGGTCATGGACATGGCAAGGGCACTGCATGGACCTCATGGTCAAAGGCCGGCCGGCGCCGCACACCGCAACCACCAGCCGATCCTGTGAAGGAAAGTCGTCGACGAAGGACGGAGGAGCCCAAGGGCGGAGCGCCAAACCTTGAAGGAAGCAAGACCCCGGCGCGGAGCGCCGGTCGGAAGCGGTGGGCGGCGTCGGCCGTCCTCACGGAACCCTCGCTGTTGAAGGTAAGCAACCGGCGATGGTACTACCGATCCACACGGTTGAGCCACTACGTTCAACCGAAAAGCACCTCACCTGGCCGGTTCCCGACGGCAAGCCCGGTGGCGCCCAGTGCAAGCCCGGCACCAGCCCGGGGCAGGCCCGGTGCGAACAGCCATCGCCTACCATCCGCAGTGATGAGCGTTGACGCACGCTGGGTGCGCTATGGCAGACCGGCGGCCGAGGCGCTGTGCGCGGCGATCCGGACGGCCAAGGGTGGGGACCCGCTCGCAGCCGTCACGGTCATCGTGCCGTCCAACTACGTGGGTGTCGCCACCCGTCGCCTGTTGGCGTCGGGCTCGCTCGGACCGTTGAGCGACCGTGGAACGGGCGTGGCAGCCGTTTCCTTCGTCACCGTCTACCGGCTCGCCGAACTCCTCGGGTCACGTCGGCTCGCCGCCGCTGATCGCCGGCCGGTTTCGACACCGGTCATCGCCGCCGCTCTGCGAACCGCACTGGCCCGACAACCCGGCATGTTCGCTCCGGTCGCCGAACACCCGGCGACCGAGACGGCTCTCATCGCCGCCTACCAGGAGTTGCGAGATCTTTCGGGCGACGCCCTCGACGCGCTGGCGAGAAGGAGCGACCGGGCGGCCGACGTGGTCCGACTGCACCGGGCGGCCCGGGCCATCCTCGAACCGGCGTTCTACGACGAGGAAGACCTCCTCCATGCCGCAACCACCACCGTGCGGCAGGATGCGGTCGAAGTGGCGCGACTCGGCCCGGCCATCGCCTACCTGCCCGAGCGGCTCTCGCGCCATGGCGGCCAACTTCTGGGCGCCGTGGCGGCAGTCGGCCACCTCGTCGTGTTGGCCGGAATGACAGGCGACACGACGGCCGACGTCGAGGTCGAACGCTCGGTGCACCGCATTGCGGTCGCGGCGCCGACGCCTCCCCCGGTCGATGAGCCCCTCGATATCGTGGCCACCGATCGGACCCGGATCGTCACGGTGTCCGATTGCGACGAGGAGGTCCGTACCGCCGTACGGGCCGTCGTCGATGCCACGAGGGCGGGAACCCCGCTGGACCGTATCGCCCTCCTGCACGCCAGTCCCGAGCCCTATGCCCGCTTGGCCCACGAACAATTGTCGGCGGCGGGCATCCCTTTGAACGGGGCGGCCATCATGCCGCTCACCGCACGTGTCCTCGGCCGGACGTTGCTCGGGCTCCTGTCCCTTCCCGGTCGGGGGTTCCGCCGCGAAGACGTGTTCACCTGGTTGGCCGGGGGCCACCTCCGCCACGATGGACAACCCATTGCGGTCACCGCCTGGGAGCGCATTTCACGCGAGGCCGGGGTCGTGGCCGGTCGCGATGACTGGGACCGTCGCCTGACGACGTTCATGACCGCACAGGAGACGAGGGCGCAAGAGGCTGACGACGACCCCGACGCCCCCCCGTGGCGAGCCGACACCTTGCGCACCGAGGTCACACGCGCCCGGGCGTTGCGCGCGTTCGTGCTGTCGCTGATCGATGACCTCGCCGCGGCGTCCACGCAGCCGCAGGCCTGGGGGGAACGGGTGGCCTGGGCCCGGCGACGCCTGCGCGCATTGGCCGGCGACGAGCGTCATCGCACGCAATGGCCGCCCGCCGAGCGCAAAGCGGCCGAGCGGGTCGAGGGGGCACTGGACCGGCTGTCCACGCTGGACGAGGTCGAGCGCTCTGTCACCCTGGACGTGTTCACCCGCACCTTGGAACTCGAGCTCGACGCCGACCTCGGTCGGGTCGGGCGCATGGGAGAGGGCGTGCTCGTGGGTCCGGTGAGCATGGGCGTCGGCCTCGACCTGGACCTCGTCGTGGTACTCGGACTTGCTGAAGGCCTGTTCCCCTCTCCAGCCCACGATGATTCTCTCCTCCCCGACCACGAACGCCTCGCCACCGGCGACGAGCTACCCCTGCGCGCACAGAGCGTCGAGCGCCAACACCGCCAACTGCTGGCCACCCTGGCCGCGGCTGCGAGGCATCAGCTCTGCGTCCCCCGCGGCGACCTGCGCCGCAACGTCGAACGGATTCCCTCGCGCTGGGTCCTGCACATCGCCAGCACCCTGGCCGGCGAACGATGGTGGTCCGACGAGCTGCTCCAGAGTGAACGCGGCTGGCTCACCCATGTGGCTTCCTTCGATGCCGGGCTCCGGCATACGGACTTCCCGGCCACGGAACAGGAGCACCGGCTGCGCGTCCTCATGGGGCAGGGGTCGGTCAGGCTCTCGGAGCGTGCACTGGCGGCGGCCGACGACGCACTCTTGCGCACGGGAGCCGCGGTCGTGGCGGCGCGGCGGAGCGACGACTTCACGCGGTTCGACGGGAACCTCGAAGGGCTGCAGCTCCCGTCGCCGGCCGAGCGGGTCACCTCGGCCACCCGGCTCGAGCGCTGGGCCAGCTGCCCGTTCGCCTACCTCCTGCGGGACATCCTCGGCGTCGACGAGGTCGAGAACCCTGAAGACGAACTACAGATCACGGCGCGTGAGCGGGGATCGCTCGTCCATCAGGTCCTGGAGGATTTCATCAGCGAGGTGCTCACCCGGCCGATGCCACCCGATCCCGAGCAACCCTGGTCACCCGACGATCACCTGCGCATGATCGAAATCGGTGAGCAGGTGTGCCGCGACTACGAAGCCAAGGGGGCGACCGGTCGTCCCATCTTCTGGCGCCAGGACAAGAAGCGCATCCTCGCCGACCTGCGGCGATTCCTTCTGGCCGACGACACGAACCGCGCCCGGTACGGCACCCGGCCCCTGGCCGCCGAGCTGGCCTTCGGGTTGCCCCACGTCGAGCTCGGCTCCGTGGCGTTGGCGCTACCGGACGGCCGCAGCGTCCGCTTCCGTGGGAAAGCCGACCGGGTCGACATCGCACGCGACGGCACGCTCCACGTCGTCGACTACAAGACCGGCAAGGCGGACCCGTACAAGAACTTGAGCGAGGAGCAGCCCGATGCCCAGGGGCGCCAGTTGCAGTTACCCGTCTACGGCCAGGCGGCGCGCCTCCTCGACGGCGATCCCGACGCACCGGTCCAGGCCGAATACTGGTTCGTCTCGAGCCGCGGGCAGTTCAGCCGGGCCGGCTACCCGGTCACCCCCGCCGTACTGGCACATGTGGGAGAAACGGTGATGACGATGGTGCGGGGCATCGAGGCGGGCGCGTTCCCCCACCACCCCACCGCGTCGAGCACCACCCCGTGGGTCGAGTGCCCCTTCTGCGATCCCGACGCCATGGGGGTCGTCGAGCTCCGGCGCGACTTCGAACGCAAGCGGACCGCTCCGGTCATGGCCCCGTTCGTCGACCTGGCGTACCCGCCCGAGTCCCCCGACCCCGATGGGGGGCCACCCGCCGATGACTGAGCTCTCCGCCGGCGCGCTCCCACCGGATCAGGCCGCCCGCGTGCGGATCACCGAGGACCTCGACAGCACCCTCTTCGTCGAGGCTGGGGCGGGGTCCGGCAAGACCTCCGCCCTCGTCGGGCGCGTGATGGCACTCGTCCTCGGGGGTCGGGCCGATCTCAGCCGCATCGCGGCCATCACCTTCACCGAAAAGGCCGGGGCCGAATTGCGCGACCGCATCCGGGCCGGACTCGAACGGGCAGCCGAGGGCGCTCCGGACGAAGAGGCGGAGCGGTGCCGACAGGCCCTCGAACAGCTCGACGGTGCCGCCATCGGCACGCTCCATTCGTTCGCGCAACGCCTGCTCTCCGAGCACCCCGTTGAGGCTGGACTCCCACCGCGCGTCGAGGTGCTCGACGAAGTCAGCTCGTCGGTGGCCTTCGACGCCGCGATGGTCGTCGTTCAACGACCAGCTTCTGGCCGACGCGGCCATCGAACGCACCGTGCTGCTGCTGTTCGCAGCCGGCGTGAAACCACAGGCCTTACGGGCGCTGGCCGAGGCCTTCGAGGACAACTGGGACCTGGTCGACGAGCGTGTCGCCGCCTCATCGCCCGATCCCCCACCGGTTCGTTCCCTTTTGGACCCTGCCCTGTCCGCCATCCGCCGCGTGTGCGCGGAGCCGTGTGACGACCCCGGTGACAAGTTGCGATTGTGGCTCGACGAGATCGCCGCCTGGGTGGCCGGACTCGGAGCCATCGACGACGAACTCGACCTTCTCGAAGCGATCGGGCAACAGGCCAATCCCAAACCGCCGACCTTCAAACCCGGGAGCCGGGGGAAGTCGGCATTGTGGCCCTGCGGTATCGACGATCTCAAGAATCGGCTGGCCGAAGCCGCCGAAGGACTGGCCGCGGTCACCGCCGACGTCACCGCGGCGTGCGCGCTGAGAGTGGCCAGTGCAATCCGCATCTTCACCCTGGCCAGCGCCGCCGAACGCAAGGCTGCGGGACAGTTGGAGTTCCACGATCTCCTCGTGCTGGCCCGGGCCCTCCTCTCCGACCCCGTCCACGGCCCGGCGGTGCGAAGGGATCTGCACGCCCGCTACGACCATCTGCTCCTCGATGAATTCCAGGACACCGACCAGATCCAGATCGAGTTGGCGGTACGCATCGCGGCAGCCGACCCGGGGGGCACCGCGGCCGGCACGGCGCAGTGGGATCAGGTCGATGTGGCGCCCGGCCACCTGTTCGTGGTCGGCGACCCCAAGCAATCGATCTACCGTTTCCGGCGGGCCGACATCTCCACGTTCTTGCGGGCGGCCGACCGCTTCGGGCCACAAGGTGGGGGCGTGATCCGTCTCACCGCCAACTTCAGGACCGTGGCCCCCGTCATCGACTGGGTCAACCGCACGTTCGACGCGCTGATGAGCGAACCGGACGACGTGGAGACGCCGCTGCCCTCGCAACCCGGTTACGCCGCACTGACCGCGGCACGTGCGGCGCCGCGTCTCGGGCCTCCCGTGTCGGTCCTGGGCCGGAGCGCACATCCGAAGAACACACTGGCGGACGGGCTACGACTCTCCGAGGCCGCAGAGGTGGCCGCCACCGTGACCCGGGCGATCGGCGAGGGGTGGGACGTCAGCGACCGGGACGGCACCTGGCGCCCGGCGCGCCTCGGCGACATCACCATCCTGATCCCGGCCCGGACCTCCCTGCCGTTTCTCGAAGACGCGCTCGACGCAGCCGGCATCCCCTATCGGGCCGAGACCAGCTCGCTGGTCTACGCCAGCCGGGCGGTGCGGGACCTGCTGATGATCCTGCGCGCCGTCGACGATCCGACCAACGCGCTCCATGTGGTGTCCGCGCTCCGCACGCCGCTTCTGGGCTGCGGCGATGACGAACTTTTCCGTTTCAAGTGGGAGCGTCGGGGTCGTTGGAACTACCTGGCCCCCCAGCCCGATACCGTCCCGGCGGAGGATCCCGTGCTCGCCGGGCTGACCTACCTGCGTTCCCTCTACGACGAGCGCACGTGGGTCGCGCCTTCCGAGTTGTTGGGGCGCATCGCCCGGGACCGCAGGGCGTTGGAGCTCGGCTTCGCCGAGGGGCGGCCGCGCGACGTGTGGCGCAGGATCCGCTTCGTCACCGACCAGGCCCGGGCCTGGAGCGAGGCCACCGGGGGCAGCCTGCGCCAGTACCTGCACTGGGTCGGCGCACAGACGACCGAAGGTGCACGCGTGGTGGAATCGATCCTGCCCGAGAACGACGACGATGCCGTGCGGATCCTCACCATCCACGGCGCCAAGGGCCTGGAGTTCCCGATCACGATCGTCTCGGGCATGTCAACCGTGCCGCAGGGAAGGCCGGCGCCGGCCGAGGTCGTCTTCCCGCTGACCGGTGGGGTCGGGTACAAGTTCGGGAGCAAGGTCAGCACGAACGAGTTCGTCGAGTGGGCCCCGATCGACGAACAGATGGGCCTGCACGAGCGCATCCGGTTGCTCTATGTCGCGTGCACGCGCGCACGCGATCACCTGATCGTCTCGGTGCACCGCAAGGAGCGCACAGTCGGCGCCCGAGCTCAAGAAGCGCACCAACGCCGAGCTCCTCCTCAGCGGCATGGGCGACCTGATCGACGCCATACCCGACGCGGCCACCGTGCAGGATCCACTCCAGCCGCTGGTGCTCGCTCCGCCGCCGCCACCCTTACCGCGAGCGCAGTGGGCGGCGGAGCGAACGGGGGCGCTCGAACGGGCGGCGCGGCCGACGACAGTGGCGGCAAGTGCTCTGACCGACGAGGGCGATCCCGACAGCGAGGGTGATCCCGATCCGGGCCTGCAGAAGCGTCCTCGGGACCTCGACCTCCCGCCATGGTTGAAGGGTCGCTATGGCACGGCTGTCGGCCGGGCCGTCCACGGGGTGCTGCAGACGATCGACCTCTCCGACGGGTCCGGCCTCGACGAGGCGCTCAGGGCCCAGTGTGAAGCCGAGGCCGTGCCCGAACGTGCCGACGAGGTACGCGACCTCGTGCAGCAGGCGCTCGGCTCCCCCTCCGTGGTCGAGGCTGCCGCGTCGGCGCACTGGCGTGAGGTCTACGCCTGCACACCGCAGGACGGGCGGCTCCTCGAGGGCTACGTCGATCTGCTCTACCGGCGCCCGACGGCCTCGTCGTCGTGGACTACAAGACAGCGGCGAGCTCCGCACCGGAGGTGCTGGACCGCCGGGTGGAGGGCTACCGGTTGCAAGGGGCCTCCTATGCCCTCACGGTGGGCGACGCCACGGGGGAGCCCGTCAGCCGGGTCACGTTCCTCTTTCTCACGCCCGACGGCCCCGTCGAACGCCACCTGTCAGACCTCGAGGCGACGATGGCGCATGTGCGTCACCTGATGGAGGCAGGGGCCGAGCTCGTCACCGATTGACGGCGTGCGTCGACCCGATTGATAGCGGCGGTCGATTGACGGAGCTCACCGCCCTATGGGGTGGTTCTCCTTCAGGAAGGCGGCGAAAAGCGGCACGGTGAAATCGACCTGCCCTCGGCGTGGGCTCCAGATGAGGCCCTTCTGGATGAGCGAGTCCCGGTGCATGGAGGCGCGTCGCTGGTCGCTGACGCCGAATGCGTGGGCCACCTCGCCCACCGGGTAGGGACCTTCGCCGAGTGAGGCCATGGCCGAGAGGTAGCGCTGCTCGGTGTCGGTCGCCATCTCGAAACGGGTGCCGAAGAAGTTGCGCGGCCAGGCTGTCGTTCACGATCTCGCGTGCGCTCTCGAGATCCTCCAGCGTGATCGGCGTGGTCTCGGCGAAGTTCCACAGCTCGCGCCCGTATTCCTGGAGGAAGTACGGGAAACCGGCCGCTTCCTGCACGATCTGGCGGGCCGCCTCCTCGTCATAGGCCACGCCGGCCGAGGCTGCCGGCCCGATCAGGGCCGAGCGTGCCGCAGGCTCCGGCAGCCGGCCGAGCTCCTCGTAGGAGAAGAGCCGATCCGCGTACGGCTTGGCCGAAAGGAGCCGGACACGGAGGTCCGGGAGTCCCGCTCCCACCATGGCCACGGGCAGCCCGGCCCGGCTGATGGCCTGGAAGGCCATACAGATGGCGGCGAGAGAGGGCGCATCGAGGTTCTGCATCTCGTCGATGAGGAAGAGGGCGCCCATCTGGTTGGCCTGGGCCACTTCACCGATCTCCCGGAAGAGGTCCGCCAGGTCCCGTTCGGGATCGCCCGAGTCGGCGACGCCGGCCGACGTGTCCACATCGAGCTTGATCTCGACATGGCCGGGGATGGCGATGCTGAACGCCTTGACCACGGAGAGGGCGCGCTCGATGCGCTGCTTGGCCCGGTGCCGCCGGCTCATGTTCATCAAGAGGCGGTTGGCCATGCCGGCGAACGTGGTGCGGAAGTCGGCGTTCGAGCCGACTTCCTGGACGTCGGTCGTGGCCCAGCCTGCCTCGCTGGCCAGGACGTCGAACTCCATGAGCAGGACCGTCTTGCCCACCCCCCGCAGCCCGGTGTAGATGAGGCTCCGCTCATAGGATCCGGCATCGAGCCGCTCGACCAACGACTGGAAGCTCTCGAGGTCATGGTCCCGCCCGGCCAGGGTCCGGGGTTTGCGACCGGCCCCCGGCGTGTACGGGTTCTCGCGCTTGTTCATGCCTTCTCCCCGTCCACTGGTCCCGTTAGATTTCTAAATATTGCTTTAGAATATCTTAGGCACCCGTTTCCGGGGTGGACCTCGGACTGCGCCGGGTCTTTCTAATTTTCCCCTGAGAAAGTCCGAGAAAGCGGTGGTGCTAGTCGGTGCCCGGCTCGTCGAGCTTGCGACGGTTCTCGCGTAGCCGCACGGCGGTCGCAGCCCGCTCGTCGCGAAAGGCCTGGATACGGCCAAGAATTTCGTCCAGGCGGGCCAGGAGCTGGTCGTTGGCCACGGTGGCCTCGTCCAGAAGCTCCCGGTGGCGCCCGACGGGGAGGTCGATGGCGTTGAGCTCGGAGCGGACCCGGTCCAGCACGTCGACGTCCTCGGTGCCCAGGACCGTCCGGACCTCGGCCAACGAAAAGCCCAGGAGCTCCTGCAGATTGCGGATCCGGGTGACCCTCGCCACATCGGAGGGCGAGTAGAGGCGCTCCCCGCTCGAGCGGTAGCTGCTCGGTTGGAGGAGCTCGAGCTCCTCCCAGTAGCGCAAGGTCCGGGTGGTGACGCCCGTCAGCTTCGCCACCTCGCCGATCCGCCAAAGGACCGGCTTCGCCTCCGTCACCATCGCCTTGGACGTCATCGCCTCACCGCCTCCGACCTCGTCGGGGCTCCGGCCGGGGCCGGCTCCCTGACGGTCTGCGCGTCCTGCTCGTCAACCCCATTGAGCTTACCGTCGGCCTCCTCCTGGCTCGGGGTCACGTACAACGTCGGCCGTTCCGCGTCGCAGGCGGCGCGCTCCAGAACCACGAGATAACAGCGGCGAGGAGGCTGCCGAGTATGGCGAAGTCGAACGCCGCGCGCAGTCCAGTCTGGAACGGCGCCGCGATGAGCGAGGGGAAGAAACTGCGTCCGGTCAGCGTGACCTGCTGCGCATGGGGCAGTGCGGCCAGCGCCTGCGGACCGAGGAGCTCGCTGATCGGGTTGTACCCCAAGAGCGCGGCGAACAGCGTGGAGACGGGTGACAGGCTCGCCACCCGGTGCGCCGCGGTGGGAGAGACGCCGTGGGCGGTCAGGCCGTGGTACAGGCTGTGCGGAAGCGATCCGGACAACCCGATGATGATGAGCGAGAAGAAGATGCCGATCGAGAGCACCTGCGCCGAGTTGACGAACGTGGTGCTCATACCCGAGCCGACGCCGCGGTACTCGGCGGGCAGGCTGTTCATCACCGCAGCCCGGTTCGGCGAGCCGAACGAGGCCATGGCCAAGCCCATGAGGAACAGCAGGACGGCGAAGACCCAGTAGGAGAAGTCCACCGGCAGGAGTCTCCATCAGCACGAAGAGGACGGCGGTGGCGAGCATCCCCCCGGAGGCGTAAGCAGCGTGCGCCGTGGCGGTCCGACAAGATGCCCGACCAACGGTCCGGCAATGAGGAATCCGGCGGTGAGCGGGAGGATGGCGACGCCGGCCCACAGCGGTGTGTCGGCGAAGGAGTAGCCGTGGAGCGGCAGCCAGATGCCCTGCAGCCAGATGATGAGGATGAACATCAGGCCACCCCGGCTCAGTGCGGCCAGCAAACCGGCGAACGACGCCGGCGGTGAAGGCGCGGATCTTGAACAGCTGCAGCCGGAACATCGGCTCTCCGACTCTGGTCTCGATGATGCCGAAGACGAAGAGAAGAGGCCACGCCGACGATAAGACAGATCAGTACCAGAGGGCTCATCCACCCCATGGTGTGGCCCCCGTAGGGCTCAATGCCGTAGGTGATGCCGATCATGACCAGGATCAGTCCGAGGCGAAGGTGATGTTGCCCGGCCAGTCGATGCGGGCCGGTCGCCGCGGGCTGAGCTCACGGAGCTTGTAGTAGCCGATCACGGTGCCGAGGACGCCGACCGGCACCGACACCAGGAAGATCAACCGCCAGTTGATCGGCGCCAGCACCCCGCCCAGCACCAATCCGATGAACGCACCGCTGAATGCGGCCGCCTGGTTGATGCCCATCGCCATGCCCCGCTCCTCCGGAGGGAACGCGTCGGTGAGGATGGCGGAGGAGTTGGCCATCAGCATGGCGGCGCCCACCGCCTGGAACAGGCGCATCACGATGAGCCAGATCGCCCCGGCGTGCCCGGACGTCCAGGTGACGGTGAGCACCAACGAGAAGAAGGTGAAGACGGCGAACCCGAGGTTGAAGGTGCGGACCCGCCCGTAGATGTCGCCGAGGCGGCCGAGTGAAACCACCAGGACACTGGTCACCACCAGGAATCCGAGAATCATCCAGAGCAGGTAGAAGCTGTTCCCGGGCTGCAGCGGATCGATGTCGATCCCGCGGAAGATGTTCGGCAGGGCGATCAAGGTGATGGAGGCGTCGATCGTCGCCATGAGCATGCCCAGGGTCGAGACGAAGAGCGCCGTCCACTTGTAGTTGGCCGGAACGGGCTGGCTCAGGTCGAGACGCCCGGCGCGGGCCCCGTTGGATCGTGTCGTTGGGTTGAGGACGGACATCAAGCTCCGGACGTTATTGGCAACTACGTGAATGAAGCATAACGCCCACGTTAACGTATGGCTCACAGCGGAGCGCCGCTGCCTGAGAGAGAGCCGAAGGCCCCGGGCGCCTCAAGGGGCCCGGGGCCGTCGACTGAAAGCTAGAATAGCCTTCAGCACACGGCCCACATGGCGGCCGTGCCGTGCGGGTGATGCACGGGGTAAACAGGGCGGTGCACGTGGCGCTCGGCGCAACCCCCGGAGAGAAGCGGTCAGCGATCGGCCTTGTGCTGGGCGCGGGTGGCGTGGTCGGCCAGGCGTATCAAGCCGGCGTGCTCGCCGCTCTCGAGCGTGAAGCCCACTGGGATGCCCGGGATGCCGACATCATCGTGGGTACCTCGGCCGGCGCGGTGACCGGCGCCGCAGTGCGGTTGGGCGTCCCGGCCACCGACCTCGCCGCGTCGACCTACGGCCGCCCGACCTCGGCGCAGGGCGGGGCCATCCTCGAGCGGATCCTGACCGACGAGAGCCCGCTGCCCGTGCCATCGGTGATCTCGCTCCTGCGGCCGTGGAACCCGCCCTCGCCCGACCTCATCAAGCGCACCGTGCGACGTCCGCTGGCCTTCCGGCCCGACGTGGCGACCATGACCCTCCTGCCCCGGGGCCGCATCGACATCAGTGCCCGGGCCGCCGCCCTGCACGAGCACATCGGCGACGACTGGCCGGCAGGATTGTGGATCTGTGCAGCGCGGCGTGCGGACGGAGCCCGGGTCGTCTTCGGCCGCGAGGGAGCGCCGACGACAAGCCTGGCTTCGGCCGTGTTGGCGTCCTGCGCCATCCCCGGGTACTTCGCTCCCATCACCATCGCCGGCACCGAGTACTTCGACGGGGGCGTGCATTCACGGACCAATGCCGACGTCCTCAAGACGCAAGTGCTCGGCACAGTGGTCGTCGTCTCCTCCATGTCGGCGACCCACGGACGCTCCATCGGCGCCGACGGCCTGCTGCGCTGTCGGTCCACCGGCGACTCCGACGGGAGATCGGCCGTCTCGAAGCAACCGGCACCGAGGTGATCCGACTCGAGCCCGGGCCCGAGTCGCGACGGGCCATGGGCTTTTGGGCCATGGCCGAGAATCGCGCACCGCGGGTGATCGAAGCAGCCTACGAAGAGACACGCAAAAGGATCCTCTCGGACTCCGCTCTCGCCAGCTTGCGCAACGTCGGCGCCGCCTGCGTCGCGCGCTGAAACCGGGAAGGCGACCAGAATGGCACGATACGTAACTTTTGGTTACGCACATGGCACCGCGATGAACCCGGGATGAACTTGTTGCGAACTATCCCCGTTGCCCGGTGACCGCACCGCGCGCCCGCTGCTAAGAGTGCAGACGTGGGTAACACCTTCATCCTTGTCGTGGTGGTGATCACCGGCCTGGGATTCGATTTCACGAATGGTTTCCACGACTCGGCGAACGCCGTCGCCACCTCCATCGCCACCGGTGCGCTGAAGCCGCGGGTGGCGGTGGCGATGTCCGGTGTCCTGAACCTCCTGGGGGCGTTCCTCTCGCTTTCGGTGGCCGCCACCATCGCCTCGGGCATCGTCGATCAGGGCTCGGTCACCCTGGAGGTCGTCTTCGCCGGGCTGGTCGGCGGCATCGCCTGGAACGTCGCCACGTGGTATCTGGGCATGCCGTCGAGCTCGTCGCACGCCCTCATCGGTGGGGTGATCGGCGCCGAACTGGTGCACGCCGGCGGAAGCGCCGTCATCTGGTCCGGTGTCGCCGGCAAGGTCTTCATCCCCGCCATCTTCGCTCCGATCTTCGCCATGATCGTGGCCGGTGTGGGGACCGTGCTGGCCTACCGGATCACCAAGAAGTCGAAGGAACAGGTCAAGACGAGGTCGTTCCGGATCGGGCAGGCCGGCACCGCCGCGCTGGTCTCGCTGGCCCACGGGACCAACGACGCCCAGAAGACGATGGGCGTGCTGACATTGGCCCTCATCGCCAACAAATCGATACCGGCCGGCTCGTCGACCCCTGAGTGGATCGATCATCCTCTGCGCCATCTCCATCAGCCTGGGGACGTACCTGGGCGGGTGGCGCATCATCCGCACCCTGGGCAAGGGCCTCATCGAAATCCAGACGCCCCAGGGATTCGCCGCCGAAGCCTCCTCCTCCGCCGTCATTCTGGCGTCGACGCACTTCGGGATCCCCCTGTCCACCACACAGGTCACCAGCGGGTCGGTCGTGGGCGCCGGCGTGGGGCGCCGCCAGCCCGTGCGGTGGAGCGTCTTCCGCCGCATGGTGTTCACCTGGTTCGTCACCCTCCCCGCCGCGGGACTCGTGGGAGCCGGCGCCTTCTACCTGCAGAACTCGATCGGTGGATCGGCCGGAGTGGTCGTCCTCGCGATCTTGCTGATCCTGTACTGCGCGAGTATCTACGGGCTGTCCCGTAGGAGCGCTGTGAACCCCGAGAATGTCAACGACGAATGGGACGATGGGAAGTCTGCATCGTCGCCCGCCGCCGTGGCTGCGTAGGAGGTCGTCATGTTCGCTGACGTTTCGACATACATCAATGCCGGTGCGCTGGGGAAGATTCTTCTTCTCGGGCTCATCGCGGGGGCCGGTCTCACCGCCATCTACTCATTCGGCGTCGAGGCCCTGTCACGGGGTGGCTACGGCAGTGAACCCGAAGAGGGTCAGTCGGCGTCCGCCCGCAGCCCGCTCGAGTCTCGTCGTCGCCGTGGTGTGCTTCCTCGCGGTCGTGGGTGGCGTCGCTTACGGCGTCTCTGTCGCGCTCACCAAGTAGCCGGGTAGACGCCATCATGTTCAAGGGACTCCACAACAAGTTGGGTGAGAACGGGCAGGCGCTGACCGTGTTGAGTTTGCTGGAAGGCCGCCCGTACAACGGCTCCGAGGACATTTCGGGCAGCCTGCGCGACGTCAGCCAACGACTGCGTGACATCGCCGGTGGCGACGAGGCGGAACTGGTCAGCATGTACAGCGTGTACCCGAACCAGGCAGGGCTCCCTCGAGTTCCTGGCCCTCGAGCTGGTTCCGCTCCGCCAAGCGATACAGCGGATCAATCAGATCAACGGTGGCCGCGAAGACGCACGGACCGTGATGCGGGTGATCGACCGATCTGACGAACTGGAGGACGCCGAAGGTGACGGCGGCGACGGTGACGGCGACGACGGTCCAACGGACCAGGCCTTTACCCGCCTGCGCGATGTCATGCGCGGCCTCTTCAACCGGGCAGGCGAGGACGGACGGCCCTGACCGTGCTGAGCCTGCTCTCCGAACGGGACCAGAAGTAGGAGCCCGGGGACTGAGACTCAGCGCCCCGGCTCCGTCTCGAGACCGATCAGGCGAGGATCTTCGCCTTCTCCGCCTCGAACTCCGCGTCGCTCAACACACCCTGGGCTTTGAGGTCGGCCAGCTTGGACAACTGGTCCGCCGTGCTCGTCCCCGAGGTGCCCGCCGCCTGCTTCACGTAGTCGTCGAACGCGGCCTGCTGGGCCTGGGCGGCTTGGGCGGCCCGCTCGTGCATCTTGCCGCCCCGCGCGATCAGGTAGACGAAGATCCCGAGGAAGGGGAGGATGATGACGAAGATCGACCACAGGGCTTTGGCCCCCCGCCGATGTCCCGACTGCGGAAGATGTCCAGAAGATGATGATGAGGAGCCAGAACCAGATGACGAGGAGGAAGAATCCCAAGCATGGTGCCGAACAGGTCGGCCAGAGGATAGGTATAGGCGAGCATCGAAATCTCCTTGAGGTGCGTCGTTGTGCCCTGTCATACAAGCACACGGGGATTGCCTCTGTCGCCATCGCGTGCCGACTGACCCCCGACAGTGACAAGGCACTCGTGCAGGACACGGGACGGGATGCCAGGTTCACCTGGGGATTCAGGGTCCGGGGCCTGGGTCGTCCGCTCTCATGGAAGGCGTCCGCCAACTGCGGTCCGCGTGAAGGGGCGGGCAGGAATGCCGGCGCCCCCTCGACAAGGAGCGATTCGGCGCCGAATCTGGCAAGTCGCCCGAGCACGCCCGTGTCTTCGACCAGCACGGGCCCGGCGCAGGCGCCGATCATGATGCAGATCGCAGCGCCGGAGAACCACGAAACCAGTGAGATGGCGATCCCGAAGAACCCGAACTGACGGTTGTTGCTCAACACGCTGTCGCGGCATCCAGATCGTGGACGACAGCGCGTAGACGCTCATCAACACTCCCGTGATCGCACCGGAAGCAATCAGCACGCGCGGTCGCACCTGGCCGAGCATCATGAGCCACGCCGTGAACCACCAGAATGAGGCGGACAGAGCCAACACGATCACGACAAAGAAGACATCACCCACCGGCCCTGGCAGAATCTTGCGGATACCGCCCAGGGCCGCCAAGTAGACGATGATCGCGAGGATCCACTCCACACCGCGGGAGTAGGCGCCGACCGGCCCCGCCGAGGGACGTCGCCATGCGGCCAGATACATGCGCTGCAGCGCTCTCGTAAAGGAAGTCGCAAAGAAGACGGTGAAGATGAGACCCAGGATGCCGGTGGCCCTCCGGATGTCGCTGGCCGAACTGAATGAATGCTGCACTGTCGTCAGACGCGGGTCCGGCCAGGCCGAGCCGATGCACGAGCGTCGACACGATCGATTTCCGCATCCTTTCTGGAACAAATGCGGCGACGACGATGACGAGTGGAAAGAATGAGACGAATGCCTTTCCGGCGAGTGCGACACTCCGGTCGACAAAGGTGGTCTCCAGAAGTCGCTCCCAAATCTTCCAAGCAGCGGTTCGCTCACGACCTGTGCAGGAGCGCATCAAATGGCGCCGTCGAACGGAATGATGCGTCTCCGAAATGACGCGCGTGAGCTGTGACATCGGGTTGGTCCGTTCATCGCCGTATGGATCATAGGTTGGCCGTCGGCCGCGCCAGGACGGGACAGCGTCACCAGAGCTCCCCCGAGAAACTCGCAGTAGCCTGTTCCGACGCAGCCCGTGTGAGCTGGCGTGCGAATGATGGGTGGGCCGAGGGGTCCACCAGATGAGGAGGTTGGTGCCATGCCGGACGATCTGCCCGGAATCATGGCGATTGACGTGGCGGACCCCGATCAACAGCGGATCCCCCGGGTGCCGACCGGCCCGCGGCCCAGTCGGGCGCGAGCGCGTCGCGCGTGGCAAGGCGGCCCGCCGTGAGGTCCCACTGGAAACGCACGCGTTACTGGCGCCCACGGAGCTTCGGCCCGATCCGGTGGAGCTTCTCGAGCGCCAGGCGGTGACCCGGGTCCCCGAGTTGGTCCCGATCCGCTACGGGCGCATGCTGGTTTCGCCGTTCACCTTCTATCGGGGCGGCGCCTTGTTGATGGCATCTGACCTCGCCGGGACCCCGAACTCCGGACTGCGGGCTCAGCTCTGCGGAGATGCCCACATGAGCAACTTCGGGGTCTTCGGGTCTCCCGAGCGCCACCTGGTCTTCGACGCCAACGACTTCGACGAGACGCCTGCCGGGGCCGTTCGAATGGGACCTCAAGCGACTGGTCGCCAGCCTCGAGATCGCCGGACGCGAGAACGGGTTCAAGACCAAGCAGCGCCGGAGCATGACGCTGGCCGCCGCTGCCGCCTACCGGGAGGCGATGCGAACGTTCGCCACCCAATCGAATCTTGCCGTCTGGTACGCCCATCTGGACATGGAGCAAGGAGATGGAGACGATCGCGCCGCTCCTGAGGCCGGACCGGGCCAAGCTTACCCAGGCAGCACTCGCCAAGGCCCGGACCAAGGACAGCTCGCAGGCCTTCGAGAAGCTGGCGACGGTTGTGGACGGCCGGCCCTCGGATCGTCAGCGACCCTCCCTTGATCGTTCCGGTGACCGAGATCCTCCCCGACGAGGATGCCGCAGAACTGTTCGAGCAGTTGGAGGATCTCCTGGTGGCGTACCGGCACACCTTGCCATCCGACCGGAGCCATCTGTTGGAGGAATACCGGTTGGTGGACATGGCGCGCAAGGTGGTCGGGGTCGGCAGCGTCGGCACCCGGGCCTGGATCCTGCTCATGGAGGGTATCGACAGCGGTGACCCGATGTTCCTTCAGGCCAAGGAAGCCCAGGCCTCGGTGCTCGAGGAATTCGCCGGGGCGAGCTTGTACACCAGTCACGGCGAGCGGGTCGTCGCCGGCCAGCATCTCATGCAGGCGGTCGGTGACATCTTTCTCGGCTGGGAACGGACGAAGGGCTACGACGGTGTCGTCCGTGACTACTACGTGCGCCAGCTGAGGGACTGGAAGGGTTCGGCGGAAACGGGGAACGATGCTCCCCACTGGCATGACGATCTACGGGCAACTGTGCGCATGGACGCTCGCACGGGCGCACGCCCGCTCAGGGGACAGGGTGGCGATCGCGGCCTACCTCGGGGGTAAGGACACATTCGACCAAGCCATCGCCGACTTCGCCAGCGCCTACGCCGACCTCAACGACCAGCGACTACGCGGCCCTGCAGGCGGCGCAAAAGGACGGTCGTATCGAGGTGCAATCCGGCCTGTGAAAGAACGCCGCGTCACCAACGTGTCACCCATCTGCGTCGACGCCACCCTCCGGATGTGCGCACATCCTGTGACACAACGACGTGTACTACCGTTCTCGGCAGAGCCAGCCTGGGTGGAGAATGGTGAGCGGATCCGATCCACAGACGTCCGACAAGGCAGCACCAGCAGGCCGCGACGCCTCTGTGGAAGGAGCGCCCAAAAGTCGGTCGGGCCCGATCGATCCCCGGCTGCTGCGTTACACGCGTGGCACACGTCGGTACCTGGCGGTCACCGTCATGCTGGGCGGCGTCACCGCATTTCTCGTGGTGGCACAGGCCTGGCTCATCGCAACGACGATCTCCGATGTCGTAGTCCATCACAAGGGGCTGGCGCGGGTCGACGGGCTCGTGTTTCTTCTGTTGGTCGGTGGTCCTGGGTCGGGCCGTCGGTGGGCTGGCTCACCGAACGGATGGCCGACCGGGCTTCGGCGTCGGCCAAATCGGACCTACGCGAGGCGCTGGTGCGAGCAGGTCGCACGTCTCGGCCCCGCCGGCATCGATCGCGAGCGCTCCGGCAGCCTGGTCGTCCTCGCCACCAGTGGGATCGACGCGCTCGACAGCTACTTCGCCCGCTACCTTCCCCAGCTGTTCCTCGCGGTCATCGTGCCGGTCACCGTCGTCATCGTGGCACTCGGTGCCGACTGGATCTCGGCCGTCATCATCGCCGTCACCATCCCGCTGATCCCGCTGTTCATGTCGCTCGTCGGTGCTTCGACAAAGGTGCGGATGGCACGCCAGATGCGGCTGCTCCAGCGGCTGGCCGGGCATTTCCTCGACGTGGTCGCGGGCCTTCCCACCCTCAAGGTCTTCGGGCGGGCCAAGGCCCAGGTCGCGGCCATCCGCGACATCACCGATCAGTACCGGACGGCCACCATGGCCACCCTCAAAGTGGCCTTCCTCTCCTCGCTCATCCTCGAGCTCCTGGCCACCATTTCGGTGGCCCTGGTCGCGGTGTCGGTCGGGTTGCGGCTGCTCGGCGGCCACCTGAGCCTGGCCACCGCTCTCTTCGTACTCATCCTCGCCCCTGAGGCCTACCTTCCCCTCCGGCTGCTCGGCACCAACTATCACGCCAGCGCCGAAGGCATGAAAGCCGCCGAGGACATCTTCGAGGTCCTCGAGCGACCGGTCCCGCCCCACGGGATCGTGACCGACATTCCCGCACTGTCCCGCTCCACGCTCCGGATCGAGCAGCTGGAGGTCTTCTATGCCGGGCGCCCACGTCCCGCGCTCTCGCCGGTGAGCTTCGACGTGCATCCCGGTGAGGTGGTGGCCGTGGCCGGGCCGAGCGGCTGCGGGAAATCCACCCTCCTCGGCGTGCTGCTGGGGCTGGTCCCTTCATCGGGCGGATCCATCAGGGTCGGCGACGTCAGCCTCGCCGACATGGACCCCGGTGCATGGAGAGCACAGGTCGGCTGGGTCCCCCAACGCCCCCACCTCTTCGCCCGGTCGATTGCCGAAAACATGCGCCTCGGCCGCCCTGACGCCAGCGACGATGCCGTGCGCGCCGCCATCGCCGAAGCGGACCTCGACGACGTGGTGGCTCGACTCCCCCTGGGCCTCGACACGATCCTCGGCCACGAGGGGGCCGGCCTGTCGGTGGGCGAGCGGCAACGCGTCGCGCTGGCCCGCGCCTTTGTCCGCGACGCGGCCTTCCTCCTGCTCGACGAGCCGACCGCCAACCTCGACGGCCGGACCGAGGAGCACGTGCTGACAGCCGTGCGCCGGCTGGTGGCGGGCCGGACCGTGCTCATCGTGGCGCACCGCCCGTCCCTTTTGGCCCTGGCTGATCGGGTCGTCCACCTCGAGTCCGGCCGTGACGGCGGCCTCCTGAATGTCTGTCCTCGACACGCAGTGCGATGACACTCAGCACCATGAGATGGAGCTCGCGCCGCTGGGCCGCACTTTGGGCATCGCCCGTCCGGCGGGCCGCCGTCTGGCGCTCGCCGCATTACTGGGGGCGGGAGCCATCGCGGCCGACATCGGGCTGATCGGCACCGCCGCCTGGCTGATCTCGAGAGCGGCCCAGCATCCCAACGAGTCCCATCTCGCCGTCGCCATCGTCGGGGTGCAGTTCTTCGGACTTTCGCGGGGGTTCTTCCGCTACGAGGAGCGTCTGGTCGGGCATGACGCCGCCTTCCGGCTCCTCGCCGACCGCCGGGTGAAGGTCTACCAACGGCTCGAGCGGTTGGCGCCGGCCGGACTGCCCTCTTTCCGCCGCGGTGACCTTCTCGCCCGCGTCGTGCAGGACGTCGACTCCTTACAGGACCTGGCCATCCGGGTCATCCCTCCGTTCGCCATCGCTCTGCTGGTCGGGTCGTTGACCGTGGCTCTCATGTGGTGGATGCTCCCCGCCGCCGGGTTGATTCTGGCCGCCGCACTCGTGCTGGCCGGCACGGTCGTCCCCTGGCTCACGGGGAACCTGGCTCGGCGCAGGGAGTCGAGATTCGCACGCGTCCGGGGCGACCTCACGGCGGCGATGGTCGACCTGACCGAAGGCGCGGCGGAGCTCGTCGCCTTCGGTGCCACTGATGCCCAACTCCGAACCGTCCGCGAGCACGACTGTGAGCTCACCGCCATTGCCAGGGCATCGGCCGGGACCGCTGGCATCGGACTCGCCCTCACCACCCTGCTGGCCGGGCTGGCCTGTTGGGGCTGCCTTCTGGTGGGGATCCCCGCTGTCATCTCCGGTCGACTCGACCCGACCGAACTCGCGGTCATCACGCTCGTCCCCTTGGCGGCATTCGAACTGGTGGTCGGGCTTCCTGTGGCCACCCAGGCCCTCCAGCGTGTACGTCAGGCCGCCGCGCGCGTCTTCGCGGTGACCGACGCCGCGGTACCCGTGCCCGAGCCGCAGCAACCGTCCGTGCTGCCCGACAGTCCCTACGACCTGCGCGCCCGCTCGGTATGGGCGCGCTACCCGGGCGCGCCGGAATCCGCGCTGCACGGTATCGACCTGTCGCTCGCCCCACGCCGGCGGGTTGCCATTGTCGGGGCGAGCGGATCGGGGAAGTCGACACTGGCCTCGGTGCTCGTGCGGTTCCTGGCCTACGAGTCCGGAACGGTCTCCCTCGACGGCGTCCCGCTGGATCACCTGGCGGGCGAGGACCTGCGGACGGTCGTGGGTCTGATCGGCCAGGACGACTATCTCTTCGACACCACCCTGGCCGAGAACCTGCGCATCGGTCGGCGTGACGCCTCCGACGGCGAACTGCGCGACGTGCTCGACCGGGTGGGACTGAGCGGCTGGGTCGGGGGCCTGCCCGATGGCCTCGCAACCGACGTCGGTCGGCACGGCGCGCGCCTGTCGGGCGGCCAGCGCAAGCGCGTCGCGATGGCCCGGGCCCTGTTGGCCGACTTCCCGGTCCTCGTCCTGGACGAACCGGCCGAGCACCTCGACGTCGCGGCGGCAGACGCACTCACCACAGATCTCCTGACGGTCACCGATGATCGCTCCCTCGTCCTCATCACCCACCGCCTCGCCGGTCTCGAGGGCGTGGACGAGGTGTTGGTAATGGACGGGGGCCGGGTCGTCGAGAGGGGGACCCACGACCAACTCCTCCTCCGGGGCCCGCTGTATTCGAGCCTGTGGTGGGAAACGCAACAACGACCGAACGAGCCGCTCGTCGCCACGTCCACTGGCGCCCTGAACGACTGGAGCCCCAACTGATGAGCACCGATCTGGCCCGCTGGCAGTTCGCCACCACCAGCATCTATCACTTCCTGTTCGTGCCGGTCACAATCGGGCTGGCCTTCCTGGTCGCACTGCTCCAGACCAGCTGGTACCGCAACGACAACCCGACGTTCAAGCGGCTCACCAAATTCTTCGGGACGCTCCTGCTGATCAACGTCGCCATCGGCGTGGTGACCGGATTGGTGCAGGAATTCGAATTCGGCATGAACTGGTCGAACTACTCGCGCTTTGTCGGCAACGTCTTCGGGGGTCCCCTGGCGATGGAAGGGCTGGCCGCCTTCTTCCTCGAGTCCACCTTCCTCGGCCTCTGGATCTTCGGCTGGGACCGGCTCTCGAAGAAGGTGCACCTGGCCTGCATCTGGCTGGTCGCGGCGGCGACGATGGTGTCGGCGCTGTTCATCATGGCGGCCAACTCGTGGATGCAGCACCCGGTCGGCTACGTGATGAACAGTCAGCACCAGCCCGAGCTCAACAACGTCTGGGCCCTGTTCTCCAACCCGGTGTTCCTCTGGGCGTACCCGCACGTGATGCTGGCCTCGCTGGTCACCGGAGCCCTGGTCATGTTGGGCGTTTCGGCCTGGCACCTCGAAGAAGAGCGCGGTCGACGGCCTTCCGCCGCACCGCCATCATCTCGCTGGCCGTCCTCACGCCGGCGGTCTTCTTGAACATGTTCATCGGAAGTGAGCTCGGGGTCGTCGAGGGCAAGTACCAGCCGATGAAGATCGCCGCGGCCGAAGCGCTGTGGAACACCTGCGATTCGCACTGTGCTTTCTCACTTTCCAGATCGGCGGGGGGAACAACGATCAGACGCCGACGCAGATCATCGAGATACCCGACCTGTTGTCGATTCTGGCCACCAATCACATCGACGGCGAGGTGCAGGGCATCAACAACCTGCAGGCGCAGTACGTCAAGGAGTACGGACCGGGCAACTACATTCCCGACGTCTTCATCCAGTACTGGGGTATGCGGGTGATGGCCTATCTGGCCGCCCTGATAGCGCTGTTCGCTCTCTGGGGCCTCTGGCTGATCCGCCGCAAGACGCTCGAGAGATCCAATGGTTCCTGTTCGTCGCCCCGTGGTTCGTGATCACACCCTTCCTGATGAATACCGCCGGTTGGCTGTTGACCGAGAGCGGTCGCCAGCCCTGGATCGTCCAGGGACTGATGAAAACGTCGCAGGCCGCATCGCCCTCGGTCACCACCACCGACATCTGGATCAGCCTGAGCGTCTTCGTGGTTCTCTACGCCGCCTTGGGCGCGGCGGATGGCTACCTGATGGTCCACAACGCCCGTAAGGAACTGGCGGTCGACGCCGACGAGGGGGATGGCCCGGGAGAGGGCCACGGCTCGGCGCGGCCACGACGGACGGCGACGGCGACAGCGGGGCAGACGCATCGTCAGAAGAATCGGATAACGGCCGGGTCCCGGCCCTCATCTACTAGGAGGCGACGGTGATCCATCTCAACAACATCTGGTTCATCATCGTCGCCGTCTTCTGGGTGGGGTTCTTCGTGCTCGAGGGATTCGACTTCGGGGTGGGGATGCTGCACTCCTTCGTCGGGCGCAACGACGAGGAACGGCGGGTCGCCGTCAACTCGATCGGGCCCATCTGGGATGCCAACGAGGTGTGGCTGATCGTGGCGGGAGCCACCATTTTCGCCGCCTTCCCGTCGTGGTACGCCACCATGTTCTCCACCTTCTACCTTGCCCTTTTGCTGGTCCTGGTGGCACTCATCGTGCGGGGACTCTCCTTCGAGTTCAACCGCAAGATCAACGACCCGCGCTGGCGGTCGACCTGGCGGTGGTCGCTCACCATCGGGAGCCTGCTCATTCCGTTTCTGCTCGGCACCGCCTTGGGCGACCTGCTCCACGGACTGCCTATCGACTCGGCTCACAATTACACCGGTAACTTCTTCGGGCTCCTCGTGCCCTTCGGCCTCTATACCGGGCTCACCTTTACCGCGCTGTCGCTCTTCCTCGGGGCGGCCTACCTGACCCTCAAGACCGAAGGCGAGCTCCACGACCGGGTCGCGAGGCTTTCGGGCCGGCTCGGCTGGGTGGCCGCGCTGATCACCTTCGGCTGGCTCACCTGGATCCATGTCGGGCTCGGCGCAGGATTCGTTCCCAACCCCCTCGAAGCCCTGGCGCTGGTGGCGGTGGTCGGCGCGGCCTTGCTGGCCGAGGCGCACGCGGAGGGTTGGGCCTTTGCGGCGGAGCTACCGCCATGGGAAGTGCGGTCGGCTCCATCTTTTTCGAGCTCTTCCCGCGGGTCATGGTGTCGAGCACCAACAACGCCTACAACCTCACGGTGGCCAACTCGGCCAGCCCCAGCTACACACTGAAAGTGATGTCGGTGGTGGCGATCGTCTTCTTCCCCTTCGTGCTCCTCTACCAGGGGTGGAGTCTCTACGTGTTCCGCAAGCGCCTCGTCACGCCCAGACCGGCGCGACCCAGACGGCGCAATCCGACCGGCGCAGCGGAGGCCGTCGCCACATGCACGGCCGACGTGAACCCGAGCGCGTCGGCATAGACGCCGAAACGGCCCGGAGGCTGATGTCACGAGTCACGAGCTGGTAGATGCTCTTCCCGACCAGCCAGAACCCGAGACCGAGGGAAAGGATGATGATCACCTGGTCGGTGTGCGTGTCGATCCAGGTCCGGACCCCGGCCATGAGGGCCTGGGCGTCTCGGGCGCGGAAACCGGCATAGATCTCCAGGACCAGATAGACGGCCGTCGCAACGAGACAGAAGAGAGAGCAGCCCGATGCAACTCTCCCACGAGCTGAGCTTGGCCTCCATGATGATGGCGACCCCGGCAGCCACCAACCCCCACGGCTGGGTCAGGGGGCCAAGCCGATGACCAGCCAGGGCGACATGTTGTCGATGCCGGTTTGCCATTTCGGAGGGCTTCTTGGGCTTCTTCGGGAACCCGAGCCGCGCCCTGCGCCGGAGGCCGATGACGCACCAACACCACGCCGATGAGGAGCTTGACGGCGATGGCGGCGAGCGAGGGGGGGTGACGGGCTTCGGCGGATTGTTGCCGGTGGCCACGACGGTCAGCGCCACGACGATGCGGCCAGCGAGAGGAGCCATCCGAAGATGAATGCCGCACCCTTCCGCACCCCGCCTTCGGACGCGAGCACCAGAATGAACGCCGTCAGCGGGATGGGCTCGAGCGTGATGACCAGTGCGATGAGGAGCAGCTCGAAGATCATCGTTCACCCTCCGCCGGCGAGGAGGGTCGACCTGCGTTATGTGCAGTCCGGGCGGAAGCCGATCAGGCGAGGATCTTCGCCTTCTGCGCCTCGAACTCGGCTTCGGTCAGGACGCCCTGGGCTTTGAGGTCGGCCAGCTTGGACAGCTGGTCGGCCGTGCTGGCGCCCGCGGTGCCCGCGGCCTGCTTCACGTAGTCGTCGAACGCGGCCTGCTGGGCCTGGGCGTCCTTTTCGGCCCGCTCGTGCATCTTGCCGCCCCGGGCGATCAGGTAGACGAAGATGCCGAGGAAGGGAAGGATGATGACGAAGATCACCCACAGCGCCTTGGCCCCCCCGCCCATGTCCTGGCTGCGGAAGATGTCCCCGAAGATAATGATGAGGAGCCAGAACCAGAGGACGAAGACGAAGATGCCGAGCATGGTCCCGAACAGGTCGAGCAGAGGGTAGGTGTAGGCGAGCATCCAGGGCCTCCTTGAGGTGCGTGCAATTTGCCCCGTCATCAAACCACACCGCGTTCGGCGATGTGGTCATCCTTCCAAGACGAAAGATCTCCGGCCCCGCGGTGACCGGTTCGAGTCTCCGCTCAGGGCTTGGCGACCGGGCGCCCCGGCCGCAGTGCATCGCCCAGAGCGGCAACGTCTCCGTGGCGGCGACGGATCGTGTCAGCGATCACTCCGGTCCAGCCCGTCTGGTGGGAGGCACCCAGGCCGGCGCCGTTGTCGCCGTGGAAGTACTCGTTGAACAACAGGTTGTCCTTCCAGGCCGGGTCGGTCTGGAGCCGTTCGACGCCGCCGAAGCAGGGACGGCGGCCGTCCGGGCCGACCAGGAAGATCGAGACCATGCGCTGGCGAAGGTCCTGGGCGATCTGCGCCGAGCGACAGTTTCTGTCCCGACCCGGTGGGGTACTCGATCTGGAACTCGTCGCCGAAGAAGCGGTAGTAGCGCTCCAGCGACTCGATCACCAGGTAGTTGAGGGGGAACCACAGGGGCCCCCGCCAGTTGGAGTTGCCGCCGAACATGTCGGTGGTCGACTCGGCCGGCTCGTAGTCGATCGTGGCCTGAATGCCCTCGACGTCGAGCTCGTAGGGATGGTCGCGGTGGTAGGCCGAAATGGCCCGCAGACCGTAGGGGGAGAGGAACTCCGCCTCGTCGAACAGCTTGGTCGAAGATCCTCTTGAGGCGGTCGACTCCCACCACCCCGAGCAGGAGCATCCGATGGCCCGGTTCGCCCTTCAGGAGGCCGGCCTCCGCCAGCTTCTCCGGGCTCTCGAGACCCTCGCGGCGGAGCAGGCGGGGAAGCGCTTGGCGACCACCATGCCGAGGCCCAGCAGCTCCTCCTCGACGACGGCGGCCGCCAGAGCGGGGATGACCCCGACCATGGAACGGACCTTCACCGGTACCTGGGATCCCGTCGGGGGTGACCAGCCGGTCGTAGAAGAGGCCATCGGTGTCGTCCCACAGGCCCTGGGTGTCGATGGCCTCGCTGATGGCCGCGAAGTGCTCGACGAACTTGAGCACCAGGTCGAGCCCGGGCCGTTGGCCGCTGCGGTTCAAGATGGCCGCCATGGCGGTCATGGCCAAGGCATACGACGCCATCCACCCCGTGGCGTCGGACTGCTCCAGCGTGCCGCCGACGGGAAGGTGGGAGCGGTCGATCGGCCCGATATTGTCCAACCCCAGGAAGCCGCCCTCGAAGAGGTTGTTGCCCTCCTTGTCCTCGAGGTTGACCCACCACGTGAAGTTGACGAGGAGCTTGTCGAAGACCCGGCTGAGAAAGTCGATGTCGCGACCACCGTCGATGGCGAAGACCTCGAGAGCGGCCCAGGCCTGCACGGGAGGGTTGACATCCCCGAAATCCCACTCGTAGGCGGCAGGGCCCCGTTGGGATGCTGGAACCACTCCCGGCACAGGAGGATCAGCTGGTACTTGGCGAACGCCGGGTCCACGTGCGCCAGGGCCACACAGTGAAAGGCCAGGTCCCACGCGGCGAACCACGGGTACTCCCACTTGTCCGGCATCGACATGATGTCGAAGGCAGTTGAAGTTGCGCCATCGGGCATTGCGGCCCGACAGTCGCGAGGCCGGCGGCGGCGGTTGGGTGGGGTCTCCTTCGAGCCAACGTGACACGTCGTAGTAGTACAACTGCTTGCTCCAGAGCATCCCGGCGAAGGCCTGGCGCATCACCAGTCGCCTCGTCGGCCGACGCCGCCTTCGGGGTCAGCTCGGCTGTAGAACTCGTCGGCCTCCGCCCGACGGTCGGCCATGACCTTGTCGAAGGAGCGTCCCAGCGCGGCCGATGCCTTGGGCGTGGCGCCACGGGGGCGAGGCGCAGCCGAAGCTCGACGGTCGCTCCGGGCTCCACGGCCACCTGATACCAAAAGGCGCACTTCGTCCCCCGGCCCTCGGGGTTGACCGTCGCCGCGCCGCCGACCACGTGGTCGTTGATCCCGTCCTTCGGATAGGGCGGGCTCGAGGACATACCGTAGAGTCGCCCGTGGTTCGTCTCGTTCTCACAGAACAACAACGTCGGTGCGTTCCCTCCGGTCCCGGGACCGCCCAGAAGCTCGAGATCGCCGAGGAACGGATGATGAATACCGACCGTCGCTTCGCCGGCTGCAGCCAGCACCGGCTTCGGGGCATTGAGCTCCCACGACCAGGTGTTGCGGAACCAGGCGGTCGGCAGCACGTGGAGCGTGTCGGCTTCGGGGCCGGCATTCGTGATCTGGATCGACATCAGAAGGTCGTGAGGATCGGCCTTGGCGTAATGCACCTCCACGATCCAATAGCGGTCCTCGTCGAACGCGCCGGTATCGAGCAATTCGTATTCGGGATCCCACTTGCCCCGCCGGCCGTTCTCCTCTCGGAGATCCTCGTAGGGGAACGCGCCCTGCGGGTAGTGGTAGCGCCACCGATTCCAGGCATGACTGGGCAGGGCATCGAGGTACCACCAGTAGTCCTTGACATCCTCCCCGTGGTTGGCTTCGGCCCCGGTGAGCCCGAACGGCCGCTCCTTCAGGATCGGATCGCGCCCGTTCCACAGCGCCAGACCAAGGCACAGACGCTGCTCGACATCGCAGAACCCCGCCAGGCCGTCCTCGCCCCAGCGGTAGGCCTGTGACCGCGGCACGGTCGTGGGGCAGATAATCCCAGGCTTCGCCGTCCGCGGAATAGTCCTCGCGCACAGTCCCCCACTGCCGCTCACTGACATACGGGCCCCACAAGTACCAGTCACTGGCCTGGCGCAGCCCGTTCTCGAGCCCGCCGAAACTGCTGACCCGCTCAGACTCGACACCCATCGCACATCCACCCTTCCGCCGTCATGTGGCGGCGCGACGATCTTTGCAAACTTCTCCCGCGATGTCAGATGGCTGAGCGACATGGGGACCGGTTTTACGCACGGTTCACGTTCGCATCACATCGGGTTCACATCAAGGTGTCCCGAGCGACTGGATGCTGTTTGGATACCGTGGTCACTGTGGCACAAGCCGTTCGGGTCGAGACGCCCAGCCTCTAGTGCCGGTCCAGGCGATTCCGCTCGCGCTCGTCGCCAGCCTCTACCCCTTTGGCCTGGCAGTGTTGTTTCTGCTCTTCGAGGCCACGCGGCCGAAAGTCCGCTCCGGGGTCTTCTTGGCCGGGGCCGCGGTGTGCACCCTTGCCGTCGGGTTCGTCTTCGTCTTCGCTCTTCGGGGCACGGGCGTCGACCAGAGCAGTGCGACGACGCCGCGCTATGGGCTCGAGTTGGCTATCGGAGTGGCGTTCCTCATCGGTGCCTGGGTGCTCGTACACCGGGTGCCGAAACCCAAGACCGACGCCGGGCCGTCGCGAGTGAGGAACGCCATCGCGGGCTCCGGCGTCCTTGCGGTATTCGTCGTGGGGATAGTGATGTATACGCCCTCCCCCACCTATCTGGCTGCCCTGGAGGTCATTGGCAGCTCCAAGTTGAGCGTCACCGCGGCGTCCGTGTGGATCATCATCGTTGTCGTACTTCTCCTCATCACCATCGAAGTGCCGATCCTGCTCTACTGGGTCGCCCCGGGATGGACCATTCCCCGACTTACTGCGCTTAACACGTGGCTCTCGCGCAACGGCCGCAGTTTCTTCGCCTGGGTTCTGGTCGTTCTCGGTGTGTGGGAGATGATCAGAGGGCTCGTCGGGCTTTTGTAGCGCGGCGTTCCGGCTTACGTCGGCGTTCCGGCTTACGTCGGCAGGGGCGTGTAACTCCTCTGGGTGAGGCTGACTTCCACCTCGACCCCGGAGAGCCCGGCCGCCACCAGGTCGTGGTGCAGAACAGCCAGATCGGGCGCAGGGGCCGGCCCTATCGCGTCAACGAACACCTTGTTGCCGTCGGCCGTGACGCCGGCCACGGTCCAGCCGGCCGCGTCGGCCCAGTGGTCGGCGACCGCCTGAACGTCGGCCTGTCGCACCGAGCTCCGATCGATCCGGTCGGAATTGATGGTCAGGGGGACGATGACCACCGCCAGAAAGAGCGCCACGACGACAATGGCGCCGCTGCGGTGAAACGCTGCGGCCTGCACCCGGTCAGAGACCCGGTGGGTGCGGTAGAGCGCCATCACGACGATGCCACTGGCGAGGATCGCCGCGACGTTGGTCGTGAACAGGAGGAGCGCGCCGAGAGCCTGGTGCGGGGCACCGGATTCGAGCGTCAGGCCCACCACCGCCAGGGGCGGCACCAACGAGATGGCGATGGCCACTCCGGGAAGGGTGTCGGAAATGTCGGAGCGAGCGAGCGCGACCGAGCCGACCGCCCCCGTGGCCAGCGCGGCGATCAGGTCGATGATGCGGGGGGTGATCCGTTGGGCCACCTGGCTGTTCGTGGCGGCGACCACGGGATAGGGGATGAAAAGCCCGAGGATCCAGGCCAACGCCACCACCGAAGCAGCACCCACGATGACCAGGAGGACGGAACGACGGAGGTTCTTCGCGTCGGTCAGCACCACGGCCAGCACGATCCCGAGGATCGGGGTCATGAGCGGGGCGACGATCATGGCCCCGATGACCGTGGCGGTCGAGTCGCTGACGACGCCGGCCGAAGCAATGACCGCCGACAGGGGCAACAACAGCCAGAACCGGCTCAGCCGGCGATTGCGCTCGTCGCCCTCGAAGAAGAGCTGATCGCGCATGCGCTGCAGGTCGGTTTCGTTCAGGCCGGCCACGGGTCTCGGTCCTCCGCGCGTGTCGACGGGCCCGGGCGGGCCCGTCGATCGAGACTGTGGCACATGCCGGGCGGATGCGGCGGATCACTCGGTTCAGACGGTGTCGACCTCCGCCTCAATGAGTTGTGACACCGCGTCGATCAGCGCCAGATGCGTGAACGCCTGGGGGAAGTTCCCGAGGTGTTCTCCCGTTGTGGCATCGATCTCCTCGGCGTAGAGGTTCAGGGGACCCGCGAAGGAGAGCAGCTTCTTGCACAGCGCGCGGGCGCGCTCGATCTCGCCGATCATGCGCCAGGGCGGAGACCAACCACCACGAACAGATCGTGAACGTCCCCTCTTTGCCTTCGAAACCGGTATCGGTGGCGTCGACCTTGTAGCGGAGCACCAAGCCGTCCTCGGTGAGCTCGTCGGCAATCGCCAACACGGTCGCCCTGACCCGTTCGTCGTCGGGCGGCAGGAACCCCATGATCGGAATAAGGAGGAGCGATGCATCGAGCTCATCGTTCTCGTAGGCCTGGCGGAACCGACCGTCGTTCGTCGACGCCCTTGGCCAGAATCTCCTCTTTGAGGGCATCGGCCCGCTTCTGCCAGTCCTCGGCCCGGTCGGCGGCGCCCCGCCGGAGCGCCAGACGTGCACCCCGATCCGCCGCTACCCAACACAGCACGGCGGAGGCTGTGAAGTGCTGGGGCTCGCCCCGTATCTCCCAGATCCCCTGATCTGCGTCGCCGCTGTGGGCAAGCGCCTGCTCCACCAGTCCAGCCAGCCCTTCCCACACCGTGTGGACGATTTGGGCCGCCCCCTTCGAGAGATGCGTCTCGACGGCGTCGAGCAACATGCCCCACACGTCATTCTGGTGCTGGTCCCACGCGCCATTTCCGACTCGGACCGGATTCGCTCCCTCGTAGCCCGACAAGTGGTCGAGGGTCCGTTCGGTGAGGTCCCGCTCGCCGCCGATGCCGTACATGATCTGGAGCTCGAAAGGTCCGCTCGCTCTTCCCCTGGCCCACAGATTCGAGGACGAACGCGAAATACTCGAGGGCCTCCCAATCGAAGCCCAGCCGATAGAGCGACCGCAGCATGAAGCCGGTGTCCCTGATCCAGGTGTAGCGATAGTCCCAATTGCGTGCGCCTCCCGGCGTCTCGGGCAACGAGGTGGTGGAGGCGGCCATGATGGCGCCCGTGGGCGCGTAGCTCAGACCTTTCAGGGTCAGCGCGCTGCGCTCGATGTAGGGACGCCACGGGTGATCGGGGAACGTCCCCGTGGCCAGCCAGTTCCGCCAGTAACTCACCGTCGATGCGAGGTCCTCCTTCGACCTCGTCCCGGGTGGTCGGAGGAGCATCGCCCCACGAAAGCGCGATGAAGGCTCGACTCGCCCTCGGCCAGGCTGGTGCGCCCGTAGCATCGGGCGCCGGCGAGGCCTAGCCGCAGACTACTGGTCACCGACAGCGTCGTCTCGCCGTTCGGCGCGTCGACGGTGAGGGAGCCGTAGCCGTCGCCGCTGTAGGCCCACTGACCTATGCCGACGCCGTACTCGAACAGCGGGACGCAGTTGGCGATGACCTCGACGTTCCCGGCAACACAGGTGGCCGTGCGCAGCAGTACACCGACGGCGCGCCGAATCTGTGGGGGCCCGTGCGGTAGCCGGGGCGCCGCGCGCCTTCATCCACCTTGCGGACGACCATGAGGTCCTGCACGACGAGCCAGCCCGTCGGGGTGTGCCATGTGGTCTCGACCACCATGGTGCCCGGGATGTAACGACGATGATGCGGCACCATCGTGTTCGAGGGCCCGAAGCGGAACGAACCGGCCGAGCGGTCGAGCAACGCCCCGAAGACACTCGGCGAGTCGGGCCGGGGCAGGCAGAGCCATTCGACCGAACCATCCGGTGCGATCAGGCAACTGTTTTCGCAGTCCGAAAGGAATGCATACTCGGCAATCGGCGGGAACGTGCTCATGATCGGGTGCTCCTTTTGTCGGCTTGTCGGCCCGGATCAAGGTTCTGTCGGGCAGGCGGTCACTGACCAACTTCAGGTGGCGACAGTAGCTTGCCGGTGCCGTCGAAGCTCGAGGCACCCGGCACGGCTTCGACCGCCGGGAAAAGACGCTATCCCCGGGTCGAGTTCGCCCGTTCGTCACGCCGCGCCCACATCCGTTCGCCGGCATTTCGATTCGTCTTCGAATCACCCGGGAAGGATGACGAATTGCATCGGGACCCGCCGTAACCTCAGATGAACATCGCGCTGCATTCTGCGTAGGATGCAGCTGAGTCCGGTCGGCAGCGCCGGACCGGAAGGAGTCCAGGGTGACGCTCCAAGGCAAAGTGGCGATCGTGACAGGCGGCAATACCGGAATCGGCAAAGCGGTGGTGTTGGCGTTGGCGGCGGAAGGCGCCTCCATCGTCATCGACTACGTCGCCAACCCCGAAGCGACCGAGGCCCTCGAACAACAGGTCCGGGACCTCGGGGACAAGGTGACCGCGGTCAAGGCCGACGTCAGCAAGATCGCCGACCTCGAGACCCTCATCGGCACTGCGGTGAGCACGTTCGGGCGGCTCGACATAATGGTCAACAACGCCGGCATCGAAACCCGGACGTCCGTGCTCGACACGACCGAGGACCAATACGAACGGGTGATGGCCATCAACCTGAAGAGCGCATTCTTCGGCACCCAGCTCGCGGCCAAGCAGATGATCGCCCAGGGAGACGGCGGCCGCATCATCAACATGACGTCCGTCCACGAGGACTGGCCGATGCCCAACAACACCGCCTACTGCCTCTCCAAGGGAGGCATGCGGATGCTGACGCGGACGGCGGGCGTGGAACTGGCACCCCACAACATCCTTGTGGTCGGGGTCGGCCCAGGTGCAGTGGACACCCCCATCAACAAGGCCACCGTCGCCGACCCGAAGGCGTTGGCCACGCTCGACGCCGCCATTCCGTTGGGTCGGCTGGCTGAGCCCGAGGAGATCGGAAGTGTCGTTGCCTTCCTGGCGGGTCCCGGAGCGAGCTATCTCACCGCCACCACGATCTTCGCCGACGGCGGCATCATGCAGAGCAGTCCGGGATTGTGACCTTGCCCCGCACCGCTTCGGCGACATGACGATCGGGAGGGTGCCGGACCGTTGACTGTCGCACCTGGTTCTCCGCCGCCCGGAAGCGAACGGGTGGATCCGTCCGGCCGTCATCGGGTCGTCATCGTCGGGGGAGGATTCGGAGGGCTTCCGGCCACCCGGCTGCTGGGTGGCAAGGCGGTCGACGTCACGCTGGTTGATCGGCGCAATCACCACCTGTTCCAGCCCCTCCTCTATCAGACGGCCACGGGGATGCTCGCGCCTGGCCAGATCGCCCCTGCGTTGCGCCATGTCGTCCGGAAGAAGAAGAACGTACGGGTGCAGCTGGCCGAGGTGAGCGGCTTCGACCTCGACCGTAAGGTGGTACACGCCAACGTCGCAGGGCGATTCGATGTCGAATACCCCTACGACAGTCTCATTGTGGCCGCGGGTGTGACCCAGTCGTATTTCGGCCACGACGAGTTCGCCTTCTTCGCGCCGGGCATGAAGACCCTCGATGACGCACTGGAGTTGAGGCGGCGCATCTTCGGTGCCTTCGAGATGGCCGAGTCGGTTTCTGACCCGACCGAAAAGGAGCACTGGCTGACCGTCGTCGTGGTCGGTGCCGGACCGACGGGCGTCGAACTGGCCGGCCAGGTCCGGGAGTTGGCGACGCGCAGCCTGCGGGGGGAGTTCCGCACCTTCGAGCCTTCGGCCGTCCGAGTCATTCTGGTCGACGGGGGAAAGATGCCACTGGCCACGTTCGGTGACCAACTCTCCGCCCGGGCGGCGAAGACACTGGCGCATCTGGGCGTCGACGTGCGCATGGGTTCGCAGGTGGTCGGCGTCGACGCTTCCGGCGTCGACGTCAAGGGAGCGGACGGGACTTCGAGGATCGAGGCCCGGACCACCATCTGGGCGGCCGGCGTCCAGGCTTCGCCGCTCGCCGCCCTTCTGGCCGAAGCTTCGGGTGCCACAACCGATCGGGCCGGCCGCATCGCCGTCCTCCCCGATCTGACGATTCCGGGGCACCCCGAGGTGTTCGCCATCGGCGACATGGCCAGCCTCGACAACCTTCCCGGTGTGGCCGAAGTCGCCATGCAAGGCGGCCTCCACGCGGCGAACTCCATCCTCCGCCGCCTCAAGAACAAGCCCACAAAACCGTTCAAGTACCGGGACCTCGGGAGCGTGGCGACCATCGGACGATTCCGGGCCATCGTGAGCGTCAAGGGAATCCACTTGAGCGGATTCCCGGGCTGGGTGGTGTGGATGTTCGTGCACCTGGCCTTCCTCACCGGCTTCGGCAACCGGTTCAACACCATGTTGCGGTGGCTCCGCTCGATGATCGGTCGGGGACGGGCCGAGCGGGAGTTCAGCGTGGCCCATACCGGAGGCGACTTGAGCCTGCCCACTGCGGTGAAGGAAAGGGTCCAGCCGAGACTGTTCCCTGTCTTGGAAGAGGCGGATGCACTCGGCCGAGCGGAGTCGCTCGACGGAGCGGCGACAGACGATGGAGCGGCCGTGCGGGAGGGCCCTGCACCTTCGTCAGAAGGCACACGGTGAGCGGGAGCTCCGAGAGGCCGGGGAGCGAGCGTCGTTTCGAGATCATCACCGTCTACGCCATCGGATTGTTCCAAGGGCTGAGCCTGGTGGCGTTCCCGGCTGCCGCCACCATTCTCACGTCACCCGCCGGGTACGACCTTTCCAAAAGTCGCTACGGGATCCTCTTCCTGCCCCAGGTGATCATGGCCATCGCCGGATCGCTGGCCATGCCGACCCTGGCCCGACGGTTCCGGCTCAAGGATGTTCTGATCGTCGGGCTCGTTGCGGACACCTTGGCCATGGGCCTGCTGGTGGCGAGTGACGCCGTGAGGACCGATGCGATCGCCTACCCGATGCTGCTGGTGGCCACCGCGGCACTCGGACTGGGGTTCGGGCTGACGCTGAGCTGCATCAGCACCTATGCCGGGGCCTTCATGCCCGATCGCCGCGACGTCGCCCTCACCGCGCTGAACGTCCTGCTCGGCCTGGGGACGGCGTTGTCCCCCCTTCTGATCGCCATCTTCCTCGACATCGGCGCCTGGTGTTTGCTGCCCCTCATCGCCGCGGCGGGGCTGGTCGTCCTCATCGTGGTCGCCGTGCTGCAACCCATGACCGTTCCCGTATCCAAGTCGACCCGGTCCTCGGGCCGTATTCCGACGTTGTTCTGGCTCTTTGCCGCGGCCCTGGTGCTGTACGGCGTCGGGGAGACCATGTTCGGCAACTGGGGCACCCGCCAACACACCCACGGCCAGATGATGGCCACGGTCGCCCACGCCACCTGAAGTCACTACGCCACCTGAAGTCACTACGCCACCTGAAGTCACTACGCCACCTGAAGTCAATTGCCTACGAGGAGAAAACACCATGCCTGAGCACTTCGACGTCATCATCATCGGAACCGGAGCCGGTGGAGGAACACTGGCCCACACCCTTTCCTCGTCGGGAAAGCGGATCCTCCTCCTCGAACGCGGAGACTTCCTGCCGCGGGAAATGGAGAACTGGTCGCCGGACGAGGTCTTCGTCGACGGGCGGTACATTTCGAAGGACACCTGGTACGACGGCGACGGCAACGAATTCCAACCGCAGGTCCACTACTTCGTGGGTGGGGCCACCAAGCTTTACGGTGCCGCCCTCTACCGCCTCCGTCCCCAGGACTTCGGTGAGGTCCAGCACATCGACGGGGTGTCACCGGCCTGGCCGCTCGACTACGACGAATTCGAACCGTGGTACACCAAAGCGGAAGAGCTCTACCAGGTGCACGGCACCCGCGGAGAGGACCCGACTGAAGGGCATTATTCGGCGCCGTATCCCGCGCCGGCGCCCAGCCACGAACCACGCCTGCAGGAGATCGCCGACGGCCTCAAGGCCAAGGGGTACCACCCCTTCTCGGCACCGTGCGGCATCCTGCTCGACGAGTCCGATCGCAGCCGGAGTCACTGCATCCGCTGCGCATGGTGCGACGGCTATCCCTGCCTGGTGCACGCCAAAGCCGACGCCGAAGTCATGGCGGTGCGGCCCAGCCTCGAGTCGCCGAACGTTTTTCTGCTGACCAACGCCATGGCGACGAGGCTCGAGACAGACCCGACGGGGCGGACCGTGACCGGCGTCGTGGTGCAGCGCGGCCCGACCCAGGAGGTGTACGAAGCCGACATCGTCGTGGTGGCCGCGGGCGCCTCCAACAGCGCCAAGCTCCTGTTGAACTCCGCCAATGACCAGCACCCGAACGGCTTGGCCAACGGCTCGGATCAGGTCGGCCGCAACTACATGTTCCACAACTGCAAGGCCGTCGTCTCGCTGGGCAAGGAACCCAACGACACTGTCTTTCAGAAGACGCTCGGCATCAACGACTTCTACTTCGCCGGTGGCGACCGCAAATGGCCACTCGGGAACATCCAGATGGTCGGCAAGTCCAACGCCGGGGCGATGAAGGGAGAGGAGCCGAAACTCACCCTGCTCGCGCCGCACTTCTCCCTCGAAGAGGTGGCCCAGCATGCCGTCGACTGGTGGCTGACCACCGAGGACCTACCGCGGCCGGAGAACCGGGTGACCGTCGACGGGGACGGGAACATCCATCTGGCCTACGAAGCCACCAATAACGAGGAGGCGGACGGCCTGTACAAGGAGCTGCGGACGATCCTCAATCACATCGGCATGGCCGACCATCACGTGCTGAGCAAGAACTTCTACATGAGCATGAACGTCCCCGTGGCCGGGTGCGCCCACCAGGCCGGAACCGTCCGCTTCGGCGTGGATCCGGCCACATCGGTGCTCGACACCAATTGCAAAGCACACGAGCTCGACAACCTCTACGTGGTCGACACGAGCTTCTTCCCGAGCATCGGCGCGGTGAATCCTGCGCTCACCGCCATGGCCAACGCCATCCGGGTGGGCGAGCACCTGAAGGAGCGGATCGCGTAGGGGCTGACCCCTCGGGGCGGCCGTTCAGGACGGGGTCGGGTTGGGTGCGGGTTCGGGCGCTGGCGCCGGTGACCCGGCCGATGCAGGCGCGCTCGGATCGGAGGTAGGTGCCGGAACGAGGTGGGCACTGACGACGTAGGCGACCACCACCGCCACAATGATGAGCGGCGTCAGCGATAACCCGTCCGCCTGCAATAGGAGCGCGGCCAGTAGGACCGAGGTGAGCGGGAGACCGAGCATGGCCACGGTGACCGCCCCGATGCCCATGCCCACACCGGCGATCAGGGGCAGTCCGGGCAGGTGGGAGAGGAGAATCCCGAGCGCGGCGCCGATGAACATGCCCGGGAAGATCGGCCCCCCCCGGAAGCTGCTGAGTGACAGGCTGTAGGCCAGGCCTTTGCAGAGGATGAGCACCGCTAACGGCCCCACCGTCCACGTCGCTGCGTTTTGGATCAGACCCGGGAGCGCGCTCTGACCCGAGAAGAGCACCTCCGAAAACGGCTTGCCCGTGATTTCGGCGAAGACGATGGCCAGGGTGGCAACCAGAAGACCCACCAGGGGTGTGAGGAGCACCTTTCGTTTCTCGACAACGGGTTGCAATGCGAGAGCTCCCCGCTTGATCCCGAGGCCGAGGAAGGCCGCTGCGACGCCGATCGCCAGGGCCCAGAGGAATTCGCCCACCGTCGGACTTCCGAAATGGGGGATCGTTCCCACGTTGAGCGAGAACGTCCCGAATCCGGTCCACCGGTCCAGACCCACGAAGATGAGCGACCCGATGCCCGCGGCAACGAGCCCGGGGACGAGCATCACACCGAGAAGCGGTCCGCCGATCCCCGACGCTTCCATGAGCAAGAAGGCGCCGACAATGGGGGATCCCAGCAGGGTGGCGATCGCGGCGAAGCTGCCCGCAGCACCGATGACCAGGGCGGCCATCGGCGGCGCGTCCTTCTTGACCAGATGGACGGCCAGTACCCCGAGCCCACCTCCGATGGCGATGAGGGGTGCTTCGGGACCCAGCACGGCACCCAGACAGAGTGTGGCCAGGGAGGCGAGGATGATCCCGGGGAGATCGATCACCTCGACCCCTCCCGCCGCCTTGAAGCCTTCCGCCGGCTTGTGACCGCCGGTGCCGTGGAAATACTTCAGCGTGAGAGCGACGATGAGCCCGCTCAGTACGAGCGGCAGGAGCGGCCACCAGGCCGGGGTCCCGCTGAACCCGAGGTTCTTGGGGAACGTCGTAAACACGAACTTCTGGGAGATCGCGACGAAATGGAGGTAGAAATACGCGATCGCCGCTACTGGGACGCCGATGATTGCCCCCAGGACGAGCAACGTGACGTAGTTCTTGCTCCGGAGGATCGCCAGGGGGTCGGGGGGACCGGCCGGCGGTGCCGGCGCTGGGCGCCGTCGGCGGTGAGCTCGGATCCGTCACCTGGCCCCCCTGTCATTCGGGTGGGAGCGGCGCGACCCGGGCGTTCTATCGAAGTGCATCAGAAACCTCGCAGGTTAGAGGTGGCTGAATCCGCTGGCCTCTTGTGGTGTCATCGCCACCGACACCGGGTGGCGATCGAAGTGCTCTACCGCGACCTTGAAGTCGTCGAGAAGAATTCCGGCCAGGTCGCGATCGACCCCCTGACGCACCAGGATCCGCTGGACGGCGATGTCGCGAGGCCGAGCCGGTCAAGGTATAGGCAGGCACCTGCCAGCCTCGGTTGCGCAAGCGGTCGGCCACGTCGAAGAGCGTGTACCCGGGGTCCTCACCTTCGATGATGCGCCATGTGACCGCAGGGATGCCCTCGGCCGGATTGCTCCGGCTGAGCAGCTCGAAAGGCCCGAGCTTCGGGATCTCCTCGGCCAGGTACTGCCCGGTCTCGTAGCAGGCGTTGTGGATGGCGCTATAGCCCTGGTGACCCAACCGGATGAAGTCGTAGTACTGGGCAATGATCTGCCCGGCCGGCCTCGAGAAGTTGATCTGGAAGTCCGGCATGTCCCCGCCCAGGTAGTTGACGTGGAAGATCAGCTCTTCGGGGAGCTCGGCGGCGTCGGACCACACCACCCACCCGACGCCGAGCGGCGCCAGCCCGAACTTGTGGCCGGACGTGGAGATGGACTTCACCCGGGGGATTCGGAAATCGAACTCGATCTCGGGGGCGCAGAACGGCGCCAGGAAGCCGCCACTCGCCCCGTCGACGTGGATGTCGATATCCAGGCCGGTCCGCTCCTGAAGGTCGTCGAGGGCCAACGCCAACTCGGCCACCGGCTCGTAGGCTCCGGTATAGGTCACACCGAACGTCGGCATGACGAAGATGGTGTTCTCGTCCACCCGCTCGAGCATCTGCTCGACGTCCATGCAGTAACGGCCGGGCGACATGGGGATCTCGCGGAGCTCGACGTCCCAGTAGCGGGCGAACTTGTGCCAGACCACCTGCACCGGGCCGCACACCATGTTCGGCTTGTCGGCCGGTTTGCCGGCCGCCTCCCGGCGCGCCCGCCAACGTCGCTTGGCCGCCATCCCGGCGAGCATGCACGCCTCGGAGGAGCCGATGGTCGATGTTCCCACCGTGTTGGCGGCATCGTGGGCGCGCCAGAGGTCGGCCATCATGTGCACGCAACGTCGCTCGATCTCCGCCGTCTGGGGGTACTCGTCCTTGTCCTCGAGGTTCTTGTCGATGGCCAGGTCCATCAGCGCATGGACCTGGGGCTCCTCCCAGGTCTGGCAGAACGTCGCCAGGTTCTGCCGCGAGTTGCCATCGAGGAGAAGTTCGTCGTGGATGACCTGGAAGGCCACGTCGGGCAGGGTCTCGAGCGCGGGGGAACTTGTACTTCGGCAACGCCACCGACAGGTCCTTGGAGGCGAAGACGCAATCGAGGATCTGGTCGGCGACTTCTTTTTTCTCGTGCAGCCCCATCGAAAGACTCCTGTACTCAGCGGTGGGTCGACTCTAGATCGTTCTGACTGCAACCCCCGGGTTTGCGCTGCGCACCGCTCCTACGAGGAAGTCGGCGCGAAGCGTTACCTCCTCGATCGGGGCGACGTGTTCGGTCCGCTCGATCAACAGGAGGATCGCTCCGATCAGGAATCCGAGGGCACCGACGAACGTGCCGAGGTTGGACAGGGCCTCATTGCGGAGTTGCCCGGTCGCCGGCACGATGTAGCCGGCCACCGCTGAGACGCCGAAGGCGACCGATCCGAGCAGATTGACCAGCGTGATCCACCAGTCCACCTGCCGGGGGCGCCACGCACCCCACCCGTGACAGACCTCCCACCAGGCGAGAAGGCTGGCCGCAAGGAAGCAGACGGATCCGACGGCGTCAGGACGCCAAACGGTCTGCTGTGCCGCCTGGGCCGTGAGGTCGATCCGGCAGGCGTTGCCGGTGCTGCGATTGAAGAAGAGGGTTCCGGCCAGCTGGATCGCCACGGCCAGCCATTCGATGCGGCGGGGCCGGAACACGAAGAAGCGACGCCGCGGGCGGCCGGGCTCGGTCGGGAGGGCATCGACAACTTCTCGATACTGGAGAAACGCTGCGGCGGTGAAGAAGATCGAGCCCAGTAAGAACGTGTACGCCGTGGCGGCCGCGCCGAACGACGTCGCATACGGCGGGAACGCGCCGAGGGCGAAGAGAATTGAGCCAATGGCGAACAGGACGCCGATCCACCAGCCCCTGGCTCTGGGCGCCCACCACGTCGACCCGTTCGGAGACCCTGATTGCGGGTGCTTCCTGATCCAGCGCTGTTCGAGCCGGCGAGGAAGCCGCTCTCTCTTCGGCATCTCTCGCGGCGCCACTCAGCGGGTGGCGGTGAAACCGGGCAACAAGGACACTTCGGCTGCCAGGTATTGGCGCAGCCCGGACACGATCAGCTGCTCGACCTTGCGGCCGACGAGAAAGACGTGCACCGCAAGGTCGCCCTCAATCGTCACCACCGTGGAGCCGGGACCGTCCTCCCCCTGGGTGAACGTGAAGGTGCCGCGGCAATCGAGGCGATCGGGGTAGTGGTCGGGCGACGATCGTGAACCGCATGGCACGCGCCTCCAGCTGTAGTTCGCTGCGCGTGACCCACGACAGTTTCGCCGGGTCGACGACGGCCCGCACGGCGGAGGAGACCGATCCGGTGAATTTGTAACGGATCTCGATGGTCACCGGCGGGCCGTCGTCGTGACCGACCACCTCGACAAGGGAGATGTCGCCGGTCGGGGCGCGACCCTCATAGAACGCGGGATCGCCGTAGGCGGCAACCGCAGCGTCCGGCGCCACCGCCACGCTTCTCGCTGATGGAGAACTTCATTGCGCGGCCGACGCGGCCGGCGGCACCCCGAGTTTGCGGTGGTCCCAGGAGACCGTGCGCTCGGGGTGCATCTTCACGGCCACGCGCTTGCGCAACATCCCCTCGAGGAAGGGCCTCGCCTCCTCGCTGTAGGGGCCGTAGTAGCGCTCGTACACACTGAGGCCCAAGGCCCAGAGCTGCGACGGGATCATCGATGATTTCGGCCCGGCCGACCAGTTCGACGCCGCGCAGCTCGTCGTAGGTGTCACCTGCTTCGAACAGCAGAGTCAGCCGTGGATCGCGCCGGAGGTTTTGCACCTTCTGCGACTTGACCTTGGTCTCGACGGTGACGCACCCGTCGAGAAATCCGTACCACATGGCCACCGCGTGGATGGATCCGTCGGGCCCGAGGGAGCACATCGTCATGGCCCGGCGCTCCGCCAGGAAGGCGTCGACCTCTTCGGGGGACATTTTGATGAGGCCCCGCTGGTTCACCCCATGTCCCATGGCCTCTGCCATCTCCCACCTCCGCTCTCGCCAGTCCGAAAGGGTAACGCCGGCGCGACCGTCGTCGTGGCAAGAGTTCATCTGCGGGACACTTCCCATTAGCCACGGTTTCGCGAACCGTTCATCTGGGTTCCTTACGGTGATGAGCGATGACGTCGGCTCGCCATGACACACCCTCCTCCCGGAGCGTCCCGGCCGTGGTCGTACCGCTGTGGGCGGCGCCGGAGGGCACACCCCCGGTGCCCCCGGCGCTGCCTGCCCTGAGCCTTCGTCTTGCACACTTTTTCGCCACCCCGCCTGACGACGCGGCCTGATGGACTCGCACGCATGGCCACCACATCGGTGACCAACGGTCGGCAGGTGCCGAACCCACAAGCACGCGACAACCGACCGCTCGTCCTGGTCGTCGACGACGAGGAGTCCTACCGCCAAGCCCTCGCCTCCGGCCTGACCCGGGAAGGCTTTGCCGTCGAATGCGCCGGCGACGGGCACGAGGCCCTGCGTCTCTTTCACCGGGTACACCCCGACCTCGTACTGCTCGACGTCATGTTGCCGGATCAGTCGGGCATCGAGCTGTGCCAGCAGATGCGCGCCCTGAAGCCGGTGCCGATCATTATGGTGACGGCCCGGGACTCCGAGGTCGACGTGGTACTCGGCCTGGAGCTCGGCGCCAGCGACTACGTCCCCAAGCCCTTCCGGTTGCGCGAGCTGGTGGCACGCATGCGGGCCGTCCTGCGGCGCGGCCTCGCGGTGGAAGAGCACCACGAAGAGGTGCTCCATGTGGGCCCGGTCCGGCTCGACGCCGGACGGCGGGAAGTGACAGTGCACGATGTGCCGGTCGAGCTCTCCCGCAAGGAGTTCGACCTCCTTTCCCTCCTGATGTCCCACAGCGGCCAGGTCGTCACCCGCGACGGCTGCATCGACCGTCTGTGGTGGGATCAGGAACTCACCGACACAAGGACACTGGACACCCATATCAAGCGGCTCCGCCGCAAGATCGAGCCGGACCCCGCGAATCCCCGCCATCTCGTCACGGTACGAGGCGTGGGTTTCCGCTTCGAAGCCTGAGTGAGCGCACGCCCCCGGCGTGCACCTACATTGGGCCCATGCGCAAAGGTGACGTGGTGCCCGATTTCGAACTCCCCGATCAGACCGGGACGCCGCGCAAGCTGAGCGACCTGTTGGCCAACGGCCCTGTCGTGCTCTTCTTCTACCCTGCCGCCATGACCCCCGGCTGCACCAAGGAAAGCTGCCACTTCCGCGACATGGAGGCCGAATTCGCCGCCGTCGGGGCCCAGCGGATCGGCATCAGTGCCGACTCCGTCGACAAACAGAAGCAGTTCGACGAGAAGGAGTCGCTCGGCTACCCCCTGCTCTCCGACGCGGACCGCACCGTGGCGAAACTGCTGGGCGCCAAACGCGGTGGCCCGAACTTCGTGCCCAACAAGCGGATCACGTTCGTCATCGATTCAGACCGGACGCTCCTCGGTGTCATCCACACCGAGATCTCCATGGGCGCCCACGCCGACAAAGCACTCGAGATCCTCAAGGCGCGCCAAGCGGCCTGAGTGGCCTGAGGGCCTGAGGGGCCTCCACAACACCGGCTTCGGGCAGAACCGTTGCTGCTGGCTGGGATCCTTCCGCCGGGAGGCGTCTTTCAGCCAGATGAACCCACGTTCGTCAAGGATTCATCCACGGGACACCGGAAGTTTGCCAACCGGTTGAGTTCCGTTCAGGTTGGCTCGATAGGAATACGCCGACGGAGAGTTCGCGCCCGGATGCGGAGGCGTCGGCACCGCACCTACGAGAGGAGCAGTACGTGTTGAAACGAGTCACCCCAGAGGAAACTGGCCCGGTGTCCCGGCGCACCGGAAAGCGGTGGCTCGTCGGCACCCTGATCCTTTCCGGAGGGCTGATTGCGGCGGCCTGCGGATCGAGTACGCCGAGTGCCAGCAAGAAGACGACGACCACCACAACCACAAAGCACAAGAACAGCTCGACCACGACCACCGCACCAACGTCGACGACGACGACCGCCGCCGGGAGCACGCCGACGACCGCCAAGTCGAACGCCACGACGCCGACGACCGCCAAGACGTCCACGGCCACAACGGCAGCACCCGTCACGACCACCACGGCGGGCTCAGGGAGCAACGCACTGGGCGGGGCGAACGACTTCAACACACCGGCAGCGGCGCTGACCGGCGCCGGGTCCACCTTCGACCAGCCACTCTTCGCCCGGCAGTTCTACGACTACAACAAGTCGAACTCCAAGGTGACCGTGAACTACGCCTCTGTCGGCTCGGGAGCCGGAGAGACCCAGATTCTGGCCGGTTCGGTCAACTTCGGCGCCTCTGACGTGCCCGAGCCGTCGACGACCACTGGCAGCGGCGGTGCGATCCTGCAGGTGCCCGTCGTCCTGGGTGGTATCGCCATCGTGACGAAGAGCTGCCCGAACGGATTCCACATCACGGGGACACAGATCGCCCAGATCTATACGGGCCAGATCACCGACTGGAGTTCCATCGCGGGGTGCACCGCTGGGCCGATCGAGCCCGTCTACCGGGCCGACTCGAGCGGCACGTCCAACGCCTTCACCAACTACCTCCACTCGGTCGACCCGACGGACTGGCCCTCGGGCCTCGTCGGCAAGCAGCCCACCTTCCCCAAGGGCGAGGGTGGGAACGGGAACGCCGGCGTGGCCGGTGACGTCCAGGGCGGCGGCGGGACCGTCGGCTATGTCGAGTTGGACTATGCACTGCAGGCCGGCCTGCCGTATGCGGCGGTCCAGAACTCATCAGGGGCGTACGTGAGCCCCAGCGGCACATCGGTGGCTGCCGACGCGGCGGCCTTCCCCAACGTGACGGCGGATAACTACCTGATCGTGAACGGATCCGGTGCCGGCTCCTACCCGATCTCGACCTACAGCTGGGTGATCGTCTACCAGAAGCAGTCCAACACGAACAACGGAATCGCACTGGGCAAGTTGCTGCACTGGATGTCCACAACCGGGCAGGCCGACTCGTCGGCCATCGGCTACGTGGCCCTGCCGGCGAACATCCAGGCACTGGCTAATGCCACGATCCTGAAGATGGAAAACTCGGCCGGGCAGCCGCTGTTCTCCTAAGTGGAGGTCAAGGAGAACTCCCCGCGAAAGCTACTGGAACAACGGCGTAGCTCCCTGTCCTCGGGCAGGGGCTACGCCGCCCTCCTCTGGGGTTCGGCGACGCTCTTCGTCGTGATCCTGGTGGGGATCATCGAGGGCATCGTCAGCCAGTCGACGATGGCCTGGAGCCACTTCGGCATCGGGTTCTTGTGGTCCACGGCCTGGGACGAAGCCACCAACACCTACGGTGCGGGCCAGTTCATCATCGGCACCTTGATCGTGACGGCCATCGCCATGGTCATCGCGATACCGATCGGCCTCGCCGCAGCCGCCTTCCTCACCGAAATGTGCCCTCGGCGCATCGCTGCACCGGTCGGCGTCGCCATCGACCTGATCGCGGCCGTGCCCAGCATCGTGGTCGGGTTATGGGGTCTCTACGTACTGCAGCCGCTTTTTCTGAACGACGTGCAGCCGTTCCTCAAGAAGATCCCCGTTGTCGAGTTGCTCTTCAAGGGGGAGCCCCACGGGGCCAGTTACATCCTCGCCGGGTTCGTGCTCTCCATCATGATCGTCCCCACCATGGTCGCCCTGTCGCGTACCGCGTTGGCCGGCGTCGGAACGTTGGACCGCGAGGCGGCCTTCGCCCTCGGGGCCACGCCATGGCAGGTCGTCCGCAAGATCGTGGTACCGGGAGCGAACTCGGGCATTCTCGCTGCCACCACGCTCGCGCTGGGACGGGCCGTCGGCGAAACAATCGCCATCACCTTGCTCATCGGGAACAGCCTCATCCTGCAGCATCCGTTCTCGCTGCTCAACCCCGGCTCCGTGCTGGGTTCGGTCATCGTCCTGAACTTCGGCGAGTCGCAGTCCGGCACGCTGTTGCGCAGCACTCTGTTGGCCCTCGCCGTCGTCCTCCTCGTCATGACCCTCATCGTCAACATCGGCGGCCGCCTCATCGTGCGCAAGAGCACGCAGTTCAGGCTGCCATGAGCACCGACGTGATGGAAGCTCCAGCTCCTTCAGGGGGCAAGGACCCGGCTTACTACGAGCGGCGCGCGCTCATTCAGGCCGGCGCTCGCCGCACCATCAAACGGCGCCGGGCCGTCGCGCTGGCCATCCGGATCCTGTTCGCGCTCTGCACGGTCCTTGTGCTGATCCCGCTCGGCTTCCTCGTCGTGTACGTGTGCAAACGGGGGATCCCGGCCATGTCGGTCGCGTTCTTCACCCACACGCCGACGCCCGAAGGCGTTCCCGGCGGCGGTATCTCCAATGCCATTGTCGGCAGCCTCCTCATCAACGGCCTGGCCCTCGTCGTCGCCATGCCGATAGGCCTGCTGATCTCCCTCTTCCTGGTGGAGAAGCGCGGTCCGATCCCCAACGCCATCCGCTTCGGGGCCGACGTGCTCTCCGGGCTGCCCTCCATCCTCATCGGGCTCTTCGCCTACGCCGTGATCGTGGTCCACACGGGTCACTTCTCCGCCTATTCGGCCAGCTGCGGCCCTCGCCGTGCTGATGCTGCCGATCATGATCCGCGGCGATGAGGAAGCGATGCGCACGATTCCCAACGAGCTATGGGAGGCCGGCCTGGCCCTGGGCGCCCGCCAGTCGCGGGTGGTGCGTTCGGTGATCGTGCGGGGCGCGATACCCGGCCTGGTGACGGCCAATCTGTTGGCGCTGGCCCGGGCCGTCGGCGAGACCGCCCCCCTCCTCTTCACCGCGATCGGGAGCCAGATCTTCAGCCTCTCGATGAACCAACCCATGAACGCCATCCCGATCGTGATCTACCAGAACGCCAACACTGCCTGACAAGGACCTCATCCAGGACGCCTGGGGGGCCGCTTTCATTCTCATGGTCGGCGTGCTCATCCTCAGCATCATCGGTCGGATGTTCGCCGCCCGCTTGACCAGGAAATCTCGATAGTGTTCATCCAGCGCAGGGGAGAGGGAAATGTCTGATACGACGTCGGCGGTCGCAGCCCGCATCCAGCAGGAGGTTCTCGCCCAGGGTCCGGGACAGGTGGGGTTGCTCGACGATGCGCCCGCCGCCGTCACCCTGACGGACGTCTCGGTCGATTTCGGCAGTGTCCACGCCGTGCGCCGGGTCAGCTTCCCGTTGGTCGCGAACCGGGTCACCGCGCTCGTGGGACCGTCGGGATGTGGCAAGACCACGGTGTTGCGGGCCATCAACCGGATGCACGACCGCTCCGGGGGCAAGGTCGGTGGCTCCATCCGCCTGGGGGACATGGAGATCTACGGCCGCGACGCCCAGCCCGAGCTCATCCGCAGCCGCATCGGCATGGTCTTCCAGCGCCCCAACCCCTTCCCCACCATGAGCATCATCGACAATGTGACATCCGGCCTGCGCTTCAACGGCATCCGCAACAAGCAGGTCCTCAAGGACGCAGCGGAATCGGCCCTGCAGTCGGCCGCCCTGTGGGACACGGTCAAAGACCGCCTGGACCAGCCGGCGGTCCGGCTCTCGGGTGGCCAGCAGCAGCGCCTCTGCATCGCCCGGGCCCTGGCCGTCGAGCCCGAGGTGCTGCTGATGGACGAGCCCTGCTCGGCCCTCGACCCCATCTCGACCTCGGCCATCGAGGAGACCATCGTCGACCTGGCTTCCGAGGTCACTATCGCCCTCGTCACCCACAACATGTTCCAGGCCACCCGCTGCGCCGACCTCACCGCCGTCTTCCTCCTCGACGACGCCGACCACATCGGCGAGCTCGTCGAGTACGGGGCCACCCAGCAGATCTTCTCCGCGCCGTCGGATCCCCGCACCGAGCAGTACGTCACCGGCCAGGTCAGCTGAGCACCCCTCCCCGAGAGCAGCCTCCGCTCTCCGGAGGCGCAGCAACCTCATTCCGTATAATTCCAAGTGTGCAACGAGGTTTAGTTTGGACTAGGTTGCCCCCCGGTTCCGACGTACCTGCTGGAGGGCGCCCAGAAACGGACCAACGAGGGGTGGAACGTTCATGCTGCGACACCTCCCGTTTGCCTTTTGATCAAACAGAGTTCAGCTTCACCAGATAGGAATACCCCGAGAAAAAGAAGGCGGCCTGGCTGCGGTCAGGCTCCCACGAGAGGAGCGGTTCGTGTCCCACGACGTCACTGGCAAGGTGGCTGCATCCCCAGTTCGAGCAAACCGGAGGGCCCGTCGGGCGCGTCGCTTGGTGCCCTCGGCGCTGGTGGTCGGCGCCCTCGGCGCGGTGGTCCCCCTGACCTTCGCCACCGCTCCCGCCGGCGCGGCCGCCCCGGTCGCGTCGGCTACACGCTGGTCACCTCCCAGGGCGGCACGTTCAACTTCGGCGCCGCCCCCGCCGCCGGCGGCGCCATCGGCCTGGTCGAACGCGCCCGTGGTCGGCGTCGCCCCGACCTCGACCGGGAAGGGCTACTGGGTGGCGACCGCCACCGGCGGCGTGTTCTCCTTCGGTGACGCCACGTTCTACGGCTCGCTCGGTGCCCTCAAGCTCAACTCGCCCATCGTCGGCATCGTCCCGACGCCGGACGGCAAGGGCTACTACCTCGTGGCCGGCGACGGTGGCGTGTTCACCTTCGGTGACGCCAAGTTCTTCGGCTCAGCCGGCAACCTGGTGCTCGCCTCCCCGATCGTCGGGATCTCCGTGACGTCGACTGGCAACGGGCTATTACCTGGTGGGTGCGGACGGTGGCGTGTTCACCTTCGGTGACGCGGTCTTTGCCGGCGCGCTCTCCGGCACGCTCGGCACATCGAGCCGGACGGGCCCGCAGTCGGCATTGCGGCCAACCCGGTCGGTCCGGGCTACCTGATCGCCACCGCGCAGGGCGCGATCGTGGCCTTCGGCAACGCGCCGTTCTTCGGTTCGCCGGCCCTCAGCGGCGTCACGCCGGCGCGCCCCGGTGGTCAACATCACGTACGCGCCTGACGGCACCGGCTACTGGGCCACCGGGGCCGACGGTGGGATCTTCGCCTTCAACGCGACGAAGACCGTCGGGACGGGCTCGTCCACCTCGCTGGTGCCGACCGGAAACGCCCGCTTCTTCGGTTCGGTGCCCGGCAGTGATCGGGACGTCCGGGCTCCCGCTCCCGACGAACGGTCGTCGGGTTCGCGCCGACCCTGTAGCACCGCAGACGCACGCAGGACTACCAAACGGGAAAACGGCCCCTCTCGCTGGAGGGGCCCCTGTTCGTCAGGCCTTCTCGCGTCTAGCCGCACGGTCGCCGGCGCCGGTGCGATCGGTTCGCCGCCACGATCGTCGAGGCCAACGCGTGGGCGCGGGCGGCCTGGGTCGGCGTGCACGGCCGGGGCGTGTAACACGCCAGCTCGACCAGTCCGGCGAGGTCGGCCACCGCATCTGCCTCGACCGTCTGTGGGCTCGCTCCCCCGGCCGTCGGCGCACCCGGACGGCGAACTCGGCCGGTGTCTCGTCGGGACGGCGCGCCAGGCCCTGGCGCCGCAGCGCCACCACCGCCCGTTCCCACGCCCGCACCACCCGCTCGTCGGCTCCGAGGGCGGCCTCGTGAACGGCGCGCCGGCGGCGCCGCGCCCAGACGGCCAGCGCCGGCGAGCAGCGAGGGCGGCACGGCAGCACGACCAGGACCGCCCACCACGCGGAGCCGTGGCCCGGCGCCTGAGCGGGAGCGCGGCTGCACGCTCTCGGCGGCGGACGCTGGCGCCCTGCGATCCGGCGCGGCGCCTGGCACTCGGGCACTCGCGGCGGTGGCCGTGGGCGCCGCCGCCTCAGTGGTCGCCGTCGTCGCCGTGGGACCCGGTTGCCCCCGAGGGCCCCATCACACCTTCGGCGCCCGGCGCGCCGGTGGCCGACGGGAGGCGTGGGCTCGACCGAAACCCAGCCCGGCATCGGGCCCGAGATAGACCTGCGGCCACACGTGGGCATCGGCACCGGTCACGGTCGTGGTCCCGTCGGGACCGAGCCTGGCCGGCCGTGAAGCCGACGACCAGGCGGGTCGGGATCCCGAGGGAACGGGCCAGGACCCCGTAGGCGCCGGCGAATTGCTCGCAGAAACCGGCTTTGGTCACGGTCAGGAACTGCACCAAGGGGTTCGAGCCGCCCGTCGGTGGGGGCGACAGGGTGTAGCGGAACCTTCCGGAGCGGAACCAGTTGACGAGGGCTTGCGCCTTGGCCGCGGGCGAGGCCGCATCCCCGACCGCCTGGTGGGCCAACTGGTCCACCACGGCCGGCTGCGGCCGGCAGGGCGAGGTAGGGGGCGAGGCGCGGATCCGAGGAGCGCAACTGGCTTCCGCCCGTCGGGAGGGTCGCGACTGGAGCGGGGCCGTCACGACGTAGCTGCCGCCCGTCAGCGTCGGCGGAAGATGCGAGGACACCCTCTTGGTCGGATGGCCGTCGCCCCGGCTGAGGCCGCGCACGGCGAGACGTGCCCGGCGGGGCGGGCAGGAGCCGGCTGGCGAAGTCGGTGATCGTCACCTGCGCCGTGAAGGTCTGCGCCGGGGCGGGCGAAGGGAGCGCGGTGGAGGCCAGCGCGGCCTTCAGTTCGCCGGTCGAGCCGGTGAGGGCATCGCTCACCTCCGTGCTGGGGAGCCATTGCGTGCCGTTGAACGACGAGAGGGTGCCGACCTGCCAGTAGGTGCGTCACCGGCGAGGAGGCGTGGAAGATCACCGTGTGCGATTCGGTGATTTCGGTGTCGAGAAGATTGTCGACCAGGGAGATGCCCGTGATCAGGTTCTGCGGCGCCGCATGGCCGGCGGCGGTCGCCGGGGCGCCGGCGGCGGCGGGGTCACATGGAACACCGTGAGCCGCATGCCCGAGAGCCCGGCACCCGCCGCGACGGCGACGAGCACCACCAGCGATGCACGCCGCCACCGCGCCCGTCCCCCACGCCCGGTGCCCTCGCTGCCGCGATGCCGGACCGTCGGCCGGCGCAGCGACGCGGCGGACGCCGTGCGATCGGCCAGGACGACGAAGATCAGGACGCCGAGGAAATAGGAGACAAACGCGGCAACCCGGCTCTGCTCCGCGCTGACGAGCGTCGAGTACAAGAAGATGGCGACAGAGGGGGCCAGGCACGGAGACAGCGGGCCACGGCCCTGGTCGACGAACGGCCGCCGCCGCTGGCGGGCCCAGATGCCTCTCGTCAGTGCCGCCGCGCCGGCTCCGATGGCGCCCAGAATGATGATGACGCCACTCAGGCTCGGCAAGGGGGTTCCGTCATTGGCCAGCGCGGCGTGCCCCGCATGCAATTGCCCCGAGATGATCGAGACGTGGAGGAAGTGCGGGCGAACCCGGATCGAAGACGGACGGGTCGACGATGACGAGGAGGCTGCAGAACGAGATCGCCCAGCCCAAGGCCGACGGCCAGCACCACGTTGATGTGCAGGCGCAGGGCCAGCGGCCGTCACGACGTCGGCGATGACGATCGCCACCACCAGGGGCGACCAGGACGCGGGCGCTCATGCCGTGGGCCGTCAACCGGCCCAGGGCGATGGCCACCGACACCGACAGGATCAACGGAGCCACGCTGCTCACGTCGACCCGGCGCGACGTGCGCTGGCGCCGCCGCGTCGGCGGTTCGTCCGGCAGGCCGGGGCAGGCGGCGTGCGCACGGTGGTCGTCACGGCGCGATCAGCACGTGCGCGAAGCCGAGGGTGCCGCGGCAGGGTGCGCACGCCGTCCGCCGTGGTCACGACCAACGCCGTCCCCGCCGTCGGCCTTGCGCGTCTGACTGGCGTCGCCGGTCGGCGCGGCGATCGGGCGCCGCCGACCTTGCGCAGCCGCCAGCGCCGAGCCGGGGGTGGGCGCTGGGGTCTCGAGCGAGGCGATGGCGCGCAGCAACGACACGGCCCCGAGAGGCCCGGGCCCGATGGCCATCGCGTTCTCCCGCGGTCGTGGAGAGCTCGACCACCGAGCCCTGCGCCAGGACCTGCAAGCCGATGCCGGCCACGGTGGCCAGCACGCGTTCGGATCCGGGCTCCCCGACGAGCGGACGGACGTCGGCCACGATGTGCACCCGGGGCGGGCCCGAGTCCTCGAAGTCGCGCACCATCAACTCGCCGCTGCGGGCCAGGGCGGGCCAGTAGAGCAGCCGCAACCGGTCCCCGGGGACGTAGGGACGGAGCCCGGAGAAATCACCGAAGCTGTCCCGTCTCGGCTGGGCCGGGCGCGGCACGGCATGGCTCTCGTCCGTCTCGCGCTGGCCGCGGAGCAATCTCGTCGTCCACCTCGACGCAGCAGCGGCACGGGATGCACGGTGATGGTGGCGCTCGGGCCGACGGCGACCGGTCGGGCCACCAGGCCGAAAGTGTCGAAACACCACAGCCGCATCCCGCGCAGCGTGAACACGCCCCGCGTGTCGGTGGGCGCGGGGAAGCGGAGATCCATCGCCGCCCCGCTGTCGAGATGCGCCGATCCGCAACACCAGGGACGGATTCGGCAGCCGCCGCCGTCGCGTCCGGCGGTGGGCACCGCGATGGACCCGGTCCCAGCATTCCTGCGGATCCTCCAGCCAGACCGGCGTCGCCCCACCACGACCGGCGGCCGCCAGGGTGACGGTCATATCGAGCTCGCTCCCCACTCCGCGTCGCTGGTGGCGAGGACCACCCCCATGCGCCAGTTCCCCCGGGCCCGCCGGGCCCGGGACGCGCTCTGCACGATCCCGGTGACCAGGACCGTGACGAGCGCGAGCGCGACGAGGACCAACTCCTCCGCGCCCGAGGAGGACGCCGGCCACCGCGCTGACGGGTACCGCTCCCAGCGCGATGAGCCGCGCGTCGTCAGCGCGCGTCGATACGTCCGGTGTCACCGGTACTCGGTGTCGCTCGGTGCTCCGGTGTCGTCGACGCTGCACCATGCGGGGCGACGTCTATCCAGCGGCAACTGGCGCGCGCACCGGCACCGGGATGCTCGCCAGGAGCTCGGCGATGACGAAGGCGGATGACGAGCCCCCGAGCTCCGCGGCCGAGGTGATGGCGAGGCGATGACCGAGCACCACGCCGGCGACCGCCTTGACGTCGTCCGGCGTGACGTAGTCGCGCCCCGCGGTCACGGCGAAACCGGCCGCCGTGCGCAGCAGGGCCAGCCCCGCCCGCGGCGACGCACCGAAGAGAAGGCTCGGATGCGTGCGCGTCGCTTCCACCAGATCGAGGACGTAGGCCCGCACCTCGGGGGCGACGAAGACGTTGTCCACCGCCCGGGCCAGGTCGGCCAGCATGGGGAGCCCCCCGATCACGGCGAGGTCCTCGGGCCGTGGCCGGGCGCCGCTGGTGGCCAGCAGGTGATCCTCGGCCTTTCGCCCCGGATAGCCGATGCTGGTGCGCAACAGGAACCGGTCGCGCTGGCTGAAGGGCAACGGGTAGGTGCCCGACGCGTCGTAGGGATTCTGGGTGGCGATCACCATGAACGGCTTGGGCAGCGGATGGGTGACCCCGTCCACGCTCACCTGCCCCTCCTCCATGGCTTCGAGCAGGGCCGACTGCGCCTTGGGCGAGGCCCGGTTCAGCTCGTCCGCCAGCAGGATGTTGGTGAAGACCGGCCCGGGATGGAAGACCGGGGTCATCCGTTCACGGTCGAGGACCATGGCGCCGATGAGGTCGGAGGGCAACAGGTCGGCCGTGAACTGGACCCGGCGGCAGTGCAGCCCGAGCGTCTGCGCCAGCGCCTTGGCCAACGTGGTCTTTCCGACCCCGGGCAGATCCTCAATCAGGAGATGGCCGCCGGCGGCCAGGCAGGCGAGCGTGAGGCGCACCACCTCACGCTTGCCGAAGAGCACCGACCCGACGTTGGCGGCCACCTCGCCGAGTTGGCGGGACAGGAGGCTTGCGGCATCGAGGGTCCGCTCTTCCCCTGCGGTCGTCATGCGGACCCATCCTAGGGGCCGCACCGGGACGGCAAAAAGGCAGGCCACGTTCGCGTGACGGGAAGGTGAACGCACAGTGACGCCGCTATCCCGACGCGTGCCACGGCAACCCGTAGGCTGCTCCCATGCCGGGAAAGATCCTGGTGGACACCACCCCGCTGCGCGAGAGCAGGGACTTCAGGCTGCTGTTCATCGGCCAGCTGATCTCCATGCTGGGCTCGCAGCTGACCGTGGTGGCCATCCCCTATCAGGTCTTCACCGATGACGCATTCGTCGCTCCAGGTGGGCGCCATCAGCCTGGCCCAGCTCTTCCCGTTCATCGCCGGCGCGCTGGTGGCCGGACCGCTGGGCGACTCCCTCGACCGCCGGCGCATCATGCTCTGGTCGGCGATCGCACTCTCGCTGACCAGCGCCGCGCTGGCCGTCAACGCCTCGGTCAGCCACCCTTCCCTGCTGGCGATCTACCTGGTGAGTTCGGTCGCCGCCGCCGTGAACGGCTTCTCCAACACGGCCCGGATGGCCTCGGTGCCCGGCCTGGTGGAACGTCGCCACATTCCGGCGGCCGCCGCCATGATGCAGATCACCTTCCAGGTGGGGAGCGTCGTCGGCCCGGCGCTCTCGGGAATTCTCCTCGGCATAGGCCTCCCGCTCGTCTACGGGATCGACGCCGGCACCTACGTGGTCGCGTTCATCGCCACGGCGATGATGGCTCCTATCCCCGGCGTCGAGGGTCCCGGTATCGGCCCCTGGGAGTCGATCAAGGAGGGGATGCGGTTCCTGCGCAGGCCATCAGGCCCTGCAGGGCGTCTACATCATCGACATCAACGCCATGGTCTTCGGCATGCCACGCGCCCTGTTCCCCGCCATGGCCGGCGCGGTGTTCGGCGGCGGCACCATCACGCTGGGCTTCCTCTATGCCGCACCCGGCGTGGGTGCCCTCATCGGGGCGTTGACCACCGGGTGGGTGGCCAACCTCAAGCGCCAGGGCTGGGGCGTGATCTTCGCCGTCGTCGCCTGGGGCGCGGCCATCGCCGTGTTCGGCCTGGTCGACACCTTGTGGGTCGCGATTGCTCATGCTCGCCATCGCCGGCTGGGCGGACGTGATCTCGGCCGTGCTCCGCAACACGATCCTCCAGACGAGCATCCCCGTCCGCTTCCGCAGCCGGATGTCGTCCATACAGATGGCGGTCGTCCAGGGTGGCCCGCGTCTGGGCGACATGGAGTCGGGAGCCGTGGCCACCGCCACCAGCATCGAGTTCTCGGTCGTGTCCGGTGGGCTGGCCTGCATCGCGGGGGCGGTCATCATCGGGCTGCTCATGCCGCGGTTCCGCAACCATCTCGCTGTCCCCGATGAGAGTGCGAGCGACGTCGCCGTATAGTCCGCTGCATGGCATTCGCAGAACCGACATGGGGCGTGGTCGACCCCGCGGTGTTCCGTCGCATCGTCGTGGTGTCACCGCATTTCGACGACGCCGCCATGGGAGCCGGTCACCTGCTGGCCGAGCTACCCCGACACGACGGTGATCACCGTCCTCGCCGGCGAACCTCCGGCCTACCCCGAGGTGCCCTCGGAGTGGGATGCCCTGGGAGGGTTCAAAGCGGGCGACGACGTGGTGGCGGCCCGCCGGCTCGAGGACCTGGCCGCACTCGAGGTGCTCGAGTCGGACCATCGTTGGCTGGAGTTCCCCGACCACCAGTACCTGGCCCCGGCCGATCGACCGACCCCCGAGGAGGTGGCGCCCGTCCTGGCCGACGCCATCGCCGAGATCGACCCCACCGCGGTCTTCGTGCCCATGGGCCTGGGCAACCCGGATCACGTGATGGTCCACGAAGCGTCACTGCTGGTGCGCGTCCGAGCAGATTGGAGCGGGCCTGGTTCTGCTACGAGGACCACGGCTACAAGCACATCCCCGGTCTGTTGGCGTGGCGGGTCGCCAAGCTGCTGCGCGCACAACCGTGGCCGACGCCGGCCATCGTCCCCCACGTCCCCGACGAGGAACGCAAACGCCGGGCCATCTTCTGCTACACCAGCCAGATCCCGCCGCTGGAGAACGAGCATGCCCTCACGGCCCGGCTCGAGGGCCATGTGCCCGAGCAGTTCTGGCAGCTGGCCCCGCCGCCCGAAGGCTGGGAAGGCCTCGCCGAATCTCCGCTGACCGCAGCAGCGCCGCCGACGTGTGGGCCGCGTTTCCCACGATTTCGGGCGGAAGAACTGCGTCGGCGGGGCTTGCCAACAAGCGGCGCCGCCTCCAGAATCAGCAGAAAGGAGGCGACCAGATGACCACGTTGGAGGAGCTCGAGGGCACCGGGGAGACGTTCTCGATCGAGCAACTGATGGAGTCCGGGCCCGCACCCGCAAGGCAGTGCACCTCATCGCGGCAGCAGGTGCATGTCGGCATGCGCGAGGAGGATGCGACCGCCATGGCGCGTGAGACCCTCGCCGGACTCGGCATGCGACGGGGGTGGCACAAGACGCTCGTGCGCTTCGGCCCCAACACGACGAAGAACTTCTCGGAGAAATCAGCCGAGGGGACCATCCTCGGCGCCGACGACATTTTCTTCATCGACATCGGACCGATTTACGACGGGACCGAGGGCGACGCCGGCGACACGTTCGTCGTGGGTACGAACGTCGAGCACCATCGGGCCAAGCGCGAGGTGCGGATCATCTGGGATCAGGTGCGCGACAAGTGGTTCCACGACGGCACGACCGGCAAGGATCTCTACGCCTACGCCATCGCTGCCGCGGCAAGCCTCGGGTGGACGTTGAATCTCGACCTGACGGGTCATCGACTCTCCGACTTCCCGCACTCGGCCCACTACGACGGCACACTGGCCGAGGTCGAGTTCCGCCCCAACCCGAATCTGTGGGTGCTCGAGATCGTCATCATGCATCCGGACGGCACTTTCGGGGCGTTCTACGAGGATCTCCTGCTGGAGGATCAGTCGTTCCGCCTGATGACCCGGACCGGGGTTGCCGCGTCTGGCCCGAGACCGACACCAACGGGCACGGGCACCTGATGAAAGTACGGATGCTAGAGGTCTAGCATGTCGGCTGTACAAGGCGTCCGCCTGGCCGACACCTGAGTCTCACGAGGTGTCCGACCGGTCAGACACCGAGGCCAGCCGGCGCCTGACGCCGGCAGTGCTACATGCTCCGCCCGTTCTCGAAGCGGGCGTACTGCTTCAAGAACAAGCAGGTTGGCTTTACCGGTCGGACCGTTACGGTGCTTGGCCACGTCCACCAACGCATCGTCGGCCCGGTCGATCGCCACCTCGTCGTTGTACTCGGACTCGCGGTACAAGAACAGCACCACGTCGGCGTCCTGCTCCAGCGAGCCGGACTCACGGAGGTCGGACAGCATCGGGGTCTTGTCCTGGCGTGACTCGAGATTTCGGCTCAACTGCGACAGTGCGACCACCGGCACCTCGAGCTCGCGGGCCAGGATCTTCAAGCCCCGGCTGATCTCGGCCACTTCGGTCTGGCGGTTCTCGGCCCGGCCCCGTCCGGTCATCAGCTGCAGGTAGTCGATGACGACGAGTCCGAGATCGCCCTCGGACTTCTTCAGCCGGCGGGCCCGGGCCCGGATGTCCATCACCGTGACGTTGGGATTGTCGTCGATGAAGATGGGGGCGTTGCTCAACCGCGTGACCGCGGTGCCGAGCTTGGGCCAGTCCTGGGTGCGGATCTGACCGGTCTGGAGGTTCTGCCCGTTCACCTCCGCCTCGGACGCCAACATGCGCTGCGTGAGCTCGAGGTGTCCCATCTCGAGCGAGAAGAGAAGGGCCGGCCGCTGCACCACCACGCCGACGTGGGCCAGGATGCCCAGGGCGAAGCTGGTCTTCCCCATGCCGGGACGGGCCCCGACGATCGTCAACGTCGAGGGCTGCAGACCGAGCAGGATCTTGTCGAGCTCGTGATAGCCCGTGGCCACCCCGGTGATGGCCGAACCGCGCTTGCCGAGCTCCTCGATGCGGTCCAGGCCCTTGAGGAGCAGTTCGTGCAGCGGTGACATGGTGTCGGCCGTCCGGCGCTCGGCCACGTTGAACATCATCTGCTCGGCTTCGTCGACGGCGGCTTCGACGTCTTCGGGCACCGAGTACGCGAGGTCGGCGATCTCGCCGGCCACGCCGATGAGCCGGCGCAGCAGCGAATGCTCCTCGACGATGGCGGCGTAGTGCCGGGCGTTGGCGATCGAAGGGGTATTGGCCTGCAGCGAAATGAAGACCGACGGGTCACCCACAGCCTCCAGAAGCCCGGAGCGCTGGAGCTCGTCGGTGACGGTCACCGCGTCGATCGGCTCGCCCCGCTCGATCAGCGCTCGGATGGCGCCGAAGATGTGCCCGTGCGCCGGCTTGTAGAAGTCGCCGGCGGAACACTTCTCGATCGCTACCGACGCCGCATCGTTGGAGAGCAGCATCGCCCCGAGGAGCGACTCCTCCGCTTCGAGGTTGTGGGGTGGGACCCGGCTCGTACTCGGAGGGGCGGGGGCCGCCCGAAGCTGGCGGGGGCGGGTGTCATCAAAGGCTTGGACCACGGTCCCCCAACTCTGCACGCAATGAGCTGTGGGTAACGAGAGCAACAAGCTGGGGATTGGATCCCCCAAATAGAGGGTGCGGCTGTGGACAACCGCCCGGGACCTGTGGAGGACCATGGGATTCCATCTGCATCCCACAATGCTCCTCGCGGGGTGTGACAGCGCGGATCCCCGCGTCGCCCTACCCTCCGCCGACCCCCCGAAAACCTCAGGAAGCGGCTGTGACCTCGACTGTCACCACTGTCGCCACGCCCGGGAAGAGCTCCACCGTGATGTCGTAGGAGCCCACTTCCTTGATGTGCTCGGCCAGCAGAATGTGCTTGCTGTCGATTTCCACACCCTTGGTGGCGCGGATCGCCTTGACCACGTCGGCCGGACCGATGGAGCCGAAGAGCCGTCCGCCGCCGCCGGCCCGGGCGGAGAGCGGAATGACCGCCCCGGCCAGGATCGTCGCCTGGCCCTCGGCGGCGCCCCGGTCCTTGGCCTCGCGCAGGTCGCGGCCCTTGCGCATCTGGGCCGCTTGGCCCTCGACGCCGGGACTGGCCAGGATGGCCCGGCCTTCGGGCAGCAGGAAGTTCCGGGCGAAGCCGCCGGCCACCTTGACGATGTCCCCTCGGCGGCCGACCCCGTCGACATCGTCCCGCAGGAGCACCTTCATCGGTCGTCCTCCTCGTCCGGCGTGGAGCCGACGACCGCATCGTCCGCCGCGGCGTCGGCACCGGGTCGCCTCCGCGCCCTCGGCGTTCTGGCGGTCGAAGTCCTCGACATCGCTGAGGATCTCGACGCTGGCGTCACGGTCGCGCGGCGCGTCGGCACCGATGGTGTCGCTCAACGTCCGCTCCGCCCGTTCGCCGCGCTCTCCGCGCTCGCCCCGGTCGCGTCCACCACCACGCCCACCGGGACGCTCGGTCACGGTCCGTTGGGTGTACGGCAAGAGGATCAGCTCACGGGCGGTCTTAATCGCCTGGGCCAGCGCCCGCTGGTGCTGGGCGCAGTTCCCGGTGACCCGGCGCGACCGGATCTTGCCCCGGTCGCTCATGTACTTGCGCAGCATGGGAACGTCCTTGTAGTCGACCCATGCCGTCTGGTCGCGGCACAGCGCGCATGGCTTCTTCTTGACCCGGCGTCCCAGGTCCTTGGGCGCCCGACGCGTCGTCGTGCCTCCACGTTGATTGTTCCGTGCCATCAGAAGGGCTCCTCATCGAATCCGTAGCCGCCGCCATTGTTGGGGGCTGCTGGTGGGGGTGACGATTGCGGGGGGCGATTCCCGCCACGCGGCGGTCCGTCGCTCGGGCCCCGTCGCTCGTTCTTGGTTATCTGTGCGGTGGCCCAGCGCAGGGAGGGACCGATCTCGTCGGCCACCACTTCGACCTTCGAGCGCTTGTCGCCCTCCTGGGTCTCCCAGCTGCGCTGCTCCAGACGGCCGGCCACCATGACCCTGGCCCCCCTGGTCAGCGTCTCGCTGACGTTCTCGGCCATCTCGCGCCAGCACACCACGTCGAAGAAGGACGTCGCTTCCTCCCATTCCTGGGTCTGACGGTTCTGCCAACGCCGGTTGACGGCCAAGCCGAAGGAAGCCGTCGGCTGGCCCGTGTTGGTGAAGCGCAGTTCTGGGTCCCGGGTGATGTTGCCCACCAGGACCACGCTGTTATCTGTCGCCATTGTGTACTCCTCTCGTCCCGACCCGCACCGGGATCAGCCGGCGGCCGGCTGGGCCGCCACTTTGCGACCGCCGACGGACTCGGGCAGCCGGACGATCTTGTGCCGGACGACCTCGTCGGCCAGGCCGAGCATGCGGTCGAGGTCGGCCACGGTCTGGACGCCCGAGGTGAACTCGACCACGACGTAGTAGCCCTCGCGCTTGTGGTTCACCTCGTAGGCGAATGTCCGCTTGCCCCAGCGGTCAATGGCGCCGGGGTTGCCCCCGGTGCTGCGGATGAGCTCGAGCACGCGGTCGAGGACCCCCTGAATGACGGTGGGGTCGGTGGTGGCCTCAAAGATGGCCATGACTTCGTAAGGCCGCATATGCGGTCGATACCTCCCTCTGGACCGGGCGAAACGCTCCGGGCCCCTGACGGTCAGGGGCAGGGTCTGTTGCGGGCATTCATACTAGTCGAGCCCGGGGCTCTTCCTTTCCCCGCCCGATCTTCGAACCCTGCGGCCCGTTCAGACGCTGCGGGTCAGCTCAGCGCCTCACCGAGCTCAGCCGAGCCGTGGTAGCTCTCGGCGTCGCTGGGGAAGCTCCCGCCGCGCACGTCGTCGGCAAAGGCGGCGATGGCCTCGGTGGCGATCCGCCCGAGCTCGGCGTACTGGCGCACGAACTTGGGCGGGGTGTGCGCGCCCAGGCCGAGCAGGTCGTGGAAGACCATGACCTGGCCGTCGCAGGCCGGACCGGCCCCGATACCGATCGTCGGGACGCCGATGGCGTCGGTCACCGCGGCACCCACCACGTCGGGCACCCCTTCGATCACGAAGGCGAAGCAGCCCGCGGCCTCGAGGGACTTGGCCGCGTCGAGCAGCGCGTCGGCGGCGGCGATGTTGCGGGCCTGGACCTTGAAGCCGCCCATGGCCAGGACCGACTGCGGGGTGAGGCCCAGATGGCCCATGACCGGGATCTCGGCCCGGATGATGGCCTCGATCACGGGGAGCCGGGCCCGTCCACCTTCGAGCTTCACCGCCTGGGCGCCGGCCCGGATCAACTTCGCCGCATTGCGGACGGCCTCGTCCGTCGAGAGGTGGTAGCTCATCCACGGCATGTCGCCGACGATCAGGCAGCGCGGGTGGGCCTGGGCCACCGCGGCGACGTGATGCACCATCACGTCGGTGTCGATGTGCAGGGCGTCCTTGTGCCCGAGCACGTTGTTGGAGACCGAATCGCCCACCAACACGATGTCGACGCCGGCGTTGGACACGATCCGCGCTCCCGGCTCGTCGTAGGCGGTCACCATGACGATCGGGACCGCCCCGGTCCGCCGCTTGCGACTGCGCAGCGAGGGCACGGTCACCGGCCCCGGCGCCTTCTCGGTCGTCAGCGGCCTGGCTCGGCTCATTGGGCCACCTTGCGGCGGCTCGCTCATTGGGCCACCTTGCGCCGGCCGCGCGCCTTGGGCCCGCCGGCTGGATACTTCCTCATCAGATGGTGCCAGGCACACTCCGGGCACACTTCCACCTCGTAACAGAGCACGGGCTCGGGCCGGCGGCACAGTGCGGTGAGCTCCGCCGCCGTCCCCGGGCAGCGGCCGCCCGCCGGCAGCTTCGCCCCGAAGACGAAGGTCACCTTCACCAGGCGGCTCTCGTCGCAGATGGGGCAGGGCTCCTTGGTCGGGCGCCCCACGTTGCGGGCGGCCCGGAGCAACTCGGGGTGGGCGTCGCAGACGTCGACCTTCAGGGTGCGGCCCCGCTCGACGTCGTTGATGACCCGGTTGCGTACGAGGCGGTACTCCACCCCCGCCGAGATATCGGCGCTGACTGCTCTCCCAGACGCCCCCGGTTCCGAGGTCACGGACACGGCGGCAAGGCTACCCCCCACGCACCGCGATCACACCACATCTCCCCGCTGCAACGTCTTCCGCTCCCCGTTCGCAACTCTTCATCCCGAACTCGCGGGGGCCTTCCGTGAGCAGAAGGTGACAGGGTGGTGTACTTCGCTATATCGATTCGATATACTGAACCGCAATGTTGGACATGGCGATCCTGGGGCTCCTGGAAGAACGGGACCTGCACGGCTACGAGATCAGGCGTCAATTGCGCGACAACCTGGGCATTCTCGCCAACGTGTCCTTCGGATCCATCTACCCGGCCCTGACCCGGTTGGAGAAGAGCGGCGCCGTGGTGGCGACCGAGGGGTCGGCCGCCCGCGACGCCACACGCCGGGGACGGCCCCCAAGGCTCCGCCCACAGGCTCGCTGAGCGGGGAGTTGGCCGTGCTGCGGGCCCGCCGCCACTCGCCCGCCCATTCCCGGCGGGGCAAGAAGGTCTACCGGATCACCGAGAAGGGCCGGCAACTCTTCGTCCAGCTCCTGGCCGATGGCAGCTCCCTCGACGACGCACGGAGCTTCGGGCTCCGTCTGGCCTTCGCCCGGCATCTCGCCCCCCAGGCCCGGCTCTCGCTCCTCGAGCGCCGCCGGGCCCAACTGGTCCAGCGCCTGGCCGAGGCCCAGGGGACCAACGTCGAACTCGACGTCTACGCCCGCTCGGTCGTGCAGCACACCGCGGACAGCGTGGCCCAGGACATCAGTTGGCTCGACCGGCTGATCGCCAGCGAACGCGCCATGACCCAGCCGATTCCCTCTGCGCTGCCTATTTCGCTTCCCACCGAACGCACGTATGAACACTCGGTTCCCACCGAGCTCACCTATGAAGGAGACATCCGATGAGCACCCCTATCCGCCTCGCTATCGCCGGCGTCGGCAACTGCGCCAGTTCGCTGATCCAGGGGATCACCTACTACCGCGACGCGCAGCCCGAGGACACCGTGCCCGGCCTGATGCACGTCGAGCTCGGCGGCTATCACGTGCGTGACATCGTCCCCGTGGCGGCATTCGACGTCGATCAGACCAAGGTCGGCACCGACCTCGGCAAGGCCATCCACGCCGGGCTGAACAACACCATCCGCTTCGCCGACGTCGGCGAGGTCGGCGTCACCGTCCAGCGGGGGCCGACGTTCGACGGGTTGGGCAAGTACTACCGCGAGGTCGTCGAGGAGTCACCGGCCGCGCCGGTCGACGTGGCCCAGGCCCTGCGCGACGCCAAGGCCGACGTCCTCGTCTCCTACCTCCCCGTCGGGTCCGAGCAGGCGCAGCGCCACTACGCCCAGGCCTGCCTCGACGCCGGCGTGGCCTTCGTCAACGCCATCCCCGTCTTCATCGCCTCCGACCCCGAATGGGCCCGCAAGTTCCGCGACGCCGGCGTGCCGATCGTGGGTGACGACATCAAGAGCCAGGTCGGCTCCACCATCGTGCACCGCATCCTCACCCGCCTCTTCGAAGACCGCGGCCTGGCCCTCGACCACACCTATCAGCTCAACGTCGGCGGCAACATGGACTTCAAGAACATGCTCGAGCGCGAGCGCCTCGAGTCCAAGAAGATCTCCAAGACCCAGGCCGTCACCAGCCAGATAGAGGACAGCCTGCTCGGCGCCGACGACGTCCACATCGGGCCTTCGGACCACGTGCCGTGGTTGAAGGACCGCAAGTGGGCCTACATCCGCATGGAAGGCCGCAACTTCGGCGACGTGCCGCTGAACCTCGAGCTCAAGCTCGAAGTGTGGGACTCCCCGAACTCGGCCGGCGTCATCATCGATGCCGTCCGCTGCGCCAAGCTGGCCCTCGACCGCGGCATCGGCGGACCGCTCCTCGGCCCTTCGGCGTACTTCATGAAGTCGCCCCCGGTGCAGTACCACGACGACGTGGCCCAGGAGCTGGTGGAGTCGTTCGCCGCCGGCGACCGCGGCGACGTCTGGCCCGCCGACTGACCCCGGGGCGCCCGTCGCCGCTCAGTCCTGGGCCCGCCACCACTCGAGCAGGCGACGGCCGGCCTCTTCCTCGCCGAGGGGGCCTTCGTCGAGCCGGAGTTCCATGAGGAACGCCAGCGCGCGCCCGACGACGGGGCCCGGTCCCACCTCGAGCAGCTCCATGACCTGATTGCCGGTGAGGTCGGGCCGCAGAGGCCCGCAGCTCCTCTTCCTCGCCGAGCTCGGTGATGCGCGCCTCGAGCTCGTCCATCCGACGGGCCAGCGCCCGCGCCTTGCTGGCGTTGCGCGTCGTGCAGTCGCACCGGGTCAGCTCGTTGAGCCGTTCGAGGTGGTCGCCGGCGTCGCGCACGTAGCGGCGCACCGCCTTGTCGGTCCACCCGAGGCGGTAGGTGTGGAAGCGCAGATGAAGCTCGACCAACCGCACCACGGTGTTGACGTCGTCGGCCGAGTAGCGCAAGCGCCTCCATGCGCGTACGCGTCATGCGCGCCCCGACGACCTCGTGATGATGGAAGCTCACCCCGCCGTCGGTGATGGCCCGCGTGCGGGGCTTGCCGACATCGTGGAAGAGCGCGGCCAGGCGGAGCACGCGGTCCGGCCGACGTCTTGTCCACCACGGCCAGTGTGTGCGCCAGCACGTCCTTGTGGCGGTGAATGGGGTCCTGCTCGAGCGCGAGGCCGGGGAGCTCGGGCAGGAAGTCAGCCGCCAACCCGGTGCGCACCACGAACCACAGCGCCTCGGAGGGCGTGTCGAGCACCATGATCTTGTCGAGCTCATCGCGGATGCGCTCACGCGACACGATGGAGAGCCGCTCGTGCATCGCTTCGACCGCCGACTCGAGCGCGGGGTCGGGCTTGAGCGAGAAGCGGGCCATGAAGCGCGCGGCGCGCAACATGCGCAAAGGGTCGTCGCCGAATGAGATCTCGGGATCGAGCGGCGTGCGCAGGCGGCCCGAGGCGAGATCGGCCAGACCCGCCGAAAGGGTCCACCAGTTCCATGTCGGGCAGCCGCAACGCCAGTGCGTTGATGGTGAAGTCGCGCCGCGACAGGTCCTGCTCGATGTCGTCGCCGAACGTGACGTCGGGCTTGCGCGAATCGGGCACGTAGACCTCGGCCCGGTGCGTCGTGATCTCGAAGAGCTGGCCGGCGCGCCGGCACCCGATCGTTCCGAAACGCGCCCCTTGCGTCCACACGTCGTCGGCCCACCCCCGGACCAGGCGCTCGATCTCGTCGGGACGTGCATCGGTGGTGAGATCGAAGTCGGGGTTCGCGCGCAGCGGCCGCCGGGAAGAGCGCGTCACGGACCGAGCCCCCCACCAGATACAGACTGCGACCGGCCTGGCGGAATCGCTCAGCCAGCTCCGCCGTCGCGTCCTGGAGAGGACGGAATCGCTCGGGCACGGACGTGGATGGCACCCGACCACGGTAGTGCGGCATCTAGCGTGGCCCTGTGTCGATGCGCTGGGCCACGCTCTGCCTGTGCGCTCTCGCGGTGGCAACGGGGCTCCTCGCCGCCGGACCGCCAGGCCGATGGCCGGCGGCTGCCACGAGTACGAGGCGGCCACCGGGAGTGCATGCCACCGCCGGCGCCACGGACCCGTCCACGGCCGCCCTCACCCTGGCCGCCCAAACGCCGTGGGTCACCCCGGCCTCGCCCTGGTTCTCCCTCACGGCAGGGGTGGGGACCGCAGCCGGGCGCGGTCGGCGACCTCCGTGTCGAAGTGACCTTCTACAGCCGGATCAAGACTGCGACCGAACTGGCCCAGGCCACGAATGCGGTGCCCGACAAGGCGCGTCCTCTACGCCTTCAACGCCCCGGTGACCGACACCGCCGCCGGGCTCCGTGCGCGGCGACCTGCGCCACCGTCCTCCCGGACAGCAAAGCCCAGGCCCCGACCACCGCACCACCGTGCCCCCGAACAGCGTGGCCTGCCCGGCCGGGTCGCCCGACGGTGATCCTCGGCTGCACGCCGGATGACGGCACCTGCGGCGGGGTCTATCCGGTGTCGGTCGCCCTCTACCGCCAAGGTTCCACGACGGCCCTGGCCCGCCACACCACCTTCCTCACTTATCAAGAGCCCGGGTTGAGCAGTTCGGTCGGGACCGGCGGGGCGCTCCGGGTGAGCCTGATCATCCCGCTCGCCGCGATTCGTTCTCGCCGACCTCTCGCCACCGTCGAAGGCCTCCCTCGAGCTGCAGGAGGAAGTGACGGGTGTGCTCTCCTCCCATCGCGGCATCCCCCTGACGCTGGCGGCCAACCCCGTCACCGATGGAGAGCCTGCTGGCCGACGCCAAGCCGGGCCGGCGGACCAGGGAACAGCTTGAAAGCCTGACCGCCGGCCCCCGGTGGCGACGAGCTGATCGACCAGCCCTACGTTCCCGTCGACGTGGCCGCACTGGCCGGCGGCGGGTTGCTGGGCGAAATCCCCGAACAGCTCATACGTGGCGACGCCCTCCTGCGCCAGGCCGGCCTCCATCCGACCCCGGGCCCGTGGGTCGACACGTCCTCGACCTTCACCGACTGCCAGCGCCACCAACCTCGGGTCGGGGCTGCAGGCCGCGCAGGCGGACCAGCGTGGTCCTGGCCGACACCAACCTGGCGCCCGTCGGGTCCAGCTCGGCTCGAACTCCCTCACGTTCGCCCAGACCTTCTCCCTCCCCCTCGGTCACGGGACCCACGTCACCGCGGCCGCCGCCGACAGCCAGCTCGCCTCGTTCTTCCGGGCCGACCCGGGACGATCCGGTCCTGGCCGCCAACCAACTCCTGGCCGCCCTCGAGTTCATCCATTTCGAGAACCCCTTCAAGACGGACGCCCGCGGCATCGTCCTGGAGCCGCAGGGTTCGTGGCTGCCCTCCTCGCCTGCATTCCTGACGACGCTCCTCGAAGGGATGTCGGGCAACCCGGCGCTCCAGCCCGTCACCCTCAGCCAGTTCTTCTCCCAGGTCCACAAGGGCGGCAACGACGAGCCGGCCTCCCGTCATCTCCAATCCGGGCCGGCGCCCCGGGTCATCACGGCCGGCCAGGCCAACGCGGCTCGTCACGGCCCGCGGCGCACCTCACCTCACTGAGCGCCGCCGTGAGCGGTCGTCCCCCGGTCTTCGCCGTGCTCTCCGACAGTTGCTGGCCACCCAGAACCGGGCGTTCGACCCGGTCCAGCGCACGGGCGCCCTCGACGTCTACACCCAGCACTTCAAGGCGAGCTCAGCCTCGTCTCGTTGGCGGACCTGGGCACGATCACCTTCACCTCGCGCACCGCGCCAATCCCGGTCTCGGTCCTCTCTCACGCGCCGTACCCGGTCAAGGTGCGTGGTCTCCGTGGACAGTGACAAGTTCAGCTTTCCCGACGGGAACTCGCGCGCCCTCACCCTCGACCGCCCCACGACCGCGGTCCGCATCCAGGCCCGCTCGCGCACCTCGGGCGACCGGCTCCCCGTCGGGGTCACCCTGACGACACCCGACGGTCAGCTCGTCATCGCCCGCACCACCCTGACCGTGCACTCCACCTCGATCTCGCTGGTCGGCGTGGCCCTGACCTGTCTGGCCGCCCTCGTCCTGTTGGTGTGGTGGGCCCGCACGTGGCGCCGGGGCGCCGCGCGGCCCGCGGGCCGCGCCGGACATGACCGACAGCCGCATGACCCAGCTCCCGTGACCCGCATACACGCTCCCCCCTCCACGCTGCCTCCGGCCGCCGCCCCGGCCGCCGCCCCGGCCGCGGCGCGGACTCTCCCTCTCGACCGCAGCCTCCTACGTCGCACTGCGGCACGGGGGTCTCCCGCCTGACGGGCGTGTTGCGGATCGTGGCGCTCGCCTGGGCCCTGGGCCAGTCCCACCTGGCCGACGCCTTCAACCTGGCCAACACCACCCCCAACATGCTCTACGACATCGTGCTCGGCGGGGTGCTGTCGGCCACGTTCATCCCGGTCTTCGTCTCCCAGCTGGCCAACCGGAGCAAGGACGAGGCGTTCAAGTCCATCTCGGCCATCCTGACGGTGTCGTTGGTCGTGCTCGTCACCACGACGGTGGCGGCACTGGTGCTGGCGCCCGTCTTCATCACGGCGTTGACCGCGCTCGATACGTCAGCGCACTCCCACCTCCTCCACACCATCACGGCCGAGCGCGCCGTCGCCACGACGTTGTTGCGCTGGTTCGTGATCCAGATCGCCGCCTACGGCGTCTTCGCATTGGCCACCGCGCTGCTCAACACGCAACGGCGCTTCGTGGCCGTCGCCTGGGCGCCGATCGTCAACAACCTGATCTGCATCGGCGTCCTCGTCTGGTTCGGCGTCCTGGCGGGACGCAGCGCCAACCTCGCCACGGTCGAGATCGACCACACCGATATCGTGCTGCTCGGGCTCGGCACCTCGCTCGGGGTGGTCCTGCAGTGCGTCGCGTTGGTGCCGAGCCTGCGCGGGGCGGGACTCAAGGGGCTCCGCTGGCACTGGGACCTCCACGACGCTGCGCTGCGGACAGTGGTCCGCCTCAGCGGCTGGACGTTCGGTTTCGTGTTGGCCAACCAGGTGGCCCAGTTCGTGGTCATCCTTCTCGCCGGCACCGCCGGTGGCGCCGACCCGGTCTCCTCCTATACCTACGCCTACGCCTTCTTCCAGATGCCCTACGGCATCGTCGCCGTCACCATCATGTCGGTCGTCGCACCCGACCTGGCCGAGCGCTGGTCCACCGGCCAGGTCGCCGCGTTCCTGGCCCGCCTGTCGGGAGGGCTGCGCGCCATGTTGGCCCTCATCATCCCGGCCGCGCTCGGCCTCCTCCTGCTGGCCAAACCCGCCGTGGCCCTGCTCCTCGGCCACGGCGCCAGCACGCCGGAGGAGACGTCGACCACCGGCGCGGCACTGGCGATGTTCGCGTTGGGCCTGCCCGGCTTCTGCACCTACCTCTACGTCGTGCGCGTGCTGCAGTCGATGCAGCGCACCAAGGTGGCCTTCTACCTCTACCTGATCGAGAACGGCATCAACGTCGCACTGGCCGTGGTGCTGGTCCACCCCCTCGGTGTGCGCGGGCTGGCCCTGTCGCTGTCGGTGGCCTACACGGTGGGCGCCGTCATGGGGCTGGCTCTCCTGCGCCGCTGGTTCGGTCGCCTGGGCACACCCGAGACCTGGGATCCCCTGCGCCGTGTCGTAGTGGCGTCGCTCGCCATGGGCGTCACCGTCGTCGTGGTGTCGAACGTCTCGGGTTCCACGCAGGGAGTCATCCTCTTCGCCCGCGTCGTCGGCGCGGTCGTGGCCGGCATCGTCGTGTACGTCGGGGTCGCCATCCTCCTCGGACGCCGCTACGAGACCCGCGCCCGGGAGGCCCGGCGCCACGAGACGCGGCGGCTCGTGGCCCGCCAGCGCTCCTCCTCATAACGGACATTGCCCAGGTGCCCGTGGCAGACTCGTCGCATGCCCGGTGTGCGGATAGTGACCGACAGCGCCTGCGACCTCACCGAGGACCTGGTCAAACAGCACGATGTCCTGGTCGTGCCGCTCACCATTCGCTTCGGCACCGAGGAGTTCGAGGACCGCAGCGAACTGACACCCGACGAGTTCTGGCACCGGTGCAAGGGCAAGGGCGATCTGCCCGGAACCGCCGCTCCCCCGCCGGGCATGTTCATGGAGGCGTTCCAACGCGCCGCCACTGAAGGGGCCGAGGCCGTGCTCTGCCTCACCCTCTCTTCCAAGCTGTCGGCCACCTACGCCTCGGCCGTCACCGCCGCCGACACCTTCAGCGGGATCCCCGTCCGCGTGGTCGACACCCGCTCGGTGACCATGGGGCAGGGCCTGATGGTCATCGCCGCCGCCGAGGAGGCCGCGGCCGGGGCGGGACTGGACGAGCTGGTGGCCGCGTCGGAGGACCGGACCACCCGGACCCGCGTGTTCGGCGTCTTGGGCGGGCTCGACTTCCTCCAGCGTGGAGGTCGCATCGGCGGCGCCCAGGCCCTCCTGGGCTCGCTCCTCTCCATCAAGCCGGTCATCATGGTCAAAGACGGCGAGGTGGCCGAGGAATCCAAGCAGCGCACACGGAGGCACGCCCTCAGCTACCTCAGCAACAAGGTGGCCGGGGACATACCCCTGGAGCGCCTCGCCGTTGCCGACGGGGCCTGCGACGACATCGACGAGGTCCTCGCCGTCATCAGGGCGATCCCGGGACAGCATCCCCCTGCTGTCGGTCCCGCTCGGCCCGGTGGTGGGCTCGCACACCGGTCCGAACACCGTGGGGGTCTGTTACATCGTGCCGACCTCGGCCACCGGCCTCGACGACTAATCTCTGGTCGTGGCCGATCAGAACATCCCCGATGAGCTGTCCAACAAAGCGCTCGACGCCGTCGACTGCGATCGTGGCCGTCGTCAATGACAAGGCAGTGCGCCCTGCCGTCGTCGCCGCCCGCTCCGTCGTCTTCGGCGTGATCATCGTCGTCGTGGCCCTGATGATCCTGGTGCTCCTCAGCGTGGGTTTCATCCGCTTCACCACGGTCTACTTCTTCAACGGCAAGGTCTGGATCTCCTACCTGGTGCTCGGCGCCATCTTCTGCGCCGGCGGGGCATTCGCCTACTCCGAGGCGCGGCGTCGTGATCCGCAGCGATGCCTGAGCGCCGCAAGGTCGTCATCGTCGGTTCCGGGCCGGCCGGCCTGACGGCGGCGGTCTACGCGGCGCGGGCTCAGCTCGAACCCCTTGTGATCGAGGGTGAGCCTTCGTCGACCAGCGACCAGCCCGGTGGCCAGCTCATGCTCACCACCGAGGTCGAGAACTACCCCGGCTTCGTCGACGGGGTCATGGGGCCCGACCTGATGGGGAGGATGCGCGAGCAGGCCATCCGCTTCGGTGCCGAGCTGCGCACGGCCAAGGTCAGTCGCCTCGACCTCTCCGCTCCCTCGCCCTTTCCGTTGTGGCTGACCAATCCGGAGTCGGACGAGCCGGCGATCGAGGCGGACGCCCTGATCATCGCCACCGGTGCCCGCTCGCTCATGCTGGGATGCCCCAACGAGAGCCGCCTGGTCGGCTACGGGGTCTCGACCTGCGCCACGTGCGACGGGTTCTTCTTCCGCGAGCAGCACATCGCCGTGGCCGGCGGTGGCGATTCCGCCCTCGAAGAGGCGATCTTTCTCACCCGTTTCGCCTCCAAGGTCACCGTGGTGCACCGTCGCGACGAGCTGCGGGCCTCCAAGATCATGCAGGAGCGTGCCTTCAAGAACCCCAAGATCGACTTCCTCTGGGACTCGGTCATCGTCGACGTCCTGGGCGACACCAAGGTCAGCGGGATCAAGGTGCAGCACACCACCTCGTCGGAGACCTTCGAGTTGCCGGTGAGCGGGCTGTTCGTGGCCATCGGCCACGAGCCCAACAGCACGCTGGTCAAAGGCCAGCTCGAGCTGGAGGCCAACGGCTACGTCCGCACCATCGGGAAGTCGTCGCGGACCAGTGTGGAGGGGGTTTTCGCCTGTGGCGACGTGCAGGACGACTACTACCGCCAGGCCGTGACCTCGGCCGGATCGGGTTGCACTGGCCGCCATCGACGCCGAGCGCTGGCTCGAAGAGCGCGGCGAATAACGCCGGCACCCTGCGGGAACAGAACAACCACCCGGGGCGTTGCACGACTTGTGACAAGGAGAACACATGAGTGAGAAGATTGTGACCCTGAGCGACGCTACCTTTGACGAGCATGTCAAGAGTTCGGATGTCCCCGTACTGGTGGACTTCTGGGCCGAGTGGTGTGGCCCGTGCAAAATGATTTCACCGGTTCTGGAGGAAATCGCCGAGGAGCAGGCCGGCAAGATCCAGATCGGGAAACTGAACATCGACGACAACCTCGAGGTGACGCGCCGATTCGACGTGATGAGCATCCCGACCTTGATCCTGTTCAAGGACGGGCAGCCGGAAGTCCGACTGATCGGGGCGAAGCCGAAGGGTCAGCTCCTCCAGGAGATCGCGGCGTACCTGTAGGCCTTCCGCTCTCCCTCGGAGACGAGGGAGATGCGGTCGCAGACGTCCAACGCCGTTTGACCGCCATTCTCAAGTGGCGCGCCGATCGACGCGGACGGGTACTTCGGCGACGCCACCCGGGCCGCCATCGAGGCGTTCCAGCACCTGCGCGGACTCCGCGTCGACGGCATCTGTGGGACCCAGACGTGGAACATCCTGGTCGAAGCCGGATTCCGCCTCGGTGATCGTTTCCTCTACCGCCGCACGCCCATGCTCCGCGGCGACGACGTGGTCGATCTCCAGCAACGGTTGAGCACGCTCGGATTCGACACGGGGCGGGTGGACGGGATTTTCGGCGACCGGACGTCACGTGCCCTGGCCGAGTTCCAGCGCAATGTGGGCATGCCCGTCGATGGCATCGCCGGCGGCGCGACCCTCCGCGAGCTCATCCGGCTCGAGAGCCGCCACGCGGAGCCTGAGCTGATCTCGTCGGTCCGTGCCCGGGCCCAGCTCCGGCACGCTCCCCCGACCCTCACCGGGCGTCACGTCGCCATCGGCGAGCGGGGCGGATTAGGCAGCGTGACCGGCGCCCTCCGACGGCGGCTCGTGCTCGGCGGGAACCCAGGTGACCGATCTTCACCATCCTGACGACTCGATGCAGGCCCAACAGGCCAACGAGCTCGGGGTCGAAGTATTCCTCGGCCTCCGCCTCAACCCGGCCCTGGCCGAATGTCACACCTCGTACTGGGCCGGCATCCACGACGAGTCACAGGGCGGCCGGCTCCTCGCCGAACTGATCCAGGAGATCGTGCCGGGCATTATGGGGATCACGGACGGCGGAGCCCACGGCATGTCGTTGGCGATCCTGCGTGAAACGCGCATGCCGTCCGTCCTGGTGGAGCTGGGTCCGGCCAGCCTGGTCGTGGAGCGAGCCGCGCTCTTGGCCGCGGCGCTCTCCACCGCCCTGGGCAAATGGGCTGACGCTTCCTGGGACTGAAAGGGTGAATGTTGAGTGACCAACCTCACCCGGAGATGAACGCTTGGCAACAATCCACAACCTGTGCATGACGTTGTGGATGAAGCTGAATGGTGACTTGACAGTTCTGTGAATAACTAGGCGGACCCGTCACCGACCATCGCCCGGTAGATCCGTTCCAGGTCCTCGAGCGTGGCGAATTCGACCACCAGCCGACCCCGTCGATTCTGGATGTCGACCCTTACTCTCGTGTTCAGATGGGTCGAGAGAAGGTCCTCCAACTCCAACACTCCGGGTTCTGGAAGCTTTTTCGGCGGCGTTCGCCGCACCCCCAAACCGGTAGGACCAGTGGTAGTACCGACGTCTTCCTCCAAATCTTCGGGAATTGTCTCCGGTGGCGGCTGTGGAAGAAGAGGGGGTACCCCGCCACGGACGATCTCCTCGACGGCACGAACCGTTAATCCCTCGGATGTAATTTGCTCGACCAACTTCTCCTGCAGGGTCCGATCAGGCGTCCCCAGCAACGCCCGGGCGTGGCCAGCCGAAATCGTGCGCTCCGCCAGCGCACGTTGCGCGCCTGCGGGAAGTTGCAACAGGCGGAGTGTGTTGGTCACGGTGGCTCGCCCCTTCCCCATGCGCGTGGCCACCTGCTCGTGAGTCAAGCCGAACTCGTCGATGAGCTGCTGATAGGCGGCGGCTTCCTCCAGGGCGTTGAGGTCTTCGCGGTGAAGGTTCTCCACCAGAGCCTGCTCGAGACTCGTCACGTCCCCGGTATCCGGCTGGACCAGCACAGGGATGGTCTGCATGCCCGCCCGGCGGGCGGCCCGCCAACGGCGCTCCCCGGCGATCAGCTCGTAACTCTCCTCCTCGCCGTCAACCTCGCGAACCAGGACCGGCTGAAGGAGACCGACCTCTCTGATGGAAGCGGCCAACGCCGACATCGACTCTTCGTCGAAGTGACTCCGGGGTTGAAAGGCATTCGGCTTGATGTGCGAGATGGGCACGACACGAAGAGCCGAGTCCATTTCCCCCGTCGCTTCGGACGGAATCAGGGCGCTCAGGCCTTTACCGAGTCCGCTGCGGCGCGCCATTGCTCACCTCCTTGGCCAGTTCACGGTAGGCCACGGCCCCTCGTGACGTCGGATCGAAAACGGTGATCGGCTGTCCGAACGAAGGCGCCTCGGAGAGCCGTACGGTGCGGGGGATCACGCTCTTGCAGACACGATCAGCGAAATGAAGTCGCACTTCGTTGGCAACGTCCACCGACAGTCGGGTCCGCGCGTCGAACATGGTCAGCACTATGGTCGTGACCTCGAGTGACTCGTTGAGGTTCGACGACACAAGGTTGACGTTGCGCAGAAGCTGGCTCAAGCCCTCCAGCGCGTAATACTCGCACTGGATCGGCACCATGACCTCGCCGGCCGCGGCAAGGCCGTTCACGGTGATGAGGCCCAGTGACGGCGGACAGTCGATGAGGATGAAGTCGAAGTCGTCGACAACCGTGTCAATGGCCCGCTTCAGTTTCATCTCCCGGCTGAAGGCCGGAACAAGCTCGATCTCTATGCCGGCCAGGTCGATCGTCGCCGGCGCCACGAAGAGGTTCTTCACGCTGGTCGGTTCGATACAGTCCTCCAGGGATTGATCCCGCATGATGACGTCATACATCGATAGCTCGAAGTTCCGGGCATCGATACCCAGACCGGTGGTTGCGTTCCCCTGTGGGTCCAGATCGATCACCAGCACCCGGTAGCCGATTTCGGCCAGGGCGGCGCCGAGGTTGACCGTTGTCGTGGTCTTTCCGACTCCACCTTTCTGGTTGGCAATGGCGATCACCCGCGGAAGCTCTCGGGGTGCCGGCCGGGAACCATCGAGAAGACTGTCTGCCTCAGACCGTATCGTCGGGGTTCGCATTTGCGGGCTCGACGCCTCTTCGGCCGCCACGGGAGCGGGGGGCGTAGCAGGAACCGGATCGGGTGCCGCTACTGGGGCAGGGGTGGGGGAGGGCTTCAGCGCGACGATGGGTTCGGCCACGGCGTCTCCGACGGCGATATTCGTGACCGGGGTGGGGGAGAGCGGCTGGAGAAATTGGCTCGGGGGCGGGAGCTACCGGATCCGCCCGAGGGACAGTTAGCGGAGCTGGTGTGAGCGGCTCATCAGGAATGAGTGCCTCCACGGGCGGGGGCGGGGATACTGGCACCGGCGTCTGGTGAACCTCCGGAGTCGGCTGGGGAGTCGGAACAAGCAGTGCTTGGTCAAACGGGGGTGGGGTGGAGCCGGGAGGGGCGGCTTCTGTCTCCCGGTCAACCGCCTGCAGCGGCGGAGTTGTCGTGAGAATCAGATCATCCAGTGGCTGGCCAGAAGGCTCCGTCGCCTCAACGGCTGGAGCTCGGGTTGGCTCCCCCCTGTCCCGACGGCGGATCCGCATTTAAGCAGTCACATCAATTCGCCGTGTCACATTGCCTATCCTGGCCTGTCGGCTATGTCTAGGTCAAGGCTCCGTCGAGTGTTTCACGTGAAACATTAGGCCGACACCGGTGTTGCGGAGCACGCTCGGCATCACGCCGGACGCCGGCGCCCCGCCAAAGCGGGATCCCGGAACGCCAGCGATCGCCAAACTCCACCATGCGCCTCGGCCGTTGCGGAGCTCGCAACCGGTGCGCTGCGATACCCGGCTTGCATCGAATCAGCCAGGGATCCCCAAGAACCAGGGGCACACAAAGTGGGCGGGAGCAAGAGCTTCTCTCGTAGCGCTGTCACCGCGGACCCACATCCCGATGCTGGTCGACAGCTCCGTCAGGCACCCGGTGATTTCGGCCTTGAAAGAACCTCCGTTGCAAGGTGAGCTTCCTTCTCACCGGGGCTCGGGATCAATACCCCACCAACCCAAAGGATGCCAGCGAGATTGAACCGATGGGACGGGACGCCCCCCGCAGACACTTAGGGTCCGCGAATCCTTTTCCTGACCCAGTGGGCAGCGAAAATCCGGAGCACGGGGTGCGGCCGTCGCAGCCGGGGTTTCCGTACGGCTCTACGACCACGCGAGAGTCAGCAGGGCGCGGGCAGCGGGCTGAGGGGAGGTCGATCATCCCGATGCAGAGGCGGTCGGACGTTTCGGGTCAGCGATTCCCTTGAAAGTGACTTGCCGATTGGCGAAGTGGCGGGTTGTGAGCTCGAACGACCATGGTACGGGCCACGCTACTTGCAGTGTCACCTCGCAGACTCTGGTGTACGTACGAGCGGGTTGTCCGGGCCGAGCGGTCAGAACGAGCTAAAATGGTTTTGCCGCTCTGGCGCAACGCCGCCGGCGTGGTTTTGGCGTATTAAACGTCTCGCCGGATAGTGTCCGAGCAGTCACCGCAGGAGCCAGGGCCCGGGGGTCGTGGCCGTCCTACGGCAAAGGCGGGAAGAGCTCTCGTCGTTGCGACGGACCTTCTGAGCCCACCAGTCGTTGCACCGGCCGCGAACACGAACCTCGATAATACAAGCTGCGCGTGCGCTCCATGCTGGCAGTCTCACTCGGCCTAGGCCGACCAAACCTCCGAGGATCACGTCATCGGATCACCCAACGTTGTGGACACTGGAGCGGTTCAGCTGGGCGACCTCGAAAGAGATGCCGGCGAGCGTTGGGGGTTCTCTATGGAATGCACGCCGGCTTGCAGAAGAGTGGTGGGTTTGAAGTGAGTCCGAGGGTCCACATAAGGGGGCCAGCGTCGTGATCCTCGGTCTGTTCCCGTCCGAACGCACCGATCCCGTCCGAGCTGCTCACCGCCTTCCGATCGGGCGAAGGACGCGATCTGATCCGGAATCTGTCCGTCTCGTCCGCCAAGAGTTGATCGCGGCCGAAGTGTCCACCTTGATCGGCGCCGAGCGCTATGAGCGCACCAACGAACGCAACGGGCACTGCAGCCCAGAGCTCACCACCAAGGCCGGCGGCGTGGACCTGGCCGCCGTCGCGATGATGACGGTGCGACGCCCGGAGAGCTCGTGCCCACCGAGTGATCGCCACCGGGAATGACAGCCTCAATCCCCACCACTTCGTGGGACGAGCCTGAATCCAGCTCCGCTATTCAGCCCGGCGGGCTCGGAGGGAGGGCGTTTTCGCTCGCATCGGGCATCTGAATGTTCCACGTGAAACATGACAGGAGTACGTCCGGAGCTGGACAGGCGAACTGCTTGACGGCGTTGACTGCTCACCGGAGCGAGGACCTCCGACGATGCGTCAACACCTTGGGACCGCACCGGGACGATCTCCTTTTGACCCTGGAAGGAGCGTCAGGCCAGGACCTACGCTTCGCAGGGAGCCATTTGAGATCCCGCCGGCGGCCACATCGTGGATCACGACGACATCGCTTGGCCTCTCAAGGGTCGACCTCGCCCGTGCCTGCTATACCCCGAAAGGGAAGGGGAGTTGCGTGGGCCCCTCGAGACTCCGCACGAAGCGAGATTGCCGGTCTTTCGCCCTCTCCGGTCCCTAACCTGCCGTTCCCTAACCTGCCTTCCCCCTCAAAAGAGGGGTTTCCTGCTCGGCACGCCATCGCGACGCGGAAACCTCTCCGGGCAGAGTTCGAACTGCCGCAGCACCTGATAGCCGAACTCCTGCTGGACAAATGCCACGGGAGCGAGCCCAACCTGGGCCAGTAACTCCGCTGGCCAACGACCCGACTCATCCTGGGCGGCCTCTCGGAGATCCCCTGCACCGACACCCTCAGGCCGGCCCGCTGAGACCACCTCTGGCGGAGGCTCCGAAACGATCAGCCAGCCACCAATGCGAAGGAACGGCGCAGCGCACTCGGCAACGACCGCCGGGGGACCGAACGACCGAACGACAACACCCTCGAACGCCCCTCGCAGGAAAGGGTCCCGTCCACTGACTTCAGCTCGTCCCTGCACGACCCGCACGCGGTTCTGAAACCCGCAGGAGATCACGATCCGCCGCAGAAAGTTGGTACGGCGTTGATTGGCGTCCAACAGAGCGAGCGTGGCCTCGGGCCACTGATCGGCCAGAACAAGCCCCGGGAGTCCTCCGCCGGACCCTAAATCCAGGATCTGAGGCGCCGGCATACCCTGGGACTCACTCTTCGCCAGATCGACGAACCCCTGCGCGTGGAGCAAGTGCCGGTCAATGGGCCCGGGGCCCAGAAACCCGAGCTCGCGCGCCGCGAGTAGTGACGCTCTGACGGATCCGGACACTCCGTCGTTGTCGGCAACCGACATCGACGGCGCTGATTCAGCTGGCTGGAGCGATGACGATGTAGCGGTTCGGGTCCTCACCCTCCGAGCGGGTAGAAACGCCTTCGATCTCATTCACCGCATCGTGAACAGCTTTGCGATCCGCCGGGCTCATCGCCTCGAGAGCCTTCTCCTGCCCTGAGGCGATGACTTCCTCGGCGATCTGGGTGCTGAACCGCTTCAACGCCGCTGAGCGCTTTTCGCGGTAGCCCGCGACGTCGACCAGGATACGGTCGGTACGAGACGGGCATTGACGTTGCACCACAGCGCGTGTGAGATCCTGCAGCGCACTGAGCGTCGAACCACGGGGACCAACCAGAAGGCCGAGGTCCTCACCCACCGCAGCGACCTCCACTGTCTCCTCGTCAAGAAGGCGCGTCTCCACCGACGCGGAGACTCCGTATTCGGTCAGCAGGCCGGCCAGGAACGCTCGGCCAACCTCACCCTGCTCCTCGAGCGTCATACCTTCGGCCATGTCAACTGTCTCCTTCGGTTCTTTGGTGCGTTGCGTGTTCTTCGGCGTTGCGCCGTTCGAGAGTTCCCGGTTCGTGCCTGCTGATCCGTTTTGCGCTCCGCCCGCAGGCCCCGCGCCTCCCTGACTCCGGTTGCGCCGTCGACGCGCCGACCGACTGGTGCCCGTCCCCGTCCCTGTGCCGGTGCTCTCGGAGGTCCCGTTGGCGGGAGCCTTCTGGTCGTTGCGGGGAGTGGTGGGACGATTCCCCGACCCGTTCTGGCCACCGCCTTTTCCACTGCGGCTTCGATCCCGGGAGCGTTCCCGCTTCGGGCGTGCTCCCACCGGACGCACTCGGGCACGCACTCGGGCTTCAACCCTCATTCGCCCGAACAAACCTGTTTTGGGCTCGGTGACAACGATGACCTCTGCGTCACCAACCGCAACGCCCAGCTGGTCCAACGCGAGTTCGGTGGCCTCGGCGATGGTTTTTCCTGCGACTTCTACCCACTCCACGCTCTATCGAGCCTTTCTTGTCCTCTTGGATCGCGAGCGTGGGTGCTCTTTGGGCACCGGTGTGAGCTCGATTTCCGCGTCCTGTGATGGTTTCTTGCCGTTGGCGCCGCCAGCTTTGCCAGCTGATGCGCCCCTGCCATTGGTGGCTTTCCCGTTCGTCGTTCGCCGAACGGTGCCGGGCGGCTTCCCATTGGCCGCCGTTTTGCCATTCGGCGCCGATCCGTTTTTCGGCGTCGGCGCCCCCTTCGGTGGCGTGACCCCCTTGGCGGGCGTCTTGCCGGCGCCCGTTCCGGTTCCGATGGCCTTCTGAGGCCCTGCGGCCTTCGGAGGGTCTGACGCACCCCCTATTTCGCGCTCCGTTGCCTTCTCGGCGGGCGCGGCTCCAACCGGCGTGACCATCCCGGAACGGAACATGTACTCCTGCGTCCCGATTCTCATGGCCGACGAAACAACCATGTAGATAGTGGCCCCGGCCGGCACCCGGAGGTAAATGACACCGAAAATAATGGGGAAAAACTTCTGCATCTGCTGCATCTGCGGATTTGCAGCCGCCGCCTGCGGATTGCGGCTGTTCATCTGCTTCATTTGGTAATATTGCAAGAAAATAGCCATCCCGATTAAGACCAAATAAGGGATGGTCAGAAGCGCCTGATTAGCGCCATGGTGCGAGAATGGAGCTGAGGAAAGGTCCATCCCAAACCACCAGTGCATCTGACCGCCGCTGGCGACCAAATCGTGGTGCATTTTGGAATTAGTCGGGATATACCGGGGCATCGGTATAAATTTTCCGGACTTCGTCGTTACCCCATAGGAAAGCCCACGAATAAGGGAATACAGGACGATCAGGAAGGGCATTTGCAAGAGACTCGGCAGGCAGGCACCGAATGGGCTCGTGCCGTTCTCTTTGTACAGCTTCATCATTTCCGCGTTGAGCTGCTCGCGGTTCTCCGGGCCCTTGTACTTGACCTGCAGCTTCTTCATCTCCGGCTGCAGGCGCTGCATCGCGATCATCGATTTGGTGCTCTTGATCGTCACCGGGGTCAGGCCGCCATGATGATGATGGTGAGGCCGATGATCGAGGCCCCGTAGTTCGGGATGACGGCGTAGATGCCGGCCAGGATCAGGCCGAAGAGCTCGAAGAGCGGGTGGAAGATCTCGCCGATGGACTTGAAGAGGGCGTTTTCGCCGAGCAGGGTGCTGTTCATCGGACGCGACCGGCCTTCGATCCCGTCCTGACGTGCACGTGCAGAGGTACCAGGTCGACGCCATGGGGACCGAAGGGTCGACAGCGGATCAGGCGCTTCGCCGTCAGGGCCAGCCCGGCCCAGAATCCGTGCTCCGTAAAGGCCTCAACGGCGTAGTTGGAGCAGCTCGGGTAGAACCGGCACGGAGAGATGCGCCCCGACGCCGCACCCTGGTACGCCAAGACGGTGCGGATGGCCGCCCGTGTCGCGAAATTCGGTGATGTTCCTGTCTCTTTCATGACGATCCACGCGCTCGGACCGGGGCGCCCGCAACAGCGCCTCCTGAACGAACGTCACGAACTGCGCCGGCTCACAACGCACGGCCGCCGGCTCGACCCGAAGCAGATAGGCACCTCGGGGCAGGGTGCCGGCGATACCCCGCGCCGACTCCCGCATGCGCCGGCGAAGCGAGTTACGGACCACGGCATTGCCACAGTGTTTCCCAATTGCGTATCCCACCTGGGGATACACACCAGAAGCACCCGGGTCTGCGGGGACGAAGGTGGCGCGCACCGGCCCGCAACTCGACCGGGCACGGGAACGTTGCAGTTGGCCGAATGCTGCCCTGGTTTGGATTCTTCCAACCGTCCTGGGGGCCACGAGCAGCTCAGACGGTGAGACGGTGGCGCCCCTTGAGCCGCCGCGACTTCAGGATGGCCCGGCCCGCCCGCGTGGACATGCGCTTGCGAAAGCCGTGCGTCTTCGCCCGCTTGCGGGTATTCGGTTGGTAGGTACGCTTCACGTCATTCAGCCTTTCGCCACGCTTTCACGGCACTGGCCGGGGCGTAACAGAGTTCGTTTCACCAGCTGGTCTGGGGCCAGTGGTAGTGGAGTGCGTCCATGTTAGGCGCGATTGCACAATCCCCACTAGTCGACCGGTGTGACACGGTGTACCGTCAACGAATTACCCGCACCGAGGAACGTTCAGACCTGCCCAGGACGCCGCGGACGGAGGAAGGGCTATCGGACGACGCGGTGAATCAAGCCGGAGAACTATGGAACCGGTGCACCGGGTCGTTACGCGAGCAGGTTTCGGAGACGACCTGGCAATTGTGGTTGTCGGGGATCGAGCCCGTGACGTTCGCCGACGGCGTTTTCGTTCTGTCCGTTCCGAACGGTCTCATCCTCGAGCGGGTGGAGACCCGCTATCTGCCGATGATTGAGGACACCCTGGCCAACGAGGTCGGCTCGCCGGTGCGGGGTCGCCTCGAGGTACACCACCACGAGCCCGACGAGCCCGAGCTGGAGGAGTTCCTCGGCGTGCCGGCCCTGTCCGAGGTGAACCACCCGGCCCGCGCCGATCTCACAGGTCACGACCAATGGCCGGGAATCCCCGGCTGTCCAACTCGACCCCAAGTTCGTCTTCGAAACCTTTGTCGCTGCTTCCTCGAATCGCCTGGCCCATGCGGCCGCGCAAGCGGTCGCTGAAACCCCTGGTCGATCGTATAATCCCCTCTTCATTTACGGCGACAGCGGCCTGGGGAAAACCCATCTTCTCCACGCCATCGGCAACTACGTGTCGGAGAATTTCAGCCGCCGTAAGGTCCTCTATGTCACCACGGAGACGTTCATGAACGACTTCGTCGACTCGCTCCGCACCTCGACCACCCTGGCCTTCAAACGTCGCTACCGCGAATGCGACGTCCTGTTGATCGACGATGTCCAGTTCATGGAGAACAAAGAGGGCCTGCAGGAAGAGTTCTTCCATACCTACAACGACTTGAAGGGCGCTTCCAAACAGATCGTTCTCACCTCCGACCGGCCGCCGAAATCGATCGAGACCCTCGAAGACCGACTCCGGAGCCGCTTCCTCTCCGGGCTCATCACCGAAATCGACCCTCCTGACCTGGAGACCCGTCTCGCCATCCTGCGCTCGAAGTCCGAAAGTGAGCGTCAGGAGGTCCCCGACGACGTCCTCGAGTTCATCGCCACACACGTGAAGAACAACATCAGGGAGCTCGAGGGGGCGCTCACCCGCATCAGTGCCTTCGCCAAACTGAACAAGGAGGCGATCTCGCTGGCGCAGGCCGAGCGGGTGCTCTCGGACATCGTCCTCGCTGGTGAGCCCCGTCGGATCACGCCACAGATCATTCTCGAGGCGACCGCGGCGAGCTACGGATTCAGCATCGAGGCCATCTGCGGGCCGAGCCGGACGAGGCCCCTGGTCACGGCCCGCCAAGTGGCGATGTACCTGGTCCGGAATCTCACGGACTACAGCTATCCGGCAATCGCCAGGGTCTTCGGCAATCGCGACCACACCACCGTGATCCATGCTGTGGACAAGATCACGGGGCAAATGCAACAACGTCGCCAGATATACGAGCAGGTCACAGAGCTAATTCAACAGGTTCGGGCGGGAACATGAGCACCCCGTGCGAGATGCCGGAGAAGCTGTGGACAACCCTTCTCGTGCTGGGGATAGCGTGGTCGCCCGTCCCCAGACCGAGGCGGCCAAATGACATCGCCCGCTGTTTCGCCCGGTCGTCACCCACACCGCAATGGGGACGGGATTACAGCCATTCACCAGCGACGGGTGACGGTCATCCACAATCCACAGCCCTTATTACCTCTACTACATACATTTCTCTCCTCCTCACTCAACGGTGACTGGGGACACGGCCGAAAGGACAAGCACCGGTGAAGTTCAGATCCGAGCGGGATGCACTGATCGACATGCTGGCCACCGCTGGTCGCGCCGTAGGTGCACGTGCCACCTCTTCCCCGGTGTTGTCCGGACTTCTTCTCTCGTGCACGGGCAATGTGCTTTCGGTCACGGGAACGGATCTCGACCTCACGATCCAGGTCACCGAAGAAGTGATCGGTATCGAAGACGGGACCTGCGTCGTGCCGGCTCGCCTCTCGACCGACATCGTGCGGCGGCTGGAACCGGGTGCGGTGACGTTTGCGAACGATGACGACCACATCACAATTTCGGCGGCCCGCTCGAACTTCAAATTGCGGACCTACCCCGTAGTGGAGTTTCCAGCTGTCGGGAAGACGACCGAAGCGACCACCGACCTTCCGGAAGCAGCGCTGGGTGAAGCGGTCCGCCAGGTCGTACGGGCCGCCTCCCATGACGACGCCCGCCCGCTTTTGACCGGGGTTTTGTTATCCCGGGTCAACGGATCCATCCGGATGGTCGCCACCGACTCGTACCGGATGGCCATGCGTGATCTGCCCGGGATCACCGCGTTGCCGGGGGAAGAGGACCTTCTCGTTCCTGCACGGGCTCTGGCCGAACTACAGAGGTTGCCTTCGCGTCACGCGCCCGGTGAGGAGGGGGAGAGCCATGTCGGGGTGGCCGCCGGCCCCAGTGAAATAACGTTTTGGCAGGGAAACGTGCAGATAAGTACACGCCTTCTCGAGGGACGGTATCCCGACTACAACCAATTGATTCCCGATCATTACCCGAATCGGCTTCACCTGGGGAAAGAGTCTTTTCTCGCCGCGTTACGCCGGGTCCAACTCCTGGTGCGGGACAATACGACGCCGGTTCGTCTCTCTATGCGCCAAGGGGGGGTGGATCTCACCGTGGTGAGTCAGGAGGTCGGGGACGCGTCGGAGTCGGTGGACGGTGATTTCACCGGAGAGGACCTGGTGATCGCCTTCAATCCTTCGTATCTGATCGACGGGACCGAAGCGGTGCAGGGGGACGAGGTAATTCTGGAGTCAGCGGACGCGTCGCGCGCGGCGACCGTACGGGGCGCCGATGACGACCAATTTCGGTATTTGTTGATGCCGGTCCGCGTCTCCTGAGCGGGATACAACTATTTCGGTGAGTTTGCGGCAGATAGAACTCATTGATTTTCGTATTTTCAGCGCAGCCGTGTTCGCTCCGGAAGCGGAGGGAACCACCGTCATCACGGGCCCGAACGGCACCGGCAAGACGAGCGTGCTCGAGGCATTGGTCTACCTGGGAACGCAGCGGTCGTTCCGGAGCGCCCCCCGGGAGGCGATGGTGCGCACCGGGTCGGCGCGGGCCATCGTGCGGGCGGAGTTGGAGCAGCACGGCAGCCCTACCCTGGTGGAGGCCGAGATCGTCCCCGAGGGACGGAGCAGAACGCAGGTGAACCGCAAGGTGGCTCACGCGCGGAAGGATCTGGCCCGGGCTACCCCGTGCACGATTTTCTCTCCCGAGGACCTCGCCATCGTGAGTGGGGGCCCGAAGATCCGCAGAGAGCTCCTCGATGACGCGCTGAGCCTCCTCGACGCCGAGGGAGCCCGGGCGGCCGACGATGTCGAACGGATCCTGCGGCAGAGGGCCGCGTTGTTGCGCCAGGCGGGTGGGAGGGTGACTGCTGACGTGGCGAGCACCCTTGACGTGTGGGATGAGCGGTTGGCACAGGCCGGAAAGATCCTGGTCGCAGCCCGAGAACGCCTGGTGGGGGCCCTCGGCCGTTACGTCGGGCCCGCCTATGGGCGCCTCGCCGGGGCTCCCGGTGACGTGTTGATCGGACAGGAGTACGTCAGGAGCTGGACGGGCGAGCTGCTTGACGCGTTGACTGCGCACCGGAGCGAGGATCTCCGACGGGGCGTCAACACCTTGGGACCGCACCGGGACGATCTCCTTTTGACCCTGGAAGGGCGTGAGGCCAGGACCCACGCTTCGCAGGGAGAACAACGTTGCCTGGCTCTCGCCCTGCGTATCGCGGTCCACCAGCTGGTGGTCGAGAACACCGAACTCACCCCGGTCCTCCTCCTCGACGACGTCTTCTCCGAACTCGATCCGGCGCGCAGCCGGGCCCTGGTCACCGAGCTGCCCCAAGGACAGTCGATTCTCACGACGGCCGCCCCGCTTCCGGTCGGCATCGAAGTGGCGCAGATCGTCGACATCGGCCGGATCGCCCGGGTCTCGTGAGCGGAGAGGAACGGCGCCGGCCGCGTGGTCCCGATGCCGGTCCCCAGCAGGTTGGACAGGCCATCGCGAAGGTGCTGAGCCGTATCGGCGCCTCGCCGTCGACGCAGACGATGGAACTTGTCTTTACCCGGTGGAACGAAGTGGCGGGCGCCGAGCTCTCGAGCCACGTCCGCCCGATGCGTTTGCAGAATTCCACGCTCATCGTCGGTGCGGATCACCCGATTTGGGCCACCCGGGCACGGATGGCGACGGAACGGGTGCTGCACCAATTGCACGAACTGGGAGACCGTTCCATCGAGCGGATAGAGGTGGTGGTCCAACGCTCGTAACCACCCGCCCGAGGTTGTCGAAACGTACCGAAAAGTGACGGCCGTCGGGTAGGATGAAGCGTTCGGATGCGAATGCCGGGGACCATGGTTCGGGGATTCGATCCGCACCGCGAAAACTGCCGTTTTGAAAGGGCGCGCCTGTGGCGATGAAGGTTGATGGAGTTACAACTCCGCAGGACAGTTCCTACAGCGAGAGTGATATCACGATCCTCGAAGGACTCGAGGCTGTGCGCAAGCGTCCGGGGATGTACATCGGCTCCACCGGGCCGACGGGACTGCATCACCTCGTGTGGGAAGTGGTCGACAACTCGGTCGACGAGGCCATGGCGGGGCGGGCCATCGCGGATCGACGTGACGCTGTTGGCCGACGGAGGGTGCCGGGTGAGAGATGACGGGGCGGGAATACCCGTTGGCCCGCATCCGAAGAATCCGAAGATGTCGACGGCCGAAATCGTTCTCACCACGCTTCACGCCGGTGGCAAGTTCGGGGGGAAGGGTTACCAGGTCTCCGGGGGACTCCACGGCGTCGGCATTTCAGTGGTGAACGCGCTGTCCACCCGGTTGATCCTCGAGATCGACCGGGACGGTCAGCGCTGGGAAGCCGAATTCGAAAAGGGCGGGAAGGTAAAACGTAGGATCGCCGCCACCGGCCCTTCGCCGATCGATCGGTCGACGGGTGAGCCGCGCACGGGAACAACGGTGACGTTCTGGCCGGACGGGTCGATCCTGGACGAAACCGAGTTCCGGGCCCAGACCATCACCGAGCGGATGCAGATCATGGCCTTTCTGAACAAAGGTCTGGAGATCCGTTTCACCGATGAGCGGGCGACACCCGAGGCGAAGACCACGTTCAAATACGCCGGCGGGATCGTCGACTTCGTCAAACATCTCAACGCGGCCAAGGAATCACTGTTCCGCAAGGTGGCGGGTTTCGAGGAGGCCGAAGAAGGCCAAGAGGTCGAAATCGCCATGCAGTGGAACACGGGGTTCCACGAGTCGATCTTCTCGTTCGCCAACGGCATTTCGACCGTCGAGGGGGGCATGCACGAAGAAGGGTTTCGCACGGCCCTGACCAATACCGTGAACCGGTACGCCCGGGCGCGCAATCTTCTCAAGGAGAAAGAGGACAACCTTCAGGGAGAGGACATCCGGGAAGGTCTCACGGCCATCATCTCCGTGCGTTTGCGGGACCCGCAGTTCGAAGGGCAGACCAAATCGAAGTTGGGCAACCAGTCCATCCGCTCACTGGTGGTGAAGGCCACCAACAAGAAATTGAGCGAATGGCTGGAGGAAAACCCCAAAGAGGCCAATCAAATTGTGGCGAAGGCCACGCAGGCGGCGCGGGCGCGCATGGCAGCACAGGGCGCCCGGGATCTCACCCGGCGCAAGTCGGCGCTGGACGGCGCGGGCCTGCCCGGAAAGCTCTCGGACTGCTCCTCCCGAAACCCCCGGGAATCCGAGCTCTTCATCGTCGAAGGCAACTCGGCCGGTGGATCGGCGAAGGACGCGCGCGACCCGCGGACCCAGGCGATCCTGCCCATCCGGGGAAAGATTCTCAACGTCGAGCGGGCCCGCATCGACAAAATGCTCAAGAACACCGAAATTCAGGCGCTCATCTCCGCCATCGGGGCGGGCCTGGCCGATGATTTCGACATCGAGAAGATCCGGTACCACAAGGTCATTCTGTTGGCCGACGCCGACGTCGACGGGAGTCACATCCGCACGCTTCTTCTGACGTTCTTCTTCCGTCAGATGAAGCCCCTGGTCGAGGGAGGCTTCGTCTACGTCGCCCAGCCGCCGCTCTATTCGACGCTGGTCGGCAAAGAGAAGATCTACCTCAAAGACGACGTGGCGAAGGCCGCGTTCCTCGCCGAGCACCCCGACCACAAGCATGACTTCAACCGGCTCAAGGGCCTCGGGGAGATGGACTTCGCCGAATTGCGCGACACGACAATGTCGCCGTCCTTGCGCTCGCTGTTACAGATCAACGTCGAGCAGGCGGCTCTCGCCGACGATGTCTGCTCCATCCTCATGGGCGATGACGTCGAGCTGCGCCGGCACTTCATTCAGACCAACGCCAAAGACGTCCGTTTCCTCGACATCTAGGCGACCGGACCAGGAGAACACATGGCACGACAGTCGACGCGCGGAAGCGGCGGACGCGGAGGTGGCGAGAGCGGGGGGACGCCTCCCAGCGACGACGCCCCGGTCAGCGGCTCGGTAGAGCCCATCGAAATCCAAGAAGAGATGGAACGCTCGTTCCTCGAGTACTCCATGTCGGTCATCGTGTCACGGGCCCTGCCCGACGTGCGCGACGGCCTCAAGCCGGTGCACCGCCGGATTCTCTTCTCCATGTTCGACCGCGGTCTGCGACCCGATCGGCCCCATAACAAGTGCGCCAAGGTCGTGGGCGACGTCATGGGGACGTACCACCCCCACGGTGACTCCGCCATCTACGAGGCACTGGCCCGGATGGTGCAGGAGTTCTCCCTCCGCCACCCGCTGATCGACGGTCACGGGAACTTCGGCGGGCGCGGACCCGACGACGGTCCGGCCGCCATGCGCTACACCGAGTGCCGGCTGGCTCCTCTCGCGCTCGAACTCATGGCCGACATCGACGAGGAAACCGTCGACATGATCGCCAACTACGACGGATCCGACGAAGAGCCGGTCGTGCTGCCGGGCCGCTTCCCCAACCTGCTCATCAACGGTTCGCAGGGCATTGCGGTCGGTATGGCCACCAACATCCCGCCCCACAACATGGGCGAGGTGATTGATGCGGCCATTCATGTGCTCCACAATCCCGACGCCACCCCCGACGACCTCATGGCGTTCGTGAAGGGCCCGGACTTTCCCACCGGAGGACTCATCCTCGGACGTCAGGGAATTCTCGACGCCTACCGCACGGGTCGAGGATCCATAAAGATGCGCGCGGTCGCAGAGATCGAAGAAGGTCGCGTGGGCGACCGCATCGTCGTCACCGAGTTCCCGTACCAGACCTCCGTCGAGGTCATCGAGCAGAAGATCTCCGACCTGGTCCGCGCGGGTGAGCTGGACGGCATCAGCGGGGTCCTCAACTCGTCGGCCAACCAGCAACCACGCCTGGTCATCGAGCTCAAGCGCGACGCCAACGCGAACGTGGTGCTCAACAACCTCTTCAAGCAGACGCCGCTGCAAACGAGCTTCGGCGTCAACATGCTGGCCCTCGTCGATTCGGTCCCGCGGACGCTGAACCTGGCCCAGGCGCTCTCGCATTACATCGACCACCAGATCGAGGTGATCACCCGCCGGACCGAATTCCGGCTCGACAAGGCGCGCAAGCGGGCCCACATCGTCGAAGGTCTCCTCAAGGCCATCGACATGCTCGACGCCGTGATCGCCACCATCCGCGGCTCGGACGACCGCCCGACCGCCCGGACGGCCCTGATGGCCGAGCCGTTCTCGTTCAGCGAGACCCAGGCCGAGCACATTCTCGACATGACGCTCGGTCGGTCTGACCCGCCTGGGGCGCACGCAGCTCGAAGAGGAGATGGCCAAGCTCCTGGAGGAAATTGCGCTATCTGGAATCGATTCTCGCCGACGACACCAAGTTGCGCGGCGTTATCGCCACCGAGATGACCGCGATCCGCGAGAAGTTCGCCAACGCGCGCCGCAGTGTCATCACGCACGATCCCGGCGAGATGGGTGTCGAGGACCTGATCGACGACGAGGAGATCGTCGTGACCATGACCAAGGGCGGCTACATCAAGTCGGTGGCCGCCGCCGCCTTCCGTACGCAGGGCCGGGGCGGCCGGGGCGTGCAGGGAGCCCGGCTCAAGGAGGAGGATCTCGTCAACCAGGTCGTGCACTCTTCGTCCCACTCCTACCTGCTGCTCTTCTCCAACCACGGCAAGGTGTACCGCCTGCGCGGCCACGAGATCCCCCTGAAGGAGCGCACGGCGAAGGGGACCGCGGCGGTGAACCTCGTCCCCCTGGCCCCGAACGAGTCGGTGCAGGCGATCATCACGACACGCGAGTTCTCGCCGGACCAGTACCTCGTGTTCGCGACCGCCCAGGGTCAGGTCAAAAAGACCGCGCTGAGCGAATACGACAAGTCACGGCGCGAGGGATTCATCGCGATCAACCTGCGTGACGGCGACGAGCTGGTGCGAGTGGTGGCCACGTCGGGAGATGACGACATCTTCGAGGTGACCAGAACGGGCATGACCATACGGTTCAACGAGTCCGACGTGCGCGCCATGGGTCGAGATGCCGCCGGCGTGCGGGGGATCCGTCTCCGTGCCGGTGACGCCGTGGTGTCATGCGACGTGGCCGCGGACGACACCGACATCCTCATCGTGACCGACGCCGGCTACGGCAAGCGCACCAAGCTCGAGCGGTTCAACCGGCAGGCCCGGGGCGGCCAGGGTGTCCGCGGGCATCCGTCTGACCGGCAAACGGGGCTTCGTCGTGGCTGCGTTCATGGTCGCCCTCGATGAAGAGATTCTTCTCGTCTCCTCGGGTGGCGTCGTCATCCGCACGGCCGCCCGCGAGATCGCGTCCCAGGGTCGCGACGCCACAGGTGTGCGGGTGATGAACCTCGATGACGGCCAGTCCGTTGCCGCCGTGGCCCGTGTCACCGCGGAAGGCGAGGACGAGTAGCGCCGGACAGCCGGGTGGGCGCGTGTCAGTGTGCGGGGTTGAACGTCATGGTGAACGGCGTTTTGGCCGGGACGTACGTCTTGAGCAGCGTGAAACCCGTAATAGACGGAGGCCCGCCCCGCCCCGCTGCCCGTCTCGATCGTCATGGGGCTCGTGACTTTGAAGATGTGGCTCTGGCCCGCCGGCGAGAACCTGCGCGAAGACCGGCTTGGGGTTGCCCTGCTCAATGGCCTGGACCCAGCACGGGGCGTTGTCCGCCAGGATCTTGACGGTGAATGACGTTTCCGAGACATTGAACGTGGCCGCCTGACCCGATGGGTCCGGGACGACCTTGACGGAGGGAGTTTTCGAGCTCGGCTTCGACGAGTCGTGGGGGTTGTGGTCGCGGTCCGGTGCGGAGGAATGGCCCTTCGGCTTGGACGTGATGCCGACCGCAACTTTGGCGTTGTCGTACCAGTGGGCGGTCGTCGACCGTGCGTCGTGGTACCAGTGGTTGACGTTCTCGTGCTCGAGCAGAGCCACCCCGCCGACCACGATCAGAAAGGCCACGAGCCCCACGAGCACTTTGAGGATTCTGGGCGTCCGGAGATTCACCGCCGCCACCTGGCCGGTGTCGATGGCCGGGACCTGGCTGGTGTCGCTCAGGGAGGTGTTGTCGCTCAACAGGACCGGCCGGGTCACGGGCTCGAAGACGCCGGTCGTGGTGGCGTCGGCCACCCCCGTCGCCTCGCTGGTCCAGATCGCCCGTCCGCCGGCCGGGGAGTGCCCGCCGGCGGGGGCGGACGAGATCGAGACGACCGGGACCACGGCGGTGTCACCGTTCGTCGCCGGGGTGGGCGCCCCGAGCGGGCCATTGCTCGACGGCGACCAACACGTAGCTGTCCCCGGGCAGGCCCAGCGCGTTGGCGTAGGCCCGGAGACTTCGGAGCGTCTCGATCCGGTCATGCTGCGGCCCGACGTCGCCGCTCTCGAGTGCCTCGAGCGCCGCTGCTGCGGAGTCCGAATTGCTCGGCCGCCTCCGTCGAGGGTCAGATTGGCCTGTTCCCGGGCGAGCTGGAGCGAACGCCCGATGTCCGGCAGGGAAGCCGGCAGCAGGTTGGCGTCGCCTGTTGCAGAGCTCTCGCCGCGGCTGCGCACCATCTCGTCCCTTCTGATCACGAAAAGGTTTCCCTATCGTACTGAGCGGAGGATCTCACCAGGCCCGGGCGTAAAACCGTGCACGGCCAGGGAAGCCGACCCATTCGCGTGCGTCGGAACCCGCCCTCTAGAAGAAGCGCAAGCCGCTGAGGGGCCAGACCCGCATGTCGACCTTGCCCGACGATGAGGGAGCGGGCGATCGGGCCCCAATAGCGACTGTCGCAGGAGTCGGAGCGGTTGTCGCCCATGACGAAATAATGGTTGGCCGGGATCACGTAGGGCTTGGCGAGGTTGTAGGGCTTGCCGGCCGGACCGGGGAACGTCATGCCCTGCACCGAGGAGGGGAGCCAGGTCTCGTCGAGACGCTTCCCGTTGATCAGGACGTAACCCTTGCTGCCCTTGGTCAGCGAGATCGTCTCGCCGGGGAGCCCGATGACCCGTTTGACCAGGTCAGCGACCGGCTGTCCCGCCGCAGTTCTCGTCGGCGGGTCGACGGAAGACGACGATGTTCCCCCGATCGACGCCGTGCAGGTGGTAGCCAGCTTGTCCACCACGTATGCGGTCGCCGATGTTGAGGGTGGGCTCCATGGAGCCCGAGGGGATGAAGAAGGTCTGCACCACGAAGGCACGGAGGAGGAGAGCGGCCACGAGGGCCACGACGACGACGATCCCGGTCTCGCGGAGCCAGTGCGATCGCCGCGGGGGCTCCTCGTCGACCACTCGGGTCCGCTGGGACTGTGGGCGCAGGTTCTGAGGGGTCTGCCGTCACGGTAGGCGCAGGCTAGTCGCGGCGACCGCCGGTTCTCGATCACCGGCCCGCCGTCGCCTGGGGTCGACGACCGGGCTGCTGAGCCGGCTCGCCGCCGGACCCGCAGGCAGGCCTCCCGGGGTCGAAATGGCCATTGCCGTCCGCCGGCCTGTGGATAACAATTGCGTGCCTGTGCAATGTACGTGTACCTGCCGTTCATCCCCAAGTCATCCACAAGACTGCCCCCGACATCGGCCGGCAGTTCGGACTTTCGCGCGGCCCCACCACGTGCTTTGCTCATAGCGTGACATGACATGGTGCTGAGCCTTCCTTCCAGCGCCGAAGGCGTGCTTCCGGGCCACCTGCTCGAGCGGGCCATCCGGGCCGGCTACGTCGACGCGGGGCGATTCAACATTCCGGGGTCCAACGTGCAACCGGCCAGCCTGGACCTGCGCCTCGGGCGAGCGGGCCCTCCGCATCCGCTGCAGCTTCCTGCCGGGTGACGACACGGTGGAGCGCAAGCTCAAGGACTACATCCTCGACGAGATCGACCTGCGGGGCGACGGCGCCATGCTCGAGGCCCGGTGCCCGTACCTGATCGAGCTCAAGGAGCGCCTCGATCTCCCCGCCGGGCTGCGGGGCAAGGCCAACCCGAAGAGCTCGACCGGCCGGATCGACGTCTTCACCCGTGTGATCACCGATCACAGCGACCGCTTCGACGAGATCGCGCCCGGCTACCAGGGACCCCTCTACCTCGAGGTCGTGCCCCTCTCCTTCGCCGTGCGGGTGCGCGAGGACCTCACCTTGAACCAACTGCGCCTGTCCATCGGCCGCCCCTGGCTGACCGACGACCAGGTCCGGACGGCACACGAGGAGGAGCCGATCCTCTTCCGCGACGGGGAGCCGGTCCCGAGCGAGCGCCTGGTGCTCTCCGACGGGCTCTTCCTGGGTCTCGATCTCCATGGGGACGCCCAGGGCCGGGTGGGGCACAGCACGAGGGACAGCGCCCCCCTGCTCGATCTCACGTCGGAGCGCGAGGTGGATCCGGCGGCGTTCTGGGACCCGGTCTACCGCGAGGAGGGTGACCGGCTGGTGCTCTCGCCGCGGCGCTTCTACCTCCTCATGTCCCACGAGGCGGTGAGCATCCCGCCGTATCTGGCCGCCGAAATGACGGCGTACGACCCGACGAGCGGCGAACTGCGCACGCACTACGCCGGGTTCTTCGACCCCGGCTTCGGTTTCGATCCGAGCAGACGCTTCCGCGGCTCGCGCGCTGCACTCGAGGTCAGGGCGCACGACGTGCCGTTCATGGTCGAGAACGGGCAGGCGGTGTGCAAGCTGACGTTCGAGCGCATGCTCGAGGAGCCGATGGCCCTGTACGGGTCCGACATCGGGTCGTCCTACCAACAGCAAGAAGAAACACTGAGCAGGTACTTCAAGCGAAGCCCGCTCTAAGCTAAGGGAGGTCAACGGTGCAGTACGTCAATTTGGGCAAGTCGGGTCTGCGGGTCTCCAGGGTCTGCCTGGGCATGATGGGGTTCGGGAAGAGCGAAGACCGGCCGTGGGCCATCGGCGAGGAGGAGGCCGAGCCCATCGTGCGGGCCGCCGTCGAAGGCGGGGTCACCTTCTTCGACACGGCCGACGCCTACAACAAGGGCGCGAGCGAGGTGGCCACGGGCCGAAGCTCGTGAGCAAGTACCTGACCCGCGACGAGGCCGTCATCGCCACCAAGGTGTTCATGCCGGTGACGCCCGGGGAGAACGGCGGCGGCCTTTCGCGTAAGCACATTCTCTCGGGGATCGACGCCTCGCTCGGTCGCCTCGGTCTGGACTACGTCGACCTCTACCAGATCCACCGGTGGGATCCCCGCACGCCGATCGAAGAGACCATGGGGGCACTCCACGAGGTCGTCCAGTCCGGGAAGGCCCGCTACGTCGGGGCGAGCAGCATGTTCTCGTGGCAGTTCGCCAAGGCACAGCACACGGCCGAGAAGAACGGTTGGACCGAGTTCGTCTCGATGCAGAACCACTACAACCTGATCTACCGGGAGGAAGAGCGCGAGATGATCCCCCTCTGTCTCGACCAGGGTGTCGGCGATCATCCCGTGGAGCCCACTGGCCCGAGGGGTCCTCGCCGGCACCCGGACACGTGCAGGCGAGCGCATCACCACCCGGTCGAACACCGACTCGTTCATGGACTATCTCTACGAGCAACCGACCGACTACGACGTCGTGGAGAGCGCGCAACAGGTGGCGGCGGCCCGGGGCGTCTCGACACCGCAGGTGGCTCTGGCGTGGTTGCTGGGCAAGCCCGGCGTCACGGCGCCCATCGTCGGCTCGACGAAGTTGGCGCACCTGCGAGGACGCCCTGGCGGCCGAAGAGCTGGTGCTGACCGGGGACGAGGTGGCGGCGCTCGAGAAGCCGTACGTGCCGCACCCGGTGCTCGGTCACTTCTAGAGCTGGGTCACTCCTGGGCGGTGCGTGCAGGGCGGTAGGGTCTCGGGCATCCGGGGGGAGTGGCCGAGAGGGGAGCGGGTACCGATGCGGGTCGCGTTGACGGTGGCGGATTTTCTCAACCGGGGGGCGGCTGTCTACGGCTCCCGGACGGCGGTGATCGACGAGCCCGACGTGCCGGGCTCACTCGGCGCCATGACCTACACCGAGCTCGAGGCACGGGCGCGCGGGATGGCGCGGGGCCTGGACCACCTCGGGGTCGCGCATCGGGGAGCGGGTGGCCATCGTCAGCCCGAACTCGGCCCGGTTCCTCACGTCGTACTTCGGTGTGAGCGGATTCGGCCGCATCCTCGTGCCGATCAACTTCCGCCTTTCTTCGGCGGAGATCGCCTACATCGTCGAGCACTCCGGGGCGTCGGTCCTCCTGTACGACCCTGATCTCACCGACGTGGTGGCCGACATTCCTGTGGCGCACCGGTTCGCTCTCGACGGTGTCGACGACGCCGAGCTCTTCGCCGCCGGCACCCGAGCGGGCGCCGGCCCGCGGGAATGGGCGGGCGACGAGGACGACATCGTGCTCGGTGAACTACACCTCGGGCACGACCGCCCGCCCGAAAGGGGTGCAACTCACCCATCGCAACTGCTGGATCAACGCGGTGACCTTCGGTTGGCATACCGGCGTGAGTGACCGCGACGTCCTGATGCACACCCTCCCGATGTTCCACTGCAACGGGTGGGGCATGCCCTACGCCGTGACGGGCATGGGTGGGCTGCACGTGGTGGTGCGCAAGATCGACGGCGAGGAGATCCTGGCGCGGGTGGAGCGCCACGGGGTCACCCTCCTGTGCGGGGCCCCGGCCGTGGTGGCCGCCATCCTCGATGCGGCCGCGACCCGTGTCACGCGACGGGACGGCCCGTCCCCGGTGCGCGGCACCGTCCGCATCGTCGTGGCGGGCGCGCCGCCGCCCTCCAAGGCGATCGAGCGGGTCGAGACCGAGCTCGGGTGGGAGTTCCTGCAGATCTACGGGCTCACGGAGACCTCGCCCCTCCTCACCATCAATCGCGCCCCGTCCGAGTGGGACGCCGTCAGCGCGGTAGAACGCTCGCAGCGGCTGAGCCGTGCCGGCGTGCCCGCCATCGGCGTGCAGATCGCCATCAGTGAGGAGGACGAGGTGCTGGCCCGTTCCAATCACGTCTTCGCGGGCTATTGGGAGCAGCCGCGAGGAGTCGGCGACGGCGCTCGAGGGCGGGTGGTTCCACACCGGCGACGGCGGGTATCTCGATGGGGACTATCTCGTCATCTCCGACCGCAAGAAGGACGTCATCATCACCGGCGGCGAGAACGTCTCCTCCATCGAGGTGGAGGATTGCCTCTACCGGCATCCCGCCGTGGCCGAGGTCGCGGTCATCGGCGTCCCGCACGAGAAATGGGGGGAGACGATCAAGGCTCTCGTGGTCCTCCGGCCCGATGTCGATGCGTCGGAGGGCGACCTCATCGCGCACTGCCGGGACAACATGGCCCATTTCAAGGCCCCGACGAGCGTGGAGTTCCGCGACCGCGCTCGACCGCACGGCGACCGGCAAGCTGCAGAAGTACAAACTGCGCCAGCCCTACTGGTCGGGGCGGGAACGGACGGTGAACTGAGGCCGGAAGGATCTTTCTTCGAGCACCAGCGTGCCGTCCGCGTCGAAGGCGGCCGCCACCGACCCTGCGATGAGGCTCCGCAGGGGATCGCCGGCGATGGAGCTGCGCCATCCGACATCGAGCCGGCTGGCTCTCTCCGCTCAAGAGGTTCGAGATATCGGCCCGCGTGGCCAGCAGGCCCTGGTCGAAGCTGAGGTCGTCGGCGATCTGCCGCACGAGCCCGGTGCAGACCGCCACCGCGGCCGGGGGTGCCTGCGCCTCCCTGCCATCGGGGGGAAGCCGAATTTCGTCGGGCGTGAGCGCCAGCCCTCTCGCGATGGCCTCGAGGATCTCGCTGGCCCCACCCTGCGCCAGGTGGCGGCCGTCGACCCCGCGTGTCTGCTGGAGCTCTTGACGGTTCTTGGGCGGGCGTTGCGAAATCGCGAGGAGCGCGAGGTCCGAAAGGACGGTGCGACGCGGCCGGTCGAGGGCGGCGGCGCGGCGGTCCCGCCACGCCGCCACCTCCTGCGCCACGCCGCGGGATCGTCCGGACAGCTTGCGGATGTCGCCCATCTTCCACCAGAGCTCTTCGGGCGCCGCGTGGCGACGGCGGATCGACAGCATCTGCGCGCACTCCTCGAGGGCCCACGTGAGCCGGTCGAGCTCCTCGAGCCGCTGCGACAGAACGGCCCGTAGTTCGAGAAGGTAGGCGACGTCGCCCGCGGCATAGGTGATCTGACGGTCCGGGATGGGGCGCTGCATCCAGTCCGACAGCTGGTCAGCCTTGGGAAGGGAAACGCCCAACACCTGATCGACCAGCCGCGACAGCGAAGGAGAGGACATACCCAGGAACCCGGCGACGATCTGGGTGTCGAACACGGTCGAGGGCACCGCGCCGCACGCAGTCTCGCAGCACCTCGATGTCCTGTTCGGCCGCGTGCGCCACCGCGACACCCGCCACCCGAGAACACGCGGGCCAGCGGGCGGGGGTCCACCGCCAGGGGGTCGACCAGCGCCACCTTGTCGGCCCATGCCAGTTGGATCAATGCCAGTTTCGGGTAGTACGTGCGTTCCGTGTGGAACTCGGTATCGATGCCGTAGTACTCCTGGTCCGCGAGTCTGGTGCACAGAGCTGATCGAGTGCGGCATCGTCCGCCACCAACAGCGGCGCGGTCGACCCGCTCATGAGCCCTTCATGCAACGGGTCGATCGCCGAGCGCATCCGTATGACATCTGCAGCGGTCGGTGCGATTCTGCCAGTGTGTTGAACGGGAACATCGACGATTCTGCCAGGTTTTGAGCAGGGACATCGGGACTTTGGACCCTACGCGATGGCACTGGTCGGGACCTTTGGCTCTGGTGGCCGGCCAGGTTGCAATGGCGTCCCCCAGCTCTCCAAGCTGGGCGACGCGCGCACCGGGCTCGTAGTCGTGGTTGCGACGTATGCCGCGTCGACCTGTCATTCGCGTACCGGCGGGCCTTCGACTTCAATCATGCTCCGCCAGCAGGTGTGGGCCGGGATCGAACGGGTGGATCAATTCGAACGCTGGTGGCCCTGGCTGCAGGAGTTCCGTCTGGAGGGGGAGTCCCTGACGGCAGGGTCGGTGCTCCACGGCGTGGTCGTGCCGCCGCTTCCGTACCGCATGCGCATCCGGGTCGCGCTGACGCGCTGTGAGGCGCCCGTGGCGATCGACGCCGTGGTCACGGGCGACCTCGAAGGCCAGGCGGAAATGCGGATGCAGCCCCACCGGAGGCGGTTCACGTATCGAAGTGGCGTGGACGATGGAGATGATGCAGCGCCCGATGCGCGTCGCCAGTCGATTCGGGCTGCCCGTTTTGCAGTGGGGTCACGACCGGGTGGTGGAGATGACGCTGCGGAGCTTGCCTCCCGAGTTCGGGTATCTCGGTGGCGCGACGTGATCGGACGGTGTGGTCAGAGTGCGTCTGCTAGCCCAGGCGGGCCACGGCGAATGAGGCCGCGACCAGCACGACGCCCCAGGACATGGCGTGCAAGGTTGTCTCGAGCGGCGCCAACAGCGTGCGCTCGTCGAGGGGGATCTGGTCGCCGTTCGGACAACGTGATCCGCCCTTCGACGTGCGATCGCACGCCGACGGATCATGCGGGCCGGGGTGCTCAAGCGACGCTGTGCCGCCGAGAGGGCGAAGGCGGCCGCGGCGGCGAGCACCGGGCTGAGCGCGAGCCGACCGGTCTGGGCCACGTAGGCCACCAGCACGGGGAAGGAGCCCCAGGCGAGCGCGAACCCGGCGTCGGTGTGGACCAGGCCCCCGAGCAACTCCCAGTTGTAGGCCACGACGAGGAGCGGGCCGAGCACCATGAAGGGCAGCAAGGGCCATCCGACGCGGGAGAGCTCCGACGACGCCGAGCACGATCGCACCGGCCAAGCCCACGACCGTGACGCCGATCAGGGTCGGTGCCGGAATGCGGGTTCCGAGCGGACGCCCGTGCAGTTCGTCGAGTGCGTGCGCGGCGAAACCGACGGCGAGGAGGAACGCCAGGAGCGTGTACAGGAGCCGGTTGAGGTCGACGTGCGGCGCCAGCGAGGCGCCGATCACCACGTACGACGAGATGCCACGCCGTGTAGGGAGGGTGGAGAAGCGTCCACCAGTCCCGCCATCCGCCCGGTCCGGCGGCGTAGAAGGCCGGACGCCGCTCAGCCTTCGGCGGGTCCACCGCTCCGCGTTCCCCACATCACAAGGCCACCGCCGAGGCTCATCACGCGGACGCCGACGTGCTCGAATCCGGCGCGGCGCCAGGCGTCCTCCGTCCACGCCAGCGGGTACTTCCGGTAGTGGCCCGAAATGTTGGGGCCGAGGAACTTGCCGACCCTGAACCACTCGCGTCCCCCGGTCAACCAACCCCCCGCGGGAAGGACGAGCCGCGTGTAGAGGACCCACCAGAACCGCCAGAAGGCGCTCGGGGGAACGAAGAACTCGAGGCTGGCCACGGCACCGCCCGGTTTGACGACGCGGGCGAGCTCGCACAGCGTCGCCTGGGGGTCATCGACGTAGCGCAACAGGTAGGTGAAGGTCAGCGCGTCGAACGAGCTGTCGGGGAAGGGCAGCTGCTCGGCCCGCCCGGCCACCAGGTGCACCCGCTGGGCCATGCCGGCCGCGTCCACGTTCTTGTGACCCTGGGCCAGCATGCCGATCGTCAGATCGACCCCGACCACGTCGGCTTCGCTGCGCGCCGCAAGCTGGAGAGCGACACCGGCCGTTCCTGACGCGACGTCGAGGACCCGGCGGGGGGAGGAGGGCACGATGTGGTCGACCATGGCCCGGCGCCATCGGCCGTTCTGTCCCATGGAGAGGAGCTCGGCCAACCGGTCGTAGCGTTTGGGGAGGGAGGTGAACAGTTCCTGCGCGAACCGGTTCGGATCGCCAGTGACGTCGGGCAACGCTCCACCTCCGGGAACTGGAAAATCTCACTGTAGGTCCGGGCCGCGGCGCAGCCGGCGGCGCCGGGGCGCGGTCGGACTCAGATCCCGAACGCGGCCGTGCGCAGCTGCGTCGCCAGGTCGGCATCGCCGGTGATCTCCACCCGGGCTGCGGCTTCTGCCGTCCGGCGCCGAACATCGTGAGCTCACCCGGATCGCCGCTCAGCACCAATCGGGGCCGGTGCCGGCGACCTTCTCGGCCCGGCCGGGGGAGGAGATCACGATGGTGGCGGGAACCTTCTTGGCCATGCCGCCGGGTCCGACCCGGGCCCAGAGCGCGTCGGCCAATTCTTCGGAGAGGGGGCGGGGCTCCCAGTGCGGCTGCGCCCGGCGTACATCTTCGACATGGATGAAGAACTCGACGGTGTTCATCGGCCCGTCGAAGGGTCGCAGCAACACCGGGGGGCCACGGCGCACGTTCTCGACCAGCTCGTCCACGTGGTGCGATCCTTGACCGACCGTCGGACCTTGTCGGTATAGCCGGCCAAGGGCGGCCACACGATCCCGGGTCCGCTGTCGGGCCGCCGCTCACGCACCACGAGATGCGCCGCCAGATCGCTCGTGACCCAGCCTTCACACAGGGTCGGCGCGTCAGGACCCAGCTCGACGAACAGGTCGCAGATGGTGTTCTCGTTCCTGTTGGGCGAGGATCGGTGGCGCCATCGGGGCATCCTATGACCCGTCGGGCGTCACCGCGCCGCGAGTGCCGCCACCCGGTCGGCCAGTGCCATGTCGCTGAAGTGGCGGCAGACATCCTCGAAGTCGCCGGTCGGGCCCTGCCACGCCAGCGACGAGACGTCGTCGAGGAGTGCGGGATCGATCCGGAGGGTGGCGAGCTCGCGGAAGAGCTCCGCCAGCTCGCGCTCGCCCGCGAGTCTTTCAGCCAGCTTGGCGGCGCCGCGCACCGCCTGGCGCACCGCGCGGATCCCACTCGCGCCACCTTGTCCGGAATCCGGTCGAGCTGCCCGTAGTGGGCCAATACCAGCGCCGCCGAACGCTTACCCCACCCGGCCAACCCGGGAAATCCGTCGGCGGAGTCACCGACGAGGGCGAGCCAATCGGGGATGGACCCGGGCGCCACGCCGAACTTCTCCCAGACCTGCGTCCTCGTTGCTGACCTTCCCGGTCCGGCGATCGAGCTGCACGACCCGGTCCCCGACGACACACTGGGCCAGGTCCTTGTCGGGCGTGCAGATGATGACCTGGCCCACCTCGGGGTCCTCCGCCGCCACGTGTGCGGCCGAGGCCAACGCGTCGTCGGCCTCGAGCTCGACCATCGGCCAGAGCCCGACGCCGAGCGCGGCGAGCGCCGTCTCGAGGATCTCGAACTGTGATCGGAGTGCGGGATCGATGCCGGCCGCCCGTCTTGTAGCCCGGCCACAACTCGTTGCGGAACGACTCGATCACGTGATCCGTGGCCACCCCGACATGGGTGGCCCCGTTCCCGAGCATGCTCACGACGGTGGTCACGACGCCGCGTGCCGCGCCGATTTCAGTTCCGTCGTCGGCTCTGGCGCGGGGGCTGTCCGAAGAAGTGCCGGAAGAGCTCGTAGGTCCCGTCGACGAGGTGGACATCCATGGGAGCCAGTCTGTCCCCAACGTGCCGGGTGCCCGCTGCGGTCCGGTTACGCCACCGTGGATGTCGTCGTTGCCGGCGTTGCCGGAACCTCGTCGACCACGATGTAGCCCTCGCCAGTGCGGTGACATCGTCGGCCGGATGGGTCGCAGTGGACGAGCAGTCCGAGGCGGAAGTGGGTTGCCCGTGGCCGCCGGCGCCACGTTGACCGTCCCCCGTGGCGAACCGGTGGTCCCGCAGGAGGGCCCGTTGATATTGACGATCGTCTTCTTCGGCGTCTTGCTCACGGTCAGCTTCGAACGGTTGCCGGTGATCCACTTGGTGACGGCCTCGGCAGTGACGGGGAAGGCGACGGGATTGCCGATGCCCTGACTTGCCGCCACCGCCGGAATGCCCTGTGCCGCCGCTGCCCGTGCGGCGCCGACCGTGCCGGAGAGATCGAGCACGGGGCCGAGATTCTCGCCGAAATTGATTCCGGAGACGACCAGGTCGGGATGCAGATGGAGCTGCCTGAGCGCCACCCGGATGGTGTCGGCCGGGTAGCCCTTCACGGCGATGGCCGGATACCCGCTGAGTGTCTTGACCCTCATGGTGGCCAGCGTCCCGGCGGTGGTCTTCGAACCGGTGCCGCTTTGATTGGTGGCCGGCGCGACGACCTCGACGGTGACCCGGGGCAGCGCACGCAGCGCCTGGACCACGGTGTTGATGCCCGGAGCGTTATACCCGTCGTCGTTGGTGACGAGGATGGTGAGAGGTTTCGGAGCGGTTCCGTTCCTTGCGGATGCGGCGGGGCTCAGCGCAAGGCCCGCGACCGCGACCGTGCCTACGGACGCGAGCGTGAGCACCACGCGTCTGCGGTTCGCGATTCGATTGAGACTGCCCGACCTGACCCGTGTGAACATGGCGGCTGACAGTAAGAGACGGAAGGGGGGGTTTCCAGTCGCCCCCCACGGGGCTGTGGCGCAGTTCGATATCGGGATGGCACGTGTGGCAGCTGTGGGAGACGACCATGGAGCCGAGTCTCCCACGTCCGCTACCTCGGAAAACGGCCACGGAGGTTGCTCCGACGGCTGCGGGGTGCCAGCATGACGGCCCGTCGCGTCCGGGGTGAAGGGAGCCGGACCCCCAACTGACCAAGGGAGGAGCAATGACCGAAGTCGCAACGCAAAGCGGGTCACTCGGCTCCAAGGCGACAGACCGCCCGCCCGTCGCCCCCCGGGAGGGGACCTTCGCTCCCGTCCGGGCAACCGTGATCGTCGTCGTGGTCGGTTTGCTGATCACCTTGTCAGCCTCGTGGACAGCGTGGACGTTGAACCGCCACAACGAACGCAGTCTGTTGGAGGTCCAGACGCGGCAGGTCAGCGCCCTACTCAGTGCGTCGATTTTGAGTCTCCGGGACCCGCTCGAAACAGCCTTGGAGATCGAGAACGCCACCGGCGGCAATGTGCAGCAATTCAACAGCTTCGTGTCGACGCTCGTCGGGCCCGACCGCTCTTTCGTTTCAGCCGTGCTGTTGCGGTCGACCGGCACGACATGGCACGCCGTCTCGGTGGTGGGTGTCACACCGCTCCTGCCCCCCGGCTCCTCGCAAGCAACTTCGTTTCTCGCCCATCTGCGGAAAAGTCCCACGTTCGTCGTCACCCCCGTGCCGGCACTGGACCCGCGCCGGGTCGGGTACGCCATTACCGATCCGAAGGACCCGACAATCGCCGTGTACGCCGAACGGGCGATCCCGGCGGACCGCGTGGTTCCGATCGAGAAGGACTCCGCGTTCTCCGATCTGAACTTCGCGACCTATCTGGGGCCCACCACGAAATCGTCCGCGCTGGCTACGACGGATCTCCCCGTCGCTCAGCTGCCCATCGGGGGCGATGTGGTGCAGACGTCGATTCCGTTCGGCGACTCGAGCATCACTCTCGTCACAGCCCCCCGGGGCACCTTGGGCGGCACGCTGGGCGGGGTGCTCCCCTGGATCTTCCTCGTCACTGGAGCGCTCCTTACGCTCGGCGCGGCCGTCGTCACCTACCAACTCGTCGGACGCCGGCGGAGTGCCGAACGAGATGCGCAGACGATCGCCACCCTCTACCGACAGCTCGATGGCCTCTACGGTGAGCAGCGCTCTATCGCCGAGACCCTGCAGCGGGCCCTTCTGCCCCAACGCAATCCCGAGGTTCCCAACCTTGAGGTTGCCTCCCGGTACCTGGCTGGAACCGACGGCATGGAGATCGGTGGCGACTGGTTCAGCCTGATCGAGATCGACGATCGCCACTTCGCCTTTGCGGTGGGTGACGTCTCGGGCAAGGGGGTGGATGCCGCCTCGATCATGGCGCGCCTGCGGTTCACCATTCGGGCCTATCTCACCGAGGGCCACGCACCCGATGTCGTCCTCGAGATGTGCTCCCGGCAACTCAACGTGAACCGGGACGGACACCTCTGCACCGTGTTGATCGGCGTGGGAGACGCCGACTCCGGGGTGATCTCGTTGGCCAACGCCGGCCACCTGAATCCATTGAGGATCTCCGGCACATCGTGTGAATTCGTTTCCACCGACGTCGGGTTGCCCTTGGGCGTCGCCCCCAGCTCCTACTCCGTCACGACCTTGCAACTCACCAGCGGATCGACCTTCGTCGCCTTTACCGACGGGCTGGTGGAACGACGCGGCGAGAGCATCGACCTGGGTCTTGAACGGCTGGTGCGGGCTGCGGCCGGTCCCATCCCCCATGTCGACGATCTGCTCTCGCGACTCCTCGGCACGGTGGGACCGCAAGGATCTGACGATGATGTGGCCGTCTTGGCGTTCCGGTGGACGAGCCCGGCTGATGCCCGAGCAGCTCGCAGGCCACTACTTGATCCTGTCAGGTGAACGATCCCTCGCAAGGTGTTGACCCACCAGGTAACTTGGCCGGACCTGATCGGATAGTTGCACACGATGGGCCTTGCGGGAGGGACGGGGAATTGAGCACGACGACCGCAGGGATGCCGACACCGGGTCGACCTCAGGTAGAGGTGGGCCTCAGCCGGGAGGATCCGGCTGCTCCCGTCATCTCTCTGGCGGGTGAGCTCGATCTGGCGGGTGTGGATGCGGCGAAATCGGGCATGGAACCGTATCTGGCCAACAGGCCGGCAAGGGTGACGTTCGACCTGGAGAAGCTCACATTCATGGACAGTTCTGGAATAGCGCTGCTGGTCGAGATTGGCCAACGACGTAGGAGAAGTGCGATTGATCCACGTGTCGCCGATCGTGCACCGCGTCATAGAGGCCAGCGGGCTCCTGAAGCACTTCGGTCTCCAATGACGGCAAGGAGCAGGTTCGACACCTCGAGAGAGTCGATTCGCGCCGCGAGGACATTCGCGACCCGGGTCATCGGCGACGCTCCCGTCGAGGTACGCGAATCTGTGGCGGTCATGGTCTCGGAACTCTCTACCAACGCCCTCGTTCACGCGGCCAGCTGCTTCGACGTCGTCGTGGACATTTCGGACTCCGCCGTGACCGTCGCGGTGACCGATTGGGGGAGGGCGCGCCAGAGCTGCAATCGCCCGACTCCACCGAACCTCATGGCCGCGGGCTCCGGATCGTCGAGGCGCTGGCGGATGAGTGGGGGATAACTTCGACCTCGGACGAGGCGAAGACCATCTGGTTCCGGCTCTCTCTTCGGTCCTCCGCAACAGAGCTGCACGCAGGCGCCGACGAGCGTCCGTGCCCGGCTGACGGTCCGACCAGGGGTTTTGTCGATCAGGACGCCTGAGCCCCGATGCGCATTCTCCATGCCTCCGACCTCCACTATTCGCTGCCCCAATTCGACTGGGTCGTCGGGGAGGCGTCGGATTTCGACCTCGTGACCCTGGCGGGGGACCATTTGAAAATCGGCTCCCTCGTGCCGCTGGAAACGCAGAGCGAGACGGTTCTGGAGTATTTCTCCTTGCTGCACTCGGCGGGCCCGCTCGCGGTGTGCTCGGGCAACCACGATCTCACGGGTCCCGATGCCGAAGGCGAAAGATCTGCGCTCTGGCTCAGTGCAGCCGAGGCCGCCGGCATCCCGACGGACGGTAGTTCCGCGTTGATCGGCTCCACGCTGGTGACGGTCTGTCCGTGGTGGGACGGACCTCGCGGACGCGCGGCACTCGTGGCACGGTTGACGGCCGATGCCGCCCGTCGGCCGGCCCGATGGATCTGGGTCTATCACTGGCCGCCGCGCGGATCGCGGACTGCGTGGACCGGCCGACGTGACCATGGTGACAGAGATCTCAGGGTGTGGATCGAGGAGTTCCGACCCGACGTCCTCCTGACCGGCCACATCCACCAGGCGCCGTTCACACCTGACGGCTCCTGGGCCGATCGGATCGGCGACACCTGGGTTTTCAACGCCGGTCATCAGATCGGACCGGTCCCGGCCCGGATCGAGCTCGATCTCACGGAGAACACGGCGAAATGGGTGTCACTACTCGGTACCGAGGAGTTCGACCTTTCCGCTGGGGTCGCTCCGGAGAGGACGTCGTTCTGAAAGAGGTCGCTCCGTGAAGACGTCCGCCTTCCCGGCGGGCGTGCTGTCCCGCGGCGACGTCGGCCTTTTTGCAGGTGGGCTCGTGATGACCGTTGCCAGCGGGGTGGCGGCCCACGTGGACGTCGGTCCTGTCGCGCCCTTCGTGGTGTCGGCGGTAGCCCTGGCCGTACTGGCTGCCGTGGTCGGCCGCTGCGTGGACCACCTTTCGGACCGCTTCGGACCGGGTGCCACCGGCCTCCTGCAAGCGGCATTGGGCAACCTGCCCGAGCTGTTCTTCGCCATCTTCGCCCTCCGCGGAGGATTGGTGGTCGTTGTCCAGAGCGCCCTTGTGGGATCCATTTTGGCCAACGTGCTGCTGATCCTCGGGTTGGCCTTTCTCACGGGCGGTCTCCGCCATGGCACGCAGCGGTTCGCAGCGGAGAGTGCGCGCAGCGTCGCCCTTCTCTTGCTGCTGGCCGTGACCATCCTCTGCGTTCCCGGCATAACCGCCCATCTCCACGTCGCTGCCACCCACCACGAGGCGACACTGTCCACGGTGGCTTCGGTGGTGTTGTTGGTCGTATTCGTACTCTCCATCCCCTCGGCGATGAGTCACCAGGCCCCGGCGTTGGAAGAAAAGTCCGACGATGAGATCGGCGGTACGGCCTGGCCTCTCCCCCTCGTGCTCGGCGGCCTGATCGGGTCGAGTGTGGCTGCGGCACTCGTCTCCGACTGGTTCGTGACGGCATTGACCCCGGCGCTCTCCGCGCTCCACATGTCCGAAGCGTTCGCCGGATTGGTAGTTGTGGCCATTGCCGGCAATGCCGTGGAGAATGTCGTCGGTGTGCAGTTGGCCGCCAAGAACAAGCCCGACTATGCGTTGGCCGTCATCCTGCGTAGCCCGATCGTGATCGCCTTCGCCCTGCTCCCCCTCCTGGTGCTCATTTCTCCCGTGCTCGGAGGCGCCCGGCTGACCCTGGTCCTACCGCCTGAGTTGCTGGTCGTGCTGATTATCTCAGCGGTGATCACAGCGGTAGTGGTCTTCGACGGGGAGTCGACATGGCTCGAAGGGAGTTGCCTGATCGGTCTCTATGTCGTCATCGCGGCAGCGTTTTGGTGGGGTTGAGGCGGTTCAGCGGAGCCGTCGAGCGCTCAGAACCATCAATCGTGGGATGGCGTCGGCGTTCACGAAGTCGCCCGTCTCGACAAGGACGGCCGCGGGCGGTGACGGCTCGACCATGTCCTCGAGAAGCAGTCCAGCTCGGCCCATTGCGTGGACATATCTGCTGAGGGGCCGGTGATGAAACGGCAGAGACACCCCAGGTTCGACCTCGTCGATGACGAAATGGTCAGGCAGATAGGAGCCGACCCGCCAATATTGTTCGTCCGGTCCCGAACCATCGACCCATCCACTGCCTGGTGCTTGGAGGAGCGGGTGCACCAACAACAGGAGAAATTGCCCATCCGATGCAAGAACGCGGGCGATCTCGTAGATCGCCGGCTCGAACGGATCGATGTGCTCAAGAGCGAGGCACAAGACCACCGCGTCGAACGCGAGGTCAGCAAAGGGGAGTTGCTCCGCCCGCGCTTGCACGAACAGTGGAGGTCCGCCGCGAGCGTGTGCCTCACGAATCTGGGATGGTGTCGGATCGAGGCCCACGACGTGAGCGCCGCCCCGGGCGATGTGTCGAGCGACCTGGCCCTCTCCACACCCCACGTCGAGCACACGACGTGCGTTTCGTAAATGTCTCTCGACCAGAGGAAGGATCTGTTCCCTGTATTCGGGGTCTGCCCCTTCGGTGAACCTTTGCTGCCACCATCTCGAATGCTGCTCCCAGAGGGAACTACCCCTACTCACCGCTGCGTGGCGTGTACCGCGCGCTGACTGTGAGCCCGACCATCGCGCCCGTGAGCGATCCGATGATCGCGTCACGGGGAAGTGGACTCCCGAATGGACACGCGAATAGGCGACAGTGGCGGCCAGTGCCTGAAGCGGGAAAGCGAGTAGGGGAATCTGGTGTCCGACTGCGGTCGCGAACGCGAAACCGGAGGCAGAGTGGCCGGAGGGGAACGATGCGGACTCCGGCATCCGGGTCTGGCGGGACTGAACCACTCCGGCGTTCTCACGATCCGGACGCTCTCTCGGGTAGAGGCTCTTGAGAGCCACGTTCACCGTCGCCGAGGATACGGCGATCGAGGTGAGCCCGGCGAGAGCGGCTCGCTTACCCCGGGGGCCGCCAACGAGGCCCAGCGTTCCCGCCACGGCCACCCAAATGACGGATCTGTTGGCTGCGTTCGACAGACGTCGCAGCGGGACGTCGAGTACCGGCGTGGGCGTGGCGGCGATGGCGCTGTAGACGGCATGGTCCACCCGGGAGATGTCCTGCAGCGTTCGGTGAAGTAGCCCTTGACGAGGCGAATGATCGCTGACGATTTCGTCGATCCCATCCTCGATCGGGTGCGGAGCACGGGATGCAATCTCATCGTCGGCCACGCGCACCATCTTTCTTTCTATGCTGCAAAGTCGATCGCTGAGGAATCGTAGGTCAGACTGTCTCCGAAAGGAGTCGGACATTGCTGATGCGGGTGCCGGGGTGGCGGTTGTTCGCGGCGTACCAGAGACGATGGCTTGCAAAAGACCTGGTGGCGGGTCTTGTGCTCACCGCGATCCTGGTTCCTCAGGGTATGGCCTATGCCGAGCTGGCTGGTCTGCCTGCGATCACGGGCCTTTACACGTCGGTCCTCTGCCTGGCCGGTTACGCCGTGTTCGGACCCTCTCGCATTCTGGTGCTCGGGCCCGATTCGTCACTTGGACCGATGATCGCGGCCACGATCCTTCCCCTGGTCGGCGCCGACGGTAGCAGTGCACGCGCCATTGCCCTGGCATCGATGCTGGCCATTCTCGTTGGCGCCACGATGATCCTCGCGGGTGTGGCGAGGCTCGGGATTCGTGGCCGACCTGCTCTCCAAGCCGACCCAGATCGGTTACATGACGGGTCTCGCCGCTTACCATTCTGGTCGGGCAGCTCCCGAAGTTGTTCGGCTTCTCGGTGAGTTCCGACACGCTGATCGGGGACATCAAAGGATTCGTGAAGGGGGTCCACGCCGGTGACGCCGTGGCGGCGGCCGTTGGCGTGGGGGTCTTCGGGCTCGTCGTGATCCTTGTGTTGCAGCGCTGCTGCCCGCGGATTCCGGGCGTACTCGTGGCTGTGGTGCTCTCTATTGGGGCGGCGGTACTGTTCGACCTGGCCAGCCACGGTGTGGCCCTGGTCGGCACGCTTCCCCGTGGACTTCCCCCGTTCACGCTTCCGGACGTTTCAGCTGTCGGACAGTGGGACTGCTCGTTGCCGGCGCACTCGGTATCTCGCTCGTCGCCCTCACCGACACCATCTCTACCGCTTCGGCCTTCGCTGCTCGGAGCGGGGACGAGGTGCAGGCCAACCAGGAGATGATCGGCATCGGCGCCGCCAACGTCGCCGCCGGGCTGTTCCAGGGGTTTCCGGTGAGCACCAGCGGATCGCGGACAGCAGTGGCGGAACAGTCGGGTGCGAAGACTCAGGTCAGCGGGCTCGTCGGTGCCGCAGTGATCCTGCTCATGCTCGTCGCTGTCCCGGGACTGTTCCGGAACCTCCCCCAGCCCACCCTGGCCGCGGTTGTCATGGCAGCGGCGTTACTCGCTGGCCGACTTCCCGGGTTGCGACGACTCTGGGAGGTGCGCCGAACCGAATTCGCCCTGTGCTATCGCGGCCTTTTCGGGAGTGGCGTTCCTCGGTGTGCTTCCAGGAATCGGCATCGCCGTGGGGCTCTCCATCCTCAATGTCTTCCGCCGATCCTGGTGGCCCTACAGCACGCGTCTGGGGCGGGTCGATGGAATCCCGGGATATCACGATGTCCGTTCCCACCCGGATGCAGAACAGATCGACGGACTCGTTATCTTCCGGTTCGACGCCCCGCTTTTCTTCGCCAACACTCGATCCTTCCGCGAGCAGATCCGAGCGCTTGCGGCAGCCGAACCGCATCCGCGCTGGATCGTGGTGGCCGCCGAGCCCATCACGGACGTCGATACCACGGCTGCCGACATGCTCGAAGACCTCGATGAGGCACTGAACCGTCAGGGGATCTCCCTCGTGTTCGCCGAGATGAAGCACCCGGTGCGTGCCAAGATCGAGCGTTACGAACTGACCCGGACGATCGATCCGACACACTTCTTTCCGACGATCGAGTCAGCTATCGCAGCCTTCCTCAGGTCGGCGTTCTTCGCGGACCGGGGACCGCCGGACCGCCGGACCGGACAATAAAGGATGGAGCGGATGACTGAACACCACCCCAACGTCACTGAGCGCCTCACCGCCTTCATCGCCCTGGCCTCGCTCGCCGGGGCGGTCGTCGTCCTCGTCGTCGGTGGCTTTCGCCAATTTCGGGCAGTCGTCATGATGCTCGTCGGACTGATCGTGGCCATCGTCGGCTGCCTGGGACATCCTCACGAGGCGAGGGGCTGTCCGGTTACGTGGCGGGCGCAGTGGCCATCGTCGGGTTGGGACTGTTGGTCGGAGGCTTCGTCTGGGCTGACCTCAACGCCGGCCGCATCGTCGCCATCGTGGCTATTGGGGCTGGTGTCGGTGGGTACGGCCGGGTTCGCGCTGGGCAAGCGAGAGCCGGACGACCGCGGTCCGGCGGCCGAGCGCTGGACAGGCCGCCACCCCGGCCGCATATCCAGTATTGATCATGAACGTGAAGTCCGGCGGCGGGAAAGCTGAGCGGTTTCACCTTGTCGACGAGTGCGAGAAGCGGGGAATCGAGCCGATCGTCCTCCAGCCGGGGGACGACCTGCTTGCAGCTTGCCGAGGACGCAGTCGCCCGGGGCGCGGATGTTCTCGGGATGGCCGGAGGCGATGGTTCCCAGGCACTCGTCGCCTCGGTGGCCGCCCGGCACGGCCTTCCCTACGTGGTGGTTCCGGCCGGTACCAGAAATCACTTCGCGCTCGACCTCGGCTTGGACCGCGACGACGTCGTCGGTGCCCTCGACGCGTTCGCAGACGGCGTCGAGCACCGTGTGGACCTGGCCACGGTCAATGGTCGAGTCTTCGTCAACAATGCGACGCTGGGTCTCTACGCAAAGATCGTGCAGTCGCCCGAGTACCGCGACGCGAAGCGCCAGACAGCAGCGGCCATGCTGCCGGATCTGCTCGGGACCGGATGCCCCAGGCCTCGATCTTCGGTTCACCGGTCCGGACGGCAGTCCGCGCGAGACGGCGGACGTCATCCTGGTCTCGAACAACCCCTACGAGCTCCAGCGGTTCTCGGGTCGCGGCACTCGCGAGCGGCTCGACCTTGGCGTCCTCGGCGTCGCCGGAGCAACAATCGACGACGCCAGCGCCGCAGCTCGGTTCATCACACTGGAACTCGCCGGCCAGGTGCGGCGCTTTCCCGGCTGGGTGGAGTGGACGACCCCGCGATTCCAGATTGACGCGAACGAGGCGGTTGACATCGGGATCGATGGTGAAGCGATGACAATGGATCCACCCCTCGTCTTCGACGCACTGCCCGGAGCGCTCGTCGTGCGCCTGCCCCGCCACGCCACAGGACGGTCGCCGGCGGCCCGAGCCGTGCATCTGGCCTCGCGAGGCACGATCGTGGACCTCGCCCGCATCGTCGGCGGCATTGAATCCGCAAAATCTTGATGGGCTCCGGCCTTCGCAGATCTCCCGGATAAGATGGACATGTGGGCGAGGTCCTTGCGATCGTCGCAGCTGTAGCGTTCGCGTTGGGAAGCGTCCTTCAACAGAAGGGCACCAGCGAGACCGAGGCCACCGAGGATGATCCTCGGTTTTTGATCCAGATCCTGCATAAGCCGATTTGGCTGGCGGGCGCGATCTCACAAGCCATGGGATGGATCCTGCAGGCGGCGGCCCTCGATCGGGCATCGCTCATGGTCGTGCAGGCTCTCAGTGCACTCAGCTTGGTCCTCGCGCTCCCACTCGGGATGTGGCTGACGCACCAGAACATCGGCCGGCGGGAACTGACCGGAGCCCTCTTGACCCTCGCCGGTATCGTCTTCTTCCTCTCGGCGGGTCAGCCCCAGGGCGGCTCCTCTCACGCCAGTGCGGCAGCGTGGTGGACATCGTGCCTCGTGATTCTGGCCCTGGCCCTGGCGCTCACCGGCTTGGGCTTTCGGTGGCGCGGTGCAGCCAAGGCGCTCACCTTCGGTTCCGCCGCCGGCCTGGCCTTTGGACTGCAGGCCGCGGTGACCAAGACCTTTGTGTCCGATACGGGGAGTGGGCTGCTCGCCCTGCTCACAAGTTGGCCGGTGTACGTGCTGATCCTTTCGGCACTAGCGGGATTCGTGCTGCAGCAGTCAGCCTTGAAGACCGGCGTCCTCGCGCCGGCATTGGCCTCGAGCAACTCGGTCTCGTTGTTCGTGAGCGTTGTTCTCGGGATTGTCCTTTACGGGGAAACCCTTTCGAAGAGCGGCGGCGGACACGTCGGCTCGGCCTACGTCGGATTGGCCATAGCCATAGGCGGGATAGCGGTCCTTGCCGGCTCTGCCCCCCCCTCGAACATGACCGTGCCCGACGCAACCCTGCAGCGGCCCTGAGCATCGCTCGGCACAGAGCCCCCGTTCTCTCGTTGCCCTGGGTACTAACTAATCGTCGGGACCCAGGTAGCTCCATACGGGGGGGAAGTCGCCGATACCGATTTCGGAGCATATTTTCTGTGCTGCCATGCTGATGCCTTCGGTGAAGGTCGGAAAAGCGAACGGTAGTTCTGCGACCTGATCAATGGTCATGCCGGCCGCCATGCACGCGACGATGACTTGAATTATTTCGGCGGAGTACTCACCCAGTACGTGACCTCCGAGGATGGTTTTTCGGTGTCTATCGGCAATGAGTTTGCAGAATCCCTCCTGGTGGCCGTCTGCAACGGGCCGGAGCAGGTCGTCGTAGCGAGCAAGCCCGACCACTATTTCGTGGTCCTGGGCCGCACTCGTCTCGGTGAGGCCGACACCGCCGTATTCAGGGTCGGTGAAGCTCGCGCTCGGCACGATGTCGTAGCTGACTTGTCGTGTTGGTCCCATGAGGGCGTTCTGGGCGGCGATGCGCCCTTCGAGACGGGCGACTTGGACCAACATCGAGCGCCCGTTGACATCGCCTGCTGCAAATATGTGGCCGACTTCGGTGCGGAGGTACGCGTCGACCGAGATTCCCTGCCGCTGGGCGTGGATGCCAGCGACATCGAGCCCTAGTTGCCCAATGTTGGGAGGCCACCCAACCGCGAAGAAGACCGCGTCCACCGCTGTCTCGGCCGTTGAACCCGAAGTTGCATACTCGACCATCACCCCGTCTTTTGTCGATCGCAGAGCAGTGACCGCAGTATTGGTGTGGGTTCGGATGCCCTTTCGTCGAAACGCTCGATCGAGTTCGCTCGAGACGCTTACATCGGCCTGCGGAACGAGTCGTTGGCCCGCCTCGAACAGGCTCACCCGACTGCCAAGGTCCGCGAGTATCGAAGCGATCTGGCATCCCGTGTCAGCAGCGCCGACGACAGCGGTTGCCGCAGGCAAGTTCTTGAGCGTTCGAATGTCGTTGTAGGTGAGGGCCAGCTCGCTTCCGGGGATCGCCAGCCGGGCGGCGTGCCCGCCAACCGCCAGGATGATGCGATCGGCCCGCCAACCGCGGCCGTCGCCTGCGGTCAACGTGTGCGGGTCGGTGAACTCGACGGGGCCGAGGTGCTCTACGAGGTTGATCCCGTGAAGCCTAAATTGGTCAGCCAGGTGCTTCTTCTCAAAGACGTGGCGGGCGACCCGATCGCTGTTGGCCAGGATGGCTTGTAGGTTGGGTTTGGGAGGCGGTCCTTCGAGTCCGAACACGGACCATGAGGTCCAGTCCCGTGCAAGTCTTGCTGACCGGGCCATCGTGCGCACAGGGGCCGGACCTCGGTTGAGGTTCGTGCCACCCACCTGGTCGGCCTCGAGCAGGGCGACTGTGGCGTCCAGCTGTCGGGCCTGGATGGCGGCGGTAACGCCGGCAGGCCCTCCACCGACCACGATCAGATCCACGGACTTGGTCGCGTTGGCCGTCGACTTGCTGTCGCGGGTCAATAGTCAGGATCCTGGAACGTGGGCTCGCGGCCTTCGTTGAAGGCTCCGATGCCTTCCACGCGGTCGGGGTGGACAGCTGAACGCCAGTGGGCGGCCATCATGATCGAGATCGCCTGCTCCAGCGGCTCACCCTGCCCCGTCTTGGCCGACCATTTCACCGCCTGCACAGCGGTCGGCGAGTTGCTCGCGATCTTTTCGGCGATTCGTGTGGCCGCATCCATGAGGGCGCTCAGGGGATGGATCTCGTTGACCATCCCGAGCCGGTGAGCTTCTTGGGCACTTATCGGATCGCCGGTCAAGAGCATCTGCAGAGCCCTCCCAGGTGGCAGAAGCCGCGGCAACAATGCGGGCGAGCCGCCGCCGGCGGCGAGCCCGATCATGGATTCCGGTTGACCGAAGGCGGCGTTTTCAGAGGCAATAATGAAGTCGGTACTCTGTGCCAATTCGGAGCCACCCCCGTAGGCAATACCGTTCACGGCAGCGAAGATCGGTTTGCGTAATTGGCGCACCGTGTAGAGCGTTCGGTCGAAGTCTTGACGCTGCCGCAGCCAGTCCTCCTTGGTCATCGTCCTGCGTTGTCGCAGGTCGCTGCCAACCGAAAAGGCCCGATCCCCTGCTCCCGTCAGGATTGCCACCCGGACCTCGATCTGCACGGCGATCGTCTCGAGAATCTCGGTCAGCAGCGCCCCCATCTCGGTTGTGATGGCGTTGTCCGCTGCGGGGCGGTTGAGCGTGATGATCGCAATTCGTCCGTCGCGGATGTAGTCGACAACCACCGGCTGCTCGGGTTCGGGAAGGCCACTTGGCGGTGGGCCGAAACCGAGCGCCTCCCAACGGTCAGCGCCTGGCTGCTGTCCTGTCATTTTGCATGCCTCCTCATTGGGCGGTCGGTTGCTGGTGGCGACGTCCGGTTCATCTCCCGTCCGCTCTCAGTGCCGCGCGGGAGGTAGAGGAGGTTCCGGGTTGGGAACGGCCAAGTAGGGAAACACGTCCCCCGAAGGCACCGAAGCCCGGTCCACGCCGTCGTGGATCCGGGGACCGTTCCCTCCGTTCACCCACAGCGTGAAAAGCGCGTCCATGACGTCGTCGTTGAGGGTTCTGCCTCCGCAGGTCTCATGCTGGCGGGACTCCCGGCCGGCTCGTTCAATTTCCAAAAAGGAGCCGTGCTCGACATAGGGTCGGGACGGATCCACCGCGAGGAAGTCCGCCAACACGAGCTCGACCAGGGGATGAGCACCGTCCTCACGTTCCGGCCAGTCCACTTTGCCGTCGAGGCCGTCCCAAAACCGCAGATTGGCGTTCAGCCGGGCTCGGTAAGCCCCCAGGTAGGCCTCGGCCAGGCTGAAGGCGTCTTCGGAGTTGTAGAGGTCGCGGATCTCCAAGTCCCGATTCACGGGATCGAATTGCTTGGGGGCCAGAAGCAGGTTCTTCACCTCCGGCCTGCCGGTTCTCTCAATGCGGACCGGCAACTTGCCCTGTGTGAGCGTTTCAGCCACCACCGCTCGCAAGCCGATGCCTCCGAGGAGCTTGGCTGAATCGAGTTCGACAACGATGCTGAGAACGTTCTTGCCGTCCAGAAAGATCGAGCTTCGTTCGCGGAACGCCAGCAGACCGGTCTCGATGGTTTTGATCGCAGCTGGAGCGTCCATGATGAACGGATCCCAACGCGCTCCGGCGAAGACCCGCACCCCTGGGACTTCACAATTCTCTCCCACCCGAAAAGGGATCATCTCGCCCGTGGGTATGCGACACGTCCCATTCTGGACAAGTTCTCCACCGAGCCCGGTCGGGACCGGCGCCTCGAACGTGCAGTCGACCACGAACTCGTCATTGCTCACGGCGAACGGAATGACAGCGTCGCTTCCGACGACACGTATCGGGCGAATCCGGAACCGGTAGATCAGGGCGTCCGAGAACAGATCGTGTGGCTGGGCGAAGGGCATTGTGTTCAGCACGAGGCACAATTGGCCCGGGCGCTCGGGGCTTGTGAACGCGTAAAGGTCCGTGATGTCCGCCGCCGGTGCGGCTAAGGCACGTGGCCCAGAGATATGGTCGGACACCCGCTCCCTTTCCTGCCTACTCTCGGCCCGAGATCCCGGTCTCGTCCGCCGTGGGCCTTCCCCGACCGTAAAGTTTGACTGCTGTCAGTTCACCTTAGGACAATCTGGCGCTGGATCTCACCTCTGTCCACCAGCTCGGCTCAGGGCGAAACTGGGCCGCCGGCAGACCGGTGGCATCGGTGTCGAACCGGTACACGAGGCCGGCCGCAGGCTGGGCCTGACGCTGTTCGTCGCTCCAACCCTCGGTGGCTGTGGTGACATAGAGTCGATTGAGGTCCCGGCCGGCGAACGCGCACGAGGTGCTTTGAACCGCCGGCACGAGCAACTCCTCGCGGAGCTTTCCCTCAGCGGAATAGCGCTGGACGCGTCCGCCACCGTAGATCGCCACCCAAATGTCGCCGTGCGCGTCGACGGTCAGTCCATCGGGGGAGCCGACCTGCTCGGCCACCGCCACCAATACCCGACCTCGTGAGATCCTCCCCGTCAGCTGGTCGAATTCGAATGCGTAGACGAGGCGCGGCCCGCTATCGGCCAGATACATGATGGAGCCGTCGGGACTCCATCCCAGTCCATTGGAAATAGTCAGTGCGTCCAGCATCAGCTCCACGCGTCCGTCCCGGTCGAGGCGGTAGAGCGCTCCGCCCCCGGGGCGGAAATCGTCCGCCAGTGTGCCCGCCCACAGCCGACCTTGCGGATCGCAAGCGCCGTCGTTCATCCGCGTGCCGGTAGGGGCCACCGTCACGATGGGCTGCAGCCAGCCGTCGGGGGAAAGGTAGCTGAAGCCTTGGCCTGCGGCCAGGACCCAACCCTCGTCACCCTCCACCGGTGCGATAGCACCCACCGTGCCCGGTACCACGTAGTCACCGGTGAGAGTGAGACCGCCGTCATCGGCGACCCGTCCGCGGTAAACCCGCCCGGCCAAAATATCGACAGCCAGCAACTCGGCCCGACGAGCATCCCACCGGAGTCCTTCGCCGAGCACCGCCTGAATATTCGTACACGCCACCGCCTCGCTCGTCACTTGGGCCTCCACGCTGTGTCTACTTCGCTTTGCGGAGTTGCAAGCTTGCAGCAACCTCCACGATGCCGTAGATGATCATCCCGAGCCCGACGATGACACAGATGATCGACAGCGACAAGGAGGGGTAGACGAGGCAGAGGACCCCGATGATGGTGCCGATCAACCCCAGGACCACGGTGAGCCAGTTGGTTCCCTCGTCCTCGCTAAAACCGTGGTAGAGCTCTGAGATACCACCGACGGTCCAGAAGATACCCACGATGAAGCCCAGCACGGCGACGGTTGTCGTGGTGTGATGCAGCAGGATGAGAGCGATGACGATCGAGAGAAGACCAGCGATCACGAGTGGGGTTCGCTCACCTGTCGCACCGATTGCCTGAATCAATCGGAATACACCGAGAATCAGCAGCCAGATGCCAATGATCACGGCGATCGTGTGAACTGACTTGCCTGGTTTGAACGTCAGTACGAAGCCGAAGGCAAAAGTAATCACCCCAAAGGTGGCCAGCAGCCACCATTTCCACGCGAGGGCCTTCACATCTTCTCTCGAATCTCCTGTAGTCATGCTCGACATTTCAATCCTCCCTTTCATTTGAGTACTTCATCGCTGTCATTTCATGTCCAAGCCCGCAGCCCGCGTTCCGTGGCCGATTCATTCACTCCGCGGAACAGCTGCAACCGGTTGTCTCTTCGGCAACCTTCGACTGAAGAAGAGCGCAAAGAGGCCGACGATGGCGAGAAGCGCCAAGGAGGAACGCAGCCCGGCAATCCGGGCGTCAGCGTTCTCCTTCACGATGGCGTCGGTTGTCGAAACGGGAACAGACACCTTCTCGAGCGCCTCCTTCAATTGTGCATCCGAAACGAACGGAACCCCGCTGCTCAACTCGGTCTGGGCCTGGGTCACGACGCTTGCCGGCACGGCGGGGTTGTCCTTGATACCGGTAAAGAAGGAGGTCGATAGCGCCGAGATGAGTACTGCTCCGGCCAGCGCCGTGCCGATCGAGGCGCCCAGGTTGGTCATGGTGTTCTGCACTCCGCCGACCTCACCGGTCTGTTCGTCGGGCACGGAGGACACCGTCACGCTCCCGAGTTGGGAAGCCAGGGCTCCTATCCCGAGCCCAGCCAGCAGCATGGGCCAGGTGGTGATTTCTGGCCCCGCGCCGCTTTCGAGCAGGGCCATCATGACCACGATCCCCGCCAAAAGGGCGAGAAAGCCCAACTGGACGACCCGCCTGGGTGAGGCGTGGGGAAAGAGCTTCGGAATGCCCACGGCTGCCAGCAGAAGAGTCGCCGAAAGGGGCAGAAGTCGGACTCCCGTGGCAATCGCTGAGAGTCCAAGGGCAACCGATAGGAACAAGGGCACTACAAAGAAGAGACCGGCTTGGAGCAGATACTGGAAGAAGAACGCAGTGAGCCCGCTGCGTAGAACCCGATTTTTGAGCATGGCGGGATCTATGAGCGCCGGCTTGCCCTGGTCCAGTTGATGGGTCTCCCACCACATGAATGCTCGGAGCACGAGGCCTCCGACGAGGATCAACCACACGACCGGGGACAGGCCAATCCATTTGGGAGCCCCCGCCTTGGGCTGGATGAAGCCCCAACTGCCAGCGCGGAGAATCCCGAAAACGACCAGTCCGAGGCCGGCGGCGGAGAGGGCCGTGCCAATGAGGTCCAGGCGGACACCCTCCTCGGCCGGAGTGTCGGCCATCCGACGAGTCAGGAGGAGGATGGCCCCGACGAGGAGGACCTCTCCGACGAAGACCCATCGCCATGAAAGGTAGGTGGTGAACAGACCCCCGATGAGGGGCCCGGCGGCCACGGCGATGGCCCCGGCCGAGGCGACCAGTCCATAGGCCTTCGGGCGCTGATCCTGCGGAAAGTTGGAGGCCACGAGTGCCACGATGGCAGGCAGGATCAGCGCAGCACCGATCCCTTCGAGAAACGACCAGCCGATGATCAGCACCGGCAAGCTCTTTGCCAGTGCGGTGATGAACGAACCGCATCCGTAGATCACGCACCCGATGGCGAAGGCTCGCTTGCGTCCGAGGATCTGACCGAGCTTGCCACCGGTGATCATGAGGGAGGCCATCACCAACGTGTACAGGGTGATCGCCGTTTGGATTCCGGTGACCGTCGTCCCGACGTCATGCGCCACCGTGGCGATGGAGACGTTCATGACCGAGCTGTCGAGCGTCATGAGGAACTGTCCGGAGGCCAGGGTGAACAATATGAGACCGGATGCGGAGGCAGCCGCCCGCTGGGTGGTCCCGTTCATATCTCTATCCGGCGCATTTGTTCACCCGCCTTGACGTGCTCCAGCCCAGCCCGTACCGGACCCGCACTCTAAAGCAGATAACAAGCTGAGGCAGCGATTCACGGTGGATCGATCGTCCGCACGCCATGGGATCGCCGTGCGCGTGCTTGATTGCCTGAACGCTTGCGGATCCTGCAGGAAGGAGTGTGGACTCAGTCTTCCGCTGGCTCCTCGACGGCTCCCGGTGGGGGTGTGCCCGTGGCGGCCTCCCAGCCGAAGACGGCGATGCGAGCACTGACAACCTTGGTGATGCCCAGTCCGACGCCGGCTGCGGCCGCCCACAGCAGGGCGTCGGGCCACGAGAAACGGGGGTCCGTGAGGTCGAAGGGCGTCACGGGAGCCGTGCTCTTGCGCAGGGCCCGATAGATGGCCCTAATGAGCTTCCGGGTGAGCATCCCGCCCAACGCGCCGGTGCCGACGGAGACGAGCTTCCATCTCAGCTTGCGGCTGATCATGTCGGGGACGGCTGTCGAATCGTCACGACCAGAACCTACCTTCTACGCGTTGCTTCGGCTTGGTGGGAAAACCGGATCGGCCCTTTGGGACAACGGATCCGGTGGCTACACTCACGCATATGTGCGGTTGTCTCGGAGTCTTTGGGCTCGTCCCTCCGGGTCTCTCGTAGAACAATGGCGCAGAGTCCGAGTCCCAGCCCGCACCCAGGTTTGAGTCCCCGAGTTGTAGGCGCACTTGTCGTGGCCATCCTTTGTCTGTGTGTTGGCGTGGGAATTTGGGGCGCCCAGCAAGGCGGGTCCCCCAGTCATGCGACTGCTACCGCAAAAAAGGGAAATGTCGACGAGAAGGTTACGGAACCAGCCACGGTTGACGATGTGTCGCAGGCTGATGAGAACTTCGACGTCTCGGGCGATGTCGAGTCCGTTGACGTAGAGGACGGCGACTATGTGTACGCCGACGAGACGCTGGCCGATATGGACACCTACAGTGCGGACTCGTATCTGTACGACGACTCCGTGGACCTCACCAAGGAAGAGTCGCAGCTTGCCTCGGACGAGTCCAACCAATCGCTCCAGTCCGCTGAGGCAGATTTGGCGACAGACGAGCAAGAGGTGACAGCCGACCAGACGGCCGCCGTTCAAGCGCAGGCCAGCGTGGCGGCACTGCAGGCGCAGGATCAAGCGACTCTCCAGGAAGCGGAACCGGCGGTCTCCCAAGCGGAAGAGACCTTGGCGACGGACACCGAGGCGTTGACCACGGCCAAAACAACGTTAGGTCAGGACCAGGGTGCCCTGGCAACTGCACAGGAGCACTTTGCCGACGACGGTTGCCCGAACCCTCCACCCGGGTCGACGGCTGACTGCACAAACCTCGCGAGTGCGATGACGACAACTCAGTCCGCCGTCACTTCGGACGAGGGAACCGTGAACACCGATCAATCAAATGTGGAAACTGACCAGCAGTCCGTTCAAGACGATCAGACCGATCTCCTGATTACCGGGCTCAATGACCAGTCGTTGTTGACGCAGGCGACGGCGAAGTTCACGACGGCTGAACTTGCGCTTTCCGTGGCGGAAGCATCCGACGCAAGTGCACAGGCGGGCGTTTCGCAATCTCGAGCGCGACGTGGACGTGGTCACGGACGCCGATGCCCAAAGGGTCTCTCAAATCGAAGCACAGATGCAGTCTCAGAAGGACGGTCTGAAGAATGAACGAATAACCGCTCCGATCTCGGGGATCGTCAAGTCTGTCCAGATCAAGCCGGGAACGCCGGTCACCGCCGCCCCCTCGACGCTCACAGGCGCGTCGAAATCGCCGACTGCAGCCATCGTGATCGACGGTGGCTCCTCCCTTGTCGCCGAGACGAAGGTCACCGGGTCGAGCGCCGCCACCATCCGCGTCGGCGATCCCGTTCAGCTGGCGCTTCCACAGCACCGCATGGTCGACGGGAAAGTCAGTTCGGTCGGGATCATCTCGACGGATCAGACAGGAGTCGAATCGGTGCCCGTCACGGTCACGATCAGTGGGGAGCCGCCGGGCATCTCCCCTGGCGTCACGGCCGACGCGGACATCACGCTGCTGCAGAAGTCGCAGGTACTCACCGTTCCGTCCGCGGCGGTGCACACCAAGGGAACACGCACTTTCGTCTACCAACTCGTCGGCGGTCGGAGTGTGAGCCAGGACGTACGTGTGGGGGCCGTCGGAACCAACCTGACGCAGATCGTGTCGGGGCTTTCGGCGGGGGCCACGGTTCTGGTGCCCGGCTGACCGGGGCTGTCGCTGTAAATTCCGTAGCCGTCAGGTCGTCCAACGTCGTCACGGGTCGAGTTCTCCGAGCCAACGCAGCGCGCGCAAGCTGGGGGCGAAGCAGTACTCACCTCCCCGGGTGACCACGAATGGGGGCAGGTTCTGCAGTTTTCGCCGGATCGGTCGGTCGGGGATGGTGAAACCGCTCGAACCGACGTGAGGTCCGACCAAGGGGTCGGATTCACGCGGCGCGCCAATGAAGATGCCGTCGTTGAGCCACTGGGTCTTCACGAACTCGAATTGGCGTTTAATGTGAGCCCCGGCGAAAACGAAGACAATCCCACGGTCGATCCCGTCGTCTTCAGTCAGCCCCTCGCCGAGCATGGGGCCGTAGCTGGTGCCGCGGCGAATCATCCGGTGAAGCCGGACGTCCACACTTCCGTCCTGATCAAGAGCGTCCCGAGGGTTAGCCCGCCGCAGGTGGGCACCTACAGGGCACTTGAAGCCACGGGGGTCGTCGGCGAAGAGGAAATCGTTGTTTCGGCGAGGGTCGCTTCCGAGATTGGCGTCATCTTGGTCGGGCGAGAGTGCGAGCGGTGCGCCACTCTGCCAGCGCCCGACCATCTTTGCGCCGAGGAGTGCCTCCTCCTGGCGGTTCGCTGCTTTAGCGCGGAGGTAGCTCCGGTACGCACCGACCTTGGTATGGAGCTTTCGGAATACGACGTAGGTGCCGTTGCGGCCCAACACTTCCGGCGTGGGCATCGGCGGTAGCTCGCCGGTCTCGTCGGGATAACCCAGAATCACCTCTCCCGCCTTGAGCGGTCGCTCACGAGAATTCGTGGGGGGGCGCCCACTCCCCTCGACGGAGGGCTGGCCGATCCCGTCCTTGAAACCGAAAGAGGTCCGCCCCGAGGCAAGCTGGTAGCAGTCCTGACGCCAGATCAGCTCGACCCCCGACAGCTCGGCCTGGGCCCGCCGGGCCTTCTCGGCGGAGGCCTGCAGCTGATCAGCGTCGGATGAGAGGACGGCGATCGCGATGTGCACATCCTCGGTACCGAGTGGCTTCTCCCAGTGCTCGGGGGCGCTCTCGCCGATGTCTCCGAGCACCGCGGCACGGGCTGCCATCCCTTCCCGGAACTCCGGTGCGAAGCTCTCGAGCGACGTTTTCGGTACCCCGAGAGCCTTTAGGCCGTGGTAGGTGAAGGCAACAGTGAGCGAGGTGCCGTCCGAGGTAGCCGCAGCACCTGCGGGATTGACGATCCTCTGCAGCCGTCGTACGAGCTCCCTGCCGTCGAGGCGGTCCCCGATGTGGAGCAACAAATGGGTTCCGACATACGGGGAGGGACGTTCGGACAACGCTCCGGCCTGAATGTCGTCGAGCTCGAGGGTCACGCCTGTCGTGGCTGCGGTTTCATGCACGTCCATCCTCACTTTTGCTCATGGGGTTCGGGCGCGTGGCAAAACTACCCAGTCGGCTCGGAGATGTGCTCCGACCTGGCATCTTCCGTCGCTGCGACGGCTAGTCGCCGGCCTCGTCCAACAGTGGCTGGAGCGCTGGATGCCGGAGGGCCTCAGCGGCCTGGGGATGGTCCAGAACCTGCTGAAAGGCATCGTTCACACGCTGAGCCTTCCGTATCTCCTTGACGGTGCCGCCGTAGTTCCGGGCGTACGCAGCTGCCGACTGTTCGGCGTCGAGAACAAACGCTCGCAGGGCCGCGAGGTCCGGCAGCCCGTCATATCCCTCTGCGTGACGGAAAATAACGTCGAACAGCGCGAGGGTGGGTCCGGAGCTGAAGAAGTCCTCCATGTAGGCGTCCCACGGGCCATCGAAACTGGTCACGAACGCGAGCCGTGTGTCATCGTCGAACAGCACGAATCGCGCCTCGTGGATTGTCTGGACCGCCATTTCATAGTCTCCAGGCCGGTACCCAGGAGTGTTCTGCAGGTCAAGAAGCGCAGCACGTAACGACGGGCCCTGACCGGCCTTGACGCGGAAAAAGAGACTGAACTCGCTTGTCGGACCGACACTGAGGCCCGGCTTCGGAAATCCAGCGTCAGATGTAGCCATGTAGTACGCCTCCACGATCCCTCGAAGCGCCGCCCGATTGAACGCAGGTACACGGCGCCGGAGACACATTACAGCCTGCTCCGAAAGGCGGACGGTGCTGTACGACGTCATGGCATCGCGTCAGGTCCGGCGGCCGTACCTTCCCCGGCCAAGTGACCCGGTTGTCGATGAGCCGTTCAAGGTGACCCCGGTCTGGATCGAGGCGAGGCGCCGCCGGCCTCGTAGTCGTCTTCGTCCAGTCTTTCCCGTCGCCGTTTCATGCTCGCGATACCGCCGACGACGAGGACAACAGCGAGGAGACTGAAAATCAAAATGTAGAACATGGCCCATTAGACCATGGTCGCTCTCGGCGACCCTGGAGCCGGGTCAAGTGCTTGCCTACAGCTACCCACTTGGCGGTGTGTTCTTGTCAATGCTCTACTTCTTCCTTTTCTTCATCTGGATATGGCTGCTGTTCACTGTCTTCTTCGACATCTTCCGGAGCCGTGATCTCAGCGGCGGGATTAAAGCGCTCTGGGTCATCTTCGTGATCATCCTCCCGTACCTTGGCGTGTTCATCTATCTCATCGCCCGGGGCGGCAAGATGCATGAGCGTCAGCTGCAAGAGGCTGCACAGCAAAAGACCGCCTTCGACCAATACGTCAAGGAGGCCGCCGGAACGTCAGGGGGCGATGTCGCCTCCGAATTGAGCAAGCTGGCTGACCTCAAGGCCCAGGGCGTGCTGTCCGAGGCCGAGTTCAGCGCACAAAAGGCGAAGATCCTGGCGACGGAGTGACGAAACCGCGGCATAGCGGGCCGTCCCGTCAACAAGGTAGGCAAAGGTTCCTCATCCTCCGAACGGTTGACGTCGCTCGTTAAACGGGAGGCGCGTCAGGACGCGAGGAAGTGAGTCCGGATACTCCCAAAGCGGATGAGTCAATGGCAGTTGACGATCCGACGCCACGCCTCTAACGTGCGAACGTTCGCGGATTTCTCTTTGAAGAAGGGGGGGCGCATGGAACATGATGAGGGGTGGAATTTTTTTGCGGCCGCGGTGCTCGGAGTCGCTGGCATCATGCGTATCTTCGACGCAATCTGGGCCTTCCGTTACCACGGCGTCTTGCCAGAGAATCTTGAGGATGCCATCTTCGGCCATAGCCTTAAAACGTACGGCTGGGTCTACCTCGTCGTAGCTGTCATCCTCATTGTGTCGGCCGCTGCCATCGCCATTAGCCGCTCGCAGATTGCTCGCTGGATAGGCGTCGTCGCCGGTGCGATCATGGCGATCACCGCGATCTGGTGGATGCCGTATTACCCGATCTGGTCGCTCACGTACGTCGGCATTGGCGTCTTTGTCGTCTACGCCCTCGTGGCCCACGGCGATCGAGATGAGATCACAGCTTGAGCGCTCCAATGTAAAGGCGTTGACTATGTCGGTACTTGATGAAATCAGCCCAACGGACGGGGAGCGAACCGGCGCCCGCCCGATGGGGAACGTGAAGGAATTTGTCGCACCGTCAACTCTGGCCCGAACGTATTTCGAGTGCCGAACATGCGGGGCGAACCCCGGGGAACCGTGCATCGTCAGCGACGATATGGGGCATGTCGTGCGCACTGTTGCCATAGTCCACACGCAGCGAACGGGGAATGCGGATTCTCCCTAGTTGTGTTCGGCGGGGAAGTTCTCGTAGGCGCGCCGCCTCCTGCGCTGGGTTCTCGCTGCGTCAGCTCCCCACTCCCGAGCTCTTCTCGAACTCTGGCGGACGAACGCGCTATCGACAGCCGCCGTACTCTGCAACGTCAGCAGATACCGATGTCGGATCAGGCGGAGTCGTTGCGAGCGCTCCCTCTTCGAGGCCAAGGGCGAAGCGCACTGCACCGCATCCCTGGTCGTCGAGGTGAACGGCGTCAGAACCCCCGACCCTGATCTGGACCTGTCCGTTTCTGCAGAGCTTGGCGTCCCATGGTTTGCATGGCAGTGTCAGCGCCCAAGACAGGCTGACCGACGAGACCGCCACTGCTGCTTTGTCGTCGTATCGCCAATGGCGAGAGTCCTTCGCTGCCAGAGCTTCATAGAATGACGCGATGCCCGGAGACCCGTTGAACCCACGGTTCTCCTGCTTCTGCGAGTCGTAGCCGACCGGCACGGCCGGGTTCCTCGGTGGTGACGCTTCGAAGTAGACCGTGGCACCTTCGCGCGTGGCTTTGTCGGCCATCTCGACAAGAGCAGGCTCATAGCTTGCGAGGAGCTGGTCGAGGTCATACGGTTTGTTGGCGTCGACGCAGCCCGCCGACGGCCCTGACAGACCGGGATTCCCCGTAAACACGAAGGCGACCAATGTTGGATGAACGTTGGCGAGGATCTTCGCGAAGCTCTGGTACTCGTTGTCTGTCGGATCTGTGAATCCGTGATTCCAGTCACACGGTGCCGTGCCGGCTTGAACGGCATCGACACTCACTGTGGTTCCCGTCGGTGCAAGGTGGACCAGTGCTTTTGCGGACTGCGCTGCGACACTGTCACCCACGACGAGGAGCGACGAAGTGCGGAGAGCATGTGATTCCGAGCAGGAGGAAAGAAGAGTTGCCAGAGCGATGACCGTAAGAAGTATCGGGAGAAGGGTTCGTCGACCAGCAACCTGCGGCATCTTTCTGCTCGTCATGTTCGCCTCCCTGCACACATTAGGCATCAATCAAGATGAGCTTGTGCGTGACGACGATCACGGTGCTGTCATCTATCAGCGCAAAGCGACGGCTAAAGGGATATGGCTCGAGATTGTCAGAAAGGTGCCCGGAGTTTTTCGCGCTTGACGCATCCGAGCGGCGATGCGACGATGCGGTCGGCGGACCAAGCCTGGTCGGCCGCGCAAGCGAAGGGGGTCTCCCATGGGAATGAGACGACGGGCACGACGCCGAGGACTCGTAGCCGGAGCGGTGGCAGGGGGGGCGATAGCGCATCACCGCAACAAGAATTCTGCCGCTCAGGAACCTGTCGATGACCCCCAGGGTCAGTATGCCCCGCCCCCGGCGACGTCGGCCGACGAGCTCGAGCACCTCGCGCAGCTCCACACTTCGGGCGCACTGACAGACGAAGAGTTCGCCTCGGCGAAGGCCAAGGTCCTCGGGTCCTGAACACAATTCGGCTGAGCCCCTGATTCTCTAGAACCATCGAAGACGAAAGATGAGAGAGAAAGGAATGTGATGAGCCAGTCGCGCAAAGACGTGCTGCTCAAGGCAATTGAGGCCGAGGTGGGTGGCGACGCAATTGATCTCAGTACGCTTTTCACCGAGGACGTGGTTGGTTGGTCGCCCTATGCATCGGTGTCAGGGCTCGCTGCGCTCACGGCGCTGGCTGCCCTCCGAGATGTCGCATTCTCCAACGTCGTCATCTTCTTCCGAGGGCTGGACGAAGTGGGCAATAAGGCATACGCCGAGTGGCTGATCGAAGCCGATCACACGGGACCTCTGATTCTCGCCGAGGATGCCGAATTGGAGGCGAGCGGACGACACGTCAAGTTGGCGGGTGCCACCGTGGCCGATTTCCGGGACGGCAAGATCGCGTCGTATCGAACCTATTTCGACGATATCTCGCTGATCGAACAGATCATCGACGTCTGAGACGGCAAACGCGGGGCCGAGCCCGGAAAAAAATGGCCTGCGGGTCCTGGCTGGGCCCACGAGGCCCTTGACGACCCGGAACGGCGCCGGGTCCTCGTTGTGGCTGCCCAGAGCGTTCTGACCGCGTTCCTCCTGGTGACGGCCAATGTCCACAAGATCCGGCCTTCCTCGAGGAGGCCACGGCCAGCCGCAGGGGTGAACGGAAGGTCCGCGCTTGGCGACGCCGGACGTCGTCACGGCCTTTCACGAAGCGGCAGCTCGTTGGGCTATCCGGCCAGCGTGCTCTCGGACCACGGCTCCGACGCCTCACTTTGGAGCCCAAGCCGATCTATCAGCCCCTCGGAAAATGACAAAAGGCCTGCCAGCGCCCATGAAAGAGGTTCATGGTCTCGCGACATGACAGCGTGGGCGGGGGGTGGGCGAGGGGGGACTTGAACCCCCACATCCTTTCGGACACAGGAACCTGAATCCTGCGCGTCTGCCTATTCCGCCACTCGCCCGAGCAACCGGGCAAGAGTAGTCCCTGGTTGAGGGTGGCCGGATCGCCTCGCTGCGCTGGTCACACCGCCAATAGGCCAGTATTGGTCGCACCGGCCCATTAGTCTGGCGAGGACCATGGGACTCCAGCAGTTCGAGGAGCGCCTCGAGCGTTTGGTGGAGGGTACGTTGGCGAAGCCATTTCGAAGCAACCTCCAGCCGGTGGAGATCGGCCGGAGGCTCACACGTGAGATGGACCTGCACCGCCGGGTCGGCGTGCGTGGACTCATCGCGCCCAACGTCTTCGTGGTGACGCTGGCTCCGGCTGACGTCGAGCGGTTCTCGAATTTCATCGACGCCCTCTCCCGGGAGCTCTCCGACGCGGCTCGGGAGCACGCCAAGGTCGAGGGGTATCTTTTCGTGGGACCAGTCGAGGTAGAGATCTTCGAGGGCTCGAGGCTCAAGGCCGGCAGGTTTACGGTTGAGGCAGAAGTACGCGAGGACGCTGACGGCGGCTACCTGGCCGAGCTCATCCTGACCGACGGACGGCGGGTGCAAGTGGGGACGGAACCGCTGGTCATAGGACGTCTCCCCGAGTGCGGGGTCGTCCTGGCGGACTCTAACGTGAGCCGGCGCCATGCCGAACTTCGGCGTGACGGCGACACTGTCGTGCTGACCGACCTCGGGTCGACCAACGGGACACGGGTCAACGGAGCTCCAATCCGGGAGCGCATTCTCGCCAGCGGGGACGAGGTCAGCGTTGGGTCGACGAAACTCATCTTCGAGATGACGTGAAGGGCCTGACCGCGCTGGCGCCCCTTCTCGCCTCGCAGAATTTGAACGCGGTCCTCAAGGTCATGCAATGGGCAGTGATCGCCCTCATCTTCCTGTTCTTCTTGCGGGTCATCCGAGCGGTCTGGGTGGAGATGAGCCCGGCGACCATACGGAAGACCCGGGGCGAACGCCGCCGGGAGAAGGTGGCCGCCCGCCCCCCCCGACCCGAACCCAAGCGCAAGGAGCTCTACCTGCGTGTGGTGGAGCCGCCGGCCAGGGAGGGCCAGACCTATGACCTCGACGACGAGCTCACCATCGGACGATCTCCCGGTTGCGGCGTCGCCACCCCTGACGACATCTATGCCTCCACGCTGCATGCACGGTTGTTCCGCAAGAAAGACCAGCTCTGGGTGGAGGACCTCGGCTCGACCAATGGGACGTATGTGAACTCGGAGAAGATCTCACAGGCCCAGCGCCTCGGTCGGGGTGACATGCTCCAGGCCGGCTCGACGGTCTTCGAGGTCACCCGGTGACGGTCCTCCACTCCGGCTCGGCCACCGACGTCGGGCGGGTGCGGAGGGTGAACCAGGACCTTCCCCTGGAGTCGTCCAATCTCTTTGCCGTGGCCGACGGCATGGGTGGGCACGTCGGCGGCGAGGTGGCGGCGCAGGTGGCGGTGGACGCCCTGTTGCAGGTGTTCAGTCGGGAGCCCACGAAGGACGGCCTCCAGGAGGCCTTCTCCAAGGCAAATGAAGCCGTCTGGCAGGAAAGCCAGAATCACGAGGAACTGCGCGGCATGGGCACGACGCTCACGGCCGTAGCCCTCGTCGGCGATGCCGAGGGACGGGACGTCCTGGCACTGGCCAATGTGGGCGACTCGCGCGCTTACCTCTTCTCGGACCAACGCCTGGTACAGGTCACCGCCGACCACAGCCTGGCCGAGGAGCGTATGCGCCACGGTGAGATCTCTGAAGAAGAGGCAGCGGTGCATCCGCAGCGGCACATTCTCACGCGGGCGCTCGGGATCTCCACCGAAGTGGAGACCGACATGTGGGAGCTGCAGCTCCGCTCCGGGGACCGGATCTTGCTCTGTAGCGACGGGCTCAGCAACGAGCTCAGCAACGAGCAGATCGCCGACGTGCTCACGACCGAGCCTGATCCGGAGGCAGCGGCGCACCAGCTTGTCGAGCTCGCCAACGAGCATGGTGGTTCCGACAACATCACGGTGATCGTCGTGGATGTCCTCGTGGGGGAGAAGACCTCGGATGCGTCGGTCATCACCCCCATCGGGGAGCGAGCCGGCCTGCCACTCGTCGTCGCGCCCGAACCCGACGCCGGCGGTGCTGCGCCATCGTCCGTGACCACGGCGGCCGCCGGCGCGGCGAGCACGACGTCGGTCCTGACGAGCCAGTACGCCCCCGGCTCCGACACGGCCCCGGGCACCGGCTCCGACTCAGCCCCGGCCACCGGCCCCGAATCCGCAAACGGCGGGTTGCTGTTGCAGGACACGCAGGCGGTGCCGGTGGCTCGTGCCACGGTGCGGTCCGCAGCGATCACGTCCCCACCGGTGACTCCGGAGGCTCCTCCCAACGAGAGCCGTGGTGCACGGCGTCGCCGCCTTGGTATCCCGCGACGAATCACGTTCCGGGTGGTGTTCTTCGTGCTTTTGGTGGCGGCCATCCCCATCGGCGCTTTCTACGCCATTCGTTGGTACGCCTACGACAACTGGTTCCTGACGGTCCAGAACAACCAGATCGTGGTGAAACAGGGGCATCCAGCGGGAGTTCTGTGGTTCCACCCCCGTGTGGTCGACAAGACGAAGGTCAGCACGTCGGAGATCCCCTCCGGCTCGGTCGCCCAGATCCGGGCGATCGTGCAGGAGCCGTCCCTCGCAGATGCCAAGCACTACGTCGCCAACCTGCACGATGAGTACCTGTCGGCCAAGGCGGCCAAGAAACAGAGTCCGAACGCAGCGACTGCGGGCGGCTCGACCACCACCACACTCCCCGGCCTCACGCAGACGACGGTTTCGGGACCGGGGACGGCAGCGGTGCCCGGCGCCACGACCGCGACCGCACCATGACGGTTTCGCTCTAGTGGGACGTCGTATCCGCTGGTTGGGTGTCGTGCTGCTCTTCTGTTTCGGGTTGGTCGCAATCCAGCTGGCGAACATCCAGTTCCGCCAGGCCGGTGCGTTGACGAGTTCCCCGAACAACCCCCTTGTCGCGGCGAAGGTGTACGACAACGAGCGGGGGACCATCACCGCATCTGACGGAACCGTCCTCGCCAAGTCGGTCAAGACGACCGTGGCCTCGGACCCCTACCACTACACCAGGGTCTATCCGGAGGGGTCCCTCTACGCCGACATCACCGGCTACGACTCCCTCTACTACGGGACCTCGGGCATCGAATACCAGTACAACCAGTACCTCGAGACGCACCCCCAGAGCCCGCAGAACTTCAGCCAGTTGCTCTTCGACAAGCCGCCATCCGCAGCCGACAACGTGACGCTCACCGTGGACCCCGTGCTCCAAAAAGCCGCCACCGAAGCGTTGGCCGCCACTCCGGGGGCGAACAAGGATGGCTCGGTGTTCGTCCTCGACCCGACGACCGGCGCTGTGCTTGCGATGGTCTCGAGTCCGACGTATGACCCGAACCAGATCTCCAGTCCTGATGTCGCAACCGAGCAGGCATACGACGCGCAGGCGGCAAAGAGCGACGGCGAGGGATTCTCCGGCCTGGTGCCGATCGCGACGCAGGAGCGGTTCCCTCCCGGTTCGACGTTCAAGGTCGTCACCAGTACGGCGGCGTACAACCTGGCGCCGAGCCTCATCAACTACAACTTCCCGAACGCCGTCTCGATCAAGTTCTCCGACTCGGACAAGGTCCTGATGAACGACGGCGGCTCCGCCTGCGGTGGCACCATGGCGCTGATGCTGCCGCAGTCGTGCGACCCCGGCTACGGCCAGCTCGGCATTGAGCTCGGCGTCCCCACCCTGACCAAGCAGGCGCAGGACTTCGGCTACGCGCTCTACGGGGCCGCTACGCAGTATGTCCCCGACCTCGATCTCCCCGATGTCATTCCGTCGACCTTCTCCGACCTGGCTCCCAACAGCCAGGCCAATCTGGCCTACAGCGCCATCGGGCAGTACAACGACGCCACCACTCCCCTGGAGAACACGCTCGTCGCAGCGGGGATCGCCAATGGCGGGGTGATCATGACGCCGCACCTGATGGAGCAGATCCGGGATTCCCAGGGCAACGTGGTGGCGACCTATCAGCCCACACCGATGCTCACCGTATCGACGCCGGCCGCCGCGGCCGCAGTGGGCAAGCTGATGCAGAGCGTGGCCAACGACACTGTCACCGGCGCGACGGCGAACGGGATCTTCCCGGTCGCATGGCATGTGGCGGTCAAGACGGGAACAGCGCAGGTCCAGGCGCCCAACCGCCCCGAGCAGACGGATGACTGGATGATCGGTTTCATGCCCGCTGTCGGCACCCCCAAGCTCGCCATCGCCGTGGTCGTGCCGCAGCAGAGCTTCTCGGTGACCGGGGCGCAGGTGGCGGGGCCGATCGTCAGACAAGTATTTCAGGCGTATCTCGATGAGACCGGAGGACAAGGATGAACCTGCTGCACGCTCACTGCGACGACGGACGCGCAGCGTAGGCTCAGGGCGCCATGGAACCGGTCGAGACACCGCGGGTCTTTTCAGATCGCTACGAGTTGACGCATCTCATCGCGCGTGGAGGCATGGCGCAGGTCTACCGGGCGCGTGATCGCCAGCTCGACCGCCCGGTGGCCCTGAAGGTGCTCTTCCCCGAGCTCTCGGTCGATCGGGCGTTCGTCGAGCGGTTCCGCCGGGAGGCGCAGGCGGCCGCCAACCTCTCGCATCCCAACATCGTCCCCGTTTTCGACTGGGGTGAGGACAACGGGTCGTACTTCATCGTCATGGAATTCGTCGATGGCCGCGCCCTGTCGGCTGTCCTGCGCGAATCGGGGCCGTTATCGGCGCAACAGTCGGCCACCATCGGGGCCAACGTGGCGGCCGCGCTGGCCTTCGCCCACCGGCACGGCGTCGTGCACCGTGATGTGAAGCCCGGCAACGTCCTCATTACTGCGGACGGCATCGTCAAGGTGACGGACTTCGGCATCGCCCGGGCTATGAACACCGAGGAAAGCCTCACGCAGACCGGAGCGGTCATGGGTACCGCGGCCTACTTCTCGCCCGAGCAGGCCGAAGGTCATGGCGTCGACGCGCGCAGTGACATCTATTCCCTCGGGGTCGTTCTCTACGAAATGTCCACCGGCAAGCCGCCGTTCACGGGGGATTCACCGGTGGCGGTCGCCTCGAAGCACGTGCGTGACCAGCCGGTGCTCCCACGTAGCGTGAATCCCGCCATACCGGCGGCGTTCGAAGCGGTCGTGATGAAGGCCATGGCGAAGTCGCCCGACGATCGCTACGCCACGGCGGAGGAGTTCCGGGCCGATCTGCTCCGTTTCGCCGACGGGCGTCCGGTCGAAGCCACCGATCCCGGTCGGACCACCATCATCGCGCCCGTCGGCGCGACCGCTCCCGTCATGGTGACGGGGCAGACCCAGGCGCTCGCGATGGGTGGCGGGGGGGCCGGCGGTCTGGACGGCCGCCGGAGTGGCGTCGGCGCCGCAGGCGGTGCGAGCAGGGCCGAGCAGGAGCGCCAGCGCCGCATCCGGCGGATGGTCGTCCTTCTCGTGACCCTTCTGGTCGTGCTCGCCGTGATCGCGTTTTTCCTGGTCCGGGCCCTGACCACGACCGACCACGTCACGGTTCCGGACGTGGCCGGCCAGCCCGTGGCGCAAGCGACGCAGACCTTGCAGAACGACAACCTCACTGTGGGCGGCACCACGTCCAAGACAAGCTCCAGCGTGGGCAAGGGAAAGGTCATCTCGACCGACCCCGCAGCCGGCGACAAGGCGGATAAGAACAGCCAGGTCGACCTTGTCGTCAGTGCAGGCCCGACCGTGATCGACGTCACTGTGCCTCCGGTCGTGGGCCAGCAGCTCGCCGTGGCCATCCAGCTCCTCACGAGCAAGGGACTGTCGTACAAGGTGGACCCCGTGACGGGCAGCAAGGCTCCAGGGACCGTACTCGCGCAAACTCCGGCCGGAGGGGCCACTGCCCCCTCGACGACGGTGGTGAAACTGACAGTGGTGCTCAGCCAGAACTCGGCCCAGGTCCCCAATGTCGTCGGCCTCTCGCCAGCAGCGGCCGGGAGCACCATTAAGGGGAGCAACCTCACGGTTGGGACGCAGAGTACGGCGTGTTCGCAGCAGGTTTCGGCCGGGAACGTCGCGTCCCAGACTCCCGCCGCCGGTACGCAGCAGCCGGCGAACACGGCGGTCAATCTGGTGGTGTCGACCGGTCCCTGTACGGCCACGGTGCCCAACGTCGTCGGGCTCACACAGACGGCGGCGGGTAGTGCGATCTCGGCGACTCCGGGCCTGAATTCGACGTTCACGCAGGTCGACTGTTCCTCGAGCGGGGGCACTGCGGGTCAGGTGCAGAGTCAGAGCCCCTCGGCCGGCACCGTGCTGAACCCGCCGTTCCCCCAGACCGTCACGATCTCGGTGTGCTCGAATACGACCACGACCACCACCCCGACAACGGTGGGAGGGACCACGACGACGGTGACGCCGCCGACGACCTAGACCGCGTCCCCCCGGGGCACAGGACCGCGGCGGCGGTCCTGAGAGGGCGATCAGGAGGCAGCTAAGGCCTAAGACGGCGTCGGGACTACCCCCAGGTTCGCCAGGAAGTTGTCCAGGAGGTCCGGGCCTGAGACGGTCAGGACCGACTCGGGGTGGAACTGCACGCCTTCAACGGGTAGCTCCCGATGGCGCAGGCCCATGATGACCCCGTCCGTGGAGGTCGCGGTGACGATCAGCTCCCTGGGGAGCGAGTCCGGATCGACCACGAGGGAGTGATAGCGGGTGGCCACGAACGGGTTGGGCAGCCCCTGGAAGAGTCCCTCCCCGTCGTGATGGATCTCCGAGGTCTTGCCGTGCATGAGGTGAGGTGCCGCGATGACCGTGCCGCCGAAGACCTGGCCGATGCATTGGTGGCCGAGGCAGACCCCGAGAATCGGGATTTCGCCGGCCAGGGAGCGGATGGCGTCGAGTGACACGCCCCCGTCTTCGGGTCGTCCCGGCCCCGGCGAAATCAGCACCGCGTCAGGCCGCTGTGCCCGGATCCCTTCGACGTCGATGGTGTCGTTGCGGAAGACGATGGGAGCCGCTCCGAGCTCACCCAACTCCTGGACGAGGTTGTAGACGAACGAGTCGTAGTTGTCGAGAACGAGGATCCGTGCCGGCATGGGCCGCCCACGATAATCGAGCCGGACGGAAAGCCCCGCCCGGGCTGACTAACCTCACGCTCGTGGCAGCCAACACCAAGACAGGACCGGGAGGCGCTTCCCGCAAGGGCAAGTCGGCCGGGGGGCGAAGCACGTCGAAGGGCACGTCCAAAGTCGGCCGTCCCTCAACCGCCGAGGAGAGTGGCCGCTACACCCGTCCGATCCCCAAGAGCGTCCGCAGCAGCCCAGCCTGGTACGGGGTGCTCGTCCTGGCCCTCCTGATCGTCGGCGTTGCGGTGATCGTGCTCAACTATCTGGCCCACATACCAGGGGTGGGACACGGCTCAGCCTGGGGTCTCGTGGCCGGGTTGGTGCTGATCTTCGCGGGATTTCTGCTCGCCACCCGTTACCGCTAATTGGATTCGCGTCAGGACGGTCGGAGTCGGGGCCGCAAGCCCGCAAAAACTAACTGCTAGAAGGCTAGCGCTCAGTTTTTGCAAGCACGTGGCCGCCCAGGCGGACACGCCCAGGCGCTGGGTCAGCCCAGCCGCTCGATGATGGTGGCGTTCGCCAAGCCGCCGCCCTCGCACATCGTGAGCAGCCCGTAGCGCCCGTCGGTGCGCTCCAGCTCGTTGAGCAGCGTGGCCAGGAGCTTGCCGCCCGACGCCCCGAGCGGGTGGCCCAGTGCGATGGCGCCGCCGTTGGGATTGACGATCTCCATGTTCGGGTGGTGCTCCTTCTCCCACGCCAGCACGACCGAGGCGAAGGCCTCGTTGATCTCGATCGCGTCGATGTCGTCCAGGGTCAACTTCGCCCGCTCCAATACGGCGGTTGTCGCCGGGATGGGCCCGGTGAGCATGGTGATCGGGTCGACACCGGCCAGGGCGAAGGCGTGGAAGCGCGCCCGAGGGCGCAGGCCCAACTCGCTGGCCTTCTCCTCGCTCATGATGAGGACGGCGGAGGAACCGTCGGTGATCTGCGAGGAGTTGCCTGCGGTGATCTTGCCGCCTTCGGGCTTGAAGGCCGGCTTGAGCTTGGACAGGGCCTCGACCGTGCTGTCGGGACGGATGCCCTCGTCGGCGCTCAGCTGGTCGTCGGTGTCGTTGCCCTCGTCGTCGCGGATGCTCACCGGGACGATCTCGTTGTCGAAGCGGCCTTCCGCGGTGGCCCGGGCGGCACGCTGGTGGCTCTGCACCGAGAACGCGTCGAGTTGTTCCCGGGAGATGTCCCACTGGTCGGCGATCATTTCAGCCCCGATGCCCTGACCGACGATTCCCCCCTTCGGCTTGTAACGGTTCATCATGCGCGGTCCGAAGGGATAGCCGAGCTCACGGACGATCGACGAGCCCATGGGCGTACGCGTCATGCTCTCGACGCCGGCGGCCACCACGATGTCGTAGGCCCCGGCCATCACGCCTTGCGCCGCGAAGTGGAGTGCCTGCTGGGACGAACCGCACTGGCGGTCGATCGTGGTGCCGGGCACCGATTCGGGCCAACCGGCGGCGAGCACCGCATTGCGCCCGATATTCAGGGCCTGCTCGGAGACCTGCATGACACACCCCATGATGACGTCGTCGATGAGGGAAGGGTCGAGGCCGTTGCGCTCCTGCAGCGCGCGGCAGGGCCTCGGAGGCGAGATCCACCGCATGCCAGTTCCGGAGTTTCCCGTTGCGTTTGCCCCCGGGCGTGCGGACAGCATCGACGATGACTGCAGTGGTCATGGTGTGTCTCCTCCCTACGCCGGCGGATTCCCGACCGGATGCGGACCGGGTTATTCTACCGGCCCCACCGCGGGCCACCGCCGGGCGTACCGTCACCGATAGGGTCTGCGGGCATGGGCGGTAAGGACCTGGGTCGGAAGAACATGGACCGCTGGCTCGGCGACGGCGGCATGCCGATCATCGCCCTGGTCGGCGGCGCATTTACCGCCTACGGCGTGGATGGGGAGGACCTCGGGTGGGTGGCCGGGACCTTCACTCCCGAGGAGCTCGCCTGCAACCCCCACGGGATCACGCAGGCCGGGATCCACTCCCTCCTGCTCGACGCGAGCATGAACTTCGCCATCAACGCCGCGCTGCCTGGTCGGGATCGCACCCGGGGCACATTGGAGATGAAGACCGAGACGATGCGCCCGGCCGTGCGGGGCACCCCCTACGTCCTGCGGGGCGAGGTGGCGCGGATGGCCAAGCAGGTGGCCTACGGGGAAGCGACGGTGCACGACGAAGGGGGTCTGCTCGTGAGCCGGGCCACGGGGACCTTTCTTCTGCATCGAGACCAGGCGCCCCCCCACACCTGAGCAGAGCGGTGCGGCCGCGTGCCGCACCTGCTGCGGTCCGACCAGCCGCCGCTTTGCCCACTGCTTCGCCTGCACGGCGGTCAGCCGGGCGCTCAATCTCCCGTTGCACCCCGTCCTCCCGGCCCACGTGTGCCCCGTGCCCGGTCCGCTCTACCGCATGTTGATTGGTTACAAGGAATCACCCGTCGAAGAAGTGCGCCGGCACTTCTCGCGCCGTGTCGGAGACTCCTTCGCCGCGTTCTTCGTCGCGCACGCTGCGTGCGTGTTGACCGCGCTCGGTGGCGGGGCGGACCTCGTCGCGCCGGTTCCTTCGTCCTCGCGCCCCGGCCGGGCATCGCTGGAAGGTGCCGAGGGGCTTGCCCGAACCGTCGTCTCGGCGTTCGGGCCCGCTGTGCGGTGGTTGCCGTCGACGTTGCAGCGGGCCCAAGGTGACATCGGGCCCATGCGTCCCAACGCCCGCGCCTTTGCCGTGTCCACTGCGGGTCGTGCCGCGGTACCCGGTTCCCGGGTGATCCTGCTCGACGACATTTACGTGAGCGGTGCGCGTGCACAGAGCGCCGCGGCCGCGCTCCGTCTCTCCGGCGCCCGTTCGGTGCTCATCGTCCCCCTCGGTCGGGTCGTTCGTCCTGAGAGATTTCCCACCCACGCCGCATTCGTCGCTGCGTCGGGGACCGGCAACGGCCACGTCGGGCGGTGCGTGGTGGACGAGCGCGGTTTCGATCAGGCCGGGGTGGTCAGGGAGTAGCGCACGCCCGTGAGCTCTTCGGAGATCTCCCAGAGGCGGGCGGCGTCCGCCATGCTTCGTGCCCGCTTCGCGGGCTGCACCACCGTCGGCGGTCCAAAGAGTCCGAATGCATGGCTCGGCCCGATGAACTGACCGGATCCCACCTCCGGGGCGGTCGCCGCGAAAAGGGTGGGCAGCGCCCCCGTGGCCGCGGCCTGCCCCAGATGAGTCCCGATGGCTCTGCTCGCCTTGGCCCGGGCTCTTGCGTTACCGACTGCCGCGCCCGTGCCGAACAAATTGCTCCGGGTCCACCCGGGGTGGGCTGCCACCGCGATCGCTGTTTCGCCATCGGCAAGGAGACGCCGGCTGAGTTCAGCGGTGAAAAGGAGATTGGCCAGTTTGGAAGCCCCGTAGTGCTGCCAGGTGTTGCGGATCTTCAGGCCGGCCACATCGTCGAAATCAATGTGGCCGTTGCGGTGCACCACCGAGCTCACCGTGACCACTCGGGATCGGCCGGACGTCAACAGGCGATCGAAGAGGAGGCCGGTCAGTGCGAAATGCCCCAGATGGTTGGTGGCCATCTGCAGTTCGAAGCCATCCGCTGTCTGACGGTAGGGGGTACCCATGACGCCGGCGTTGTTGATCAGGAGGTCGAGCCGGGCGTGCTCCGACCGGAACTGCTCCGCCCCACGACGCACGGAGACCTGGTCCGACAGATCCAGTGCCAACAGCTCGAAGGACGCCTGCTCGAGGTCGTTCTCCATCTTGTCCGCGGCGCGTTGCGCTTTTTCGATGTCGCGACATGCCATGACCACGTGGGCACCGTGATCAGCCAGCGCCCGCGCCGTTTCGAGGCCGATGCCGCTGTTCGCTCCGGTGATGAGGACGACGCGCCCGGTCTGGTCACCGATATCGTCGAGGCTCCACGCCTCGTCCGGCATCCGGGTCCGGCTCACCCGTGGCCGATGTGGTCCGCGGGAATGGTTCCCAATCGGCCGGCCTGATAGTCCTCGAACGCCTGGACCAGCTCGTCGCGCGTATTCATGACGAAGGGGCCGTGGGCGACCACGGGTTCGCCGATCGGCTGACCTCCGAGAATCAGAACGTCCAGCGCCGGGTGCCGCGAGTCCCGGGCGGTATCGGCCCGCAGAGAGATGACGTCGCCGAATCCGTGTACGACGAGTTGGCCCGAATGGATCGGTCGTGCGTCAGGTCCGACCGATCCATTCCCGGCCAAGACGTAGAGCAGGGCGTTGAACCCGTTCGGCCAGGGCAGCGCGAGCTCGGCGCCGGGTTGCACGGTGGCATGGACGAGCGAGATAGGCGTGTGCGTCGACCCGGGCCCGCGTTGCCCGGCCACGTCGCCGGCGATGATGCGTACCAGTGCCCCGCCGTCGGGCGAGGTGAGGAGGACGACGTCCCCCGCCTCGAGGTTCTGGTAGCGGGGCTCGACCCACTTCGCTGCCGCTGGGAGATTCACCCACAGCTGAATCCCGTGGAACAGGCCCCCGGTAGCGATCAGCTGCTCGGTCGGGCGCTCGATATGCAGGATGCCCGATCCCGCAGTCATCCACTGGGTGGACCCGTTGGTGATCAGTCCGCCACCACCGATCGAGTCCTGGTGCTGGAACGTCCCGTCGATCATGTAGGTGACGGTCTCAAAGCCGCGATGGGGGTGCCAAGGCGTGCCCTTGGGCTCGCCCGGCGCATACTCCACCTCGCCCATTTGGTCCATGTGGATGAAGGGGTCGAGATCGGACACCGAGACACCGGCAAAGGCGCGACGGACGGGGAATCCCTCCCCTTCCAAGCCCGAGGGTGCATCGGTGATGCTCTTCACGGCGCGCACCCGTGCTCCGGGCTCGGCCGGCACAATGCGGGGAAGCGTCAAATTGTCGGGAACGGTTACTGCAGGCATGTCGAACTCCGTCCGGCTCGTGCTGGATCACAACGAGGATGTAACGCCGGAGGGCACGCTTCTGTTCCGGCGGGTCAGGCAGCGTCGAGCCTCGTCACCTGCGCAGGGGTCAGCGTGACATCCGCCGCCGCAGCGGACGCAATGGCCGTCGCCGGCCGGCTGCTCCCGGGAATGGGGATGACACGTGAGCCCTTGGCCAGCATCCAGGCCAGCGTGACATTCTCGGGGGTCGTCCCGACTTCGGCGGCCACTTCGGCGAAGGCCGGGAACTCGTCCGCGATGCGATCGGCTTGACTGATTCCTCCGAGCGGGCTCCACGGGATGAAGGACACGCCGATGCTCTCGCAATGCTGCAGTTCACCCTCCGAGGAGCGGAAGCGGGGGGAGAACTCGTTCTGGACGCTGACCAGACGCCCGCCCAGCACCTGCTGCGCCTCGTCGATCTGCGCCACCGTGGCGTTGGAGATGCCCGCCATCTGTATCTTCCCGGCGTCGAGGAGATTGGCCAGGGCTCCGATGGACTCGGCATAGGGAACCTCCGGATCAGGTCGATGGTGTTGGTAGAGACCGATCGACTCCACGCCGAGTGCGATGAGGGAGAGGTCACAGGCCCGCTTGATGTACTCGGGGTCGCCGTGCACGGTCCAGCTGCCGTCGCCCGGCCTCCGGTGCCCGCCCTTGGTGGCGACCAGAATGTGGTCGGTGGGGCCACCGTAGGTCGACGAGTGCCTTGGCGACGAGTCGCTCGCCGTGGCCGTGCTCTTCGGTGTTCAGCGCGTAGGCATCGGCCGTGTCGATGATGGTGACGCCTGCGTCCAGCGAGGCGTGGATGGTGTTGATCGCCTGGGTCCTGTCGGGTCTGCCCTCAATGGACAAGGGCATCTCACCCAGCCCGATGGCGCTGACCTTCCGGTCGCCGATCTGTCGCTCTTGCATGCGGGGTTCCGTCCGTTCCGTGGCAATGGACGTGGTCGCTCATTCGATGCGTGACCCGCCTCGGCGTGGTTTGCGAGCCTAACGCCCCCCTCCGAAGGTCGAGGCTATGACTGCAGGGCGCCGACACTCGACGCACTGCCACTTGGGCTGCGGACACTTGACGCACTGCGCAAGGCAGTTGTAGAAGACAGTGGTGACGGCAATGAGGCAAAGTGCCCGGAGCGGCCGTCGCCTTCACCTCGCTCCCCGGGCGGGGGGCTGGGCACTCGCGGTCTCCTGATCCTCGGCGCCGCGGGGGTCATCGCCGCCTGCGGGACCGGCAACGGGTCGAACCTCGCCAACAGGCCGTCGTCCAGCACCACAACGGGCGTCGGGATCACGAGACCCGCGGCGGAGGCGCCGGCCGACGACGGAGGGTCCCCGACGACGCGGATCCGCCGACCACGTCCGGCGACGTGACGACCACGACGGAGGCGCCCCCACGACGACCACCGAGGTCCACGACCACCACGACGCTGGGGCCGACGACGACCGACGACGGGGCGCCCACGACGACGACCACCGAGGCCCCACGACCACCACGACCGCGCCGAGCCACGCTGCGTCAGAGAGTTCGACACCCTGGGGCTGGATCATCGGGGCGATCGTTCTTGTCGTCGCCATCATCATTCTGTTGTTGGCGTTGGCCTCGGCCCGCAAGCGTCGGGAGGCCGAGCAAGAGTGGCAACCGATCGCTGCTGCCAGCGTTGACGGCGACCCAACTTGCTCGTGATGCGGTATTGACCGACACGGCCGTTCCCGATGACAGTCGCGATTGCTCGCGGTGCGCCGGCAGGTCGACGGGGCAACGGAGTCTCTGCAGCGGGCGGTAGAGACCGCTCCCGACGATGTGGCCGGGCGAGCCGCCACTTCGACGGTCGACGCTCTGCGGGGCCTCGCCTTCGCGATCGAATCGGAGAGGTTGCTCCATGACCGCACGGTCGCTCCGACCGGTGAACAGCTGGCGCAAGCCGATGAGGCTCGTCGAGCCCGGTCCGCCGATCTGGAGATGGCCCTCGCCCGGTTGAAGGAGCGCATCGGTCCGCCGGCAGATCCGGCGCACTGACGTCGGCCTCCGCTTGCCCGCACCGTCGGCCGGGGACCCGTCCGCGACGGCTCGGCCCGAGCGGTCCTTGCTGCGCCGTGGCAACTTCTACGGCGTCGGTGCGGGACCGACCGGAAACCCAAAGGAGTGGATATGACGAAAGCATCGAAGGCGAGGATGCCGGCGCCACCGCCGAAAGGCTCTTGGGGTTCCCCCTGGTGCCAGCGCTCGGGCCGGGGGAGCCAGAAGTAGGTAGCGACTTCCTGCGGATCGGTATGGAACACACGTTCGGGGGCGTGTGGCAACGACCCGGCCTCGACCTGCGGAGTCGCGCGTTGATCTCGGTGACCATCGCGGCAGTGCTCGGCACAGCCCCTGCCTCTGGGCGGACAGCTGAGAATCGCGCTCAACTGTGGCGTCACGAAGGAAGAGATCGTTGAGCTCTTCATCCACCTCCAGGCGTATGCCGGGGCGTCGAGAGCTGTCGAGGGTTATCAGGTCGCAAAAGCGATATTCGCCGAAAGGGCCTAGGACGAAAGCTGTCCGAGAGTCCGGGGAGTGCATGCAATTCGACACCAAGGTGGCGCTCGTCACGGGGGCCGGATCGGGCATCGGGCGCGCCGTGGCCTTGCGTCTGTCGGCGGCCGGGGCGCTGGTTCTCGGTGTGGATGTGGACCGGGGCCGGCTCGACGAGGTGCAGGAAGCAGCGGGGCGCGGTCTGTCGGTCCACCTCGCTGACCTGAGCGAACCCGACGCCTGCGTGGCCGCGGTCGCCGACTGCGTCACCCGGTTCGGACGCCTGGACATTCTGGGCAATGTGGCCGGTATCTACCGTCCCGCCCATACGACGGAGATGAGCCGTGCGGACTACCGCAAGGTCATGGCGGTGAACCTCGACGCTTACTTCTTTCTGGCCCAGGCGGCGATCCCGCACCTCCTCGCGACCGATGGCAACATCGTGAACATCGCGTCGAATGCGGGAATCCAGGGCGTGCCGTATTCGGCCGCGTATTGCATGAGTAAGGGCGGAGTTGTTCAGCTGACGCGCTCCTTGGCGATCGAGTTCCTCAAGACCCGGCTGAGGGTCAACGCCATCGCCCCTGCGGGAACGAATACGAATATCGCCAACGAGGCGAACTTTCCCGCCGACATGGATCCCGATCTGACCGCGCGTATGGCCGGCCTACGGGGCCTCGTCGAGCCCGACGAGGTGGCTGCGCTCTTCTGCTTCCTCGCATCGGACGATGCCCGCTCGATCACTGGTGCCGTGTACACCCTGGACAACGGGCTCACGGCGAGCTGATGGCTCGAGAGCTTGCGCCCATCGACCCCGCATCCACTCCCTACTTGAGCGGCCGGTTCGCACCTGTGCGTGACGAAGTGGAGACAGGAGGTCTCCCCGTGGAAGGATCGATTCCCGCCGACATCGCCGGTGCCTTCATTCGAAATGGTGCCAACCCGCAGTTCACGCCGATCGGGAGCTACACCTACCCCATGGAGGGTGACGCCATGTTGCACGGCGTCTGGCTCGAGGACGGAACCGCCCGTTACCGCAACCGCTACGTCCGCACGAAGGGCTTCGTTGCCGAGGCTCGTGCCGGCCACCCGCTCTTCGGTGGCCTCATGACACCCGCCTTTGTCGATCCGTCACTCCTGGGCGAGGATCAGGATCCCGGGTGGCCCTTTCGGCTCGACCCCTTCATCAACGTCATCCGTCATGAGACGGGCTTTCTCGCTCTGGGCGAGGGCGTTCCGCCCTACTGGGTGACCGGCGATCTCGACACTCTGGGCCTCTTTGATTTCGACGGTGCGCTCACAGCCGGGATGACGGCGCACCCCAAGCGTGACCCGCTGACCGGAGATCTCGTCAGCTTCTGCTACGCCGTGGAAGAGCCGTTTCTCACCTGGGCAGTGATCGGAGCCGACGGGTCGGTGGTCCACGCGCCGACTCCGGTCGAAGGTGTCGACGCATCGTTCATGATCCACGATTTCGCGATCACCGAGCATTACGCGGTGTTCGTGCTCGGTCCGGCGACGCTGGACCTGGAAGCCATGATGTCCGGCGGCCAGGTGCTCAAATGGACCCCGGAATTGGGTACCCGTATCGCCCTGGTGGACCGGATCGGGTCGTCGCCGACCCGATGGTTCGGCGCCGAAGCGTTCTGGGCGTGGCACCTCGCCAATGCATTCGAGGACGGCGACCATGTGCTGGTGGATCTCCCGCAGTGGAGCGGCCCGGGCCTGGGTCTCCAGGGGGATGTCCCGATCACCGGCCGCTTCGTGCGTGTCGCGCTCCATACGGTATCGGGTACGGTCAGCCTGACCGAGGTCGACAGGACGCCTTCGGAGTTCCCGCGCATCGACGACCGCCGGCTCGGCCGGAGCTACCGCTACGCGGTGGTGGCAGCTCGATCACGCGACGCGGAGCTCACCTCGGGAGAACACGATGTCCTTCTTCGCCATGACCTGGTGAGTGGCAGGAGCGAACGCATCGAAACCGGGGCGGCTATCGGTGAGGTCGTGTTCGTGCCGCGCAACGGCGCGACCGAAGAGCTCGATGGTTACTACGTGACGTTCGGCACGTCACTTACGGACGGAGGCTCGAGCCTCTACATCTGGGACGCGGGCGAGCTACGTCCCGACCCCCGAGCACGGATTCTCCTCCCGCAGCGCGTTCCGAACGGGCTCCACGGCAACTGGTTCCCCGCTCTCGACTTCCGAAAAGAGCGAGCGAGAGTCCGCGAATGTGAGGGATGGGCACGCTAACTTCTGGCGCTCGTGTCGTCGTTGCAAGGAAGGAACGTATGAACCGTGGTCCAATTGCCGACAGGGGTGCCAACCTGCGTGGTCTTACCCGTCTCAGCCTGGCCGGCACTATCGGCATAGGAACACTGGTCCTTGCACTTACCACCGGTGTCTCCTCGGCGGGTGCGACCACCGACAGCCTCTTCAACTCGTCGACTCCCGGCTTTACCGCGGGTGCGGCGATCGTCCCGGCGAATGTCTGTGCGGTCACCGTCACCACCACAGGAGGATCGGGAGGTGCGGGCGACAATGGGGGAGTGGGTGGCGACGGCGCCAGCGTGACCGCGACCGTCAGCGTCACGCCGGGCGAGGTATTGGACGTGCAGGTGGGCGGTGGCGGAGCTGACTACACCACCAGCACCGGCGGTATCGGCGGTGGCGGTGGTGGGAATAACGGAGGAGGCGGAGGAGGCGCGTCTGCAATCGAGCGCGTCCGGCGTCGCTCTTGTTGTCGCCGGCGGCGGCGGCGGTGGTGGTGAGGGCGTTGACGGAGGAGCCGGTGGCACCCTTGGAAACGACGGAGGCGCGGGGAATGCGCAGATGGGTTTCGCCGGTCAGGGCGGGACGGCTGCAGGCGTAGGGGGAGGCGCGACCGACAGCGCAGGCGCAGGTGGCGGTGTGACCGGCGGGGGTACCTCCGGCACGAACGGGAACGGCGGGAACGGAAGTAACGGAGTAGGCGGTGGCGGTGGTGGTGGAGGGAGCGGTGGGAACGGCGGGACTGCGGGTGTGAGCGGTCAGAACGGAACCGGCGGTACAACCACCCCTCTCGGCGGCAATGGCGGAGCGGGTAATGGCACCGGCGGGAACGGGGGGAACGGGGCGAGTGATAACGGCGGAGGAGGAGGCGGTGGCGTCGGCTTCGGCGGCGGCGGAGGGGGATATGGGGATGACGGCGGCGGAGGCGCTGGATACGGCGGAGGGGGAGGAGGCCTCGGCCCCCAAGCATCTGGCGGCGGTGGCTCTTCCTATGTGATCCCGACGGCCACCGCCACGTCCTCTTCGGCCGCCAACGTCGGCGACGGTGCTGTGGCGATTACGTACGATCCGGTCGCCAACGTGTGCCCCACGACTGCGACGACAACAGCGCTGCAGTCATCGCGCAACCCTGCGTTCGTGGCGCAGGTGGTCACGTATACGGCGACTGTCACTCCGGCTCCTAACGGGGGAACCGTGGCATTCACGGACGCTGGCAACCCGATCAGCAGTTGCGCCAGCGTCGCGGTGAGCACGACGAGCGGTGAGGCGTCGTGCGCCGTTGCGTACGGCCTCTATGGCACACACAGTGTCGGCGCGAGTTACAGCGGCGACACTGGTTTTACGGGTTCTGCTTCTCCCTCGATCACGCAGGCCGTCGACACCAGCTGGGTCCCGCTGCCGTCGGCCGTGCCACCCGCGCCACCGATCTTCGGACCCGTACCGGCATGTGTCACGGCTGGTCTTTCACGGAAGCAGCGCCTTCGTCTGTGACGCCTACGAGAATCTGCTCGGCCGGCAACCCGACTCGGGTGGGCTGACCACGTTCGTCGGGCTGTTGAACGCGGGGGTGAGCCACACTCAGGTGGCCGTAGACCTGGTCAGCTCCGCCGAATACAGGGGCGACCTCGTCAACGCCTTCTTCGAGCAATTCCTCGACCGCCCGGCGGAGCCCGGTGCGCTCGCCACCTTCGTCGGACTGTTGAATGCAGGGGCGACCGACCAGCAGGTCATTTCCGACCTCGTCGGATCCCCGGAATTCTTCAATCAAGCCGGCGGGACGAATGCCGGTTTTCTCAACCTCGCATACCAGAGGATCCTCGGCCGTGTGCCGGATTCGAGCGGAGTCTCCACATTCCTCGGGCTGCTCAACGCGGGGACAAGTCGCCGCGCAGGTCGCAGTGAATCTCCTCAGCTCAGGCGAGTATCGGACGAACACGGTCGCGTTCTATTTCAGCTACCTGTTGCACCGGGTCCCTGACTCGAGCGGGAGTTCCACGTTCCTCGGGCTGCTTAACCGGGGGGCACTGTCGAACAGGTGATCTCGAATATCGTCGGTTCGACCGAATACAACAACGATGCCACCGTTTCGGTACCGGCCTAACAGGTCGTAGGCGGAGGTCAGAGGTCACCGCGGATTGATCTAACGGACAGCGCCGGGCCTGGCCTTCGAGGAGGGCGGTCCAGGTGGGACATGCAGCAGGCGGCGCGCCGCTGGAGCCGGGCAACCATGCGTAATGTCCTCGCATGAGTCTCGTTGTCGTCATTCTGGCGCTCGGTCTGCTGGCCAGCCTGTCACCGAGCACTCTCGTCGTCTTCATCCTGCTGCTCGCGACGACACGTGCCCGCCAAAATGCCGCAGCGTTCTTGGTGGGGTGGACCATCTCGCTTGTGCTGGTGTTTGTGGTGAGCTATCTCGTGGGTGGGAATCACGCCACGCGTACGGGTGGCGGGCACACTGTGGTGAGCGTGTTGGAGATCGTCTTCGGGGTCGGTCTCGGCTATTTCGGGTTCCGCAGGTGGCGCAGCCGACACGCATCCCGGGAGTCTCCAGGGGTTTCACATCGCCTCGCAGCCCGGGTCGACCGTCTGAACCCCGCGACCGCGCTCATGCTCGGAGTCCTCGAACAACCGTGGACACTCACGGCGGCGGCCGCAGTCGTGATCGTCCATGATCACACCGCGCTGCCCATCGTCGTGATCGCCTTTGTGGGATTCACGGTGATCTCGACTGCCACAGTGGCGGGTATCTACCTGTATTACGCCCGCCGGCCAGGCGAGGCGCAAGCCAGGCTTGACGCGCTGAAAAACCGTCTGGTTCAAGCGGGCCCCACCCTTTTCGCCGTTATATCTTTCCTCGTCGGAATTTATCTGGTCGTCGATGGTGCGCTCAGCCTGGCCGGGATTTGAGTTCACACACGTATAGCGCACGACCGTGCCGGAGGTGCGTTGCCCGGCTCTGAAGCTGGACTTGAGCTGGGCGTCGCCGTGATGCCAGCGAGAAATCGCAAGCTCGAAGAAGCGCGCACTGAGTCTCGGTGTCGGTACAGTGAACGGCCTGGCAAACGTGGCTTTGATGGGTTAGTTTCACCACCGTGATCGTCCGCTGATTCGGAAAGGTGGCCGCAAACGATGGCAGACGAAACCGGTGTCTTGGGCCCGATCAGCTATCTGATCATCGAATTTCCCGGTAACAAGATGACGGGAGAAGGGTTTGCCGCTCTCCTTGACCTTGTCGACCGAGGCACCATCCGGATACTCGATCTTCGATTCGTGAGGCGGGACTCCGATGGCTCGTTCGAAGCCCTGGAACTCCAGGACATCGACCATGACGGGCGGTTCGACCTCGCGGTCTTCGCCGGGGCCTCTTCTGGTCTACTGGACGAGAGCGATCTTGCTGAGGCGGGGGGCGTCATCAAACCGGGGTCGGCGGCGGGCATCTTGATCTTCGAGAACCGTTGGGCCACGCCATTCACCCAAGCGCTACGTCGTGGTGAGGCGGAACTCGTTGCCGCCGGCTACATCTCCCAGGACGACGTCCTCGCTGCGCTCGACGCAGCCGATGGCTGATAAGAAGAAAGGGGCAACATCATGCCAGGACTGCTCCGAGGCGTCGCGCGCACTGCAGCCATCGCCGGAACGGCCACAGCCGTGTCGAACCGAGTCTCGCGCCGTCAACAGAATCGGTGGGCGCAACAAGAACAGCCGCAGTACACCCAGCAGCCGCAGTATGCCCAGCAGCCCCAATATGCCCAACCGCCGCAGTATGCAGCGCCACCACCAGCACCTGCTCTCGACCCCGTTGCGCAGCTGAAGGGCCTCGCAGAACTGAAGTCACAAGGCATCCTGACCGAGGCCGAATTCGAGGCCCAGAAGGCGAAGATCCTCGCGTCCTGACGCGCCTCCCGTTTAACGAGCGACGTCAACCGTTCGGAGGATGAGGAACCTTTGCCTATCTCGTTGACGGGACGGCCCGCTATGCCGCGGTTTCGTCACTCCGTCGCCAGGATCTTCGCCTTTTGTGCGCTGAACTCGGCCTCGGACAACACGCCCTGGGCCTTGAGGTCAGCCAGCTTGCTCAATTCGGAGGCGACATCGCCCCCTGACGTTCCGGCGGCCTCCTTGACGTATTGGTCGAAGGCGGTCTTTTGCTGTGCAGCCTCTTGCAGCTGACGCTCATGCATCTTGCCGCCCCGGGCGATGAGATAGATGAACACGCCAAGGTACGGGAGGATGATCACGAAGATGACCCAGAGCGCTTTAATCCCGCCGCTGAGATCACGGCTCCGGAAGATGTCGAAGAAGACAGTGAACAGCAGCCATATCCAGATGAAGAAAAGGAAGAAGTAGAGCATTGACAAGAACACACCGCCAAGTGGGTAGCTGTAGGCAAGCACTTGATTCTCCTTTTGTTGACGCGTTAACGCCTTTTCTATCTCACGATCCGGTCAATTGCGAGGAGACTGCTCCTAGCTCCAGGGTCGCCGAAGCGACCATGGTCTAATGGGCCATGTTCTACATTTTGATTTTCAGTCTCCTCGCCGTTGTCCTCGTCGTCGGCGGTATTGCGAGCATGAAACGGCGACGGGGAAGACTGGAACGCGCCGAAGGGCACCCGGCCCATAACAATGCCAACCGTCGCGACCGGAAAATGAAGCGAGCCCAATCACGCCATGACCGACGTAAGCGCCACTGAGTTGATTCGCGTGGCGGACACGTCGGCTCGGCCTACGTCGGACTGGCCATGGCCATAGGCGGGCTGATAGCGGTCCTTGCCGGCTCTGCGCCCCCTTCGAACATGACCGTGGCCGACGCCACTCTGCGGCGGCCCTGACGGCTGGCTTCGTTGACTGTGGTTCCCCTATTTGCGGCTAGGGGAGTCACCGCTGTCTTTGCCGGGCGGTTGTCATCCTGAGAATTCGGGAGACAGAGCTGCGGAATCAGTCGACGAATCGTGAGGCATACGGTCCTTTCGATACCTTGCCCAACGACTGCCGAGGAAAGCGCCGATCGCGATACCTGGAATCCACAACCGCATCGAATGACGCTTGCTGATGTGGCCGGGAATGGCAAAAACCAGCCAGCCGACGAGGCCGCCAATCCAAGCAGCCCGTCGCTCGGCATCCGTCATCTCCACATGGTATCCGCAGCGGCCGAGTGACTCACCCGAGCCTGCATACCGGAGGGCGACCGGACCGCGTCCCCGCTCAACTCCATCTCGGAGATGGCATCGCAGTTGCTCTACGTTCCCCTGCCTTCTAGCCTCCTGATCGGTAGGAGATCCATCGAACGGGGGCGGCTAATGGAACAAGATGCTGAAGGTTGGACGATCTGTGCGGCCACGTTTCTTGGAATCGCCGGCATCATGCGCATCTTCGACGCAATCTGGGCCTTCCGGTACCACGGTGCTTTGCCGTCAAATCTCGAAGACGCCATCTTCGGCCATAGTCTCAAAACGTACGGCTGGGTCTACCTCGTGGTAGCCGCCATCCTCCTCGTGTCGGCCGTTGCCATCGTCATCGGCCGTTCTCAGATCGGTCGCTGGATAGGGGTCGCCGCCGGTGCGATAGCGGCCATCAGTGCGATCTGGTGGATGCCCTACTACCCGGTCTGGTCGCTCACCTATATCGCCCTTGCTGGCTTCGTCATTTACGCGCTTGTGGTTCACGGAGCGCGAGATGAGGTAGTTACCTGAGCGATCAACTGTAAGGCGTCGCTTCGTGCAGGCCGGGCCCATTTTCGACACGGACGAGGGGCATTTCGATGTCGGTAGGTGCCCGTGGGTTGCCCCACTAACCGGCCGACAGTGGCCCCGGGGGTAATCTTCGAGGGTCTACTCGGAGCGTATACCCACGCGAGCGCAGCGCCGGAGCAGCCCTTCTTCCGAGTCCCGTCCTAATTGCGGAGAGTGGACTCAGTCCTCGGCTGGCTCCTCGACGGCTCCCGGTGGGGGTGTGCCCGTGGCGGCCTCCCAGCCGAAGACGGCGATGCGAGCACTGACAACCTTGGTGATGCCCAGTCCGACGCCGGCTGCGGCCGCCCACAGCAGGGCGTCGGGCCACGAGAAACGGGGGTCCGTGGCGTCGAAGGGCGTCACGGGAGCCGTGCTCTTGCGCAGGGCCCGATAGATGGCCCTAATGAGCTTCCGGGTGAGCATCCCGCCCAACGCGCCGGTGCCGACGGAGACGAGCTTCCATCTCAGCTTGCGGCTGATCATGTCGGGGACGGCTGTCGAATCGTCACGACCAGAACCTACCTTCTACGCGCTGCTCCGGCATGGTGGGAAACTGCACCGGCCCGCTCACCGAAGGTGCGACTGACCCAGAGCAAAGATCGGCGGGCGCGGCAAGAAGACCAGCGGTAGGTGTAACCGCATCGGCGTCGCATGCTTCTCCGGCGTGGAGCGAGTGCCAGAATCCTGGGCAGGGTGTACGTCGCTAGTGCGCTTCAGCCTTGGCGTCGTCTTCGATGGCCTTTTGGTCAGCCTTCAACTGCTTCTCTTCGATCTTCTCCGCACGCTTCATGGCGGACTTGACCTTGGCCTCCATGTCCGAAACTGCTACCACGACAAGGCCGGCCTGACCGCTGTCGAGGCTTTCGCCCATGTCCTTGAGATCGGATCGGCTCATGCCAGCAGCGGCGTGGCCGGCCACGGCCCCGAGGATCGCCCCTCCGCCACCCGTGGCAAGAAGGAGACCGCCCCCGATAGCGGCCGCGGGGAACAGAGCGATGGCAAGCCCTGTGGCGAGCCCTACTCCCCCACCGAGCACCCCTCCGACCCGGGTGGGCGTCTCGTGCTTCTTGACGATCTTCACCTTGCCCTCCGCGGTGCGTTCGATAACCGCTGCGTCGTAGGCATCGATGAGCCCGATCTTCGTATGGAGGTCGTGGACGGCGTCGTAGTCCGCCTCGGCGTCGGCGACGTTGGCGTAGACGCCGCTGTAGGCGATGAAGGTGTCGATTGCCATGGTCAGATCCTTTCCTTCGTCTCGTCTTGCGACCTTCGAACCGGCCGCCCCCCAACTATGCCTTATGGCCGGCGAGTGTGCTCGCGTCGGCGTTGCGCTCGCGCCTGACGGACTCGTTCGTACCAGTCATCTTGTGCTGGTTGTACTTGGTGGGTCTCGCACCGCCGGCCAGCTCTCGCCCGAAGAGCAGGGATCCGCTGAACAGTGACATTCCCTCGACCGTGTGCGCCGTCTAGAAAGGCGTGGGTACATACCGCAAAGGGAGATCCGGATCCGTGTACCCATCGGCTTTCTGACGCTTTGGCAAGGTTACGTCCCGCGGGGTGAGGGGTTCGTACGGTATCTGGCTGAGCAGGTGGCTGATGATGTTGAGGCGACCCCTCTTCTTGTCGTCGGTACGTGCGATGTACCACGGGGCCCAAGGAGTGTCGCTTGCGAGGAACATGGCGTCTCTCGCTCGCGAATAGTCGTACCAGCGACTGTAAGACTTCAGGTCCATCTCCGAGAGCTTCCAGATTTTCCGGGGGTCGCTGATCCGACTTTGGAGGCGGCGGGTTTGCTCGTCGGGGCTGACCTCGAGCCAGTACTTGAGCAACAGGATCCCCGAATCGACCATGGCCTTCTCGACCGCCGGTACTTGATCGAGGAATCTCTTTGTCTCCTCCGGCGTGCAGAAGCCCATGACCGGCTCGACGCCGGCGCGGTTGTACCAGCTGCGGTCGAAGATCACGACCTCGCCGGCCGCAGGGAAGTGTCGGATGTACCGTTGTACGTACATTTGTGACCTCTCGCGCTCAGTGGGCGCGGAGAGGGCGACAACGCGGAACACGCGTGGGCTCACCCGTTCGGTGATGCGCTTGATCGTGCCACCTTTGCCAGCGGTATCGCGGCCTTCGAACACAATGCAAATCTTTGCCGCGGTCGTCTTGACCCACTCCTGCACAGCGACGAGCTCGGCATGGAGGACTTTCATTTCCTCCTCATACTCCTTGCGCTTCATTTTGGCCGGTGGGGCCGGCATCTCCCGCTCAGTTTCCTTCTCTTTCTTCTGTGTATTCGCGGCCATTGGTTCCTCCCTCTCCTGAAGTGAAATGGGAAAACATGAACGGCTCGTCGGGCACCGCTAACTGCGGTCATCCCGACCCAAGAGAAAACCCCTTTTCAGCCTATTCGAAACAATTGAACTCGTCCTTTACATCAAGTCGGTCCCTGTCGGAATGAAAGAGAGGCATCGAACCCGATAAGCCGGGCACTAGGCGTTCGGTGCCTGAGATGGACACGGCATGCGGAAACCGATGCCCCGGAGTTTTTCGCGCTTGACGCATCCGATCGGCGATGCGACGATGCGGTCGGCGGACCAAGCCTGGTCGGCCGCGCAAGCGAAGGGGGTCCCCCATGGGAATGAGACGACGGGCACGACGCCGAGGACTCGTAGCCGGAGCGGTGGCAGGGGGGGCGATAGCGCATCACCGCAACAAGAATTGCCGCTCAGGAACCTGTCGATGACCCCCAGGGTCAGTATGCCCCGCCCCCGGCGACGTCGGCCGACGAGCTCGAGCACCTCGCGCAGCTCCACACGTCGGGCGCACTGACAGACGAAGAGTTCGCCTCGGCGAAGGCCAAGGTCCTCGGGTCCTGAACGCAGGATTCGGCTGCAACCAAAGTGAGAAGAGAAAGGAATGTGATGAGCCAGTCGCGCAAAGACGTGCTGCTCAAGGCAATTGAGGCCGAGGTGGGTGGCGATCCAATTGATCTCAGTACGCTTTTCACCGAGGACGTGGTTGGTTGGTCGCCCTATGCATCGGTGTCAGGGCTCGCTGCGCTCACGGCGCTGGCTGCCCTCCGAGATGTCGCATTCTCCAACGTCGTCATCTTCTTCCGAGGGCTGGACGAAGTGGGCAATAAGGCATACGCCGAGTGGCTGATCGAAGCCGATCACACGGGACCTCTGATTCTCGCCGAGGATGCCGAATTGGAGGCGAGCGGACGACACGTCAAGTTGGCGGGTGCCACCGTGGCCGATTTCCGGGACGGCAAGATCGCGTCGTATCGAACCTATTTCGACGATATCTCGCTGATCGAACAGATCATCGACGTCTGAGACGGCAAACAGGCAGAGAGAAGGTGGACTTCGCGGTCGAGGACCAACCAGACCCACTCGATATTGAGTTCTTGGAAACGCAGATTCGCCGCGAGGCGTCCGCGGCCATGGGACTGGGTGATGAAGTGGAACTGGCGATCTTCATTCGCGAGGGCGACACGGTTGTGGCCGGCATAAGCGGATGGACCTGGGGCGATTGTTGTGAGCTGCAGAGTCTCTGGGTAGACGAGAGCCTTCGGGGTCATGGCCTGGCGACCAAACTCATCGCCTCCGCCGAAGCCGAGGCAGCGGCTCGCGGCTGCCGTCAGACAGTCCACTTCACCTACGACTTTCAGGCCCGAACCCTCTATGAACTGTGCGGCTACGAACTAATCGGTCGAGTCCAGGACTTTCCCTCAGGTACGGACGCTCTTTGGTTCCGCAAGCAACTAGGGACGGATGGCGATGACTCCGCTACCGATACAGGTTCCTAATTCCGAGTTGGATGGGGAGGGGTCTCGGTCCTGGACCGGGAGTTTTCGGTCCCTCGCTTGGTCACCAATGTCTGAGCAATACTTTTGGCAGCCGAAAGGGAGGGATTTGTGGCGCATCCGCACGGGGGACCAAAAGGTGGGATGGCCTCCCCCGGTGAGTGCGGCCCGATCACATTGCCGTTTATCGACCTTATAACGGTCGCCCCCCTTCATTTCGCCGCCGTGGGCCACTCCGAATGCCGGGTGCGCGCCATGCAGGGCTTGCAGACAGACGGATGGCGCTCGTGACTCCTCCGCCTTCTCCCCAGGAGCTGTCTCGCCCGGCGTCCCCAGGTGGTACACGCGGGGAGCGGACCACGTCGCGGCCTCCTTCACCGTCGACCCGGCGGTGGGCCTCTACACGCCGCGGGCAGCGGAACTTCTTCGCAGCAACGGGCCAAACGCGCTTCCGGAGGAGAAACCGAGGCCCGCCTGGCGCCGCTTCGTCGCGCAGTACCGCAGCTACATGCAGCTGATTCTCGTCGGAGCCGCGATCGTGTCGCTGGCCATCAAAGAGTGGAGCACCGCCGTGCTCCTGGTCATCATCACCCTGCTCAACGCCGTGGTAGGCCTCCGCCAAGAAGGCAAGGCGCAGAGCGCGATGAACGCGCTCAAATCGATGATGAAGATCACGGCCCGAGTGAGACGTGACGGGATCGAGTCCGAGATCCCCGCGGAGCAGGTGGTCACTGGTGACGTGGTCCTCCTTGCCGCCGGTGACGAGGTGCCTGCAGACGGCCGGATCATCGAGGCGAGCCGCGCTCCAGATCGACGAATCGGCGCTCACCGGTGAGAGTACGCCGGCGCAGAAGGAGATCACGACACTGAGCGACGAGCGCGATGAGTCCTGGTGATCAGGTGAACATGGCCTTTATGAACACCCCGGTCACGCACGGCAGTGGCGTCATGATTGTCACGGCGACGGGGACGGCGACCGAGCTCGGCAAGATTTCGGGGATGCTCTCGGCCACCGAAACCGAGCAGTCGCCACTGACAAGGGAACTCAACCGTTTGACACTGTGGATCGCCGCCGCCGCAGGCGTGACGATGGTCGTCATGCTCGCCCTTGGGCGCTCGAGGGGTACGGCTTGGGATGCTCTTTTCGTCAGCGCGGTCTCACTCGCCATCGCCGCCATCCCGGAGGCCCTCCCGACGGTGACCGAGGTCATCCTCTCGCTCGGGAGCGTGGAACTGGCTAAGCGCAACGCTCTGGTTAAGGAGCTCCCGGCCGTCGAGACGCTGGGTTTCACTTCTGCCATCAACTCCGATAAAACGGGCACTCTCACGCTGAACCAAATGACGGCGGTCGAGGTCATCGATCCGAACGACCGCTATACCATTACCGGCTCGGGCTACGGCCTGGAAGGCCGGGTGGAGCATGCCGCCGGCACCACCGACACCATTGAGGCGGCAATTTTGCCCTTCCTCCTCGCCAACGATGCCAAGCTGGTCGAAGGGACGGTCGTCGGCGATCCCACCGAGGGGGCACTTCTGGTTCTTGGGCACAAGGCCGGGGTGAACATCGACGCCACACGTGAGCGACTACCCAGGCTGGCCACGCTCCCGTTCGATCCCACCTACAAGCTGATGGCCAGCTTTCACGAGATCACCGATTCTTCGGGGCGTCCAGTGATCCGTTGCTACGTCAAAGGGGCGGCCCCGGCTGTCATGGACCGTTCGACCACCGCGCTTTCCGCGGCTCGGCCATCGCTTGGGACACCGACCTGGCCCGGCGGGCTCAGGACAATGTCAACCGGATGGCCGGTCTCGGACAGCGTGTTATGGCCGCCGCCATGCGAGATGTCGATCCCGACACCTTCGACCCCAACGGCGATCTGCTCGCGCACATGCACGACCTGCAGATGACCAGCCTGGTCGGTATGGTCGATCCGCCCCGACCCGAGTCCAAGGTGGCAGTCAAGGAAGCCCAGGCCGCCCACATCCGCGTCCGCATGATCACCGGCGACGACGTCACGACCGGCGCTGCCATAGCCGAGCAGCTGGGCATCCCCGGCGAGGCCATGCTGGGCGCAGACTTCGCCGCGCTGTCCGACGTCGAGCGGCTGGCCCGCATCGACGATATCGGGGTCGTAGGGCGGGTTGCTCCTGAGCACAAAGTGCTCCTTGTGGACACCCTGAAGATGAAGGGCGAAGTGGTGGCCATGACAGGGGACGGCGTCAACGACGCTCCGGCCATTAAGGCTGCGGATATCGGGATCGCCATGGGCTCGGGGACTGAGGTTGCAAAGAGCGCCGGGCGCATGATCCTCTCCGACGACAACTTCGCGACAATCGTCTACGCCGTCGAGCAAGGCCGCAAGATCTTCGACAACCTCACCAAGTACATCCGGTTCGTACTCGTACTCCTCGTCGTCTTCGTCCTGACCTTCCTCGGCGCGGCGATATTCAACATCGCGGCCGGCGAGCCCTTCACGCCACCACAGGTCCTGTGGATTCACTTCGTCGTCAACGCCGCATTTGGGTTCTCCCTGGGCTTCGACAACGAGACCCCGGGCCTCATGTCCCGCGTCCCCAAACCTCGCGGCCAGTCCGTGCTGACTGCGAGCATGGTGACCACCGTCGGCCTTGCAGGCCTTGTTATCACGATCGGCTTGCTCTCCATGATCGAGATCGGGACGAAGCATTTTCACAGCACGGGTGTTGGCACGTCCATCGCCTTCACGGCCTTCGCCCTCTGCCTCATTGTGGCGGCGCTCGAATGTCGTAGCGAAACCGACTCCGTCATCACGACCGCCACCTTTGAGAGCCGCCAGATGAACCGGACCGTCCTCGCCGAATTCGTGTTGGCGATCCTCACGACTCAGATGGACGCCCTCCGACGCATCCTCGGGACCACGCAATTGGACTTCCGCGAGTTCACGTGGGCGCTGGTGCCGCCTGTCGGCCTGTTCTTACTGTGGGAACTGGGCAAGCTCACGGCCCGGCACTTCGCCCGAGCTCCCTCTGCGGCGCCGGCTCGCGCCCCGGCAGGCCCAAGTGAAGACGTCTGAGTGGGGCTAGCAAGAATCGAACTTGCGACCTCAGCATTATCAGTGCTGCGCTCTAACCGACTGAGCTATAGCCCCAGAGGGAGATTTGAGGCTACACCAAGCCCGTCAGGCCCTCACTCCGGCGGCCCGTCCTGTCCGGGCCAGAGTCGGACTACGAACGACTGGCTCGCCGTGGCGAGAAGGTCCCCGTCCTGCGACCACAAAAAGGCCACACCCTGGGCGTATCCATTGATAAGGGCATGGATGCGGACGTCACAGAGCACCCATTCTGTCGGTGTCGGCCGAGCCACACGCAATGTGTTGTCAAGGCTACGACCCATCGACTGGCGTCCAAGAGGCTGCGATGCCCCGCCTGACACGTAGTCGCCGAAAATGGCCAGAGTGGCAGTCGACGGCGTGAGATCGTCGGGGACGCGTGCCCACAAGGCCGAATCGGGGTCTCCCGGTATTCCGCCCATTTCTCCGAGCGGTAGGCCCTTGGCCACCCGTATCTCGATCTTGTCGAGAATCGTGTTGCGGAACATTTCGGGTACAAAGCGAGGCGGACACTCATCGGGAGGTAGCACTGCGGGAGGCTCGACCCAGACGCCATTGAGCGGCAACTGGTCGAGACCGAGTGCGGCGTTGACCGTGAGAATCTCCTGGTCACCAACCCTCCCGACCGCCCGACCCTGGGTGATGCGGCTCCCGACGACGGCCAGCGTTATCTCCCATTCCACGAGGGAGTGTGTCGGCGCGTAGGAGAGGTACTGGCCCGTGGCCCACACGGTCGGCCGCCCTGACGCCTCTTCGAGGGCCACCAGGGCGGCGCCCAGTCCACAACCTCCGAAAAGAAAGTTTCCGGGCGTCGTGACCTGTGGCGCGACTCGCATCTGCCAGTGGAGGCTGTCGCCCACCTGTTCCATTCCGAGGAAGGTTCGGGCATCCATCGAGGCGCACCCTAGGTGGTGGTCCAGCGCTGCATCAATGTCATGGTGATCAGGGATGTCCGCGCAACGGCTCCTGGAGGACCAGGTCCAGAGATGCGGCGCGGTGCCTCTAACATGGTCCCTCGCCGCTGGTCGATGCGTCCACGGTTCCGAATTCCGCCTGTGCTGCGGAATGCGGGGGTGTAGCTCAGCTGGTAGAGCGGCGGCTTTGCAAGCCGTAGGCCGAGGGTTCGAGTCCCTTCACCTCCACGCAAAGCGATTCGCACGAACCGATCCCTGGTCGCTCAATTGAGTATCAGAGCGGTACGTACCGAACTCCGTTCGCATTCACAGTGCAAATGAAGGGACCCGGATTCACACTCGCCTTCACTATTGCCTCGAGGTGTTTGAGAAATCTATCCGCCATCTGATCTCCTCGGAGGTCCTGGCGAGTCAATGAAAAACAGCGGACAGCGCGCAACTTCACGGTCTCCTTTTCGACGGTGTTGTATCTGATGCGCTCGTCCTTCATGAAAACGACCTCGCCGCGGCGGCCTGCCTCAGCCAGCCACACCACATCGCTGACCGCTTCGTCTTGGGGAATTCCATAGCGTTCCGCCAACGTGGTCAGACGCAAACCAGCTTGCCTCAGTACCCCAGGGACGACCAGCCGTCCCAAACTTCGGTCGATAAATAGATCAGGCAGCCCGTCGGGATGCGACACGCAAGACGTCCTCAAGCTCGTCGGACGGGACACCAAACTCGGCGCAGATCGCATCGAGTTCTTCGCCTGCCCAGAAGCGCTCGAGAACGTCACTCACCCGGGCACCACCGCGGGCGAAGATTGGCTGGCCGTACGACCGAGTCGGATCGGCGACCACTTCGGCGTGGCTATACGCCGGTAGGCGCACACGCTCCGCATATCCATCGGACGCGTACTCAATCCGACGGAGATAGCTCTCGACTATTTCTGTGAATACACGCTGACCACTTCGCAAGACCACCAGGTCCAGTGCCAGGCGGACATCAGGATCCGTCGACCTTTCTGCAAAATCGAAGAGAAGTTCAGCTCCGTCTGTAAAGAGTCGCTGCGAGGCAAGCGCGTGCTGAATTCCGAGCTGCTCCGAAAGGATCCGCAAGGCTGGGCGGATTCGCTGCATTGGTACTCCAGCACGTCGGACCGCTGCGAGCACCATTCCTTCTGCAAGTCCAACAAATGGAACGGCAGGAACCCCAGGCTTGGCCTGAATGTCCGCTGTGAGCACGGCAGCACCCTCGACGATGTTGCGACCAGGAGGATGACGTATGTATCCCTTGGCCCAAGTGGCGAAGGTCGTAGCTGGGACATCAAGGGCTCGAGCCGCCTCGGCGACCGTATAGAGAGGTGCCTCGAAGCGGAGATCGCTAGGGCTTTCTAGGTGCTTCTCCCTGTTCATGATCTCTCTAGATTCGCAGATCGGTGTGACCACGGTGCGACATAGGGACCGATCGAGGCGGGTGGTGGAGCTTTTCCAGGTTCTTCCAGGGTCTCTACTGGGTAGGTTGGTTGCGCCTTCTTGCGTTCATCGACACGAAATGCCCTTCCGGCGATACTGAGTTGCCGGTTCGTATTCGGAGGCACCACCTCCACGAACTGCGCTTGTTCCCATTCGGTGGACCGCGCTTCTGGTGGTTTGCGTCACAAGACTCCGGCGCCGCTAAAGGCGGGTGAGGCGCCAGGTCGGGGAGGGGCCGGAGAGATGACCCGCTGACCGCACATCGACATCGACATCGTGACTGTCCAAATCGATTTTGAGGACGCCGACCCGGGTGTTCGTCGCGATGTCCGTTGACAGCGAATCGACACGGAGCTGCGTGGCGAGCGGCAACCCGGGCCAACCGACGATGTCAGGGCCACGTGCAACCGTCACCGGCACTGAGCTGCCCCAGCTGGCAACCACGTGTCCGACGACCTGTCCGGGAGTGACCAAGGGCAGCTTCGCCATGCCGGCGAAGGCGGCTTGCGTCAGCGTCACCGCCGCACTCAGCACGGCGGTGATGGGACTCGAAGTCTGTTGCCCTAGGACCGCTCCGATGAGGGTCACCTTCTTGCCGTCGACCATGCTCTGAGCCTCGAAGAGGAAGCATCCGCCTGCGGCTGCGTCTGTGCCGGTCTTGATACCGATGATTCCGGCATGGCCGAGGTCGTAATCGAAGTTGATCAAGCGCCCCGCCACGGGGAGCGTGGCTTCCCCCATGCCCACGACCTGGGCGAAGGCCGGAAGCGCCATGGCCGCCTGTCCCAAGTTGATGAGGTCGCCCGCCGTGCTTTCCGATCCGGGATCCAATCCGCTCACATCGACGAAATGGCTCGAGGTAAGCCCGAGTTTCTGCGCCGCACTGTTCATCTTGGCCACGAATGCATCGGTGCTCCCGGCATCCCAGTCCGCAAGGAGCACGGCGATGTTGTTGCCCGAAGGGATGAGGAGGCCCTCGAGAGCTTGAAGTTCGGTGAGGCTCTCTCCGGCCGCCACCTCGACGACCGATTGCTGAGTGGCCAGACCGGTTTGATACGCGGCGATGGTCGCCGCGTCGACCGGGATGGCCGGTCCGGTCGCGCCGGAGGTAAGGGGATGATCCGTCAGCACGACATAGGCCGTCATGACTTTGGTGATGCTCGCGATAGGGACCGGTTGCGTGTTGCCGACCCGGCCGAGGCTTCCCACACCCTCCATGGTCAGCGCGGCCGAGCCTGTTGTGGGCCACGGCAGGGCTGGAGTGGTCCCCGGAAGGCGAATAGAGGACATGGTGGAGTGGAAAACCGGGGAAGGAACTGGGCGGGACCACTCGTAGCCGGCGCCGGCACCCACGAGCACGAGAAGGACCGCCAGGCTGCCAAAGAGGATGTGGCGGCGGGCTCTCCCGCGGGAGGAGGCGGCGTGTCTAGGAGTCATCGTGCTTGGAGGGCAACCACGTCGCGAAGGACCCAGCGCAATTTGGGTGTCAATCGGTCGACTGCTTTCTGCCGAAATCACTGCCTGACGATGATCTGAGCCCCATTTCCATCCGGGGCATTCTTACCTACGGAGTATCCGCTGCAGGCGGCAGGGCCAGCAGACGGGTGCGACGAGGTGACGTCGGGCGCATTTGTGACGCCTTGAGGCCTCAACGCAGAGGCGACCACTCCGTTGGTTCCAACAGGGCGGCGATGTACGTCCGTTCGGTGGCGCGAGCTTCCTCCCGCCAAGCTGCGAGTTCGTGAAACCCCCGGGTATTGCCGACCGCTTCGGTGAAGGACGACAGGTTTGCGAAGGCCCATTGGACGAGGACTTCGGACTCGTCACGTAAGAGCACTTCGTAGGCGCCGTGCAGTGCCATCCCCCGCCCGGCGCGCTCGATGACCGCACCGGCCGATCTCAGAGATTCCAGGTACACCGGGGCCGACCCTGCCGGTACGCCGACGGTCTCTTGGAGGACGAATGGTGCCCGGCGCCCTTCTTCGACGATCTGGTCGAGGGTGGGCGTTCCCTCCCACGGCTTGAGGAGGCGATCGAACCCACCACTGCGATACTGCTCCTGGCCTTCGGGGTGATCGAACATCAGGTTGGTCTTGGTGAAGTGCTCGATGAACCAGTCCCAACTCGTCATTTCCCATTGGCCCACAACCTGGATCCACCGGCCTGTCGTCCAGTTCACCACCCACTTGCCGAGGTTGCGCATCTGCGAACCCGGGACATTCGTGCGCTCTGTCACGGCGCGACCGACCTTGTCGAGGTAGGCCAGCGCCTTCTCCCGGACGATCGATGCGTCAATGGTCTCGTGGTAGTAGATCGGCATTTTTCGTAGCCTCCTCGTGTCCAACGCAGAGGAGGTTTTCACACCGGCGTGAATCGTGCTCGCAGGATCGGACGTCGCTCGACGAGCATGTGGGTTAGTCGAGCCAGTGCACCCAGTCGAGCTCGGCGACAGGGGGTGTGGCGAGAAAGCGGGTCAGTGCCACGATCAGATTTTCGGGATATGCGTTGCTGCCACGATGAAACCGACGGGGCGACGTGAAGACACCTCCGGCATGGTGCTCGCCTGTTGCCACCCATGAACGCACGATGCGGTCGAAGTCCTTGGCGTTCTCGGTGACCACCGCCCGTCCGTCGGCGCGGGCTCGTCGGAGGAGCTCTTCGTCGGCGAGTACCGCCAACTCCAGGTGGTCGAAGGCTGCCTGCACGTCATAGCCATTCACACGTAGCCGTTCGGCAACGGAGCGGGAGTGATGCACATCGAGGAGGAGCCTCACCTAGCCAGGAGGTCTTGGCGACGGCGCCACGCCACCTCGGCTTCATCGGCTGCCCTCAGGTTGGTTGCGATCTCATCGTCGATCTCGGCCGTGAATGACGCGTAGTAGTCCAGCGCCGCACTGACCTGTAGGACGGAAAGGCCGAACTGGGCCACCGCACGTTCGATGCGGATGTCAGTCGGCACGTCACCCCCGACGACACCGCCGATGACTTCCCAGACGTCCGGCCCGCCCAACAAGGCAGCTCGTCGGCCTGTCGGGCCGTCCCGGAAGATGACAAGGGGATGGCGTCGGGACCGCAGCCCTTCCTCAATGAGCTCTTCGGCCAAGGCCGAGGATGAGACGTGCCGGGCCCCGGCCTCGGCCTTCAGCTGGTCGAGCACCTCGGCCCGACGGAACCGGATCGACACTGGATTCGCCATGACTACACTGTAGTCAGCTGCCTTGGTGTGACGTCTCAGGGCCAATATCAGAGCGCGCAAAACGCGCCATCTGTTTCAGGGGGAGCTGGCGCTCAAGGAGACGAATCCGTCAGCAATTCCTCCATGAGCGCCTGCACCCGATGATCGATGTCATCGACGATGGGTCTGACCAGTTCAACGGGCTGACCGGCGGGATCGTTGAGCTCCCACTCCACGAACCGCTTGCCCGGGTAGACCGGACACGTGTCGCCGCAGCCCATCGTGACGACGACGTCGGCTTGCCGGGCCACCTCATCGGTGAGCGGCTTGGGGAACTCCCGTCCCGGGTCGAGACCTCGCTCGAGCAGTAGTGCGACAACTGACGGATTGAGCTCGGTGGCAGGTTCCGAGCCGGCCGACCGCACGTCGATCCGGCCCTCGGCGTAGTGGTCGAGCAGGACCCGTGCGGCCAAGCTGCGTCCGGCGTTGTGCGTGCACAGGAAAAGGACGACGGGCACTTCGCTCACAGCGTCTCTGTCGTGGCGTCGGGCACTAGAGAATCTGCCCCAAGTTCGTGCGGCTGAACGGCATTGGCGGCTTGGGCGCTCGTCAGGCCCGGATAAAGGCCCCTGATCAGTCCAAAAGCCACGACGCCCCCAACGATTTGGGCCGATAGGAAGCTCGGGACAGACGAGGGTGCAATGCCGGCGAAGGTGTTGGAGAACATCCGTCCGACGGTGATGGCGGGGTTGGCGAAGCTGGTCGAACTGGTGAAGAAGTACGCCGCCCCGATGTACGCCCCGACGGCGGCTGGAGCGAGGTGGGACCGCCCCGTTCGGGCCAAGGCGAAGATCACCAGGATCAGGCCAACCGTGGCCACGACCTCGGAGAGCCAGTGAGCACCCGACGCCCGATGCTTGGTGGAGATGGAGACAGCGGCCCGGGAGAACATCACATTGGCCACCACGGCTCCGCCGATGCACCCCGCCGTCTGGACTGGCAGATAGGCGCCGGCGTCTCTCCACGACAGACCGCCGAAAGCCGCATCGACGATAGAGACAATGGGGTTGTAATGGCCACCCGAGATTGACCCGAACATCAAGATGACGGCGAAGAGCCCGGCGGCGGTGGCCACGGCGTTCTGGAGGAGCTCCAGGCCGGTGTTTCCCGGCGACAGATTCTGTGCGGCGATGCCCGAACCGATGACAATGGCGGCGAGGAACGCACTCCCGAGCAATTCGGCCAAGAGCCGTCGCCACAAGGGCGCACTATGGGGCACCGGTTCGCTCCGACGTGCCTTGTCGCTCAGCAGCAGGACGACGGGGAGGGGTTCACGCCCACTGGCACCGGCACTGTTTGGAAGACGTCGGAGGCGCAGCACGACCCGTCGCCCGCAATGCCGGTCCCGGTCGGAGCATCGGCCAGGACGGTGTATATCTCCCAAGGCGTACCGTCAGGGTCGTTGACCCACACCTTGTCCTGGACCGCGTAGCAGCATGTCGTGTTGTCCTCCGTCCTCGTTTCGAGCCCCTCGGCGCTCAGTCGACCTGTCGCCTTTGTGACGTCGTCGGGGCTGTTCACTTCGACGCCGAGATGGTTGAGGGCGTCGGCGATGCCATGGCCCCGTGAGGAGCGGTCCTCGATCAGGACGAGCTTGAGCGGTGGGTCTGCGACGGCGAAGTTGGCGTAGCCAGGCTCTCGTTTGGCCGGTTGGGCCCCGAAGAGCTTTGTGTAGAACTCGACACTCTCTTCGATGTCGGAGACGGTGAGTGCAAGCTGGACACGGGCCATCGGAGCCTCCATTGATAGACAATCATCGATTGATCGAGTATCATCGATGCATTCACGACTGTCAATAGGAGGATCGATGGCCAAAGGGGCTAGCAGCACTGCGACGGATGCCCCGACGCAATGCTGCCCCTCCGTGCTCTCCGCTCCCCTTGACGCCTCCAATGCCGACGAGTTGGCCAGCGGGTTCAGCGCACTGTCAGACCCCGTCCGACTGCGCGTACTCAGCATCTTGGCCGCTTCGCCCGAGGGCGAGGTGTGCGTCTGTGAGTTCGTCGGACCCCTCGGCAAGAGCCAGCCGACGATCTCGCATCACATGAAGATTCTCAGCGAAGCCGGGCTCGTCCAAGGCGATCGGCGAGGCAAATGGGTCTGGTACTCGCTCAACCGTGATCGTCTGGCCCAGCTCCGTACGGCGATCGACGGGTAGGCCGATTCCGTAGGTGGTATGAAGACGACCCGGCATGGTGCGCGCCATCTGCGCCGGACGAGCCAGGCGCCTCAGAATCCTGAGGCCCTGACCAGGGATTTTGGGTCGGGCTGCCCGGATTTGAACCGGGGACCTCTGCGTCCCGAACGCAGCGCGCTAACCAAGCTGCGCCACAGCCCGTCCGCTTCCCGAAGGAAGCAGGCCAGTCACCTTAGCCTTCTGAGTCCGGGGGACCTTCGGCGGCGGGATCGGCGGGGGTCGCGCCCAGCGACGTGGCCACCACCTGGGCTACCCGGCGCTTGTCCATCTCGACCACCCGGAGGTCCCAGTCGCCCACGCGGACCTGCTCGCCTTCGCTCGGAATGTGACCGAAGAGGGCGAAAAGGAGCCCGCCCAGCGTCACGTACTCGCCATCGGGTACGTCCAGGCCGAGCCGCTCACGGACAACGTCGACGTTGGTCTGGCCGTCGATGAGCCAGCGCGTGCCGTCCACCCGTACGATCATCGGCTCTTCGACCTCGTCGAACTCGTCGTGCAGGTCGCCCACCAAGGGCTCGAGAAGATCCTTCACGGTGAGGATCCCGGCGACGCCTCCGTACTCGTCGACGACCACCGCGACAGCCCGGCGGTGCTTGCGCATGTCGGCGAGGGCCTCGAGGACGCCCAGCGACTCGGGGACGAGATACGGCTGTCGCACCTTGCGCGAAATTTCCAATGGGCTGGGGTCGGTCGCATCCCGCGTCAGGGGGCCGTCGGGCCCCGTACGGAAGATGTCATTGACGAACAGGATCCCGATCAGATCGTCGAGGTCGTCGTGCACGACCGGGAAGCAACTGTGTCCCGACGTGCGCACGGCACGGGCGATGTCATCGGCCTGGACGGGAATGGTCAAGAAGGTCACGTCGACCCTCGGGGTCATGACCTCACGTACGTCCATGTCTCGCAGGTCGGCCAGAGCCTCGATGATGATGCGCTCTTGCTCGGACACATCGTCTTTGGGGAGCTGGGGCCCATCGGACCGGCGCTCCCCGCTTGTGCCCCGGCGCCAAGGCCGACGGGCGCGTCGTGGTGGATCTGCTGCTGGCTGCGTCTCCCGAGGGGTCGACACGGGGATGCGGATCAGCTCGTCGGTGTGCTGCCCGCCTCGAGCTGGCGTCCGGCGCCCACCAGCACGGGCACAGGCGTATACGAATCATCGGCGTAGGTGCCCTCGTCGAGGAGCGCGTTGACGGCCCGCCGGAGACGGAGCGGGTCGAGGGGCTTGACCAGCCACCCCTCGGCGCCGGAGCGTCGCGCCAGGAACACGTCGGGACGACGGTCCAACAACATGAGCACGGCCACGTGGTCCAGGGCGTCGTAGGACTCCTGCAGCCGCAGTTCGTGACACACGGCCATGCCGCCCATATTGCCCATCTGCATGTCCACAATGACCAGGTCCGGAGCCTCGTCGGTCACGAAGGCGATGACCTCGGGTCCCGAGGTCACGGCATGGACTTCCACGTCGGGGCCGCTGATGACCGCTTCAATCTCCCGGCGGAGTGTGGGCGCATCGCTGGCGACCAGAATGGTCTGCACGGGCGCAGACTATCGGAGTGCGGGCATGGTGCGGTAGCCCGGTCTGCTTCTCGAAGAAGCAACTTCCGAGTCGGTGCGTTCACCCCTTGAAGGCGCCCTGGTATTTCTAACTACTAGCCTTCTAGCGCTTAGAAATAAGTGTCGCCCCGCCGAGCCCACCCTCTGTGCCGAGGTCACGGTAGAGGCGAAAAGGCCGCACGTTGCCTGCCGGCGATCCGCCCATCCGGGCACCTCTCAGTCGAACAACACGTCCGCCGCTCGCTGGAGGCCGCCGAGGTCGTGGACGTCCTGGCCGAAGAGAGGGATCCGCCCCACCGCGGCCGGTGCCAGTTCAGCCGCCAGGGCGGCGTAGGAACTCTCCTCCTGCCGGGCCACATCGTTGAGGGCCGCCAGGTTCGCCGCCAGGGAGGCCAGGGGCCCGGCGGTGCCGGTGTCAACGGGAGGCAGGTCGTCGACAGAGCCGAAGTGGGGGTGGATCCGGTTGACCACCAGAGCCGCGGGGGAGATGTCGCGTTCGGCCAATTTTTGTGCGAAGAACCGGGCCTCCGTGATGGCGTCGGCGCGGGCCGAGGTCACGAGTACGTAGGCGGTTGCGGGATCGGCCAGCAGCTCGCGCACGGCGCCGGCCCGGGCCCTGAACCCTTCTTCCATGCCGTCGAAGGCCTGGAAGAAGGCGATGGCGTCCTGGACGATCTCGGCACCGGCCACCTTGGAGATCGTGCGCAACAGCGCCGTCGTCGCCAGCCCGACCGCTCGCAGGGAGACGCGGGTCGGAAAGAGGAGGGCCCGGAAGATGCGGTTCTCGAGGAACCTGGTGAGTCGTCGCGGTGCATCGAGCAGGTCGAGTGCATTGCGGGTAGGGGGAGTGTCCACCACGACGATGTCGAATTCGCCTGATTCGACGAGCTCGTTGAGCTTCTCCATCGCCATGTATTCCTGGGTCCCCGAAAGGGCGCCGGCCAGGTTCTGGTAGAGCCGATTGGCGAGGATGCCCTCTGCCTGCTCGGTTGTGCGGGAATAGGTGTGGATGAGGTCGTCGAATGTTCCCTTGGTGTCCAGCATGAGCGCGTGCAGGTGGCCGGGCCAGTCGCCCTCGACCTCGGTCGGGGTATTGGGAAGGGACTCGACACCCAGGGAATCGGCCAGTCGGCGCGCGGGGTCGACGGTGACCACGCACGCCCGTCGCCCGGCCCGCGCCGCAGCGAGGGCGAAAACTGCCGAAACGGTCGTCTTGCCGACGCCGCCCGATCCGCAGCACACGATGACCGAGCGTTCGGTGACGAGCGCCGTGAGAGTGCCCGTCGTCCCTGTCATGTGGCGGGGACCTCGGGCGCCATCGCGCCGATGGCGCGGGCGAGGCCGGATGCTAAATGACGGGTTTCCGCCGGACCGATCTCCTCGACGTCCATTTTGGGCACCAGGAGCTGGGGCAGTGGGAGATCGCTGGCCAGGCGCTCGATCTGGGACACCGAGAGCGCGTGGCGCTGTAGGCGGAACTGGCGCGCCTGTTCCATCGCCGCGAGGACATCGGGGTCGACGTCGAGGCCGGCCGCCGCCTCCCGGGCCGATCGTTCCAGACCCAGGGGCTCGGGGTCTGTGGCGTTGACGATCACCGGGCCTAACTGGACCCCGGCCTTGTCTTCCAGCGTGAAGGCGGACTCGATGGTCTCGCTCACCGGCATCTCCTCGGGGAGCGTGACCAGGATCACCCGGCAACGGGAGGGGTCGCCGAGGAATTCGACGACTTCGGCCGCCTGGGTCCGCAACGGGCCACCTCGGGCCGCATTCACGAGACCGCTGGCTGAGGTGAGGAAGGTGATGGCGTGCCCGGTGGCGGGCGCGTCGACCACGATCAGGTCGGCGATCCCGTCCCTCTCCAACTGCTTGATCTTGCCCAGCACGAGCACGTCGCGAATACCCGGAATAGCGGTTGACACCACGTCGACCACGCCGGAGCTGACCAGGCGCTTGGAGACCCGGCGCAATCCGTGATCCTCGAGGTACTCCACCAACGCGTCATCCGGCGTGATCCGCCGGGCCCGTATGGCGCCCTCCTCAGGGCCGCGGGCCGGCTGCAGTTCCACCTCCTCGTAGCCGAGGTCCTCGTCGAGGCCGAAGGCGCCCGTGATGCCCGATTTCCCTTCTAATTCGACGATGAGCACGGAACGGCCCGTCTGCGACGCCATCCGGGCGAGCGCGGCCGTCATCGTCGTTTTTCCGACGCCTCCCTTGCCGGCCACGATCAGAACGTGGCTTTGCGCGCAGAAGATCCCTACGTCCATGTGCGGCCGAGCGTAGTTGGGGCTTTGGGCCGAGCGAGCGTCGATCAACTAAAGATCCAGTTCAGGGCCCTTGATGCTGTGGCAGCGCGGCAGTAAGTTGGCAAGCGGGGGGTACCTCATGTACCCATTCTGGGGGTCATATGCGTCAAGGACTAGACACGTGGCAGGTCAAGGCAGCCTGTCGGGGACCGCAAGCTTCGGCGTTCTTCCCGCCGTCGCATGCCGAACGGAAAGAAGAGAAGGCCGCACGGGAGCTCCGGGCCAAGGAGATCTGCCATCAGTGCCACGTACGGGGGGACTGTCTTGAGTACGCCATCCGGATCCGTGAACCACACGGGATCTGGGGCGGGCTCAACGAGGTCGAGCGCAAGCTGGTGCTCGACCGCCGGGCCAGCTGACATAACCGCGCACGGCGCACCGCGACGCGCACGCGCAGTTCGCTGGGCCGCCCGGGGAGGTTGACGCCCCATAGTCGGCCTCACGCGACATAACCGGCCTCAGCCGTCCTGACGGATCTTCATTTTGGCGGCGGCGACGGTCACCCCCCGTGCGTCGCACACCGTGGCCGGGCGGTCACCCGTCACGCTGCAGATGGACGCCGTAATCTCGTTGGCTGAGGCGACGATGGCCTGCGTTACCGGATTCGCCGGGTAGGTCAGGTCGTCGGCGATCTGTGATTGCGTGAGACCGTCGAGCATGGTGGGCGAGAAGCTCGATCCGACCAGCACATAGCGATTCGCGATGTCGAGGAGGGGAAACGTCTTGGCCGACGTGTCGTAGACCGCAACCGACGCCGCCTGCCGTGTTGTCGGCGTCTGCAGGGAGGTGTAGCCGGCGCCCGTCGGGTTGAGCGAGCTGTAGCGCTCGGTGGTCTGCAGGTCGATCCAGATGCTCGAGTAGGTGGCGTGCCAGAACGTGAAGGTCGGGGTATCGGAGAATGCCACCGAGGAACTGGACTGCATGAGCCCGAGCTGCCCGAACGTGCCGAAACGCGACAAGGCCACGACGACGGCCCAGCGCTCGGCTGCCGCGTACGGTGCGAACTCGGCTCCGTAGAAGAAGACCACAGGGCGGGGAGCGGATCCTCCTGCCGAAGACTCCCAGATGGGCGCGTTCCCCGTGGCCGTCGGCGACGTGATCGGATTGTTGGGCGACGACACGCCTACTGCGTTGCTGACCGTGGCCGGAATGTGGGCGAGCGAAGTAAGCATCGAGGTGGGGGCGGGCGTGATTGTCTCGACGTCCGATGTGTCGTCGGTCTGGTCCGCGTGACGGATCACGATGAGCGCACCCACCAGAATGATGGCGATCACGATGAGCCCCAGGGCGACATAGCGCCGGGGGATCGTGTGCACGACGGTCGACTCCGCAGGGGTCGACTCCGCAGGCTCGGGGGCGTCGAGGCTCATGGGAGGCATCAGCGTAGACCAGGGCTTTGACCATTCTGAGGGCGGTCCGGCCCATTCTGAGGGCGTGCGGCTCCGTGACGGTAGCCTCGCCATGTGGCCTCACTCCTTCCAAAGCGCCCGCCCGCCCCGCCGGCCGACGCGGTGGTGCTGCGGCCCGCCGCCACGGTGATGTTGGTGCGCGACGCCGAGGAACCAGCACGCGGCGAGGACGTGCTCGAAGTCCTGATGGTCCGGCGCAACTTGCAGTCCGACTTCGTCGGCGGGGCGTACGTCTTCCCTGGCGGCGCGGTCGATCCGCTCGACGGGGGCCGGGAGGCCGAGGCCGTGTCGCAGGGTCGGAGTGACGTCGAGGCCAGCATTTTGCTCGGGATCGAGACCGGTGGTCTGGCCTACTGGGTCGCCGCGCTCCGTGAGACGTTCGAGGAAGCCGGCCTCCTGCTGGCGGAGCGGCCGGCGGGCCCGCCGTTGCTGGCGGGTGACTCGGAGGAAGAGGCCCGCATCGTGGCCGAACGTGCCCTGGTGAACAAGGGAGAGCGGCGCTTCCTCGACGTCTGCCGTGACGAGCAGCTGCAGCTGTTGGTCGGGGACGTGCACTATTTCGCGCACTGGATCACGCCCAGAGGGGCCCCGCGCCGCTATGACACCCGGTTCTTCGTGGCGGCGGCCCCACCGGGGCAACAGGCGGCCCACGACGCCGGCGAGACAATTGCCGAGACGTGGATCTCGCCCCGGCGCGCGCTTGAGGGTCATCGCAAGGGCGACTTCGAAATCATTTTCCCGACCGTGCGCAACCTTCAGGCGATCAGTCGTTTCGCCACCAGCGCCGAACTGTTGGAGGCGGCCGAGAGCGCATCACGCTCGGTCCCGACGATCGACCCTAGGGTGATCGCCGACGGGAGCGGGGTGCGGATCCTGCTGCCCGGCGACGAAGGGTATGACGACGTGCGTCCGGACGATGCCCCGCCCGCGGTGGGTCGTGAGTTCAACGATGCCATCCGGGCCGTCTCGCTCGCGGCGAACGCCGATGACGGTTCCACCGAGGGTGGAGCTGCGGTTCCCCCTCCAACATGACCCCGTCCGCATGACCCCGTCCGCATGACCCCGTCCGCCACGCCCGGCACGATCCCGCCGATACCCGATACAGGCGTGGGTCCCGCTCCGGTACCGGGTGAGCCCGTGGAGCTGGATGAGGGGCTCCTGCGCCTGACCGCGCCCAACCCGGGGCTGATGACGGGTCCGGGCACGAACACGTACGTCATAGGTACGTCCGAACTGGCCGTGATCGATCCCGGACCCGACGACGAGGGTCACCGGACCGCGCTGCTGGCAGCCATCGCCGTGCGCGGCACGCTCGGCTGGATACTGGTGACCCACACGCACCGTGATCACGCCCCGGGTGCGGCCGAGCTGGCCAAAGCGACCGGCGCCCGGGTAGTGGGTTTCGGCCCGGCCGACGATTTCGTGCCCGACCTCAGCGTGCGCGGGGGCTGGACGCTGACGCTTCCCGGCGCCGACCGTGCCGACAGCGCCGACAGAGGACGGGGCCGACGGGGCCGACGGTGCGGGGAAGAACGGTGCGCTGACGCTGGAGGCGGTCCACACTCCCGGGCATGCCTCGAATCATCTTTGTTGGCTCATCCGGGAGAGCCGGACCCTCCTGACCGGGGACCATGTCATGCACGGGTCGACAGTGGTCATCACTCCACCGGATGGGGATCTGGGGGCGTATCTCGCCAGCCTGGCCCTCGTGCGCGACATGGAACCGCCGATCGATCGCCTCGCTCCGGGCCACGGGCGGCTGATGCTTGACGTCCCTGCTGTCATCGATGCGCTCATCGCCCACCGGCTCGGGCGTCACACCAGAGTGGCCGACGCGTTGCGCGCCGCGGGAGAAGGCGCGGTGGAGGACCTCTTACCCGTGGTCTATGCCGACGTGACCGAGGCCCAACTCAAGCCGGCCCGCCTCTCCCTGTGGGCGCACCTACGTTTCTTGTCCGACGAAGGCCGGGCCGTGGCGGTCCAAGAGGCGGGTGCACCCGCTGGTCAGGACGCAGTCGCGACGCGCTGGCGTTGGGTGGGGCCCGAGTAGCCCGATCCTTCAGCCGAGCTTGTGCTCGCCGCTGGCCACAGCCGCTTCGACCCGCTCGACGAGGCGCGCCGAGCACGAGGACGTCTCGAGGAGCGGTGCCACCTCCTCGGCCACCACCCGGGCCAGTTCGGCGAAGAGCGGGGCCATTTCGCCATCGCCTTCGGCTACCGGTGTGCCCGCGTCGCCGGCAGCGGCCAGATCCGGATGGAGCGGGATGGAGCCGATGAGCGGCACGCCCAGACCGTGGGCCAGGCGGGTCCCTCCACCGGAGCCGAAGAGTGCATACGTCGTGCCGTGCTCGCAGGTGAAGTCACTCATGTTCTCGATGACCCCGGCGACACGCAGATAGCCCTTGCGTGCCATGTCCGCGGCCCGGGCCGCCACCTTCTGCGCGGCCAGAGGCGGCGTGGTGACAACCAGCATCTCGGTGCGGGGGAGAAGACGGGCCAGGCCCATCTGTACGTCGCCCGTGCCCGGGGGCAGGTCGATCAGCAGGTAGTCGAGATCCCCCCAGTGCGCGTCCTGGAGAAACTGCTGCACGGCACGGTTCAGGACGAGGCCCCGCCACATGATCGCCTGCTCCTCGTCGGCCAGGAAGCCCATGGAGAGGACCCTGACCAGCCCGGCACCGATGTTCTTCTCGAGGGGGACCATTTTCCCCTGACGGGCCTCGACATCCCCCTCCATGCCGAGGAGGCGCGGCACCGAGAAGCCCCAGATGTCCGCGTCGAGGATCCCGACGGTCAGACCGCGTCGGGCCAGGGCCACGGCCAGATTGACCGTGACCGAGGACTTGCCGACCCCGCCCTTGCCCGAGGCCACGGCGAGGACGCGGGTGGTGGCGGGGATCGCGGTCTCCGGTGCGTCCTCCCGGGCCTTCCAGCGGGCCCGTGCCATGACGGCCGCCCGCTCGGGGGCATCCATGGTGGCGATCCGGATCTCGACCGAAGTCACCCAGTCGAGCGCTTCGATCTGGCCCCGGACGTCCCGTTCGATCTGGGAGCGCAGCGGGCAGGCGGCGATGGTCAGGGCGACATCGACGACCACGTGATCGTCCGTGATGGTGATGGCACGGACCATGCCCAGGTCGACGATGGTGTCACCGAGCTCGGGGTCGATCACGGCGCGCAGACTCTGGCGCACTTGCTCCTCGCGTTCGTGGGCGGGGAGGAGAGCTGCGGCGTCCGGCTCGGGACTCATGCCCGCATTCTACCTGCGTGGAGCTGAATTCCGATCTCTTTGGTCCTGTATGGACAGACGGTGCCGACACACCGGTAACATGTGGACATTCCTGCTGCACTGTGCAGCGGGGCGGCCAGCGCCGCACGGCGCGCGACAAGGAGGCTCCTGTGACCACCATGACCACTTCGGTCAACATCGGCAAGAAGCCAGCGCCGGTCACCCTCAGCGATCTTGCCATCACCAAAGTGGCCGAGTTGTTGGCCCAGGAAGAAGGCGACTCGCTGGCTCTGCGTGTGGCGGTGAAGCCGGGTGGATGCTCGGGTTACAGCTACGAGATGTTCTTCGATTCCGAGTTGATGGCCGATGACGTCGTGCGCGAGTTCGGCACCGTCAAGGTTGTCGTCGACTCGGCCAGCGCGGAGCTCCTGGTCGGCTCCACACTCGACTACAGCGACGGGCTGCAGGGGGCCGGGTTCCACATCGTGAACCCGAACGCCACCCGCACCTGCGGCTGTGGCTCTTCGTTCAGCTGAGCGAAGCCCCCACGGCATCAGCCGTTTCCTTTTCCCTCAATGGCGCCACCGTCGTGGTCGACGACGACCACGGGACGTCCCTTCTTGACGCGCTCCGGGAACAGTTGCGGTGCCGTTCGGTCAAGGACGGATGCAGTCCCCAGGGCCAGTGCGGGTGCTGCACGGTCTGGGTGGACGGCGCCGCCCGCGTGGCGTGCGTCACCCCCGTCCGTCGGATCGCCGGTAGAACTGTCACCACCGTCGAGGGCCTGCAGCCCGATCTCGAAGCCCGCTGGGTCGGCGCCTTCCTCGCGGCCGGAGCGAGCCAGTGCGGCTTCTGCACCCCGGGGATTCTCATGCGGTTGGCTGCCCTCGAGAACGCGGAACAGGGCCGTCACCCGGCACGCCGTCGAGTCGGCGCTGCTGGCCCACCTCTGCCGCTGCACCGGGTGGCAGTCCATCGTCGAGGCCGGATGCACCGCACTCGGGGTGCCCGCGTTCGGGGTAGATGGCGCGGACGCCGCGACGGGGACGCCGAGCGGCCCCCGTGGCCGACCCGTTGTTGACGCAGTGGCGGGCCGAACTCGAAGGATCGACATCGCAGATCTCGGGCCACGACGTCGTGCTGGGGGGAGGGGGATTCGCCGACGACAAAGCCCCTGCTGCGTGCGTTCTCACTGGGCGCGGGGCCGACGCAGAGGCGCCGCGCGCGAAAGGTGCAGGGGCGCAACAGCACCATGCCGCTGGTCTATCCGGTCGCGCTGCCCGAAATCGCAGACGGAGCGTGGGCGCTCACCCTGCAGACGACGTGGGTCGAACCGGCGTATGTCGAGCCCGACTCGAGTTGGTGCCTTCCGGGGGGCGAGCCGGCGAGCCCACTGGCCAACGGGGGCGCCTTCGGTGGTAAGCAGCGCAGCCCCGTCCCCCTGCGGGCCCAGACCCTGGCGACCGAGACACAGCACGGCGTGCGGGTGCTCTGGAGCCGCGAGGATGTCGTCCGTTACGGGCCCAAGCGTCCACCGCTCGCCCTCGGGCTCCGGTCCGATGGCTCGGGCGTCGTGCGGATCGGTCGCACTCCGGGATCGCCCGATCTCGGGCGGCTGCGGGCGCGGGTAGCAGCCATCGCTCCCGAGGTGGCCATCGAAGAGGTCGATATCGTCGGGCCGCCGGTAGGTGACGAGCTCCGCGGGGCGGGTTGGGTTGAGGTGCTGGCTGCGCAGCACATGGTGCGCACGCGACGAACGAACGCGGGAGTGACCCGGCCGGACAGAAGAAGGGGACCGGGTACTGCGACGTCACCGTCCCGGGCGGCGGCCGCGCCAAGGTGGGTCTGCATCTGGCGGGTGGGCCGTCCGGCCGGGGAACCGTCAGCGTCGAGGTGTGGGCCGGCGAACTCCTCGATCCCGTGACGCTCCGCTCCTATGCCCTGGGCGCCGTCCATCAGGCGTTGGGTCTCGTCTGGTCCGAGGGGATCGCGGTGGATGCAGCCGGAGAGCCGCTCGACCTGACGATCCGCTCCTTCGGTATTCTGACGGCCCGGGAGATGCCCGAGGTCGATGTGGTCCTACACGCCGAGGACCGCTGGCCGGTGAACGGCTCCGACGCGGTCTTCGCGGCGACGGCCGCAGCGGCATGGATGGCCGAAGGTGGGGCAGCGCGGTGGCCGACCAGGCGAGGCGGCGCGGCACGACGGAGCACGGCAGTTGCCCGTGGAGGCCAGAAGGAGGAGCGATGAGTCCGACGCTGGGTCCCTATTCACCGGTCCGCCGGGCTGGCGACTGGGTGATCACCTCGGGCCAGATCGGGCTGGCCACCGACGACAATGGCGTCTCGGCCCTCGTTGACGGGGGCACGATCCCGCAGTTCCGTCAAGCCCTCGACAACGTGGCCGCCGTCCTCGACACCGAAGGCGTCACGTTGCGCGACGTCGTCAAGACCACGCTCTATCTCGTCGACATGAGCGAGTTCGCCGCGGTCAATGAGGTCTTCGCCGAATACTTCCCCGAGCGGCCGACACGCTCGGCCGTGGCCGTCGCCGCGCTCCCGGCCGGGGCGCGGGTCGAACTGGAGGCCTGGGCCTACGTGCCGGCAGTGTCGACGCCGGAGGCGCCCGATCGCTGATTGAGCCCGGGATGCCAGGCCACCTGGCCGAAGCGGTAGCCCACGGAGCGCACCGTCTGGATCAGGTGCGCGTGTTCCTCGCCCAACTTGGCCCGGAGCCGCCTGATATGGACATCGACGGTGCGCGCTCCCCCGTAGTACTCGTAGCCCCAGACGCGGCTGAGCAGCGTCTCGCGGGTGAAGACCTTGGCCGGGTGGCCCGCCAGGAACCGGAGCAGCTCGTACTCCATGTAGGTGAGGTCGAGCACGCGTCCGGCCACCGCGGCCTGGTACGTCTCAAGGTTGAGCATGAGCGGCCCGTACTCGATCAGGTCCGGCCGCATGCTCTGTCCGTTGCGCCAGAAGAGGTGTTGGAGCCGGGCCGTCAACTCGTCGGGACGGGCCGGAAGGACGCAGAAGTCGTCGAACAGGTCATCGCGTAACAGCAACTCGCCGACCTGTTCGGCCCGGATGACCAGAAGGAGCGGGCTGAGGGGTACCTCGCGCAAGCGGATGTGGCGGCAGAAGGCGACCGCGGCCGTCATGTCGTCGCCGGCGACTACGACAGCGCCGGACCACGTCTCCGCACTGCCCTGTCCGTTCCCGTCGCCGACCGCCTCGGGGCCCGACACGGCGCGATGGGTCAGCCCTGCGCTCTGGAGGGCGAGGGTCACCTCGGCGGGGAGGTCCGGTGGGAAACAGAGGAGGGCGTCCATCGAATGCCCTAGTGCCGGTTCACAGGAGGGGGAGGTAGCGGTCGAGCTCGAACTGGGTCACCTGGGACTGGTAGTCCTCCCACTCGGCTCTCTTGTTGCGGATGAACCACTCGAACACGTGGTCGCCGAGGGTCTCGGCCAGCAGTTCGGAGCGCTCCATCTCGTTGACGGCATCGTGCAGGCTGGCGGGGAGGGACTCGATCCCCTTGAGCGCCAGTTCCCGGTTGGAGAGGGTGAAGAGGTTGGCATCGGCCTCTGTCGGCAGGGGGTAGCCCTCGGTGATGCCCCGTAGCCCGGCGGCCAGAATCACCGCGAAAGCGAGATACGGGTTACACGCACTGTCCGGCGCCCGGTACTCCAGCCGGGTCGAGTCCGGCTTCCCGTGTTTGACGACCGGGACGCGGACGAGCGCCGAGCGGTTGTTGCGGGCCCAGCTGACGTGGACGGGAGCCTCGTAGCCGCCGATGAGGCGCTTGTAGGAGTTCACCCACTGGTTCGTGACGGCCGTGATCTCGCGGGCGTGCCGCAGGAGGCCGGCGATGAACTGGCGGGCCACCTCGGATAGTCCGTACTCGTCGTTCTCGTCGACGAACGCGTTGCGCTCGCCTTCCCACAAAGAGATGTGCGTGTGCATGCCCGAGCCCTGCACCCCGCCCAGCGGCTTGGGCATGAAGCTGGCGAACACGCCCTCGCGCCGTGCCATCTCCTTGACCACCATCCGGGCCGTCATCACGGTGTCGGCCATCGTCATCGCGTCGGTGTAGCGCAGGTCGATCTCGTGCTGGCTGCGGGCATCCTCGTGCTGCGTGTGCTCCACGGGGATCCCCATCTCCTCGAGCATGAGCACCGAGCGCCGTCGCAGGTCGCTGGTCAGATCGGCCACACTCAGGTCGAAGTACGAGCCGGAGTCGAGCGTCTGGGGACTGTGCTCAGGATCGGCGTCGGCGAAGTAGAAGTACTCGATCTCGGGGGCGACGAAGAAGGTGTACCCGGCGGACCGGGCCCGTTCGAGGGTACGGCGCAGCGTATGGCGGGGGTCGCCGCTGAAGGGGGTGCCATCCAGGTTGGCGACGTCGCAGAAGACGCGGGCCACCGCCGAGTCGTCGTCGTGCCACGGCAGGAGCTGGAATGTCTTGGGGTCGGGCCGGGCCAGGACGTCGGCTTCCTGCACCCGGCTGAAGCCGTCGATGGCGGACCCGTCGAATGTCATCCCCTCGTCGAGCGCGTTCTCGAGCTCGGCCGAGGTGATGTTGAAGCCTTTCGGCGTCCCCAGGACGTCGGTGAACCACAGCTGGACGAAGCGGATGCCGCGCTCCTCCACCGTTCGCAGCACGTAGTCGCGTTGGCTCTGCACCCCACAAGCTTCGCAGGTACGGGACCCCCTCCGTCCATTCCCGGCCTCACCGGTACCCTGTCGGCGTGGCGGGAGACGGCGAGGGGCATCGCGAGGAACACCGCGAGGAGCCGCCGGCCGGGGCGCGAGAGGAGCTCGAGGTCCCGTCGGGCCGGGCCCGGTTATCCGTCCTGCGGTCGGGCGCCGGCGGAGCGCCGCACGTGGTGTTCCTGCACACTGGTATCTCGGATAAGCGCAGCTGGGAGGATGTGCTGGCCCTCCTCCCCGCGGACATCGACGGGGTGGCGTACGACCGGCGTGGCTTCGGTGCCACCACCTATCGGGCCGAGGCGCACGACCAGCTGGCCGATCTGCTGGCCATCCTCGATGCCCTGGCTCTGGACCGGGTGGCCCTGGTCGGCAACTCCCGTGGGGGACAGATCGCGCTCGACTTCACCTTGACCCACCCCGGACGCGTGGCGGCTCTCGTTCTCGTGGCTCCGTCCGTGTCGGGTGCCCCCGCGGTCGACGATGCGCAGATCGACCCGGTCGAGGCCGCCATTTGGGACACCCTGGTCGCAGCCGATGCCGCCGGGGCGCTGGACGCCCTGAACATCGGCGAGATCCGCCTCTGGCTCGACGGCCCCCACGCTCCCGAGGGGCGGGTGGAAGGGGCACGGCGCGCACTGGCGCTCGATATGAACCGGATCGCGCTCCACGCCGACAGCCCCGGGCACGAGCCGGCGCCCCCGGTCGAGGCCTGGTCCCGCCTCTCCGAGGTGCGCTGCCCCGTCCTGGTGGTGGTGGGCGACCTCGATCTCGGCCATATCCAGCAGCGGTCTCGAGCGGTCGCGTCCCAGATCCCGGGCGCGCAGCTCACCATCATGGAGGAGGCCGCCCACCTCCCCGGCTTCGAGCAGCCGGCGGCGTTCGCCTCGCTCCTCCGCACCTTCCTCCGGGGCGTATTCAAGGGGTGAGCGGACCCGGCGTTTTCAACGGGGTGAGGCCACCCGGCGTTTTCATCGTGGGTGAGCCGCCCGGTGGGTTTAAAGGGACGAAGGCGCCCTGTGAAAGTAGAACGCTAGAGTTCTAGCATTCTACTTTCACACGTGTCCGTAGGTCCGTTGTCGATCATCCCGGCTGAGCCAGCTCGGGGTGGGACGCCTAGTCACGACGGCCCACGGCGAAAGCCCGGCCTGCGACCGAGAGCCCGGGAATTGTCCGCCCATTAGTCTGGATAGATGTCCTTCCTGCGCGTAGCCGCAGCCCAACTCGACACCGTTGTGGGCGACCTCGCGGGCAACGTGGACCGCATTCTGGCCGCGCTCTCAGCGGCGGAAGCGGCGGGAGCGGACATCTGCATCGTGCCCGAACTGGCCATACCCGGGTACCCGCCCGAGGACCTCCTCCTCAAGCCGGCCTTCGTGGCCGACAACGTCGCTGCGCTGGAGAAAGTCGCCGCGGCCAGCGGGCAGTGCGCCATCGTCGTCGGTTACGTAGGGGCCGACCCCACGGGCCCGGGCCTCTCGAACGCCGCCGCCATCTGTGCCGGTGGTCGCGTGGTGGGGACCTATCGGAAGCGTTGCCTGCCCAACTACGGGGTCTTCGACGAGCAGCGATGGTTCGTGTCCAGCACAGAAACGCCGACCCTCTTCGGCGTCGGCGGGAGCCTGGGTCGGCATCTCGGTCTGTGAAGACGTGTGGTTCCCCGACGGACCGGTGGCCGTGCAGGGACGGGGCGGGGCCGACGTAGTGGTCAACCTGAACGCATCGCCCTACAACCGGGGACGCCGGAACGAGCGACTGTCCATGCTGCGCACGCGCGTGGCTGAGGCCGGGTGTGCCATCGCCTATGTCAATCAGGTCGGGGGGCAGGACGAACTGGTCTTCGACGGCGACTCCCTCGTTGTGGCGTCCGACGGCACGCTCCTGGCCAGCGGGGCACAGTTCGCGCCGGACCTGGTGGTGGTGGACATCCCCCTCCGGAGTGAGGAGTCACGGCCACGCAGGGTGAGGCCGGCGCCCTGCCCCGGGTCGTTGCCACGCAGGCCGCGGGCCGAGCGGTCCCGAGAGGCTGAGCCCGTGCTCCGACCCGCGCTGCGGCCTGCGCTGTCCGACGAAGCTGAGGTCTATGCCGCGCTGGTGCTCGGCACGCGTGACTATCTGGGCAAGAACGGGTTCACCGAGGCGGTGATCGGCTTGTCGGGCGGTATCGACTCGTCCTTGGTGGCCACGATCGCCGTCGATGCGTTGGGGCCATCCCACGTGCACGGGATCTCCATGCCGTCGCGCTATTCGAGCGACGGCTCCCGTCACGATGCCGGTGAGCTGGCCTCCTTGCTCGGCATCGACCTGCGCGTCGTACCGATCGAGGAGGCACATGTCGCCTTCACCTCCATGCTGGAGACCGTGCTGGGCCACGAGCCGTCGGGCCTGACCGACGAGAACCTCCAGTCCCGTCTGCGCGGCGTCCTGCTCATGGGCGTGTCGAATGCCAAGGGATGGATCGTCCTCACGACGGGCAACAAGAGCGAGATGGCGACCGGCTACTCGACGCTCTACGGCGACTCGGCCGGTGGGTTCGCCGTGATCAAGGACGTGCCCAAGACGCTGGTCTACGAGCTCTGCCGGTACCGCAATGCCCGGGCCGTCCTCGATGGACTGCCCGCACCGATCCCCGAGAGCGTCATCGAGAAGCCCCCGTCGGCGGAGTTGCGCCCGGACCAGCGCGACGATCAGTCGCTCCCGCCCTACGAAGAGCTCGACCCCGTCCTCCAGGGCTACGTCGAGCGCGACCGCACCGCGGCCGACCTGGTGGCCGAGGGCTTCGACCCGCTCGTGGTCGACCAGGTGGTGCGGCTGGTCGACGGGGCGGAGTACAAGAGGCGTCAGATGCCGCCCGGGGTGCGGATCACCACCAAGGCCTTCGGCAAGGACCGACGGATGCCGATCACCAACCACTACCGACCGCCGGCTCCCCAGGAACCGGCGCATGGTTGACCCGGTGGCGGCGTTCCGCTCGATCGGTCAACTGGCGGAGCGCTGCGGGCACTATTGCTGGCTCGAACATCGGCTCTTCGTTCTGACAGGGTCTTGGGCATCTGCACCGGCGGCCGACGGCACGGCGCCCGGTCCGCTCCGGGTCCGGCGACGCCGAGGTGCGCGTGGTCTGCGGCGAGATGTCCTCGTGGCACGGCTTCGCCGCCGCCGCATGGCGGGACCGACTTCCCGTACGGGCAGGCGTGGATGCGGACGCGCTCGTCGTGGCCCCGTCCGGCCCGGCCGGGTGAGGCACTCGACCTTCTGACGGAGGAGAGGGACCTCCTCGGCGCATTCGGCGGCCTGATCGGGCAGATCCTGCCGGCGCTGCTCGCGGCCTATGACGAGGACTTTGCCGACGGCTCCGCGGTGAGCGAGGCTCCGGTGCGTGCGTTGCTCGAGCTGCTGCGCCCCCGCGTCCACCAGGAGATCGAGCGGGGTGCGGTGCTGCTGGGCCGTGGCCGACCCGGGCGATGGTGGGACCGCCGGGGTTGGCGGCCCGGTGGATCGGGGAGGGGGCGGATGTGGCGGGCCGACTTCAACGGGTGTTGGGGGGCGGGAGCGCCATCTTCCCTGCTGCACGGGCATCTTGACACGCCCACTACAATGTTTCTGCAGCCCTTGTGCGCCGAAAGCGACGCAAGCTGCATGACGGAAGTGAGCGCCCGGCAAGGACATACTGCCGAGGCCCGCAGCGAGGGAAGGTTCGGCACATATCTTGGCCAAGGAACGTATCGAGCGCGACGACGAGGATCTCGTACGTCTCTACCTGACCGACATCGGCCAGTACCCACTGCTGACAAAGGACGATGAGGTCCGTCTCGCCCAGGCCATCGAAGCCGGCCGGGAAGCAGAAGCAGCAGTGGCCAAGGCCCCGAAGGGGCTCACCACCGCCAAGAAGCGCGAAATGCGCCGGGCCGTCATGGAGGGCGAGCAGGCGCAGCAGACCTTCGTCCAGTCCAACCTCCGTCTCGTGGTCTCCATCGCCAAGAAGTACCAGGCATCCGGACTGCCGCTCCTGGACCTGATCCAGGAAGGGAACCTCGGCCTCATGCACGCCGTCGAGAAGTTCGACTGGCGCAAGGGCTTCAAGTTCTCCACCTACGCCACGTGGTGGATCCGTCAGGCCATCACCCGTGGTATCGCCAATACGGGACGTACCATCCGCCTCCCCGTCCACGCCGGCGACACGCTGGCCCGGGTACAGAAGGCACAGGCCCGTCTCGAGCTCAAGCTCGGTCGTCCGGCCACACTGGCCGAGCTGGGCATCGAAGTCGAAATGCCCGAGGACAAGCTCGTCGAGGCACTCCGCTTCCGTGCCGAGCCGCTCTCCCTCTCCGAGCCGTTGCGTGAGGACGGCGACGCCGAGCTCGGCGACGTGGTCGAGGACCGGTCCGCCGAGTCCCCGTTCGAAGTCGCCGCCGTGTCGCTGCTGCCCGATGAAATCGGACGCCTGCTCTCCCCGTTGGACGAGCGCGAGCGCGAGATCCTGCGCCTGCGCTTCGGTCTCGACCGCGGCGAGCCCCGGACGCTCGAAGAGGTGGGCGAGCACTTCAACCTCACCCGTGAGCGCATCCGTCAGATTGAGGCACGCGCCATGTCGAAGTTGCGCCACCCGTCCTCGGACACCGGCGCCCGCGATCTCCTCACCGTCTGAGAAAGAAGTCCGGTCAGTCGGTCCGCGACCGATAGGCTGCGCCGCATGAAGAAGTTTCTGCTGCTTGCCATTATCGTTGGTCTCGGTTTCGTCGCCGCAAAGCGGCTGCGCAGCGACGCTTAACGGTCGGCGCCTGAACCTTTCGACGACGTAGCCCCGCACACGCCCCCAGCGTCCGAGGACGCGGGGCAGCTCAAGCTGCGGCGCGTCCGCCCGGCCCGGGGGTCCGGCCCCGCACGACGCCGCGGCGCCACAGGATCAAGGCGGCTCCGGCCACGGCCAGGCTTGTCGTCACGACCGGCGTCGTGCGCCCCACCCGATCTCGGAGCCGGATCGGCTTGGTGAACTGACGCATTTCCCAGCCCCGTTCCCGGGCCACCTTGGCCAGGGCGCGGTCGGCGTTCACCGCCACCGGGCGGCCCACGGCTTCGAGCATCGGCAGATCGGTGGCCGAGTCCGAGTACGCACTGCTCGAGGCGAGGTCGATCCCCGTGCGCGCCGCCAACTCGCGAATTGCGGTGGCTTTCTCCGGGCCGTAGGCGTAGAACTCCATCCGGCCGGTGTAGCGCCCCTCGGCATCGACCTCGCCCCGCGAGCAGATCGCGCCGTCGGCGCCGAGCATGTCGGTGAGTGGGAGCACGATCTCCTCGGGTGAGGCCGAGACGAGATACACACGGTGCCCGGCGGCGCGGTGGAGCTCCATCAGCTCGAGCGCCTCGGCGTACATGATCGGCTCAATGGTCTGGAGCAGCGTCTCCCGGACGATCTGGCGCACCTGGTCCCGGTCCCAGCCCTTCGTCATGGCGAGCATCGACTGGCGCACCCGCACCAGCCGCTCTTCGTCCGCCCCGAAGTGGAGAAAGATGAGTTGCGAGAAGGCGGCCCGGGCGACCACCCGCCGGTTGATGAGGCCGCCCTTCATGAACGGGCGGCCGAAGGCGGCGATGGAAGCGCGGTCTATGACCGTCTTGTCGAGGTCGAAGAAGGCCGCTTCCATATCCACCATCGTAAATCGGTCCAGGTCAGCCCTGTACCGCGGGTGACAGTTGGCGGAACTCGGCGCGACGGTTCGGGGGTTCGACGGTCGGGTTTCGGATTTCGGGTTTCGGGTGGCAGCCCCCGGGGCGCGGGTGGCCCTCAGTCGCGGATGAAGAGCGTGTGCACGGCATTTTCGGCGTCGGCCGTCGACAGGACGAGCACTTCGTCGCCGGACATCAGCACCGTGTCGCCCCGCGGCACGATCAGGCGCTCGCCCCGGACGACGGCCACGACCACCCCGTCGCGGGGAAAGGCCAGGTCGGCGATGGCCAGGCCGTTCGCGGGCGAGTCCTCGGCCAAGGTGATCTCCACCAGATGCGCCGCTCCGCCCTGGAACTGCAGTAGCCGCACGAGCGCTCCCACCGAGACGGCCTCCTCCACCAGCGCCGTGAGTAGCTGCGGCGTGCTGACCGAGACGTCGACACCCCAGCTCTCGTTGAAGAGCCACTGGTTCTTGGGGTGGTTCACGCGGGCCACGACGCGGGGGACGGCGAACTCCTGCTTGGCCAGGAGCGAGATGACGAGGTTGTCCTCGTCGTCGCCGGTGGCCGCCACGACCACATCGACGCTGGAGAGACCCGCCGCGTCGAGGGACGATGCCTCGCAGGCGTCGGCGGCGATCCAGGTGATGTCCAACGTCGGCCGCAGGCGTTCCACCAGATCGGGGTCCTGCTCGAACACCAGCACCTCGTGCCCGTTGGCGAAGAGATCGGCGGCAATGGCTGTCCCGACGCTTCCGGCGCCAGCGATGGCGACCCTCACGGGGCACCACCCGGTTCGAGGCGGGCGTCGAGCTCCTTGCGGGCGTCGGTCATGATCGCCAGGTGGAGCACATCACCCTCCTGCCCGACCAGCTCGCGGGCATCGAGTCGGGGCACGCCGGCGCGGGTCACGGCCACCACGCTCAGCTGGCCCGGCTCTTCGAGATCCGACAACCGCCGGCCGGCCCACGACTCGGGGAGGGAGCGGTCGAGCAGGGTGAGGTGCCCCGAGGGGTCCGACCAGTCACCCACGTCCTCGTCGGGAAGAAGGCGGCGGCGGACCTGATCGATGGTCCAGGTGACCGTGGCGACGGTGGGAATGCCGAGCCGTTGGTAGATCTCCGCCCGGCGGGGGTCGTAGATGCGTGCCACCACGTTGGGGATCAGGTAGGTCTCGCGGGCGATGCGCACGGTCAGAATGTTGGTGTTGTCGCCGCTGGTGACCGCCGCCAGCGCGTCGGCGCCGACCGCACCGGCTTTCTCGAGGTCGTCCCTATCGAAGCCCGAGCCGATGATGAGGGGGCCGTCCCAGTTCTTCAGACGCCGGAACGCCTTGGCGTTCTTGTCCATGATGGCCACCGAATGGCCTTGGGCTACAAGGGAAATTGCGAGCCCGGAGCCGACTCGGCCACAGCCCACCACAATCACGTGCACGCCACAGCACAACACGCGACGCGCCGTTGTGCAAAGAGGGCCAGCCCGAGCAGGTCGCGGATTCCTTCTACGCTGGCGCCGTGGCGCCCAGTCCAGGTCTTCGGCCCCCGGTCCCCTTGGCGGGCCTCGTGGCCGACAGCATCCCCGAGCGACGCCTCTATCGCTTGAAGAACAAGTTGCTCGGCCCGCCGCTGGTGACCGAGCAGCTGAGCTCGGAGCGCCTGGGCCGACCCACCGCGCTGGGTGTGCTCGCCCCCGACTGCATCTCGTCTTCGGCCTATGGCACCGAGGAGGTACTGACCCAGCTGGTGCCGGCCATCGGGCTGGCCGCCTTCAGCCTCCTCGTGCCCATCACCCTGGCCATTCTCGGCGTCCTCTTCTTCGTGACGCTGTCCTACCTCGACGTCATCCAGTTCTATACGAAGGCCGGAGGGGCCTACGTGGTGGCCCGGGACAACTTCGGCCCCAGCATTGCCCAGATCGCCGCGGTGGCACTCTTGATCGACTACACCGTCACGGTCGCCGTGCAGACATCGGCGGGCACGGCCGCTCTGACGAGCGCCATCCCGAGTCTGGCCAACACCTTCGACACCGTGGCCATCACGGTCGGGGTCATCCTGCTCCTGTTGTACGGGAACCTGCGCGGCATCCGCGAGGCCGGGAGATTCTTCGCTGTCCCCACGTATTTCTACGTGGCCTCCTTGGGCATCGTGATCATCACCGGGTACGTCAAAGAGGCGTTCGGCACCCTTCATACCATCCCCCTCCCACCACAGAACGAGCTCTTCGGTGGACATCTGGGATCACCGGGCGAGGGCTGGCTGATGGGTCTGGCGTTCATCACGCTGCTCCGGGCCTTCGCCAATGGCGGCTCGTCGTTGACCGGCTTGGAGGCCATCTCCAATGGCGTGGGCTCCTTCCGCAGGCCGGAGTCGGTCCACGCCCGCCAGACCCTCGTCGTCATGAGCTCGGTGCTGGCGTTCCTGGTGCTCGGCACCACGCTGCTGGCCAAGTGGACGCATGCCGTCCCCTACGCCAGCGGCTCGCCCACCGTGGTCTCCCAGGAGGTCCAGGCCATCTTCGGCCGCAGCTTCTTCTACTTCGTCGTGCAGATCGCGACCCTCCTCATCCTCTACACCGGCGGCAACACCAGCTTCAACGGCTTCCCCTTCCTGGCTAATTTCGTCGCCAGCGACCACTACCTGCCTAGGTCCCTGACCAAGCGGGGTCACCGTCTGGCCTTCTCCAACGGGATCCTGGTCCTGGCTCTGGTGTCGATCATTTTGGTCCTCGTGTTCAAGGCCCAGGTCGATGGTCTGGTCGCGCTCTACGCCATCGGGGTCTTCACCGGCTTCACCTTTGCGGGATCGGGCATGGTCAAGCACCACCTCACCAACAAGGGGCCGCACTGGCGCCGCAGCGTCGCGGTGAACGGTTTCTCGGCGTTCCTCTCGGCCGTGGTCGTCCTGATCTTCGCCGTGGCGAAGTTCACGGAGGGCGCCTGGGTCATTTTCGTGGTGGGCCCGTTGCTGTACTTCGGCCTGATCCGGTTGCACCACCAGTACGACGTGGAGTTCACACTGCTCGAGACCGGGGCGGTCGAGGCCTCGGAGGCGCCCATCCTGCGCCGTCACGTGGTCGTCGTGCTGGTGGCCCGGCTCGACATGGCCACCGCCCGCGCCCTCCAGTACGCCCGCACCCTCACGCCCGACGACCTGCGGGCGGTGCACTTCGACATCGACTCCAAAGAGGCGCGCGACCTCGAGGAGGAGTGGGGGCGTCTCGGGCTGGCCCGCCTGCCGCTCGACATCATCGAGTGTCCCGACCGCCGGCTCGGCCGGGCCGCCATCGAACTGGTCGCCGACGCCACGCTTGACGGCGACACCGAATGCACGGTGCTCCTGCCCCGTCGTAGTTACTCGCGGGTCTGGCAGCGCGTCCTCCACGATCGCACGGCCGACAAAATTGCCAGTGTGCTGTCCCAGGTGCCCCACGTCGCCGCCACCATCATTCCCTACAACCTCCCCGGGCGCTTCAGCGAGAAGGTGCGCACCTACGGCCGCTCGGTGCAGCGCTCCCGCCTGACCAGCACGTCCAGCGAAGGGGAGGGGTCGACCGGCACCGAAGGCCAGGGCCGCGGCCAGCGGCCGCCCGTCGACGCGGAGGGTCGCACGGGCGTCGACCGCGCCCCGGCTCGCCGTGACAACCAGCGCAAGGCGAACGCCGTGGACGAGGCTGACCGCGAACTGGCCCGGCGGGCCGGGGTGACGACGCCGATCGCCACCGTCACGGTGCGCCAGCGGGTCAAGGTGGCGGGGCGCGTCAAGTCGGTGCGGGTGCAGCCGCGGGCGGGTAATTCGAACCTCGAGTGTGTCTTGAGCGACGGCACCGGGGGCTTGCTCCTGGTCTTCCAGGGCCGCCCGAAGATCGCCGGGATCGAGCCCGGGGCGCGGCTCGTCGCCGAAGGAATGGTCGGGACCTGGGGGCGCCGGCCGGCCATGCTGAACCCGGCCTTCGAACTCGTGGCGGGGGCCGAACAGGACTCTGGCGGGAACTGACGCGACGAGCGTTCTTGCTCCACACTCCCGCAGTCGCTAACGTCCCCCCCGGCCCGTCGACGGGTGTACGGGCATGCGCGCCTTTGACCTGGGAATACCGCGTCGCAATGAAGTGGGCTGTAGGTAGGCGGACCGAGATAGTTACAGAAAGGGCACACCAGGCATGATCAACCTCCTCGCTGCAGGCAATGGTGGGTACCAGGCGTTCCACCTTGGTGGATCGGACAGAACCTGGCTCTACATCTGCCTCGTCGCCGGTGTCGTCGGTATCGCGGCCGGCCTCCTGCTGGCTCGCAACGTGCTGGCGGCGGACACCGGGACTCCCAAAATGCGGGAGATCGCCCTGGCCGTGCAGGAGGGCGCCGAGGCGTTCCTCAAGCGCCAGTTCCGTACGATTGCCATCATCGTGGTGCCGCTGGCCATCCTCATCTTCTTTACGGCCACCAAGGTGGTCAAGCCGAACGGCGACATTGCGCTGAGCTTCTCTCAGGACGGCCTGTACCGGGTGATCTGCTTTCTCTTCGGCGCCGCGTTCTCCGGTCTGACCGGCTTCATCGGCATGAGCATCGCCGTACGGGGCAACGTGCGGACCGCGGCGGCCGCAGCCAAGGGCGGCGGCATGGCCGGTGCGCTGCGGGTCGCGTTCCGGACCGGCGCCGTGACCGGCATGCTCTGTGTCGGCCTAGGCCTGGTCGGCGCCACGACCATCGTGCTGATCTTCCAGAACTCGGCCACGGCCGTTCTCATCGGCTTCGCCTTCGGGGCTTCGCTCCTCGCCCTGTTCATGCGAGTGGGCGGCGGTATCTTCACCAAGGCGGCCGACGTCGGCGCCGACCTCGTGGGCAAGGTGGAGGCCGGGATCCCCGAGGACGACCCCCGCAACGCGGCCACCATCGCCGACAACGTGGGCGACAACGTGGGTGACTGCGCCGGCATGGCGGCGGACCTCTTCGAGTCCTACGAAATCACCATCATCGCCGCTCTGATCCTCGGCTACTCGGCCTTCCGGACGATCGGGCACAACCCGACGTCAGCGGTCCTCTACCCCCTGATCGTCCCGGCCATCGGCATCTTCGCCTCGGTGATCGGTGTCCTCGTGGTCAAGGCCCGCACCAAGGACCGCAACGCCCTGGCACCGATCAACCGCGGGTTCTGGCTCGCCGCCCTGCTGACGGTCGTCGGCGCCTTCCTGGTGGCCCAGTACTACGTGCACGATCTGAAGGTGTTCTATGCCGTGCTGACCGGCGTGGTGTTGTCCCTCGTAGCCAGTCAGATCACCGAGCAGTTCACCTCTACCGAGAGGGGCCCGGTCAAGGAGATCGCCGCGTCGACGCGGACGGGACCGGCCACCGCCGTCCTCTCCGGTATCTCCATCGGCCTCGAGTCTTCGGTGTGGGCCATCATCGCCATCGCCATTGCCATCGGGGTCGCCATCGGTCTCGGCGACGGCAACATCGAGCTGACCTTCTACCTCGTGGCCCTCATCGGCATCGGCCTGTTGGCCACGGCCGGCATGGTGGTCTCCGAGGACAGCTTCGGTCCGGTCTCGGACAACGCGGCCGGTATCGCCGAAATGTCAGGGGAATTCACGGGCGAGGCCGAGCGGATCATGGTCAGCCTCGACGCTGTCGGCAACACCACGAAGGCCATCACCAAGGGTGTCGCCATCGGCTCCGCCGTCATCGCCTCTGTGGCGCTGTTCGCCTCGTTCATCGAGACCATCGGCGAGCAGATACCGAGCCTGCACGCCTCGGGCGCCAAGCTGTTCTCCATCATCCAGATCAACGTGGCCAACCCGACCACGTTCATCGGATTGCTCATCGGAGGCTCCATCGCGTTCCTCTTCTCCTCGTTGGCCATCCGGGCCGTGGGTCGCTCGGCCGGCACCGTCGTGCTCGAGGTACGGCGCCAATTCCGGGAGCATCCCGGGATCATGGACTACACCGAAAAACCGGAATACGGGCGGGTGATCTCCATCTGCACCGCGGCATCGCAGCGCGAGCTGGCGACCCCGGCCCTCCTGGCCATCCTGACCCCGGTCATCGTCGGATTCGGGATCAACTACCTGGCCCTGGGGGCCTTCCTGGCCGGCACCATCCTGACCGGGCAGCTCATGGCCAACACGCTGTCGAACTCCGGTGGGGCCTGGGACAATGCCAAGAAGTACATCGAGGATGGGCACGAGGGCGGAAAGGGCTCCGAGGCCCATAAGGCGGCCGTCATCGGCGACACGGTCGGCGACCCGTTTAAGGACACCGCCGGCCCGGCCCTCAACCCGATGATCAAGGTGATGAACCTGGTCTCCCTCCTTATCCTCCCGGCTGTCATCTCGCTGCGTCACCACAACGGCGACCGTTACGCCATCGCCGCCGTGGCCTTGGTCATCCTGCTGGGCGCCCTGGCCTTCTCGAAGCGGGCCACCGAGGACATGGGAGCCGATGCCAGTGTGATCGAGGCGACACCTGCGGTGGCTGCCGCATCGGGCGACTGACCTGGTAGAGCCCACGAAGAACCCCTGTGTCGCGGTACGCCACGGACGGCCCGCCCTTGACAGGAGGGTGTGGGACCTTCAACCTTGCGTGACCATGCGGACTGAACGAAACGACCAATTGCGCCAGGCGCGGCGCCGTGCGCCCAGCGTCGAACTGCGCCGGGATCGCGCCCGCCATGGGTAAGGCGCTGGTCATCGTCGAGTCGCCGGCCAAGGCCCGCACCATCAGCGGGTTGCTGGGCCCGGACTTCATCGTCGAGTCCTCGATCGGCCACATCCGCGACCTTCCGCGCGGTGCCGACGAAGTCCCTGCGGCGTACAAAGGCGAGAACTGGGCCAGGCTGGGCGTCGACGTGGACAACGGCTTCAAGCCCCTCTACGTGGTGTCGGCCTCGAAGAAGTCGGTCGTGGCCAATCTCAAACGGTTGCTGAAGGACGCGGACGAGCTGTATCTCGCCACGGACGAAGACCGCGAGGGCGAGTCGATCGCGTGGCATCTCTTCGAGGTGCTGTCGCCGACCGTGCCCGTCAAGCGCATGGTCTTCCACGAGATCACCCCTGAGGCGATCACCCGGGCGGTCGAGGAGTGGCGCGAACTCGACCGCCGCCTGGTCGATGCCCAGGAGGCGCGACGGATCCTGGACCGCCTGTACGGCTACGAGGTCTCCCCGGTGCTGTGGCGCAAGGTCATGCCGCGGCTCTCCGCCGGCCGGGTGCAGAGCGTGGCCACCCGCATGGTGGTCGAGCGCGAGCGGGCCCGCATGCGCTTCCACTCCGCCACCTGGTGGGGCATTGAGGGTACGTTCACCCACACCGAGGCCGCCCCGTTCGGGGCCAACCTCATCTCGCTCGGCGGCACGGCAGTCGCCACCGGCAAGGATTTCAACGAGAACGGGGAGCAGACGAGCGCGGGCCGGGTCCGCGTCCTGGTCGAAGAGGAGGCGACCTCGGTCGCCTCCGCGTTGGCCGGGCAGTCCTTCACCGTCAGCGCGGTCACCGAGCGGCCGTTCCGGCGCTCGCCCGCGGCGCCGTTCATGACCTCGACCCTGCAGCAGGAGGCCGGCCGCAAGCTGCGCTTCAGCGCCCAGCGGGCCATGCAGGTGGCGCAGCGCCTCTACGAGCAGGGCTACATCACCTACATGCGGACCGACTCGACCACGCTGTCCGAGCAGGCGTTGACCGCCGCCCGGTCCCAGGCCCGCGAAATGTACGGCGACGCCTACGTGCCCGACACGCCCCGCCGCTACGAGCGCAAGGTGAAGAACGCGCAGGAGGCGCACGAGGCGATACGCCCCGCCGGCGAGACCTTCCGCACGCCCGAACAGGCGGCGCGGTCGTTGACGGGGGACGAGCTCCACCTCTACGACCTGATCTGGAAGCGCACCGTGGCCTCCCAGATGAACGACGCCACCGGCACGAGCGCGCAGATCAGGCTCGTGAGCGAGGTCCCCGCCGGTGGTCCCGGCAACATCGCGGCGGGTGAGGTCGCCGAGTTCTCGGCCAGTGGCCGCGTGATCGCGTTCCCCGGATTCCTGCGGGCCTACGTCGAGGGTCAGGACGATCCCGACGCCGAGCTGGCCGACCGTGAGGTCGTGTTGCCGGCGCTGGTCGTCGGCGACGTGGTCGAGGGCACGGCCTTCGAGCCGGGGTCGCACACGACGCAGCCGCCCGCCCGGTACACCGAGGCTTCGCTCGTCAAGGCCATGGAGGAGCTCGGCGTGGGCCGCCCCTCGACCTATGCCAGCGTGATCGCCACCATTCTGGACCGGGGCTACGTCTGGAAAAAGGGCACGGCCCTCGTGCCCAGCTTCACCGCGTTCGCCGTAGTGGGACTGCTCGAGCGCTACTTCGGCGACCTGGTCGACTACGGCTTCACGGCCAGCATGGAGGACGACCTCGACGAGATCGCCTCGGGCCGCGAAGAGTCCCTGCCCTGGCTCTCGCGCTTCTACTTCGGCACCGCGTCGCCCGGCGTCACCCTCCCGGAGGCAACGACGGCGCCACGCTCGGTCTCAAGGCCAGCGTGGCCGCACATCTCGGCGACATCGACGCCCGGGAGATCAATTCCATCCCCATCGGGGCCGGGGCCGACGGGGTGCCGATTGTGGCGCGCGTCGGCCGCTACGGGCCCTACCTCCAGCGGGGCGAAGACCGGGCCTCGCTGCCCGACGACATGGCCCCCGACGAGCTCACCGTGGCCCGCTCCGAGGAGCTTCTGGCCGCGCCCACCAACGATCGTGTCCTCGGCGCCGACCCCGAGACGGGTCTCGACGTCTCGGTGAAGGCCGGCCGCTTCGGGCCCTACGTCCAGCTCGGTGAAGCGGGTGAGGGTTCTGGTTCGGCCTCGGGCAAGCCGCGCACCTCGTCCCTCTTCTCCACCATGGACCCGGCCACCCTCACCTTCGAGCAGGCCCTCGAGCTGCTCAGGATCCCGCGCACCGTGGGGACCGACCCCGAGACCGGCGAGGAGGTGGTGGCCCACAACGGCAAGTTCGGCCCCTACCTGAAGAAGGGGACCGACACCCGCAGCCTCACCAGCGAAGACCAGATCTTCAGCGTGACGCTGCCCGAGGCCCAGGCTCTCTTCGCCCAACCCAAGCAACGCCGCGGACGCACGGCGGCGGCTCCGCTGCGCGAGCTGGGGGCCGACCCGGCATCCGAGCTGCCGGTGGTGGTCAAGGAAGGGCGCTTCGGGCCCTATGTGACCGACGGGACGACGAACGCATCTCTGCGCAAGGGTGACGACGTCGAGTCGATCACCATCGAACGGGCGTCCGAGCTCCTGGCCGAGCGGCGGGCCGCGGGCCCCTCGACGCGCAAGAAGGCCGGCGGGGCGAAGAAGGCCGCCAAGAAGGCCGGCGGGGCGAAGAAGGCCGCCGCCGCCAAGAAGGCCACCGGAACGAAGAAGGCCGGCGGGGCGAAGAAGGCCGCCAAGAAGACGGCCGGGGCGAAGAAAGCGGCTGTCGCCTCGGGGGCCGCAGCGAACGCGGTGCTTCTCGAACCGTTCTGACATGGCGCCACGGGGTCGCTTGCTCGCGCTCGAGGGGATCGACGGCAGCGGCAAGTCGACCCAGGCCCGGGCCCTGGCCGACGCTCTCCGAGCCCGGCTGACCCACGAGCCGGGGGCGACCGTGCTCGGCGCCGAACTGCGGCGCCTCCTGCTGGCGCCGGATTCACCGCCCGTCTCGTTGCGGGCCGAGGCCCTCCTGATGGCGGCGGACCGGGCCGAGCACGTGGGGTTGGTCGTCGAACCCGCTCTGGCCGCCGGGGAGTGGGTGGTGAGCGATCGCTTCTCGGGCTCGACGTTGGCGTATCAAGGCTTCGGACGTGGGCTCCAGACGGATGAGCTCCGCCAGTTGATCGCCTGGGCCACCTCGGGTCTGAGCGCCGATCTGTCGATCCTGGTCGACGTCCCCGTCGAGGTTGCTGCGGCCCGATTGGGAGCGGCCGCCCCCGACCGGCTCGAACGCCTCGGCCCCGCCTTCGCCCAGCGCGTGCGCGACGGCTTCCTCTCTCTCGCCGCGGACGATCCGGCCCATTGGGCCGTCGTCGACGGGACCACCGGTGCGGCGGCGCTGACCACCCGTATTCTGGCCGTCGTGCACGAACGTCTCGGCCGACCGCCACGCGCGGGAGCGACGTCGTGAGCAGCGCCGGCACTCCGCCGGTGGCCGCGCTCTTCGCTGACGTCATTGGTCAGGAGCAGGCTGTGGCCGCCTTGCGCAGCGCGGCCGCCCGGCCCGTCCACGCCTACCTCTTCCGGGGCGCCGCGGGCAACGGAGGCCTGGCCGCGGCCCACGGCTTCGCTGCCGCGCTCCTCTGCCCTGACGGCGGGTGCGGGAACTGCCGGACCTGTCTCGCCGCGCTCTCGGGCCGCGACCCGGATCTGCATGTCATCCACCGGACCGGAGCCATGATGAGCGTCAGCGACGTGCACCGACTGGTCGCTGTGGCGCAACGCCGACCGCTCCAAGCGGCCCGCCAAGTGGTGATCATGACCGATGTGCACCTCGGGGGGCGGGCCGCTCCGGCTCTGCTCAAGACACTGGAGGAGCCGCCCGGCGCCACGGTCTTCATCCTTCTGGCGGACGACATCACCCCCGAGCTGGCCACCATTGCCAGCCGCTGCGTCGAGATCGCATTCCCTCCCGTGCGCCGCACGACCATGGTGGAGTGGCTGACGGAGCAAGGGATGACCGCGGAGGTGGCCGCCGTGGTGGCGGATACGAGCGGGGGGAACCCGGACCGGGCCAGGGTCATGATTGAGGACCCCGAGGTGGCGGCGCGGGCGTTGCTGTGGTCATCGGTGCCCGACCAACTGACCGGGACCGGTGTCGTCGCCGCGGAGTTGGTCCGTGGCCTTCTTGCCTCGGCCGAACAGGCGGTGGAGCCGTTACGGGCGGAGCACGCCCGCGAGCTCGAGCGTCTCACCGAGGAAGCAACCGCATTCGGCGAGAAGACGCTGCCGGGGCGCAAGGAGATCACGGACCGCTTCCAGCGCGAGGAGCGCAGGTGGCGCACCGATGCCCTACGGGCCGGATTGGGTGCCCTGGCCCGGGCCTACCGGGACCGCATGACCACCCAGGTGGGCGGGAGCGATGTGGTCGCCGACATCCACGCCGGTGCCGCCGCCGAAGCGGTGGCGCTCATCACCGAGACCACACGCTCTTTGGTCCGCAACCCTCAAGAATCGCTGCTCCTGCAGGCCCTTCTGGTGCGGCTGGGTGCCCTGGCGACATGACCGCAGTCCGAGCGGCACCTGATGTGGTGACGCTGCTTCGAGCCTGCAAAAGTTCGGGGAAGCTACGCTCTCGCTGATCGCGTCGGCGGTCGCCGACCGCTCAGGCTTGAAGGTGGTGCAATGGAGAGGTTCCGGACGCGCTTGGCTCGTCGTGCTCGCGATGGCCTTGGTATCACCCAGTTGCAGCAGCGCCTCGACGCCCTCGATACGGAGCTGACCGGTCGAAGTGATGCGGTCTCCGCGGTGATCGGGAGGGTCGAGTACCTGGCGAATATCGCAAGCACAGGCGCGCACCCTCGGCGCTACAGAGGGCCCGACCAGGCGGCTCAACTCCTACTGCGACTGCACTACAGGGATCTCATTGACTCCGGGCGCCCGTTACCGTCGTTCGATGACATAGAGATGCGCTTTTACTCCCAGAACGGTGAGGACGGCATCATCCAGTTGCTGATCGAGGCGGTTGGTACCGTGACCAATCGGTCAGTGGAGATCTGCGCGGGCGACGGGATCGAATGCAATACGGCGAACCTGTTGGTCAACCATGGGTGGAACGGCCTCCTCATCGACGGCGGCGAGGAACTCGTCACGCGTGGACGAGATTTCTACGAATGGGGAACGGAAACATGGATCCACCCCCCGACGCTCAAACAGGCTTGGGTCACCAGAGACAACGTCAACCAACTGGTGCAAGAAGCCGGGTTCGATGGGGATATCGACCTGTTGAGTATTGATCTGGATGGCATGGACTACTGGATTTGGCAGGCTCTCGATTGCGTGCGACCGCGGATAGTCGTGGCTGAGTGCAACAACAGTTGGGGGCCATATGAGTCGCTGACGGTTCCGTATCAACCAGGTTTCACGTGGGCGAGAGGCTCCGAATATGCCGGAGCGACGATCGCGGCGATGTGCAAGCTCGGAACGCAGAAAGGCTACAGGCTCGTCGGCGCACAGCGTTATGGGTTTAATGCATTCTTTGTGCGCGACGACCTCGCGCGCGACACGTTGCCTACGGTCAAGCCTGAAGACTGTTTGCCCCGTCCGATGAGAGAGGAGAACTCGGCGAGACTGCGTGAAGCGAAAGATCGACCGTGGGTTCGTGTGTGAGCGGCCTGCTCGTTGTCAATCGGACTCTACGGGCGGTGAAAATTCAGAACCCGAGATGACGTGGCCGCGCACCAGGTCCCATTCCGACGCGGCGTCGACGGCGCGTTGACCTTGTGGGTCCAGGAATCGTGCGACGGCGGTCGCGCCACCGCGGGAACCGAGAAGCCACTCGCTGCTGACGTCGAAACCGGCCGATTCGAGCATGCCTCGCAACGCGACCTGGTTCGGGGCCCACTTGCTGGTGAAATCACCGGCCAGCATCGCTCCGGGAAGGAATTCCACCAGCGGAAAGCCCAAAAGATGCGGATTCAGCGCGTCCAGCCGATGCAGAGCACCGTCGCCGTCGACCAGACCCTCATCGATCATGTGTGACTCGACGTACAGCAACGCTGATTGGTTACACACGTCCCAAATGCGATCCATAGCGAGCAACGGGTGGCGCAGGTGATAGAGCACGCCAAAGAACAAGACCAGATCAAACCGGCCGTACTTCGCCACCGACAAGTTGTACACATTGTCGACGACGTATTCGGCCCGCGAATTCAGGAGCTCCTTCGCCACGTTGAATCCGGTGAGATGGGGCGGGACATTGTCGAGTCCGATGACCTCGCTCGCCCCACGACGCTCGACTTCGAACGCGAAGAAACCGTCGCGCGTCCCTATATCGAGAACCCGCATGCCCGAGCAGTCCTCCGGCAGGCCCACGTAGGCGAGCATCGTCTGGGTGTCCTGGGCGCCCGGCGTCATGATGTCCTCGGTAATGGGAATCCGCTGGTGCCAGTACTCGACCTCGCCGATACGTCGTGCGATGTATTCGCGGTCCAAACCGTTCGTCACGTCTACGTCCTCCCACGTCGAGCTGGCGCGAAGACGCTGGTTCGCTGCTCCGACTTTGCGCTCAGGTTACCCAATGAAGTTCACAAAGCTGGGATGCGACACCGGAACGACCACTGGCCGCCGAATGGGTAGCGGCGTAGACGGAGGGCGCGCCCCGGACCGACATCTGATCCCCCCTGGTTCCCAGGTCCATCCGGCGGCTCCGAGGCCGCTCCCCGTGCGGAAGACTTTGACATCTTGTGCGGCTTCTCGGGAAGAGTCGAAAGTCCCAAAGCGGGCAAGCACCCCGGTCACGATGCCTCCATCGTTGGTTGTTTGGTGGACTGGGTGCGCCGCCGGAACACTGAGAGCGCCAGGAACATGAGCACGCGCAAGAGGTAGAGGGCGGCGCGTCCGGGCGACTGGCTGGGCGAGCCGGCGAGCCGGGGTCGCATGGTGACCGGGACCTGATGGACGCGCCCGCCCGCATCAGTCACGATCACCAAGGACTCGATGGTGTCGGAGAGGTAGTCGGCGGGGTAGCTCACGGCGAACAGCTCGATAGCGGCCCGGTTGTGGGCGCGAAAGCCCGATGTCACGTCGGTGAGGTGGGTCCTGGTCACCCGGGAGAGACGGTGGGCCAAAATCTTCATGGCCACCCGCCGGGCCCGGCGGACAGCGAAGTCCTCGCTCCCGGCGAAACGGGCGCCGATGACAACCTGGGGCCCGGGCTCGTCGTCGAGCTCAGCCAAAAGCAAGGAGATGTCACGGGCGTCGTGCTGACCGTCCGCGTCGACCTGGAGCAAAATGTCGAAGTCGTGTGCCTTGGCCACTCGGAAGCCGACCCGCATCGCCCCACCGACTCCAAGCGTGAACGGATTGGTGACGACCTGAGCTCCGGCCTTGCGAGCTTCGGCACCGGTGTGATCGACCGAGCCGTCATCGACCACCAGGATCGTGCAGTCGGGTATGGCCGCGTGGACCTCCTTCACCACCAACGCCACGGTGACCTCTTCGTTGAGGGCGGGGAGCACCACCAGAATGCGGGGCTTGTGACGCATAGCCGTTCAGCCTATGTCTCTGGACCAGCGGGGCCGCGTTCCATAAGCCCAGAAGGCCCTGGTCGGGCGGGCGGAACCTTCTTGACGATGATCCTTGCTCCGTTCGAAGGGCAGCTCTGCTTCATCGCACCCTTCAATGACCCATCGCTCGTCACGATGATGACGCCCGGTGCGGACTTTGCGACGTCGCAGATCGCCGGCGTGGTGTCCTGCTCGAAGTACGCCCATTCGATGAAGCTCGAGTACTGGCCTACTGGATGACCCTGTTTGCGTACCCCGGTCCCCGTCGTGTCCCAGATCAAGCCGGCCCAGAAGTCCCCCAGGCGGTCGTCCGCCGGGTTCAAGTAGTTCCACACGGCAAATGGTGCCTTCATGTTCCCAATCTGCTGGACGATCGACACCTCCTTCGCTGCAGGCTGGCTCCAACCTCGGTACGCGATGGGGATGGGCGACGTCAATGTGGTCGTTGTCGTCAAAAGCAGGTAAATGACGGTGGAGAAGACGAGCGCCTGGATCGTGCCCAGGACAGGCTGCCACGAGCCATTCCGTCTCGTCCCTCCGATTTTCGACGCATAGAGGGCGACGGGGACGAACGCAACCCAGAGAATGCTCGATGCGACGAGCCACTCCGTCTTCGCTGCGTAGTACGTCCATGCCTCCCCTTGATTGTGCGCCAACGTGTTGATCCAGTGCACGGCTATCGTTCCGACCACTGCACATGCAATCGGTATGACCAGGCGAATCTTGCGGAGTGAGGTCGGAGAGACGCAGAGGAATCCGAGTGACACGAGACCGAAGATGAAGAGAAGGTCCTCGCTCGGTGGAATGATCGCACCGGGGTAGGAGAGCTGGGTCTCGAGCACGTGGCGCTGCACGACGGTCGCTATGGCGAGAATGACGATCAGGCCGTAGGAGAACGCCGCACCGATCACCCAGACCCAGCGCTCGCGGAGATAGGGGCCGAGTTGGTTGCGGTGGCCGAACACTCGCCGTAGGTAGACGAGCGCCACGACCAGCGACGCCGTGCCGGGGACGATCACCAACATTGTCCACGAGAACATCGTGAGTACCGTTCCCACCCCCAGCAACACGAGCATGGGAAACGACGGCCGATCTAACAGATCCAGAGCGAGAACCACCACGGCAAGGGCGACCGGCAGCGCTCCATAGGCCGAGAGATAGCCCTCGTTGAGGGTTGTCCCGAGCATCAGCGGGGTTATGGCGATTCCCGCACACGCCAACAACGTCGTCGTCAAGGCCACCGGAATGCGCTGAAGCTCCCGCACGGCCTTGGGAACGAATTGGTACACCGATGCCATGAACAGCGTCGCGATGCCGATGATCGACAGGACGAAGGTGCTTGCGACGGCTTGGGCGTCGTGCACCATGAGGTCCCCGGGGAGGAGTCCGGATCGACCATTCGCCACCGACATGATCGCGCTCACGCTATTGACAATCGCGGGATAGCTCTTGAGCTCGTGGACGGTGAGGCCACCCGATGAGATGACCGTTCGGGCGATCTGGATGTGGTCGCGCGAGTCGCCACTCATGGCCCAGGCGATGCCGTAATTCTTCCCGCGATGTTGAAGGATCAAGTAGGCCACGAGAACGACGGCGGAGACAACCAGTGCGAGGAGCGATCGGCCGCTTGGTTCGGGGACCGATGCACGGTGCGCAGCCGGACCACGCCAGACGCCGAAGGCGAGCGCGACGACCACGGGGATCACGAGCTGAAGGACCGCTTCCCATCGGGCCAGCGGGCCCTGCAGCACCAGGGCGAACGCCATGTTCATCACGACAAGGAGCGAGACCTCCAGGAGAAGCCCTACGGCCCACGACGAAGGCCCTGAAACCTCGGGGAACAGCCGCCGCACAGCCCATGCGAGCAGGACGACCCCCAGGAAGATCAGCGCTTCCGCAACGCCGACCGTCACGGCGGCAAGGACGAGCACGAGGGCCGTCACGATAAGGACGCCCACCGACCTCATGTCAGCCCGATGAGCCCCCCTGAGCAGACTTGGCACGGGGGCAGGCTACAACTTTCCCCCAATCGCCCTGGTTGATCCGGGACCGGCCTAGGAGGCGGGATTCCAGTCCATCATGACTTCGTCGCACTCGGCTTCAGAGATGGCCCGCGAGAGCGTTTGCGCATCCCCTCCCGCCCGTCGTGCCTCGACCACGGGCGGATCTTCAGACCCGGATCCACCGGTCTCAGGACCGAAGAGCGCCGCCATGGCCAATGCAATCGCCACATCGGTCACATCACGTCGATCCGCGGCGTAGAACTCGTACGGCGCTTGCGGGCCGGTCACGAGTTCGTAGGCCGGGAAGTACTCGATGCGATCCCGGTCGCGACATACCTGCTCTGCCGCCACCCTGAGCACCGCCTTCGAGTAGGTGGTCGCAGTCAGGACGTGTTGGTCGGTGGCGGTGGCCACGAGCGGGACCGGGGAGACGGTGAGGATCAGTCGGAGGGAGGGGTTGATGGATCTGGCCAGATCCACCGCCACGAGAAGATCATCCGTCACCTCGTTCACGGAGAAGTTCTTGAACTCGTGCTTTTCGGGATCGAAGGTTCCCGCGATTGTCCCTGGACACCCGGGGAATGTGGCGCCATCGATTTTCGAGCACCATCCCTCGGTGAGGCCGAGCGTGAAGACGAGAACCGTCGAGCGCCTGATGGCTTCGATGACGGCGTCGAGATGCTGCCGCGTGAGCAGATCGAACTCCTCGTCCGATCGAGCGGGGTAGCGAAGTCCGGGCCGGAACGGATCGATGACGAATGGGTCCTGGTACCACCGGTCCTCCGCTGGCGCGAAGAGGGAGAGGCACCGCTCGAGCAGCTGGCGGAGGTGCCGGGCGGTGTAGATATTTCCGTACGCTGCGCTGAAGTTGCGGTAGCCCAAATTCTCAGGGAGCCAATCGAAGGCGGGGGGAGGGACTTCGGTCCGCACGTACTCGATACCCGACCGCTCCAACCAGGGGATCAGGTTTGACGCGAAACAGCTCCCGGCTGACATCACCCTGTCGTGGTGGTTGAGGAGCGGCACTTGCGAGGTGATCACGGCAGCGGGCTCGAACCCCGTTGCCACGGCTCGTGACCAGAACGCGCGCCCCGGCTGACTGCGATACGGATGTTCAGGCATCCGCACTGCTCAGTGCGTCGGCGAGTTGCTCCCACATGGCTGCTCCATAGGTGCTGTTGGTATGGCTGGTGTCGGCCAGGGAGAAACGCTCGAGAAGGAAACCGCCCTCATCCATTACGGAAGCAGGCACCGGGACGAACAGCGCACCGGCATCGCTCGCCGCCTCCTGGTAAACGCTTTGGATGACCCGCCATATCGCGATCCGCACCGGTCCCGGGGTGAGCGGAACGTCCTGGGGCCGCCTCGATTCCTTTTCCAGGAGGGCGCTGAAGTACACATCACCGCCAAGCGCGTCCCGGATAAGACGTTCCGACTTCGGTGGAGGCGTACCCAGCAGGACGACCCGGTCGGAAGACTCAACGAGCCGACGGAGGAGTTTTTCCAGTGCATCCGTCGTCCACGTCGCGTCGCCGCGCCAACGCGAGCGCAGCATCTCCTCGCTGATCCAGATCCTCCCAAGGTTATGGGACGCGTCGACGATGCCCTTCTGAAAAACCTGGAATGGCGGATCCGAATCGATCAGGAACGACGCAATGTGCTGATTACCATCCCACACAACCACTGCGGCCTTGCCCTTGGTCGATCGCGCGAAGGCCTCGACATAGTCGGGGTCAGCCAGGAATTGTTCCGACCGCTCCCGAGGAGCGAGCACCGCCGCCCGCAGCCCTTGCGCAGCGGCGTGGTCCACAGAATCAAGCATTGCAATGGCGTGCGAGTGCCCGCCGAGGACGAGATTCGGCCGTTTCGACCCGGCGAGCTCAAAGTTGCCTACCTTAAACAACGCTGTCGCTCTCGGGTCGCGGCCATGCGCCACAAGATACATTGCCGCCCTGCAATTGCGAGCAGCCTGGGCAGCTCATCGGCATCAGAGTGGCAGGTCAGCTGGTCGCATGGGCCACCACCGCGTATTGCCCCGCCACCCACCGATCGGTGTTGAGTTCGCCCGTCCCTCCGGGAAAGACGATTTCAGCACTGCCGAATCCAGCTTCTCGACAATGGGCGATCAACACCTCGGGAAAGATCGGCACCCGGTGTGTCATGTCGACCCAGAACGTCTTGAAGCCGTGCACCGCATGCGGATTCACGGTCTCGGCTACGAAGATTCCGCCCGGCTCGAGGACGCGGAGCGCCTGGTGGATGAACTCCTGGAATTCGTCATAGGCGAGATGCTCGATGACCTGGGCGGAGAACACAGCGCCAATCGATTCGTCTTTCTGGCGGGCCAAGTACGTGATGGCGTCCTCATGCCGCACCTCGTGTCCTTTGCGTCGGCATCGTTCAATCATCGACTCGTCGGTGTCCACCCCGATCACAGGGGTCCCCGCATCTGCCAAAAGGTCGAGCATCTCTCCCCGGCCGCAGCCGACGTCGACCACCGAGGAGCGATCTGCGAGTAGCGGCACGTAGACGCTGAGGATTCCCCGGATGACCTCTTCGGTACCGCGGAACACATCTTCGAACCCGGCGTAACCCTCCGCATCAACCTTGGTTTCCTCCGAGTACCCGATGGCCTCCTTCCCATCGGGGTTTGTGAGCAAGAAGGGCGATGTCGCACCCATGTAGGGAATCGCGAGAAGTCCGGCCACTGCTCGATGGATCTCGTGCGGTGAAATCCTCACGCCGGATGCCTCGGTGAGGTCTCGCTCGAGGTGTTCATAACTGATGCGCAGGGCCTGCAGTTGCGCAAACTCTCTCTGGACCGCGCCGGACCATTGCTGCAAGTGGGCCAGCTCTGCCTGGGCGGCGGCGGTCGAACGACTGAGGGCGATCGCCTGATCTCGTTGCTCTTGCTCCGTATGCTCCTGGGCCGCGGCAAGTGCTTCGAGGGCGGTCGCGACGGCTCTGCTTTCGGCCTCGTGGTGCGCGTCATGGCGTTGACGTATTCGCCGGACAATTGGCTGTGCCGCTGCGCGGACCCGCGTTGTCGGACGTGGAGCGGGCGTCGCTCTGCCGGCCAACACGTCGACCTGCACCCTTGCCACCGGCGTCGCGGCACGAGCCCGCTCCTGCTGGATTGCCGCGAACCTTCGCCGCACGAACGCCACGGCCCGATCCATCCCGTGCTCGTTCCGCACGGCCTCACGGCCTTGCCGACCTCTTTCGACCGCTTCTTCAGGGCTGAGGGCCACGTGCTGCATCAGGCGCGCCGCCGCGTCGAGATCCGGGTCGGCCCAGACGGTACTCACCGGATAGGGATCGCAGCCCGGCGGAACCTCGATAGGGGTCCATGGAACGAGGTAGGCCGTTTCGGAACTCATGAAATCGAGATTTCCCGAGTAGCCCGTCGCAATGACGGGCTTTCCCAGCGCCATGGCCTCCGCCATGGTGAGTCCGAGACCCTCGCTGCGGTGGAGAGACACGTAGCAGTCCGCTGACGCCAGGAGGGCACCGTATTCGTCGTGCCCCAGGTAATCGTCGATGATGAGAATGTCCGGGCGAGTTTTGCACGCCCATCGGATTCGCTCGAGGTCATCGATCCTCTGCTCCCCATTGATGATCTTGAGTACGAGGAAGGGTCCTTCACCCGGGGTAAAGGCGCGCTGGAACGCGTTGATCAGGCCCAAAGGGTTCTTCCGCTCCAAAATGCTCAGGAGGTCGAAGGAGAACAGGAACATCACCCCTTCTGGCAGTCCGAACGTTGCTCGCGTGCGACCCGGCGCCACGGCCGGTTCCAGTATCGGAAGTGGAACCGTAAAGACGGGCTTGTCGGTCACGGCCGCGATCGAGGCACGATTGAATTCCGACAGGGCCCACACCTCGTCGACGAGTTCGAGGGCCGGCCAAAACTCCTTGGGAAATTCTTCCACCTCCCAGGCCCATTGGCCGATCGTGTAGCGGCCGGCGAAAAACTCCGGCCCCATGTCCCGTACGAAGTCGGGGAACTGATCGGCGTTCACCGCGACGATGTTCGTGTCGAAGTTGCGGTTGGGTTCTTTTTCTATCTCGAACGGATGCTGTCGGCGACTGTTCCACGCTGTCGTCGTGAACGTCGTGAAGTCGATCCCTGTCGCCTCGACGACCCGAGCCGTCAGCCGACCGCCTTCTCCGACCCCCAACTCGGCGTTGAAGTACCCCGCAACAGTGATGCCCGCTTGTTGGGCTTCCGACAACACCGGAATGCTCGCGCTCCGGGTCGGCGGAACTTCCGACCGCTCGCCCGTGCCGGGCGGCACTGCGACGAAAACGCGGGGCATCCGGTCCAACTCGGACTCTACGAGCGCCCATTGCATGTACGCCGGACGGCCGGTGTACTGCGGATCTGGGAAGAAATCGTGAATATCCTTGCGCAACGCGTAGACGGTGCCCAAGTAGAGCGTCAAATTTCCGGGATCCCCTTCCACCTTGGGGGCCCCGTTGAGCAGAGCGATCAATTCGGCCGCCCCCGCCCGATCGAAGGGATCGGGAGGCGCAGGTGCTCTTCGCTTGTCAGTGTCGTCGACCCACCGACGGTAGAGGTAGCGGGTGAAGTAGTCGATAGGGGTGCCATCGGCCATGTGATCGAACCCGTACTTCGTCTCCCGGTGGGTGATGTACCCGTGTTCGATCAGCGCCACTGCGTATGCATCGCAGATGCGCCCGAGGTCGGGATTTTCGCTAAAGAGTATTCGTGGTTTTGGACCCTGGTGCTTACTCAACCGGTGCGGAGCCTCGGGGGAGTACCCGCTGAAATGGAAGAAGGCGAGCGGGTGTCCGTCGACCTCGTAGTGCTCACCCGTCCACCGAAACGACCGCGAATGAAGATTCCAATATGCGACGTTGTACTGAGGGTCGCGGACCATGGCGTGGTCGAACATTCCGGGTACGAAGTCCACCCAGCGTTGATCGACGAATCGCGCCTCATGCGGGTTGTTGATGCATTCCCGCAGGAGCCGCTCCTTCCAAAAAGCGAGGAACGGCCGCGACCCCTGACCAACCCCGATAAATCCCAAGTTGTATATCCCCGCGAACAGGATTGCGCTCTCCTCGATCGTCGTTCCGTCACGCGGGTAGGGGGCGTTGGTGTGAGGGATCAAGACGATTCCGTGTTCGACGGCAAGTTCGGCGAGTCGATCGAGGGAGGCGTACACCTGGATATCCGGGTCGAGATAGAGGACATGCGACGCCCCAGAGTCCAGGATCGCTTCCAGGAGCCACGGCTTGACCGCGGTGGCGAACTCCGTTACGTCGTAGATCATCGCCATTCGGTGGAACTCTGCAACGTCCATCCCGAGGTCCTCGAGGCGGTAGACCTCGAAGGGCTCGGACTCCGCATCCACCTCCCCGTGTAGGTCGTCGAAAACCAGGACCACCATCCGTCCGTCGGGGTGGATCGACCTGAAGGAGTGGGCGAGAACGCGCGCCTGGGCCAGATAATTCCTGGCCACGATTGTGCAAACGGTGAGACCCAAGGACCTACCTCCACGGAAACCGGAACGTCCGGGAACCCTAGTGGACCAGGTGCTGGTCCCGTCGCACCTCTCGGTCGATATCGGCGCTCAAGAGCCCGACCACTGTGTCCGTGGACTGCCCCTCTGCTCGAGCCTGATGGATCAGCGAGGGAACGCTCGCACGGCATCAACGACCACCGCAACCGACTCTTCGTCCAAGTGTGGACCGATGGGGAGACTGAGCACAGTCTCTGCTGCCGACTCGGAGATCGGGAACGCTCCGGCACTCAGGCCCAGTGAGGCGAAGGCTCTCGTTCTGTGGGGCGGAACGGGATAATGGATCGCCGTGTGGATTTCCCGGCTAGCCAGATGCTCACGCAACTCGTCGCGTTTGGGATGGCGCACGCAGAAGTTGTGCCAGGCGTGGTCGAGTCCCGGCGACGGGGACACCGGCAATGTGAGGTCGGGCACGTCGGCCAGCATCTCTAGATAGCGCTCTGCGACCAGTTCCCGGCGGCGGTTCCACTCGGGGAGCACGGCCAGCTTGGCCCGGAGGAACGCGGCCTGCAGAGGGTCCAATCGGGAATTAACGCCCCGCTCCTGAAAATCGTATTTGGTTCGAGAACCGTAATTGCGCAGCGAGCGGGCGCGGTCGGCGAGCGCATCGTCATCCGTGGTGATGGCCCCCCCATCACCGACAGCGCCGAGGTTCTTCGACGGATAGAAGGAAAAAGCCGCTGCGGTGCTCAAGGCGCCCACGGGCCGACCGTCAACTGCCGCCCCGTGCGCCTGGGCCGCGTCACCGACCACGGGTATGCCAGCGAAGCGTCGGTTTGTAGAAAGGGGAGCCAGGTCGACTGGGTGGCCGTACAGGTGCACCGGCACGATCGCTGCGGTCCGGGGGGTGACTGCTGTAGCAGCTTGGTCGAGATCGATGAGAAGGAGGTCGGGATCAACATCGACCGGGACGATTTCGGCGCCGCACTGGGTTACGGCCAGCCAGGTTGCGATGAAGGTGTGGACCGGAACGATGACCTCGTCCCCTGCTCCGACCCCGATCGACCGCAACGCGATGGTCAGGGCATCGAGCCCGTTGCCGACGCCGATCGCATGACGCGTCCCGCTGAACCGGGCGAACTCGTGCTCGAAGAGTTCAAGCTCCTCGCCGAGGACGTATTGGCCCGACTGCATGACCCGATCGAAGGCGGAGCGGAGTTCGCCACGCAACTCGGCGTGTGCCTGGCGGAGGTCCAGAAAGGGAACGCTCACTGCCCTTCGGCCTCGAGGGCCGCCGATCGGAAGTTCTCGTAGTCGCGCATGTAGTCCGACTCGTCATAGGGCGCCGACGCCAGGACAAGACACACCGATCCCCCGGAGAAGTTCTCGATTTCCCGCCAGATCATCGGGGCCAGGTACAGTCCCAAATTGGCCCGGTTCAGATGGATGCTGGTCCGCTCATGACCGTCGTCGAGGACCACGTCGAAGCTCCCGGACACAGCGATGATCAACTGCCGCAGCGTGCGATGGGCATGGCCACCCCGCTCAGCACCCCCCGGGACGTCGTAGAGGTAGTAAACCCGCTGGATATCGAAGTCGACCTGCCGCTTCGATTCGATGGCGGTGAGATTGCCGCGTTCGTCCTCGACGACAGGAAGTTTGATCACACGACAGTCGGAGAGAGGAATGTCGGGCCTTTCCTTCGTGCGATCAGAAGAGGTCGCGGGGTGACAGGCGCGCTTCGGGCGTCGACCAGAGCTGAGAAGGAAAGTAGTCGACGACCGTTTCCTCCAACATTGAGAAACGCACGCCGATGCGTAGCATTCGCTCGAGGAGCGACGTGTCGTTGGGAACTCCGAACACCCAGTCGTTCAGCTGCATCGGCAGGAACCGGAGCCCGCCGTGGAACAACGAGGCCTGAATGCCCCAATTGCTGTGTTTGGGAGGGAACACTCCCAAGTACCTTCCAGGCCCCTTCGGCTCACGCTGGTGGATGGTGCCGTATGCCACTTCGGCCCGGTGTTCCCGGGCGTGCGCCAGAAGGGATTCCACATAATTCGGTCGGAGTGCATCGTCGTCGGCATTCGCTCCGATCCATGTGCCTTTGGCCAGTGCCAGCGCGGTGTTGAACGGAGGGGTCCCGCTGACCAACCATGCCTCATACTTGTCTTCGGGATACGGGCCACGGTAGGGCAGATTCACGAATCGGATGCGTTCGTCACCGAACGACTCGACGACGCGCCGGGTCTCGTCAGGAGCGGCATCGCCGACGACGATCGCCTCCCAGTGCTCGTAGGACTGGGCCAGCACCGACGGGAGCGATCGGTCGCGGAGCAGCGGCCAATTCAGATACGTCGGGATCAGAATGCTGACCAGCGGCTCCGCTTCCTCGAACGCTGCGTCGTATTCATTCTGTGCACGGAGGTCCCACAACGTAGCCCGGGCGGTGACGTCGTCGTCGCGCACCATCCTGAGCGCCAGGAGGTTCCGTTCATGGTTCGCCGCGGCCGCCTGGCCGACTTGGGCCAGCTCCGCCCGTACGGCCGCCACCTCCGCCCGTACGGCCGCCAACTCAGCTTGTGCCGACGCCAGCTGGTCTCGACTCGCAGCCACTGCACCGATCAGCGATCGCACCTCCGCGTTCGCCGCCGCGGCCGACTCCGACAGTGCCTCGGACGCCAGTCTGGTGTCCCGTATGTCCGCCCGCACGGAGCGCAACCTCCTCCCCAGGCTGCTCGGCTCGGCCAGCCAGGAAGGTATCGCCACGGGCGACATGGTACCGATCTGCGGCCCCGGTCGGGAACCGTGATGTCGCCCGCGCCGGATCGACCACGATTCTTGCATCCACAAGGCATCAAACGAAGATCCCTAGGATGCGGAGGTGTCCTTCGCCGATGCCCAAGTAAGTCACCTGGCATCCGTGAGCAGTGACGCGACGATTGGACCCGGATCGATCGTGCACCCCTTCGCAGTGATCGAAGCAGGGGTACACCTCGGGAGCGACGTCGAGGTCTTCCCTGGCGCCTTTGTCGGCAAGGAGCCCAAGGGTGCCGGGGCCACGAGTCGCACACCTGCCTTCGCCCGCCGGATCCACATCGGGGACGGCGCAGTCGTGGGGCCGAACGCAGTCATCTATTACGACGTGGAGATCGGTGCAAACACGCTCATCGGTGATTCGGCATCGATTCGAGAAGAGTGCCGCATCGGCGAACGCTGCATCATCAGCCGGTGTGTGACATTGAACTATCACTGCGTGGTTGGCGACCGAACCAAAGTGATGGACGGCACCCACCTGACCGGAAACATGCGCGTTGGGAAAGACGTGTTCATCTCGATCAACGTCAGCACGGTGAACGACAACGCCATGGGACAAGAGGGGTACGCGGAGCATGTGGTCGGACCTGAGATCTCCGACCACGCGGTGATCGGTGCGGCAGCTGTCATCCTTCCCGGCGTGTCCATTGGTCGGGGGGCGACTGTCGGCGCAGGTTCTGTCGTGACGAAAGACGTGCCTGCCGACAAGAAGGTCATGGGCGTTCCGGCCCGCATAGTTAACTGAGTCCCCTCAGGACAGGGATGTCACTCCCCCGGGCGCTGGTCGGCGATGACTTCTTGGAGGGCCTCGGTGATGAGGGCGACCAATTCGTCCTTCGGTACCGCCCGCACCTCTTCGAACCACCCGAGTGACCGGGAGAGGCTGATGCCCAGCATGGCCGCCACGGCCACGTCGGCGCGCAAGTTCGGGCCGATCGATTCCGCGCGCCGTCATGTCGACGACGAGTGGGTCGACGAGACGGCGCCTGACGCGTTGGAGTGCCGCGCCGCGGATGTCATCGGAGGCATCGAGCCGGATGAGGGCCTGCATGATCGGGCCCGGCCCGTGGTCGTCGGCCTTGGACACGACGGCGTCCGCCATCTGTTCCAGCCTTCGAAGCTCCCGCTGTTGCTGTTCGCCGCGCATCCTCAGCCGCCACCGCGGCGAAGTAGAGGTCGGCCTTGCTGCCGAAGTAGCGAGCGATGAGGGCCGCATCGACGCCGGCCCGCTCGCCGATGTCACGGGTCGTCGTTCGTTCGAATCCCCTTCTGACCGAACAGCTCCTGTGCCGCTTGGAGAAGGGACTCCTTACTGGCTGCGGCGTCGCGGGACCGGACCGCCTTCGGGACGTCGTCGGCGACGGCTGCTTCGTGCGAAATACTCATGTGCACCTTCTCCTCTGACCCGGGGGCGTGCTGGGCCTCGGCCAAGCACCAGACCGGCGCCGGCCAGCTCAGCCTCTTCCTTCATGGTCTCTTCGAGCTCTTCGTTCTTGACGGGCGCTGCGGACCGGGACCGTGTCGACCATCCGACCCGGAAGGACGAAGCTGAGGACGGCGGTGGCGACGCAGATTCCGGCTGCGATCAAGAGCGTGTCCTGGAAGCCGCTGACGTTCGGGAGGGCCTGCCCCCGGGGGGTGTGTGCCATCAGGACGGCCGCACTCACCGCACTCCCGAGTGTCAGTCCGATGCTCCGGACGACCTGGTAGAAGCCCGTGGCGCTCCCGGTCTCGCTGCCGGCGACCGCCCGCACGATGAACCCCGGCATGGCGCCGGTGGTGAAGCCGACCGCCAGTCCGGTGAGGCCGGACGTCACGAAGGCCTCCCAGAGCGCCCGGTGCTCCAGGGCGAAGAAGCCGGCCGACGACAGCGAAGAGCAGCGATCCGAGCGGGATCATGCTCCTAGGTCCGAACCTCCGCTCGTAGACGCACCAGGAGTCTGGCTGGCCAGGAAGCTGCACAGTGAAAGCGGGACGAGGACCAGGCCCGAGACCACGATGGAAGCCCCGAAGCCGTAGCCCCGGGCGACGGGGATCTGGACGAAGACCACCAGGGTGGGAAGGAGGATGTACATGGCGACGCTGATGAAGAATCCGGACACATCGGCGGTGAGCACGGAGCGGTGCCGGACCTGGCGCAGATCGACCAGCGGATCGGCGAACCTCAGTTCGTAGGGGATCCATATCGCCGAGCAGGACGAGGGACGCAGCCATGATCCCCAGGGACCGGGCGGACGTCCACCCCCACCCCCCGCCTTCACTCAGCACCACCGAGAGACCGACGACGATCAGGCTGAGGATCGCCGCACCGACGGTGTCCAGACGGCGGGAGGGAACGTCGGAGCGGCGCGGCAGGACCACGGCGGCGAGGACGAGCGCGCAGCCGACGGCGATCGCCCCGAACCAGTAGGCGGCACGAAAGTCCCAGGCCTGTGCGATCAGTCCGGTGATCGGATACCCGAGACCGACGCCGATGGCGGTCGTGACCGACAGGGTGGCGATCGTCCTGCGGGCTCTTGTCTGCGGGCAGGTGCCGGCGGGCGATGGCCATGGCGACGGGAAGGATGCCCAGACCCACCCCCTGCAGGCCCCGCCCGATGAGCAGTTCGGTGAAGTTGTCCGAAACCGCCGCCACCATGCAGCCAGCGACGACGCAGATGAGGGCGAAAAGGATGACATCGCGCTGCCGGGGCCCGTCGGCGAGCCGGCCCATGACCGGGGTCACGAGTGCGCCGGTCAACAGGGTGATCGTGAGCATCCATTCCCCCGTGCTCAGCGACACGTGGTCGGTTCGCGACAAGCGTGGGGATGAGGGGAGCGCCCAGGCTGGAGACGACGGCCATCAGCGCACCGGCGGCCAACAGGGTCGGGTACGAGGAGCCGGCGTGCCTGTCGCTCTTCGCGCTCCGGGCTGGTCTGCAGGCCAACCGTTCCACTGCGTCTTCTCTCGCGTACTCGTCATTGAGTGATGTCATCAACTGATGTCATCACACAATGATATCAGCCGGATCGCACAGCCGATGCCTCCCGGGGTCCTGTCAGCCCCAGCGGATGAGGGCGGCCAGACCGAGCCCGAACGGGACCATAACCCAGCCCCAGCGGACCGCCACATTGACCACGCCGGACCGGAACCCGTAGAGCACGGCCTGCTGGATCGGGGTGAACGAGGGAGCGCTCAACGCGCTGAGTGCGGCGACGATGGCCAGGGGCGTGGAGGACGTGCAGACGACAATGAGCAGGAAGTAGCCCACGCGGACTGCGGTGAGCCAGGCCCACCGACGGACGGCATGACTCGGGGTCGGAACCGACAGGTTGTGGGGATGGACGACGGATCCGGCAAAGAGGGCGGCACCCGAGAAGGCCAGGAGTGGGCCAGCCAGCGTCAGGACCTCCTTGGTCGAGGCGGGCGCGGGGCCCTCGAGGTGCAGCAGGAGTCCGATGGCCAGCGCCAGTATCGGGGACTGGTCGACCCACGTGGTGGAGCGGCGCTGGCGTATGGGCGCATCGCGGCGCATGAAATGAACGCACACGGCGTTCTGCGCCACGTTGGCCGAGTTGGCCAACACGGCGATCATGGCCCCGGCCGATCCGGCAAAGGCGGTAGCGACCGGCACCACCCAGAATCCGCTGTTCGGACCGACGGCCCACGACTCGAGCATCGCCTCACCCGTGCTGCGCCCTCCCCGCGTCACCATCGTCGAGACCAAAAGAATCCACAGGGCCCCGGCGAGCAGGAGCGGGCCGACCACTTCCCCGAGGGTCGTCAGGCGCCAGGCCGCCACGAGGGAGAGCGGGGCTGAGGTCAGCAGGATCTGTGTCCGGAGGACGACGGGCCAGGCCGCCTCGATCCTGCCGCCCCGCGGGATACCAACCACCCGAACAGACCTCCCACGATGAAGCACAGGAGGCTGAGCATGGGCATGATTGTGCCCGTTTCCGTCGCCGGCCGATTTTGTCAGGTCATCCGGAGGTCGTGCTCATCCGGGCGACATTGCGAGGTGGGGGCGTTACGCGCAGGCCGTGGCCCATGGTTCGCTGACCGAGATCGTGTTCGGCTCCCCCGGTTGCCGGAACGTCCAGGAACCCGAAGGAGTGCAATGACCATCGAATCCTCGAGCGTCAGCGCCGATACCAGCGATGCGGGATCGGCCACCCCAACGTTGAGGGGACCGGGCAGCATTGAGTGATCGCGTCGATCTCCGTCGGCATCTTTGTCCGGGTGGACTCCACTATCGTGTCCAGTTCAGATCATTTGCCTGGGTAGCTCAGTCGGTAGAGCAGCGCACTCGTAATGCGCAGGTCAGGAGTTCGAATCTCCTCTCAGGCTCCAGTGCAGCGGCGGTGAAGCTCGTCCTCAGAGTGTCGTTCGGTAGTCGAGGAGAAGGGATCCCGATGGCGAAGTGGCGCTTCGCACTAATTCCAGCTGCTTCGGATCCCCACCGTCGAAGAGCCTCCGGCCTTGCCCTTGCAGCGCCGGAGCGACGACAAGACGCAGTTCGTCGACCAACTCGGCAGCGAACAGAAATCGTGTCAGTGCGATACTGCCGTGAACTCCGATGTCGCCGCCAGGCCGCTCCTTCAGCCCGGCGACAATATCAGCAAGGTCACCATTGATAGTCGTGGTATTCGTCCAGGTAACTTCAGGAACGGTCGAGGTGACCACGAACTTCTCCACGCCGTTGATGAAGCTGGCGAATGGCTCGATGTCGCTGGGGGGCGTGCACTCCGCCCACTCATCATAGGTACGGCAGCCGAGGAGGACGGAATCTTGTGCGGCGATCGACGCGCGCCGAGATTTTCCCTCATCACTTCGTCGAATTCGGCGAAGAATTGGAACGGCTTCTCTGCCACCCCGTCGAGCGACAGCAATTCGTAGGCGACCACCTTGCGCAGCGCCTGACCTCCGCTTGTCGAGAGACAGGCGATTCTAAATGGGCCGTATCGGGGTGGCAGTATCGGCAGAGGTATTGTGCGTCCATGCACACTGCGCGGATCCGTGAGGCCCTGGCTGATGCACTGGCCGGACGCCAACTCCTGACCCATCCCTTCTACCGACGCTGGGAGGCCGGGACGCTGGTCGAAGGCGAATTGGCGGCCTATGCCGAGCAGTACCGGCTCATTGAGCGCGCGCTCCCGACCACGTTGCACGACATCGCGGAAGCCTCCCCGAAGGCGAGGCCCGCACGCTGGTCGAGTCGAACCTGGCCGATGAGCTCGGCGTGCCCGCCCCCCATGCCGTGCTGTTCGAGTCGTTTGCCCAGGCCGCCGGTGCCGCATCCGATGTCGCGGCGACGCCTGCCACCTCGGCCCTCCTGGCTGCGGTGCGCCACGCATCAACGGCCGACCCCGTGGCCGCCCTCGCCATGGTGGCGGCCTACGAAGTGCAGGCGGCCGATATCGCCGCCTCCAAGGCGGCAGGGCTCCGCCGCCACTACGGCATGGATGCGCAGGGCACCCGGTTCTGGGACGTGCACACGTCCCAGGAAGTGGCGCACGCCGACTGGTCGATCGACGCACTGGCAGCGCTCGGGGCGGACCCCTCTGTCGTACGGGCGGCGGCGCAGGTTGCGGCCGAGGCCTGGTGGGACTTCCTCAGCGAGCGCGAGGCCCTCGCTCCCGCCGGCGCCACCTGCTGAAGAGCAGCGCAACCGCTCAGGTCAGGGGTCCGTCATCTACGCGGCAGCCTCGGCGAAGGCACGCGACCGCTCGCGGTAGTCGGTGTAGGCGCCGAAGCTGGGTGCCGCCGGCGACAGCAGCACGACGGCCCCGTTCCCGTTCCCGCCTTCGGCGCTTTGGGCCCAGGCCCATGCGATCGCCACAGCTTCTTCGAGCCCGGCGGCATCGATCACCTCGACCTCATCGCCCACGACCTCGCGGATGGCGCTCCCGATGCGCGGCCCGTTGGCGGGCATGGTGACCACCAGCGTAGGAACGGTGCGCCGCGCTACGGCCTGGCCCAGGGGGGCGTAGTCCAGCCCGCGTTCGTGCCCGCCGACCAACAGGGCCACCGGGCGATCGCCGTAGGCCTCGAGGGCCGCCTGGGCCGGCAGCACGTTGGTGGATAGGCCGTCGTCGACGAACTCCACCAGCCCGACGTGGCCGACCGAATGGCACCGGCTGGGCAATCCTCGGAACCCTGCGGCTGCCGCCTCCATACGGGCCTCGTCCTCGGCCTCGACGACGCCCAAGGACCGCAGAACGGCGCGTGCCATCGCTGCATTGCGAATGTTGTGCTCGCCCGGCAGGCCGAGGGCACCGACCCACGGACCGCCGAATGCCGGGTCGTCGGCGTCCACCCATTGCACGTGGGGACCTAGGGCGCTGCCTGCGCGCGCAACGTCGCACTCGATCCCTCGGCGATCGCAGTCCGGACGCCGGGCTTCGTGCAGAGAGACAGCTTGTCGGCGTAGTAGCGCTCGACCGACCCGTGCCAGTCGAGGTGGTCCGGTGAGAGCGAGGTGACGGCGACAACGGGCGGAGCGTTGGTCAGATCGGGCACCTGATAGCTCGATGTCTCAATGACCCAGTAGTCGGGCTCGCTCGCCGACGAGGGCTCCCAGGGCGGCTGCCCGATGTTGCCGCCCACTTTGGCGTCGTAGCCGAGCCGGCTGAGGAGGTGACCGGCGATGGCCGTGGTGGTGCTCTTGCCCTTGGTGCCGGTGATGCACGTCACTCGTTCGAGGGGGACGTCCTCCAGCCAGAGCCCGAGCCCACTCCGCACCGGGATGCCCGCACCCTCGAGTTGTGCGACCTCGGGACGGTACCGACTGATGCCGGGGCTCTTGATGACGACGTCGCAGGCCAACAACGCCTGGAGGCCGCCCTCGATCGGTGGCCAGAATCTCGAGGTCGCCGAGCGTGGCCGCTGCCGGTTTGTCGTCGACCAGGACCGGGACCAGGCCCATCGACTCGAGGCGGCGGAGACTGGCTCTTCCTTCGACTCCCAGGCCCCACAGGCCGACGGACGCGCTAGTGAGCGCGGACCAGGAGATCCGGGGGGGCATAGCGATCGGGGATGCGATGGGATCCGATGGGCGAAAAGAAGCTCGGTTGCTTCGGGAGAGACCGGGCCCGGCGCGGCGTCGAGTGGCCGCGTACAAGGACTGGAGCAGGGAATTCCCCTGGCGGTCTGATCTGGCCGCCGCCAGACGGACCGCAGCACGGCATTCGCCCACGTCGCCGACACACTCGAATGGCCGCACGTCGGGTGCGAGCCCCAGCAACGTCACGAAGCGGTCTTCGAGTTGCGCATTTTCCAAAGGTTCCCGACCGCCGAAGATGCTCCTCAGGTCGGCCGCTTCCATGAAGGGGGCCAGGATCAGATCGATGAAGCAACACTTGTCGCAGGTGCCACACCACTGGCCGAGGCGCTCGGCTGCGTTCTGGTGGAAGGCCCGATTGCAGCTCCGGAAGACGCCGTGGAATTCCTTGAGCTGGGCGAACTGCTGCGCCACCCACAGCTCGCTTCGGCTCCGCAGATAGGAGAAGACCGAGAGCTCGGGGCCCAGTGCGTTACGCCACCATGTGGGCGAATCCCTCTTCGAACTCGGCGCCTTTGGACCACTGGTGATTGACCGGGCGCCCCTCATGCAGAAGCGTGGGTGCCGATGCGGACCATTCGTTCGACAGCACCACGGCATCGCGGTCGATCGAGCACCGCCGCGACGAGGGAGGCCGCCGTAATGACTGCGGTGATGGGCACGTGGCCGTTGAAGAAGCCCATCCTTTCGGAGAGCCGCACCTTGGGATCGATCTCGCGGGCGATGCGGATGACGGGCAGCCCGGTCAGAGCCGCCGCGTCTTCGATGGCGGCGAACCGTTCGTGCGGGGGGTGGACGACGCAGAGAGCGGCGTCGAAGGATCCCTCCCGCAATGCGCTGACGGTCACGATGGAGTCGATGCCGCCGCCGAAGGGGATCAGAGGACGCACCGGGTCAGTTGCGTCCGGGACGTACGCGTGCGGCGACGGATCGGTCTCCTCCAGCCCGACCCATGACAGCTCGGCCAGGTCAAGGTCGTTGCGATAGGCGAACTCACCAAGGCCGTGCGCGAAGTACTGCGCCAGGAAGGAGCGTTCGTCCTGCGTCGTCGCCGTGGGACCCAGATCGATGACCCGGGCCGCCCTGGTCTTGTAGTACGAAACGCCGGCCATGAGAAAAAGGATGCGTACGGCGGCCTCGACGGCAGGATCGCCCCAGTTGCCTTCCGGGCCGAATACGTAGCGCTCGGTGAACGAGTAGCCGCCGGTCGAGTAGGTGCAGTGCACCTCACCCCGGGTGGGGTCGATCGTGTAGCCGTCGTAATAGAATCGCTCGGCTCTTTGAGGGGCAGGTGGCATGGGGCGCCCTCATGCTACGGGCCGAGTGGTTACTACGGGGTCATCAGGCCGACGGTGGGCTCCGTGAGGCGTGCGAGCAGGGCAAACCTCCCGCATGGGCGTGCCGCTCGATCACTGAAGTAGTCGTCGTCCGCGGTCGTGACGCCGCAGTCGAAAATGTGGGCGGGAGCGACCCCGGCCAGCACCAGTTGCTGATGATTCGCCGCCATCAGGTCGACCCGCCACCGCCCGCCCCCGGCCGGCCGAGCCACTTCGGCCGACAGGTCATCCGGGGCAACTGCCTCGCGGAGGGACTCGAGGACGACTTCGTCCACCTCGTAGCGGGCCGGGTGCACACCAGGGCCGATGAATGCGACGACCCGCTCGGGCTCGGCCCCCAGCGCGCCATTGCCTCGAGTGCCCGGCGGCTCGGCCTGGGACGCCGTCCCTCGCCATCCGGCGTGGATGGCGGCCAGCACACGCGCCTCGGGGTCGAGCAGGGCCATCGGGAACGCAGTCGGCGACAAGAATGGCCAACGTCGTATCGAGAGCGGTCGTGACCAGGATGTCCGTGGAGGTGACGGCATCGTCCATCCGCAACGTGCCCCGGCCGCGCTCGGCGTGGCCTACGACGGTCGCCGAGGCGCCGTGCACCTGTTCGGCGAAAACCACGCTCCCCAAGTCGACCCCGAAGGCATTGGCCGCACGTCGCCGGTTTTCGATGACGCGCTCGGGATCGTCGCCCACGTGCAGTCCCAAATTCAGCGATTCATGGACACCTTCGGAAACCCCGCCGTGTCTCGTCGTGACGCGCCACGCGCGACGCCCAGCGTGGCCGCTTCGGGCCACTCGAGAAAGCGCACGGTCTGGCTGGTCTCCACTGTGTACACGCTACCGATCCGGGGGCTCACGGTCACGGTGACCCCTGGCTGCGGCATCGCAACCCTCATGTGACGTGTTCTTGTTTGAGGATTTCCCAGCAAGGGCAAAAACAGCGCCGGACATCACCGCCGTTGTTGTGTTTGGGACTCTGAACCTGAGGTCCTTCCCGAGAAGGAGACCTCACTATGCGTATCCATTGGGTTCAGCGAATCGCACTGGGCGCCGTTCTTGCCCTCGGCGCCTCATTCGTGGTCTTGGCGCCCGCAGCCTCAGCTTCCTCCGTCACGACCGTGACGGCTTCCCCGAACCCGGCGACCGCAGGAGCGCCCGCCACTTACACAGTGGGATTCACAACCAGTGCAACAGGGGCGCTGAGCACTACCAGCACCCATCACCCTGATCGGCCCGCCGGCACGGTGTTTCCTCTCGTTGCGTCGGACTACACGGTGAATGACCGTTCCCGTCAGTGTCACGCCGACTCAGGTTGGGACCGCAAACGTGACCATCACATCGCCGGTCATTGTTGGCGACCTCGAGGCGCGGTAGCAGTAGTGGCGGGCGTAGGCAATACAGCAACGAACCCAACCTTTGGCGGGGACATACTCCATTGGCGTGTTACACTTCATCGGACCAGACACGAACTTGCAAGTACTCCGACTTATTCGATTACCGCTGGACCTGCGAGTGCCGCAACGACAACCATTTCGGCTAGCCCGACGACGCTCATCGCCAACGGGATCACTACCATCGACCATCACGGTCCAGGCGAAGGACGCGAATGGCAACGGCCTCACTGCGTCGGGCGGGGCCGTCACACTCCACGCCTCGGTCGGCACGATCGGCACCGTCACTGACAACAACAACGGCACCTACACCGCGACGTTCACTTCACCCACGACGACGGGTACTTCCACCATCACTGGTACCATCGGCGGCAACGCGATAACGACGACCCCAACGACCACAGTCGTACTGACTGCTGGACCTGTGAGCGCCACGACGACAACTATCTCGGCCAGCCCGACGACGCTCGTCGCCAACGGGATCACTACCTCGACCATCACGGTCCAGGCGAAGGACGCCAATCACAACAACCTGACCGGGAGTGGCGGAGCCGTCACACTTCACGCCACGGTTGGCACTATTGGCACCGTTACCGATAACAACAACGGCACGTACTCGGCTATCTTCACTTCGCCCACGACGACCGGTACGGCGACGATCACCGGCACCATCGGCGGCAACACGATTACCTCAACACCATCGACCACAGTCGCGCTCGACCCTGGGACCGCGAGCACAGCAACGACAACCATCTCGGCTAGCCCGACGACGCTCGTCGCCAACGGGATCACCACATCAACCATCACGGTTCAGGCTAAGGACGCGAATCACAATGACCTCACTGCATCGGGCGGTGCGGTCACCCTTCACGCCACGGTCGGTACGATCGGCACGGTCACCGACAACACCAATGGCACCTATTCGGCCACGTTCACCTCACCCACAACGACCGGTACGGCGACGATCACCGGCACCATCGGCGGCAACGCGATAACCACGACTCCCCCACCATCGCGCTCACCCCAGGACCGGTGAGTGCGGCAACGACAACCATCTCGGCCAGCCCTGCGACGCTCGTTGCAAATGGATCCGCACAGTCGACCATCACGGTCCAGGCGAAGGATGCCAATGGCAATGACCTAACTGCATCGGGCGGAGTCGTCACTCTGCATCCCACTGTCGGCACGATCGGCACTGTCATCAATAACAACGACGGCACCTACACAGCCACGTTCACCTCGCCCGCGACGACCGGTACTTCCATCATCACTGGGACCATCGGCGGCAACGCGATTACTGGTTCGACAACCATCGCGCTCACCTCTTCGCCTACGCCTCCAGCAGCACCGGCAGGTGCGACGAGTTCGGCGAGTGGGACGTCCGATACTTCTGGAGGAACGGCCACAGCCATCAATTCCGGCACCACGGCGAGCGGTGCTGGTGTAGGCGCGCTGACCGTGGCGCAATATGGATCTGACCCCGTAGCAACTCCAACGTTTACTTCGACCGGGGAATACTTCGACGTGGCACTGTCGACCGGGAACTTGTTCTCATCCGTGATGATCACAGACTGCAATCTGGGTGGGGGCAACGGTTTGGAGTGGTTCAACAGCGCCGCAAACAGCGGGGTTGGGGCCTGGCAGGCGGTTACACCAGCCGCAACCGTGACTGCCGGCCCTCCGCCGTGTGCGTCCGTTGTACTGAACGCCAGCAGCAGCCCGACTCAGCTCAACTCACCGGCACCGTATTTGCAACGTCATTCGTCACTCCAGCTCCTACGACCGGCTACTGGCTCGTCGCCTCCGACGGCGGCATCTTCAGCTTCGGTGACGCCACCTTCTTCGGCTCCGAGGGCGGCACGCATCTCAACAAGCCCATCGTCGGCATGGCATCGACGCCCGACGGTCAGGGCTACTGGCTCGTCGCCTCCGACGGCGGCATCTTCAGCTTCGGTGACGCCACCTTCCACGGCTCCGAGGGCGGCACGCATCTCAACCAGCCGATTGTCGGCATGGCATCGACGCCCGACGGTCAGGGCTACTGGCTCGTCGCCTCCGACGGCGGCATCTTCAGCTTCGGTGACGCCACCTTCCATCGGCTCCGAGGGCGGCACGCATCTGAACCAGCCCATCGTCGGCATGGCATCGACGCCCGACGGTCAGGGCTACTGGCTCGTCGCCTCCGACGGCGGCATCTTCAGCTTCGGTGACGCCACCTTCCACGGCTCCGAGGGCGGCACGCATCTCAACCAGCCGATTGTCGGCATGGCATCGACGCCCGACGGTCAGGGCTACTGGCTCGTCGCCTCCGACGGCGGCATCTTCAGCTTCGGTGACGCCACCTTCCACGGCTCCGAGGGCGGCACGCATCTCAACCAGCCGATTGTCGGCATGGCATCGACGCCCGACGGTCAGGGCTACTGGCTCGTCGCCTCCGACGGCGGCATCTTCAGCTTCGGTGACGCCACCTTCCATGGCTCCGAGGGCGGCACGCATCTCAACCAGCCGATTGTCGGCATGGGCTTAGAGGTTCTTGTTCTCAGTGCGTTTAGTGCACGTTGAACATAGGCCGAAGATCTCGACCGTATGAGTGATCTTGGTGTACCCCAATGCGTGCGCCGTCGACTCCGCCCACTCTTCGAGATCAGGTAGCTCGACCTCGGTGCCTCTCCCGCATTGGCGGCACACGACGTGGTGGTGATGGTGGCTGCTGCGGCAACGCCGGTAGACCAGCTCGCCATCTGCGGTCTGGAGGGCATCGAGCTGACCGTCGTCGGTAAGAAGTGCCAGGTGACGGTATACGGTAGTCAGGCCGACAGCTTCACCAGCCGCGCGCAGTTCTGCGTGGATATCTTGCGCACTCCGGAAGTTCTCTGAACTGTCCACGATGCCCAGGACGGCTTGACCTTGGCGCGTGATGCGCGATGGCCGGGTTGGCGCTTCACTCACCCTGCATATGCAACTCTGGCGACCAGGTGAGCGAGCGCGGTCGGATGCATGCTGCAAATGGTAGCCGGAATCATTTCGGATAAGCATCGCAGTCCGTGTACAGTGCCTGCGTCTACTGAGCTCATGGCGGATTACCGGCACTGAGGATCCTTGGACCAGGCGGAAGAACTGAGGAACCAGTTACAAACCGTGCGGGGGTCGCCCGTTCCCTGAAGGGGACATCCAACCTCCGACGACCGCAGTCCAAGAGAAACGTGGGTGCAGTGTGAGTCAGAGACCAGCAGTTCCGCGCGTCCATGCCCGTACCCTGAGGTACGGGTTGGGGGCCGCTCTCGTGGCGTTGCTCCTCGTGCCACTGTCACTGGTCGGGCCGGGATTTGGGGCAGCGCAGTCGGCGCCTCACGTCATTTCGACGACGGCGGGGACCTACGTGCCCTTGAATCCCATACGCATTAGCGACACGCGTTCGGGGTCGGCATATCCCAACTGCTGGCGAGACTCTCGGAGCCGCTGGCGCACTCGATGTCCAGGTAGCGGGAACCGGAGGGGTGCCGTCCGATGGTGTCTCGGCTGCGGTCCTGAATGTGACGGTTGTCGGGCCAACGGCGGTGAGCTACCTCACAGTGTTTCCGGAAGGCACGACGCGGCCGGTGGTGTCGAATCTCAGTTTCACGGCCAATGAGACAGCTGGCGAATCTGGTGACCGTTCCTTTGGGGAACCAAGGTGGCGTGACCATCTTCAACGCTGCCGGCAGCGTGAATGTCACGGTGGATGTTGAGGGCTACTACACGACCTCTCCTGCATCGACCGGCCTCTACAACCCGTTGGATCCCTTACAGAGTCCTGGGGAACCTGGACGCAGGCGCCACTGTGGGCCCGGGAACATCCACGCCGGTAACGGTTGCGGGTGTCGGTGGGGTTCCGGATCAGGTGTCCGCCATTGTGGCCAACGTGACAGTGGCGGGTTCGACAGGTTCCGGAGATTTGACTGTGTTCCCAGCTCCGGATTCGGGTCCCCCGAGCTCCGCCGTCGGTCTCAAACGTGAACTTCGCGACCGGGCAGGTTGTCTCCAATCGAGTCATCGTTCCCGTCGGGGCCAACGGTCAGATTGAGGTGTACAACCCCACTGGTTCCGTTCGAGTCGATGTGGATTTGGATGGCTACTACACAGGATCCGCCGGGCAGCTGGGAAGTGCATTCACGCCCTTAGCGCCGACGCGGTTTACTGACACACGTGTTGGAGCTAACGGTACGGCAATCTCGGCCTGACTCGAGCCAAAGCTTCAATTTCCTGAGCAACAGCATACCTGCAAAGGCTGTGGCGTTGGTCAGCAATGTCACGGTGATGTCGCTGGCGGGCCGCTGGCATTGTGACGATCTATCCGGCAAAGGAGTCACTCCTCCACCAGTGACGAGCGATATGAACTTCACGGCGGATTCGGATATCCCAGACGTTTATGCGGCGCCTCTGAATGGATCGGCTACCGAAGATCTTTAGTAGCAGTGCGGATGACGTCGAATGTCCTCGTCGATGCGTTCGGTTACTTTGCACCGCCACCGCCGTCAGTAGCCGTGGTGGCGGCGTATCCACTCGAGCTGTGCCGGCTCAACGGTCTAGTACTTCCGCTCTGACAGTGCGTGACGACTGGTTCTGGGGTGGCCTACAACGATCCGGTGACCCTGAGCTGACGTCCCCGAGCGTTGCCGGATCATGCGGGATTGCTTCAGCGCCGGGAGCACAAATGCCTAGGGTCAGGTCACCAGCACGTATACGGCATCGACGACGCCGGGTTCGTGCACGATCACGGCGACGGAGGCGAATGGAGGCACGACCGGCAGCGTGACCATTACGCAGACCGGCCCGTCGCAGACCGTCCCTCCGCAGGCGAACGGGGCGCGGGTGACGTGCGCCGTGGTGAACGGGCCGGCTTCGATCCTCTTCGCCTTATCCGACGCTGGTGGTGTGTTGCGCGGTCGGCCCTCTCGCGCGTAAGTGCACAGCCGCTCGGCGTCGGTGAAGCTTGAGGAACTCGATGAGGTCGAAGACGGAGCCGCCGGGTCCTCGGAGCGCATCGAGGGCAGCCCGGCCGGCGCTGCCCGCTATGGGCGCGTGCGTCGTCAGGAGCACAAGAGGGAGGTCCTGACCACCTTGGCGCAGGACTGCTGCTTTGCCCAGCGTCTTCCACAAGCGTGTCCGCTCGACGAAGGCCCGTTTGGCTCGCCGAGAACGCACCGGAGACGTCGAAGGCCCACTCCTCGCCGGTACTGGTCGGTGGCCAGAAACGCGAGTTCTATTCCGAGGCGCGGGAACTTCACGTCAGACCGGATGTTGGTGAAGTCGGCAGCTCTCGAGGAGAATCTGTGCGAAGTCCTTGGCCTGCCGCCCCTCACGTACGGCGAGTGCCGGCAGATCCGTTCCTGCGACGATGCTCCGATCGGCGGACAGCTGGACCCGGAACGGGGTGGCGGGATCCGGCGGCTGCTGCGAGCGTTCGCCTTCTCGACGTGCAATCCGGGTCCGTGGCCCGGGTGACGTAGGACCGGTCGGTTTCGAAGCCGATGTAGTGCCGGTTGGTGCGCAGGGCGGCGACGGCCGTCGTACCTGAGCCCATGAACGGATCAAGAACAGCATCGCTCTCGTAGGTGTAGAGCTCGATGAGACGCTTGGGGAGCTCGATCGGATACGGGGCGGGGTGCCCGACCCGGGTGGCGCTCTCCGGCGCAATCTCCCACAGGTCCGTCGTGGCCTCGAGGAACTCGTCGCGGGAGATGGTTCCCGTCGAAGGCAGTCCGGCGGCGAGGCGTTGGCCCGGCTTGAGGGCCCGGTCGAATCGGCCCTTGCTGGCGATGACGATCCGTTCGGTCACGTCCCGCAAGACGGGATTGCTCGGTCGCTGGAACGTCCCCCAGGCACACGAACCCCCGGCGGCCCGGCCCTTCCACCAGATGACCTCGCCCCGCAAGAGCAGGCCCAGGTCTTGAAGGATCTCAGTGACGTCGCCGGCCAACGACCGGTACGGTCGCCGACCCAGATTGGCGACGTTGACCGCGATGCGCCCACCGGGTTCGAGCACCCGCTTGCACTCCTCGAAGACACCGTGCAGGAGATCGAGGTATTCGAAATACGTGCCCGGGACGCCGTTCTGCCGAGCGTCTGCTCGTACTCCTTGCCGGCGAAGTAGGGCGGGGAGGTGACCACGAGGGCCACGGAATTCGACTCCACCTGTGCCCATGTCGCGGGCGTCCTGCTTGTAGATGACGTCCCTCCTTCTTCGGGGACACGACCGTCGAGTCATCGGAGAGCTCGGGGGCGACGAACCGGTCGTAGAAATCGGTGGCGTCGTGGCTCTCGCGCCGTGACGACCCGAACCGGGCAGTGGTCGTGGTCCGGCGGATACGTCCGCTCCCGGGTCCCGGCAGGGGTTCAACGCGTCACGGCGGCGCTTCTTTCCTTTGGGGCTCCTGGGCGGGGTGTCACCATGTATCCCTCCCGCCGGCGGGAGCTGGGCCAAGAACGTGGAGACGGCGCGGGTCACCAGGAAGTTGACGGACACGTCCCGTTCGGAGGCGACTGTCTGCAATTCCTCGTGGAGAGACGTGGGAAGCCGGATGGCCGTCGCCACTCGTGGTTCGTCGTAGACCCGGGGCCGGCTCATGGACACGACCGTAGTGACCGGGTGTGACAATGTGGCGGATACCGCGCGCACAAATACGCGAAAACCGTGGCCGCCCACGTGTGACTCATCGTTCCGGCCCGCTTACGATGCTGCATGGCTTTCGTCCACTACAGCCCGGAGACCCCCGAGGGCCGTGAAGCGCAACTTCAGGCGATAGCCATCGTCACGGCCGGGCTCGACAGTCCCGAGTTGCTGCAGCAGGAGCTGCGGGCCGCCTTGGGGGCGAAGCCGGATGCGAAGTCCTGGACCCTCCTGACCATCGCCCTGGGCCAGGTCGGCATGAAGATGGCGGCGCTGGCCGCCACCTTGGACGCACAGAACGTGGAAGTCGTCTCGGGGGCCAGGGAGCAGATCACGCCCGTTCAATCTTCTCCAGAATTGGGCCCAATTGATCCTCGAGGACAGCGAGCCGACCGAGCCGTAGCGGAGAGGGCCTCCGTCCGGAGGGAGGGGGTCGGACAGCGAACCCCCGGGTGGGTAGGGTGGGACGATGGCTGATCAGGCCCGGTTCACCGAAGTTGCGATGGAGCACATGCCGGGCCTCTACAGCGCGGCCCTCCGCATGACGCGCAACGCCGCCGATGCCGAGGACCTGGTCCAGGAGACCTATCTCAAGGCCTACCGCGCCTATGCCTCGTTTCAGGAGGGCACCAACTTGCGGGCCTGGCTCTACCGGATCCTCACCAACACCTATATCAACAGCTATCGGGCAGCCAAACGGCGACCCGAAGTGACCGATGTGGAGGATGTCGAGGACCTCTACCTCTACAAGCGCATGTCCGGTCCGGGAGGTATTCGGGCCGGGCGCAGTGCCGAGGACGAGGCGCTCGATACCTTCACCGACGACGTGGTCAAGACGGCTTTGGAGGAATTGCCAGAGGCTTTCCGCATGGCGGTTCTGTTGGCCGATGTGGAGGGATTCAGCTACAAGGAGATCTCCGAGATCACCGATGTGCCCATCGGAACGGTCATGAGCCGGATCCACAGGGGAAGAAGGGCGCTCCAGAAGACGTTGCACGATACAGCGGCCGCGCGCGGCCTCGTGGGAAGCACGTCGGGTGGTTCGATCGAATGAGGAGGTGCGCGAATGACTGAGGATGCGAACGTGGGCGGAGGAGCCAGCGCCCTCTTCGGCAAGACGATGAACTGCGACGACGCGGTCCACCAGCTCTACCATTTCCTCGATGGTGAATTGACGGAGGAACGGCGGGTGCTGATCGCGGAGCACCTGACTTATTGCGCACCCTGCGGGGGTGCGGCCGAGTTCGAGGCGGAACTGCGGTTGGTCATCGCCAACCATTGCCGGGATCACGTTCCCGAGAGCCTCATTCTGCGGATCGCCGCCGCCATCGACGAAGAAAGTCGCCAGCACGACGGCGGGGACTGAGGCACTCGTGAAGGGCGACGAGGCTGCTGCACCTCCGGGCATGGTCGATTGGGACCTGGCGCAGCGGGTGGCGACCGGCGCCCTCATTCTCAAGCCCGCCCCGGCGACCTACCGTTCGGCCGACCTCCAGTCGCAGTTCGATGAGCTGACCGCCCGGGCCGAGCTCCTGGTCAGTGAGGCCACCGGCCTGCACTCGTCCCATGGGCTGGCGCGGGCCAAGGTGACCGATCGGCCGGAGTGGGCGGCCGCCAACGTCCGCTCCATGGAGCGATTGGTCGGACCGGCGTTAGCCAACATTCAGGAGAACCGAGCGGGCAAGAAGACCGGGCATGCCGCGCTGGCCGCCGGTCGGGTCATGAGCGGCACCCAACTCGGTCTGATGTTGGCCTACATGTCCACCCGGGTCCTGGGTCAGTACGACCTCCTCATCCGTGACGAGAATCCCGAAGACCAGGATCTGGTCTATTACGTCGGGCCCAACGTGGTGGCGATGGAGGAGCGGTACGAATTCGTCCCGAGCCAGTTCCGGCTCTGGCTGGCTCTGCACGAGGTCACCCACCGGATGCAGTTCACGGCGGTTCCCTGGTTGCGCGATCACTTCGTCGGCCTGGTGGGAGAGCTTTTGGAGCCTCTGCAGACCGACCCTTCCGGTCTGGCAGAAACGATCCGGCGGATCTACGTCGAAGTGCGGGCCGGTCGCAATCCGCTGGAGGAGTCCGGGGTCATCGGGGTCTTGGCCACCCCCGAGCAGCAACTGGCACTGTCGAAGATCTCGGGAATGATGAGCCTGCTCGAAGGCCACGGCGACGTCACCATGGACCGTGCCGGCGCGGCAGAGGTGCCGGGCGCGGCCGCCTTCAGCAAGGTGCTCCACGAACGCCGGACCAACACCCGCGGCTTCACCAAGCTCATGTCGCGCCTTCTGGGACTCGAGGCGAAAATGCGCCAGTACGCCGAAGGCGAGGTGTTCGTCGAGTCGGTGGAGGCGGCCGGCGGACCCGAGTTGTTGAGCCGGGTCTGGCGCGGCCCCGAGTGGCTGCCCACGCTCGCCGAAATCCGCAGTCCGAACGAATGGGTGGCTCGGGCAGGTGGCGCGCTGGCGTGAGCGCTCCGACCGGCGGCTGGCCTCCCGTGGTCGTCGATCTCCTCCCCGATGTGATTTTCCCCCAGCGGGCTCGGTCCTGCAGCTGCGCCGTCTCGGGCGGGCCCGACTCTCTGGCGCTTCTGATCCTGGCCGTCGCCGCCGGCTGCACGGTCACCGCGATCCACGTGGACCATGGACTGCGCCAGGAATCCGCGGCCGAAGCGGCGGTCGTGGAGAACGCGGCGGCACTCGTCGGGGCGAAATTCGTCGCGGAGAAGGTGTCGGTCGCCGCCGGGCCGAATCTCGAGGCGCGGGCCCGAGCCGCCCGATTCGCGGTCTTGCCCGAGGCGGTGGCGACGGGTCACACCATGGACGATCAAGCTGAGACGATCCTCCTCAACCTTTTGAGGGGTTCGGGCGCCGACGGGTTGGCCGGCATGGAGCCGGGGTACCGGCATCCACTGCTGGGGCTACGGCGCCATGAGACGCACGCGGTCTGCGCGGCGATAGGGCTGACGCCGGTCCACGATCGCCAGCAACGACGACGCGGCCTTCCTGCGTAACCGGGTGCGCCACGAGTTGCTGCCGCTCTGTGCCGACGTCGCGGGGAGGGATCCCGTGCCTCTGTTGGCCCGCCAGGCCGGCGTCCTGCGCGATGAGGTCTCGCTGCTCAACGCCCTGGCGCGCCAGGCGGCACCCGACCCGCAAGATGCCAAGGCAATCGCCGCATTGCCCGTCCCGTTGGCCCGGAGAGCCCTGCGGCAATGGCTCCAGGAAACGGGCGGCGACAGCGCCGGCGGCGGGCCTACCCACCGTCACTGGCTGAGGTAGAGCGCGTGATGGCCGTGGCCGGCGGCCTCGCAGTGGCCACGGAAATATCTGGCGGCCGAAGGGTGAGGCGCAGCGCCGGCCGGCTTTCGGTCGAGAGGTCGCGCTCGGATAGTGTCACCCCGGTGATCCCCGATGAGGCCGGTGACGCGGTCCCGCAGCTGGGCCGCGCCGGAGGTGGGTCCTGTGCTCGTCGATCAGTTCCGCCTTGCGGCCCGGGTGGCCGAGCTGGGCGCGCAGATCACCGAGGACTACGCCGACGACCCGCCGTTGCTGGTAGCGGTCCTGAAGGGCGCCATGCTCTTCATGAGCGATCTCTGCCGCGCCATCGCCCTGCCGGTCGACGTCGATTTCATGGCCGTCTCGTCCTACGGGAGCGCGACCCGTACGTCCGGTGTGGTCCGCATCGTCAAGGACCTCGACTGCGAACTCGAAGGCCGGCATGTGCTGGTGGTCGAGGACATCATCGACAGCGGGCTGACGCTCAATTACCTCCGCCACTATCTCCATGCCCGCTCGCCCCGAAGAGCGTCGAAGTGTGCGCGCTCCTGGTCAAGGACGGCGAGCAGCGGGTGGAATTGGACCTGCGCTACGTCGGCTTCCACATTCCCGGCGTCGTTCGTGGTCGGTTACGGGCTCGATGTGGCGGAGCGTTACCGTAATCTGCCAGGGGTCCACCTCTACGTCGGATCAGACGATGAGGCGACGTGAAAACGAGCCCATGAGGAGGATCCGGTGGCGGTAGACGTAAAACGCGTGGAAGCGGCGGTGGCCGAGATACTGAGTGCCATCGGTGAGGACGTCGATCGCGACGGCCTGCTCAACACCCCTCGCCGGGTGGCCAACATGTACGAGGAGTTGTTCTCGGGGCTGCACGACGACCCGGCGCGGCATCTCGAGGTCACCTTTGCGGCCGAGCACGACGAAATGGTCATGGTGCGTGACATCCCGTTCGCCTCGCTGTGCGAGCACCACCTGGTGCCGTTCCTGGGTAAGGCGCATGTGGCGTACATCCCGGCCGAGGACGGCCGCATCACCGGTCTTTCGAAGTTGGCCCGGTTGGTCGACGGCTATGCCCGTCGCCTGCAGGTCCAAGAGCGGATGACCACCGAGATCGCCGACGCCATCGACAAGGTGCTGGCGCCTCGCGGGCGTCCTCGTCGTGATCGAGGCGGAGCACCTGTGCATGTCGATGCGGGGCGTGAAGAAGCCCGGGACGGTGACGGTCACCTCGTCGGTGCGCGGCCTCTTCCGCTCCGACGTGGCGACCCGGGCCGAAGCCATGCAGTTCATCCGCGGCCACTGACGCCGACGGATCCCCGGTCATGGCTACCGACCGCCTTCGCGCGGGCGTTCATTCCCTAAGTGCTGTCGTACTATTTCGACGCGATTTGGTTCCAGGAATAGGCCATGGTGCGACTATTGGACCGATAAGTAGTACGTGTTAGCGTACTAATATATGCCCGACCAGGAGCTGTTGCGGACGGCCACTGCGGTGCGCCAAGGTGTCAATGGCCTCAGCGTCGGCTCCGCATGGAGCGGCCGGCGTCGGGGGAATCCCTGCTCCACCTGTCGCTCTTGTCGTTTCTCCATCGCCGCGGGCCCATGACGGCGGGCAGCTGGCCGTGGCCGGGCGGGTGCAGCCGCAGTCGCTGACCCGGGCCTTCGCCAGCCTCGAGAGCAGGCAACTGATCACCCGGAAGCGTGATCCCCGACGACGGGCGGCGCTCGTTGTTGGCCCTTACGGAGAAGGGGCTCGAGGCGCTCCGGCTCGACATGGGCCCCCGCGACGCCTGGCTGGCCGAGATCGATGCGCCATCACCTCACTGCCACCGAGTGTGAACTGCTGCGTGCTGGCCAGCGGGCTCCTCGAACGGCTGGCCGAAATCGACGACGACCCTCCCGGTGGCGTGACGTGAGCGGGGAGCCGGCGACTGATGTACCGCGCTCGCACCCGCACCCGGCACCGACGCCGGAGCCCGCACCCGCACCCGCAGCCTGCACCCGCAGCCCGCACCGCAGTCCGCACCCGGACCTAGCGCGGCCACATCCCCGTGGCGACGTGCCCTTTTCTTCTGGCGCTCGCCGGAGGATCAACCACCGTGGGCCCGGCCGGCGTTGCTCGTTCTCACCGTCGTGTCCGGGCTGGCCTACGGCTGGCGGATGGGCTCGAGCATCGAGATCTACTACGCCGCAGCCGTGCGCAGCATGTCGATGAGCTGGCACGACTTCCTCTATGCGGCCTTCGATCCGGCGGGGACCGTCTCCATCGACAAGTTGCCCGGCGCCTTCTGGGTCCAGGCACTCTCGGTTCGGATCTTCGGCGTCCACACGTGGGCCATCGCGCTGCCCCAGGTCCTCGAGGGCTCGCTGACCGTCCTTGTTCTCTTCCGCGCCGTCCGTCGCCTGGCCGGTCCCGCCGCCGGCCTGCTCGCGGCCGGCGTCCTGGCCTTTTCCCCGGCGGTGGTCACCCTGGACCGGGGCAACATCTCCGACACCCTGCTGGTCCTGCTGCTGGTGCTGGCCGCCGACTCCACCGTGGCCGCTCTGCAGACGGACGCTGGCGCAGCGTCGGCCATGGCCGGCGTATGGGTGGGCTTGGCGTTCCAGGCCAAAATGGTCGAGGCATGGTTGGTGCTGCCGGCGCTGGCCGTGGTGCTTCTGATCGCGTCCGCCGGAGCGCTGCGGAGCCCGGGTGCTCCGGGTGCTCGCGATGGTGGTCATTGCCGGCGCGGTCTCGTTCAGCTGGATGCTCTTCGTGACCCTCACGCCCGGCCTCGCAGCGCCCGTACGTCGACGGGAGCCAGCACAACTCCGTCTTCGCCCAGGTGTTCGACTACAACGGCTTCGGCCGGGTCGGTCAGCCCTCGCCGAATGTGGAGATGGGCCGGACCCTCGACATTCCGTTCCTCGCCCGGCCCGAGCCCAGACCACGTGGAACCGATTGCTGACCGGTGCCTACGGCCGGGACGCGCGGCTGGCTCCTCCCGGCGTCCCTGCTGGTCGTCGTGGCCGGGTTGGTCGTGCGGCGGCGGCAGCCCCGCACCGATCCGGTGCGGGCGGGGATCGTGCTCTGGGGAACGTGGCTGATCGTCTTCGGGGTGGCGTTCACCGTCAGCGCCACCATCAACTCGTACTACCTCGCCGCCCTGGCGCCCCCCGTGGCCGGGCTCTTCGGGATCGCCGCCGCGTTGGCCTGGGAGAGACGTCATGAGCGGTCCACCCGGGTGGCGCTCGTCGGGATGGTCCTGGTCACGGCTGGCTATGCGGTCTGGCTGCTTCCTGGCACCGGCACCGGGCTTCCGGCCTGGTTGCGGCCGACGGTGCTGGTGCTGGGCATCGCCGTCGTGGTGGCGCTCGTGGCCACCTGCTCGTGCGCGGTCCCCGCAGTCTGCGGGTGGTGGCCGATGGCCGTGGTGGGCGTCGGCTTGACGGCGGTCCTGGTCCCCGCGGTGGCGTCGGAGTCGGTGGTCGCCAACATCTGGGACCGTTCGACACCCCTTTCCAATCCGCGGCGGAAACCCAATTCACCAGGGCCTTCTTCGGCGCCCCCTGCAGACGATCTCCTCGTTGCCCACCCTCGAGCAGGCGCAGGCCGGCGCGCCCGATCTCATCGCCACGCAGACCTCGGTCCTGGCGGCACCCTTCATCTATGCCACGGGGCAGGAGGTGCTGCCCATCGGTGGGTACAGCGGGACGCAGCCCCGGAACCGTCGGTGCGGCGCCTGGCCTCAGAGGTGGCCGCCGGGGATTTCCACCTGGTCATCACGGCGGCCGCCAGCGACGACCCGCGGGTCGCGTGGGTGGTCGCGCACTGCCTCAAGGTCCCCACGCCGGCCAACGCCGCCGACACCGGCGTGGTCCTCCCGGTGGCGATCCACTACTGCACACCCGTCGTAGCCGCAGGTCCGGCCCACAAAGTCCTAGGCGGGTCGGTTCCCCGGTGCGGTGGCCTACGCTGACGGGCGTGCCCGCACCCCGCCCGGATCGGCCTCTCGTCATGGGCATCCTCAATGTGACGCCGGACTCCTTCTCCGACGGGGGGCTCTATCCTCCAGGCGGACGCCGCCATCGCCCACGGGCTGGACATGGTGGCCCAAGGGGCCGACATCATCGACGTGGGTGGCGAGTCGACCCGGCCGGGAGCCGAACCGGTCCCCGAGGAGGTCGAATTGGCCCGGGTGATCCCCGTGATCGAGGGCTTGGCGGGCCAGGTACGGGTCTCCATCGACACGCTGAAGCCCGACGTGGCCGCGGCGGCGCTGGAGGCGGGCGCCAGCCTGGTCAACGACGTCTCCTCGTCCCTTTTCGAAGTGGCCGCCTCGGCGAACGCGGCATGGGTGGCCGTCCACATGCAGGGATCCCCGGCCACCATGCAGGTGGCACCGCACTACGACGACGTCGTGCACGAGGTCTTCGGCTACGTGCTGGAGCGGGCGCGCACGGCCTTGAAGGCCGGCGTCCGAGGAGGTCTGGGTCGATCCCGGGATCGGCTTCGGGAAGACGATGGCGCACAACCTCTCGCTCCTCCATCACCTGCCCCAGCTGGTGCGGTCGGCCGAGGCCACCGGGTGCGCGGGGGTCATGGTGGGCACCAGTCGCAAGCGCTTCCTCGGCGTGCTGGCAGCCCCGGGGAGCGACGAACCGGCCGGCGTGCGAGGACCGGATGGAAGGTTCGCTGGCCACGGCCGCATTGGCGCTCGTGGCGGGGGTCTCCATGGTGCAGGGTGCACGACGTTTCGGTCACGGTGCAGGCTGCCCGGCTGTATGGTCCAGCAGCATGAAGGGAAAGTGGGCAGCCGGCATCCCGCCGCGGAACTTCACGTGGGTCATGAAGGACCACCTGGCCATCAGCGAGCGACCCGGGGGTTATGCGCCCAATCACCGCAAGGTCCGGCGCCGGGAGGAGATCATCTGGCTCCGCAACCAGGGCTTCGGGCGCGTGATCTCCCTCCTTCCCTCCCCGCACAACCTTGCCGCCTACGACGACGAGGGTCTCGCCTGGGCCCACTACCCCCTGCCCAAGGTGGGCGATCCCCGGCCGGTCCTGACCGAGTGCTTCCTGGACATCGATGCCTCGTTGGCCGCCGGGCTTCGCCTGCTGGTGCACCAGGACGAACTGGGCGACCGGGTGATGGGGGTCGTGGCGGGCTACCTGGTGTGGTCCAAGCGCCTGCACAGCCAGCCGCAGGCGGTGGCCCTGGTCGAGCACGTCTGCGGGCACGCCATGGGGGAGCCGGGGCGCGAGCTCCTGGCCACGCTGGAGGGTCCCCCGCGGCGTCCAGCCGAGGCATGAGCGAGCGGGGGACCGCGGGGGACCGGATCGAAATCCGGGACCTGCGGGTGGTGGGCGTGCACGGCGTGCTGCCCGAGGAGCGGGAACGGGCCCAACCCTTCTCCCTCGACATCGTGGCCTGGGTCGACATGGCGGCCGGCCCAACAGAGCGATGCCCTGGCCGACACGGTCGATTACGGCGCGCTGGCGCAGGTGGCGGCCGACGTGGTGAGCCAGCGGTCGTACCGGCTCCTCGAGGCGTTGGCCGGTCGGCTCGCCGACGCCCTGTTGATCAGCGATTCCCGGCTCACGGCGGTCGAGGTCACGGTGCGCAAGCTGCGCCCCCCCTGGCCCTCGATGTGGCGTCCACCGGGGTGCGGGTCCTGCGCTCCCGTCCCTAGCCTACGGGGCGGCGCGCCAGCATCGCGGGCAGCTCAAAGGTGACGTCTGCCGGGCGGGGCCGTCAGCCGTATAGGGCATCCGCTATACGGCGCTAACGCAGATATAGATTTCCCCGATGGACCAGGTACTGAACCCCTACAACCCCGGAGCCGGTGCGAGACCATTCGAGTTGGCCGGGCGGTCCACGCGAACTCGGTGACATGGATGTGGCCCTGCAGAGAATGCTCGTGGGCCGCGCCGCCAAGAGCCAACTGGTCACCGGACTGCGGGGCGTGGGCAAAACGGTGCTCTTGCACGAGTTCGGCCGGGTGGCGGTCAAGCGGGGCTTCGTCCACGAGCACATCGAGGTGCACGACGGTGAGCCAGCTCCCGCTGCAACTGGCCGTCGCCCTGCGCAAGGCCCTGCTCAAACTGGGAGGGAAGAAGAAGACCAAGGGGGTGAACCGGCGGGCGCTGGGGGTCCTCAAGGCGTTCACCCTGGCCCACCCGGTGGCCGCGTCCCTCCAGAGCGATGCGGAGGTCGTGCAGGGCGTCGCCGACTCGGGGGATCTGGGGAGCGACCTCGCAGGTCTCTTCGGGGAGGTGGGCGGGGCGGCCCGGGCTCACGAGGCGGGCATCTTCCTCACGATCGACGAAATGCACCAGCTCCCGTCGGCCGGGCTCGATGCGCTGCTGCTCGGGCTGCACCGCACGAACGAGACGGGCCTTCCCTTTGCGGTGGCCGGCGCCGGCCTCCCCTCGCTGGCTGCGGTCAGCGAGGAGGCCAGGGGCCACGCCGAGCGGATGTTCCGGGTCCGCCCCATCGGGGCGTTGGCGCCCGACGAGTGCAGTACCGCCCTGTTGGCTCCGGCCGCATCCGAGGGCGTGAGCTGGAAGGGCGCCGCCGTGAGCACGGCTCTTCGAGGTGACGCAGGGATACCCGTATTTCATTCAGGAGTTCGCCCGGCAGGCGTGGGACCTGGCCGAGGAGGGCTCGGACGTGATCCGCCCGGCTGACGTCGAGCGCAGCATCCCCTTGGCGGTGGCGGAGCTCGACCAGGGGTTCTTTCAGTTCCGGGCGGCGAAGACCACCGATCCGGAGCGCCATTACCTGCGGGCCATGGCCGAACTCGGCCCGGGCGTCGTGCGGTCCGCCGACGTGGCGATGCTCCTCCACAAGAAGACCACCCAGGTCGCTCCGGTGCGAGATTCCCTGATGAAGAAGGCAATCTGCTTCTCCCCGCGCTTCAACGAGCTCGCCTTCACGTTCCCGATGTTCGACCAGTTCATGAAGCGCTGGATGCCGTCCGTATGACGGCAGTAGCGCGGCACCGGGCCTTCATCGGGCTCGGGTCCAACCTCGGCGATCGGGAGGCCATCGCTGCGCCAAGGGGTGGCAGGTCTGGAAGCCGGCGGGCGATGTCGTCGCCGTCTCGCCGCTCTATGAGACCGAGCCGGTCGGCGGGCCCGAGGACCAGGGGGCCTTCCTCAACGTCGTTGTCGAGTTGGAGACGGCGGACAGCCCCCGGGAGCTCCTGCGCCGCTGCCAGGCCTTGGAGGAGGCGGCCCACCGGGTGCGCACGGTGCGTTGGGGCCCCCGCACGCTCGATGCCGATGTCCTCCTCGTCGATGATCTGACGGTGGACGAGGCCGACCTCGTCGTCCCCCATCCCCGTATGTGGGAGCGCCGTTTCGTCCTCCAGCCGCTCGCCGACCTGGCGCCGGAGCTCGTTCCGGCCGACCGGACTAATTGCCTCTGGTGGAAAGGTCGCCCGCGTGGGTAATCTGTAGGCGTCAGTTGTTTCGATCGTCTGTAGGCGAACGGCACCCGGGAGGGGCTGGAACGCCGAAGGGGGTTTCGTGCAATCCATCCGTATCATCGGCCCTGGGCGGGCCGGAACGTCTCTGGCTGCAGCGCTTTCGATGCTCGGTTGGGATGTCGTCGGATTCCTCGGTCGTCATGATGACCCGACGGACGCGGCCTCGGGTGTCGACGTCCTGGTCATCGCCACGCCCGACGATGTCGTGGCCGGGGTCGCCGCCTCGGTCGCCCCGCACCCGGGGACGACCGTCCTGCATCTCTCGGGCTCCCTCGGGCTCGAGGCGCTGGCGCCGCATCCCCGCCGGGGCGCCCTCCATCCGCTGGTCCCGCTCCCCAACGCCATCGTCGGGGCCACCCGGTTGGCCTCGGGCGTGACCTTCGCCGTGAGCGGCGAGCCGGTGGCCCGCCAGATCGCGCTCTCGCTGGGTGGGCGGGCGGTCGAGGTGGACGACGCCGATCGGGCCACCTACCACGCTGCCGCCTGCATCGCCGCCAACCACGTTGTCGCCCTCCTCGGCCAGGTCGAGCGGGTGGCTGCTGCGGCCGGCCTCGACCTCGACGCCTTCTTGCCTCTGACCAGAGCCGCCGTCGACGACGTGGCGGCGCTCGGGCCGCGGCAGGCGTTGACCGGGCCGGCGATGCGCGGCGACTGGGACACGTTGAGCCGGCATCTTGATGCACTCCCGGCCCGGGAGCGGGCCGGCTATCAGGCGGGCGCCGCCCTGGCGACCCAGCTGGCCGCCAGCGGCGCTGTCCACCGTCCCGGCGTGGCGTCGACCCCATCCCCGCCCCTGCCGTCGTTCCGGCGGTGGTCTGAGTCATGCGGGTCGTCGAGACCGTGTCCGAATGCCGCGAACTGCTCCAGCAGGCCCGGGCCACCGGTCGCACCGTCGGGCTGGTCCCGACGATGGGCGCACTGCATGCAGGGCATGTCTCCCTCATGACCAGGGCGCGGGCCGAGAACGACGTGGTCGCCGTCAGCATTTTCGTCAACCCCCTCCAGTTCGGTGATCCCGAGGACATCGCGCACTATCCCCGCACCCTGGATCGGGACAGGGACGTCTGCGCCGAGGCGGGCGTCGACGTGGTGTTCGCTCCCTCGGTGCGTGAGATGTACCCGCACTGGCCCACGCCCGTCGCCACGACGGTTTCGGTCGTCGGCATCAGCGAGGGATGGGAAGGGGCCTCGCGGACCGGGCCATTTCGACGGCGTCGCCACGGTCGTGGCCAAGCTCTTCGCCATCGCCGGACCCTGCCGGGCCTATTTCGGCGAGAAGGACTTCCAGCAGTTGGCCGTGGTGCGCCAGATGGCGGCCGACTTGTCGCTCCCGGTCGACGTGGTGGGTTGCCCGATCGTCCGCGAACGCGACGGCCTGGCCCTCTCGAGTCGCAACGTCCGCCTGTCGCCGGAGGAGCGCCGCGCCGCCGTGGTGCTCTCCCGGGCCCTGGCGGAAGGGCGGGCCCTGCTCGCACAGGGTGTCGAGTACTCGTCGAGCGTCGCTGCGGCCATGCGCCGGGTGGTGGAGAGCGAGCCGCTGGTGCGGCTGGACTATGCGGTGGCGGTGGGTCAGGAGGATCTTGTGGCGCGCGAGGTCATCGAGGACCCGGCGTCCATGCGATTGCTCATCGCGGCCGAGGTGGGACCGGTCCGGCTCATCGACAACTGTGCCGGGGTCGAGGTCCCCACTGCGGGGAACGTGCCGGCACGCCACTTGGAACGGATCGCTTGACCGGTGCGGCGCCGCATGATGAAGTCGAAGATCCATAGGGCAACGGTGACCGGGGCGAACCTGCACTACGTCGGTTCAGTCAGCATCGACACCGAGTTGATGGCGCTGGCCGACATCCTCCCGTATGAGCAGGTGGCCGTCCTCGACATCGACAACGGGGCCCGCTTCGAGACCTATGCCATCGAGGGGGAGCGGGGTCAGATCTGCCTCAACGGCGCCGCCGCCCGTCTGGTCTCTCCGGGTGACAAGGTCATTCTGATCACCTATGGCGACTACGAACGCGAAGAGCTTTCGACGTACGTCCCGCGGGTTGTGCACGTCGACGGGAGGAATCGGGTCATCGATGCGGCGTCGGCCCTCCTCGATACCGAGCTCAGCCTGACCGAACCGGCGTGAGCACTCCGGTCCGGCCGGGACCGTTCAAGGTCCTGGTGCTGGGGAGCGGTGTTGCAGGACTCTCGGCCGCTGTCCGGCTGGCGGGACCGGCGCCCCACGGCGGGTCGTCGCCCTCGCTGGGCGTCCTGACCAAGGGCGTGCTCTCCCAATCGGCGACCCGTTGGGCCCAGGGGGGCGTAGCTGCCGTGCTCGGGGGCGACGAGGACTCGACCGATCTGCATCTTGCGGACACCCTGGCAGCCGGGGCGGGACTGTGCGACGAGGAGGCTGTCCGCATTCTCGTCGACGAAGGGCCGGGACGTGTCCACGAGCTCATCACGCTCGGCGTGGAGTTCGACCGGGAGGCCACCGGGCTGTTGGCCCTGGCCCGCGAAGGGGGCCATTCGCGTCCACGCGTGGTCCACGCCGGTGGAGCCGCCACGGGCGCCGAGGTGGAGCGCGCCCTGGTCGACGCCACCTATCGCACGGCGAGCGCGGTGCTCGAGGGCTGGTTCGCCCTCGACCTCATCATCGAAGGCGGGCGTTGCGTGGGCGTGACGGCGTTGCCGCCGCAGGGTCCCGTGGTCGAGGTCCGGGCCGACCATGTCGTGCTGGCGACCGGCGGGGCCGGTCAGCTCTTCTCGGTCACTACCAACCCGCCCGAATCGACCGGGGACGGCGTCGCGATGGCCTTGCGCGCCGGTGTGCCCACGGCGGACGTCGAGTTCGTGCAGTTCCACCCGACGGCACTGCACCATCCGGCCATGCCACGACCACTCCTCTCCGAGGCGCTGCGCGGGCACGGTGCGTTGTTGCGCGATGACGCAGGGGACCGGTTCGTCGACGAGTTGGCTCCGCGCGATGTGGTGAGCCGGGCCATGGCCGCCCGCATGGCCGACCAGGGCACCGATCATCTGTGGCTGGACGCCACCGGCCTGGAGCGGTTCCCGCAGCGATTTCCGAACATTGCGGCGTCGCTGTCGTCGATCGGCCTCGACCCCGAGATCGATTGGCTCCCGATCGCGCCGGCGGCACATCACCTGTCGGGCGGTGTGGTCACCGATCTTTGGGGCGCGACGGCGTTGCCCGGCCTGTGGGCTGTGGGCGAAGTGGCATGCACCGGTGTGCACGGAGCCAACCGGTTGGCCTCGAACTCGTTGCTCGAAGGGATGGTGTTCGGCGCCCGCCTGGCCGAGCGCATCGCATCCGATCACTCCGGGCCCGAGCCCAGCGGGGCGTTGCGGGCTGTTCTCGGTGCCGTCCCTCTCGACGGCATCGACTGCGTGGAGTTGCCCGAGCGACGCCGCTCGTGGCCCACGACCGATGCGGGAACGATGCCCGACGTGGCCAAATTGCGCGACTCGTTGCAGCGAACCATGACCGACGGGGCCGGCGTGGTGCGGAGCGCGCAGTCCCTGGAGCTGGCGGCCGAAGGCGTGGCCGATGTGGCCGCCGCCCTGGGTGACCGCACGACTTCGGTGGCGGCCGGCGAGCTGGGCAACCTCCTGCAACTGGCCGATGCCCTCCTTCTGTCGGCCGGCACCCGCACCGAAAGCCGGGGTGCCCACTCCCGCAGCGACTACCCCGACACCGAAGCCGCGGTGGCGCCTGCGCCAGGTGCATGGTGCGCCCGTCCGTCGTGCCCCCGTCCCCGGTGACACAGCACCGTGAGCGCCGAGACGTCTGTGCAGGGCAACCCGGGTCCCGATCCGGTCGTCGCCGACGCGGTGGCGCGCGCCTTGGCCGAGGATCTCTTGGCCGACGGCGACATCACCACGGCGCTGGTGCCCGAAGGCGCGACGGCGCATGTTGCCCTGCGGGCCCGCCAGGCCGGGGTGCTGGCCGGACGGGCCTGTGTCACCGAGACGTTCCGTCAGCTCGACCCGCAGCTCGCCCTGATCTGGTATCTCGGTGACGGCAGCGTGCTGGTCGCCAGGGCAGACGATCATGGAGGTCACCGGTCCGCTACGGCCCATCCTGACGGCGGAGCGCACCGCCCTCAACTTCCTCGGGCGACTCTCGGGTGTCGCCACCCTGACCGCGCAGTACGTCGCCGCGGCGCACGCCCGCAATCCCGCGGTGGAGGTGCTCGATACGCGGAAGACCACGCCGGGACTGCGGGCCCTCGAGAAGGCGGCGGTCCAAGCCGGCGGGGGCGTCAACCACCGATCGAGCCTCTCCGAGGCCGTGCTGGTCAAGGACAATCACCTCGCCGGCGTCACCATCACCGAAGCGGTCGCCCGGGCGCGGGCGTTGTGGCCGGGCCGCGCTCGTGCAGATCGAGTGCGACACCGTGGAGCAGGTGGTCGAGGCGGCGCGGGCCGGGGCCGACGCCGTCCTGCTCGACAATATGGACCCGGCGACGGTCGCCCGGGCGATCGAGGTGGCGCACGCCGAGTCCAACGGGCCGATTTTGACCGAAGTCTCGGGAGGGGTGACGCTGCAGTCGATCGGTGACTATGCCGCGGTCGGACCGGACCGGATATCGGTCGGTGCGCTGACGCACTCGGCCACCGTGCTCGATCTGGGACTCGATCTCATCTGGCGTCGCGCCGAGGGGAGCTGACCGTGCTGTTGGTAATCGACGTGGGGAACACCGAGACGGTGATCGGGCTGTACTCGTTGTCCGAAGACGACTCGGCGTCGGAGCCCGAGGAGAGCGTCGGTGTGGGGATCGGCACCGAAACCGATCCCACCGCACCCCGCGGGCTGACGCATCACTGGAGGCTCTCGACCGTGCCCACGCGCACGCCCGACGAGCACGCCGTGCTGCTCACGCAACTCCTCGATCTGGAAGGGCTCGACATTGCGAACTCGGTCACCGGCATCGCCGTCAGTTCTTCGGTGCCCCACGTCACCGGCGAGCTGCGGCAGATGGCCAGTCGTTGGTTCGAACAGGTGCCTTGCGTCGTGCTCGGGCCCGGGACCAAAAGCGGCATGCCCATCCTCTACGACAACCCCAAAGAGGTCGGCGCCGACCGGGTGGCCAACGCCGTCGGGGCCTACGACCTCTACGGCGGCCCCTGCGTGGTCATCGACATGGGGACCGCCACGACGGTCGAGGCCATCAGCGCGGCCGGCGAATATCTCGGTGGTGCCATCACACCCGGCGTGGCCATCAGCCTCGAGGCGTTGTACCAGCATGCCGCTGCACTGCGCCGGGTGGAGATGGTCGAGCCCCGACACGTCATCGGACGCTCGACCGTCGAGTCGATCGAGTCGGGCACGCTCTACGGGTTCGCGGCCCAGGTCGACGGGCTGGCCCGGCGTTTCATGCAAGAGCTCGGGCCTTCCACCGTCGTCGCCACCGGAGGCCTCAGTTCGCTCATCGCGCCACATTCGGACACCATTGAGCACGTGGAACCCTGGCTGACCCTGCACGGACTGCGCATCGTCTACGAGCGCAACGTGTCGGACGGAAAGAAGTGAGCGGGGACGGGGGCGGAAGCGAGATCCCGTACCGCTTCGCCCGGACCCACACCGCGGCGGAGGTCGTCGAAGGCTGGTCGCACCTCGCGGACGGCGAGGAGTCGGGGGAGACCGTCGCCGTCGCCGGGCGTCTGATGCTCTTGCGGCCACAGGGCAAGCTGGCGTTCGGCGAGCTGCGCGATGCGTCGGGTTCGGTCCAGCTCTTCGCGCTGGCCGCGGTGACGGCGCAGTTCGACGAGTTCGTCCGTCTGAACCTGGGTGACTGGATCGGCGCCCGGGGTGAAGTCGTGCGCACGAGGCGCGGGTGAGCTCTCCGTCAAGGTGAGCGGCTGGGAGCTCCTGGCCCAGGCGCGCCGTAACTTCGGCGACAAGTGGCACGGCGTGTCCGATGTCGAGACCAGGTACCGCCAGCGCGAGGTCGACCTCTGGGCCAACGAGCGGACGCGGCAGCTCCTGACGTTGCGCAGCGACGTGGTGCAGGCGATGCGGCAACGACTGTGGGCCCAGGGCTTCGTCGAGGTGGAGACGCCCATCCTGCACGCCATCGCCGGAGGGGCGACGGCCCGGCCCTTCATCACGCATCACAACACGTTGGACATCGACCTGTATCTCCGGGTGGCGCCGGAGCTGTACCTGAAGCGACTTGTCGTCGGCGGGCTTCGACAAGGTGTTCGAGATCGGCCGCAGCTTTCGTAACGAGGGCATCTCGCCCCGACACAATCCGGAGTTCACGACACTCGAGCTCTATCAGGCCTACGCGGACTACAACGACACCATGGTCGTCTTCGAGGAGTTGGTGGCCGGCATCGCACTCGACCTCCTGGGCACGACCGTGTTGTCCTACGGCGGGCGCGAGCTCGACCTGACGCCGCCGTGGCGGCGCGCCACGCTGTCCGAGTTGATCACCGAGGCCACCGGTTACTCGCTCACGCGTGCGCAGTCCTCGCGACGAGCTGGTGCAGGTGGCGACCGAGGTCGGCCTCGCGGTGGCTGACGACTGGGGCCCGGGAAAGATCCTTCTGGAGATCTACGAGAAGACGACCGAGGCGGAACTCTGGGGCCCCGTCTTCGTCATCGACTACCCGGCCGAGGTGTCACCGCTGGCCCGCCGCCATCGCGACGGCCCCGATCTGGTGGAGCGCTACGAGCCGGTGGTGGCGGGACGCGAGCTCGGTAACGGTTTCAGCGAGCTCATCGATCCCGATGATCAACGGGCGCGCTTCACGGAACAGGCCGCGCGACACGCCGCCGGTGACGAAGAGGAAGTGGCCGAGGTCGACGAGGAGTATCTCCGTGCCCTCGAGTACGGCCTGCCCCCCACATCCGGCTTCGGGCTCGGCGTGGACCGTCTGCTCATGTTGCTGGGCGATGTCACCAACATCCGCGAAGTGATCGCCTTCCCGACGCTGCGCCCCGAGGCGCAGCGGCCCTGAGGTACAGCGCGCCTGAGGTGCAGCATCGCCAGGTGCACAGGCCTCCGTCTCATAATCCACGCCCTGACGGACAGTGTGAAAGTTGATCGCTAGAACTCTAGCTTTCTACTTTTGAAGGTCGAAGGCCGGCACCTTTTTGGTTCTCCCGCCACCTCCGTGCACCCACTGAACACCGGGTACGCCGCAGGGTGGCGGCGTGAAGGGCTGTTTTGCGTTTCTCGCCGCGCGTGAGGAGGGGTAGTCAAGGGACGCCGTAGGCGAGGCCGGACACGAGTGGCCGGCCGGCCCTTTACGAGCCCGGTGACTGACTCTGCGCCAGCCACTATTGAACCGGCCAGCCGCCCTGCGGCTGGCTTACTTGTGCTTTTTTCGCCCTTGCGCTTTTTTTCGCCTGTACCGTGCACCGGGGGGGGACAGCCCTTTCACTCCGAACATTCTCCTCACAGCTTCCTCACATTTGACCCGCAGAGTGATGGTCAGCGAGTTCCGTATCGGGCTCTGCGAAGAGAAGTTACGAAAGCAACGGGAGTTGAGGAGTACACCATGATGCGCAAACTCATTGCAGTGGCCGCGGTGTCGGGTTCGCTGGTTTTCGGCGCCGCCGGAGTCATCGGACTGTCGGGCACAGCCGGCGCCTCGACCGTCGTCGACCGCGGCGACACGCACCGGCGACGACCGGCGAACGTCACGCCGGCGACGCACGCCTCGCGCTGTGCCAAGGCGGAGACACTGACGACGCGGATTCAAGCCCGTGAGGCCAAGGCGACGGCCTGGCTCCCCAAGGCGCAGGCCCGCGAGGCCAAGGCGACCGCGGCCGGGCACACCAAGGTGGCCACGAGAATCTCCAACCGGATCACCCGCGTCGAGAAGTTGGAAGCCAAGGGCAACACGCTGCTGGCCAAGATCGCCGCCAAATGCGGGAGTGCGACGAGCACTTCCTGAGCGATTCCCCGAGGCAATCAGCGACTACGCGGAAAATCAGTAGCCGGGAAGGTCGGTGAGGAGCTCGGTGGCCAGTTGGGTCAGGCCCTCTTGGAGGGCGTTGGTTGGCGATACCCGAGGTGGCATCCCGGGCCCGGTCGACATACGTGCGGGCTGCGTCGACCGCGACAGCGATGCCCGACGACGCGGCCACGATGGCGCACGCCTTCTCGCGCTCGGGCTGGCCCAGCGGTTGCCCGAGGAGCGCACGGAGGTCGGGGCCTGCATCGGGATCGGCCAGGGCCACCAGCGTCGGCAGGTTGTAGATGCCTTCGGCGAGATCCTGTCCGGCCGGCTTGAGGAGCTCGCCCGCGGTGGCCGTGATGTCGAGGATGTCGTCGCGGATCTGGAACACCATGCCGAAGCAGTGGCCGTACTCGGTCAGTGCGTCGACCTCGGACGTCGGGACGGCCCCCGGTGAGGGCGCCGATGCGGCACGAGGTGGACGTGAGCGCGGCCGTCTTGCCGGTGATCGCCCTGACGTAGTCCTCCCGGCTCCGGGTGATCTGAAAGGCGGAGCGGACCTCGGAGACCTGCCCCTGACAGAGGTTGGCCAGCGTTTCGGCGAGGAGCTGCGGCGATCTCGAGGCCCAGGCTGGCGGCGATCGCGGCCGATCGGGCCAACAGATAGTCGCCGGCCACGATGGCGACCAAATTGCCGAAACGGCTGTTGACGCTCTCGACGTTGCGGCGGATCGTGGCCTCGTCGATCACGTCGTCGTGATAGAGCGAGGCCAGGTGGACGAGTTCGACCGCCACGGCGCCCATGAGCTCGTCGTGGGTCGCGTCACGCTCCCCGCCCGTGGCCGCGGCGAGCGCCAGAAGGGGTCGAAGGCGTTTGCCACCTGCGGTGATGAGATGCGTGGTCACCGAATCGAGGAAGCTGTCGCCCGTGACCACGTTGGCGTTGAGCAGGGGTTCGAGCGCGCTGCAACCCCTCCTCAAGAAGGGGCAGGTCGAGGGCCTCCGACGCATTCACTCCCCGTGACGATAGGCGACAGCCGAACCGGTGTGACAGCCGATGGAACGGTGCGCCCGTCCGGGGTTGCTTCCAGCTTGGTCCCCAATGGGTTCCCAATATGATCCCAACATACGACCTGCCGCCGATTGGACAAGGGCCCGCAGGTACACTGAAGTACGAGTTAGAGAGAGAGGCGGTCAGGGTGTTCGAACGCTTCACCGACCGGGCACGGAGGGTGTTGGTGTTGGCTCAGGAGGAAGCACGTCTCCTGAACCACAGCTTTATCGGTACCGAGCACATTCTGCTCGGGCTCATTCACGAGGGCGAAGGCGTCGCGGCCAAGGCTCTCGAGTCACTCGGGATCTCACTCGAGGCCGTGCGTGAAAAGGTCGAGGAGACCATCGGGATGGCCGGCACGGCACCCAGCGGCTCCCCTCCGTTCACCCCACGGGCCAAGAAGGTCCTGGAGCTCTCGCTCCGCGAAGCTCTGCAATTGGGTCACAGCTACATCGGGACCGAGCACATGCTGCTCGGTCTGGTGCGCGAGGGCGAAGGCGTGGCCGCAACGGTCTTGGTCAGCCTGGGCGCTGATCTGGGACGGGTGCGCCAGCAGGTCATCCAGCTCATGTCCGGCAATCAGGGCAAGGAGTCGGTGGGCGCCAGCCAAGGTGCCGCCTCGGGCGAGAACCCGTCGGGATCGCCCGTGCTCGACCAGTTCGGTCGCAACCTGACGCAGCTGGCGCGCGACGGCAAGCTCGACCCCGTCATCGGACGCGAGAAGGAAATCGAGCGGGTCATGCAGGTCCTCTCGCGCCGCACCAAGAACAACCCGGTGTTGATCGGCGAGCCCGGCGTGGGCAAGACGGCGATCGTCGAAGGACTGGCGCAGCGCATCGTGGCCAACGAGGTCCCCGAGACCCTGACCGGAAAGCAGCTCTACACGCTCGATCTCGGCGCACTGGTCGCCGGGAGCCGTTACCGCGGTGACTTCGAGGAGCGCTTGAAGAAGGTGCTCAAGGAGATCCGCACGCGGGGCGACATCGTGCTGTTCATCGACGAGATCCACACGTTGGTCGGTGCCGGCGCGGCCGAAGGTGCGATCGATGCCGCTTCGATCTTGAAGCCGATGCTGGCACGCGGCGAGTTGCAGACCGTCGGCGCAACCACCATCGACGAGTACCGCAAGCACCTCGAGAAGGATGCCGCTCTCGAGCGTCGTTTCCAGCCGGTCAAGGTGGAGCAGCCGTCCGTGGCGCTTGACCATCGACATCCTGAAGGGGCTGCGCGACCGTTACGAGTCGCACCACGCCGTGAGCATCACCGACCAGGCCCTGGTGGCCGCGGCCAACCTGGCCGATCGCTACCTGGCCGACCGGTTCCTCCCGGACAAGGCGATCGACCTCATCGACGAGGCCGGTAGCCGCCTGCGCATCCGTCGCATGTCCACCCCGACCAGCACGAAGAAGCTGGACGAGGAGATCCTGCGCTTGCGTGCCGACAAGGAAGCCGCCATCGAGAAGGGCGCCTTCGAGCAGGCCAAGAAGCTGGCCGAGCAGGAGAAGGAGCGCCTGGACCGCAAAGAGGTGCAGGACGCCGAATTGCGGGCCGATGGCGTCGATCTCTTCGACGTCGTGGACGAGGAAGTCATCGCCGAGGTGTTGGCGGCCTGGACCGGGATTCCGGTCTACCGCCTGACCGAGGAGGAGACGGCCAAGCTTCTCCGCATGGAGGACGAGCTGCACAAGCGTGTCGTGGGCCAGGAGGAGGCGCTCAAGGCGCTCTCGCGGGCCATCCGGCGCACGCGTGCCGGCCTCAAGGACCCCAAGCGCCCGAGTGGTTCGTTCATCTTCCTCGGCCCCACGGGCGTGGGGAAGACCGAGCTGGCCAAAACGTTGGCCGAGTTCCTCTTCGACGACGAGGATGCGCTGATCCAGCTCGACATGAGCGAGTACATGGAGAAGCACACCGTCAGCCGTCTCGTGGGCTCGCCTCCGGGCTACGTGGGCTACGAAGAGGGCGGTCAGCTGACCGAGGCGGTGCGGCGCAAGCCGTTCTCCGTTGTCCTCTTCGACGAGGTCGAGAAGGCGCACCCCGACGTGTTCAACACGCTGCTGCAGATTCTGGAAGACGGTCGCCTGACCGATGCCCAGGGTCGTTCGGTGGACTTCAAGAACACGGTGCTGATCATGACGTCGAACCTCGGCACCTCCGACCTGCGCAAGACCGCCATCGGTTTCGCCCAGAATTCGGAGGCCGTGACCCACGAGCGCATGAAGGCCAAGGTCAACGAGGCTCTCAAGTCCCACTTCCGTCCCGAGTTCCTCAACCGCATCGACGAGGTCATCGTCTTCCACGAGCTTTCGCTGGCGGAGGTCACCGAGATCGTCGACCTCCTCATGTCACGGACGATCACGCAGCTGTCGGACCAGGGCATCGGCCTCGAGCTGACCCCGGCGGCCCGTACGTTCCTGGCGGAGAAGGGCTACGACCCCCAGCTCGGAGCACGGCCTCTGCGCCGGGCGATCCAGCAGCTGGTCGAAGACCCCCTCTCCGAGCGGATCTTGTGGAAGGAGTTCCGGGTCGGCGAGACGATTGTCGTCGACGTGGAGGATTCCCCCATCGACGGGGAAGGGCCACAGCTCAGCTTCCGGGCCATCGAGGGCATTCAGCCGCCACCGATGGAGCTGGCCGGAGCCGGCGTCGAAGGGGAGTAAGTCACAGCCTTTCCCTAGGGTGCTGCAATGGCCCGACGGATCGAAATCTACCTCTGTACCGCATGTGAGGGCGTCGCCCCCCAATGGGTGGGGCGTTGCCCGCACTGTGGCAAGTGGAACACGCTGATGGCGTCCACTGCGCCGGCCGCGAGCCGGCGCGCCAACGCCTCGCCCTTGTCCAACGGTGCCGTCGCGGTGTCGCTCCGTCACGTCGACGGCTGCGAGGCCCTCCCGATGCCCACCGGCGTGGTCGAAGTCGACCGGGTGCTGGCCGGGGGATTCGTCGCCGGTTCGGTGACATTGGTCTTCGGCCCTCCCGGCGTGGGCAAGTCCACCCTCCTCTTCCAGGTGTTGGCCTCGGTGGCCTGCTCCGGCGTCGATGTCCTGCTGGCCTCGGCCGAGGAGTCGTTGACCCAGGTGAGCGGGCGCGCCGCCCGCATCGGGGCCGTGCCGGAGAACCTGCTGGCCCTGGCCGGCAATGACGTCGTGGCGATTGAGGAGGCCATCGTCCATCATCAGCCGGCCCTGGTGGTCGTCGATTCGATCCAGACCATTTCCGACGACGAATTGCCCGGCTCCGCCGGGAGCCTGGCCCAGGTCAGAGCCTGCGTGGACCGCCTGACCCGCCTGGCCAAATCCACCGGCATCCCGATCGTCCTGGTGGGCCATGTCACCAAGGACGGAGACCTGGCCGGTCCCCGGGCGATCGAGCACCTCGTCGACACCGTCCTCTCCTTCGACGGGGACCGGCACCATGCCCTGCGCATGCTCACGGCGGTGAAGCACCGCTTCGGGCCGGCCGGTGAGGTGGGCATCTTCGAAATGCGTGAGGACGGGCTGCGGGCCGTGCCCGACCCCGGGCCCATGTTGTTGGGGGACCGCATGCCCGGCGTCCCCGGCAGCGTCGTGGTCCCCGTGCTCCAGGGCCGGCGCCCGCTGCTGGTGGAGGTGCAGGCACTTCTGGGCCCCGGCGCTGAGGGGACACGCCCCAAGACGCTCGGGATCGACGCCGCGCGGGTGACCCTGCTGCTGGCCGTGCTGAACAGCCGGGCCGGGGTCGCCGTCGGGCCGGCCGAGGTCTTCGTGGCCGCCGTCGGCGGCATCACCATCGTCGAGCCGGCGGTGGACCTGGGGGTGGCCCTTGCCGTGGCGTCGGCCGCGGAGGGGCTGGTGGTGCCGCCCGAGTTCGTCGTGTTCGGCGAGCTCGGACTGGCCGGCGAGGTCCGGATGGTGCCCGGAGCCGAGCGCCGCTTGGCCGAAGCCTGGCGAGCCGGCTTCACCCGGGCCCTCGTGCCGGCATCCACCTCGTCCGAGGGCGTCCCCCCGGGCATGGTGCTCCACCGCGTCCGTACGCTCGACGAAGCGCTGACCAGTACGATTCCCCTGTGGTCGAACGTGGCAGCCAGCCGCTGAACGACGCGCTCGCGCTGATTGCCCCCGGCACCGCGTTGCGCGAGGGGCTCGACCGGATTCTGCAGGCCAAGCACGGGGCGCTGATCGTCGTGGGCGACGATCCGGCCGTGCTTTCGGTGTGCACCGGGGGTTTCCTCCTCGATGCGGAGTACAGCCCCCAGCGGCTCTCCGAGTTGGCGAAAATGGACGGGGCCATCATTCTGGCCGCCGATGCCTCGCGGATCGCCCGGGCCAACGTCCACCTGGTGCCGAAAGCCAGCATCGCGACCACAGAGACCGGCACCCGGCACCGTACGGCCGAGCGGGTCGCCCGCTCCATCGACGTGCCCGTGATCGCCGTCTCCGAAGCCATGGCCACCATCGCGGTCTACCGCAACGGTCTCAAGCACACGAGCCAGTCCTCGGGGTGGCTGATCGACCGCTCCAGCCAGGCGCTGGCCACCCAGCAGCGCTTCCGGATGCGCTTCGACGATGCCCTGACCGTGCTGACGCGGCTCGAGATGGAGGACACGGTCTCGGTGCGCGACGTGGTCGCCGTGTTGCAACCGGGGGAGATGGTGCGCCGCATCGCGGAGGAGATCGACGGGCATCTCGTCGAGCTGGGCTCCGACGGGCGCCTGGTGCAGCTGCAGGCGGTGGAGCTCAGCGCCGGCGTCAGCGATACCGTCTCGCTGGTCCTGCGCGACTACGCCGGACCGCTGGCCCAGGCCCGCCTCAGGACGCTCACGGCCGATCATCTGATGGATCTGCCCCACGTGGTGGACATTCTGGGCCTGCCGGCGCCTGACGACCAGCTCTACGCCGAAATAGCCCCGCACGGCTACCGCCTCCTGCACCGCCTCCCCCAGCTGGCCCCGGTCCTCATTGAACGGCTGGTGGAGCGCTTCAACACGCTGCCCGAGATCATGTCGGCCAGCGCGGCCGAACTGGAGTCCGTCGAGGGGATCGGCGCGGCCACGGCACGGCTCGTCCGCGACGGGTTGGCGCGCATGGTGGAGGCGAGCATCTTCGAGCGGTACGAATAGTGGGCGAATCTGGTAAAATGGGAAGCTGCCGTTCGGCCGACTGACCTGTCGGGACCGGTGCGGCACCTCTGAAATCGTCGCTGGCCCGGCGCCGTGTCCGTGCAAGGGAGTTCCGTGTTCAAGGTCGGAGACAAAGTCGTCTATCCCCACCATGGGGCAGCAGTCATCGAGAAACGTGAGACCAAGGTCGCCTTCGGCGAAAAGCGCGAGTACCTCGTGCTCCGCCTGGCCTACGGCGATCTGATCCTCAACGTGCCCGCCGACAACACCGAGGGCGTCGGCCTGCGTGAAGTGATCAACGACGAAGAGGTCGAAGAGGTCTTCGCCGTGCTGCGCAAGAAGGAAGCGCGGATGCCGACGAACTGGTCCCGCCGCTACAAGAACCACTCCGAGAAGCTGCGGTCCGGGGACATCTACCAAGTCGCCGAAGTGGTGCGCAACCTCTCGATCAGGGACAAGGACAAGGGTTTGTCCGCCGGTGAGAAGCGGATGCTGCAACGGGCCCGCCAGATCCTCGTTTCCGAACTGACCTTCGCCCTCAACGTGGACGAAGAGACGGCGGAAGAGCGTCTGAACGACGCGTTGACCTAACGGCGACGCCGTGTCCACGGTGTGGGCGATCGTGGTGGCCGGGGGTTCGGGTCAGCGCTTCGGCCAGATGAAGCAGTTCGCTCTCCTCGCCGAGCGTCCCGTCGTCGAATGGGCAGTAGCCGCGTGCCGCCCGTCCTGCGCCGGTGTCGTGCTCGTCGTCCCCCGCGGTGCGGGGATCGAGACCGCATACGGAGCCGATGTTGTCGCCGAGGGTGGGGCCACGCGGGCCGAGTCGGTCCGCCGCGGCCTGGCCGCGGTCCCGGAGGGAGCAGAGGTGATCGTGGTGCACGACGCCGCCCGCCCGCTGGCCTCCGATGCCCTGTTCCGCTCGGTGATTTCGGCCGTCCTCGCCGACGGTGCCGGCGGGGCGATCCCCGGCGTGCCGGTGAGCGACACCATCAAGGTGGTGGATGGCGCCGACAACGTGGCCCGGACCCTCGACCGCGCTGCGCTGGTGGCCGTGCAGACTCCTCAGGCGTTCGGGGCGGAATTGCTGCGACGGGCCCACGCGCAAGGGGGAGAAGCCACCGATGATGCCGCACTGGTCGAGGACCTCGGCGCTACCGTGCGGGTCGTCCCCGGCGATCCCCGCAACCTGAAGATCACCACCCCCGCCGACCTGGGCACGGCCGAAGGTCTCTTGAGAGGTTGAGCGTGCGTATAGGACAGGGCATCGACATCCACCGATTCTCCGAGGACCCCCACCGGCCGTTGGTGCTCGGGGGCGTGGTCATCGAAGGAGCCCGCGGGCTGGGCGGCCACAGCGATGCCGATGCGGTCTGCCACGCGATCTCCGATGCCGTGCTCGGCGCGGTGGGACTCGGCGATCTGGGCCGCCACTTCCCCGATACCGACCCGGTCTGGGAGGGGGCGAACAGCGTCGAGTTGCTGACCCAGGTGGTGCGCATGGCGCGCGAACAGGGGTACGTCTGTGCGAACGCGGACTGCACCGTGGTGGCCGACACACCCCGCCTGGCTCCCTACACCGAGGCGATGATCGCCAAGCTGACAGCGGTCCTCGGTGGCCCGGTCTCGGTGAAGGCCACCCGCGCCGAGGGCCTGGGCGCTCTGGGCCGGGCCGAGGGCGTCGCCTGCCTAGCCGTTGTGCTCCTGGAGGAGGTATGACGCCGCCGCCGGGCCGTCGGGGCCCACCCCGGAGCGGGGGCGGTGGCGCCGGCGGGGGGCGCGGTGGTCCGCGCAGCGGCGGGCGCAGCGGTCCGAGCCGGAGCAGCGGGGGGACGGGGGGCGACGGTGCACGGCGCGGCCGTCAGCACCGTCCGGACCAACGCGAGCCCAGCGAGCTCGGCGGTGATCAGGTCGAGGGCCGACAGGCCGTGCTCGAGCTCCTCTCGGTGGGCCGTCGCACGGTTCGCCAGATTCTGCTGGCCGAAGACCAGGATCCCTCACCTCTGCTGGACCGCATAGAGGAGCTGGCGTCCCGTCTCCGCGTCCCGGTCGAGACGGTGCCCCGTCACCGGCTCGACGCGCAGGCCCGTACCGAGGCGCCCCAAGGCGTCCTCGCGCTCGCACGCCCGGTGGAGCCGGTGCCGCTGGAAGACCTCTGCGCGTTGGGCCGGCAGGGGGTGCAACCCTTCCTGCTCGTCGCCGCCGGAATTACGGATCCCCGCAACCTCGGCGCACTGCTCCGCAGCGCCGAGTGCGCCGGCGTGAACGGGGTGGTCCTCCCCCGTCACCGTTCGGCCCGGCTGTCACCGACCGTGGCGAAGACGGCGGCGGGAGCGATCGAGCACCTCCGGTTCGCCGTGGTGGGCGGGATACCGGCCGCCCTCTCGCAGATGACCGAGCTCGGGGTGTGGTCGGTCGGTCTGGCCGGGGAGTCGCCGCAGTCGCTCTACGACCTCCCGCTCGGCGAGGGCCCCATTGCACTGGTGGTCGGCAGCGAGGAGAAGGGGCTCGCCCCGCTCGTCCGCCGCCGCTGTGACGCCGTGGTCTCCATTCCCCAGCACGGCTCGCTCCCGTCGCTCAACGTGGGCGTCGCCGGCGCCGTGGCCGCCTTCGAAGTGGCCCGCCAACGCGGCATGGCGCGGTCCTGACGCCGACAAGTCACCGAGTCACTTCAGGATATTTACCGCCCGGGCGATCACGAGCCCCAGAATCAGGAGCGATCCGGCCGCCTGCACCGCCATGGCGAGTTTGGCCCAACGGGCCATGGGCATCACATCAGTCGGGCTGAACGCGGTGGCGTTGGTAAAGCCCAAGTACAAGTAATCGAAGAACTCCGGGCGCCAAGCCGGAGGGGCTACACCAGGGTTCAGGTGCTCGGGAAATGCCAAGTCGGGAAACTCTGGCGGAACCAACAAGCGCGCTTCGGGGCCTCCCCCGTCCAGTTGCCAATAGAGAAACGCGAAGGCGACGATGGTGGAGATCCAAATAGTAAAACCGACGTGCAGGAGGGCAGCCGCCGAGTTGGTCTCGGGGCCACCTTCGATCAGATCGACGACGAGTCGAACGCTGACGCCGGTGGCTTCAAGGACGAGGACGCTGACGAGTGTCAACGACAGGATCCGGCCCTCGGTCGATTGCCGGTCCAGACGTCCGGGATCAGCGATGATCAGGGCAACCAGGAGCACCGCTTCGAGCGCGGGCACCAGCCAGCTCGGACCCAAACTGAACCGGGCCGGGAGCGTGAACAACAGGCCCATAGACACGACCAGCGTGACGGCCATGGGCCAGCGCTTCTCTCCCCGTATTCTGCTCTTGGCGACGTCGATCTCCTGAATCTAGGTCGTTTGAGCCGTCGCCCCCTCGATCTCGGCGAGCGATCGGTTGGAGCCCGAGGCAGGAATCGAACCCGCGACATCTTCATTACAAGTGAAGTGCTCTACCAACTGAGCTACTCGGGCAGCGGACCCCATTCTAGGTCTTCTAGAGTCGTTGCACGGATTCCCTCAGGGCGGACGACAACCGACACCTATCCCAAGAGTTCCCCAAATGCCAGTGTGGAGTTACTCACAGCGAGGCGAGCATGGCCCAGTTCGTCGTCAATGTATGGGGACACCCGGCCCGAGCCGGAGGTACCGTGTTTACGTGCCCAGCTCGTTCGAGATCATTTGTGAAATCGAGCCAGCTACCCGTCCAGATCTGACCCACGTCCGTCATCAGATTGGCGTGCTCAGTCCGGTGGCGAATGCATTTCTCATTCCAGACAATCACATCGGAAGATCCACCGTATCGAGCATCGCCGTTGCGCATGAAGTCCAGCTCATGGGAGGTCGCTCAATAGCCTGCATCAACGCCCGAGATCGCAACGTGCTCGGCTTCCACCGGGACCTGCTGACCGCATCGGCGTACGGGGTGAATGAGTTTCTCTTCGTCTATGGCGACCGCCCTGAAACTGGCGCACGTTCAGATGACCTGACAGTCAAGTCGATGATTGCTGAGGCAAGACGGTTCTCCCAGCGCCCAGAGATAGATCGTGACGTGCGGATAGGGGTAGCCACCAGATTGGGAACGATCCCAGCTTGGAAGCATGAGGCCGATTTTCTGCTCACGCAGGTCACGTTTTCTGTCTCCGAACTCATGAAGTGGCGTTCTTCGTGTGACTTCACGGGACCCGTGTTCGCTGGGGTCATGGTATTGCCAAGTGCGGCAATGGCAAGAAAGCTGACCGCTGATGTCCCTCAACTGGCGGTACCTGATCCAATCATTAGACAACTGGATTCTGATCGAGACTCCGGTGTTGCACTTGCCTGTGAGTTGATTGAGCAGATACGAGAATCTGAAGCTTTCGACGGAGTGCACCTCATTCCAGTCAATCGCTACCGGGAGATGGCGTCGCGCTTGGCAGGAACCCTTTAGCTGGTCAATCCGGCGGGTGCACGGTGCTACCGCGCTGAGGCGTTAGTTCGCGAGCGGCTTGACGCCCAACGGCGTCTCACTCAGGCCGCACGAGACGTCGATCGTGAGTCCTGAGACCGTGAGCGATCCATCCTTGTGAGGAAGTTGGATCGTCACCGCCGTATACGTGTCCCCCGCCGCCGTGCTGCTCACTTGCGTTTGGTTTGGTGAGTTCAACGCAGAACACGCATCCCCTGTTCCCAAGACGAGCTGCCCTTTCTGGCCACCCTTGAGATCGGTCGGTGTCAAGGACGGGAAGAATCCCTTCCTGCTTGGATGCAGCACGGTCTTCTCGCTCGAGTCGTTGGTGCCACCCAAGTTCGGGTATCCGCTAAACCGACAGGTATGACCCTGATTCGTGAAAGCGATGGTGGTTGCCGTGTGGCCGGTGGCGACGCCCACCCCGGCCAGGCTTGCACTCAGTTGGGAACTTCGGCATGGTGGCGCTGGGGCGAGAACCGCTTTCGACGCAAATGTGGCCGCGGACGCGGAGAGGGGGCTTTCCACCGCGGCGATCCTGAGAGGCCCAGGGCCAGAACGAGGGCTACGGAACCTGGTGCCTTACCGTTGGCATGACCTCCAACTCGCTGGAACGGGTTCCAACATGACGTCGTAAAATGTGGTGAGGCCAGTTGACGCCGATGGCGTGTCCTGTGCCCAGGTAGGTCTTTACGCCCATACCGCGACCGAGCGTTGGACGTAACGTGATGGATGAACCAGGTCAATGGGGGCATCGGATGCGCATCTTGTTCATCGGCGGTACAGGTCTCATCAGCTCGGCTTGTTCGGTCGCCGTCGAGGGTGCAGGTCATGAACTCTGGCTCGTCAACCGGGGCCAGTCGAACCTGATACCGGCCGTCTCGAAGGATCGCATCATCGTCGTCGATGCCACGGACTCTGCTCAGCTACGGCATGCATTATTGGGCACGGTGTGGGACGTCGTCGTCCAGTGGGTCGGTTTCCGGGAGGATCACGTTGCTGATGACGTCGAGACCTTCGCTGACGCTGGCCAGTACGTGTACATCTCGTCCGCATCGGTCTACGAGAAGCCACCGTCGAGTTGGCTCATCACCGAGCGAACCCCGCTGGCTAACCCGTTCTGGGACTACGCGCGGCAAAAGATCGGCTGCGAGCGGGTACTCCGCCGCGCGAACGAGGAGTCGGGCTTCCCGGTGACCATCGTCCGGCCGTCACTCACGTACGGCAACTCCCAGATTCCGGTCATCGTCGGGAGCTGGGAGAGACCGTTCACCATCGTCGATCGGATGCGGCGTAAGGCCCAGGTCCTCGTCCCTGGCGATGGCACGGCGATCTGGACGTTGACACACAACTCCGACTTCGCGAAGGGGCTCGTCGGCCTACTCGGCCAAGAGTCCGCCATCGGCGAAGACTTCCACATCACTTCGGACGAGGCGCTCAGTTGGAATCAGATCTACGCGCTCGTCGGCGAGGCCTCTGGTGTCGAGCCGAACATCGTCCACGTTCCGAGCGACGCTATCGTCGCCGCCGATCCCACGCAGCTCGGCAGCCTCTGGGGTGACAAATCGAACAGCTCGGTCTTTGACAACACCAAGCTTCGCTCGATCGTGCCGGAGTTCGCCGCGACGACGCCATTCGCCGAGGGTATTCGTGACACGGTTGCCTGGTTCGACGCCGAAGCGAGCCGTCAGACGATCGACGACACGGCGAATGCCCTCTGGGACCGGCTTGGAGCGATCTATACCCAGGCGCTCGGACAAGCTGCGGCTGTAAACTCGGCCGCCGATCGGTCAGAACCACCAAGAATCTCTCATGGTCAAGGAGGACACCATGACTAGTGACCACGTCGCACGGCCATGGGCTGTTCGTTCCACGCTGGTCGTCGTGGCCGACCTCAATCGGTCGGTCGCCTTCTACGGAGAACTCGGGCCCTTCGAGGAGATCGTCCGCGAGGATGCAGTTGCCGTGCTCGGGGGGATGTCGCCCGCGTCCATTGTCCTGATTCTCCGTGAAGCGCGGAGCATTCAGGCTCGCCGTGGCCAGCAGTCGTTGGGACTTCGGTCGATCACATTCAACGTCGGATCTGTCAGCGAGCTGGATCGGATCGAGGGCGTGTTGCGAGGACATGGTCTTTTCACCTCCCGTCATCCACTTGCCAACGGCGCATCGGAAGTCCTACGCGGACGGGATCCGGATAATTCGCCCCTGGTGTTCATCAGCTACACCGAAGGCGAAATGCTCGGGCCCGACTATTACCGGGCGGTTGCCAATCTCGCTCATTCGTTGGACGTGTGACGTGCCTCGTTGGAGCCTGAGGCCGCAGTAGCACCACGCCCCCAAGGAGGTCACCATGGTGGATAGGAAACCAAGACTCGCGGTCCTCGGACTCGGCACGATGGGCCGGGGCATGGCCGGCTCCGCATTGCGCAACGGCGTCCCCACCGTCGTGTGGAATCGTGAGCTCGAGAGAGCGACGCAGATGGCTGCGCTCGGGGCCGAGGTGGCTCCGACACCGGTCGAGGCGGTGAGGGGTGTCGACATGGTCATCACGATGGTCACCGACACCGAGGCGGTCACGACGATCGCTCTCGAGCTCGGCATGCTCGAGGCTCTTCCGCCTGGTGCTGTCTGGGCCCAGATGAGCACGATCGGCGTCGAAGGAACCGCAACGGTAAGTTCGCTCGTCGAGCAGGCGCGTGCAGATGTCCTTTTTCTCGACGCCCCGGTGTCGGGGAGCAAGGTCCCAGCCGAACAGGGGAAACTCGTGGTGTTCGCTTCCGGCCCCGAACAAGCCCGGTCCATTGCCGAACCCGTCTTCGACGCGATCGGGCAACGAACGGTCTGGCTCGGATCGATCGGGGCGGGTTCGCGTATGAAACTGGTCAACAACACGCTGCTTGCCTTCAGTGCCGAAGGCGTCGCCAATGCACTTGCTCTGGCGCGCCGGCTGGGACTCGACGTCCGCAGCGTCCTCGACGCGTTCGAGGGTGGGCCCCTTCTCTCGCCTTGGGAAACGGGCAAGATCTCGCGGATAGCCGGCAACGACTATTCGCCCGAATTCCCTTTGGCCTTAGCGCTGAAGGACGTGCACCTTGCTCTCGAAGAGGGCGATCCGGAACGTTTTGCCGTCCTCGCGTCGCTTGCTCGAGAGTGGGAGCAACTCGTCGATCAAGGGCTCGGCGGTGAGGACGTGACCGTCGTCACGCGTGCCCTCGAGGGGTAGACAGAACCCGGCGCCATGATGTGCCGTGCCGCGACCCCCCGCTCTCGTTCTCTCAGTCGATGAATTCGATCTGAGGCTCGAAGACGGCCCGTCGTGAAGCGCGGCGCAGTGCGGCGAGTACCGGTCGACCCAACACCAGTATCAACACCGCACACGTTGCCGCCCGGGTCAAGTCGAACCCCAATGAGGTGACCAGGTCGAAGAGGATGAACCGGTGGAGGTTCTCCAGCGTGCCGAGCCCGGGCTCAAATTGATATCTCGTTGTCGCGCCGACAAAGGGCCAGAACCAGAAGTTGATGAGGAGTCCATAGGCCAGGGCCGAGACCACCCCGTAACCGGCCAGCAGGAGGCGCTCCGCGAAGCCGCGCATCGGCGGCAGGCAGCCTGCGCCGAAGCCCACCCACGCCGCCACGATCATCTGGAACGGCAGCCACGGCCCGACGCCACCGGTTATCAGGGCCGAAGCGAAGAACGCCAACGCACCCAGGACGAAGCCGAATCCCCGTCCGAACACGCGCGCCGCAAGAATCAGCAGAAACCATTCGGGCTCGAAGCCGTTGATACCCGGGCTCGCCATGCGCAAGGCGGCAAAACAGGCGGCGAGGACGCCGAGAAGCGCGACAGCTTTGGCGTCCATCTCTCCTTCGGAGAGCTCGGCCATGACGATGGCCAACAGAAGAGGGATCAAGGCGACGAAGACCCAGGGCGCATCACCGCTGTGGGCGGTGTTCTGGCCGGCGTGCTGATGAATCATCAACGGCCACACGAATGCAGCGATACCGAACAGCGTGGTAAGGAGCATCAGGAACGAGGACCGCCGGCCGATCCGGAGGGCCGGGGCGAGCCGCTGTTCCAACGGAGCCGGGGAGTCCCGGAGGGTCATGCCGCACCTTGCCCTGCGAGCGCCCGGCGCACTTCGTCGACGGTCAGCCACTCGTCGGGGGCCAGGACCTTCGCCACCTGGGGAGCGAACACGGGGGAATGACACACCACTTGACGGGCCGGTCCGTCGGCGATGATCTGACCATCGGCCAGGACAACGGCGCGATCGGCCACGCGGGCCGCAAGTTCGACATCGTGCGTGGCAAGAACGACGGCGTGGCCCGCGTCCGCCATCCCCCGCAGGACCTCGATGAGGCGGTCCTTGCTCGGATAGTCCAATCCTCTTGTCGGTTCGTCGAGCAACAGGAGAGCGGGAGCCGGAGCAAGGACGATGGAAAGCGCGAGGGCGAGCCGCTGACCCTCGGACAGATCACGGGGGTGTCGATCGGCCGGCACGCCGGGCAACACCCGATCGAGGGTGTCCGACGTGGTGCCTTGCGCCAACCCCGACACCTTGTCAGCGGTGCGGCATTCGTTGCGAACGCTCTCGCCGTAGAGCAAGAGACCGGGGTCTTGCGGCACGAGTCCCACATGCCGGATCAACTCGGCCGGTCGATACGAACGGGGATCACGCCCCCCGACCGTCACCGTGCCGCGGTTCGGGGCACGCCCACCCGAAAGGGTGGTCAGCAGCGTCGACTTGCCCGAGCCGTTCCTGCCCATGAGCACGAGTACCTCGCCTCGGACGATCGCAAGGTCGAGACCGTCGATCGCCAGCTGTTGACCGTACGACACGCTCAGCTTGCTCGCCACGGCCACCTCGACGTCAACCTCTGACGAGTGGCACCCCCTTCGCCGCCCGGGCGGGGGGGTGGAAGCCAGACGCTGGCGCAACGGAGCAGCCTGCCGGCGGGCATCGCGAATCGAAAGGGGGAGGGGATCCCAGCCCGACCAGACGTCCCAGTTCCACCAGGGGCGGTGCCACCGAGGAGGAGCGCATGATCTCAGCCGGCGGACCCTTCGACGAGTGGCACTCCCTCGCCGGGGACCAAGACGATGCGGTCGGCGAAGGGGACCACGCGTTCGAGACGATGTTCGGCCATCACCACGGTCAGCCCCAGGTCGTGCACCAGGCGCGCCAGTGTGCTCAGGACCTCCTCGGCCGCGGCCGGATCGAGCGCCGACGTCGGCTCGTCGAGGACCAAAATCCGGGGCGAGGCCGTCAGCACGGCTCCGATGGCCACCCGTTGTTGTTGGCCCCCCGACAATGCCCGCAGGGATCGGTCGCGCAGGTCGTGCAGGCCCAGGAGATCAAGGGTGTCCTCCACCCGACGTCGCATGGCATCGGTCGGTACGCCGAGGTTCTCCATCGTGTAGGCCAGCTCGTCCTCCACCGTCTCGGTCACGAACGTCGCCAACGGGTTCTGACCCACGAAGCCGACAACGTCGGCGAGGTCTCGCGGACGGTTGTCCTTCGTCGTCCGCCCCTCCACTGTGATCGTGCCGGCCAACGTGCCCCCGCTGAAGTGGGGCATCAGTCCGTTGATGGCGCGGAGCAAGGTTGTTTTCCCCGACCCCGTTTCTCCGACGACCACCCATAGTTCGCCCTCGGGGATGTCGAGGTTGACCCGATGCAGCGTTGGCCGGGAGGCGCCGGAGTAGGTGAAGGACACGTTGTCAAAGCGGATCATTTCGCCGCCCCCGAGAGATTCACAGCACCGACGCGCGTCTCGGCCTCTCGTGGGTCGGCCGGCCCCGCAGCGCCAACCGGTGCCGGAGCGAACGTGAGCGTCGGTCTCGGCGCCACAATGGCGGGGATCACCGCAATGAGGATCCCGAGAACCGGCAGCAGGGGGATGCTCGGAAACACCAAGGGGTTGAAAGAGACGGTGAGTCCGGGGACGTCGAGCGCATGGGCGACAGCCATGGCCATCAGTGCGATGAGGCCTGAACCCACCACCATCCATTCGGGCCGAAGCCACGGGTCCGGTCGGTAGCGCGACCGGGACGTGCGGCGCCCTCCGAGGGCGAGGCCCACGCCGCAGAGGACGGCACCGACCGCCAAGACCGCGAGGCCGAGACCGAAGAGTGAGCCGGGATCGATGATGCCGTAGAGGCCGACGGCAAGCAGGAGCAGTCCGCCTACGGTCATCACGTTGGCCAAACGGCGAGAACCTTTTCCCACTGCGGCCCGCCGCCCGTACCCCCGCGCATCCATGCTGGTGGCCAACTGCAACGACCGATCGAGCGCACTCTCCAGTACGGGGACCGCCACGCCCCGCATGCCGCGCACACCCTTCGTCGGGATGCCCCGTTGGCGGCGCGCCTGGCGTACGGCGCCGATGGACTGCACGAGTTCGGGAGTGAAGGCAAGGGCCACCGTGACCGCCACGCCGGTCTCGTACAGCACGGCCGGCAACGATCGTAGGAGCCGGTAAGGGCTGGCCAATGAGTTCGCCGCTCCGAAGCAGAGAAGAATCGCTGCGATCTGCAACCCCAGGACGAATGCGTTGAGAATGGATTCCACGGTGACCGGACCGCCGATACTCACGGCGGCTGCCCATGAGGGCAGAGGGACCCGAGGCAGCGTGAAAAGTACGTGCCCGGGCACGCCGCGTTGCCCGAACAAGATCTCGATGGATACCCGAATGACGATGACCACCACGCCGAGTCGCAGGAAGAACCCGATCGAATGCGACCAGGGCGCGCTCGTGCGACGGACTGACACCACGAAGCAGACGACAGCGCCGATAAGCGCGAGGAGGAACGGGTTGGTCGTCCTCGCCGCACAGGTTGCCAACGCTGCCGCCCACAGCCACCAGGCCACCGGGTGCAAGGACCGACGCCGGGGCACGGCGGCTCTCGTCATCCGTCTGCCGGCTTCCGACGCCATCGAATGAGTGCCAGGCCACCCAGGCCCGCCACCACGATAACGACGAGCACGACCGGGAGGACGGGGTTGCCGCCCCCGCCCGACGGTTTATGGAGCGCCGCACCGGCGTCGCTCTGGCGGGGGGACCCCGAAGTCCCGCCGTTGCTCGTGCCGGCATCCCCCGAGCTCGTGAGCGGCTGTGTGGTGGTCGTCGTGGTGGTCGTGGTTCCGATCGCGCTGCTCGCTGACGGCGTCTTCGATCCGGTTCCCGTCGCGGTCGGACTCCCGCCGGATCCGGACGTCGTACTTCCCGTCGTCGTTGTCACTGATGGCGACGTGGTCGTCGTGGTGGTGGTCTCCGACGACAACGTCGTCGGGGAGGGGGCGACCTCGGTCGAGGCGTTGCAGATATCTGCATACGAAGGCGCAACGGACGGAGATGGGGGTGGGTTCCCGGGGTTATCCGATCCATTCGTCTGGTATCTCAAACCAACCACGTCATCGGGCGGGCTGGCGACCGGTTGTTCGGTCGGGCCATCGCTGGCGTACACCCACGTTCCCGAAGCCCCATGCCAATACGACCAGTAGTCGTAGGTGCCGTTGCCGACGGCCTCGCCGCAGTTCTGGACGCCGTTGGCCGGATAGTTGTCGATCGCGCACAGGAGCCCCGAATCGTTGTAGGAAACGTTGCTGGTCCCTACCGCAGCAGCCAACGCGTCGGAATCCCGAGACGTCGACGCCACCGGTACACACTTCGATATCGTCGCCATATTCGAGCCGCCTCCGAAGTCGACCACGACGGCGACGTAGACGTCGTTGCCGAGCGACGCAGCTGAGGCAACGGCTATCTTCAGCGGATCCAGGGCTGTCGGCCCCGCGGGCGCCAACACGGCGCCGGCCGCACCCAGGAGGAGTCCTCCCGTGAGCAGCCGACTCCGATGTGCCATGCCACGCACGGTTACGTCGAACTGGTCCCGATAGCCACAGCGTTGGTGACGCCAGAGGTTGCGGCCGAGCCGGAAAAGATCGCGTCACCGAAGTTGAAGACGCCACCATCCGCAGCTACCAGCCAGTAGCCGTTCCCATCGGGCGTGGACGAGATGCCGACGACGGGCTTGTTCAGCTTGATGCCTCCGGTCGACCCGTAGAACGACGCATCGCCGAAGGTGAACACGCCACCATCGGAAGCGACCAGCCAGTAGCCGCCGCCGTTCGGATCCGCAGCCATGCCGACGACGGGCTTGTTCAGGTGCTGCGCACCCAATGACCCGTAGAACGTGGCGTCGCCGAAGCTGAACACGCCGCCGTCAGCCGCGACGAGCCAGTAGCCACCACCGTCAGGGGTCGCAGCTATGCCGACGATGGGTTTGTTCAGCACCTTGTTGCCGAGGGACCCGTGGAAGGCGGCGTCGCCGAAGCTGAACACGCCGCCGTCAGCCGCGACGAGCCAGTAGCCACCACCGTCAGGGGTCGCAGCTATGCCGACGATGGGCTTGTTCAGCACCTTGTTGCCGAAGGACCCGTAGAAGGTGGCGTCGCCGAAGCTGAACACGCCGCCGTCAGCCGCGACGAGCCAGTAGCCGCCACCGTCAGGCGTCGCAGCGTCACCCGACGATCGGCTGCCGCAGAGCGGTGGTGGCTGCCGTGCCGTGCGAAGAGGCGGTGCCGAAGGGGTAGACGGCGCCGTTGGCCGTGAACACCCAATAGGACTTGCCCCCCGTGCTGCTGGGGGGATACGGAAGGGTCAACCCGGCCAGCGCAGGAACCACTTGGTTGGTGGCGACGAGGTTGCCCGTCGTGGCCGAACCGATGCCAGGGAAAGAAGAAGGCACCGTTGTCGGGGCCTGACGTCACCTGGAACGTCAACAACGTGGTCAGCGGCGTGTTGCAGGCTGGTGGGCGACTGCCCCAACGCCAACAGCGCTTGGATCACGAGTGCGGTGGAATCAGGGTCCGATGTCTCGGGGTTGGCGGCCGTACTCGGCGAGTAGTTCCACCCTCCGTCAGTCGCTTGAGCCGCCGTCAAGAAACCCAGTGCCTTGGTGGATACCGTCGACGTGAGCGCACCCTGTGCCGCCAGGCCCTGGATGGCATACGAGGTGGTGTTCGTGTCCTCGTTCGGGAACGCACTGCCGATGGGGTCCGGGTCACACGGGGTACTCACATTGTCGGGGTCCGTCCAGCCCCCATCGGGACATTGCTGGCTCGTGAGCCAGTTGAGGGACGCGGCATCGGCCTGCACCTTTGCGGCTGCCAGGGCGGCCAGAGCGAGACCTTGGTCGAGCGTGCCGGAGTTGAAAGCAGCGTTCTGGGCATCCGTGCCGAATCGTCCGGCATTGACTCCCGTGGTCTGTTCAGTGGCGAGGAGGCGCTGGACGAGGTTGGTGCCACCGAAGTTGGTCGGGCTCGCGCCAAGGGCATGGGCTGCCAGTATGAGGTTGGCCAATTGGCCGGGCCCATCGCTGCCCTGCTGCGAGATGTATTTCTGCGAGTTTGCCTTCAGATAGGAGAGCCCGGCCCGGGCGCCATTGAGATCCACGCCGGTGACGCCGAGCGCGATCACTGTTTGCGTCGTGGCCGAAAGGTCGGCGGTGCCGGGAGTCACGTCATCTATGGTCCCTTGGGGGGTGAGTTGACCGGCCAGCCACTGGGCCGCTCCCTGGGCAGCGGTTGTTTGCGGCAGGGTGGGTGTCACGGCCCCTGCGGGAGCCACGAATGGAGTTGCTGCAATACCCAGCAACGTGGCGAGGCCGATGGCTGCTGCACCCATGAGTGTGCGGCGAATGATGTGCACGGTTCTCTCTTCCCGATCCTCGACCCGGAAGACTCCGCACGGTCACGGCGTCACGCCCGAGCCCCGGATCTGTGTCTCGACGGTGGGAACTCTTCTGACCTTGAGGTATCCCGGCTGATGGTGCGCCCTACTCGGTGCGCCATTTCACGGTTGCGGACCAGCACCGGAATCTCACCGGCTTCCCCTCACGGGCAGTACTGCCACAGCAGTATCGCTGCGCCGGCCACGGTAGCACGCCGACTACTGAGGGGGTAGGGGTCCCCGTTCCGGGCAGCGCTCTCGGGTTACGACTGGCTTTCGTACGTCTGCTCACGATTGGCGTCGTTATACATCTCTGAGACGATGAGCCAGGACCCGTCTCCTTGGCGTTGGAGGACCCGAAGTGAGTGGTTGTCCCTCACCTCGATCTCCCCGCCGTCCACGAGCTTCTGTCCTTCTACCTGCAGGTGCGCGGACACGAGCACGACATCGGGCGTGAGCACCCGGATGGCGGTCTCGGGTGGAGCCTTGAGCGTTCCGGCGTTGAAGTTGTCGTCCGAGAAGAGACCACGGAGATACTCCACGATCTCGTCACCGCCCTTCTTCACGGTCCCGAAGGCATTCACCCAGTCGGCATCGGAGGTGTAGATGCCGACGAGCTTCTCGGCATCCCGCTCTCGGAACCCCGTCATCAGCGAGATCAGGGTCGTGCCGATGGCGTCCTGGTCCGCCTGGGGAAGGGCGGAAACGTCATGGGGGTCACCTGCGGTCATTTCGCATCATCTCCCTCTTGATGAACCGACACTCATGGAGGACAGCCTTTCGTGATCGGGTGATAGCCGCAGACATTTTCATGGAAATGGGGAACACGCAACGGCTACCGGCCCCCTTACCAGGGCCGGAGCCTGCCGAGGCGGCTGACGCCGAGGAGGATGACGAATGCCACGGCCAGCTGCACGATCGCCAGCACCATCGCCTGCCCATGGGAACCGAAGAAGACGGCGTTGTAGAGGGCGATTGGCATCGTCGTCGCCATCGGCACCGCGCCACCGACGATCATGGTCGCGCCGAAGTCGCCCAGCGCACGGCCGAATGCCATCGCGATACCCGCCACGATCCCGCGCCGTGCCAGTGGCAACGTCACGAGGAGCGCGATCCGCCACCTTGGCAGCCCCATGGTCCGGGCGGCCTGCTCGAAGCGCGGATCGACATCGGAGATCGCCGTTCGACTGAAGCGCAGGCAGTAGGGGAACGATTCGATGATTTGTGCGATGACGATGCCGGTGAACGTGAAGGTGAGCGGATGCCCGAAGAGATGGACCTCCGCATTGCGGATGGGTCCCGGTCCCCCCATGCGCGTGAGGAGGAACAAGCCGACGACGGTGGGTGGGAGCGCCATCGGAAGGCTGAAGACCGTCTCGATCGCGTTGCGTCCAGGGAAGTGCCCCTTCGCCAGAAGGTAGGCGAGAGCAACGCCGAAGACGGTGACGACGATTGTCGCCTCGACGGCAGCGCGCAGTGAGATGGACAGAGGATTCCAGATCCAAGGCGGAATGCCGAGTCTGTTCAGCCATGAGTGCGGGACCAATCCGGTCACGTCGACTCCGTGCTCTCCGCTGCTCCGCCCGTGGGCTCGGGACGTGCCGGCCGCTCGATGATGCGTCTCCCGGTCACCCGCCCGTGGTCGTACGCGATGACGACGTCCCCGAGTACCTCCGCCTCCTCTGCATCGTGTGTCACGAGCACAGCCGGGATCCCGGACGAGACGATCACCTCCCGGATCAGCGTTCTCAACTCCCGACGCACCTCGAGGTCGAGCGCGGAGAGCGGCTCGTCGAGAAGCAGTAACGCCGGATCCCCGGCGAGTGCCCGCGCCAGTGCCACCCGCTGGCGCTGACCGCCCGAAAGCGAGCCGGGGCGCCGGTCGGCGAAGTCACCGGCGCCGACGCTCGCGAGCCAAGAGCGGGCGACCGTCCGCCGGGCCCGCCGGCCCCGCTCCTGACGGACCGCGAGTGCGACGTTGTCGAGCACGGAACGGTGGGGCAGCAGCAGGCCATCTTGAAAGACCATGCCGACGCGGCGCCCCTGGGTCGAGACAAAGAGATGGCCGGAACAGTCGGTCACGACACGACCATCGATCACGATCGTCCCGCTATCGGGACGGAGGAGGCCTGCGATGAGAGAAAGTGTCAGGGACTTTCCCGCTCCCGAGGGGCCGAACAGTACCGACAAGCCCGATTCCACCGTAAAGGCCACATCGAGCTCGAACTCCCCGATCTTTCGAGCGACTGCGACCTCAAGAGCGTTGGTCATGTCCGGCTCCGGCCGAGTAGACCGACGCCGGTCATGGCGGCGATCGCCATAAGAACCAGGATCAGGATCATCGTGTTGCGTTCGGGCGTGGTGAACGAGTCGAGGATCGCGAGCGACATGGTGCGCGTCTTGCCGTCGATGTCCCCACCCACCATGAGGGTGGCGCCGTACTCGCCCAGAGCCCGAGCGGCTCCGATCGTGAGCCCGGCGGCGATGCCCCGCCGGGCGAGCGGGAGGGTCACCAGCAGAGCGACCCGCCAGTTGGGTAGACCCATCGCGCGCGCCGCCGTCTCGATCGAGGGGTCGACACCCTCGATGGCGGCGCGGGAGGCCCGCATGCAGAACGGGAACGCGGCCACGGTGGCGACGATGATGCACCCCAAGACGTTGTAGACCAGAACGTGGCCGACAAGGCGCGTCAGAAATCCTCCGACCTTGGTGCCGGGGGAAAGTACCTGCAGCAGGTAGAAGCCGATGACCGTGGGCGGGAGGATGAGTGGGAGGCTCCCCAGGGTTTCCAGCACGTTGCGCCCAGGGAAGCGGCCCTTGGCGAGCGCGTACCCCGAGGCGACGCCCGTGATCCCTGCGATCAGGGTTGCGGGAATCGCGACCCGTAGCGAGATCACGAAGGGGCCCGACACGACGCCCCAATAGGCGATCGGGCCGGCCAGGAGATGGGCGACCCCGAACCCGAGTCCGGTGCCGACCACCACGGCCGCCACGATGGCGACGGCCTTCTGCCTACCTCCGAGTGAGTGCGCGAAACTCCGCGTCCGCGTCACCGGCGCGTGCGCGCCTCAGCTAGCTGATCGGGTCGTAGCCAAAGGAGGCCAACACGGCCTGACCCTTAGCAGAGAGCAAATAGTGGATGAAGGCCTGTGCGGATTTGCCATCGGCACTCGTGAGGGCGACCGTCGCATTCTGACCCTGATCATCGTTCTCCGCGACGACCCACTGCCTGATCGGCTGGTAGTAGCCGTGGAGCCCCAGCAGGGTCTTGGGGCTCTGGGAGCCGTCCTTCCCGAAGTTGCCGGAGCTGATCCTGGCCGCGACGTTGTCGTGCATTCCTTTGACGTAGTCCCTATCGATGCAGGACTCGACGTGGGTGATATGGGTCGTCCATCCGTTCGACACGGTTGCAACCGTAATGCTCGTGACGTCGCATGCGGGGATCTCCGCCCAGAAGTTCGTGTCCTTCCCGCTCGGAGCGACGACGAAGGACTTGGGCAGCAGTGCGATCTGCGAGGAACCGGCGACCACGGTGTCCTGGGTAAAGGTCACGTTGTCGCCGAAAATGATCGGCAGCGTCGGATCGGAGTAGTTGCCGTTCCCGGCCTGGCCGCCCGAGGACGGGCTCGTCGTGTTGTAGTTGTCCAAGCTCGACCCTTTGTCGGTCATCTGGTCGATCTCGGCGCACGCCTGGTCGGATGCCGTCGCACCGAGGGCCTTTTGTGGATGGGCGTGGTAGTAGCCGACGGCCGCGACGTAGAGCGCTTCCATCCCCGCCAACCCGTAGGGTGCGTTCGGCGCCACACTGGACGGCCCGCAGCCCGTGTCTGCGAAGACCCAGCCATTCTTCGGATCGGCAATAGCGAGGTACCCGCCGACATTGGAGGCTGCGGATCCCCCGTAGGTCTTGCTGGTGTGGGCGAGGAGGTCAGTCCATACCTGCGCCATCGTTGACGGTGCCTCTGTCGCACCGCTCTTGGTGAAATACCCACCTACGGGTTCGGCGCACGCCGGCGCACCCTGTGCCGGGGCAAGTGTGCTGCCGCCACTCCGGCAGGAGAAGACCACCAACCGTCCCGAGGTGTATTGGGCGCGCGTCGAGCCGATGCCCGGACACGACGTCCCGTCACTGTTGCCACCGTTTGCGGCGGAGTACGTCGCCGAATGCGGGGTGATGCACTGGCCGGTGTTGTATTTCGGTACGGCACCCTTGTTCTTTGCGGCCGGCGCACCGGCAGGGATCGTGTTGTCGACGTTGGCCTCGTCGGCCGAAGCGAAAAGGGCGAACCCGGCGGGTGAGTTACCGGTGCCGTTCGATGCGTAGTCGACACCGCCGTCTATCTCTCCGGCGAGCTTGCCCGAGCCCGCGTAGCTGAAGGTGACGGCGTTCCCGCCATTGGCGGTTTGGATGAAGTCCTGCGTCATGAAGTCGAAGGCCGGCTGGGTGTTCGATGCGGCGAGGAAGGTCGTACCGGTTGACTGTGCCGATGCCGGGCCGGAGACGACCCCCACGGCGCTAAGCACGATGGCGAGGACCAGCCCTCCTGCACCAGCGAGTCTCAGGAATAAGCGCTTCGAGGACAAACCGATTTCTCCTTCAGAGATTGGCTCCAGAGGTTGGAGGAGCCGCCGGAGGCTGAGCATAGAGGCGGCGCCGGCTCTGGGCAAAGCAAGTCCGAGCCTTTCGGCGTTCTGAGTGGGCAAATGCGGTTCTAGAGCCGATACCTGTGGGCAAATCGCACATGTGTCCTTCGAGCTGGCGAGCAGGCCCCTTGGGACCTTCCGTCAGCCGGCGGGCGACTGGTAGGCCGGGGAGCCGATAACGATCGTCCCGCAGCCCTTTCCCGGCAGGAATACCGTGGAGTTGTAGGAAGGCTTGAACGTGAGCAGGCCGTCTCGGCGCAGCGTGGCTATCGACGCGTACGTGCCGAACCTGAGACAGCTCGTCTTCTCCGCCGTCTGGATTGTCGCCCGTTCGGCCGAGATGGCGCCGGTCGTTCCTTTGTTCGTCGTTGCGCCCGACAGGACGAACAGGGCGAAACCGGCGATGAAGGAGAGGACCAGAACGACACCGAGAAGGTGCCTGAATGAGAGATTCTTGAACATGAGGTTGCGCCTTCATCACGCCGCGGCTGTGGCAAGGATAGGCCAAGGGAGCGCATAAGCTGACCCTTGATGACGTACTACGGCGTGGGCGAGGCGGCTGGGTTACTCGGTGTCAGCGCCGATACCGTGCGGCGCTGGATCGACAACGGGAGTCTCGACGGCACTCGGACGGTGAAAGGGAGGCGCCAGATCGAAGGGGTGGCCCTCGCGCGATTCGCCCAGTCGCTCCATGAGAGCACCGATCCGCTGGTGGCGGCGGGCGAGTCGGCTCGTAATCACTTCGTGGGAATCGTCACCAGGGTGGTGAAGGACAAAGTCATGGCGCAGGTGGAATTGCAAGCGGGCCCTTTCCGTGTGGTCTCCCTCATCAGCCGCGAAGCGGTGGACGATATGGGGCTCGTGCCCGGCATGATGGCATCTGCGGTGGTCAAGTCGACGAATGTGTCGATCCAGTTGTAGGTGGCGGGATCTGTCATGCTGCAGAGGTGGCGTCAGCAGAACGGAGTTTGCGCCTCTTTGGCGCCTCGGCTTGCTTTCTGTTGACGATGACGGTGGTCGCAGCCACGGGTGGCGGGGTCAGCGCAGCCGCCACGTCCACATCTTCGGTGCCCAAACCTTCTGCGCCGCTGTCGGCACCGAAGACCTCTGTCGCTCAGGACGAGCAGTTCCTCGCGAAAGTCACGGAGGCCGATCCCGCTCTGGCCGCCTATGAGCAAAAGCAGGGAAATGTTGCTCTTCGTGCTCTTTTGACGGACGGATCGGCGTTCTGCGCCTTCCTGCACCGCGGCGGCGGAATCGACAACGCACTCGCTTCGGTGGCCCTCGGCGCAAGAAGCGAAGAGGCAAAGACGCATCTTCCCTTGTCGGTGACGACCTTCAACTCGATTGATGCCGTCGCACTCCTGACACTGTGTACCCACGAACTGACGTTGCTCCCGCCGTCGGACCGATCCAAAATTCGCAAATTGGGGGACGCGCTCGCTCACGAGACACCCTGAGTCGCTCGCGCACCTCCCCACTTCGAGCGCAGTCGCGTAGCGCCGTCGACATTCGGTCACGCAACGATAAGACTGCCGTCGCAGAACGTCTGTTGCTCGTTAACCGAGCGGTCTTACCGTGCTCGTATGCGATTCTCACGAACGACACAGCGCGGCCGTCTACGAACGGGAGCGATGCTGGTCGCGGCCGCAACGGCCGCCATATCTCTCGTCGCGCTGTCCTCCGCGACTATTTCCGGTGCCTCCGCGGGTCCATCGCCCGCGGTCCCGACGACCTGCCCGGCGGGAAGCGTCCTGAAGCAGCCGACAGGCGGTACGAGTGCGCAGGCGCAGTGCGTGATCACATCCACGGGCACCCCCGTCGGGGGGATCAAGCACGTGTGGCTGATCATTTTGGAGAACAAGTCCTACGACGAGACCTTCACCGGCCTCAACCAGAACAGCTATTTGTGGCAGACACTTCCCCAACAGGGTGCCCTGCTCACCGACTACTACGGCACAGGCCACTTCAGCATGGACAATTACATCTCGCTGGTGTCCGGCCAGGCTCCCTCCTACGACGTGCAGGACGACTGCTCGACGAGCGCGAGCATGACGAACGCCAACAGCGGGATCATCACCACGGGCACGGTCGGCACCGGCACCGACACCGATCACACCCTCGACGGTTCTGGCACCAACACCACAGCACCGACACCCACGGCCGCTGACAACGGCAACTACGGCCAGCTCCTGGTGCATGGCGGCGTGGACGCCACACTCGGCAACAACGGCTGCGTGTACCCGACCGACGTCACCACTCTGTTCAATCAATACAACGCGGCCGGCGTCTCGTGGAAGGCCTACGCCCAGGACCTCGGGGGCGCCCAACCGGTCGGTTCGACCACCTACGTGACCGGATCCACCCCGGGCGTGACCGACACTGTTCCGGGCCGCGAGGATGCAGCGTGCGCCTACCCCGGGACCTCGGCCAATAACCCGGTAACGAATCCGACGAATCTGGTGGCGCCCAGCGGCGACGTGTCGAGCTTCACCGGCGCCCAGCCCGCCAACGCCAACGCCAACGGGGATCCAGCGGATCAGTTCGTGGCCAAGCACTTCCCGACAGGGTGGTTCGCAGCGCTGACTGGTGAAACCACAGGCACGCAGAACGGGATCACCTACCCCGCGCAGCCGGCGCTCAACGAGCCGACCACGCCCGAGCACGACGGGCCGGGCACCCCGACCAGCGGCGTTGCGGACACCAACTGTGACGCCAACCACGTCGCCAACCTGGACGACCCGACCTATGGCTTGATCCACGACCTGAGCCTCCCGGCTACCGAGGTTCCGGCGTTCAACTGGATCACGCCCGACAACTGCAGTGACGCCCACGACGCGACCTGCCAGGGCAACAACCTTTCCGGGGCCTTCAATGCCAACGGCTCGCCGAACTACACCCCCAAGGGCCTGCCGGCGAACGATCCCGAAGCGACCACTCCTCTCAACTACACCGGTGGGCTGTATGCGGCCGACTTGTTCCTGCGCTACTACATCCCGAAGATCGAACAGTCGGCGGCCTTTGCCGACGGAGGGCTCATCGACATCACCTTTGACGAGGCCAACCCCCCGTTCACCATCGGGAACAGCTTCAACAATGTGCCGGCCCCCGGCGATAGCACCACCTTCAGCGCACCGGCGGACCAGCCGACTTTCGGCGCTGCCGGGACCACGGCGCCGGGAGCCAAATCCCTCTACGGCGCCTATGGCGTCGAAGCAGACGCGGCCGGCGAGAACATCGGCGGCCACAACGTGAACACCGAACCGACCGGTCCGAACGACCCCGAAGTGACCAACACCTCGGGTGAGCAGTTGCAGCCCGGCCCAGGTGCGTCGGGATTCATCGATCGGCCCACCGGGCTCGCCGGGGAGAGCCCCAACCTGAGCGGGTCACCCGGCACGGCCTCTGAACCTGCACTCGTCAGCGCCAACTCGAGCATGGTCACCGACCCCAAGATCAACGCCGATGACACAGGCCGGCTCGTTTCGGGCACAGATGCGAACGGCAACACGATCCCCCCCGACACGTTCGTCGGAGCCGTCAGCGATACCGGACCGATCGCCCTCGGGTCCGACGCGAGTGTCACGACGGCATCGAACAACGACGCCAAGCCGTGGATCGGCACCTTCCAGTTGCTCAACGACAGCGGGCAACCGGTCACCCTTCCGAACGGCTTCGACGGAAACGTGACCCTGAGCGCCGAGGGAGCCACGTCGACCGTCGGCAGCACGACCTGCCCGAGCGGCGACGAGGCCGCGACCACCGGTGGCTGCGTCACTGCTGATCCGCTCTACGACCCGACCGACTTCACCCCGGGCGGCGGCGACACCGGGACCGTGTTGATCAGCCCCCTCATCAAGCCGGGCACAGTGTCGAGCACCTATTACAACCACTACAGCGCGTTGCGAACGATGGAGGACCTGCTCTTGACCGGGCAGACCTGCACTGCGTCGAGCAATGCCGACACCCCGCTCGCCGCTGGCACGATCTGCGGTGGACTCGATGGTGAGGGCCACATCGGCTACGCGGCACAGGCCGGCCTGGCCGACTTCGGCCCGGACGTCTTCACTGCTGAATCGTTCACTGTAGTCACGACGCCTCCGGGCTATGCGCCGGTCAGCACCGGTTCGGGGACCTTGTACTGCCCGGTGGGCGCCAACCTCGGTCACAGTGGGCATGACGGTCAGCGCGGTGCCGGCCGGTTCGGCGGCGCAGGCGGCACCGGTGGTGTGGCCGGCTGCGGGACAAACGGCGGCAACGGCGGCGACGGCGGCACCGGTCAGACGGCGGCGGGCTCGGGTGGAGCAGGAGGTAACGGCGGCAATGGCGCCTGCGCACCCGAGGAGTTCGTCAACGGAGTCTGGTTGAGCGCCACCGGTGCCCAGACATCGCCCTCTGACACCCCTCCGTGCCGTGGCAACGGCGGGAACGGTGGCAACGGCGGGAACGGTGGCCGGGGTGTTCGCAGCCATCCGGGCGCCAACGGCGTCAACGGCGGCAACGGCTCGCCCGGAGTGCCCGGTCCTAACGGCGCAGCGGGCAAGAAGGGTTAGGTGCCGACGAAGACCGTCGCCTTGGCAGCCCCAGCCTCACGGCGCCGGGCCCCCAAGCCAGGTGTCGGGCTCGCCGCCGTGATCGTCCTGCTGCTTGTCCTCGTCCTCGCTGGTTCGGGAGCCGGCGCCTCGTACCCCTCCTTCCTTCCGAAGAGCACGCTCCATCCCGACGTCGACGCCGCTCTGGTCGGCACAGAGACCAAGCCGGCGCTCCAGATTGAGGGATTACCCGTCATCGCGAAGACCAAGGCGTTCACGGTGCACGTGACCGTCAGCGGGCCGGTCGTCCCCGGTGAGGGCCTACCCGATCAGCCGGCCGCCACCACCTGCACCTGGACCGTGACGATGAAGGACGCCAGTGCAACCGTGCCGGTCTCCATCGCCGACTTTCATTCTGTCGACCACCTCGGTTCGGTGTTCCTTATGGGCCTCGTTCCTGGCGAAGCATCCCCCACTCCTCTCCTGCACCCCCATCAGACACTCACGTTCAAGCTCCGGGCCTATGAGCTCGTCGGTGAAGGGATGATGCAGTGGGCACCGGACCACAAGCACGTCGTCGCCTACTGGGACTACACGGTGGAGAACGACTGACGGGAGCTGCTGGCCATCCTCACTCCGCCCGCAGCACCAGGTTGACCGGGGTGCGGGCGGCGGCGCGCCCGGGAAGGAGCGCGACCAGGTTGGCGAGGACGATGGTACCGACAGCCACGAGCACGACGGCAAGGACCGGGACGGTCGGCACGGGGACGACGTCGAGCTCGTGGGCGAACAGGTCCCATAGGGCTTTGCCGGCGAAAACGCCGAGAGGCACGCCGATGATGGTGCCGAGAACGGACGTGGTCGTGGCCTGCCAACCGACGGTGCCGGCCAACTGCCAGTGCGTGAAGCCGAGTGCCTTGAGGAGTGCGAGATCCCGGCGGCGGCGACGCACCGACGCGGCCAAGGTCAGACCGAGGGCAACGACCGCGCCGAAGGCCAGTCCGCCGGCCAAAATGGCGGGCATCGATCCCATCGTCTTGTAGTTGATGATCTCAGCCGGGAGCAGCAACCGGAAGTCCTGCATCCCGGCTGACCCACCCGTCGCCTTGTTGATGGTGTCCGCGACCTGTTGCACGGACCGGGTGGCGACGCGCGGAGCTGGCCTTGTCGTTGAAACGGACGAAGACGGCGTTGGGACCGTTCGTCGGTGCGCCTTGGATGTTGCGGGCGTTCTGCGGTATGAGGTGGTAGTCGACGACAGCTCCGGTGCCGATGGAAAGGTGCAGCCCGAAGCCGATCCCCACCGCGGGCAGGGTGGCCTCGCCCACGATCGTGAGGGTCTCACCCCGGCCGCCGCCCGAAACCCGGACCGTGTCACCCACCCGTTTGTGCAAGGCCGCGAGCGTGGCTTTCCCGAGGACTACCTGGTTGGGCTGCTCGACGCCGTGCCCTACCAGAAGAGGTGGTGCCACCGTCGCGCCCGGCGTCCCGCCGATCACCGGGACGGGTTGCCCGTCAAAGAGGAGCGAGTCGAAGTAGATCCCGGAGAAGGCGGCCACGTCCTTGTCTTTGCGCAGCTGCTGCGACAGCAATGTTTGGGGGATATCGCCGTATCCGGCGTTCGATTCCATCATCGCGTTCCAGTTCCACCCGTACAGGGGTGGGTGCGAAATGAGGGTGTTGAGGCTGTTGCCGAACGTGAGGGCCGTGACGACCACCGTCACCGCCAGCACGACGCCGACGATCGCCGAGCGGACAGGGACAGCCGAACGCCCATGGCCTGAGGACAGGCGCGAACCGGGTGCCCGTGGCGGCTGCCACGGGCAACGGGGCGGATAGCTTGGCGACGGCGCTGCCCCGGGTGAGCGAAAGCGAACGGTCATGACGCGCGTCGACGCGATGCGGCGCGGTGAGCACAGACATGGCCAGGGCCACGCCGCTGAGAATGACGATGAGGGCGAGCACGCCCAAGCCGATGACGGTCCAGTCGAAGGAGACGCCGCCGGGCTCCAGGGCGCGCACCGGCCCGAATCTGATGGGTGAGAGCGCGACGGCGACCCCACCGGCCGCCAGGGATCCCGCAACGATCGCCAGCCCGGCGCCGATGAGTCCGTCGGCCGCCGTGAGCGCCGGGACTGGCGCCCAGGGAGCGCATGATCTGGCGGTCCCCGGTGTCGAGCTGAAACTGGCGCGAGAGCGGCAAGTCCCGGCGATGAGCAACGTCGTCAACGCCGCTATGCACCCGAAGACGGCCAATGCGACCGATTCGGGCTTGATCGATTGTTCCGCCTCGGCCTCGACCACGGAAGTGACATGGAAGTAGTAGGGGTCGCCTGGGGGAAGGAGGGCCAGGTATTCCCGTTCGACGGCACCCACCGCGCCGGCCCCGCCTCGGAGCTGGAGCCCGCTCCAGGCATAGGTGATGCAACAGCCGAGTACCTGCCGGGTCAGAGCCGGCGTCATCAGCATTTGGGGGATCTGGTCGACGTCGTCCTCCACCACGTCGTTGTTCAGGACGCCGATCCCGACGACGTGCAGATTGATCACCTTGTAGGCCGGAGTCGTCGGCACGCTGCTGCCGCCCAGTTGGGCGTTGGAGAAGAATCCGTAGTGGAGGACCTGTCCCACGCGGTAGCCGATGTCGTCGGCCGCCAACTCGTTCACGACAACTTCGTCCGCGCGACGGGGATCGGCCAGACGGCCCGCGACGATGTGGACCTTGTCCTGGTTGAAGTACAGCCCGTTGACGCTCGCCTCGAAGTTGGGCTCTTGCGATTCCAGGGTGAACGGGTCGATCGTGCCGTTCTTCCTGACCGGGTCGGCATTGGGGGAGACATAGGTCTCGAGTGAGCGTACCTGGGGCAGGCGGCTGATCTTGCGGAGGACGGCCGGGTCGTAGTTGCCGACGTCGATGTCCAGGTCCGAGGGATTGGTACTCGCCAGAAAGCCAGGGAACGAAGCCTCGGTGCGCCGAGCGGAGGCGATGCTGCCGATCGCCAGGCCGCCCACCAAGGCGATGAGCACCGCCAGGGTGACGTAGCCCGGCCAGCGACGGCGCAGCGTGGCGCCGAAGCGGAACCAGGAGACAGAAAGGGCGTGAGAAGCTGAGTCGCGCATCTCAGTCCTTTATCGCATGCTTCGTGTACTCGGGCCAGGGTGCAGACATGCACGGCGACGGTGGTGGTGAGCCCACCTCGGGCTTGGTGACACCACATCGCCGCCGAAAGGCTTGCTTTGGGGGAGTAGGCACGCAAGGCTGGACCTTCGATGACCTCTGAACCTCCCCCCTCTGATCCCGACGGTTCGGGTGGAGGGGCCTCGCACGATGGGCACTCCCCGGGTGGGATCGCGCCTGTGCGCGCCGCGGTCGTCATCATCATCTTCGTGGTAGCGGCCATCGCCCTGGTTGCCGTCGGCACCCGTCCGACGGTAAACGGAGGCGCGGCGACGACGCCGACCACGACGCCCACCACCGGGCAGAGCACGACGACGACGCACGCACCGCGACGACCACGACGACGACGATCCCCAACAGCGCGGTCAAGGTCGTGGTGGCCAACGCCACCCAAACGAACGGGTTGGCCGCGCACTACACGGCGGTCCTCGCTGCGCAGGGGTGGGCGATGCAGACGCCGGCTGATGCGTCGGCGACCGTGCAGACCTCGGCCGTGTACTACGCCAGCGCCACGTATCAGACGGCCGCGACCTCGATCGCCACGACGCTCGGGCTCAAACCGGCTGCGGTCCTGCCCTTGAGCTCCTCGGTTCCGGTCACCGGCATCACCGGTGACGACGTGGTGGTCGTCATCGGAGCCGACCTGGTCGCCGGGGCCTGATCGACGCCGCCCCCGTCGGTGGGCGCCGGCGCGCTTCCGGAGATCTTCCTGCCGCTCGTGCGGGACCCTGCGGCACAGCGCACTCTTCCTCGATTTCGACGGCACACTGTCGCCGATCGTGGCGGACCCCGTCGGCGCCCTCCCGCTCCCCGGCGTCCCGGCGCTTCTGACCCGCCTGGCCTCCCGTTTCGGCCTGGTGGCGGTCGTCTCGGGCCGCCCGGTGGACTTTCTCGAACGGGTACTCGGGTCTCCGGTCGGGGTCTCGCTGATCGGTCTCTACGGATTGGGCCAGGTGGGTCCGGACGCCCGCTCGTGGGCAGGTGCCATCAGCGAGGCCGCGGCCGAGGCCCGGGCCGACGCGCCGGACGGCGTCTACGTGGAGCCCAAGGGACTGACGGTGACGCTGCATTGGCGCAACGCCCCCGGGGCGGGTCCATGGGCCACGGCGTTCGCGGACCGTCAGGAGGACGAACGCGGGCTTGAGGGTCCACCCCGGACGCTTGTCGCTCGAACTCCGGCCTCCGCTCGACGTGGACAAGGGGACGGTGTTCCGCGCGCTGGCCGCCGGGATGCAGGCCGTGGCCGTCTTCGGCGATGACCTCGGCGACCTTCCGGCCTTCGCCGCCGCGGCGGAGCTGGCGGCGCAGGGGGTGCCGGCCATCCGCGTGGCGGTGGTCGACGAGGAGAGCGCGCCGGAAGTGGCGGCCAACGCGGACATGGTCGGTGCAGGGCCCCGCAGGCGCGTTGGCGCTGCTCGAACAGCTTGCGGAGGCGGCGTCGGCGAACGAGCTGAGCCGCTCAGACGCTCGCCGAGGGTCCGCGCGGCGGCCAGCTGCTCGTCGAGCCAGTCGGAGGCGGTGCGGGCAAGGACCAGCTCCCGCAGGCGGGCGGCCCGGGTACGGCGCTCTCCGAGGTCCATCGACAGTGCGCGGTGGAGGGTGTCGGCCGTGCCGGCGACGTCGAAGGGATTGACGCCCAGGGCCGCTTCGGACAGCTCCTCCCACGCGCCGGCTTCGTGGGAAAGGACCAGGACCCCGTCGGCTGCCGTTGAGCAACGCACCTTCCTTGGCGACGAGGTTGAGGCCGTCGCGAACCGGGTTCACCAGCAACACGTCGGAGATCGTCAGCGCAGCCAGTGAACGGGGGCGGTCGTCTTCGACGTGGAGGATGATGGGGGTCCAGGTGGATGTCCCCCAGGCATGATTGATCCGCTCGGCCACATGCGTCGACCTCGGCTCCCAGGGCGAGATAGTCGGCCAGCCCCTGCCGCGAGGGATAGACCAGCGCCACATGGACGACCTTGTCGATCCATTCGGGGTAGGCGATCAGTAGCTCCTCGAAGGCCAGCATGCCTCGCACGATGTTCTTCGACGGCTCGACGCGGTCGACCCGCAGGACGATGCGCCGGCCTCCCGTTTCGGCCCGCAGCGCCTCGACAGAACGGGCGCAGTCGTCGCTCGCCGCCTCGGCCAGGAGGCCGTCGTGGTCCGAGGAGAGCGAAGAGACGAACGTCGCCGGCGCGGTGACCCGGCCGTCCAGGGCGGCCAACTCGGGATCGGCGTAACAGGCGCGAAACGCCGCCTCCCAACGGTGGGCATGGAACCCGCACGCGTCGAAGCCGGCCAACCGGCGAGGAGCTCGCCGACGGCAGCCTCGGGGAGGACGCGCAGCATGTTCGGGTCGGCGAAAGGAATGTGGTAGAAATGCACGGTGCGCAGATCGGGCCGGGCCTCGGCCAGCATCTGCCCGAGAAGCGAGAAGTGGTAGTCCTGCACCAGGACGACGGAGTCCGGCGCCGCGTGCGCGCACACGGTGTCGGACACCGATCTGGTTGTAGCGCCGGTAGCCGTCCCAGGCCTGCCGCCAGTACCGGTCGAACCGGGGCCGACGGGGCAGGTCGAAGAGGTGATGATGGCACGTACCACAGCGTCGTGTTGGCGATGACGTCACACCCCGCCCGGTAGGTGTCGTCATCGACGACGACCGGGAGCAGCGTGAAGTCCTCGTGCGTCATGCGGCCCTGTGCGACGGCGGCGCGGTCGGCCGCGCCCATCGTCACCGAGGCCCAGGTCGTTCCCGTGCCGGCCAGCAACGGGCCGATCGATGAAACCAGGCCGCCCCCGCCGGGGACCGCCCGGAGCTTGCGGTCGGCGCCGCCATGGCCGCCTCGGCCGGGTCGCGCCCGGCCGGGTCGCCGTCAGCTGTGTGGACGTCGTCGAAGCGGAAGGAGAGCGGACCGCGATTGGAGACGACCAGGAGCTGTGATCGGCGGGGGGTACGGAGCGCGGGCACCACGGGTCAGCGGGGGCGCGTGCGAGCGCGGTGCGCAACACGTCGGTGGCCTGCGGGCGCAGCTCGTGCAGCGGGCGGTTGCGGTGGATGCGCACGCCGAGGTCGACCTGGGCCAGGACGCCCGCACCGAGTTCCTGCGCCACGTCGATGAGCAGGCCTATCTCGACGCCGTACCCGTCGGCGAACTCGACCTTTTCGAAGACCCAGCGATGGGCCGCCGTCTCGCCGGCCAGCGGTTGGCGTACGTCGGAGAGCTCGGGGAAGAGCAGCTCGAGGACCGGGCGGGCCACCAGCTCGGTCACCCGACCGCCTCCGGTCGGATCGCCGTGCAACGGCCGCGTGTAGAAGCCCTTGACCAATGCGACGTCGTCGAAGAACAGGAGGGGCCCGAGCATGCCGGTGACGAAGGCGGGCGTCGTGTTGGCGACATCGGCATCGAGGAAGACGACCACGTCACCGCTGGACGCCGCCAGAGCGGCTGCCATGGCCTGACCCTTCCCCCCTCCGACCTCGATGCCCTGCACCACCCGGGCGCCGGCGTCGACGGCCTGCGCAGCCGTGTCGTCGCGTCGAGCCGTCATCGAGCACGATGACCTCGTCCACGAGGCCGTTCCCCCCGGCCGAGGCCAGGAAGGGTTGCACCACGGCCCGGACCACCGAGCCCACCGTGGAGCCCTCGTCGCGGGCGGGGATACAGACCGAGACGGTGCGACCGGCTTTGGCCTCGAGCACCTTGGTGACCGGAAAGTCTGCGTTGTGGAAGGTCCGGGTGCTCGGCGTTTCCTGGTCGTGTTCGCCCGGCATTTCTCGAGAATCGTACCCGCCGGGTCGCGTTCCCAACCCCGCCGGTGGACAGCCTGAGCGCGGGTGGTGAACAGGAGCTACCATTACCGGCATCATCCAGAGCGACTGAGGGACGGGCCCGTTGACGTCGCGGCAACCGTTGGATACCCCGCCCGGGGCCCAACAGGTGCCAATGCCCGATCGATGAGGAGGACCGATGGTCGATTTTGTCACTGGGCTGCGTTGTCGGGAATGTGCGCGTGCGTTCCCCGCCGAGGCACTCCACGTCTGCGATTACTGCTTCGGGCCGCTCGAGGTCGCGTACGACTACGAGCAGATTGCCGCCACCGTCAGCCGGGAGCGGATCGCCAGTGGTCCCCGCACCATCTGGCGCTACCGCGACCTCTTGCCGGTGAGCGACGAGACGCCGGTGGACCTCGGCGCCGGCTTCACCCCGCTGGTGCGGGCCGACCGCCTGGCGGCCGAGCTCGGGCTCGGCGAGTTGTGGATCAAGGACGACACGGCCAATCCGACCGGATCCTTCAAGGACCGGGTGGTCTCGGTGGCGCTGACCAAGGCCCGCCAGCTCGGGTTCAAGGTCGCCGCCTGTGCCTCCACCGGCAATCTCGCCAACTCGGTGGCCGCCCATGCGGCCCGGGCCGGTATGGAATCGGTGGTGCTCATCCCGCACGACCTCGAGAGAGCCAAGGTCACCATGACCACGATTTACGGGGGAACCGTGATCGCCGTCGAGGGCACCTACGACGACGTCAACCGGCTGTGTGCGGAGTTGACGAGCGAGCGCCCGAGCTGGGCCTTTGTCAACGTCAACGTGCGGACCTACTACGCCGAGGGCTCCAAGACCCTCGCGTTCGAGATCGCCGAGCAGCTGGGTTGGCAGGCTCCCGATCACGTCGTGGTCCCCATCGGCTCGGGCAGCCAACTGACGAAGGTGGCCAAGGGGTTCGCCGAGCTGGGCAAGGTCGGCCTGCTGGACGAGGTGCCGCATGTGCGGATTTCCGGGGCCCAGGCCGAGGGGTGCTCTCCGGTCGCCACCGCGTTCGCCCAGAACTCCGATGCCATCCGGCCGGTCAAGCCCAAGACGATCGCCAAGTCGCTGGCCATCGGCAATCCGGCCGACGGGTGGTACGCCCTCCAGACGATGCGCCAGTCCGGCGGCTCGTGCGCCTCGGTGACCGACGACGAGGTGGTCGAGGCGATCGGGCTGCTGGCCCGCACCGAGGGGATCTTCGCCGAAACAGCGGGTGGTGTGACCATCGCCTCGCTGATCAAGCTGGTCGCTTCGGGCGCTGTCCGGCGCGATGAGCGCGTGGTCGCCCTGGTGACGGGGCACGGCCTCAAGACGGTCGAGGCACTGTCGGACTACACGGGCCCGACCGCTACGATCTCGCCCACCCTGGCGGACTTTGACGCCGCACTCGAAGGGCACTGAGTTGGGGCGCACCGACCTCACCGAGGAGAACGACCGATGAGCCTGACCATCCGCATTCCGACCCAGCTCCGCACCCTGACCGGGGGCGCCGGCGAGGTCCTTGTCGAAGCATCCAGCGTGGGTGAGGCGCTGAAGGCCCTCGATGCGGCCAATCCCGGTCTGGCCGACCGCCTCTTCGACGAGGCCGGGGAGCTACGTCGTTTCGTCAACGTGTTCCTGGCCGATGAGGACGTCCGCTTTCTCGATGGGCTTGCAACCCCCGTAGTCGACGGCCAGACCCTCTCGATCGTCCCCGCTGTCGCCGGAGGATAACCGGAGGATACGGGGTAGCCGTCCGGCTGCTGTGGGCGCCTCCACGGACTTGTAATTTCTGAGCGCTAGAACTCTAGCGTTCTACTTTTACAGGCGGCCCAGGCCGGGCCTGCGCCACCGCTGGAGGGGATGGCCTCGTCGCCGCCCGGCGGCTTTAGGCGGCTGAGCAGGGTCTCGAATCTCGCTCTTGCGCGCGGGGCCTGAGCGTGGTTTCCTATTAGCACTCGACAGATGAGAGTGCTAATGGCCCTCGATGGGCCAGCAGAGCGATGGAGGAACACACCAGATGGCCAAGCTGATCGCCTTCCAAGAGGAAGCCCGACGCGGGCTCGAAACCGGCATGAACAAGCTGGCGGACGCCGTACGTGTCACCCTCGGCCCCAAAGGCCGCAACGTGGTGCTCGACAAGAAGTGGGGCGCCCCGACTATCACCAACGACGGAGTCTCCATCGCCAAGGAGATCGACCTGGAGGACCCCTTCGAGAAGATCGGGGCCGAACTGGTCAAGGAAGTCGCCAAGAAGACCGACGATGTCGCCGGTGACGGGACGACCACGGCCACCGTCCTGGCCTGGGCCATGGTCCGCGAGGGCCTGCGCAACGTGGCGGCCGGGGCCAACCCGATGTCGCTGAAGAGGGGTATTGAGGCGGGGGTCGAGGCTGCAGTGGCCTCCATCCACTCCATCGCCAAGGAAACCGAGTCGAAGTCGCAGATCGCCCAGGTCGCGTCGATCTCCGCCGCCGACACCGAGATCGGCGAAATGATCTCCGAGGCCATCGACAAGGTCGGCCGTGACGGTGTCATCACCGTCGAGGAGTCACAGACCTTCGGTATGGACATGGACCTGGTCGAGGGCATGCGCTTCGACAAGGGGTACATCGCCCCGTACTTCGTGACCGACCCCGAGCGCATGGAGGCCGTCCTCGAAGACGCCTTCGTCCTTCTCGTCGGCTCCAAGATCACCGCCGTGCGGGACCTCCTGCCGGTGCTCGAGAAGGTCATGCAGGGCGGCAAGCCACTGCTGATCATCGCCGAGGATGTCGAGGGTGAAGCCCTCGCCACGCTCGTGGTCAACAAAATCCGCGGCACGTTCCGCTCTGTAGCCGTCAAGGCCCCCGGGTTCGGCGAGCGCCGCAAGGCCATGCTCCAGGACATCGCCATCCTCACCGGCGGCCAAGTGGTCACCGAAGAGGTCGGCCTGAAACTGGAGAACGTCACCCTCGACCTGCTGGGCACCGCCCGCAAGGTGGTCATCACCAAGGACGAGACCACCATCGTCGAAGGCGCCGGGAGCGAGAACGACATCAAGGGCCGGATCAACCAGATCAAGGCCGAGATCGAGAACACCGACTCCGACTACGACCGGGAGAAGCTGCAGGAGCGCCTGGCCAAGCTTTCGGGCGGTGTGGCCGTGATCAAGGTCGGTGCCGCGACCGAGGTCGAACTGAAGGAGAAGAAGCACCGCATCGAAGACGCCGTGTCGACGACCAAGGCGGCCATCGAAGAAGGCGTGGTCCCCGGTGGAGGCGTTGCCCTCCTGCGGGCCCAGGTGGCCATCCTCGAGCGCGCCGAGAAGCTCGAAGGCGACGAGGCGACCGGAGCCCGCATTGTGGCCAAGGCCGTCGAGGAGCCGCTGAAGCAGATCGCCGTCAACGCCGGTCTCGAAGGTGGCGTCATCGTCGACAAGGTGCGCAACCTCAAGGGTGCCCACGGTCTCAACGCTGCGACGGGTGAGTACGGCGACCTCTTCAAGGAGGGTGTCATCGACGCCGCCAAGGTGACCCGTTCCGCTCTGCAGAACGCGGCCTCCATCGCGGCCCTGTTCCTCACGACCGAGGCGGTCATCGTGGACAAGCCCGAAGAGAACGCCGGCGCTCTGGCCGGCGGCGGGATGGACGACTACTAGATCGGGCGCCTACTGCCGGGAACGGCAGAGTGACGCAGATCGTTGTTCGGAAGCGACAGGGGCGCCCTTCGGGGCGCTTCTTCGCGTCCACCGGCGGCGACCGGGCTCCGGAGGCCGCCCTGTTCCCTACACTGGCGTCGTGGTAACCGGCTCACCCCTCGTCCCTTCTGTCGGCCAGGCCGTGCTGCACCTGTTCTGCCATGTGCCCGCCGACGGCGGCTTCGATGGGGACGTCCTGCGTCAGGCGGTGAAGGCGGCTGAGGCTGATGGCTACCAGGTCATCGCGGTCGCCCTCCTGGGCCACAAGGCGGATGTGGGCCTCATGGTGCTCGGACCCGACCTGTGGCGTCTGCGGGAATTCCAGAGCGCGGTCCAGCGATCCGGGGCCACGGTCGCTGCGTCGTACGTCTCCCTCACCGAACTGTCCGAATACGCCGCCGGCGTGCCCGAGGAGATGCGCCAGGCGCGCCTCTATCCCCAGCTGCCGCCCGAGGACAAGACGGCCTTCTGCTTCTATCCCATGTCGAAGCGCCGGTCGGCCGAGCACAACTGGTACAGCCTCGACTTCGAAAGCCGCAAAGAACTCATGATGGGTCACGGCAAGGTCGGCCGCACCTTCCACGGCCGGATCCTGCAGGTCATCACCGGATCCACCGGGCTCGACGAATTCGAATGGGGCGTGACGTTGTTCGGCGTGCATCCCGACGACCTCAAGGACTGCGTCTACGAAATGCGCTTCGACGAGGCCTCGGCACACTACGCGGAATTCGGGCCCTTCTACACGGGGATGGTGGGCGATCTGGATACCGTGCTGGCGGCCGTCTCGCCGACCGGGCGCGACGGGGTGACCGCCTCACTCGACGCCTTGCGGGACGAGTTGCGCCAGCTGGGGCGGGTCGTGGTGGCCTTCAGCGGCGGGACGGACTCGGCACTCCTGGCCAAGGTGGCCCATGACACACTCGGACGATCACAGGTGTTGTGCGCGACGGCTCTGTCCCCATCGTTGGCCGCCGACGAGGCGCGAGGATTGCGAGGCGCTGGCGCAGGAATGGGACCTCCGTTGGATGGGTGTGCCCACCGACGAGATGGAGGACCCGGCCTATGTGGCCAACGGCGCCGACCGCTGTGCGCGTTGCAAGACGGCGCTCATGGCGGTGTTGGGACCGCTGGCACGAGCGCGAATCGGCGCACGTCGTGCTCGGGGTCAACGTCAGCGACCTGGGGGATCACCGCCCCGGGCCAGGCCGCTGCGGCCGCGGCCGGTGCGACGTTCCCCCTGGTGCAGGCCGGCTTCACCAAAGACGACATCCGCCATTGGTCCAAGGAGCTCGGCCTGCGCACCTGGGACAAGCCCGCGGCCGCCTGCCTGGCTTCCCGGCTGCCCTACGGCACGCCGGTCACGCTGGGCCGCCTGCAGGCGGTGGACGCCGCCGAATCCGCACTCCGGGCGCTCGGGTTCCGCCAGCTCCGCGTCCGCCATCACGGCGCGGCGGCCCGGCTCGAGTTCCCCTCCGACATGCTCACCACGGTCCTCGAGCGCCGGACCGAGGTGGTGGCGGCCGTGCGGTCGGCCGGCTTTCGCTTTGTGGCATTGGACCTGGAAGGCTTCCGCTCGGGGAGTATGAACCGGATGCTGGACGGGATCGAGGAAACCACGTGAGTCAGGTCCGGGTGAAATTGACCTTTCCCGAGTCAGAGGTACGGCGGGCGGTCCTGGCCACGCTCGTGCGTACGTTCGACGTGGAGCCGAATATCCGCCGGGCCGATGTCGAGGAGCACCGCGGTTGGATCGTGTGCGAGCTCGAGGGAGAGGCGCTGCAGGTCGAAGCGGCTATCGACTGGTTGCGCCAGGAGGGCATCACGGTCGACCTTCTGGGGGACGTCCTCGAGAGCTGATTCTGCCGGTGTGAGCTGGGAGGACGGCTGGGCCGCCGTCCTAGCCCGACCGGGGTCGGGGCCCGGGATCCTCGTCCTTCTTCGCGGCTGACCTGCCATCCGGCCTGGGAGACCTTCCGGGGTTCGTAGAAAACGCATCCCTCGGGGCAGGCGAAGGGGAGAGGCTCGTTGGCGTCCACTTTGCAGCGCTCCAACCGATCGCCCCGGGGCGTCGTCCGCATCACGTAGTGGCGGCAGTCCTCGTTGACGCTCATGGGCCATTCTGGCCCATGAGGCGCGGCGCGGTAGCGTCAACAGCCGTGGATCGGAATGTTCCCCTCAAGACCCTGCTCCGCTGGAGCGAGAGTCTCTCGGCCATCGCCCGCACCGGGCTCGGCTTCACCGAGAGCCTCTACGAGCAAGAGCGCTTCGAGGAGATCCTGAAGGTCGCGGCCGACATCCGCTTCGAGGCCGACGAGGAAGCCCACGACGACGATGCCGAGGACGGTCTCGTCCAGGAGTGGATGGCCACCGTCGGCAAGGGTGTGCCCGGCTATGTCACCCCGAAAGTGGCCGTCGGAGCCGCCGTGGGCAACGACAAAGGAGAGCTGCTCCTCATTCAGCGGGCGGACTCGGGCATCTGGCTCTACCCGACCGGCTGGTGCGATGTCGGCTACTCGGCGGCGGAGGTCGTGGTCAAGGAGGTGGAGGAGGAAACCGGGATCGAGGTGGAGCCGATCCGTCTCATCGCCGTTCTCGACGGGCTGCGTCTCGGGTTCACCCGCGTCCCGCTCTACTCCCTCCTCTTCTTCTGCCGTGCCATGGGAGGCTCGTTGCACCCGCATCCCCTGGAGTGTCGCGACGTCGGCTGGTTCACCCGGGACACCATGCCTTCCCCGATCGTCGGATCGGAGCGCTGGAGCGACACCGTCTTCGCGGCGCTGGCCGGGCGAACACCGCGATGTCCTCTACGACAGTGTTCGCCAACCCATGTGGCGGGGCGATTCGCGAGAAGATCTGATGGTCGCCGATCACGGTCATCACCGTGGCCGTGGCCCAGACCGCGGACGCCGAACTGCACGCCGTCGTGGCCCACCTGGTCCCGCAGCTCTCTCGATCGTCGGCGCCCCCGTCGCTCGAACGGCTGGCGCGCATCATCGAGGATCCCGCCACCACGTTGTTGCTCGCACGTGCCGGCGCCGGGCGCCCCGGCCGCCCCGGCGAATCCGGGCTCGGGGCAGGTGGTGGGCATGCTCACCTTGGTCGTCTTCACCCTCCCCACCGGCGTGCGCGTGCCTGGATCGAGGATGTCGTCGTCGACGATGCCTCGCGTGGCGGCGGCGTGGCGAGCACCTTGATCAAGGCCGCGATCGACCACGCCGAGGCCGAGGGGGCGCGCACCGTCGATCTGACGTCGCGTCCGCACCGTGAGGCCGCCAACCGCCTCTATGTCCGGTTGGGCTTCGAGCAGCGCGAGACCAACGTCTACCGGCGGACGCTCGAGGCGGGTGACGACGTCCCCGACATCGGTGAACCTCGGTGCGGCGCCTCCGGGTCCGGCTTCAGCCCGCCATGCCGACGATCGGGGCGACGAGGTGCAGCGCACCCGTCGAACCTTCGAAGCCGGCGTCTCCGTAGGTGAAGATGCCCCCGTCCGAAGCGACCAACCAGTAGCCGCCACCCCCGGGCGTGGCGGTCATGCCGACGATCGGCTCGTTGAGGGCGAGGGCACCCGCGGAGCCGTAGAACGGCGCCGAGCCGAAGGTGAAGATGCCCCCGTCGGCGGCGACCAGCCAGTAGCCCCCGCCGCCCGGCGCGGCCGCCATGCCCACGATGGGCCGGTTGAGACGGATGGCCGCCGGTGGACCCGTGGAACGGCGCCGAGCCGAAGCTGAAGATGCCCCCGTCGGCGGCGACCAACCAGTAGCCCCCGCCGCCCGGCACGGCCGCCATGCCGACGATGGGTTGGTTCAGATGGATGCGCGCCCGTCGAGCCGTAGAACGCGGCCGAGCCGAAGCTGAAGATCCCGCCGTCCTTGGCCACCAGCCAGTAGCCGTTCCCGTCGGGTGCGGCGGCCATGCCCACGATGGGCTGGTTCAGATGCAGGTTGCCGGTGGACCCGAAGAAGCGGGCGTCGCCATAGGTGAAGACGCCGCCGTCGGCGGCCACCAACCAGTAGCCCCCGCCATCGGGGGTGGTGGCCATGCCGACGATCTTCGCCGCCAACGGGGTCACCGGCTGCGGACCCGAAGAACGGCTCGCAGAAGGAGAAGACGCCGCCGTCGGACGCCACCATGCGGTAGCCCGGCGCGGACGAACACTGGACCGTGCCGCCGTTCTGCAGGGCTTGTCCCGAGTTCGGATCGACCATCAGGGAGGACTCGTCGACCGCCTCGAAGGCGCTGGCGGGCACCTGCTTGAGCTCATCGACGAGTGCACTCGGCCATGCCGGATCGGCCGTGCCCCCGAAATACCAGTTCGAGCCGTTGTCGGCCAGGATCAGTCCGTACTGCTGCATGGCCCGGAGGACGACCTGCGCCTGGGGCGAGAACGTCGAGATGTTGAAGCTCGCCTTCAACCGGAAACGGGCGCCCATCGGGGGGAGGTTGGGATTGTCGGCCGCGCCCGGCGGCATGGCGGGCCGGCCAGATGAAGGCATTGTCCGTCGTTTCGGCCGTCATGCGGATGGCGTGGGTGATGCTGCCCGACTGCACCTCGTCGTAGCGCAGGAGCCCGGGCAGGATCGGCAGACCCGGCGGCGTCCGCCGACGTCCAACCACTGGGACGCAGCGCGTTCGAGTTGAGGTTCCAGATCGCTCCGGAACCGGCGGTGGAGCCCGACGCGCTGTAGTGGGCGTCATAGAGCTCGTAGAGGGTGCACGTGCTCGGGTTGACCATCAGGGCGTGCCGGTCGCCGGTCGACGCCGCGCCTCCTTCGATCGGCGTGTCGGCGCCGAACGGATAGGGGCCCGGGTCGCTCTCGTCGCTGTACTGGAACGAGACGCTCGTCAGCGGGTGCGAGGGCGACACGACCGTGTAGGGGATGCCATAGGGGTTGGTCGGGTCACCCGACGGCCCGAAGTCCGGATGCAGGTTGGTGGTGGAGCTGTCCATGCTCGCCAACCACGCGCTGCTGTGGGGATCCACCGGTAGGGCGGAGATGTTGGTATTCCACACGTTGTCGGCCGGGAACATCTGACAGTTGGGTGCGCCGGGAAGGGGCGAACCGGCCGACGCCGTCCCGGGTGCGGCGACCAGCGCCAGTCCACCCGACACCATGCCGGCGAGCAAGAAGATCGCCAGCAGCGCCCTTTTCGGCTCCCGCGGGTGCATGCTCAGGTCACCGACCGTAGTCCAGCGGACCCTGCTGACGATCGGGCTGACGCCGGGACGACGGCCGGAAGGTGCGCCGGAGCGATGGCGACGCCTCCTACGGTGCGCGACGATGTCGGCACCGAGACGCGAAGGATCGTGATGACGACTGCCACCGGCACGAACAGGAACCTGATTCTGGCCGCAATGATCTTCGCGGTCGCCATGACGTTCATCGATCAGACGATCGTCTCGATCGCCGTGCCGAATATTCAACGCGAGCTCTCGTTGTCCGCCACCGGCGTGCAGTGGGTGGTCAACGGCTATCTGCTCTCCCTCGCCGCGCTGTTCGCGCTGGGTGGACGGCTCTCCGACATTTTCGGCCATCGCCGCATGTGCGTGCTCGGCGTCATCATCTTCGCCGGCGCGTCGGCGATGTGCGGGCTGACGCCCACAGGGAGCGCGGCCGAAGCATGGATCGTGACCTTCCGCGTCGTGCAGGGTGCCGGTGGCGCGCTCATGTTCCCGGCCGCTCTGGCCATCGTGGTGCGGACGTTCCCCTTTCAGGACCGTGGCAAGGCCCTCGCCATCTTCTTCGGCATCGCCGGTGGTCTGACGGCGATCGGGCCGATCCTCGGTGGCTATCTGGCCCAGTGGACGTGGAGGTCCATTTTCTGGGTGAACATCCCCGTCGCGGTGATCGCCCTGGTGCTGACGTACATCTCCAAGCCGGAGAACGAACCGGTCCCGGCGAGGATCGACTACCGGGGCGCCGTCCTGGTCGCGTTGGGAATCGGCTTGAGCATCTTCGGCCTTCAGCAATCGGCCCTGTGGGGATGGGGAAACGGCGGAACATGGGCCTGCATCATCGGTGGTCTGCTCGTGATCGCTCATTTTCGTCGTGGTCGAGATGCGGACACCGGCACCCCTCATCAACGTCGGGATCTTCCGTATCCGCGCCTTCGCCGTGGAGAACATCGTCCTGTTCATCTCCATGATGGTGTTCATCCCGGTGTTCTTCTTCGCCAGCGAGTACGCCCAGATCTCGTTGGGCAAGACGGCGTCGGAGACCGGTCTGTTCCTTCTCTATTTCTTCATCGGATTCGCCATCGCAGCGCAGATCGGTGGGCGCATCCTCGACCGTGAGGGGGCGAAACGGGCGGTCGTCATGGGTTGTGTGATCGCCGCTGTGGGATTCGGCTTCTGGGCGTCCAAAGTGACGCAGTTGAATTTCTCGAGCCAGGTGATCTGGATCATCGTGGCCGGGGCCGGGATGGGCATGATGCTGGGCCCGGCCAACACCGACGCCATCAACCGTGCCTCGAGTCTCTCCTACGGCGAAGCGACCGGCGTGACCCAGACGGTGCGCAACTACGGGGCGAGTCTGGGCCTGGCGGTGTTGGGCACCATTCTGCTGACCGAGCAACGGTCCCGGTTGACGGCGTCACTCATTGCCCGGCACGTCCCCCACGCGGCGACGGTGGCGGCCACCTTCTCGCAGTCCCAGGGTGGGAAGTCGGTCAGTTCGATTCCGCACTATGTCTCGGTGGACTTCGCCTATGCGACCCGATCGGTGCTCTTCGTCATGTGCGGGATCATGGGTTTCGCCGGACTGGTGGCCTTCGTGGCCCTCAAGCGGGGGTTGCAGGCGACCGCGCCCGAGGGTGCCGTGTCCGAGGTGAGCCCGAGCGAGTGACCTCACCCCGATGACGTCATTCTTCGCCGGCGTTCGGGAGACCCTGGTCCCTCCGCCCGACGGCCGGCACGGTCCGCTGCCACAGTTCCTGGTCGCACTGACGGTCGTCACCGGTCTGGTCGACGCTTTCAGCTACCTGGTGCTCGGCCACGTCTTCGTGGCCAACATGACCGGGAACGTCGTGTTCTTGGGCTTTGCACTGGCCGGTGCTCCCGGCTTCTCCATCGGAGCCTCCGCGGTGGCGTTGGTGTCGTTCTGGTTCGGCGCGTTAGTCGGGGGGAAAGTCGGGGCACGATTCGGCACCAACCGGGCCGAGCTTCTGGCGACGGCGGCGAGCATCCAAGCGGCGTTCCTGGGCGTCGCCGTGGTGCTGGCTGCAGTGAGTGGGAACCCGGTATCGGTCGGCTTCCGTTATCCGCTGATCTTGAGCCTGTCCCTGGGCATGGGAATTCAGAACGCCACGGCGCGCAAGCTGGCCGTGCCCGATCTGACCACTACGGTTCTTACCTTGACCATCACGGGAATCGCAGCCGACACATCGAATGCAGGAGCGGCCGGATCGTCGAACGGACGGCGCGTCGTCTCGGTGACGTCCATGTTGTTGGGCGCGCTCATCGGTGCGGTGTTCGTGCTCCATGTTGCAATCGTCCTGCCCCTGGTGATCGCACTGGTCCTGCTCATGCTCATCTCCGTTGGTCGTTCGCCTGCGGGGCAGGGACGACGCTGATTGGGTGCGACCATGACCACGTTCATCACGCGCTACGAGACCTCGGGGCCCGGTGTCCGCCTCGCCGTCAAGGACCTCATCGACATGGAGGGGGAGCCCACTACGGCGGGCTGCCGGGCGGTGGCCGACCGCGCGGAGCCTGCCCCACGCGACGCCGCTTGCCTCGCCGGGGCGCGGGCGGCCGGGGCGCGGATCGTGGGACGGACCAACCTCCACGAGCTCGCCCTCGGGGTGACCGGCATCAACCCCTGGTACGGCACGCCGGTGAACCCGGTAGATCCGACACGTGTGCCAGGGGGCTCCTCGAGCGGTTCAGCGGTGGCGGTGGCGGTCGGCGACGCGGACGTGGCGTACGGCAGCGATACCGGGGGATCGGTGCGCATCCCCGCCGCCTGTTGCGGTACCGCGGGACTCAAGACGACCTGGGGCAGGGTTCCCCTCGACGACGTGTGGCCACTTTCTCCCAGCTTCGACACGGTCGGCCCCATGGCGCGCGACGTCGCGGGTCTGGTCGTCGGTATGGAATTGCTCGAACCGGGCTTTACGGTCGCCGAGACCACCGGCGTGACCATCGGCCGCCTCCGCCCCCCGGCCGATCCACTGATCGACGCCGCCGTGGACAAGGCCCTGCGCGACGCCGAATGGCCCGTTCTCGACCTCGATGTACCCGAGTGGGACCAGGCCACGGGGGATGCCGGTCTCCTGCTCATGGTCGAGGCCTGGGAGTCCAACAAGGCACTGGTGGCGCGGGACCCCGGCGGCATCGGCGACCTCGTCCGTGAGCGGCTGGCCCTGGGTGGGTCCTTCGACGCGGCCACCATCGCCGCCGCCTGGGTGGGCCAGCGGGCGTGGAAAGCGACTCTGGAGGGGCTCTTCGCCCGGGTCGACTTTCTCGTCACGCCGACGCTGACCATCTTCCCGCCCCGACTCGATGACGGGAACGACCTGTTGGTGGCCCGCTGCACGATCCCGGTGAACCTGGCCGGGGTGCCCGCCCTCGCCTTGCCGGTGCCGACGGAGGGACAGTTGCCGACCAGTATCCAGGTGATCGGCCCGGCCGGCAGCGAGGAGCGTCTGCTGGCCGCCGGCGCATGGTTGGAGTCAGCGGTCGCTGCGGGCTGACCCCCGTGGGCGACGTACGATCGGAATAGCCATCGCCCGGCGGCGTTGGACAGTGTATGCAGATAGATGTCTGGTCCGATTTTGCGTGTCCCTGGTGTGCCCTCGGCCTGCGCCGACTGCACGTGGCGCTCGAGCAATTCGCCCACGGTGATGACATCACCGTGGTGCACCGCGCCTTCGAGTTGGATCCGCATGCGCCGGCTCGTCGCCCCGAGACGATGAGCGAGTTGCTCGCGACGAAGTACGGGATGAGCCCCGAACAGGTCCGGGCGGGCCACGAGCGTCTGGCCGCGCTGGGCCGTGAGGTCGACTTCGTGTTCGACTTCGATCGGATCCGGTCGGGCAACACGTTCGATGCGCACCGGCTGGCCAGCGCCGCGCGCGGGACAGCGATCGAAGGCGCCCTCGTATCGGGCCTCTTCTCCGCCTACTTCACCGATGGCGAACTGCTCTCGGACCACGAGGTTCTGGCGCGCGTGGCCACGGCTGCAGGCATGGACGCCGACGTGGCGCGACGCACCTTGGCGAGTGATGCCCGGGCGGACGAGGTGCGGGCGGACGAGGAACTGGCGCACGAGCTCGGGATCACCGGCGTGCCGCATTTCGTGATCGACGGGAGATGGGCGATTCCCGGTGCGCAGGATGTGGACACCATGGTGTTGGCTCTGACCCGGGCCTGGGAGCGCACCGCGCACGTGGATTCCGCGACGTGGATCCGCGACGTGGAGTCCGCGACGTGGAGTCCGAGGGCGTGGAAAAGGCGGGCGCTCCGGCGACCTAAGGTCGCCTTCCATGCGAATGGGCAACATGTACGGACCCGATGCGACGTTCGTCGGGGTACCGCCCGCAGATCTCGCCGATCCGTCCAGTTATGCCGACGCCGCCGCCGTGATCATCGGTGCACCCTTCGACGGTGGTACCTCACACCGGCCCGGCTGTCGCTTTGGGCCGCAGGCGATTCGCACGACCGACTACCTGCCCCATGACGGCAGCCGGCCGCACCTTGCGCTCGACGTCGATCCGTTGCGTGAGTTGCGGGTGGTCGACGTGGGCGACGTCAAGATGCTCCCGGGCGAGACCGACCGGGCCCTGGAGCGGCTGGAGGCCGCCGTCGCGCAAGTGGCCCGGAGCGGCGCGCTGCCGATGATTCTGGGGGGCGATCACACCATCGCCCTGCCCGACGTCACGGGAGTGGCCCATCACGTGGGATGGGGGCGTGTCTCGGTCATCCACTTCGATGCCCACGCCGACACCGGTGACAGCCACTTCGGTTCGTTGCACGGGCACGGCACGCCGATGCGCCGGTTGATCGAGTCGGGTGCGGCCCGCGGCGACCGCTTCCTGCAGATCGGGCTGCGGGGCTACTGGCCCGAGCCTGAAACGTTGGCCTGGATGAGCGAACAGGGCATGCGGAGCTTCGAGATGACCGAGGTGGTCAGTCGTGGTCTCGATGCAGTCCTCGAAGAAGCCGCCTCCATCGCCATGGACGACTGCGATGCGGTGTTCCTCTCCGTGGACGTGGACGTCGTCGATCCGGGGATGGCTCCGGGTACCGGCACGCCCGAGCCGGGAGGCTTCACCAGCCGCCAACTGCTCGATGCGGTGCGTCACCTCGCCATGACGCTGCCCCTGGCCGGGGTCGACGTGGTCGAAGTCTCGCCTCCCTACGATCAGGCGGAGGTCACCGCGTATCTCGGGAATCGGGTGGTCCTCGAAGCGCTTTCGGGTGTCGCATGGCGCCGGCGCCAGCAAGCGGGAGAAGTCGTGCGCCGGCCCGCCGATCCGCTGCTCGAACACCGCCGGCCCGATCCGAACGGCGGCGTTAAGGGGGTGAGCGCCGCCGGCGCAGACTTGTAATTTCTGAGTGCTAGAAGTCTAGCAATAAGGAATTACAGGTTGTCGTCCGGCGACGAGGTCGCAATCGCTACGAGGGCGCGAGGGCTATTGGTGCAGGGCCCACCGGGTGCACGGGCATTCAGGCCATCGTGTCGAGGATCTCGCGGATCATCTCGACCGTGGTGTTGGGGTGGAGGAAGGCGAAGCGGGCCACGGTCTCGCCCTCCCACGTGGTGGGCGTCACGAAGCCGATCTGGTCTCTGAGCAGTCGGGCCGACCACTCCTCGTAATCGGGTTTGTGCCAACCCGTGCGGCGGAAGAGCACGATCGACAACTCGGGTTGGCGCACGAGCTCGGTGTACGGCATCTCCTCAATCATCGCCGCACCCTGCCTGGCGATCGACAGGCCGGCTTCCACCGCCTCGCTGTACGCATCGAGTCCCGTACACGGCCATGGAGAACCAGATCGGCAGGCCGCGGGCGCGCCTGGTCAGGTGGTACGCGTAGTCACTCGGGTTCCATTCTTCGGGATTGTCACTGTGGAGGACCTCGAGATATGAGGCGTCCTGGGTATGGACCGCCTTGGCCAGATTGGGCTGGCGGTACAGCAGCGCCGCGCAGTCGAACGGTGCGAACAACCACTTGTGCGGATCGACGATGAACGAGTCGGCCTTTTCGAAGCCGGCGAACTTGTGCCGGCTCGAAGGCGCGAACAACGCCGCTCCGCCGTAGGCCCCGTCGATGTGGAACCACACATTGCGCTCCGTCGCGACCTCGGCCACGCCGGAGAGATCGTCGATGATCCCGGCGTTGGTCGTCCCCGCCGTGGCGACGACGGCGACGACATCGTCGGCGCGCGGGTGGCGTGCCAGGACATTGCGTAACCCTGTGCCGGTCAGGCGGTGGTCGTCGGTCGGAATGACCAGGGCCTCGACGCCGATGACGTGGAGCGCCTTGGCCACCGAAGAATGGGCCTCGTCGCTGATCGCGATGAGCGGACGGGAAGGACCGGGGCCTCCGCGCCTGTAGCCGGCTGTATCGCGGGCCACGACGAGTGCAGAGAGATTGCCCGCCGAGCCGCCGGCCACGAAGCACCCTCCTGCTCCGGGGGGCAGGCCGGCCGTGCGCGCGATGACGTCGAGAGCCTGGTTTTCGGCGACCACGGCGCCGGCCGCTTCGAGCCATGAGGTTCCGTGTAGGGAGGAACACGAGACGAACATGTCGAAGAGGAGTGCGGCCTTGGTCGGTGCAGCGGGGATGAACGACAGGAATCGCGGGCTGTCGCAGGACACCACGGCCGTTGCCAGCCTGTCCACGAAGAGTTGGAGGACATCGGCGGCGTCGTTGCCCTCCGGGCGCATCAGGCCGGTCAGGACGGAGCCGAGCCCCGGCGCCTGGCCGCCGAAGTCGAGCGGCACCGGATTGAGGGCCAGACGCTCTTTGCAATAGGCCATGACGAGGTCGGTCATGTCCTCGTCGTAGTCGAACATGCCGTGCGAGGTCATGGGCCGGGATCGATTCCCGTACCGCCGCCGCCATTCCGCTTCGGCCCGGGAGGCCACCTCGCGTACCGCCGCACCCGTCGCCGAGGCGATCAGCGCCACGTCCTCGAATTCGGGCTTGGCCCGACCGGAGCCGACCTTCATGCGCACGGGCATGCCATCGACGGACACCTCGTCGAACGAGCGGGCGGCGGGCCAACGGCCGGCGACGGTGGCCCGCACTCCGAAGGTGCCGGTCGTGGTCTGCATGACGTGACGCAGGCCGTCGAGGCGGGCGGCGTCGGTGAGCACGTGCAGGACGTGCCCCGGCCGTCCCTTTTTCATGATGACCGGGCTGACCCAGGCGTCGAACGCGCCGGCTTCAAGGGCGGCGCTCACGGCATACCCCAGTTGCTCCCCGGTGACATCGTCGAGGTTCGTCTCGAGGACCAGTGCTGGTTGTCCCGAACCGATGGACGGCCGGTCGTCGTACTGCCCGATGACGACCTGGGTGCAGTTGGGCAGCTCTTCCATCTCGTTCTTCCCCGCGCCGAATCCGCTGTGGTGGATCACCATGGCCGGCATCGGCCCGAACGAGGTGGACAGCGCGGCAAGGAGCGCGGCGCCGGTCGGGGTGGTGAGCTCCACCGTGGTGGCGCGGCCGTAGGTCGGCACGCCTTCGAGGAGCCGGACCGCAGCGGGCGACGGATTGGGGAGGGGGCCGTGCGCAGACCGCACCATGCCGGTTCCGGTCGCGACGGGGGATGCCGTGACCTCGTCGATGGCGAGCACCTCGAGCGCGACGACGGTGCCGACGATGTCGATGATGGCGTCGTGTCCACCCACCTCGTGGAAGTGGACCCGATCGACCGGCACCCGGTGCAACGCCGATTCGACATCAGCCAGCCGCCGGAAGACCGCCAGCGCCCGTTCGGTCACACGTGGCGGGAGTGCCGCCCCGGTGATGAGCTCCGCGATGGCTGCGTGCGTGCGCACGGTACCGTCGTCGCGGCCCTGCACGAGCGCCCGCGTGCAGGCGACGCCGCCGCGAAGTGTCTCCTCCGTGTGCAGCTCCCATCCCGGCAAGGAAAGGCGGTCGAGGAGAAGGCGGATCTCCTTGAGATCGGCCCCGGCGTCGATGAGCGAGCCCAACGCCATGTCACCGGCGATGCCGGCGAAGCAATGGAACCAGGCGACCGTCCTGGCCGTCCCGGCCGCCGGCGGCGGCCGGCGGATCCGGGTTCACCGGAGGATCCGGGCGACGGCGCACGCGGCGCCGTAGCCGTTGTCGATGCCGACCACGGTGACGCCCGACGCACAGGCGGCGAGCATGGCGAGGAGCGCGGTCATCCCCTCGAACGCTGCGCCGTACCCGGTACTGGTGGGCACGGCCACGACCGGTGCCGGGGTGAGACCGCCGACCACACTCGCCAGGGCACCCTCCATACCGGCGATCACCACCACCACGTCGGCCATTGCCAGCTCGTCGACCTCGGCCAACAGCCGGTGGAGGCCGGCCACACCGCAGTCCACCAGCAAGGTGGGCTCGAACCCGAGGGCCCGCTGCACGGCCACGCATTCGTGGGCGACGGGTAGGTCCGCGGTGCCGGCCGTGATGACGACGATGTGGCCCTGTCGCAGGGGTGCCGGACGGAAGGTCACGGTGCGCAGGAGTCCGGACTCCGTCAACGTCGCCGGGGCCGTAGCCGAGAGCTTCGGTGTGGGCGGAAACGGCCTTGACCTGGTCCTCGGTGGCCCGGGTCAGCAGGACCGGGCCGGTGCCGGCCCGAGCATCTCCCCGACGATGGCGGCGCAGTGCTCGGGTGACTTGCCCGGCCCGTAGACGGCCTCGGGCATGCCTTGTCGCAGATCACGATGGTGATCGATGCGTGCGAACCCCAGGTCGGCGTAGGGCAGGCGACGCAGCTCTCGTACGGCGTCGTCGGGTGTGCAGTCGCCAGAGGCCACCCGATCGATGAGGGAGCGGAGTGAGGAGGGGTCCATAGAACTCCCTATCCTGCCCGGCTCCGGACCCTCCTGCGACCACGGTGGTCCCGTGGGGGCCGGGGGCTGCGGCGCCGAATATCTCACTATCCTGCCCGGGAGTGAATCCCCCCCCGACCACGGTCGCCTACTTCGGCCCGGCAGCCACCTTCACCCAGGAGGCGCTGCTCACCCAGTCCGACCTGGCCGGGGCCGACCTCCGCCCACTCTCCTCCATCGCCACCGTCCTCGACGAGGTGGCTGACGGGAGGGCGGACCTGGGCTTCGTCCCGATAGAGAACGCGATCGAGGGCACAGTGAGTGCGACCATCGACGGCCTCATCTTCGACGTGGACCTCTACATAGAGCGCGAGGTCGTCATGGACATCCACCTCCACCTCATGGCCCGGCCGGGGGTACAGCTCGACCAGATCAGGCGGGTCTCGTCCTATCCCCATGCACTGGCCCAATGCCAGAAGTTCCTGGCCCGGGAGGTACCCGGCGGCAGAGCACGTGGCAGCGAACTCGACCGCCGACGCCGCCCGGCTTCTCGGCGAGTCCGATGCCGACGGATGCAGCTGCCATTGCCCCGCGCCTGGCGGCTGAGCGCTACGGGCTCGTCATCCTGGCCGAGGATGTCGAGGACCACCCCGAGAACCAGACTCGGATTCGTAGCGGTGGCCCGCGGGCGGGTCCCGCAGCCTTCAGGGCATGACAAGACGAGCATCGTGTGCTTCCAGCAGGCGGACCACCCGGGGAGCCTGCACGGCATCCTCGGTCAGTTCGCGGCACGCAACATCAACCTGACCAAGCTCGAGTCGAGGCCGACGAAGCAGGGTCTGGGCGACTACTGCTTCGTGATCGACCTCAACGGGCATGTCGGCGACGAGGTCATCGCCGATTGCCTGCGTGATCTGCACACCAGCCTGGCCGGCGTGAAATTCCTCGGTTCGTATCCAGCCGCGGGCACCCAGGGGGACGACAAACGCCGCGAGGCGGGCGCGGCCTGGCAGGCGGCGGACGAATGGATCAGAGGGCTCCGGGGTTCGATCGAATGAGGGTGGGTCCTGATGGGCGTCATCGGCATGGCCAATCTGGCCGTCAAGGTGGCCGACATCGAGGCGGCGTGCGCCTGGTACGCCGCTGCAGGCGCCACGGTCACCGAACCCGTTGCATGGGAAAACGGGAGGCGGCGCCGACGTGACGCTCGGGTGGCTGCATCTCACGTTGTTCACCAAGGCGATTTACGAGGATGCGTGCCAGTTGCCCGACGAGGGCTTCTTGCATCCCGCGCTCTTCGTCGACGATCTGGACGAGGAACTGTCGAAACACGAGGTCCTCTGGGGCCCGCGCATCGTTTCGGGTTCGTTCGGTGTCCGGCGCATCGCTTTTGTCGAGGCACCGGGTGGCATCAGGCTCGAGTTCATGGAGCAACTCGAAGACCCGACCTGACGCAGCGCGTGCACATGCACGCGTCGGCGTCGCAGATCGAGCCCCGAGTTCGTCGCGTGGACTTTGACGTCGAACCGCTCCTCTGTCACCGCGTTGCGCAGTGCAACGAGGGGTGATCGTCCCGCATAGCTATGTCACGTTGCCCCAGGGTTGCGAGGTGGGTGGGCCCTCCGAATGACCTGATCTGCCTTGACTTACCTGCGCAATGAGTCCAGTGTGCGGACCTGAAAGCAGCATTCGAAAAAGGCAAACCCACCGCGAGGTGGGGACGCAAAACCACGGGACTCTCTGAGTTAGCCGGGTCGCCGACGCAAAATAGTCATTCATCTTTCTATTTTCCCGCGGCTCCTTACTCTGAGCCTTTTGAAAGGAGAAATATGAAGAATGACCGGAAACATTCCACGTCACGCCTCGACCCAGAGGCGCCTCGTTGGCGCCGCAGCCACCCTGGGTGTCGCTCGCCCGGTGTCTTCGGGTCTCGAGACTGGGTGCTCTGGGCGTCCCCCTCGAACCACGCGGTGAACATGCGACAGGTCGACCGGCCTACAGCCACCGGGGCTGCCTACTCACCACCTCGACGACCTCCCCCACGCTGCCGGTGATCACCCAGCCCGTGAGCGCCACCGAGCACCCCCGTCGACCGTCACCACACCGACCACGCCGCCGTGAGCACCACCTCCACGACGGGCCAGCGTCCGGGATGAAGGCGGCGCCCGCGCACGTCGCCCGTGTCACCACGCCGCCCGGTGCCACGACACCCCGGCCGCGACCCCGGCGCCCACCACGCCGGCGAGCAGCGACTCGCCCCCAGGCCCCCGCCAGCTTGAATGCGCCCACCACCATGATCTTCGATGACGAGTTCTCCACCGGCTCGTTGAACGACCTCGGTGTGGGCGCCCGACTGGTTCGCCAACGGGTCGACCCCGAACAACACGGTCATGGACGCCTCCAACGTGTCGGTCGGGGCCAACGGTCTCAACTTGACGCTGAACGCCAACGGCACCGGCGCTCTCGTGAGCTCGAACCCCAACGGCGGGGCGGGCACCGGCTTCCAGGTGGCGCCCAGTGCGGGGCACCCCGTCTACGTCGAGTCCACGGCCACGCTGCCCGCCTCGGGCTGGCAGATCGCCAACTGGCCCGGCTTGTGGCTCACCGGGCAGACCTGGCCCAACATGGGCGAGATCGACGTCATGGAGGGCTTCGCGACCCGCCAGATCCACATTGAGTACGGCCCGAGCTCGAACCAGGTCTCGAACCCCGGCCGGATCGGCGGCACCACGGCTGGCACCCACACCTACGGGGTGCTGTGGACCACCACCGGCGTGACCTTCGTCTACGACGGCGTGGTCGTCGGATCCGAGACGGCGGTACTCAGCGGCCCCATGTACCTCGTCATGGAAAACTCGCTCGGTTCGCCGAGCGTGCCCGGGGCCACCGTGACCGTGCGTGACGTGCGGGTATGGCAGTAGGCACCCACACCGGATCCACCACCTCGCCCTCGCCGACTTCGCCCCCTTGTCGCGCATCTGAGGAGGAAGGACGCAGAACCCCGACAAACGGTAGGGATCGGCACTCCGGTGCGGTCCCTACCGTTTTCGCGTGATCGGGTCCACCCGACTGGGTCAAGGTCAGTTGGCGGAGGGAGTGGGATTCGAACCCACGGAGGCTTGCACCTCACAGCTTTTCAAGAGCTGCGCATTTGTCCGCTCTGCCATCCCTCCAACGAATCCGTGGCGCAGCACATGCTACGTGAGATCACCCCGGATCGGCGTGCACGCCTGAGCGGAGCTGCTAGCGGTCCGACGCGTTCTGGTCGCGCAGCCGTCCTCGGGCCCGACCGCGTTCGGCCTGGGCGCAGAACGACCTTGCGCAGGCGCACAACCTTGGGCGTCACTTCGACGCATTCGTCCTCGGAGATGAACTCGAGCGCATGCTCGAGCGAGAAGGCCATGACCGGCGTGAGGCGCTCGAACTCCTCCGCGGTGGACGACCGGATGTTGTTCAGCTTCTTCTCTTTGGTCGGATTGACGTCCATCTCTTCTTGCCGGGCGTTCTCGCCGATGACCATGCCCTCGTAGACGTCTTCTCCCGGTCCGACGATGAGCGTGCCTCTCTCCTGCAGGTTCATCAGGGCGAAGGTCGTCGTGAGCCCGCGTCGATCGGCCACCATGGAACCGTTGCGGCGCGTCTTGAGCTCGCCGTGCCACGGCTCCCAGCCGTCGAAGATGTGATGCAACACACCGGTTCCCCTGGTTTCGGTCAGGAACTCGGTGCGGAAGCCGATCAGCCCGCGGGCCGGTACCCGGTAGTCGAGGCGGACCCAGCCCGTTCCGTGGTTGACCATCTCCGTCATGGTTCCCTTGCGCAGGGCCAGAAGTTGCGTCACGACGCCGAGATAGTCGTCGGGCACATCGATGGACACCCGTTCCACCGGTTCGTAGACCTTGCCGTCGATTTCCCGGGTGACCACCTGTGGCTTTCCGACCGTCAGCTCGAAGCCTTCACGTCGCATGGTCTCGACCAGCACGGCCAGTTGCAGCTCGCCCCGGCCGAGGACTTCCCAGAGGTCGGGTCGGTCAGTCGGCGCAACCCGAATGGCGACGTTGCCGACCAGTTCGGAGTCGAGGCGGTTCTTCAGCAGGCGCGCGGTGAGCTTGTTGCCATCGGCACCGGACAAAGGAGACGTGTTGATGCCGATGGTCATGGCCAGGCTCGGCTCGTCGACCGTGATGGCAGGCAGGGCGATGGGGTTGTCCGCATCGGCGAGCGTCTCGCCGATGGTGACCTCGGCCAGGCCGGCGATGGAGACGATCTCACCGGGCCCGGCCGACTCGGCCGGTACCTGCTCGAGGGACTCGGTCACGTACATTTCGGTGATCTTCGCCTTCTCGATCGTGCCGTCGAGCTTGCACCAGGCGATCATTCCGCCCTTGGTGAGCTCGCCGTTGTAGACCCGGCAGATGGCGAGGCGCCCGACATAGGGCGAGGCGCTCAGGTTGCAGACGAGCGCCTGGGTGGGGGCGTTCTCTTCGAACTGGGGGGCGCGGGACATGGTCGATGATGGCTTGGAAGAGAGGGGCGACGTCGGTGCCCTCGACGCCTCGCTCGGTGCTCACCCAGCCGGCGCGGGCGTTCGAATAGAGGATGGGGAACGAAATCTGGTGCTCGTCGGCGTCGAGGTCCAAGAAGAGCTCCTCGACCTGGTCCACGACCTCTTCGATCCGGGCGTCGGGCCGATCGACCTTGTTGATGACCAGGACGACCGGAAGCCTCGCCTCGAGCGCCTTGCGGAGCACGAACCGGGTCTGTGGCAGCGGGCCCTCGGAGGCGTCGACGAGAAGGAGCACGCCGTCGACCATGGTCAAGCCGCGCTCCACCTCGCCGCCGAAATCGGCGTGACCGGGCGTGTCGACGATGTTCATCTTCACGCCGCCCCATCGCACGGCGGTGTTCTTGGCCAGGATGGTGATGCCCTTCTCGCGCTCGAGGTCACCAGAGTCCATGACCCGGTCGGTCACCTCCTGATGGGCGCCGAAAGCTCCGGTCTGGCGCAGCATGGCGTCGACGAGCGTCGTCTTGCCGTGGTCGACGTGGGCCACGATGGCCACATTTCTGATGTCATCTCGGTTTTGCATGGGGGCTACAACGATAGGCGAGGTCAGCAGCCTGCTCATGCCGCGGGCCGCACCACCCCCTGAAAAGGCGTCGACGACGCCGGTCGCGCGGCCAGGGTGCGGGCGATCGCAGCCACTCCCGCGGCCAGCGCGATCTCATCCACTTCGACCTTCACCAGATGGCCCGGAGTCGGGCCACCAGCCGACGATTCGACCCGGCGGGAGTGACGCCCGGTGCCTGCATCGCCTCCACCATCGCCAGGACGCTGAGCTCAGACCTGATGGTCGGACGCCGGGGACCACTGAGAACAACAAGATGCACCGAGAAGGCGCTGCCCTCCTCATCGGTGACGATCGACCGCACTTCGGCCCGGCTGCGAATGGCCAGAAGTGCCGAATGCGGGCTGTCCCACCAGCGGTCCCGTCCGATCACAGGCGGTTCCGTGAAGGCCTCCCAATCCAGCGCACACCAGAGCCGGGTGGCCCAGGTGGCGGCGTCGGCCTGCACCGCGGTCAAGCCGGCAGGAGACAACGTGGAGAGCCAACGGCCCATGGACGAGGCGAAGCGATCACCCTCGCGTGCCGCGTCGAGAGCGTCGGTGATGGCTATCCGGGCGCCATCGACGGGGGCGTGTGCCCTTCGGGCCACGAGGGCATGCACGGCCCGCAACCCCAGTGCCCGGCGCGCCGTGCGTGCGACCAGGCGAACGGGGTGTCCGGGGCCTCGGCCCGGTCGGCCGGTCCGAGGGCGACGCGCACCTGATGATCGGTAATCCGCAAGGACGGGCCACCGATCCCGAGCGCAGCCATGTCGGCCAGCGTGCGGGGCAGACCCGTTGCCGCCTCGAGCACCTTGGCCCGACCTTGCGCGGTGAGCGCGGCGGCGGGGTCGAGGAGCTCCTTCGTCAGCATGCTCGAACCCGAGAGCCCGCATGCGACACCCCGGAGGTCGGGCCGTCGGAGGTCGGGCCGTCAGGCATAGGAGTTGCCCGCATCCGGGCCACCGGCCTCTGCGGACGCGAGCTCGGACAGCCGGAGCACGACATGGGACACGATCGCCCGGAGATGCTCTTCGAGGACGTCCTCGACGCCGTAACGGCCGAGCGCCGAGTGCAGCAAGGCCACGCGGAACGGAGGGGTGCCACTCCGAAGCGTCTCCAACAGGGCGAGATAGTGCAATGCGGTCCTGGCCTGGGCCCATCGGCCACCGGTGGTCAGACCGAGCGCGCACAGGGTGGCCGTGCCCGGAACGGGGGCACCCACGAGGAGATCGAAGACGCCCGAAAGCACGACCCGGCCTCCGGCGAGCGGGATGGCGACACGGTCGTTGGTCCGTGGCAGCCATCCTGCGGCGAACCGGGGAGTGAGGTTCTCCAGATGGGCGACGTGAGAGACCAGCGTGGCGGCGATCGCGTTGCGCTCCGGGTCGGACAGCTCGTCGATCCAGCGGACCATGGCCAGGCGGTCCGGGTCGACCCGGAGGGCGTCGAGCGCATCGATGAGGGGGTCTCCCAGTCGGCCCGTCGTCACCAGTTGGCGAAATAGCGTGCGGATCAGGCACGAGGTCACCAGTTCGATGGGAAAAGGGTCGGCGGCCAGGGGGAAGCCAGGTCGGCCGCCGCGGCCGATGTGTTCCAGAGGAGCCGCGGTCCGAGAAAGAGAGGAGCGGCATCTTCTCCGCGGGCGCTCGCCAACGCGCTCGCCCCGTCCTCCAACCAGGCCCGCAAGCCGCCGGACAATCCGGGGTCGAACCGGGGCCGTCGCCCCGATCCGTCGCGGAGGAGGGCGAGGACCTCGTCGCGTGCGGTCGTCTGGCCGGCTGGACGAAGGTCGACCTCCCGCGTGACCGTGGTGCCCGGCGGCTCCCACGGTGCGAAGGACTCCTGTCGGGGCGTCACGAGAACCATGGGACGAGTCTGCCCGGGGGGTGTGACGCGGCCCCTCCGCTCGCTCCTTTAGCCTGGCTGGTGCCATGGCACCCGTGCGCTCACTCCTGGCTTCGGATTCGGTCGCCTTCGGGATCATCTTCGGGATATTCGTGGTGGCGCTCATCGTCCTCATCGTGATCACCCTCCGATGGGCCATCCGGAGCGACCGCCGGGGCCGTGCCCTGTGGAGACAGCGGCAAGAGAGCGGGATGGCCCCGACCGAGGGCGATGCGCCGCCGCCCTCGTCACTGCCGTGAGTGGGGGTGAGTGGATCGAGGATGCGCGCGGGACCCGGGAGGGGTCGAGCAAGGGCGCCGGTGGGTCCGCCGCCGGCGGAGAGGTGCCCGCGGATCAGGGCAATGATGGGTCGGCGTTGACCTGGCCCGACCGCATGCGCTCCCGGTGGGAGTCCGTTCGATCCCATCTCGGCCGCAGCGAGCCCCCACCGCCGGTGCATCGGACCGCCTTCGTCCTGGCCGGCGGGGGGAGCCGGGGTGCGGTCCAGGTCGGGATGCTGGGCGAGCTCGTGAATCGGGGCATCCGCGCCGACCGTGTGTTCGGCGCCTCGGTGGGGGCCATCAATGGCGCGGCCTACGCCGGCAATCCCACCCGGGAGGGGATCGAGCGTATGGCCGCGATCTGGCGGGACGTGAAGGGCACGGACATCTTCCCCCGGTCCGCCCTCGACGGTCCCTGGGCCTTTCTGCAAAAGCGCGCCGCGGTCCATTCCAACTCGGGGCTACGCGCCATCATCGAGGCCGGCATCGACTTCGAGAACCTGCAGGATACGACCATCCCGTTCGAAGTCGTCACGACGTCGCTGACCGATGGCCGCGAGCGCTGGATCGCGCACGGCCCGGCTGTCGAGGCGATTCTGGCGTCGTCGGCAATTCCCTCCATCTTTCCTCCGGTCGTGATCGACGGCGACGTCCTCGTGGACGGGGGAGTCGTCAACAATGTGCCGATAAGCCGGGCTCTCGGGGCAGGATGCACCCGCATCTATGTCCTGTTGTGTGGCCCGTTGCACTACCACCCGCCCCTTCCCAAGCGTCCGGCCGAGGCTGCGTTGACCGCGTTCTTCGTTGCCGTGCACGCCCGATTCGTCCGCGAGTTGGCATCGCTCCCGCCGGGGGTCGAAGTCGTTGTCTTCAGCGGGGGAGGCGAACCCTCGGCGCAGTACCGCGACTTCTCCGCCACGAAGGAGCTCATCGACGACGGCCGAGCCGAAGTGGCCGAGGTCCTCGACCGTTACGCGGGGACGTCACAGGAGCTGACCCCGCACCGGCCGCCGGTGAAGCCCTCAACCGCACCGACCGGTTCTCCCGCAGGAGCGGCGGCGGCGGGCTCGGCGGCGCCGGCCGCCGAACAGTGACCGAGAGCCGCTACCTCCTGCCGAACGCCTCGTCCGCCGCGGCCGAGCGGTTCGCCGCGTTCGTCGAACTCTTCGACCCGTCGACCTTCGCCCATATGGAGAAGCTCGGCATCGCCCCTGGTTGGCGCTGCTGGGAGGTGGGGGCGGGTGGCATCTCGGTGGTGCACTGGCTGGCCGGGCGAGTGGGTGCCCCAGGGTACGTGCTCGCCACCGACATCGACATCACGTGGGCCGACGCGGCAGCGGACGGGACGAGCCCGCAGGTCGAGGTGCGCGCCCACGATGTGGCGCTCGACCCGCCCCCCGCCGGCCAGTTCGACCTCGTCCACGCCCGCCTGGTGCTGGTGCACGTCCCGGAGCGGGCCAAGGCGATGGAAGCCATGGTCGGCGCGCTGCGGCCCGGCGGGTGGCTGTTCGTCGAGGACGCGGATCCCGGCGTTGCAACCGCTGAGCTCCCTGGAGGTGCGAGGGCCCGAACAGGAGCTGGCCAACCGGATACGGAGCGGGTTCCGGGCGCTTTTGGCGAGCCGGGGGGCGGACCTCGCCTACGGCCGCACGTTGCCGCGACTCCTCCGGGAGGCCGGGTTGTCAGATGTCCGGGCCGATGCCTCGTTCCCCGTCGCCCACCCGGCCTGTGCCCGCCTGGAGACGGCGACGATCACGCTCATCGCCGACCAACTGGTCGAGAACGACATCGTCAGCCCGGCGGAAATCGACCTCCACCTGGCCAACGTCAATGCCGGGATCCTCGATCTCACCCAGCCTCCGATGATCGCCGCCTGGGGGCGCCGTCCGATCTGAGTCGCCTCTGGCCGGTGCGCGGGGATGTCCGTGCACGCCGGTCACAGCATCCTGGTGAAATAGAGGGATGACGGCTCCGGCTACCGAGACGGCAGCGCCTCCTGATGCAGCAACGTCTCCTGACATGATGGAGGGCTTTCATCCTGCTGTTGCGGCCTGGTTCGCCGGACGGTTCCCTGATGGTCCGACGGCGCCGCAACGCGAGGCGTGGCCCCATATCGCCGAAGGGAAGGATGTGCTGGTGGCATCGCCCACCGGGACGGGAAAGACGCTGACCGGCTTCCTCGTCGCCATCGACGCCGCCTACAAGGCGGCGGAGGCGGGGACCCGGCAGACCGGGCTTCCCGAGGTGCTCTACGTCTCACCGCTGCGCGCCCTGGCCGTCGACGTGCACGAGAACCTTCACATCCCGCTGTCCGAAATCAAGGACGTGGCGGCGAGGTTGGGACACGCCGACCCCGGACTGCGCGTGGCCGTGCGCACCGGCGACACCCCTGCGGCGGAGCGCGCCGCCATGCGCAAGAACGCACCGGACATCCTCGTGACCACGCCGGAGTCGCTCTATCTCCTGCTGACAGCGCCTTCGTCGCGCGCGCTATTGCGCGGGGTGCGTACGGTCATCGTCGACGAGGTCCACACCCTGGCCCGCGACAAGCGGGGCAGCCACCTGGCCTTGAGCCTCGAGCGCCTGGACGGTGTGGTCACTGAGAGCGGCGGCCGTCTGCAGCGCATCGGGCTCTCGGCCACACAGCGTCCCCTCGACGTGGTGGCCCGCCTGCTCTCGGGCGTGCACGACGAGCGCCCGCCCACGGTGATCGTCGACTGCGGCCACTCCCGCCAACTGAACGTGGCGATCGAATTGCCCGACAGCGAGCTCGAGGCGGTGGCCAGCGGCTTGCAGTTCTCCGACATCCTGGACCGCATCGCGGAACACACGCGTCAGCACCGCACCACGCTGATCTTCGTCAATACCCGAAAGATGGCCGAGCGCGTGGCGCACCAACTGGCCGAGCGTTTGGGCGGTGCGGACGGGCATGGTGACGACGTGGACGCCTCGCTGCTGGTGGCCGCGCATCACGGCAGTCTCTCGGCCGCGCGACGGCGCATCGTGGAGACGCGACTGCGGGCCGGGGATCTGCGCGCGCTGGTGGCGACGGCCTCGTTGGAACTGGGCATCGACGTCGGGCCGGTGGAGCTGGTGTGCCAGATCGGTTCGCCGCGCGCCATCGGGACGTTTCTCCAGCGGGTGGGCCGCGCCAATCACCAGCGCGACGGGATCCCGGCGGGCCGCCTGTATCCCATGACGCGGGACGAACTGGTCGAATGCACCGCGTTGTTGGCGGCCGTGCGTGACGGCCGGCTCGACATGCTGGAACCCCCCATCGCCCCGCTCGATGTGTTGACCCAGCAGATTGTGGCCGAAGTGGCTGCGGCGGAAGAATGCGGGGTCGAAGAGCTGTGGTGGATGATCCGCCAGGCCGCGCCCTACGCCGACATGCCCCGGTCGGACTTCGACGAGGTCGTGGCCCTGGCCAGCTGGGGCATCGAGACAGGGCGCGGACGGCGCGGCGCCCACCTGCATCACGACGCGGTCAATGGCAGCCTGCGGGCGCGCCGCGGCGCACGTCTCGCCGCCCTGACCAGCGGTGGCGCTATTCCCGAGACCGGCGATTATCGGGTGGTGCTCGACCCCGAAGGGGTGACGGTCGGATCCGTGCACGAGGACTTCGCGGTAGAGGCGATGGCCGGTGACATCTTCCTTCTCGGCACCCATTCGTGGCGGGTGGCCAAGGTCGAGGTAGGCACGGTGCGCGTGCACGACGCCGGGGATCTCCCGCCTTCGGTGCCTTTCTGGTTGGGTGAGGCACCGGCGCGGACGACCGAGCTTTCCCAAGCGGTCAGTGAGCTGCGGGCGGAGCTCGAGCCCCTCCTGCAGTGCGCAGGATGGGGAAGGGGCCCGCCGTCTGGTCATGGCGAGGGCCGGCGTCGGCCACGACGTCGCGCAGCAGGTGGTGGCATACTGCGCCGCCGGGTTGGCGGCGCTGGGCCACTTGCCCACCCGGCAGCGCATCGTGGTCGAACGCTGCTTCGACGACAGCGAAGGGACGCAGCTCATCCTTCACGCCCCGTTCGGCGGCCGCATCAACCGCGCCCTCGGCCTGGCGCTGCGTAAACGCTTCTGCGTGTCGTTCGACTTCGAGCTGCAGGCGGCGGCGGACGACGACACCGTGGTGCTCTCCCTGGGACCCCAGCACAGCTTCCCCCTCACCAGCGTTTCGTCGATGCTCCGGTCGAAGGACGCAGCGGAGGTGTTGACCCAGGCCGTCCTGCCCCATCCGATGCTGGCGGCCCGCTGGCGCTGGAACTTGAACCGGGCGTTGGTCTTGCCGCGCCAGCGGGGTGGGAAACGACGCCCCATCCATCTCCAGCGGATGGAAGCCGACGATCTTCTCGCTGCCGTGTGGCCATCGTTGGCCGCGTGCCAGGAGAACGCGGCGGCCGGCCCGGTGGCCGTGCCCGATCACGTCCTGGTGCGGCAGACGGTCGACGACTGCCTGCACGAAGGTCTCTCGGTGGAGGGCCTGGTCGATCTGTGGTCCCGGGTGGAGTCGGGTGACATCAGCCTGCACACGGTGGAGTCGTCCGAGCCCTCCCCACTGGCGCACGGGATTCTGAGCGGCCGTCCGTTCACGTTCCTCGACGGCGCCCCCCTGGAAGAACGCCGGACGCGCGCGCTCTCGTTACGGCGCGGTCTGGGTGCACTCGGTCCCAACGGTCTTCCCGTGCCCACCGACGAGCTGGGTGCCCTCGATCCCGATGCGGTGACCGTCGTCCTCGACCAGGTGCGGCCCGCGGCCGCGCAACGCCGACGAGCTCCACGACCTTCTGCTCTCTCTCGTGGCCTGCCGGCCGGTGCCGGAATGGACGACGTGGTTCGGCACCCTCGTCGCCGCGGGACGCGCCGCATGCATCGGCGAGTGCTGGGTGGCCACGGAGCAGACGGGCGCTGCCGCCGCATTGCAGGAAGACGACGAGGCTGCCGCGGCGTGTGTCGGCGGCCATCTGGAACTCGCCGGTCCGGTTTCGGTTGACGAGCTGACATCGGAGATGGCGCTCCCTCCCGGTGCGCCCATGGGGGCGCCGGTGACACCGGCCCGGGCCCGCACGGCACTTGCCCGTCTCGAGGCCCAGGGCTCGGCGATCGAGCTGCCCGATGGACGCTGGTGTGCGCGCCATCTGCTGGTGCGCCTCCATGGCGCCAGCCGCCAACGCCGGCGGGGTCTGGTCGATCCTGTGCCCATTGCGGACTTCGTCCGCTTCCTCGGCGGGTGGCAGCACGCCACTCCGGGCACCCGGGCCGAGGGACGTGCCGGGCTGCTCTCGGTGCTCGAACAGCTACAGGGGATCGAGGCGCCCGCGGTCGAATGGGAGGCCCACATCCTGCCTGCCCGCGTCGAGGGCTACGACGCCCGCTGGTTGGACGAGCTCTGCCTCTCCGGTGAAGTGGTCTGGGGCCGGTTGACGCCGCGCGCCGAGCGCCAAGGCCGCACGGGCACGCCCTCACCGGCGACGCCGCTGGCGTTCGTCATTCGTGAGGACCTGCCGTGGATGCTGCGCGCCGTGCGCGCCGGTGCCGTGGTGGCCGAGCCCGAGGTCGGCGCGCCCGCCGACGTCCTGGCTGCATTGCGGGCCCGCGGTGCCTGCTTCCGGCCCGAGCTCGCCATGCTTGCCGGCCGGCTCCCGGCCGAGGTCGACGAAGGGCTGTGGGATCTGGTGGCCCGGGGCATCGTGACGGCCGACGCCTTCTCGGCCGTGCGGTCCCTGCTCTCCGCCCGGGACCGCTGGCGTACCCGGACCTATCGCACGCCGAACGGTCGGCCGAATACGGGACGCCCGGCCCGTCCCGGACTGGCCCGTCGACGGGCACCTGTCGGCTCGGGCATCGGGGAAGGCCGTTGGTCGCTCCTCCCCGCCGCAGACCAGACGCTTCGCCGGCGACGAAGCGGCGAATGACGTGACGTTGCCGCTCAACGAGGAGCTGGCCGAGGCGGTGGCGTGGCAGCTGTTGCTCCGCTGGGGCATCGTGGCCTGGGAAGTGTGGGGCCGTGAGTCGTTCCACGTCCCGTGGCGTGAAGTGGTGTGGGCCCTGCGCCGGCTCGAAGCGCGGGGACTCGCCCTCGGTGGACGCTTCGTCGTCGGTCTCTCGGGCGAGCAGTACGCCTTGCCGGACGCAGCGGCGGAGCTCCTCAAGGTGCACCGCCGGGCGCCGAGTGGAGAGCAGTTGGTCGTGGCGGGCGCCGATCCGCTCAACGTGACCGGGTCCATCATGGGTGGGGCGCGCGTTCCCACCGACGCAACCAGCGCGTGACGTTCCGCGACGGCGTCGTGGTGGACGATCTCCGTGCCGGATGAGCGCTCGTTCCGTAGATCTCAACGCCGACGTCGGCGAGGCCGATGATGCCGCCGGTCGTCGCGGTCGAGCGCACCCTCCTCGGTCTTGTCACCTCGGCCCATATCGCGTGCGGCGGCCATGCGGGCGACGAGCAGACGATGCGCGCCACCACTCGCGCCGCCATGGAGAACGGTGTGCGTGTCGGTGCCCATCCGTCCTACCCCGACGGAACGGGATTCGGCCGCCGACCGATGGACATCACGCCACGCGACCTGTCGTCGGCTCTCGCTGTCGCAGATCGGCGCGCTCATCGAGGTGGCGTCGTCGCTGGGGGCGACGGTGCAGTCGGTCAAGCCGCACGGCGCGCTCTACGGCGAGGTCGGGCGCGGGACGGCCGCCTTCGAGGCGCTGCTCACGGTGATCCTCGAGCTCTGTGGCCCGGAGGTCTCGCTGGTGCTCCCGTCCGGTGCGCCTGCTGTGGCACTTGGCGAAGGATGCGGGCAGTGCGCGTGCTGCGAGAAGGCTTTGCCGACCGCGCCTATGTCGCCACGGGCGAGCTCGCTTCTCGCCAGGAGCCGGGGGCCGTCTACAGCGAGCCGTCGCAGGCGACGGCGCAAGCGCTCGGCTTGGTCCTCCACGGCACGGTCACGTCGGGGGACGGCACGGTGCTCTCGTTGCCGGTGGACACGCTCTGCATCCACGGCGATTCTCCCGAATGCGCCGCGGCCTGGCGCGGGCCGTCGGTGACGTCCTGGCCGGCGGCCGGGATCGCCGTGGTGGCACCGTCGGCCGGTCGTCTCTGAACATGACGGGCCCCGTGTCGACGCGCTCGGTCGCCGGTCGGGGAGATCCGGCGGTTCGGCGAGCGGGCGTTGCTCATCGGCGTGGAAGATCCCGCCGCCGCCCGTTCACTGACACGGGCCCTTCAGGCGGCGCGCCTCGACGGACTGTACGACGTCGTCGGGGGACTGGCCACCGTCATGGTGCGCTTCGACGACGCGGCTGATGACGTCGAAGCCCGGCTGCCTGAGTTGGCGCACCTCGTCGCAGAGGTCGTGCGACACCGCCGGAGAGACGCTGACGACGGGGGACGTCTCGTCGTCTTTCCCTGTGCATTCGACGGACCGGACCTCGACGAGGTGGCCGGTGCTGGCCGGGTGCACGCCCGAGGAAGTGGTCGAACTGATGACCGCACAGACGCTGACGGTGGCCATGGTCGGATTCTCACCCGGCTTCGCGTACCTGACGGGCCTCCCCGAGCCCTCGCGCCACATTCCCCGGCGCTCCCGACCGCGCCCGTCGGTGCCCGGTGGATCGTTGGCCCTGGCCAACGGGTACGCCGCCGTCTATCCCCTCGCGTCCCCGGGTGGATGGCAGCTCATCGGCCGCACCGCCGACGTCGCTGTTCACGCCCGAGGTCCCCCCCTACGCCCGGCTCGAGGCCGGCGACCGGGTGCAGTTCGTCCGTGCCACCGACAGCATCCGCACCGACGTCGGCGCCACTGACGTCGGCGGCGGATGCATCCGCATGGGAGACGGGGCAGCCGTCCCTTTCCCCACCGGTTCCCGGCGCACGACCCTGCTTCGTCGTCGAGGACGGCGGGGTGCGGACGGTCCTGCAGGACGCGGGGCGTCGCCATATGGCCGCCCTCGGCGTACCGGCGGCCGGCCCGGCCGACCCCTGGTCGTTCCTACTGGCGAACCGTCTGGTGGGCAATGCCGACGGTGCGGGCACACTCGAAGTGACCGCACGCGGTCCGGTTCTCCGCTGCAGTCGAGTCGACGTTCGTCGCCGTGGTCGGCGCGTCCCCCGAGGTTCGCCTGCAGGGCCAATCGGTCGAGGCGGGACGGGTCGTGCCGGTCGATGCGGGCCAGCAACTGGTCCTCGGCACGGTTCGTGGCGGGATCCGTTCCTACATCGCGGTGGCCGGCGGCCTGGTGGGGCCCGAGGTGCTCGGAAGCTTGGCCACCGACCAGCTCAGTGGCATCGGCCCGGGACCGATCAGGTCGGGGCAACAGCTTTGGGCGGCGCCCATGACGCCGCCCTTGGGGGACCACCTTGCAGAGGGGATGACGAGCGCCTGGGTCGCGGGCGAGCCGATCACGCTGCGCGTGCTTCCCGGACCTCATGCCGAGCGCTTCGACCCGAGGGCATTCGCATCAGTTGGGGAAGATGAGAGTTCATGGTGGCGGACGAGAGCAACCGGGTGGGCCTCCGGCTGCGACAGGACCGCGGCGCGGCGCCGATAGCGATGGCGCCGGGGCCGTCGGTCGAGCTGGATTCCCAGGGCATGGTGCGCGGCGCGGTGCAGGTCCCGCCCGACGGTGATCCGGTGATCCTGCTGGTCGACCATGCCACGCTCGGCGGCTACCCGGTGCTCGCGGTCGTTGCCGTCCGTCGACCACGGCCGGCTCGGTCAGTGCGCACCCGGCATGAGGGTGCGGCTCGTTCCGATCGATCAGCACCACGCGGCAGCGGCGCTGTCGGCGCACCGTCGTCGCATGGAGACAGCGGTGCTCGGCCGCTATCCCGTGGCTACCCAGTAGCCGGTCACACCAGAAGCTTCACCACCGTGGCCAGGCCCACGGCGATCACCACGATCCGCAGGGCCACGGCCGGAATGGCCAACGCCACGCGGGCCCCGATCCACCCACCGAACAGGCTCCCGATGGCGAGCAGGCCGACGGCCCGCCACGCCAGACCGCCGTGAATGATGAAGACGGCGGCGGCGACCCCATTGACGAGAATCGACAGCGCAGTGCGGAGCCCGCTGGTCCGATTGAGGGAATCCGGTAGGGCGAGGCCCAGGATCGCGAGCAGCATGACGCCCAGGCCGGCGCCGAAGTAGCCGCCGTAGACCGAGGCCACGAAGATGCCACCTCCCAAGAGGAGGGGCCGGGTGCGCGGTGGAGCATGCGATGATCCACCCAGCGCCCGCTTGAGGAGGGGTTGCACGGCAAAGAGCAGCGAGGCGCCGAGAACGAGCCACGGCGCGAGTTCCTTGAAGCACGGCGGAGGAGGTGGTGAGGAGCAGGATGGCACCGGCGATACTCCCAAGACAGCAACGGGGGCCAGGCGCCAGAGAGCGCTCGCTCTGTCCGCCGATCTCGTGGCGGAATCCTGCGGCGCCTCCGGCATAGCCGGGCCACATGCCGACGGTGTTGGTGATGTTGGCCGTCAACGCCGGGTAGCCGAGGGCCAGCAGGATCGGGAACGAAATGAGGCTTCCACCACCTGCCACACCGTTGACGATGCCGGCGCCGAGTCCTGCGAGAACGAGCACGACGATATGCGACGTAGTCATGGACGTCGTTCCCAGCATCGTCAATGGCATCGGCGTGAAGCGTAAGGGACGGCGGCAGACCCGCTCGGCCGCGCGGGCGGTAGCCCTTTCCCGGGCCGGCTCACCGGCGTCAGGCGGGGGTCTCTCCTGTGCCGCTCATGGCCCGGACGGCCTCGGGCAAGACGAAGGGGCCGTGGTGAGGGCGAGGTTCGGCTCGGCCGCATCTGCGGGGGGTACCGAAGCCGGCACGATCCGCAGGGCGCGGCGCGCCAGAGGCATGAGTGCAAGTGCCTGGTCGCGGCCTCGTTCCATCATCGTCATGGTTTCTGTCCACTCGGGCCCCCGCACGCGCGAGACCTCCCCGGGAAGTCGTTCGAGGATGCGCGAGGAGTTCGCGCCGGTGCTGCTCCGCCACGCCGCCCATGACGAAGACGGTGGACGCGGGAAGGTGCGCGGTCATCGCCAGTTCGGAGAGACGGTTGGCGGCTACCTCGGCATCCTGGAGCAGGCCCAGTTGGTTCTGGAGCTTCGTCAGCTGCCGGGTGTAGCGCTTGGTGCGCCCGGCGTAGAGCTCGGCGCTGAATTCGAGCGAATAGCGAAGTCGCTTACAGCGGATGCGGAGCCGATGGAAATCGGCCGCTTCGTCCTGAGCGCTTCGCCCGACGGGCTGCTTTCACCACGGCGGCGTGACGGGTACCGATCAGGTCGGGCACAGCGGCCAGCGCGGGCAGGCGCGTCGCGGTCGAGCGGCGGTGCGGTCCCTGCTGGACCATGGCGGTCATACCGCTCTTGAGCCGGTCCCAGCGCGCTGAGTCGAGAGCAGCCAACATTTCGGCTCGCGCCGATTCCCGCTCCGCCATCAGGAGGGACGTCAGGTCGGCCCACAGATCCTGCTGGCCTGATTCGACCATCGCCGCCTGTCCTTCCAACTGGACATCGAGGTCGCGTACCGCGCCGAGGACGCCGGCGAGCCACCCCAATTCGCGGCGGAATGCGCGTGCACGGAGGGGGAGGACATCGACGAAGAGGTCCAGGGCGGCGCGCAGACGGCGCGTCGCCACCCGCATCTCGTGGAGCTCCTCGAGATCTTCACCCAGTCTGGTGCCCGGTTCTCTGGCACGCAGGACGCCGAGCTGGCGCCGCAGGACGGCGTAGGCCAGCTCACCGAGGGTGGCTTCGGGTTCGATCTCGACCGACCCCAGATCGGGCGGACCCGGGATGACGATGCCGCGCGCGAGGAGTCCGGCTTCGAAGGTGGAGAGGGTGGCGGAGCGCAAACCGCACGCCGCCCGAAGTTGGAGGATCAGCGGTGCCAGCGCATCGGCCCATTCGGGGAGTAGGTCGACCTGCACCCGGCGGACCTGCATGGGGCGCTGCCCGTTCCCGACGACGATCTCGGTGTCATCGAGTGCGATCTCGGCTGCCGCGATCCCGTCCACCCGCAGCACATACGGACTGCGCCGCGTGCGTACCTGGAGCACCGGGCGCAGGGGCCGGCGTCCGGCCACGGCATGGACCCGACGTCCCACCGGCCCGTCCGGACCGAGTGCGGCGATGCCGCCCTCGGAGAGTTCCTCGGAGGCTTCGAGGTTGCGGAGGTGCTCGGCCTCCGGTCGTTGTGCCGCCCGGAGGTTGATCTCGTCGTGGCGCCCACGCCGCCGGGTGCGCACGACGAAGCCCGCACGGGCCATCCGCCAATCGCTGGTGTCGAGGTAGGAGTCGATCAGACGCTGCGATGGCTGGCAGACGGCGCTGAGCATTCTCTGGTCCTCGGGCCCGATCGAGAGCGTGGGCAACGTGGACAACCACCGCTCGACCGGGCGCAGATCGAGCGCGTCGAACTGCCACTGCACCCCGACCAGCTCCGTTTCGCGACCCATCCGGCCAGGGTAGTGCCGGTGCCCCCGAAAAGCGGGGAATACACGGTTCGTCGTCGCGCACGGCGTAGGGTGCCTACAGTGGGTAACAGAACGACAACTATGGAATTCGATAACGCCACCGATGTCGTCCAGGCCGCAGGCGGGCTGGTCGTTCGTCGGGAGGCCGGACAGCTCCGGATCGCTCTGGTGCACCGCCCGATCCATCAGGACTGGTCGTATCCAAAGGGAAAGCTCGAAGAAGGCGAGACCTTCGAGGAAGCAGCGCAGCGAGAAGTGCTCGAAGAGACCGGCTTTCTCTGCCGGCTCCTTCGCTTCATCGGACACACCGAATATCTCGACCGCAAAGGTCGGCCCAAGGTGGTGGCGTACTGGGTCATGTCGGCCGAGTCCGGTGCCTTCGTGCCCAACGAGGAGGTGGACGAGCTCCGATGGGTCGACGTCGTCACGGCCGGGCTCCTCCTGACCTACGAACGCGACCAGGCGCTTCTCGCCGCAATGTCGGTTGACGGCCAGCTCGAATCACTGGTCTGAGGCTCTGTCGAGAAATTCCGATTCCGGCGTTTGAGAATCGCGGGGCATGGAAATAAGTCGCTTTAGCGATCTTCCGCCTGATCGCGATAGCCGGAGTGTGTGCCTCAGCCGATAACTCCAGGATCCCGCCGCCAAGGGGCCTGTGACTTTTTTGGTCGGCTGAGGCACGCCCGGCACGGTTTTTCTTCCTCGACGGCCGCTTCCAGGGCTTTCTCCCGAGGGAGTCCCCAAAGGACCTCGGAAATTGGGTCTTTCGACCCCCGATATTGAGGGCTTTGGGCCCAAGCCAGCGACAGCCGGCCTGATCAATACTTGGGTGGAATTGTGCGCTGAGACCGGGCGGGTGGGTACAACCAGCCCATGCGCACGGGCAGGGAGAGCTGCCGAAGAAGGAAGGAACGCCGCGTGAGCACACCGAGTGGCTGGTACCCGGACACGACCCGACCGAATACCGAGCGCTACTGGGACGGGAGGGCGTGGACGGAGCAGGCCCGTTTCCCCGGAGTCCGACCCTTCGAGTCGCCGGTTCCGGCGTCACTCCCCGAGCCGGTACTGACGGCGGAAGGCATCGTGTCGATGTTCGAGAGTCCCGTTAGCACCGCCACTGCCGACGCGCGGACACCGCAGAGCCATCGACCCCGTCGGCCGGTGGTGGTCAAGGCACTGAGCCTGCTGTTGGCGATGGTGCTCGTCGGCGGCGGGGTATTCCTGCTCTTTGGCCGGCACGCTGACGCGGACGCTGCCGTGGCCGACGCGGTGGGTGCGGCTCTGGCAAGCCACTCCGCTGATTTCTCTGTCAGCGGATCGGGGGAGCGGCCGGGCAGACCTTCACCCTTACGGGTAGCGGTGCCATCGACTTCACGCAGAACGCAATGCAGATGTCGCTCACCGTGTCGAGTGGATCCGAGCAGGTCACCGAACAGGCCGTCTACCTCGACAAGGTGATGTACCTCAACCTCGGGAGCGCGATAGGCCAGATCGTGCCCGGCAAGTCGTGGATCGCGTTGGACCTGGGCCAGCTGACGCAAGGAAATGCGGCGCAGTCCCTCGGGACGGGAAGTTCGCTCGGAGATGACCCAGCCGCCGCGCTCCAGGCCCTGGCCCAAGACGGCAACCAGGCGACCGATCTCGGGTCCTCGACAATCAACGGGATCGCGGTCGAGGGGTACGCGGTCCACATCGATGCGGCGACGCTCAACGCGGACATCGCCAAGGAGAATCTCCCCTCCTGGATGCGGGACGCCGTGGCGAGTGTGAGCAATCCCAACGTGGACTACAAGGTGTACGTCGACAACTCCGGTCGGTTGGTCCGTATGACCACGGAAACGACGGCCACTGTGCGCGGCCTCTCCGTGAACGAAGGGGTCGCCATGGACTTCTCGGATTATGGGGCAACAGTCGACGTCTCGGTCCCGCCGGCCGGAGCGGTGGAGCCATTCCAGACCTTTTTGCAGCAGGCCGCCGGATCGCTCTCCGGCTCATCCACCACCGCCGATTAGTCCCGACCCGGAGAGCCGGTCTCGCCGGTAAGGGCGAGAGCCCGGTTCCGGCGGTCGGAGAGCGCGTACGGTGTGTCCGGGTCGAGCTCGGGCGGAGGTCCATGGGGCGCGCGCACGGTGGCATGGGAAAAAACCAGCAATGAGCATCACGTACGGGGGCCGCATAACGGAATTGGCCCGGACACGCGGGTCCGCGCCGGCCGTCACCGATGTTGACAGCCACGGCCGGGAGCGCTCACTGAGCTGGCGGGACCTCGACGATCTCTCGGGCCGGCTGGCGACCTCGTTGCACAGCGGCGGACTCGCCCCCGGCGACCTGATGGCCGTCTGCCTCCCCAATTGCGTGGAGCATTTCGTGGCCGACGTCGCGGCCTGGAAGGTCGGCGCGGTCCCGGTCGCCCTTCGTTGGGACCTGCCGGATTGGGAATTGGCGAGGGTGCTCGACGTGCTGGAACCCCGGGTCATCTTCGGGGGCGAGCCCGGTGACATTGTGGCGAGAGCGTCCACCACGCCCATGGCCGATGCCGGGGTCGCGCCGCCGCACCGCTTTGGAGTCTGCAGCTCAGGGTCGACGGGGACGCCCAAGGTCATCCTCCACACGTCGCCCGGTTTGTACGCCGCCACCCAACGTTCTACCTCGGCGGTCGTGGAGTCCTACCGCATCTTGTCCACACCGCAGCAGTTGCTCGTGCCCAACGCGCTCTACCACTCAGCCAGCATGACGACGGCCGTCCTCAATATGGTGTCGGGGAATCACACGATTGTCCTCAAACGCTTCGACCCCGAGCTGGTGTTGGCTGCGGTCGTGCGCCATCGGGTCACCGGCTTCATGGCGCCGACGCCGATGTTGTTGCGGCTGGTGCGCGATCCTGCCATCACACGGGAGCAGTTCGATTCGATCGAATGGGTGCAGCACGGAGCCTCCCCCCTTCCGAAGTGGTTGGCGCGCATTTGGATCGAGCTGCTCGGTCCCGAACGTTTTTTCACCAGCTACGGGGCGGCCGAGGCCGTTGGCGTGGTCGCCTGCCGCGGCGACGAGTGGCTCGCGCACCCCGGCACCCTGGGACGCGGTGCGCTCGGGACGGACATCCTGATTTTGGGCGAACAGGGTCAGGTGCTCGCGCCGGGCGAAGTCGGTCAGATATTCCTGCGCCGGCCGGGCGGACCCTCGGGTACGTATGGAGGGCACGGTGTGGCCCCCCTCGACATCCGTTCGGATGGCTTCGCGACAGTCGGCGACCTCGGATGGCTCGACGAGGATGGTTTCCTGTATTTGTCCGATCGCCGGGTCGACCTCATCGTGTCGGGTGGAGCGAACGTCTATCCGTCCGAAGTGGAAGCGGCGGTAGGCGAGCACGGAGGGATCGACGATGTCGTCGTGATCGGGCTGCCCGACGATGAATGGGGGAAGCGGGTGCACGCCATCGTGCAACTGGCGCCGGACGCCGAGCTGTCCGAGGAGGACATTCGCGCCTACGCCCGTTCCCGGTTGGCCCCCTACAAGGTGCCCAAGACGGTGGAGTTCGTGACGCTGATGCCGCGCTCGGCTGCGACGAAAGTCAACCGGGCGGCGTTGATCGCGGAGCGGACCGCTGCGCCGCCGGCCTGAGGCAGCCGCATGCACTACCGTGCGCGTGGAATGGACGATGCCACCACGCTCGACCTCCAGCCGGAGCGGTTTGCGGCGGGAGTACCCTTCGACGACCTGCGCTGGCTGCGGGAGAACGCTCCGGTGTGGTGGTCACCCGCCATGCATTGTTGGGTCGTGACCTCGTACGAGCTGGTCGAAAAGTGCAATCGGGACTACGTGCGGTTCTCGAGCAGCAACGGTGTGGTCGACCCGGCCGACGCAGGGGCTCCCAAGTGGAAGCCCATCACCGCTCTCGATCCTCCCGAGCATGGCCGCTACCGCCGGCTTGTCATGGCACCGTTCACGCCGATGCCGATCGGCCGTCTCGAGGACATCGTGCGCCGGATAACCCGGGAGGCCATTGCGTCGTTCGTCGACGAGGGCGGCGGGGATTTCGTGAATGCCGTCGCCTGCACCGTTCCGTTCCGCGTGATGGCGACGCTGACCGGTGTCCCGATGGCGGACCAGGACCTGATCGTCAGATGGACGAACAGCGTCATGCCGAACGCGGACACCGACTACCGCCCGACCAGTTCGTCGGCCGAGACCTCCCGCGGCGCCCTGGGTGACTACTGCCTCCATCTGGCCCGGGTCCAGCGCACCGGCGAGAAGCCTTTTCTCTCGAAGACCCTGTTCGAGGGACGACTCGACGGGCGGGAGTTGAACGACGACGAGGTCGCCAACTTCCTCGACACCTTCATTGTCGGCGGAACGGAGACGACGCGCCAGCTCATCGCGCACGGGCTGCTGGCGCTCCTCGAGCATCCGGCACAATGCCGGCGACTGGTTGAGGGCACGGTCACCAGTGCCGCCGCCGTCGAAGAGATGCTGCGGTGGGTCAGCCCCGTCCTCCACCATTCGCGACGGGCCACGACGGCATCGTCGGTCGGCGGGACCACTATCGCCGCCGGGGACCGGGTGACCTTGTGGATCGTGTCGGCCAACCGTGATCCTGCAGTGTTCTCTTCGCCGGACGCCTTCGACATCGGACGGACGCCGAATCCTCACGTGTCGCTCGGCGCCGGAGGCCCGCACCACTGCCTCGGTGCACACCTCGCGCGCCTGGAGGCCCGTGTCGTCTTCGAAGAACTGCGTCCCCTGCTCGGCCGCCTGAGATTGAGCGGGCCACCGGTACGGGTCGCCTCGAACTTCTTCAATGGGATGAAGCGGCTTCCCCTGGACGTGGCGGGCTGAGGGGATCACGACATGCGCTATTCGTTGAGCGGTTCGACGGGTCTGACCTGGACCCAGATCAGGGACGCCGCCCAGCTCGGCGAAACGCTCGGTTTCGACGCGTTCTATGCGGCGGATCACCTCATGGCGGTGGCCGGATTCGACGAGGACGCCGGGCTCCTCGACGCGGTCTCCCTCCTGCTCGCCCTCGCTCCCGTCACAACGACGTTGCGGCTCGGCGCCATGGTGTCGCCGATTACGATCCGCCACCCGGTGGTCCTCGCGCGTGCCATGCAGACGCTCGATCTCATCAGCGAGGGCCGGGCCGAGGTGGGGGTCGGCGCGGGCTGGTCGCGGTACGAACACGAAATCTTCGGCTTCCCATTCCCTCCGGCCTCACGCCGTCTCGAGCTCCTCGAGGATGCGTGCCGCACGCTGGTCTCGCTCTGGGAGAGCCCCGATCCGGTGCACAAGGAGGGCGATTTTCCGCTGCACGGCGCCCGGCTCACTCCACGGCCGATGCAACGGTTGACGCCTCTTATGGTGGCCGGTGCATCGAATCTTGCGGTCCGCATCGCTGCACGCTGGGGCCGGGCCTGGAACGCGACCGGTTCTCCGTCCTTCTTGGGGGAGCGGGTGCGCCTCCTCCGAGAGGAGGAGGTGAAAGCCACCAGGTCGGGGACGGTGGAGGTCACGGCCACGGTGCGGCTCGAGCTCTGTGAGACCCAGGACGAGCAAGTGGCAAAGGCGCAAGCCGTGCGATCCGCTCCCCGGGCTCGCTACGCGCAACGCGACGTGCTCCTGGCCGGAGAGGATCCCGCTGCCGCGCTGTACATCGGCCCGCTTGAGGGACTCGGCGACTACATGGCGTCGTTGGAGGATGTCGGCGTCCAGCGCGCGTTGATTTCGATCCCCCGTCCCTGGGACCCCGAGGAGTTACGCCGCGTGGCGGGCGCCATCGGGTTGCCCCGGGCGAATGGATCCTCGGTCTGAGACGCCGGGGCCCGGCATCTTCTTGGTCATTCCTTTACATATCGCTCACAATGCCCTCACGATCGGGACACAGAGTGGTGTCCATGAGCGCCGCCGACCAGGAGTTGACCGACTCCAGCCGCCTTCTGGGGGACGGCCCAGCTCTCCGGGCCCGGGTTGCAGCTGACGGCTATGTCTTCCTGCGCCAACTTCTGCCCCCCGACGCGGTCCGCGCCGCCGGATTGTCGGGTTTGCGGTCCCTGCAACGCGAGGGCTGGACCGCCTCGGGCGTCGACCCGATCAGCGCACGACCACTGAGGCCGATCAGGGCCGTCCGGATGCGGGACGCGTTCGCCGATGCGGGCTACCGGAAGATCCTCGGGGCCCCGGCCTTCAATGCGCTTGCGTTCTCTCCGGCGCTGACCGACCTGATGGCGCATCTCCTCGGGCCTATGGGGTTCTGCTACCCGTTGAAGATCCCGCGGGTCGTCTATCCGGCGGAACTCGTCCCGCGCCAGCCGGGCAACTTCGTCCACAAGGATTACGGAGCGGTTCAGGACATGTTCACCTGCTGGGTACCTCTCGGCGACGTGCCCCGCACCCTGGGTGGCCTGGCAATGTGCCCCGGGAGCCATCATCGCGCGGCCGTGCGGCCGCGTCCCTTCGATCGTCTCGAGCGCGGATGGGTGACTACGGACTATGTGGCAGGAGATGTACTCGTCTTTCACTGCATGACGACCCACGCCGCGCTGCCCAATCGGGAGGGGCGCCTGCGGTTCTCCGGTGAATATCGTTGGCAGCTCGCCGATCAGCCGGCGCCGCGCCACATGGTCATCGGCCCGAACGGCCGGGAGATCGGTGCGCGGCTGTTCGGACGGGCCGACTGGTGGCACTCGGTCAGCCACGGGCTCACGTTGATGGACGGCGGGGGCATTGCTGATGGCCCCGTGCTTCCCGCGGCGCCCTCCCGCTTCGTGGCGGTCAACGGCTCAGCCCGCATGCGCTGAAGCTCGTCCTGTCGAGTTGGGTTCGAATTGGGGAAGGGTTCAGTTCTTGTTGGGTCCTTATTGCGAGACTTCAACCCGACAACGAACTGAAAGAGGCGGACGAGAACTGTGGATGCGGTGCCGCCCAAGGGCGCAAACGGGTCGAACCCAATGTGGCGCCTTGTCACAAGGATTGCCGTCATCGTCTCGTTAACGACTGCCTACGTGTTCGTGATGCAGTCGTCTGCCTTCGCAGCGGGCAGTCTCTCCTCGACAATCCTGTCGATTCCAGAGCCCGGGCTCGTCGCTCTTCCTCTCGGGAACTACAACGGTCCGGTAAGCCGGTCGAACGTTGACGCTGTCATGGGAAGCAGTACTGATGCGACGGGGGCCCTGGGTCAGAGCTTGGCGGACGGAGATGTGACCGGGTACCTACGCTCCTGGGCCCGTCAGCCGAACGACGGGGACGCGGTCGTCATCGGGGCATTCGCGTTCAACTTCGCGGTCGAGGAGAACTCGTTTCTCGAGAGTCTCGACACCCAGATGCACAGCCAGCCGGGCAATGAAGCGCTCGCCGTGCCTGACATCTCGGGGGCTACTGGGATCACGGCTCATACGTCAACTTCCTCGGGCGCGCCGCTTACGGAATATGAAGTGACCTTCGAAAAGGGAAATACGGTGTTTCAGGTAGCCGTCGTCTCGTCGTCAGGCGATCTCACCGGTGTCGACGCGCTGTCGATTGCGGACCGACAGTTTGCAAATGCGCCAGATATTCCGGCGAGCACGGCGACGGAGATCTACCGCACCGACTGGACGAAAGTCGGCATTCTGGTTGGGGGAGCTCTCCTCACCATCGCTCTCTTCATTGTCGGACGAAAGCGGAAGTACCCGGCGGCCTTGAGCGGGTACGCGCTCCTGGGCTCCCAGTACCCGGGTGTCCAGTACCCGGGTGCCCAGTACCCGGGTGCCTCGACTGCCGCATACCCCCAGAGTCCCTCCGGGCCCGCAGCTCAGCCCATCCCACCCGAGCAACGCCCGAAAGTGGGTGCCGACCAATGGCGTTAATGAGCAAGAAGGGTCGAGCAAAGGGCTTGAAGAAGAGCGAACAGCTCCTGGGCGGCGGCACGGTGGCCAACCAATACGGCTTAGGGGTCATCGGACCAGACCCGCGGCGGACAAGCGCGTTCATCGTGCTGGTCTTCGCTGTCGCGATCGCGCTGTCCTTCGTGTTCCTCGGGGTCATCATTATCCCCGGGGTGTTGCTCATCGCCGTTTCCTTTGGCGCGATTGATCGCCCGGCGTCGGTTGCGGTGACGAATCGGGGGGTGGCCGTCCTCGCTCGGAGTGAGCTCAACGGTCGTCCGAGAAAGCTTCTGGCTGTCCTCCCGCAGGGTGTGTTGGCCGATGGCACCGTTCTGCGGTCAGGGGGCTACGTCCACCTACCGGAGTTCCACCTCTGGTTCCGGAAGAACGAGTACGAGCGACTTCTCACGACCGCCGGGAACGAGGTGCCGCTCAACGCATGGGCTCCGCCGGTGGTGGCCGGAATCGGCGCGAGCATCCCCGGAGCTGCAGACCCGGGGCCGGCATGGGCACCGCCCCCTCTACCCCCGGGGCCGGCATGGGCACCGCCCCCTCCGCCCCCGGCTACGCCAGCGGCGACTCCTTCCGCGGTGCGAAGCAGCGTGCCCGTTGCCCCCGTCCTCCAAGCTGCTCAAGCAGGCGGCGTCATTTACTGCAGTTGGTGTGGGAAGGAACGAGCCGTCGATGCCAACGCAATCCACTACTGCGGATCGATGGAGAGGCCTGCCGTCTACTGCATGAGTTGCGGCGGTCCGTTGGAAGAGGGTGCGGCTCGTTGCACCTCTTGCGGCACGGACACGACGAAGGTGTCTCGATAGCGCCCGTCGTTATCGCTCCGTCTCCGTCAACTGCCACACGCTGACATGCGAAGGGCTTTCACCGGTGAACGGCGAGCGGTCCCACCAGGCCCATCGATGTTCCAGCATCATTCCCGCGATCCGAGCCATCAGGTCAAGTTCAGAGGGCCAGACGTAGCGGAATGGTGCCGTGAATTCCCTGAAGCTTCCATCGTCACGTCGGGAGAAGTGCCGGGATCGGGAAATCTGCTTGTGCGTACGGTCGATGAAGTCGTCGATGCCGATGTAGTCCTCCGTCACTGCGAAGGGGACGCCGAGGTTCCCCGGAGGTAACCGACGAAGCCCCGGCACCCCGTTCTCGATGACGAAGCGGCCGCCGGGACGAAGGTGACGGGCAGCGTTTTCGAAGCACGCGACTTGTTCGTCCTGCGATGTCAGGTTGGTGATCGTGTTATAGACCAGGTAGACGAGGGAGAACTCGCCTTCCACGTGGGTGACGGCCATGTCGCCTTCGACGGCCGCGATATCGCTCACTTGGGGTTTCGATCGCAGCACCGCCAACATATCCGCGGACAACTCGATGCCAGCGACAGGAACGCCACGGGCGGCCAAGGGGACAGCGACCCGGCCCGTACCGATAGCGAACTCCAGCGCCGCACCGCCACCCGCCAATTCGGCCAGGCAGTCGACGGTTGCTTCGAGAACGACGTCAGCGAACATCCCCGTCCCCGGTTGGTCGTACGTTCTGGCTACCTCGCCGACGAAGTGGTTTTCTGGCACGTTGAAGCTTGTCCCCAGACGAGGACGTTCGCAACCGTGGGCGGACGACGTCCTACCGTCGCCTGGTAAGTGTCAGGACGCCGAGCTCTCTTTCGCCCAAGCAGCCATCTGGTCCATCGGGCTCCCGTCGTCGCTCGACATCTGAGCCCCGAACTCCCGGTAGAGGGAGCCGACATTGACAACCACCCGCTCATCTTCGCTCCAACCGGAATACGGCCCAAGGTCGATGTCGTGGGCTGCATCGACCGCGCTCATGCCAGCGTCGAAGCGCCATCGGGCCTCAACCGTCAAGTACTCGAAATATCCCTTGAGGTCGCTCAAAGGTCCGGCGTCGCTGAGCGGCCCATGGCCCGGAATGACGACCGCCGGCTCCAGAGCCAGTATCCGGTCGCACGCCGCGATCCAGTTGGAGACCGGGCCCGCCCATACGATCGGGTGGCCGCCGTGGAACAGGATGTCACCGGTAAAGACCACGCCTTCGCCTGGCACGTGTACCACCACGTCACCCGCCGTGTGTGCCGGCCCGACCTCGACCAGACTCACTCGTTGACCGCCGACAGCCAGATCGAGTCCGCCCGTGAAGGTCCGGTTGGGGAGAGCGGCTTCAATCTCGTCGAAGTCGAACGCTCCGAATATTCGGGTTAAGAAGGCCCCGGTGTCGCCCATGTCGGGCGCAGACCTCATCATCTGCGCGACGCGAGCGGGCGGAAGTTCGAGCATTTCGGCGGCTGCGTGAGCAGAAGCGATGATCTCCGCTCCGGACACCAGCGAGTTGCCGAACCAGTGGTCGCCGTTGGCATGGGTATTGACCAGGGTGTCGATGCTGTTCGCCGCCGCGGTGGTCCGGCGCATGGCGGCGAGCATTTCCGCAGTGAGTTTCACGTCGAACAGAGTGTCGACCAGAAGGGACTGGTCGCCGTCAGTAATCAGGCCGGCGTTCGACCACCCCCACCCTCCGTCGGGTTGCAGGTATGCCCATATGCCGCCGGCGACCTCGTGCATCCCCTTCTGGTACTTCACTGCCCGAACTGTAGCCAGCCCGTGGTCGTACCCTGCTCCAGAGTCCAAATTATCGAGTCGCGACCCGAACCCGTGTGGCAGCTGACGCCTACGATGAGCGTGCCATGCCGCTCACACTGAGGCCGTTTGCTGCAGACGATGAAGATGTGGCAGTTACCGCACACATTGCTTTGGCGGCGGACGGGTACACCCCGTTTCTTTTGGGATACCAGCCGGAAATGTCATGGATGGATGGCTCTCCCACATCCGGTACTACCGCCTCGGCGTGGATTTACCCCAGGACAGAGTCCGTGCCGACTTCCTCGCCGCCGAGGTTGACGGGGAACTCGTGGGTCGCGTGTCAGTCCGTTTCGCGTTGAACGAATGGTTGGCGCGCGAGGGCGGTCATATCGGTTATGCCGTACTGCCCGACTTCCGACGCAAGGGCTATGCAACGGAGATGCTTCGCCGGGCTGTCGATCTCGCACATCGGGGCGGTGTCGACCAAATTCTGGTTGTTTGCGACGACGACAACGTGGGATCGGCCACCGTCATCGAGCGTTGCGGGGCGTCTTGGAGAGTGTGGCGATCAATGAGAACGGAACACCGATACGCAGGTATCGGGTCAGCGCCAACCGAACCGACCGCCCGAAGCGCCGAGAAGCACCCGGTGCACCCGATTCATCGCTTTGAGGGCAAGGTCCGATGGCATGGACCAAGCGTAATACGAGTGCCTATGAGCCCGCCTTGGCGCACGCACCGGAAGTGCCATAGGCAACTGGGGCGGACCCCGTAGGTGCCGCGATCATCACGATGCCCGAGACGATCGAAATCGTAAAGTCGGGACTTGAGGGGAACGAAACGAGAAAGGGAGAAGGTCCGGTCGTCAGTAGTGGGGCTGTGACAACTGCAGGAGCGACGCCATGCAGCGCGCTGTATTCCTGAATCGCAGTCTGCACTTGTGAGGCATCAGCTTGGCAGGCCGTCACAGCGCTCTGATTGGCGATTCCACCGATCTCTTCGGTGGAGGTTCCGACTGTGGTTGCGGCACCGCCGTCAGATTGTTTGCCAGACGTAGTTCCGCCAAGTGACGAGACGGCAACCACTGCGGATATTCCGAGGATGGCGACGACCAACAGGAGCCCGATCAGATTGAAGCCGAATCCGACGTTGATGCCTTTGGCGCCCCTTCTGCCGAGCATCTCCGCTTCCTCCCTCGGATGTGGATTGGACGCTTCGACGGCGTTCACGTCGGATCGTTGCCATCACAACCATAAGGAGGACGCCACAACTTCGGCCAAACGTGCGCTCAACACTCTCCCAACTGCATTCTCCGGTTGCCCCGAAGCCGGTGTAGACGTGTGCGGATCGCTCCTACTTCAAGGCTTCCGTGATGTCGTTTATCGCGGCCTGCTCGGATTCGCTGACTTCTTGATCATGCTCACGGTGAGCTGCTGCGACCTTGTGCGACAGCGTGACGATGAACTGGCGGTATTCCTCGACCTCTCCGGGTGTGGCCTTTTTCTGCAGCAGAGTCACCGAATCGCGCACGTGTTGCAGTCCTTGTTTCTTGAGCTCTTCGGGAGAGTGATAATGCGTGTGATCCCGTTCAGGTTTTGCCGCGACGATCGCATCGAGAAGTTCGCTCTTGCCGTGCTGCTGCCGGGCCTCGACATACGCCTTCGCCATAGCGATCGTCTCGCGGAACGAACCACCTCGTTGGGCCGTGACCACGATCATCCCGGCGCTTGGCGGGGCTTCGAGGATCAGCTTCCATTCCTCATCCGTGAAGTCCGACTTCGAGGTCATCGCGAGTCTCCTATCTCCAAAATTCGCCAACACTCTTCCTTGCAAGCACCGTAGCGTTTGGCCACACAGTGTGTGGCATTGCGGCGCAGGGGTACCGTTTACATCGTGGGCGAGGGCGTACGTGTACATCGGGCGGCGGAGAGTACGCCGTCCTTCTGGAACCGATGGGCCTGTCTGGCGTTTGCGACATGCTGGGGCATTGCCGCCATGGTCGTCGTTCTGAGCCTCCATGTGGACCCGGACAACCAGCGCAACATCGAGGGCCAACTCGTCATGCACACCGTCTACGTCCGAGATCCCGGCCTGTGGCTGGCAAACTTTCTCGGTATCGGATCGGCCATCCTCATCGCGGCCGTCGAACTTGCCGTCCGCACGCGTCGTAAGAGTGATCGGCCCGGGCTCTGCGCCATCGTTATCGGCTCGCTCCTCTGTATGTACTCGCTCTTCGGGTTGCTCTACGGCGTGGCCGCCATCGCGCCGATCGGGGCAATGCTCATTCTCTCGGGCCTTCCTCTCGCGAGAGCACGGCAGGTTGTCTCCAACGCCATTCCGTCACCCTGATCCGGCATCAGGAGGAGGCCGGATCAGGGTCTCGGTAGGGCCGTCAATGCCCAGGTCCGAGGCTGAAAGGAGCCTTCTGCCGGTCCAGTTGTATTCCATCGGGGACTTTTCGCTCTAGTCCTACGGCGGCGTCTTCCTACCGTGACAAGCGGATCGGGGAGCGAGAGGCCGACGAGGCAGGGAGCAAACCTGCCATCGACTCGGCCGGTTGTTGCAGAGGAGAAGAAGATGGCATTTCCAGGTTCATCGCCCCTCGGGCGGCGTATGCCGGTTGGTCGGGGTATGCGGGGGCTGGTAGGTGCGGTCGTGCTCACGTGCGCCGTCCTGGTTCCGCTGGTGACGACCTTGGGTAACAGGACGGCGGGAGCCCTGAGCTGCCCGGCCACCGGTGGGACGGTCTCTCTCAGTAATGGGATATGCGCTGCCGCGTTCTCCGCCTACGACACCAACTTCAACCCGATTATGACCACCCAGTCCTTCACCGTCCCCGCTGGCGTAACCTCGCTGAACGTCGTCGTCGATGGCGGTTTCGGAGGATTGGCCGACGTGGGCCCTGGTCTCCCGGCCTACGGCGGACAGGAGAGCGGCACCATCGCCGTGAAACCCGGTGCCACCCTCACCCTGGTCGCAGGCACCAACGGCCAGACGGCGGGGGAGCAGGCGAGTAACGAGACCGGATCGGGGTGGCCCGACGGGGGCAACTCCTCGCCTGGCGGCGGCGGGGGTGGCGGAGGCAGCTATGTCTACGACTCCTCCGGCAACCTCCTTCTCGCCGCAGGTGGCGGTGGTGGTGCTGGCGATGGGTTCGACGAGAATATCGGAGGACCGGGCGGCAATGGCGGCGGAACCGGAGGAGGTGCAGCTGGCCAGGTGGGCGCTCTCAATCCGACCACAAGCGGCGGGGACGCGGATGCCACCGGTGAGGGTGGTGGTGGAGCCACCGTCAGTGGTGGTGGCAGCGGCGGTAGCAACAGCTCAGACTGCCCAAATGGCGGGGCCGGAGACAACGGCCCCGACGGCCAAACCGGTGAAGGTCCGGCGCCTTCGCCCTTCGTTCAGACTCCTGATGGCGGCGATGGGGGGTACCCGACTCCTCCGGATCCGACCACCAACTTCGGCACCTCCTGTCTCCAGACCGGTGCCGGTGGAGGCGGAGGCGGGTACTACGGAGGAGGCGGAGGCGGGGCTGGATGGGGGGCCGGTGGCGGTGGAGGCGGGGGCAGCGGTTACGCAGCCACCACGGTGAGCAACCCTCAGTCCGGCGTCTCCAGCCTCACCGGGGTCGCCACCGAAGGCGGCGCGATCTTCATCAGCTTCCCGCTTCCCGGTACGCCGGTGGTGGACTCGTTGACCACGACCCAAGGTCCGGTGGTGGGCGGTGAGTCCGTCACCATCAACGGCTCCGGGTTCACCGGCGCTACTGCGGTGAACTTCGTCGGTGCCGGCGGCACCACCACGGTGACCCTCCCGACGGCCTCCACGTCGGACACCTCCATCACGGTGAACGCCCCCAACCTCTCCCAGCAGATGAACGCGGCGCAGGTGAACACGAACTACACCGTCGATGTCGAGGTGGTCACGCCGGGAGGTACGTCGAAGGCCAGCCCTCCGGGTGACAGCTACACCGCGATGGTGCCGATAGTGACCGCGGTGAACACCACGGTCAATGGATCCCCCACCGGTCCCGCGGCGGGACCGGTCAAGGGGACCGAGACAGTCACACTGACCGGGCAGTGGCTCGACGGGGCGGACTCCGTCTCCCTCCAGCCCACGCAGAACATCAGCTTCGTGTCGGCGAGTCCGGTGGGTGTCTCCGGAAACGGCACGATCGCGTCGTTCACCGCACCGGACGCCACCTCGGAGTACAACGCCTACGCCTCCGGCGGCGGCACGGGGGACCTCCTCACTGATCTCATCGTGGACATCCCGGTGCAGAACTCTGCCACGTCGGTGATCACCTCCTCGTCGGTGGCCCAGGGAGCGAACGACAAGTTCTACCTCGTCCCGGTCGCCGTCACCGATCTCTCCGAGCACAGCGCTGTCGTCCCCGGAGGTACATTCGTGACGATCACCGGTGTCGATCTCACCGGGGGCACCGTGGTACTCGCCCCCTCGGGAACCGGAGGGTGCGCATCCGGGGTGAACACTGTGGTGACACCGGACACCGGGGGGACGGCGACGTCCCTGTCGTTCACAGCGCCCGATATGACGCCCACGATGGGGACGACCCAGGTAAACGTGGTCTGTGACGTCGAGGTTCAGGTACCGGTACCGGAGCTGCCCGGAGTGACGCTGACGTCAGCGCCGAATCCCGGCAACCCGGGGGACACGCTCACCTACAACGCCCCGCTGGTGCAGAAGCTCTCGTCCCAGACCGGGCTGGTCGGTGGTGGGCAGCAGATCACTATCACCGGGTTGGGGTTCACCGGGGCGACCAAGGTGGAGTGGGCCTTCACCGGCTTCGCCACCCTCCCCCCGACGGCGACGCCGATCTCCGTCACGGACACCACCATCACGGTCGACGTACCCTCCGCGGTGGCCGAGGAGGCGGTGCTCCCGACGCCGTTGCCACCCGCTGACGTCCGGGTCGAGATCCCGGACACCGCGGGAGGGTTCATCACCTCGGTCGTGAACCAGCCCGTGGACCAGTACAACTACGTCATCCCCGGCGGTACCCCACCGTCGTGCACCAGTCTGAACAACTGCAACACCGCCACTTCGACGGGCTCGTCGCCCGCGGTGGCGACGTCCACCGACACCAACGGCTCCATCACCGTAACTGGCTCCGGCGGCGCCGGTTCGGTGAGAGTAGGCCAATACGGGTCCAATCCGGTCGGGACGCCCTCCTTCTCCACCGGGGGCACATTCTTCGACGCCGCCGTGGGTTCTGGGTCGGCGTTCACCTCCGTGACCCTCCAGGACTGCGACCTCGGCGGCGGTACGTCGTTGCAATGGTGGAACCCAGTCGCCAACAGCGGAGCCGGGGCATGGCAGCCTGTTACTCCCACCACCGGTCCCACCAACACTTCACCGCCGTGCGTGACAGCCACACTCAGTTCCACCAGCTCGCCCACCCTGGCCCAGCTCAGCGGGACGGTGTTCGTCGCCGAGGTCCCCACGGTGACCGGAGTGGCGCCGACCTTCACCACCGACACCCCGCCGTTGACGGCGACTGTGGGAACCTCGTACAGCTACACGTTCATCGCCACCGGGACCCCGGCCCCCATGTTCGCTCTCGCCTCTGGTGCGCCCACTTTCCTCACCATCAACGCCGCCACGGGCGCAGTCGCCGGCACGCCGCCGACCGGGACGACGTCATTCGCGTACAGCGTCGTCGCCAGCAACGGGACCCTTCCCACTGCAACAGCCGGACCGTTCAACGTGAACGTATCGGCCGCGACGACAGCACCCCTGTTCACCACCGACTCGCCTCCACTGACAGCCACCGTGGGTGCTCTGTACTCGTACGGGTTCCAGGCCACCGGCACGCCGACTCCGACCTATGCCCTCAACGCCGGTGCGCCCTCCTTCCTGACCATCAACGCCACCACCGGCGCAGTCGCCGGGACGCCCCCGACGGGGACCACCAGCTTCACGTACTCGGTGACGGCCAGCAACGGCAAGCTGCCCAACGCCACCACCGGGCTGTTCACGGTGGCAGTCGCCACGCCGTCTACAGCCCCGGCGTTCACCGCTGACACCCCACCATTGACGGCGGCCCCGGGGGCGCTCTACAGCTACAAGTTCGTTGCCACGGGCACCCCTGCGCCGACGTACTCGCTGAGCACCGCCGTCTCGTGGCTCAGTATCAACAGCGCTACCGGGTTGGTCTCCGGCACGGTGCCGTCGACCTACACGGGCACATTTCTCTACTCGGTGAAGGCAACCAACTCCGTCAACTCCGCGACAGCCGGTCCGTTTACCGTGACAGTCTCCACGGCATCTGCGACACCGGTGTTCATCGCCGATAGCCCGCCGTTGACGACGACGGTGGGCTCGCCGTACTCGTATACCTTCCAGGCCACCGGCGTCCCGACCCCGACGTATGCGCTCGCCCCCGGCGCGCCCACCTGGCTCTCCATTAACCCCACCACAGGCGTACTCAGCGGCACTGCCCGATCAGGCACGTCATCGTTCAGCTACTCCGTGACAGCGAAGAACACGATCAGCTCCGTGACTGCGGGACCCTTCAGGGTCACGGTGAAGAGTAGGACGGTTGCACCCAGTTTCACTGCTGCCGCCCCACCGCTCATTGCCACGGCAGGGAGTACGTACAGTTACACGTTCCAGGCAAGTGGTACCCCGATCCCGACGTACTCTCTCGCGGGGGCGCGCCGACCTGGCTCAGGATCAACCCCACCACCGGCGTACTCAGCGGAACCGTACCCAACTGGAGGACGACGTTCACCTACTCGGTGAAGGCGACGAACTCGGTCAGTTCAGTGACCGCGGGGCCATTCAAGGTGAACGTCGCCACGCGGACGAGACCGGCTGACACCATCAGTCTGACGCTCAGCGGCGGGTTGAGGTACGCGTACTCCGGAGGATCTACTTCGGGGAGTATCGTCATTTCTCCACGTTTCAACGCGCAACTCACTTCCATCGTCGGCACGGCGACTTTCCCGGGCGCTCGAGGGGGATCAGTCACGGTCACCTTCGATCTCCATCGATTCTTCGGGTCTCTCTATGTCGGCACGGTGCGGATCGTGGATCCGGGAGCCGGGGTCAATCTGACGACACCGGTCGTGACCGCCTCGCTGCGTCGCACCGGAGTCGCCTCGGTGACCGGTACCCTGAAGTGGTTCGTGGTCTCCGGTCGTCGTAGCCCACCCGTCGGGTACACCCTCACCTTCGCCCTCACGGATAACTCTTGGCCTTCCTGAGGCACTCTTCTGGCCGCACCGTCAATGACGACAAAGGTGTTGTGAGGCCGCGGTCGACTTGGGGCTCCTTGCCGTCAGCTGACCACCGGTTGGCGATCGCTCATAGGGCGTGGAGCTGAGGTCGTAGTGTCGCCCCGGCCTGATCGGCCAATGCGACCGCCACAACCCGCTGTTCGAAGGAGACCGGGTGCCCGGGAGTCGGTGTCAGTACGAAACGGCCCAGCATCTCGCCACGGCTGTGCACGAGAAGTTCTATTTCGCGACCGGGAAGGCCCAGGTGGTCGACACCCCAGTCCCGTCCGCCCAGCACTACCCGAGCGTCATGGTCGAGTCGCATCATGGGGCGGTCGGCCTTCGCCGGGTCGAATCGAGCGTCTCGCAGGTTAAGCAGGTCGACGAGTTCGCTACGTACTCTTTCGATCACCGCGCTGGCCGATGCGCCCGACGCCGCGAGTTCCGAGATGTCGTAGATCATGCCTACGTAATCGGCTTCCCGGGTGGCGGTCGCGTGGTGATGGCGATTGCGGGCCGCCAACTCAGTCACGATGAGGCCGACGACGAAGAGGCTCACCGCTGTCTCGATGTCAGGCCGTTGGGTGATGGCGAGCTTCTCATAGGGCCGGGTCAAGAAGTAGTCGAACCACAAAGTGGCCGAGATCGTCGCCACGAAGCCAGAGATCCGATTGCCCAGCGCGGCAACGGCGACAATGAGGGCAACCAGAATCAACGCCGAGGCGGTGTTGGCGAAGTTCGATCGGAACGGCACGAGGATGGCTGCCACACCAAGCGGCATAACCACTGCTGCGACGAGGGCTATCTGGTCCCGGTAGTCCCGAATCGTGTCCATTGGTTCCTCGCTTTGATCGCTTCTCTCCATTTTCCCACGATGTGCCGCAAATCGCTCAGGGGCGGCATTTGACCCTGGCCGCCGAGCGCGGGCACTGGAGGATGACGCCGAGTTCGGCGTGAGGACGTGATTCGATTACGACGTCCGTCTAACCGATCATAGGTCTTGGGCTGAATTCGGAGATGCCAGCTCTGCGAATCGAACGGCGGCAGGGGAGAGGGCACCCGCGCGGTACACCAGGGCGAGTTCCCGCACGGCCGGCGGGTTCGGGCGGGCGACGACCGCGCCGAGCTGCTCGGCCACATGGGCCATGGACTCGGGCACCAATGAAGCACCCGCTCCCGCCAGCACGAGGGGAAGTATGGCGTCGCGCTGGGCCGAGACGACAGCAAGCTTTGGATGCAGGCCGACCGAGGCCAGTCGTTCGTCGAGCAGACGACGCGTCGAGGTCCCTTCGGGGGATGCCACGAACAAAGTGTCCTCGAAGTCGATCAACGCCTCCGCCCCGGTGGCGTTGATAGGCGTGCCGGGGGGAAGGATGAAGACGAGCACCTGGGATCCGAGTCCGGTTGACACGAGCGTGTCGGGGACATCCAACGCGTCAGTGAGCCCTAGCTCGCAGGTTCCGGTCTCGACGAGTTCGAACAGCTCCCGTGTGTCCTCGGGGGCGGCGAGGTCGACTCGCACTCCGCGGTGATGACTGCGGAAGCGGCCGACCAGGGCGGCCGTCGGATCGGCGGCCAGCGTGGGCAGGCAGGCCAGGGAGAGGACGCCTGACTCGAGTCCGGAGACGGCCATGACCGCGGACCGACCGGTTTCGAGATCGCGCAGTACCTGACGGGCTGGGCCGAGGAGGGCAGCGCCAGCCGCGGTGAGCTGAACCTTCCGCCCGATCCGGTCGAAGAGGGCAATACCGAGATCGGCCTCCAGCTCCTTGACGGCGAACGAGAGGGCGGGTTGCGACACGAAGGTCGCCTTTGCCGCCGCGGTGAAGCCACCGTGGTCGACTACTGCCACGAAGTGTTGAAGACGGCGAGAATCCATAAGTAAATCATATAGATATTACAAGAAATATCTATTATCTTTCTTGATCCAGCATCGTCACAATCGGTGGCGTGGACACCCTCGACGACCTGAGGCCGCTGGGATGGGACCGGCTGGTGGTCGAGCCGAGGCGGCCCGAAGCCATCAGGCGCCGACCCAATGCGTTCTGGCTGGCCGTGGCCGCCGTCTGTATCGGGGCATTCATGGGCCAACTCGACGCCAGCATCGTGACAGTCGCCCTGCCCACGTTGCAGCGGAGTTTCCACGCCAGCGTCGCTGCGGTCACCTGGGTGGGTCTGAGTTACCTCCTGGTCCTGGTAGCCACGGTCGCTGCCGTCGGACGGTTCGCCGACATGTGGGGGCACAAGCTGCTCTACGTCTACGGCTTCGGGATCTTCATCGTCGGCTCGGCGCTGTGCGGCATGGCTCCGAACCTCGGCACCTTGATCGGGTTCCGAGCCCTTCAGGCGGTGGGTGCCGCGCTGCTGCAGGCCAACAGCGTGGCCATCATCGTGCTCGCGGTGCCCAAGTCATCGCTTGGAAAGGCCATCGGGATCCAGGGCGCCGCCCAAGCCCTCGGACTGGCGCTCGGGCCCACGGTCGGAGGATTTCTACTGGCGGCTGGCGGCTGGCGGCTCATCTTCTTCGTCAATGTGCCTTTCGGGCTCCTCGGCATGATTGCCGGGTTGTTGCTCGTTCCCCGGAGCCGGCACCTCCAGCCTCGGCGGCGTTTCGACTGGACAGGACTGGCTCTGTTCTTCCCCGCCGTGGTGGCGGTGTTCTCCGCCATCTCCTTCGGCAACTCGAAGGGATGGACCTCGCCCTCGATTCTCGGATTGCTGGTCGTAGGGACTGCCCTGGCCCTGACCTTTGTACGACGCGAAGCCAGATGCAGTGAGCCGATGCTTGACCTCGGGTTGTTCCGACGGCCTCGTTTCAGCGCGGGTATCGCCAGCGGCATGCTGTCGTACCTGATCATGTTCGGAGTCCTGTTCCTGGTGCCCTTCTATCTCGAGCGTGGCCTGCAGTTCGGAACGGGCCGGGCCGGCCTCGAACTGATGGCCATGCCGCTCGCCCTCGGGATCACCGCTCCGGTGGCTGGGCGCTTGGCTGATCGGCTGGGCGCGCGCTCACTCACCATCGGAGGTATGGCCACCGTCGCCAGCGGGCTGGCGCTCCTGGGTGCGCTCCGACCGTCGACACCCGGATTCCTGCTCCTCCTCGCCGTGGTCGGTATCGGGTTGGGCCTGTTTACTCCGCCGAACAATGCCGCCATCATGGGCTCGGTGCCCCAGGGTCAGTCCGGTCTGGCCTCGGGAGTGCTCAACATGACCAGGGGGATGGGCACGGCCTTCGGTTTGGCACTCACAGGGCTCGTCTTTGACGTTGCTGGTGGGCGGTCCTCGGTTTCCTCATCTGCGGCCCATGCCTTTTCTGTCACCGCGCTGTTCTTGGCGGCCGTCGCCGTGGTGGCCGGAGTCATCGCGGGTCTGCGCGAAGGTGGTCCGTTAGAGCGGTCGGTCGGCGACCTTGTCGAGTAAGGAGCCTCTTCGATAAGGAGAGCGAAAAATGGCGAGGAACCTCAGCAACCCCGCAAGCACGTCTTCATCGCGTAGAGCTATCAGAACCGCCGTCGTCTCTGCTTATTCCTGGGCACCCAAGGAACGCTGAGTTCGGCGGCGTGATCGCAAGCTGTAGCGAAGCATCCTCCACAGGAGAAGCGCGCCGGCCGCTGCGAGGAGCACACCGGACACGCGACCGATAGCGACCAGCCCCACGCCACCTGCGATCATGGCACCGGCAATCACGTAGCGCTGCCAGGGCTTCGCGAACATCACTGCCTGGCGAACCACGTGTCCCGATCCATACGGCATTACTCCCTCCTCCCTGTCATTTGTGCCTGAAGTAGTCCCACATGCGCGGCTGGTCACCGTCGCCTCCTAGCGTTTCGAGCAACGTCGTCAGGGCGGTAATTCCAGCGGGCCCGAGCGCGGTCCGCAGTTCGGCCTCGATGCGCTGGGTGGCACTCCGCTGGGCATCGAGATAGTCGCTGCCTCGGGTGGTGAGCGTGACGGACTTCTCGCGCCCACTGGACGCTGAATCGGTGACCGACACGTAACCACGCTCGACCAAGTGCGTCACTACCTTGGTCGCACCCTGGCGGGTGATACCGATCTCCCGCCCGATAGCTGAGATGGTCGCACCGACGGGCCCTGCGCATAGCCGCAGCACACGCCCGTCGGGGAACCGGCGTTCGCCGAACCCTGCAGCCGCCATCGCATCGTCGAGCCGGAGCTGGTAGCCGACCCAGGCGCGGCGGAGGGCGGGCCCGAGGGCGCCACCGGTCTCTTGTCGGGATGTGCTGTCGACGGGACCTTTATCACCGATGGCTGCGCCAGCCTCCATGCGGCGATGTTAGCAGAAGAATGTAAACTCGGTTGACAATCTGTACCTGTAGCTCCATACTTCGGTGGTGCTTCGTTTGGCGTGCAGAGCCAGGCATTTGCCGTACACAGCGGCGCTGCTCGGAGCCACGGTGCTCGTCCTGCTCGGCGGGGCCGCTGTCACCGTTGCCTCGTCCTCTTCGGCCCGCACCATGGTGTACCGGTTCGGTGTGGTCGGGAACCGGGGAGCGCTCACGCAGCTCGAGATCGACCGACCGACACCGATACTCGGGATCAGGGGCCACGTCGTTCAAGTCGCAACGTCTAACTCCGACGGATACGCACTCACGTCGAGCGGGGCGGTGTGGGCCTGGGGGGTGGCGAGCTACGGGGAGCTCGGCAACGGAACAGACCCTGCGTACTCCACCCGGGCGGTTGAGGTCGAGTTCCCCGTCGGTGTGCGGATGGTGGCATTGGCTAACCCGATGCCCTTCGACGGAGCCCTTGCGATCGATTCGCAGGGCCACGTCTGGGGTTGGGGGCTCAATGCCTTGGGTGATCTGTGCCTCTCGGGTCTCACCGAACTCAAACCCAAGGAGCTCCCGTTGAGCCACGTCATGCTGGCTACCGGAGCGCGGACGCACTCTCTCTTCGCCACTCGCGGTTCGGTCTATGCGTGCGGCAGCGGCCAGTACGGGGTGCTGGGCACGGGCTCGAACACCGGCAACACGACGCCCGTCCGCGTTGTCGGTCTGCCGAACACGGCGCGAGTGACCGCCCTCACATCCTCGTGGGAAGGCTCCGGCGCGCTGTTCGGCAATGGGGCGTACTACGACTGGGGTTACAACGCGGATGGACAGCTCGGTAACGGTTCCACGACAGACAGCGACGTGCCGGTTCGGGTGCCTTTACCCGGGGCAGTGCGCCAGGCATTCCAGGGTGGCAGCGGGCCCACGAACGGTCAGACGGTGGCCATTCTGACGAATGGTTCGGTGTGGGCCTGGGGCGATGACGATCGGGGACAGCTTGGCGACGGCACACGAGTCAGTTCTGACGTCCCCTTACGCGTGGATGTCCCACAGGGAGTGACTTTCGAGAAGGTCGCCTCAGGCGGGTACGCCAGCTACGCCATCGACCGCTCCGACCGGCTCTGGGCCTGGGGAGGCAATCAGAGCGGCCAGCTCGGGACCGGCGGGACCCCGGTTGTCGCCACCAGACCAATCGTGGTGGGCATCCGACTCACCCAGATCTCCTCGACAGCCCAGAACGTGGCAGCGTTTGTAAAATAGGAAAAAGAATGAGCTGGGATCTGCGGCACCGGAAGTCATCGCTGGTGATCCGGTTGCTGCTGGCAGTTTGGATCGTGTTCATCGTTGTTGTGCTTTGCGCCGCGGGACACTGGTGGGGTCTGATTTTTGTCGTGCCCTTAGTCCTTGACGTGTACCTGCTCGGCCGAATCTTCACAGCAGACTCCAGCGGGTAGTGATTTACTCCACTGGCTCGGCAGGTTCATTCGTTTCGGGCTACCTCGGGTCCCGTGATTCGGTTCAAAAGCGGGAAAGTCGAGGCGATGATCGTGAGCGAAGCCGCCAGTCCGCCGACGACGGCGGCCCAGTACGCGACCCCGGGAATGCTGAACGCGATACCGACCTGGGAGTGCAGATAGAGGGCAGACGACACCAGTCCTACTACGACTGACACGACGGCGACAAGGAGCAGTGGGAGTGCAGTCTCCAGCGTGACGACACGATGCAGGAGCGCGGTGGGGACACCGGTGAGTCTGAGCAAGCTGAACGGTCGCTTGCGCTCGCCCAATCCGGCAGCGGTGCTCACGGCAAGACTGCAGGCAGCAATGATGAGACTCGCGACGATGATGACGTCGGTCATATCCTGGATCATCGTGAGGAGGCGCGCCGTCGACGGATCGAGTGCCTCGACTGCGATCGGCGCTCCCTCGAAGGGAAAGGCCCGTTCGACCGACGTTCGAGCAAGCTCGAGCGCGCCCGACGACCCGTTCGTGGCCACGACGACCGCGTCAACGGGAAATCTCTCGACGTCCGCCGCTGACAGGTGTGTCGATGGCCAGACCGTCGACGATGCGTGGGAGTTGTGCCCAAGGAGGTTCGAAAGGAAGTAACCGATGCTCGCCACCGTCGCCCCCGGGGCGCACTTGCCGATGGCAGGCGTCTGCGCCAGCTGATCGCAGGTGACGACTCCAAAAGAGTTCCCCAGATGCGCTTGGGTTGGGCTCTGGTGGACCACCGTCACACTCCGCACGTCGGGCGTCGAGCGGAGCCCGTCAAGCACATGGCCTGAGACGGAATGAACCTCGGTGGAAGAGGCACAATTCGTTGTCGAGAAGCTGCAGAACAGTTCAGCGAGGGTGTCTCTCCCCACGCTCCCTCCACCGGAGCTGTTGGTGACAGCGGTGAACGAGCTGAGCGCTCCGATAGCGGCGCTCGCAACGAAGAGCGCAATCACGAGCCCACTGATGAAGCGGAAGGCCGCCTTGGGATTGTCGAGGAGCCGGCGGCCGGCGATGAGCGTGGCGGGGCGCCTGGCCCGTTTCACCATGAGTTGAGAACCGGCGGTCGTAAACCACGGTCCCGCGAGAACGAGCCCCACGATGAGGAGCACGAAGCCCACGAACACCTCGAGAAGCTGTCCGCCGTTGCTGCCCGGTTTGCCGGCCGAGTCGAAGTACGCGAGCACGGCGATGCCGGCGAGCAGTGGGGACGATCCGGGCGATCCGCGGCTGTCGAGACGAGACCCGGCGATTCACGCCGAGTGGCGATTTCTGGACCCTGCGAAGCGTGAGCCGAGCGGACACGACAGCTGCGAGCGGAACGCCGATCAGCGCCAGCACGATGTCGATCGAGTGCAGCGAGAGTTCGCCTTGGGAGAGGGGCGCTCCCGTGAACGGCACGTGGTAGAGCAGCGGTCGAAAGACGAAGAAGAGTGCGAAGCCGACTGCGACGCCCGCAATCGCCGCGGCCACTGCCTCCACCGCGGAGAGCGTGGAGATCTGTCGCGGCGTGGCGCCGACGAGGCGCATGGCGGCGTAGCGCTCCTCGCGTCGCGCCGCCGACAGTCGGCTCACGGCGCCAATGTGGGGACGCAGGATGACCTAGACTTGCCCGTCTGGAGAGGTGCGAGAGCGGCCGAATCGGATTCACTGCTAATGAATTGACCTGGGTAACCGGGTCCGAGGGTTCAAATCCCTCCCTCTCCGCTCGGGGGTCGGGCACACGGAGTGCCCGAACCACAAGGTCCGCCACGGTGGGCGCTCCGTGTGCCGCCACCGTGGTGGTCCCAGCAGGCTGTGAGGAGAACGAGTGGTCGAGAGTCGGTACTGGTTGCAGACTCTGGGGTGCCCCAAGAACCAGGTGGACTCGGACAAGCTGGAGGGACGTCTGGCGAGTCAGGGGTATCTCCGGGCCGCGGACGCCTCGGAGGCCGACCTTGTCGTGGTGAACACCTGCGCCTTCATTGAGTCGGCCCGTCAAGAGTCGATCGACACCGTTCTGGAGTTGGCGGATCAGCGACGCCCCGGTGCGCGCCTCGTCGTGACCGGCTGCATGGCGGAGCGCTACGGCAATGAGATCTCCGATGCCCTGCCCGAGGTGGACCTGGTCGCCGGGTTCGGCATCGATTTCGCTGATCCCGTTGTCGTGGACCTCGGCACGGCTCCCGCCGGCGTGCCGGTGGTTCTCGCCCGCAAGCCGGGGCCGCTGCCATCCGGCGGCTTCGATCTCCTCGAACTGGCCCGTCCGGCGTCCGAGGTGCCGTGGGCTTATGTGAAGGTGGCCGAGGGGTGCGACCGCATCTGCGGTTTCTGTGCGATCCCCTCTTTCCGCGGCAAGCAGCGGTCCCGCCATGTCGATGAAGTGATGGATGAGGTGTCGCTCCTGCTGGCCGGCGGGACCACGCCGGCCGGCCTGGACGCGCCCCCGGTGCGCGAGATCGTGTTGGTGGCCCAGGACCTGGCGTCCTACGGACGGGACCGTTCACGGCCCGGCGAGCGGGTCAAGGCTGGCGCCTCTCCCATCGCCGCCCTGACCCGCGCTGTCTCGGCCCGGGTCGAGCGCACACGGTTGCTGTACCTCTACCCCTCGGGTCTCACCGACGAGTTGATCGAGGCGGTGCTCGGCACCGGTGTGCCGTATTTCGACCTCTCCCTCCAGCATGTCTCACGACCGTTGTTGGCGCGCATGCGGCGCTGGGGCGACGGCGAGCGCTTCCTGCGCCGCATCGCCGACATCCGTGCGGCGGACGAGCGGGCCACCTTCCGTTCGTCCTTCATTCTCGGCTATCCCGGTGAGACCGAGCGCGATCATGATCGGCTGCTCGAGTTCCTGGGCGAGGCCCGACTGGACTGGGCCGGCTTCTTCCCGTTCTCGAAGGAGGCCGGCACGCATGCGGCCGACCTCCCCGATCAGGTCCCGGCCCGGCTCGCGCTGGAGCGGTTACGTGAGTGCACAGAACTGCAGGACCAGATCACCGCGGCCCGCCGGGATCTTCTGGTGGGCGAACATCGCCAGGTGCTCGTCGACGCCCCCGGACGCGGACGCACCGTCCACGAGGCGCCCGAGATCGACGGCATCGTGCACCTGCCCGACGACACCGTGGCCGGCGAGCTCATCGATGTGGTGATCACCGCCGCGGTCGGCCCCGATCTGTTCGGGGAGCGTCGGGACCGGTGAGCGAGACCGACGCCCGCCGGCAGACCACGTTCGGGCCGACGGCGCTGGCCACCCCGGCCAATGCCGTGACGATCGCGCGCCTGCTCGCCGCCCCCATCTTCGTCATCATGATCGTGGTCTGGGGCGCGACCTGGTTCAACTTCGCAGTGGGCTTCATATTCGCCGCCAGCGACGGGCTCGACGGGTACATCGCCCGGCGGCAGGGCACCACGCGGTCGGGCGCCTTCCTCGATCCCTTAGCCGACAAAGCGCTCGTTCTGGGCGCCATGGTGACCCTGGCCAGTGAAGGCACCCTCCCGTGGTTGCCCGTGGTCCTGATCGCCCTCCGCGAGATCGGCATGCAGCTCTACCGTTCGTGGGCGGCCCGTCGCGGTGTCTCGATCCCGGCCCGCAATTCGGCCAAGCTCAAGACGTTCGTGCAGGATCTCGCTGTCGGCGTGTGTCTCGCGCCACCATTGGTCCACCACCACGGGGTGAAGGTCACCGTGATCTGGATCGCAGCAGCACTCACCCTCGTCACCGGAGGGCAGTATCTGGTGGACGGGCGACGGGCGTTCAAGGAGGCAGGCGCATGAGGATCGAGATCGTGGCGGTGGGCACCGAGTTGCTCCTGGGCCAGATCGCAGACACCAATTCGGCGTGGCTCGGCGATCAGCTGGCGTCAGCCGGCGTGACCTCGCATTTCCATCAGGCCGTCGGGGACAACCACGAGCGCATCACGATGGCCTTCCGCACGGCGCTGGCCCGCAGCGACGGGATCATCGTCTGCGGCGGCCTCGGCCCGACGCAGGACGACATCACGCGCGAAGCCATCGCCGACGTCATGGGGGTCGAGCTCGTGCGCGACCCCGAGATCGTGGAGCTGGTCACCTCGTTCTTCGGCTCCCGGGGCCGGCACATGACAGCGAACAACCTCCGTCAGGCCGACGTCCCGGTCGGCGCTTCCCTCATTCCCCAGGTGATGGGCACCGCGCCCGGCCTCATCTGCCCGCTCGGCAACAAGGTGATCTATGCCGTGCCAGGCGTGCCCTACGAGATGGCCGAAATGTTCGAACGGGGCATCCTGCCCGACCTGCGGGCCCGGATGGCCGAGGCGGGTGAAGAGGCCGTCATCGTGAGCCGTGTCATACGGACGTGGGGGGCCAGCGAATCGGGGTTGGCCGAGGCGCTCCAAGGGCGGATCGACGTGCTCAATGCGGAGGACGCGGACGCCGACGGTGTCCCGGCGGGGTCGGTCACTCTTGCGTTCCTGGCCTCGGGCATCGAGGGCATCAAGGTGCGCATCACGGCCCGTGCCGCCACGCTGTCCGAAGGCACGGCCCTGCTCGATCGGGAGGAGAAGGCGGTCCGCGAGGCGATCGAGGCCGAGTTGGGCGACATCGTGTTCGGCGTTGACGACGAGTCGATGGAGGTCGCCGTGGCGGCCCAGTTGCGCGCACGCGGTCTCACGTTGGGCGTCGCCGAGTCGCTGACCGGTGGCCTGATCGCGTCACGACTGGTGAACGTGCCCGGTGCGTCGGCCTGGTTCCGTGGAGGCGTCGTGGCGTATCACGAGCAGGTGAAGTTCGACCTGCTCGCGGTACCGGTGGGGCCGGTGGTCTCGGAGGCTGCTGCCGCTGCCATGGCCGAAGGGGTGCGCCGGGCCACGGGGTCCGACGTCGGGTTGGGGATCACCGGTGTGGCCGGCCCGGACGAGCAGGAAGGGGTGGCTCCGGGCTCTATGTTCGTCGGTCTGGCCCTCCCCCACGGAGCGACGGTGACCCGGCAGGTCCGGGTCCCGGGGGATCGGGAGCGGGTGCGCCAGTACGGGGCGATCGGGGCGCTGGATCTATTGCGCCGGGCCCTCATCGAGCTCGCTTACTGATCAGACTCTCGTTTACGGGCCTGGCCACGGCCAGATTCTCACAGGGGGACCACAGCCAAGGCACACTTTAGGGGCAACTCTGAGTGCGAGCCTAAGGGCAATGGAGGTGGCAATGGTGAGAGCGGACAGCGGACCGAGAGTCCTGGTGGTGGACGACGAGCCCTCCATCGTCGACGCGGTGGCCACATCGCTGCGGTACGAGGGGTTCACGGTGGACGAGGCGACGACGGGGCGCAAGGCGCTGGCCCATGCCCAGGACGATCCGCCCGACCTTGTCATCCTCGATGTGATGCTGCCCGACCTCGACGGGCTCGAAGTGACCCGGCGCCTCCGCGCCGACGGGGTCCGTGTGCCCATCCTATTTCTGACCGCCCGTGACACCCTGCAGGACAAATTGGCAGGCCTCACCATCGGTGGCGACGACTACGTCACCAAGCCTTTTGCCTTGGCCGAGGTGATCGCGCGCGTGCACGCCATTTTGCGGCGGACCGGCTATGAGCCCGAAGACGACGGGATACTGCGCTTCGCCGACCTCGAGCTCGACGAGAGCGCGCACGAGGTGCGGCGGGGCGGGAACGACATTCAACTGACGGCCACGGAATTCAACCTTTTGCGGTATTTCCTACTCAATCCACGTCATGTCCTCTCCAAGTCGCAGATTCTCGATCACGTCTGGCACTACGACTTCGGTGGCGACGGGAACGTCGTAGAGACCTACGTGAGCTACCTGCGCAAGAAACTCGAGCGTTACGGGCCGCCGCTCATCCACACCATCCGCCTCGTCGGGTACACGCTCCGCGAGGCGGATTCCACCAACGGGTCATCCTGAATGTCCCTACGCCTCCGACTCTTGGTGGCGGTAGGAGCGATCGCCGTGATCGCGCTGGTGCTGGCTGACTTCGCAACCTATTCGGCTCTCCGCTCGTCGCTCTACAAGCAGGACGATCAGAGCCTGGCGCAGACGTCAGTGCGGATGACGAGGTTTCTCGACGCCGGCACCTGCCAAACTCCGAACACCGACTACCTGAATCCGGGTGGCACCGGCCAAGGGGGGTCGCCTCCCGGAGGCGCCGGCGGTCCGAACGTATTCGGGAACATCCCCTTCATTGAGGTCCTGACGACGAGTGGCCACGTGGTCGCGAACCGGCAGTGTTCGGCCTACGTCGGCAACACCAAGTACAGCCCGCAGTTGCCGATGCAGATCACCGGGTTCTCCACCCAGCCTGGCGGGCGGCAGATCGCGTATTTCACCGCGGCGTCGACGACGAGTGGCGGTCCGGCCTTCCGGGTGCAGGTGACCAAGGGGTATTTGACGAATCCGATCACCGGCGCCTCGCAAAACGTTCTGAGCGTTATCGCCGAGCCCATCGGCGGTACCACCAACACCCTGCACACCCTCCTCCTTATTGAGCTGGCCGTCACCGCCGGCGCGCTCGTCCTGGCCGTGACGGCCGGATGGTGGCTGGTCCGGCTCGGCCTGCGGCCGCTCGAGGACGTGGAACGCACGGCCGACTCCATTGCGGCGGGCAATTTGGATCAGCGGGTGCCCGGTGCTGACGAGCCCACGGAGGTCGGTCGGCTGGCTCGCGCATTGAACGTGATGCTGGAGCGCATTCAGGCTGCGTTCGCCGCCCGGGTGGCTTCTGAGAACAGGTTGAAGGAATCGGATCGGCACCTGCGGCAGTTCGTCGCCGATGCCTCACACGAACTGCGCACACCGATAGCCGCCGTCTCGGCGTACGCCGAGCTCTTCGAGCGTGGGGCGGCGCAACATCCCGACGATCTGCCCCGTGTCTTCACCGGCATCCGCACCGAGACAGCGCGGATGGAACGTCTGGTCAACGACCTCCTCACATTGGCCCGGTTCGACGAAGGGCTCCCTCTGCAGATCGTGCCCACTGAACTGGTCGGGCTCGCGGCGGAGGCCGTACACACTGCCGGAACGGTGGGCCCGCAGTGGCCGGTGGAATTCACCGCTTCGCATCCGGTCGAGGTCATGGGTGATCCGGTCCGGCTGCGCCAGGTAATCGACAACCTGTTGGCCAACGTCCGGGCACATACGCCGCCGGGCACCGCCTCCTCTGTGCGCGTCGACCAGGAGGGTGAGACGGCCGAAATAGTGGTCAGGGACGCCGGGCCGGGGATGCCGACCGAGGAAGCGGCACGTGTGTTCGAGCGCTTCTACCGGGCGGACGCTTCCCGGGCCCGCAGCCATGGGGGGAGTGGGCTCGGCCTGTCCATAGTGGCGGCGATCGTGACGGCGCACGGCGGGACGGTGTCAGCGTCGTCGGCCGCCGGCGAGGGGATGACGGTAACGGTGCGCCTGCCCGTCATTGCGGAGCCCCCCGAGAGCGGTGGGTTGGGCGAGACGGCTGAGGCGATCGGCAGCAATGGCTGGGCCACCGGGAGCAATGGAGCCGTGGACCCGAGCCTGGCGATGCCCTCCAACGGAACCAATGGCGCCGACGGCGCTCATGGGACCGCCCAGCCCGACCAGGTCGACAAAATAGTGCCAACCACCGGCGGGGCTGGTATTTCGTAGCCCGGAATTCACATCCGACACACAGCGGGTCCCCACGGGCTCGTGAAGACGGAGCGACATGATGCCCACATGACAGTCCTGGCTCCTCCCGAAGCGGGTTCCAGCCCACGCCAGGTCCCCCTCGACGTCGAGATCATCGTTCCGGTCTACAACGAGGCCCCGCACCTGGCGGAGCGCATTACCGAGCTGCGCAGCTTCCTCGACCAATCGTTCCCGTTCCGCGCCCTGGTCACCGTCGTCGACAACGCGAGTACCGACGACACCTTCGCCGTGGCCACGCACCTCGCCGGTACGATCCCGGGGGTTGCCGCAGTCCATCTGCCCCGAAAGGGTCGGGGCTACGCGCTGACGCACAGCTTGGATGACGAGCTCCGCCCCGGTGGTCGCCTACATGGATGTCGATCTCTCCACCTCGTTGTCGGCGCTGCTCCCCCTGGTTGCTCCGCTCCTTTCGGGGCAACGGGACGTGGCGATCGGCACACGACTCGCACGCGGTTCCCACGTCATACGCGGCCCCAAGCGCGAGCTCATCTCCCGCGCCTACAACATCTTGCTCAAGCTCTCGGTGCGCGGTCGATTCAGTGACGCCCAGTGCGGGTTCAAGGCCTTGCGACGAGAGTCGGCTCTGCAGTTGCTCCCGCTGGTCAAAGACGACGAATGGTTCTTCGATACCGAGCTACTCGTGACGGCGCAGCGCCTCGGATTGCGCATCAGCGAAGTCCCGGTCGATTGGGTCGACGATCCCGACAGCCGGGTGAACATTCTGAGCACCGCGATGAACGATCTGCGCGGGGTATGGCGGATTTCGCACGGTCCGGGTCGTCGGCTGGCGAAGGAGCGTGCGACAACGGCGGACGCCTCGCCTCATCAGGTCGCGGCGGACCAACTCCTCCGGTTTGCCGGAGTCGGTGCTATCAGCACGTTGGGGTACCTCTTCCTCTTCATCGCGTGGCGCCCCGTAGCCGGAACGTTCGGGGCAAACACGCTCGCGTTGGCCATCTGCACGATCTTCAACACCGCAGTGCACCGTGAGCTCACTCGCAACCTGAACGGCTCGGCGCACAGGGGTCGCCTTGTGGCGGTTGCGGCCGGTCTGTTCGCCATAAGCCTGACTTTGACCACGCTGGCCCTGATCGCGGCGCACGCGGTCTCGACCACCTCTCTCGCCGTTGCGCTCGTCGCGGTGACGGTGGCCAATGCCGTGGCGTCAGTTCTTCGTTTCGCCATCCTCAGGGCCTGGGTCTTCCGACCCGGGCCATCTACCATGCCCACACCCCTTGCGGAGACAACCTCATGACGAGTCTGACCCCACCACCGTCGGACCACGCGTCCGTCGGACTCTTGGAGCCGCCGATTGATGTCTCCACTCTGCCGGACGCCGGCGCTGGAGCGCCTCCTCCCAACGACTCGACGCCGGCGAGGCGCGGCCGTGTGGCCCGTTTCATCAGGGGCCGCGAGAAGGACCCGGCGTGGGTCCGCCCGGCGCTGCTGATCCTCCTTGCGCTGACGGCGATCCTCTATTTGGTGGACCTCGGCGCATCCGGCTGGGCGAACTCGTTCTACTCGGCCGCGGTCCAAGCGGGCACGAAGAGCTGGAAGGCCTTCTTTTTCGGCTCATCGGACTCTTCGAACTTCATCACCGTCGACAAGCCCCCGGCCTCTCTGTGGGTGATGGAAATCTCCGCACGCATCTTCGGGCTGAATTCGTGGAGCATCCTGGTTCCTCAAGCGCTCGAGGGAGTAGCGACGGTGGGCCTCGTCTACCTCACGGTCCGGCGGTGGTTCACGGCCCAAGCAGCGCTCCTCGCCGGTGTCGTGATGGCCCTCACTCCCGTGGCGGCCATGATGTTCCGCTTCAACAATCCCGACGCACTCCTGGCCCTGCTGCTCACCGGTTCCATGTACGCCCTCGTGCGTGGCCTCGAGAAGGCCCAGACGAAGTGGTTGGTGCTGGCCGGCACGTTGGTCGGTTTCGGATTCCTCACCAAAATGCTCCAGGCGTTCCTGATCATCCCCGCCCTGGCGATCGTCTACCTCCTGGCTGCGCCCACCGGATGGTGGCGCCGGTTCTGGCAGGTCGTGGTGATGGGCGTGTCGACACTGATCGCGGCGGGGTGGTGGGTGGCCGTTGTTGCCCTGACGCCGGCGGCCGATCGTCCCTACGTCGGGGGTTCCCAGAACAACAGCATTCTGAACCTGATTTTCGGTTACAACGGCTTCGGTCGACTGACCGGCAGTGAATCTGGCAGCGTCGTCGGGGGCGGGGGTACCGGTTCCGCCGGCCAGTGGGGACCCACGGGCCTCACCCGTCTGTTCAATCCCAGTTTTGGTGACATGGCGTCATGGCTCCTCCCCGGCGCATTGCTGATGGGTGCTGCACTGTTGGTCTTCACCATTCGCGCCCGTCGGACCGATCGCGAGCGGGCTGCACTGTTGCTCTGGGGCGGCGCTCTGGTCGGGATCGGACTGACCATCAGCCTGGGCGAAGGCATCATCCACCCCTATTACACCGTCGCCTTGGCTCCGCCGTTGGCCGGCCTGGTCGGCATCAGCACGATGGGGCTCTGGCAGCGGCGGTCCAGGTGGATCGCCCGTGCCTGTCTGGCGGCCGGTCTCCTGGTCACCTGCATCTGGGGCTTCGTCCTTCTCGACCGGACCCCGGACTGGTTTCCCCTCCTCCGCTTCTTCGTGTTGACGGTCGGCATCCTCGGTGCAGTAGCGATCCTCGCCCTCCCGTTCCTCCGTCACACGCCGAGGCTCGCCGCCGGTCTCGTCGCCGGACTCGGCTTGAGCGCGGCCCTCGCCGCCCCACTGTTCTCCACGATCGCGACGGCGGCCACTCCGCATTCCGGCGCGATTCCCTCAGTCACCCCTTCGCCCGCAGGCGGGATCGGCTTCCCCGGAGGCGGCGGAGGCTTCGCGGCAGGTGGGCGTGGTTTCGGCGGCGGAGCCGGTGGGTTTCCCAATGCCGGGGGGACCGGTGGCCGCACGCGCACCGGCACCGGTGGATTCCCGAACTTTGCCGGACCCGGTGGACGCACGCGCACCGGCAGGGGAACCGGTGGCTTGCCGACCGGCGGGTTCCCCGGCGGTGGATTCGGAGGGGCTCCGGGCGGGGGTGGCGGAGGCGCAGGTTTCCTCAATGCCAGTAGTTCGAACCCGGCCCTCACGAAACTCCTCAAGGCCGACGCAAGCCACTACACCTGGGTAGCTGCGACCGTGAACTCCAACTCGGCCGCCGGCTATCAGCTGGCCAGCGACGAGCCGGTCATGGCCATCGGCGGATTCAACGGCACTGATCCCGCACCGACGCTCGCCCAATTCGAGAAGTACGTCGCAGCGGGCAAGATCCACTACTTCATCTCCGGTGGCGGCGCCGGTGGCTTCGGCCGCGGCGGAAGCGGCGATGACTCGACGAAGATCACCAGCTGGGTCGAGAGCCACTTCACGGCGAAGTCGGTCGATGGCACGACGGTCTACGACCTCACCACGCAAGCCACATCGAGCTAGGCATCACATCCGCACACCGTAGTAGCCGCTTGAATTTAGGAAACTGAGCCGGGTCTCTCTCGCAACCACAGGAGTGCGAAACGTCGACGGGAATCGTCAATTGTGTAGGCGACGAGGAACTCCTCGGCCACGACGGATTCGTAGAATGTTATTCCGGCTATTTGTCGTTGGTTGCTACGCGGCGGACCTATCTCGCTCCAGTCGACCATTGTGTCGGTGATCGTCGTCGTCACATCGGAGTCGAGCCCGACGAGGTCGGAGCGGACTGTCGTAGTGAAGTCGACCCCCCACGTCACACGCTATGAAGCGCGAATGTCAACAAAGAGATCTCGAACTTCTTCTGCGTCGTCGCAGCGAATGACCTGGCCCAGTCTCTCCTCTTCCTGGGCCTTGAGAAGGAGGGTGGCCATCTCGGGTTCGTTCATTTCGGAACGAGCGGAGGATCGAGTCATGCCGACGATCATACTGTGCGGCGACCGGAGCGGTTGTTTGGAGCGATGCGCTTTACGCGGAGGGGAGAAGTGGGACGAGAGGGGCAGATGTCGTCGGTGCTTTCGGATGCGTCACTTCGCCCCAGTCGGAGAACGTCACCGTGCCATTGGTCGAAGACGACTTCGCCGTTGGATTAGTGACCTCTTCGATCGGACGCGGAGTTCCCGAGGCACTCACGTAGAGAATGATCGGGACCTTTGTGCCTGACGATGTTGCCGCTGTTCCCTTAATCGCTTTGGCAGCCTGCCCGTCGATCGTCTTGGAGGACCCGAACGTGTAGGGCCCCGACATCTGGAGTTCCGAAGGAATCTCTGTCGTGCGGAGTCCCGTGACCAACTCCGCCAACGACGTGTTACTCGTGGGGAAGGACAGCCATTTGTTCGCGTACGTTGCGGACTGTGACGCGGTCAGCCCCAGTGCTTTCTCCAACCCGGCCTCGTTGCCACGGACGTACCCCGTGGATCCCACGAGAATGATCTTGAGAATCTCGGTCTTCGAACCGTTGACAACCTGCAATTCTATTGAACCGGAGGTTTTTCCCGTGTCGCCGATCGCCGTAATGGCGCCGATACCCGGTTCATTCGCCTTTGAGATGTAGTGCACGTTCTGGGCCGAGGCGGCTTTGAGCGCAGCCTCGTACTCCGATTTGGCCGTGGCGGTCGTGGTGGCACCGGCCCAGCTGGACACAGCCGTTACGCCCGCCATGGAGGTGACAACGCTCGCGGCAACCGCGCCAACAATTCGATGAGTTCGTCGCATGTGCTCTCTTCCTGGCACCCGCGGCGGCGGCTGCTCACCACTGCATTCTCCCACGCTAATGCGGTGGCACTCCGTCGGCTAAGGCAGGTCTTACGTAGCATTTATGGATCCGAGCGTGAGAGATGCGTCGGGAGCCTTCGGTTTGACGGGTTCACCCCACTTCGAGAACACGATGTGCTCGATGCCATTGGACTTTCCCTGAGTATTGACTGTGTCTTCTTCCACGACAATGTGGCGACCCGAGGCTCGCACATAGAGGACCGCCCGCATCTTCTTGGCGCCTTGAAATGACTGCGTACCTTGGAGGGAATCGACGCGGTATCCGCGCAACTCTCGCGATGGGCCCAGCGTGACGGGACCCTCGAGCGCTATTTCCTGTGCGACGTCATGTGAACGAACGCCGACGACCACTTGGGAATAGGTCGGGTTGTTGCTCGAGAACAAGACCCAGTGACCCATCGCAGCTGCTGCGTCTGTCGGCGAAAGTCCGGTCAGATCTTCCATGGCGCGCTTGTTGCCCTTCACGTAGGTGAGGTCCCCGATGACGATCAGGGACGCGCTGTCGAGGGTGGCACCCTTGCCGATGAGGATGGTCTGCGTACCCGAGGCCGGACCGGCATCACCACTTTCGAAGAAGGGAACGTGGGAGATGTCGCTCGTCGATACGTAATGCACCCTCCACGCCTTTGTCGTGGCCACCGCCTCCTTGTAGAGCGCGGAAGCGTCCGGAGCGGCGGAAGCGTCCGGTGCCGGCAGGATGCCGAGCACCGTCACCGCGGCAGCGAGAACAGCGCATCCCCCCACCCGGATTTTGGGAATACGCGCCACGCCACCACTCTTTCAGAATCGCCGCACCAGACTGGAGGCGGGGTCCGGGCCGAGCCGGCCGGTCCCGTCCCTGTTCCGGGGGGATCCGCCCGTGCGCGAGAAGGGTGGAGTTGGATGAGGGCGGCTGCCCGAAAGGGGTACCTCCTGGCCGAGTGGGGCGACCGTTTCTCCCCGGTGAAGGTCCTCGCATGGCGAACACACGTTCGTTAGTATGGGCCCACAGGCAGAGCTGGTCGGGGCGATGTCACACCCCGTCCGTAGGGTTACAGCAGCAGATCGAAGGCGCGCCGGGCTGCGGTCCTCGCACCGTCGAGTACGAGTCGCCACACAGGACAAGAGGGAGAAAAAAGAGATGGCCGAAGAGCGGGACAAGGCGCTGGAAGCGGCGTTGGGCCAGATAGAGAAGCAGTTCGGCAAGGGTTCGGTCATGCGGATGGGGGACAACCTGAGCATGAACATCGAGTCCATTCCGACCGGAGCCCTCTCGCTCGACCTGGCGTTGGGTATCGGAGGGCTGCCACGAGGCCGCATCGTGGAGATCTACGGGCCGGAATCCTCGGGAAAGTCGACCCTGGCCATGCACTCGGTGGCCGAGGCGCAGCGCAACGGCGGGATCTGTGCGTATATCGACGCCGAGCACGCCATGGACCCGGTGTATGCCAGGGCCATCGGGGTGAACGTCGATGACCTCCTCATCTCCCAACCCGACACCGGGGAGCAGGCGCTCGAAATCGCGGACATGCTGATCCGTTCGGGCGCTCTCGACATCTTGGTGATCGACTCGGTGGCCGCGTTGACCCCGCGGGCAGAGATCGAAGGTGAGATGGGTGACACCCACGTCGGCCTGCAGGCTCGCCTGATGTCCCAGGCCCTCCGCAAGTTGACCGGGACACTTTCGAAGTCCAGCACCATCGCGATCTTCATCAACCAGCTGCGGGAAAAGATCGGCGTCATGTACGGCTCACCCGAGGTCACTCCCGGTGGTCGCGCCTTGAAGTTCTACTCCTCCATTCGCCTCGACATCAGGCGCGTCGAGGCGATCAAGGATGGAGCCGAAGTCGTCGGTAACCGGACGCGGGTCAAGGTGGTGAAGAACAAGTGCTCGGCGCCGTTCCGTCAGGCGGAGTTCGACATCATGTACGGCAAGGGCATCAGCCGCGAGGGCTCGTTGCTGGACGTTGCCGTCGAGCTGGGCTTCATCAAGAAGTCCGGGGCCTGGTTCACGTATGAGGGCGAGCAGCTCGGCCAAGGTCGGGAGAACGTCAAGACGTTCCTCTCCGAGAACCCACAGCTCATGGCCGAGGTTGACGACCGGGTTCGTGAGTGCCTGGCGCCGAAGGAAATCCCCGAGGACGACGCCGCGCTGGATCCCGACGACCTCCCGATCTCGATCGACGGCTAGCCGGGTTCTGCTGCTCGGGCGAGGCCACCGCCGACGCAGCCTTCGCAGCACGCCGAAGTGCTCCGGGCCGACCCTGTCACTCCCTCGGGGATCGACCCGGAGCTCTTCGCGCCAGAATGGGGCAATGGCAACTTCAGATTGGAAGCAGCGGGCCTTCTCCGTTCTCGATCGGATAGCTCCTTCCATTCCCTTCCGCTATCTGCCACCGAAGCACTCGGTGCGGATGGCGTACAACGTCATTCTCGACCGCGAACCGGACCCCGGCGGGCCGTGCGGAGTACGGTTCGAAGCTGGCACTCGGTGAGCTGTCCCGACATGGATTGGCGCAGGCGCTGGCGTATTCGGAGGAGTTCCGCCGCCAGTGTTCCGATCGTCGACGTTCTGCTCTCCATGCACGTCAGCCGGAGTGCGTTCGTCGCCGGCCTGCCCCGGGCTTCTCGCATATTGGACCTCGGGGGGACGCACCAGGGGATGGCCGACGGGGCCTTGGTCCACCTGGGCTACCCCTATCCCTTCGAGCGCCTCGTCGTCGTCGATCTCCCGGTCGAGGAGCGTCATGCCATCTACCAGAAGGGATCGAAAGGGGCCACGGTGCAGTCCGAGCTCGGCCCGGTCGAGTTCGCCTTTCATTCCATGGTCGACCTCAGCCCCTATGCGGATGCATCGTTCGACATGGTGTACAGCGGGCAGTCGATTGAGCACGTGACCGAATCCGAGGGTGACACGGTGCTGCGAGAGGCGTATCGGGTTCTGGCGCCCGGGGGATGGCTCTGCCTCGATACGCCGAATGGGCCGGTGTGGCGCCTGCGTTCAGCCGAGCTGATGAACGACGATCACAAGGTCGAATACGGCGCCGGTGCACTGCGGTCGAAGCTGGAGGCTGCGGGGTTCAACGTGGCAGAGGCAAAAGGACTCAATCTCATGCAGCGCGGTGTGGCCGCCGGCGAGTTCGACGAGCAGGAAGCGAGCGCCCATCCCGGCGTGTTCGCCGCCCTCGAGGACTGCCTTCTTCTGGCCATGGTGGCCCGTAAACCTCTTACGGCGTCACCGCCGCGGTGATCGTATTGGGTACCAACTCGACCCACGTCTGACCGGGCTGCAGGGGAATCTGTTGCCCCGACGCGGTGAGGAACTTCGTGGGTGAGCCCAAGGTGGACCGGGTCCAGGTGCCGGTGATCTCGGTTCCACCCCGGAAGACGTCGGCGACACCACTTGCATTGGGGTAGAGGGCGGCCTGCACCTCCAGCCCGCCCTCGCTGTTTTCGAGCCAGGGCCCGAAACTGATCTGTACGTATTGGACGATCACGTTGGCGGCGGTGTTCTGCACTCCATCGGCGAGCACGTCGGGCGTGGCGCCGTAGAACCGTTGGAATGCGCTGATGGAGGGGTTGTACTTCCACGTCACGTCGGAGGTCCCCGAGAAGTTGATGTTGATCGACGACACCGGTGTCCCGCTCGGCGTCTTGGAGGAGTAGGTGAAGAGTGGCTTGCGGGGGCGTCGTCATCGTGGGATGGGTGGCCCACATCTGCGCCGTCGAGGAGTACGTGTCATAGGGGGCCACCCGGCCGGCGGGGTGGGTCTGGATGGACCCGTAGTTGCCGAGGTCGACGTTGACCAGCGGTGACGCGTTGATATTGGCCAGGACGGGGTTGATGCCGCCGACGTGGACGAGCAGCGGGGTCCCGAGCTGTCCGAGAATGCCGATATCGATGTTGCGGGCGGAGCGGACCGGTCCCACCAGGGGTGCGTCCTGGCACTGGAAGACGGCGGCGTAGCGGGTGATGAAGCCTTCGACGGGCTCCTCGAAGATCACGTCGGCTTTGTCCAGTCCACTCTGGGGTCGGGCGGCCGGGTAGTTGTCGATCTTGACCGCCAGGGCGGGTCGCTGCGGCACCGACCCTCCGGGGGCCGGTGCGCCGGTCAGCGGACAGGTGGCCTTGGACGCCGCCGCCGCAGTGGTGCTGGTCGTCGTCGTGATGTGCTGGTGGCCCTGAGCTGTGGTGGGAGGCGGGACGTCGAAGAACAGGCGCTGATGACGAGACCGGCCAGACCGGCCAGGCCGGCGACTGCCAGCACTTTTCGTCCGCGATGGAACACAGATCGGGCGGGGCGAGGAGAAGGGATGTCCATGATTGAGGAGTCATCGTAGGGTACGGGACGCCGCGGCGACCGTCATTTGGCCCTCTACGCGCTATTGGTGGGCACGGCCGAGCCCGTCTTCGCCGTCGCACCGGTGTAGACGGAACCGGCGTTGCCGCCCGATGGTGTCTTGGCTCCGGCCGGCCCGCTGACCGAAAGCCCGTAGAGGTTCTCCATGGCGCGAAGCAGCAGGTCGGTTTCGCCGGGAATGGCTGTAGGAAGGATGTTCGGGGGCATCGCCGTGGAGTCGGCCAGCCGGTAGATGAAGTAGGCCGACCCGCTGGCCAGGACGCCGCCGCCCTTGGGCGTCGTGGTGAAGTAGGTGAGGTCGGACCAGTTGGCCTGGCCCGGAATGGGGGAGTGGGCCAGCACATCGAGATTGCGTGGACCCGGGAGCGAGGGAACGTAGCGGTCGTACTCGCCCACGATCATGTTGGGGAACACGTGCCCGTCCGTCAGGTTGCAGCCGTCGAAGAACCACGAGGAGGCGTCGGTCACCACCATGTCCGCCTGGGCGCCGACGGACTGGTAGGTCGATCCGATCAGCGTGGACTCGGGATCGTTGACCGGGGCCTGATTCCAGTTGACGGTGGTCTGCGACGGGTCCTGCGAGACGATCGGGTCCTCCGCCGCGTCCTTGTAGCAGACCTGCGAGCCGGTCGGGTCCGACCGAGGTGGGCTGCAGGCGTATCTGGCGGTAGCAGGCGTTGGCGCCCAGGAAGGCCAGATTGCCGCCGCCCCCGGCTGAAGAACTGGGCGGCGTCGCGCATCGGGCTCGACCAGTACTCGTCATGTCCCAGGCTGAACAGGCAGCGATGGTTGCCGAGCAGTTGTGGCCGTGGCGTGGAGGTCGACGTCGGTCCAATAGGTGAGATCGAGCCCCAGGCGCTCCATGTCGTAGAGCAGCGGGTACTCGTTTCCGACGAAGTCGGCCGCTCCCGAGGCCCACGTCTGAGGGTAGGGACGATCGAAGGACACGGCGCGGGCGCGATGGGCGAAGTCCTGACCGCCCCGCCCGTTGGGCCCGTAGTAGAGGCTGTAGCCGCCATAGAGGTTGTAGGCCTGCCATGTGGTCACGCTGTTCTGGAAGACAAAGGCGGCGGTGCTCGCATCGTCGCGGACGGTCAGCGGAACGAACTGCTCCTGACCGCCGTCGCCGACCAGCTTCAAGAGATAGCAGCCCGGGGGCCAGGTCGCGTCGACCGTGAAGCTCAGCGTGGGCGACCAGGGGCAGCTGACGGTCCCGATGCCGAGGCTCACGGTCGGAGCCGGTTGTGCTCCGGCCGCCACCATGTCGCTCTGGTAGACGAGGCGTCCCCCGAGCCCCTGGTAGTAGCCCATGCGGTAGGCCTCGACCCGCACGGCCTTGGCTGTGGTGTTGACGAAGAGGGTGATGTCGTCCCCCGTTGCAGCGCTGACCTGGCTGGCGAATCCTTCGAGCGCGTGGTCGGGCTGGACGAAGTTGACGATCCAGTCCAGGGTTCCCGGTCGTTGGTTCTCCGCAATGAGCCACGATGCGGTTGGCACCACGACGCCACTCGCCAGCGTCGTCTCGGTCCCCGGCCGCGTCAATGTGCGAGTGGGGTGCTGATTCGCTTGGCACGCGCCGGAGGCCGCTTCTTCTCCGCCTGCGGAACCGTTTGGCCGCTGTCGGCGCAGCCGGCGATGATGAGACCTGCTGCGCCGGTCGCGCCCGCCGCGGCAATCTGCAAGAAGCGACGGCGATCGATCGGTTGACCCACGCCGGTCATCGTATCGGGGAGTCGTTTCGGCCAAAGGTCGCACGGCACCTAACATGCCGCACAATGACCCGGGCGCTTTCCCTTCCCGGACCGGTGCGCCGGGCGGTCGCGCACCTGGTCCGAGCGACGTGGGACATGGCGGGTGCGTGGGGCGCGATCGGTCCCGATGACCGAACGCGGTCGTCGGTTCGGCTCTATGGGACAGGGGGCGTGCCTCATCTTCCCGCAAGGGGCCATCTACAACGAGCACCACATTCACGTGGGTGCGGGAACGATTGTCGGCCCGTACACCTCCATCACGGCGGGCATGGTGCCCGGACAGTCGATGCCGACCGACCCGGTGGTGCGCATCGGGAACCGCTGCATCATCGGTCGGGGCTCACACATCGTCGGTCACTGGTCGATTGAGATCGGCGACGACATCCAAACGGGTCCCTACGTCTACATCACCGATCAGAACCACACCTATGAGGATCCGGTCGAACCGATCGGGCGCCAGTGGCCCACCGAAGCGGCGGTCCGTATCGGCTCGGGCAGCTGGTTGGGGGCCAACGTGGTCGATCCTCCCCGGGGCGCAGATCGGCGAGCATGTGGTCGTCGCCGCCGGCGCCGTCGTCCGCGGCGTCATCCCGGATCGCTGTGTGGTCGCCGGGGTCCCGGCCAGAATCGTCCGCCGGTGGGTCGACGGCCAGGGCTGGGTCGACGAGAAGGACATGACGGTCCCCCGGGACATCTGAGCGCATCACTCCGGGGCGTGCTCTGACCGCCGGCCCGGACCTCCGGTTGGAGCCTGGTTGGTGCGGCCCGCTACCGTGAGCGTCGCATGTCGGCCCAACTTCCCTACCTGGTGACGATCACCGGGCAGGACGGACCGGGCATCGCCGAGCGCGCGTCTTCGCCGTCCTGGACGCACACGGCGTCGGATGTCAGCGACGTCGAGCAGGTGCGGGTTCACGGGCGGTTGTTGCTCTGCGTGGAGGTGATGGGCGTCGGCCGCCGAGACTGGGCGAGGATCTCCGCCGGGCGATCGCCGACCAATTTCCGTCCGGTGAGCGTGGACGTCGCCATCGCTCCGCTCCTCGAGACCGACGACCGCGCCGAACACGACAGATTCCTGGTCACCGTTCTGGCGCCCGAGATTGCCGCGTCGACGCTGGAGGGCGTCTGTGCACGGATCGCGCAGTGCGAGGGAAACATCGAGCGGATCGTCCGGCTCGCCGCCTACCCCGTGCACAGCTACGAGTTCGCCGTGGCGGGAGGAAATCTGGACCTGCTGCGGCGCGCCCTGGCCGAGGAAGCCGTGCGGTCGCGAAGTCGACATCGCCGTCCAGGTCGATGGCCTGCATCGTCGGGCCAAGCACCTGATCGTGCTCGATGCAGACTCGACCCTCCTCCAGGGCGAGGTGATCGACCTGCTGGCCGAGCGGTGCGGCTGTGGCGCCCAGGTGGCGGCCATCACCGAGGCGGCCATGGCGGGAGAGATCGACTTCGAGCAGGCGCTACGCCAGCGGGTGGCGTTGTTGGCCGGACTGGACGAGTCGGACCTCGACGCCGTCCGCCGGATCGCTGCTCCTCTCACCCGGCGCACGCACGCTCGTCCGCACGCTCAGCCGGTTGGGTTACGAGACTGCGGTGGTGAGCGGCGGCTTCACGCAGATCATCGAAGGCGTCGTCGCCGACCTGGGCATCGACCACTTGGCGGCCAACGAGTTGGAGATGAAGGACGGCGTGCTCACGGGCGGACTGGTCGGGCCGATCGTCGACCGGGTGGGGAAGGCGCGAGGCCCTCATCCGATTCGCCGCGGCAGCGGGGGTGCCCCAGTCGCGCACGATTGCGGTCGGCGACGGGGCCAACGATCTCGACATGTTGGCGGCGGCCGGCCTCGGTATCGCCTTCAACGCGAAACCCATGGTCAGGGACGCGGCAGACACGGCGCTCACGCGTGCCCTTACCTCGATGCCATCCTCTTTCTTCTCGGAATCAGCCGGGGTGAGGTGGAGTCGGCCGATCAGTTGGACCAAGCTGTGCAGCAATGACCCAGTCCGGAGCGGTCCGCGAGGTGCGCCGCGGCCCAGGGCGAATTGGGCGCACGGGCGGACAACCTGGGTCCTCGGCCCCTGCTCCGGGGCTGGCTCCATCTTCGGCGTGTTCGTCGCCTGGCTGATCGGTGGCCCGTTCCTCATCGCGGCCGGACCCGATGCCGGGAGCAAAGCGGCATTGACCGTCTACGTACTGTCCATGTTGGTCATGTTCGGTACCAGCGCGCTGTTCCATCGCGTTCGCTGGTCGGCCCCGGCCTGGCGGCGCATGCGACGGGCAGACCACAGCGCCATTTTCATCGGCATCGCCGGGACATCCACCGCCGTGGCCGGGTTGGCCCTCACCGGGTGGTCACAGGCGCTCATGCTCAGCCTGGTGTGGGCGGGCGCGGTCGCCGGCATCGTGTTGCGCCAGGTCTGGCTCGACGCACCGCAGTGGGCGGTCGCCGTGCCCTACGTGGCCGTCGGGTGGTGCTCGCTCATCGTGGCCCCGCAGCTCGTGCGCAGCCTCGGCTGGGTCGGCTTCGCACTCATGCTCGTCGCAGGGCTGTTCTATACGGCCGGCGCAGTGGTCTATGCCCGCAAGCGGCCGGACCCTTGGCCGGGCACGTTCGGGTTTCACGAGGTGTTCCATGCCTGCACCGTTGTGGGGGCGGGGATCTTCGCCTACCTCATCGCCTTCATCGCTCTTCCTCGTTATTGAGTCGCGCGCCGTGCATGGTTGCGGCTGCGTTGCGAGCCGGTTGTAATCACGTTGGACGATTGACTCCCGTAGAAAACCCGGTAAGAGTTTCGACCGAGAGGGCTATTGCAACACGAAGCTTCAGAAACGCTGTTTTCCAGGGCAACATCGCGAACAATGCGAAGCACTCGGGGAACTCTCTGTGGGCTCTTCCATGAGCTCACCAGGGCTGTATCTCAAGCGGTCTTTAGCATCACTCATCCCATATATCGGACAGGTGGGTAGTGATATGAACCAGAAGTATCCATTATTCGTGCTGCCTCTTGTCGGGGCGAAGACGGCTGCCGCACGCCACGCGTACTGCGACCGAGTAGGATCGGAATCTCTTGATGCGCCACAGGTGGGGCCTCCGCACGCGGCTACTCCGGGTCGCCGTCATTCTCGGCGCAGTGATCTCGCTTGACGACCTCCGTCGCGGCGTCGGCGCAAACCCGATCCAGCGCGAAGCGTGAAAAGTGCCGGTGGCTACGCCACCCTCGCTCAAGTGCGCGCCGCCATCAAGTCGGCACAACACCTCACCTCGCCGCCGGCGCATGTGACACCGTCCCTCTCCGCGTTGGCCTCCCTCGATGATTGGGGAGGGGATCTTCAGACCAACAGCAGCTGTCCTTCGCTGGACGTCGATGCATCATCGTTCGATATCGCTGAGTTGCACTTTCGGAGATAAGAGCGCCACGACGACCGTCGCGCTCGTCGGGGACTCGCGGGCACAGATGTGGCTCGATATCTTCAACAACTTGGGATTGTCCGAGCATTTCAAGCTCGTCTTCATGGCCAAGAACGGGTGTCCCGTGCCGCTGGGGACCTATCAGACGAACAACAACGGGACCGTCTCGAAGTCAACGTGGAGCCGCCTGTACGTCATTCCACTCCTTCGTCGCCTCAACGCTCAAGTCACTCAACCCGGCCGCCATCGTCGTTTCCAGCAACTACGAGCTCGAGCTCGCCAATCCTCCCCACTTGGCCTCCGCCAAGGAGGTCAAGCAGGACACGGTCAAGTTCCTGGAGTCGTTGCCAAAGACGTCCAAGACGGTGGTGCTGGGCGGATTTCCCCAGCCGGCCGATACCGCCAACCCCACCCTGTGCCTCTCGAAAGGACCGAAGAGATCGATTCGTGCAACTTCGTTCCTTCGCACACGGTCGACGCGGAGAACGCCGCCGCCAGTCCGCGGCAAAGGCCGCGGGCGTCGCGTTCATCAACCAGACACCGTGGTTCTGTGCGGCCACCTGTCCACCGATCGTCGCATCAATCATCCCGTACACGATTGATGCGTATCACGGCGACAAGACCTATCTGAACTACCTGACGGGCGTCCTCTGGAGCTCTCTCAAGCCCTTCGTCCAGTAGGCGATGAAACAACCTGATCTTTCTGACCAGACTCGCGTCACGTAGGTCGTCGGTCCCACGCCGATCGTCGCCGCGGTCAGAAGATGACCCGGGCACACTCCTCGGTGACAGGAAGTACCGTCCCGACGTCGAAGGTCTGCGGGCCGTCGCCGTCGGCGCCGTCATTCTCTTCCACGCCAACCTGGTCGGCTTTACCGGCGGCTTTGTCGGCGTCGATGTCTTCTACGTCATTTCCGGCTTTGTCATCACCGGCGTGTTGCTGAGAAAGCTTGAAGCGTCGGGCTCACTTGGATTCAAGGATTTCTACGCCCGTCGAGCCCGGAGAATCCTCCCTGCGGCCGGCCTCGTCCTCCTCGTGACGATCTTCGCCAGCTACCACTGGCTGGGATTCATCCGCGGGGCCGAAGTTGCCGACGACGCTCGCTGGTGCGCGGTCTTCTTGGGCAACTTCCATTTTCTCTCGATCGGCACGAATTATTTTTCGAGCCAACTGCCGCCTTCGCCACTGCAGAACTATTGGTCGTTGGCGGTCGAGGAACAGTTCTATCTCGTCTATCCCTGCGCGTTGGCGCTCAGCCTGGTGGTGATACCGAGGCTCTCCGTCCGGCACAAGGTGATGATCTTTACCGGCGTCGTCGTTCTGGCCTCGCTGTCCTGGTCGATCTACCAGACGTCGGCGGATCCCTACGGTGCGTACCTCTCGAGCCTCACACGTGCCTGGGAACTGGCCGTTGGAGGCTTCGTCGCGGCGGGAACGCAGTACTGGCTCCGCATTCGGCGTGACGTCGCCGTGCGCCATGACATGGCTCGGTATCGGCGGCATCCTCATCGCGGCCACCGAATTCACCGGCAGTACGCCGTATCCAGGGTGGGCCGCCCTCCTTCCCGTCGCAAGTGCCGCCCTCATCATCGTCGGTGGAATGTCCGCCGGACGTTGGGGAGCGGAATTTCTGCTCGGGACGTTCGTCTTCCGCTGGCTGGGGAAGCTCTCGTACTCCCTCTACCTGTGGAGTTGGCCGGTCCTCACGATTGCTGTCGAATCGTCTTCGAAGCCGCTCTCTGTGGCCCAGCGCCTGTTGACGATTCTTGCAGTCGCTCGTTCTCGCAGCGCTGACGTACGCGATCATCGAGAATCCGATTCGGCACTCGAAGTGGGTGGCCCGGTCGTGGCGCCGGGGAATCCTCGTTGGAGCCGTCATCGTCATAGCCGTTCTGGTAGTCGCGACGCTGGAGATCCACTCGACGCACACCCTGTAACAATCAGGGGTGCGGCAGCGGAAATCACCGGGGTGATGGGTGACGGTGCCGGCATCGTGGGACGCTGGCTCGGTGCGCCGATGCCTCCGTCTCGAAGGACCGCGGCAGGAGGTGCCTGCCCGCCCTGGCTCTCGTCATCGGGGTATCGCTCCTTTTGGCCTCCTGCGGGAAGTCGGCGGCACGCTCAGAAGCGGTTTCCGCGACAACGACAACAAGGACACCGCCGACAACCACCACGACGACCCCGCCGCCCCTGCCGATCACCCCGATCACGTGGACGGCGTGCAACGGAGATCTCCAGTGCGGGACATTGATCGTCCCTCTCGACTACGCCCATCCGCAGGGCGCCACGATCGGGATAGCGGTGGAACGACATCTGGCGCGGGATGCGGCGGAGCGGATCGGATCCTTGGTCATCAACCCCGGCGGACCGGGGGTCTCGGGGATCGACGACTTCGTGAACGAGCTCGACACGCTGACCCCACAGCTCCTCGATGATTTCGACATCGTCACCTTCGATCCACGCGGGGTCCAGCGCAGCGATCCGGTGACATGCGGCGAGACCCCCGGGGCCGCTCGTGGCCCTCTGCCCGATCCCGTCCCGCAAAGTGTGGCGGCGCAGAAGTCGATGATCGCCAACATGCGGCAGTTCGGGGCCGACTGTGAGAAGGCCAGTGGGGCCATATTGCCGTACGTCGGAACGGTCGATGTGGCCCGGGACCTCGACCGTCTGCGGCAAGCATTGGGCGACAGCGCTCTCACCTTCATGGGCCAGTCGTACGGGACTCTCATCGGGGCCACGTACGCCCAACTCTTCCCTGCCGACATCCGCGCCATGGTCCTCGACAGTGCGATCGATCCCGCGCTCTCACTCAGCCAATTGACGTTGGGACAGGCCGACGGATTCGAGGGGGTGCTGAATTCGTTCTTCACCTGGTGCGCCGGGACGACCTCGTGTCTCTGGCGACCGGCCGGTGACCCGACGACGGCGCTCCTCGGCACTTCTGGCTGCGAGCCGGACGAGCCCGATGCCGGCTGGAAATGGCCGGACCGCCGGTCCCGGAGAGCTCTACAACGCATTGCTGGCCGGACTCTACGCCGCGTCGGACTGGTCCAAGTTGGGAAACGCCCTCGCGACGGACACGGCCGGCAACGGGGCGGACGTCGTCGCGATGTCGGACCACTACGCGATGGACGGCTCGACCAATGGCTCCGATGCGGGTGAGGCCATCAACTGCCTCGACCATCCCGCCCCCAAGGTCCTTGGGGGCCTACGGCCAGTTGGCGACCGTCTTCGCGCAGTCGGCCCCGGTCTTCGGTCCGCTCCTGGCCTGGGGCGAGGCGGGGTGCGCCGTTTGGCCGGTCAAGGCCACCCGCACGCCGGCTCCCGTAACGGCGCCCGGTTCTCCGCCGATCCTCGTGATCGGGACGACCCGTGACCCGGCGACGCCCTACGCGTGGTCGGTCAGTCTGGCCGGCGAGCTGAGCAAGGGTGACCTTCTTGACGGTGGAGGGGAGCGACCACGTGTCGTACTTCTACAGCGCCTGCGTGCGTGCCGACGTGCAGACCTATCTCATCAGTCTGGCTACCCCGCCGGTGGGCGCTACCTGTAGCGACTGAGACCGGCGCGCACGGTATCGGTACCGCAGGCGTCGATTCGGCGCTGGTTCGGGGGCCTCCTGACGCGCCATAGTGGGCGCAGCAATGCTCGAAGACAAAGGAGAGGTTGTTGGCACCACGTGAAGAAGCGCTGATCGCCGGAAACGTACGCATCACCGGTCATGGCGGAGACGACATCAACGCCTACCAAGTGGTGAGTGAAGACGAGGGGCCACGGCCTGGCGTCCTGGTGATCCATCACCTGCCGGGTTGGGATTCTCCGACGAAGGAGATTGCCAGACGGTTCGCCGCCAATGGGTACAACGCCATCTGTCCCAACCTTTACGCCCGAGAGGGGCTGGATGTCGACCCTGACGACGCCGCTGCGGCTGCCCGGGCCAAAGGTGGAGTGCCGGACGAGCAGTTTCTCGGTGACGCCAACGGCGCCATCGAGGCGCTGCGATCGCTGCCGAATTCCAACGGCAAGGTGGGTGTCATCGGCTACTGCTCGGGTGGCCGCCAGTCCTTCCTCACTGCAGTGAGCCTTCCGGTGGATGCCGCAGTGGACTGCTACGGGGCGTTCGTCAGCGGGACTCTCCCGGAGGGGTTCCCGCTCAAGGTGGTGCCGATCGTCGACAAGACGGCCTCGCTCCGCTGCCCCTTGCTCGGGCTCTTCGGTGTGGAAGACAAATTTCCCGATCCCGAGCAAGTGGCGGAACTCGAGCAAGCGCTCATCGCTCACGGGAAGACCTACGAGTTCCATAGCTACGAAGGCGCAGGACACGCTTTCTTCTCTACCGATCGGCCGAGCTTTCGCCCTGAAGCGGCATTGGACGGTTGGCAGCGGATCTTCTCGTGGTTCGAGCAGTATCTGACGATCAGCGGAGGCTTGATCATGTGTTCGTATCTCACCGTCCCCGCTGACGTGACGGGCAGCGCCAAGGGTCCGGACGGTTGGTTCTCGGTCACGTCGGCCTCGGTCTACTTCGACCACCCCTTTCACGCGCCGTTGGAGCACTCCCTCAACATCGACTTCGTCGACCCGTCGCGTGGACCGAGCGCCCGGGTGGCGGTAGAGCTGAGCGCCGATTCTGCCCGGGAACTCGTTCGCTGCATTGAGGCCGCACTCGACGCGGCGGGGGCCGCAGCCCTCTAGCGCCGCGGGCCCGGGGTTATTGACTGAGTGTATGCACCCAGCGTAGAGTCACCCGATGAGCGTTCCCCACACCCTCCTTGGTCTGCTCGAAAGAGAGCCTCGTCACGGCTACGACCTCAAACGGGACTACGACACCTATTTCGGCCGTCACAAACCGCTCCCCTTCGGGCAGGTCTACGCCACGCTCGCTCGCTTGACACGGGATGGCAAGGTGACGCCGGGAGAGGTGGAGTCCGGAGAGGGGCCCGATCGAAAGCGTTACGCCATCACCAATGAGGGCAAGACGCGAACTCGAGGTCTGGCTCAGCGAGCCGCCACGGCAGCCGACCCCATCTCCAGACGGATGGTCTTCACCAAGGTGGCCCTGACGCTCATGCAGGGTCGCTCGGCCGAGCACTACCTCGACACGCAAAGGGCCAGCCACTTGGAGCGCAGGAGGGAACTCAACGAGCTCAAACGTACGGGCACCTTGGTGGACGCGCTCCTGGCGGACTACGGGCTCTTCCACGTGGAGGCCGATCTGCGATGGATGGACATCACCGAGGCTCGACTCTCTGCCCTGGCGGAACAGGTGGTCTGCGAGCATCCGAGCAGGTCCCTGGCGCCTTTTTCATGGCGCTTCGTCGGTCGCTATTCTGTCGGTCCCGGGCCGCTAGCTCATCCGGAAGAGCAGGGGACTTTTAATCCCAAGGTGCCGGGATCGAGACCCGGGCGGCCCACCAGGTCAGAGGCACTTTCTGCTTCGAGGCGCACCGCCCTGATGTTGGCCGTCTCAACACCAATGACCTCCGGCGCCAGTTTACCGTTGGTGGCGTAGATGATTCAGCTTGTCGTTACCCTTCGATGCGGGGATACCGAAGCCGGCCTGGAGGGTGGGAGGGGCAGTCCCGGCGATTCCGATCACATTCGAAAGTCCCTGTGAACCTGCGCTTCCATAGAAGGGTGCATCTCCGAAGCTGAAAATTCCCCCGTCGGAAGCCGAAAGCCAGTAGCCGTTTCCATCCGGTGTTGCAGCCATGCCAACGATGGGCTTGTTCAGATGGATCGCACCGGTCGACCCGTAGAACTGGGCGTCACCAAAGGAGAAGATGCCGCCGTCGGAGGCAACCATCCAATACCCACCGCCATCTGGGGTGCTTGCCATGCCAACTATGGGCTTGTTCAAGTTGATCGCGCCGGTCGAACCATAGAACTCGGCGTCACCGAATGAGAAAATTCCACCATCGGATGCCACCAACCAATAGCCCCCACCATCGGGGGTCACGGCCATCCCAATGATCGGTTTGTTCAAGTGGATCGCGCCGGTCGAACCATAGAACTCGGCGTCTCCGAAAGAGGAAAATTCCGCCATCAGATGCCACCAGCCAGTAGCCCCCGTCATCGGGGGTAACGGCCATCCCAACGATCGGTTTGTTCAAGTGGATCGCGCCGGTCGAACCATAGAACTCGGCATCACCGAAGCTGAAGATTCCCCCGTCGGACGCTGCCATCCAATAGCCACCGTCGTCGCCTGTGGATTGAATCGCCACAATCGGTTTAGCCAAGTTCGGCGAGGTCGCAACGCCGTAGTAGGGAGCCTCACCGTAGCCAAAGATCGCGCCCGTTGAGGTGGCCTCGTAGTAACCCTCGATGCCACCTCCCGAGAGCGGAATGCTCAGCAGATTAGAAGAACCGTCTTGAAGTGTGAGCGTGGCGGTACGAAGGCCCACTGCGCCGGGGAGAAATGCCACATTCAGGCTGCAAGTAGCACCGTATGCAGCGATATTTTGACAATTGCTCGAATCCAACAAGAAATCGTCGGGATCGGCACCACTGAGTACATATCCTGTGACCTGTCCCGCTCCCGCTCCGATGTTGCGCACACCGAATGAAAGGTCATCGGATACGTCACCCACCAGGGTGCTGTCGAAATGGAGGGATGTCCCGTCGACAGGCTGAAGGCTCGGTGCCAGCAGCTCCGCGATGTTGTCGTAGTCGTACACGTATCCCGACGTTGTTCCATTCGAAAGGCTCGCAATCGCAAATTGGTAGTACTGGGTCCCAGGGACAGTGTTGGGGATAACTGCGCTGTCGTGCGCACCCGGCGTCGGGTCGAGTGCGCTTCCAACGGCTCCCGCATTTACCGTAAACGAAGGAGCTGTGCCAGCGGGGGCGGAGAGGGCCATGATCGCGAATCCCGTAATCGGCAATCCGTTGTTCGCGCCCACCGTCCAGTTCAGCGTTATCTGCGTCGCACTGGACGCCGGCTGAATTTGGCTAGGCCCGTCGGGGAATCCTGGGAGTGCAACAAGATTGGAAGGACTTGACTCGGGACTGAACCCGACGTCGTTGGCCACTTTGACAGTAAAGCTATAGGTACCTGGCGTTTTCAGACTGATTGTCCCACTGTCAACCGCGCCCGGCGTCAGATCTGTATTGAATGCGAAGTCTTGCTGAGCGGTCCCACCTATGTAGGGAGTGACCAAGAAATCAGGTTCATTTGGATCGCCACCATCCGCCCCTACGGTCCACGTGACAGTGACGGTCGAATTTGCGCCAACCACCGCTATGACGTTGGTCGGAGCACTTGGCACTGTCGGGTCTGCCTGTGCAGTACCCGGCATGGTGAGTACGGGCAGGACGACAACGGCGAGAGCTCCGGCTATACCGAAGGCCAAGAACCGATGAGGTGTTTCACCTCGGCGACCGACGTGAGCGCGAAACGGCGTAGTGAACCTGAACACTTCGATCCCTCATCTCGACACATCGGCATTCTTCGGCGCGATCTCGCGGCAGTTGCACCGTATGCGTCTGGAATCTTACATCTCTAGAGCAGTAAGTCCCTATCCTGGGACTTACTGACTCCACGCGCGGGTATTCGATATAAGCAACGTGATCGAAACCAGATGGCTACCGGCTCAAGGGTCACGCCAGGGATGACGCCGGTCCCGACAAGTGTGTCGCAATGTACTGAGAGCACAATTGTGGAGGCACTCGACCGTTCTCTCTCATGGCAGAGATGGCAATCGATGAATGGCTTTGCACCTCGTTTTCGCGTCCCGCTCGAAGCCAGGCTCATTCCAAGGTGCGGAGATGAGCACCAACAACAGAGAGCGCCGCCGTTTGAAGCAGTCGAGGTTGCGCAAGCAGCGGCAGGTGGCGGGTTCGCAGGGTGCCGATCCGCATGCCCGGGGATCTCGGCGTGCGGCTCGTGCGGACGAGGCGGCCGATGAACTGATTCTGGCGGCGGCGCACGCTGAGTGTGAGGGCTTCGACGGCGGTGCCCTCAGGCGATCCTCAATTGACGCTCTCGCCCAGGGGTTAGGCCTCGAGCGCGGGTGCGAATTGGTGGCGCAGCGGCTCGGCATCCTGCTCCAAACAGGTATAGCGCGAGCGCTCGATGCCGGCTGGGCTCCCGATGAGATCACCCGTGTCATCCGCCGGCGGGTCAGTGCGACGGCTGCGTCATTCGTGGCAGACCCTCTTTCTGAGGTGGTGCGGCACCGCCACCAGGCTGGTGGGCCCGATTCCGCGCCATGGCAGGCAAAGAGCAGGCGCAAGCTCGACCCCGCATGCCCGAGTTGGAGGTCCGACCTTTCGTCAGCCATCGCCGCCCTGGCCTTCATTGTGCATCTCCCCGCCCTTCCCGAACTCGATGGAACAACGTCGAGGACGACGACGGCCCATTCACCCCACGACGAACGGTTGTTCAGCCGCATTCGGGGATTGTTGAGCAAGGCGGAGTCGAGCGACTTTATCGAAGAAGCCGACGCCTTCATGGCGAAGGCACAGGAACTGATGACGCGCTACTGCATCGATCGGACCATGCTTGATGCCAACGCGGAAGGAGGTGATGCGTCCCAGGTCAGTTCGCGGCGCGTGTGGCTCGAGGAGCCATATCTCGCAGCGAAAGCGGTCCTACTCGCCAAGGTTGCGAGTGCAAACCGATGCAGGGCTGTTGTCGATCGGGATTTCGGATTCTCCACCCTCGTCGGAGAGTCCGAAAACCTCGACGCAGCGGAACTCCTCTTTACTTCCTTGCTCGTGCAGGCCACACGGCACCTCACGACTCTCGGTCGCGACCCGACGGCAGGCACGCGTTCCCGGAAGTCGTCGTACCGCCGATCTTTCCTCGTGGCGTATGCGGGGAGGATCGGTGTTCGTCTGCGAGAAGCAAATGAGACAGCGACGATGGCGGCCGACGATGCCCTGGGCAACCGATTACTGCCCGTTCTCGCCCGTCGGCAGGAAGAGCTGGACGCTGCCGTGAGGGAGCTCTTCGGCGAGTTGAAAGAGCTGAAAGTTTCCCGCACAGATATCGCAGGATGGGTCGCCGGTACGGCGGCGGCTGATCTGGCTGAGCTCAACGTTCACAAGAAACTTCCGGTCTCGTCAACGTCTTGACCCTTGGCATAGCGTTGCTTGTCGACCCGGTCGGTACGAAAGGAACGCCAGACATGCGACTTGATCTCGTCCTGCCTAACGAAGGCGACTACATGGTGGAGGCGATGAACTCGGGCCCCCACTACGAGGCGATGGGCTGGGAGGGCCTATGGCTTTCGGACCACCTCCTGGGCATTGCAGAGGACAATCTGCACAAGCAGGCGTGGCTCGACATCATGGTTTCCATGGCGCACCTTGCTGCCCAGACCACTCGCATTCGCATCGGCTCGGGCGTCTTGGTGCTGCCGTACCGGAATCCGGTGCTCACCGCCCGGATGGTTGCCAGCATGGACCACCTCTCGGCCGGTCGGATCGACCTGGGCGTCGGAGTCGGTTGGCTCAGTCGGGAGTACCAGGCGCTCGGCGTCGGCGACGTCTTCGCCGACCGGGGGCCCTATGCAAACGAGGTCCTTGACGTGATCCTGACCTGCTGGAAGGGCGGCACGGTTCAGTTCAAGGGCAGATGGTTCGACGTACCGCCAGTCGTGTTTGACGCACCGCCCTTGCAGCAGGGTGGTCGCGTGCCTCTCTGGGTCGGAAGCCTCAACACGACGGGAGCTCCCATACAACGAGTGGCGAAGTACGCTGACTTCTGGCATCCGAGCGAAGCCGACACTGAGGGCCGCTTGTTGACGCCCGAGCGATTCCGGGAGACCGGGGACCGACTCGACGAAATTGCCGGCCGGAAGATCCCACGCACGATCCGCCTGCGATGCGACGGCGATCCTCAGGAGATCGTTGATCGCCTGCATCGATTCGCCGAAGTGGGCTGCGTGCAAGCGGCCTGCTCGTTCCTCAGGGGTTCCGAGACGTTCGCAGAGTTCGATCGCGTGGCCACCCGCTTCTTCGACCTTGCGTTGAGTCTCCATGACGTGTGAGCGTCAGACAGCCCGCAACCCCCGGTGCCTACCCCTGCCCGGTTCTCGCGATCAGATCGAGCTCCATTGCCCGCAGACCCTCGTACCGACGCTCTCCGGTTTCGCTGAGCCCTGTCGTGGAGCGAATGGCGTCAAGACGCTCCAACTGCATGCGGACGAATACCAATGCCTCTTCGAAGCTGAGCAGGCCCGAGATAGGGGCGGGAGGGTAATCGTGCCGAAAGGCGATCGCCTCAATGAGCGCAACGTGCGCCTCACACCATCGCCTGAAATTAGGAACGGCGTCATCCGATTCAGCGGCTACTGACTCGAGGAGATTCGTGAGGGGTTCGAGGAGCAGACCTGGTGAGTCGCAATTGGAAATTCCACTCACCATCCTTAATCGGAACAATTCAGGTCTATCCCAGTTGCGCCGCGGAAGCAACCGTTTCCATCGATTCCGGGCCACGCAGTAGCGCGGCTGACCACGTGCTCGCGAAAGGTGATGTCGGCTCCGAACCGTGAAGTCGGCGACAGTTCAGACATCGAAGGGCGCAACAATCCGGCGCAAAAGACCGGAGAGGGTCTCGCGCTCTGTCTCGTCGATGGCCCCGAGAATGGCGTGCTCTCGCTCCACCAGGTCAGAAAGTGCTGCGTCGACCCGACGCCTTCCAGCGGATGTGAGCTGCACGCGAACCGATCGGGCATCGGAGGAGTCCGGCCGGCGCCGAACCAGACCCCGACCTTCCAGGTGATCGAGTCGGTTGGTCATGGTGCCGGAGGTGACCAGCGTCTGGGCCAGCAATTGACCCGGAGAGAGATGGTGAGGCGGCTCGGACCTCCGGAGGGCCGCGAGAACGTCGAAGCTCCAGATCTCGAGGTCGTGCCGCGCGAAGATCACGCTGCGCTGTCGATCGAGGTGACGGGCCAGTCGTGAGACACGGGAGAGCACCTCGAGTGGAGTGACGTCAACGGCGGGAAGGGCCCTCTGCCACCCACGCACCAGGCGGTCGACTTCGTCTTCCATGTCCTGCACCTCCCGATGACCAATCTATCTTGACATCAAGAGACTGTGGGAAGATGCTTATCTTGACATCAAGATTGATCGGAGACCGAAATGACTGGAGAGACCCGCTCCGAAAGCTTTGGTTTGGTTGCCTCGGCCTACGAGCGGTATCGCCCTGGGCCTCCGGTGGAACTGGTCGAGTGGATGCTGCCGAGCCACGTCACGACGGTGGTCGACCTGGGGGCGGGCACGGGCGCCATGACCCGGCTTTTGATACCGAGGGCCGAGTTGGTCATTGCCGTCGAGCCGGACGACCGCATGCTGGAAGAGTTGGTCACCAATGTTCCCGGGGCTCGGGTCGTAAGGGGGCGAGGCGAGTCCATACGGTTGCCCGACGGCACAGCTGATGCGGTTGTCGCCTCCTCCTCGTGGCACTGGATGGACCCGAAGCCCACCCTGCTCGAGGTGGCCCGCGTGCTCGTGCCAGGCGGTGTGTTCGGTGCCGTATGGACGGGGCCGGATCCTGAGGGGGCGTTGCTGGTCCAGGCAAAGGAGCTACTGGCCGGAGGATCCGCCAACCGTGAGCAAGCAGCAGGGGTGGTCACGGAAGGGCTTGATGAGGATGAATTCTCCTCAATGATTCAGGGTGACGGTAATCGCCCCGAGATCGGCCTCGTGATCCCAGAAGGATTCCCCTTCGCCCAACCCGAACACCGCAGGAAGACGTGGGACGTCGCGCTCAACGCCGACGAACTGATCGGACTGCTGGGTACCTTCAGCTGGATCATCATTCTGCCGGAAGAGGCCCGTGGGCGTGTGCTCCGGGAGGCCCGGCGGATCCTTCGCGAGTTGCTGGGTGTCGAGGGTCAGGTCACGGTTGACGTGGCATTCGTGGCCGAGGCTTGGCGAGCTCGCCGTCAGCCCATCCCTAAAGCCCGCACGATGGCGGCAGGTTGCCCTACTCTCCTTAACGATGGCCGGTTTTGAGCTGATCGACTCGCACTCCCACACCCAGCCATCGGCTGAAGAGGTGAAGGTGTTCGTTGCTCGCTACGGGTTCGACGCAGAGGGGCGGGGCACGGTGGACGAACTGCTCACGACGATGCGTCGAAGCAACGTGACGAGGACGATGATCGTGCCGTGGCTCCCGGCGCAGGACTTGGTCGCCGAGCAGGTGGCGCTCGGTGTCGACCAGGACGAGGTGGTCGAGCAGGTCATAGGACAGTGGCAGCGCTTAAACCGATGGGCGACCCACGTAGTGTCCACTCATCCGGACCGGCTTTCCTGTCTGGTGGGGGTCGATCCGGTGCTGATGGGCGACAAACGTGTCACCAGCGAGGTAGCGGAGTGCCTTGCACGCGGTGCGTGTGGCATCAAGGTGGCGCCGATGTTCATTCACCGTCGGCCCGACGATGAGGTGATGGAGGTCGTCTGGCGCTGTGCTCGCGATCACGGGGTTTTCGTCCTCAGTCAAAGTGGCGCATCGCGCAAAGCCGGTGAAGAAGAAGCGTGGGGCCATCCCTGCCTACTTCGACGCGGTCCTGCGGGCATACCCGACAGTCACCGTGCAGCTCGCGCACCTCGGCATCGGCGCCGAGGGTGACGTGGCAAGCCTCACCAGCCGCTACGCCGAACGTGGTCGCTGACACGTCGATGCAGCTGGACGTCGGACCACCGGACGAGAGTCGTCGCGATCATCAGGCGCATTGGTGCCGACCGGGTCCTGTTCGGCACGAATTATCCGCTGGTGGATCAGGCGGCCTGCGTCGCCGCCTTCGAGGCACTTCCGCTCACCGAAGAAGAGCGTCACGCAGATCGGTTACGCGAACGCGAACCGGTTGCTCACTTCTACTCGGTAATGCTGATAGCTCCTTCGGGACACGTGGCCACGGCCTTGCGTACGAGCGTCCTCCTGGCCGGGCGGTACATCGGGGGAGGTGACGTAGGCGTGGCCGTCCTCCTCGCGAAGGAGGAAGATCTGAGGCGCCGCCAGCGCGCACAGGGTGTGGCCCTGGCAGACGTCGGGGTCGATGTGGACCTGCATCTCGATGCTCCTCTCAGGCCGTGGTCGGCGTCGGCGTACAGTTTGGTCTCCCACTTGGCGATGACCTGCTCGAGCGGTTGCCCCCGACGGGTGCCCGGAGGGAAGGTCGCCGGGAGGTGCTTGTAGCCGTTGATCGTGCCGATGTCTTCGTAGCGGACCGCCTGATCCGGCTCCAATCGGTAATCCTTCAATCGTTCGAGAACGACCGACAACATCGTCTTGAAACTCATCCGGGCCAAGATTGGAGCCGATGCAGCGGTGTACGCCGAGGCCGAAGCCGGCGTGGCGGTTCGGGAAGCGGTCGAGGACGATTTCATCAGGCTCCTCGAACGCCTGAGGGTCGTGGTTGGCCAGTCCGTACGCCATCCAGACCCGATCTCCGGCCCGGAACGAATGGTCCCCGATCCGGCAGTCTTCTGTGATCGTCCGGCCGCCGCCCTGGGCCGGCGTCGCAAATCGCACGAACTCCTCGGTGGCCGTATCGAGGAGCGTCGGAGTCGTCGAGGAGTGCCTGGCGTTGCTCGGGACGATTGTCGAGCCATGTCAATGCGTGGGCGGTCAGCGACGTGGTCGTGTCGAACCCCCCGCCAATGAGCAACGATCAATGTTCCCAAAATGTCGTCATCAACGAATGACGCACCGTCGACTTTGGGCGTCGATCAATGCTTTGAGCATGCCTGGGCGGGGATGTGGTCCGCGCCCTCCCCATTTCCTCGGCGAGTTTGCCGGACATCGCTATCGCCTGCTCCATGACACGAGGAAAGTCAGGGCTGTGCGGCGGGGTGTAGACCATCGCATGCGCAGGCTCACAGTAGATAGTCCAATCGGCCAGCGGGAAACCCGAGCATGCCCATGGTGAGGACGGCCGGCACGATATTTGCCAGGTCGTCAACGAAGTCCAACCGCCCCGACTCGACGACTTCGTCGATACAGGCGTGGCTGAGCTCGGCGATCATGGGCCGCCAACCTTCGATAGCGACCGGCGACAGGTAGGGGTTGAGGACGTGGCGGTATTCGAGCTGCTCCGGTGGATCCATTTCGATGAACCCACCTCGGATTCGTCCCCCTCTCGGGGGAGGGATGGCGATCCCGTCGTAACCCCGCCGGATGCCCGTCGGATCGTGGTCATTCGACAACAGATCCGGATGCTTGGCCATCTCTCCGATGACATCACGGCCACTGATGACCCAGTAACCGCCGTAGGCGTCGGTCCACGCCACCGGGCATTGGGAGCGCACCTCGTGGCTGATCTCAGGAAAGCCCGCCTTGTAGGTGAGCGAGTGTTGATCGAAATCAACCAGAACCCGGTCGTCCGTCATGAGCGAATCCCCTCCCGATTTTCTCATCAAGGCCTCGACAGCGGACTCTACAACGCCGGCTGGTCGCTGGAGTGTCCTCCGCAAACGGCCCGGCATCCGGGAGGCGAGGCGTCCTAGGATTGGGTCGCTCCAGCAGGATGGAAGGGGGACGGGTGAAATCACGGGCAGCATTGCTGTTCAAGTCACCGGGTAGTTGGGAGGTGTGCGAGGTCGATGTCGACCCTCCCAAGGACCACGAAGTACTGGTTCGCATGGTGGCGTCGGGCCTGTGCCATAGCGATGTCCACTACAACGTCGGGGACCAGGTAACGGCCATGCCGGTGTGCGGTGGGCACGAGGGGGCCGGGGTCATCGAGGAGGTCGGTGCCGGCGTGACCGGGCTGCGGCCCGGGGACCACGTGGTTACCTCCTTCATCCCCAGCTGTGGCCACTGCCGCTTCTGTGCGTCGGGCCGCCAGAACCTCTGCCAGGCGGGAGCGCAGCTTCAGAGCGGCCCCCAGCTCGACGGTAGCTATCGTATGCACTACGAGGGACAGGGCATCAGCCAGTTCATGCTCGTCTCGACGTTCTCGGCCTGGAGCACCGTGCCGGAGAACTCGGTCATCAAGGTACCCGACGATGTTCCGCTCGAGACGATGTGCCTCCTCGGCTGTGGGGTCGGCACCGGGTTCGGATCGGCGATCAACGCCGCCAACGTCCGCCCCGGCGACACGGTGATCGTAATGGGCGTCGGGGGTGTGGGCATCAACGCCGTCCAGGGGGCCGCCATGATGGGTGCCGCTGCCGTGATAGCGGTGGACCCGGTGCCCTTCAAGTTGGAGATGGCGGCCAAACTCGGAGCAACGCACGCATTCGCGCACATTGACGAAGCGGCGGAGTTCGCCCGATCTCTCACCGACGGCCAGGGTGCCGACAGCGCGATTGTCACTATCGACGTGGTCACCGGTGACCACGTCGCCGAAGCATTCAACGCGATCGGCAAGGGTGGCACGGTGGTGGTAACGGGCATGGCGAGCGTCAAGGATCCGCCGGGTATTCCCGTCAGCGTCCTCGTGTTGGCGGGATATCAGAAGCGGATCCAAGGATGCCTGTACGGGATGGGGAGCCCGGCGGTCGACGTCCTGCGAGAGGTCGCGCTTTACCGAGCCGGGCACCTCAAGCTCGACGAGTTGATCACGGCGCGTTACGCCATCGACGACATCAATGTCGCAGTCGATGATCTCGTCCAAGGACGCAATATCCGCGGCGTCATCATGCACGAACACTGACGGACCCGCACCGCTGCACCCTTCTGGGGGCACCGTGCAGCGAATCAGGGCGCCGGGGTGAACTCCAGATGAAGGTTCGTGATGCCCTGGATGAGGTACGTCTGCATGTAGTCGTAGTGCCGCGCACCGGCGGGACCATGTGCTGATGCGGAGATCCTGATGTCGGCCGTCCGATCCAGGAAGCGCTCGAGGGTCACTCGGGCCTCGGCCCTGGCCAGCGGGGCGCCGGCACATGTGTGAATGCCGTGCGCGAACGCCAGGTGCTGGCGCACATTCGGTCTGTCGAGGTCGAATTCGTTCGGATTCTCGAAGTGTCGAGGGTCGCGGTTGGCGCCACCTTCGGCCACGTACACCGTGGTTCCGGCGGGCAGATCGACACCACCGACTGACGTTGCACGACGTGCCAGGCGGAATGAGCCCTGGAGTGGAGACTCGAGTCGCAGCATCTCCTCGATGAAGGCGGGGATACGGTGGCGCTCGCGGCGGAGGAGATCCTGGATATCCGGTCGCTCTCCCAGCATCCGGAGCGATGCGACCAGGAGCCGTACCGTGGTCTCCTGCCCCGCTGCGAAGAGATTCGCCGCGATCAGTGCGACGTCGTGTACCGGCGGCGTGGAGCCGTCGGGAAAGGTCGCTGTCGCCATGCTGGTCATGACGTCGTTCTGCGGGTTACTCCGTCGGTCCTCGATGTACTCGATGAACTGGTCGTAGAGATATTCCAACGGCTTGTGCTCTTGTTCGCCGAGCGGCTGCTCGGCAGGGTGGTGGCTTCCCATGCGCGATTGGATGATCCCGAAGTCGGATTCGGGGACGCCGAGCAGATCGGCCACCACGAGAAGGGTGAAGGAGCTCGCATACTCGCTGATGAACTCACATTCACCCTTGGCCAAGAACGAGTCGATGTGACGGTCGGCCAGACCCCACATGAACTCCTCGTTCTCCTTCATCCGCTTCGGTGTGATCAAACGCATGAGCAGCCCTCGTTGAGCGGTGTGCTTCGGTGGGTCGAACGAGGGGAGTTGGTCGCTGAAGACGAGCTCGTCGCGATGTTGCTCGATTAGTTCGCTGATGTCGTCGCCCACAAGGGGCACAGGAAAACCCGGACCGGCGACGGTGTTGCAGTTCGACCACGTCGTCGGGTTCGAATAGATCTCGAGTGCCTCGTCGTAGCCCGTGACCATGAAGACGTCGCGGAACGCCTCGCGCTGAACGGGACACTTGGCCCGCATGGCGTCGTAGTAGGGGTACGGATTCTCAAAGAGCGCCGGATCGCTGAAATAGTCCTTCGACTCCATGTCTGGTCCCGATGTCCGTCATGCCGCCCTCCCGTCTCGCTGCCGCAACAACGTAGCATTAACGGCAATTGCATTTCCATAGCCGGGCTGGTCGGGCCCAAGCCTGATGGAGTCGTTGCCGCGAAGAGGATGCGCTACGGATCGATGGGAGACGGCACGGCGATCCGATAGGGCTCCATGTCAATTCCGGGGTAACGGAGAGCAACGTCGGTCAGGGTCTGTTCGTTCCAGTAGTCGTGGCCCGGCCGGGGGAACCCGAAGAGGTCGCGCTGCCGCACGGTGCAGCGCGGAATGAACCTCGCCCATCGTTCAGGTGAATCTTTCGGCCACGCCATCTTCCCACCCCATGTCGTTCCCCGCGCCTGGAAGTCAACAAGGAGGGAGAAGCGGGCGCGTGCGCCTGCGTTGAAATCGGAGCCCCGATGCAGAATGTCCGAGCGGTACATGAGAAGGCTGCCGGCGGGTCCGATCATCGGCAACTTCGACGTCCGCCATGGCGCCACGCTCGATGTACAGCGGCGTGAAGGGAACATGGGCGCCGTCCTCGTAGGGGACGATGCGGGTCGGGCCATCTTGCGCCGTCACATCGGAGAGGTAGATGAAGGTGGTCATCTGCTGGTATCGATCGTCGACTCGAGGGACGACCAGGCTGTGGCTGCCGAAGTCTCGATGGAGCGGCTGGTCGTAATTGATAGCTCCGGCATACTTCGCCCATAGCTCGATCTTGTAGAGGTGTAACTCGGAGGTTCTGAGATAACGCTCGGCCGCGTCGGTCAGATCAGGGTGAACGGCCAGGCGATTGAGGTCCCACGACTTGTATGGAAATTCTTCGACACCAGCGAACTGGCTGATTCCGAAGTGAGCGTGACGCTCGGGGTGGGTGAAATAGTCCTCCGGCGTCGGGAAATGTAACCAGAGGGCATCTTGCGCCGCTTTCAATTCCTCAGGAGCCAAGAAATCTTCCATGAGGCAAAAGCCCTGGTGACGTACTTCTTCGAGCGCGGCGTCAGGCACCCTCACGGTTTCGCACTGTAGGTCACATTCCGGCGGTGAGTCAGCCGGTCCAGGGGGTGTTCGCGCTGTCAGCAGGGGCACCTATGACAGCCACGCCACACTTGTGCATTCCGCCAGCCGCCAGCCGACGGACAGTTCTCAGAGGTGGGGGGCCAGCTCGGTGCGACGCTTTACCCCGAGCTTCACGTAGACCTGCTGCAGGTGATTGTCCACTGTCCGTACGGATACGAAGAGCCGCTCAGCGATCTCGCGGCTCGTCAAATTCTGGGCGGCCAGGAGGGCTACCTCTCGTTCGCGATCTGACAGTTGGGAGCTTTCGGCTGAGCGAGGGATCCACGCGACGTTGGCCCCGTCGCATTTCTCGAGGGCTCGCGCTGCTCGGGCATCGGCAGTCGAGGCGCGACGGCGCAGGCCGGCAGATAATGCCAGGCGACCTTCGAGCAACGACGCTTCAGCGGAAAGCAGATTGGCGCCGATGGCGTCGAATTGGTCGGCGGCGTTCGCCGCCAAGTCGGCATCTTCATACAGGGCGGCACCGGCGAAGGAGAGTCGTGCTTCCATGAAAGAGCCGTCGACCATGTTCCGGAGCCGCTCGAGATGCTCAGCGGCGGGACTGACCGCTCCAGTCCGGATGAGGTCGTGCAATGCCTCAGCTTCTGTGGCGTGTTGGCCCCAGCTCTCCGCCAGCGCAACCGCTTCCCACAAGAGTTCTCGCGCTGCGGTGACCTCTCCTCGCACCAGAGTGGCCCAGGCCCTGGCGCGCAATGTATTGACCTCCTGCATGCGGACTGCCGTAGGAGCTGCATCGTCAAGGTCGGCGAGCGCCGCGTTCGCGGTGGCGGAATCTCCGCGGTAGGAACTGGCCAGTGCGATGCCGCTGAGACCCCATCGCCGACCGGGATGATGGAGACTCCCGAAGAGGGAGGCGGATTCACGAAACATGTGGGTGGCCTCGACGAGACGCCCCTGCGCCAGATGGATGAGGCCGAGTATCGAGGCGAACCAGGCTTGGCCATCGACGTTGCTCTTTTCGACCGAGATCTGGTACCCCGCGTCACCGATCGCCTCCGCTTCTGTCAGGTGGCCGGCGTAATAATGGGCGAGCGCTTGGGCGACCCAGTAGACCCCGATTGCAGAAAGCTGCTCCTCGTTGTCAAGATCCGTGCGGGCAGAAAGCGCCACGTTGGTGTGGGAAATCGATTCGTCCGTGCGCCCTGCGAGGGCTAATCCGACGCCGAAGTCGAGCGAAGCCTGAGCGAATGCCGCATCACCCGAGATCTCAAGCAAGGACCCATCCAGAGCAATTGAGCCGGCAACATCACCCGAGAGCAGTAAGAAGTTACCTCGAAGGGCATCGATCTCTCGTCGGCAACTCTCGTCGGTTAAGTCGGAAACCGCTTCCTCAATGACCTTCTCTGCCCCGTCAGCGTCTCCAAGTGTGCGGAACAGCGCCGAGGCTCGCCGTACGGCGACACTGGTGCGTTGTCGATCAGACTCGGCGAGCGGCGCAGCGGCACTCAACACCCGTTCGGCCTCCCGGCTGCGCCCAAGGAAGTCAAGGGAGTCGCCGAGGACGACGGCGGCATCGACGGAGTGCGCTTCCTCCCAGACCGAGCGGCTGAGGCGCGCCGCGAGCGCGTAGTTTTCGGTTCTCAATGCGATGGTCGCGCGCTTCGAGGGTGGTATCCAGTCGCCCGCCGCCCCCGCCGTCTAATCGCCAGACGGCAACGCGCAGGGTGTCTCGATCGTCGACCTTGCCCTTGAGCTCAGCCGCGTCGGCCAGAGCTCGGCTCAAGCGGATCTTCCGGATCGAAGGGAGGTGAGCCCTGACCACCTCGCCGTAGAGCGGATGGTTCAGTCGCAATTCGGGGCCGGATTCCTTCTCCAGGACATCGAGTAACCCCAACGCCTCCAGTCGTTCGATCGACCGGAGTTCGACCAGGTTCTCGAGCAGATCCAATCGGACGGGGTCGCTGAGTGCGATCAGCTCGAGCGCCTCATGCTCCTGCTCGCTCAAGCCAGCGAGGCGTTGTTCGATCAGGTCTCGCAGTCGGGGAGAGTGGGCCAATGATCCGCGCAGGCGCCAAAGGCCGAGTTCTGAGGTCAGCGCACCGGACTCCACCGCGCCTTGGATGAGCTCTCGGAGAAAGAGGACATTCCCACCGCTCGACTCGACGAGAGATTGGAGGGTGGCGCCGTCGATCGGCCCGCCGACGGCCATAACGGCCAGCGTCCGTAATTCTTCGTCTGGGAGGGGCCCGACCTCGATCCGGAGGATCTGCTGGTCCCGCCACTTACCGACGATGGACTCCGTGTCGCCTTCGCCCACGCGCACCGTGAAGACGACGACGACGCCCTTGTGCTCCACGAGCTGGTCGAGCAGGGCTACCGATGCATCATCGAGTTCCTGAGCGTCATCGATGATCAATGCCATCCGTTGGTTCCCGCGTTGGAGGTCGATAGCTTCGGCGACGAGCCGCAAGAGGCTCGCGTCGAGCCGCGGAGTGAGGTCCAGTTCGGCAAAGAGGGGGGCAAGGGCGGCGAACGGAATGGCGGCTGCGCTCTTGGTGGCCCGTAACGCGGCGAAGGTCATTCCGTGATCGGAGGCGAGACGCGCGGCCTGGGCCGCCAGGCAGGTCTTGCCGAATCCCGCTCCACCAACAAGGGCGACTCCCCCGCAATTGGGGTCGCCGAGTGCGTTCTGGAGTGCCTTCGAGCTCCTCGTCCCGACCGATGACCGGCCATGGGTCGAATGTCGAGGTCGCACTCACCTGGACATTTTGGCAGTGCCGCCGGGTTCGCCGCTCCCAGGGTCATCAAATGAGTAGCCGTTACTCATCCACTTCCCCCGATCGGGGTGGACACTGGAGAGAGGTCGAGGCGGTGCGCACACAAGGAAAGACGCCATGGGAGTTTTCAAGCAGGTGAAGGACATGAACTACGGGACGCAGGGTGGTCCGACGAGGATTGAAGAGGCTCAGCGGATGGCGGCCACGGCCCAGACTCTCGGCGCAGCGTACGGCGCCCGGGTGATCCTTATGCGGCCACCAGCCGGGATTGACGGGCCGGACTTCGAGCCCATCGCATCGGTCAGCCTCGAGCTTTATGCCCAGATCGCCAAGAGCCTGGCCACGGTCGACTACGACCTGAGTCGAAGCATCCGCCTGGCCGGCGACAAAGGAATTTCCGAGGAGAGTTGGTCAATAGCCGTTGCCGGCTGGAACGCTCGAATGGTTGCCAACCCGGCAGTGGGGACGAGATTCAGTGCGCTGTACGCGGCCAGCTGAGTGAAGGCTCGTCCCGTCCGGAGTCCCTCCGTACGATCCGTTGACATCTGCGACTCCCGTGCCCGAGCGCGGGGGTCGCAAGTGTCAACGGCCACCTTCTGAGTCGAGCTGAGATCGGCCGGGGGCAGAGCTAGGTTCTTCCGCGCACTGAAGCGTCAACCGCTACTGCGTAAAGGGCAGTTACCGGAGCGGAGAATCTGCCTTTCGCGTACAGGATTACGTGGCCACGGTGTTGACATATAATCGCAACAGAAGTAAACCGAGCAGTCCTTCGGCGTGTTGTCGTTTCGCCGAGTGTCAAGGGGGGAACCATGTTTTCGTCATTGCGACTTCGCCGCTTCTTCGTGTTGGGATTCGTGCTGTCGCTTGCCGCCGCGGTGGCGCCGATCGTCAGTTCGGCACCAGCAGGTGCGGCCTCGACCATCAAGGTGGGGTTGCTGGCCGATAACACCGGCGTTTACAGCGCCGTCTTCGCAGGCGTCACCACGGGGATGGAAGCAGAACTCAAGCAGGTCAACGCGGCCGGGGGTGTCAATGGCCACAAGATCTCTTACACGGTCCTGGATACACAGTCGTCGCCGACGCAAGCTGTTGCGGTGGCCAAGCAGGGAGTGCAAGGAGGGCAACCTGGCACTTCTCGTCGGTTCGCAGTTCGCCTCCTACGCCCTTCCCTATCTCAAGCAGCAGAACATTCCGATGGTGGGATGGGCGGTCAGTCCCGGATGGAACGGCAAGAGCATGTTCGGGTTCGGCGGGAGTACCGAGAACAAGGCAGGGCAGTCGGTCGGCACGGACGCCATAACGAGGTTCATCAAGCAGAAGGGCTTCACGAAGATCGCGGTCTTGGCAGACTCCTCGGCCGGCAGCAGTACCGCCGGGAAGAATGAGCTCGCGCAAGCGAAGTCCTTAGGCCTGAATGTCGTCTATTCGAACGTTGCCGTACCGGAGTACGGCGCCGACCTTTCGCAAGTGCTGCCGGTGGTGCAGAAGGCGCAGCAGTCCGGTGCCCAGTTCATCCTTTCCTACATGGGGGTGAACTCGCCGCTGATCCAGGCCAACGCCCACTTGGGAAAGAAGATGAAGGTCATGGTTCTGACGGGTTACGGACCCGGTCTTATCGAGCAGCTCGGTGCAGACATGAACGGCGTCTATGTCCAGGCAAATGCTGCTGCCTACATCACGCAAAAGGGCCCCGGGATCACCGGCTTCTTGAACGCTATGAAGGCCGACGGCGTGAAGGGAACACCGGTCTATTACAACGAACTCGGCTACGTGATCGCGTCGCAATTCGTCTGGGGATTACAGCGGGCGGGTAAGAATCCGACGCAGTCGTCGCTCGTTGCGGCGCTGAATACGGAGAAGAACCTGACATTGGGGAACCTGATCCCGCCGGTCACCTACCCGGCCATGAGGTACTCCGCCACTCCTTGCAACACCATCACGCAAGTGCAGAACGGCAAGTGGGTCGTGGTGGGAACGAAGCCATGGCAATGCGGCAAAGTGGTAGCGGGCAAATACTGAGCCGCTGACAAAGGTCCGGATCGGCAGAGGGAACGAGTGCTCGCGTATGTAGTCTCTGGGCTGGTCATAGGGTCGGTCTACGCAATTGCTGCGACCGGCGTCGTCGTCACTTACTCGGCGACCTCGGTACTGAACTTCGCATTCGGAGGCATCGCCTATTCGGCAGCAGTCTTGTACTACACGCTGCACAGCACGCACGGGTGGCCGATGCTCGCATCGGCTGGGGTCACGATCGTCATAGGTGGACCCGTCATAGGACTCGTGCTGTGGTGGGTGTTGTTCCGCCACGCCCGCCAGATGTCGGTGGTGGTCAAGATCGTTGCCACCGTCGGGGTCCTGGTGGCCCTTCCTGCAGCCGCCGTCATGGTCTTCGTCCCGCCAGCCGTGTACTCCGCTCCCGGCCTCGCCAATCAACCCCCGCATGTCTACCGCCTAGGGTCAGTGACGCTCGATGCCAATGAGCTGATTGTTCTCGTCGGAGCGGCCGTCGTGGCTTGTTGATGACATTTCTCCTACGGGGTACGAGGTTCGGGCTCGCTATGCGCGCCGTCGTCGATCGGCCCGCAGTGGCCGAGGCTCACGGAACCCGGACCGCACCGGTGGAGGCTGTGGCATGGATGATCGGGTGCTTCCTGGCGGCGCTCGCCGGCGTCCTTCTCGCCCCATTGTCGGCCTGGGGTCGTCGAATTTCACCGGGCTCGTCATCACCTCGCTGGCGGCGGCCGTCGTCGCCCGGCTTCGAAGCGTGCCTTTGGCGTTCGGGGTCGCCATCGCAATGGGCGTCTTGCAAAGCGTGTTGATAGACGTCGCGCCAACGGGCAGCCTCCTGGCAACCGCCGTGCAGCCGGCGATCCCGCTGATCGTCTTGATCATCTTCCTTCTTGTCGGGCCCACGATCGAGCAGACGAGCACGACGCAGGTCATAGTCGCCGGAGATCGGCCGGTGGCGGACGTCGAACACGACGCTCACGGTTCGCGCCATCCGTGTTCGCGGCAGTTCTGGCGATCGCCATCATTGTGCCGCTCCTGATCTACTCCTTACTGGATGGCGGCTGTGGCCGCTGGGATCACGATGGGCGTGGTTTTCTTGAGTTTCATCGTCTTGGGCTCCGGAGGGATTACGTCACTGGGTCAGGCCGCGTACGCAGGGTTTGGGGGGTTCTTCGCGGCATTTCTGATCACTTCGCACGGTTACCCTGCGTTCTTTGCGGTCATTATCGGTGGTGCGTCGGCGGCGGCGTTGGGTCTCCTCGTGGGGCTTGTGACCACTCGGCTCGGGGTTCTGTCTCTGGCCATCATGACGTTGGCGATCGCAGGGTTCTTCGACGAATTCGCAGTCAATATGACGTGGCTTGTACCGGGGGCAGGAGGATCTCTGTACAACCGTCCCAGGCTCCCGGGGCTCAATTTCGAGTCAGATCGCGCGTTCGCCTATTTGATGATGGTTGTGTTCGTCATTTTGGCGTTCGTCGTGGCTCGATTCCTCAAAGGGCCCACTGGACTCGCCCTGCGCGCCGTTCGCAGCGACGAGGTCTTGAGCAAGGCGGTGGGTGTATCCCCCCGAGTGGTCCGCCTGCTGGTGTTCGCGTCCAGCTCATTTATTGCAGGCGTCGGGGGCGCCTTACTGGGCATGTACCAGCTCCATCTGGGTCAAGGAGACGTCGCGACCCTCGTGGGCGTCGTCTGGCTGGCGGTCATCGTGACCATTGGGTGGCGCCACCCTGCGCAGGCCCTGGTGGCGGGACTCGTGTTCTACTTGATGCCGGCGGTGTTCACCCGCTGGCTCCCTGCCTCGTGGAGCCAGGTTCCCACAATCCTCTTCGGCCTCGGTGCGGTGGCGCTGGTCCAGGCACCCGACGGCGTCATCAGCTTGTACGGCGGCTACCTGAAGAATGCCCGCGCCAAGTTCGCAGCTCGAGGGGCGGTTGCTCCGAGCGTTGAGACAGCGAAGACGGCCGAAGCAAGGTGAATTTCCTGCCGTCCCGAGGAGCGAATACTGGCTCCGAAGGCACAGCCGAAGGCTCCGATATTCCTCTGGAACTCATCGAAATCGGCATGCGATTCGGGGGCACTGTCGCCTTGAGCGACGTGTCCTTCCGGGTAGAGCCCGAGGAGCGCGTTGGTCTCATCGGCCCCAATGGGGCGGGCAAAACCACGCTCTTGAGTGTCGTTTCGGGTCTCCTGCGCCCGACTTCGGGGAGTGTGCACCGCCGAGGTCGGGACGTGACGAGGCTTTCCGCTGAGGCTCGGGCACGTCAGGGCGTCGGCCGGACCTTCCAACACAGCAGTCGCTTCACTGCCCTGACCGCGGCCGAGAGCATTGCAATAGCAATCCTGGCGCACCGCACGGACCACCCGTTCATGAGGGGCGTCCTGGGCCGCGGCCGTCCACTCGAAGAAGCGATAAGCGAAGCTCGCGCGCTCATGACAGAACTCGGCATCGAATCCCACGCAGAAGTGCCGGCCGGCGATCTTCCGCTGGGCATCGCCCGTCTCGTCGACGTGGCTCGGGCCATATCCGGAAGACCCGATCTCCTCTTGCTTGACGAACCGTCATCGGGGCTGGACGAGCGGGAACGGGACCGCCTGAAGGCATTCCTTCGCCGCCATGTGTCCGACCGGGGGATGGCGTTCGTGTTGGTTGAGCACGATGTGGAATTCGTCCGCTCTCTCGTCGACCGTATTGTCGTCTTGGACTTCGGGCACAAGATCGCGGACGACGTGACCCAGGTCGTGCTCAGCGACCCAGCTGTGCGGGCCGCCTACCTCGGTCAGGACAGCGTGGTGGAGGAAGGCAGCGGGGCGACCGTTCAGGTGTCCATGCCCACCGGAGACGAGCTCGAACGTCTCGAGAGCCCGAAGGAAGCGGCACTTGAACTACGAGGTGTGTCTGCGGGCTACGGAAAGAGTCTCGCCATCAGTGCGGTGACGATGCACATGCCAAAGGGCAGTGTCACGGCGGTCCTCGGCCCCAATGGCGGTGGAAAGACCACCCTGGCGAGGGTGATTACCGGACAGATGGTGCCGATGTCAGGGGAGGTCCTCCTCGACGGCCGCGACGTGACCGGGTCCTCGGCCGCCACAATGGCGCGGCAGGGAGTGTTCCATGTCCCCGACTCCCGCGCGATCTACCCATCCCTGACCGTCCGGGAGAACCTCCGAATGGCATTCCGCTACAGCGCCCCCAAGGGGGAAGTCGACGATCGGATCAACTACGTCCTCGAGCTCTTTCCGGCGCTGAGGCGCCATGTGTCCACCCGGGCGGGCTCGCTGTCCGGCGGAGAGCAACAAATGGTGGCTCTCGCCCCGGCAATCGCCATTCCGCCCTCTCTTTTGGTGGTGGACGAGCTCTCCCACGGGTTGAGCCCGATCGTGGTCGGGCAAATGTTTGAGATCCTCGCTCGGCTCAAGGGCGACGTGACGATCGTCGTCATCGAGCAGTTCACGGATCGAGCTCTCGCTCTCGCTGACTCCGTCCTTGCGCTCGGACGCGGCCTTGTCGTGTTCGACGGCCCTGCCGCGACCGTGACCGACGAGGACATCGTCTCGTGGTACGCACTCGACGGCCAAAGCGGTCCGTCACCCGTGGGCGTTGGTTAGACCCTGATCGGTTCGGTTTCGACGGGGTGCTCGTCCCCACCCCCTTGAGGGGCGGGGACGAGCACTTGTCGAGTCACCCATAGCCTGTTGCAACAGGCGCCGTGGAACCGGTTACGAGCCGCTGACAGGCGCCGAAATCGGAGCGTTGGCATTGATCAACGACCCGGTCCCGGTGGTCCCGCTCGGCACGGTGCTGCTGGTGTCGGTCGAGCTACTGGGTGAGCCGTTGACAGGCGCCGAAATCGGAGCGTTGGCATTGATCAACGACCGGTCGGGTGGTCCCGGTGGTCCCGGTGGTCCCGGTGGTCCCGCTCGGCACGGTGCTGCTGGTGTCGGTCGAGCTACTGGGTGAGCCGTTGACAGGCGCCGAAATCGGAGCGTTGGCATTGACCAACGATCTGGTCCGGTGGTCCCGGTGGTCCCGCTCGGTGCCGATTGGGTTGCGAATCCGGACGTACCGGTCTTGCTGCTCACATTCGTCTGGGCTCCTGGGGTGCCGGATTCTCCGGCGGCTCCGACAGTTCCAGAACGCGTCGTTCCGGTGCTCCCCGAACATCCGACCGGTGTGTGGCTGCTGCTTTGTACAACGGCAGCATTCGATGCCACGGGACCAGCGGAGGTCATGAAGAAGGCCAAGAGGCCAGCGCCGATGGCACCCAACGTCATCAAAGACGCGCGTGTAGAGAAGGTCTGCATTTTCTTGATTCCTTTCGATTTTGGTTTGGTTGTCTTGTTTGTTGATGTGCGGCAAGGAGCCGCTCAGTGTTCAAACACGACGACTAGCCAGGAGGCGAATGCCTCAAATCGAGAAGGATCCCCGAATCTCTGCTGAGCCCGAGAACGAGGCGAGCTGACAACGTGGTCGGCAACGGGAGGTCCAAGGGTGGGTGGCCCGCGAGCAGGCTATTTCCCGGCACGGACGACGATCCGCTACCCGTCGTTCCGCTTGGCAGGAAGGGAACCGGTGTCGTTGGTCGATTGGGAGAGAGAGGTGCCAGCGGTACATTGCGAGGAAAGCTCTTCGCCTGAGGCACGAACACCTGGGCGCCGCGCCTGCGCACGGGCAAGGGGGTCGGAGCGAGGTTCTTCGGAGACCGGGGCCCGCCGGCAGATGTGACGACGGGAACCAGGGACGCCAGTGGTGGCAGGACAACGGCGGTCAGTGTCTGTGCAACGGGTCGAAGCGTTGACATCCCCGTTCGCAGCGCGAGCGTTACCTGAGGGATGACCGCCGTGACGACAGGCTTGACGATTGCGTCCGCCGCCCCGGTTGTGGCGGCGGAGCCCGTCGGGACTGCTGGTGGCAGGGCGTCGTGGATCGCCGCGATCGGCAGGGCTCCCTCGGCGCCAGGATCAACAGCCGCACCGACAGGATGGGCGAGCAGGGTTGAAAGAACTATTGCGCAGAACAAGCCTCCGAGGACGCCGACGAGTATCGAGACGAGTTGTCGCAGGCGCCCGCTGACGCCGGAGCGCCCGTCTGGTGGCGCAGGAAGCTCAACTTGGAGTTCCTGAATCGCTCGCACTTCTCTTCCCTTTTCACCCTAGAGGGCGAACCACTGGAAATAGCTACGTCACGAGCTCTTTCGGCGGCCCGGCTCACTCAGGGAGTTCCGTGGCTTTGCGTCCCTCCCTCGCGAGAGGTTTGCCTTTTCGACTGCTGACGACAAAGGTACCCGGCTTTGGGGGCTCGCAAACCAAAATTCTTGAAACCCGCCCTCCTGGCCCGGGGCGAAATCGCCATGGCGGATGAGCCAAGAACCCGTATTTCCGCAGCCCGTGTCGTACTCGACGCCGGTCAGTGATTTCGTCCTACGCTTTCACTCGAAAAGCGAGGTGTCGATGGCAGATGTGCAGAAGTCTCCGCCCGAGGGAAAGCCGCCGCGAGGTCGGTTCACCATCGTCTACATGATCCACGAGGCGTTCCGCCGGGACCTCAAGCGGTTGAGCGCTGCGTTGCGGGCGCCGGGCGTGGATCAGTTCAGAGCGCGGCAGCTGAGTGCGCACTGGGCGTTCATTGAGGATCAGCTCCATCACCACCATGAGGTGGAGGACGCGTCCTTGTGGCCTCTCGTGCGGCCCAAACTCTCGGGCCAAGAGGACCAGCTGCGTGTCCTGGCCGAAATGGAAGCCCAGCACAAGGAGCTCCTGCCGCAGTGCGAGGCCATCGGCAGGGGGTTCTCATCCCTGGTGCAACGGCCATCAGCGGAGGCGGGCGATGAACTCGCAGGGAGCCTCGACGCGTTGGGGATCGAACTGGGGTCACATCTCGAGGACGAAGAGGAGCGTTGCTTTCCGGTCATCGATCAGGCACTCACGCCCGAGGAGTTCGAGTCCTTTGGAAAGGCGACGGCCAAGGCCGTAGGGATGCGAGGCTCGGCCAAGTTCTTCCCGTGGATCTTCGATACCGCGGATCCCGTCGAGCGCAAGGCGGTGCTGAGCATGCCCCCACCCCCGGTGCGGGTCCTTTGCCAGTACGTGTGGGAACCCCGATACACCCGCAGGGTGGCGAGTATCTGGACGGGTTAAGCGGCTCCCGAGGGTGCCCAGATGTTGTTGCATCGTTCGCACACCTCTTGTGGGACCACGCCCAGCCGCATGAGAACGGCAAATGCCTTGCAGCCCAGGCACAGGCCGAGCGCGGATTCGAGGATGGCGGCCACGGCAAGCAGCGACAGCACGATTTGGGCCGCGCCCCAGTAGCCGAGGATGGTGAGCACCAAGGCGGAGACCGAGAAGCAGACGCCGATGCCCTGGGCGAACCGCTTCGGCGGTCCCGCAACGGGACGTGGCGCCAGGTGGAGGCGGGGGGTGACAACCCGGGTCATGAACTGGCCCAACGGGCTCAAGGTCGGCCCGGTCAGCACGCGGGCCACGAAGCCGTAGGCGATGACGGCGGTCGCCCATTTGAGGTCGAGGCCGATGGTGAGAAGGGTCATCACGACCACTCCGCCGGCAACGAGTCGCGCCGACACTTCGTTGACCGGGTTGGGGAAGGAGAAAAGCCTGTTCGTGCTACTCATGCGTGTCCTGTCCGGGTTCGACCATACCGCCTAACCCAGACCAGATTAGTCGCCTTTCAGCGAATGTGCCCTGCCGCCACGTCAGTCGGCAGCGGGTACCGGTTGAGGCGGCGGCAGGCCCACGTAACGGGCGGACGGACGGATGAGTCGATTGTGGGACGCCTGCTCCATGACATGGGTGCTCCAACCGATGGTCCGGCCGGCGGCGAAGGTGGGTGTGAACATGTGTCGTTCTATGCCACACAGGTCCATCACGACGCAGGCGTAAAACTCGACATTGGTGTAGAGGTGACGACCCGGCTTGAGCTCCGCCAGGACGTCGACCACCGTGCGCTCGACCTGAACGAGCCAGGTCTACGAGGGGACCGCCGAACGGCTCCACGACGGAACGCAGGAAGAGGGAACGGGGGTCGTCGGTCTTGTAGACCCGGTGCCCGAATCCCATGATGCGCTCGCCCGCGCTCGATGGCCGGTCGGATGAAGGCTTCGGCCCGGTCAGGCGTGCCGATCTCGTCGAGCATGTCGAGGACCCGGCTCGGTGCACCGCCGTGCAGGGGGCCGGACAGGGCGCCGATCGCCCCGACGATCGCCGCCCCGAGGTCGGCCCCGGTCGAGGTGATGACCCGCCCGGTGAAGGTCGAGGCGTTGAACCCGTGATCGATGGTCAGGATCATGTACTGCTCGATGGCCCGGGCGTGCGCGGCGATGGGACCTCGCCGGTGAGCATGTAGAGGTAGTTCGCGGCGAAGTCGAGATCGTCCCGGGGAGCGACCGGCTCGAGCCCTGCCCGGAGCCTGTCGGCGGCAGCCAGAATGGTCGGGACCACGGCGCACAACCCGAGCGCCTGGTCGCAGAGCTCGTCGGCGTCGATGTCAAGGGTCGGACGCCAGCCCAGCTCGGCACCCAGGACCGAGACGGCACTGCGCAGCACCTCGAGCGGCGTGCCCCGTCGGGCGAGCGCCGGGAGTGGGACGCGAGTCCCGCAGGCAGCTGCGGCGGCTCCGCACCTCGGCGGCGAAGTGCGGCCGAGGCCGCACGTCCCGGGAGCTCCCCGCGGAACATGAGGTGCCACACGTCTTCGAGCGAACGCCTTTCGGCCAGATCGACGGCGGAGTACTGCCGGTAGTGGAAGAAGCCCTCCTGCCCCCGCACGTCGCCCACCGTCGTCTCGGCCACCACGACCCCCTCCAATCCGGCCGGGACCTCGGTGCTGGTCTCGACGGCGGGCCGGATGCGGGCCACGCCCATGAGATCGCGCAGGGAGACGACACCGACGGCCGCGTCCCCGTCGACCACCGGCAGGTGCCGGTAGTGATGCGCCGTCAAGCTGGCCCAGGCCGCGTCGACCCTCTCGTCGGGGCTGAGCACGTCGGGGTGGGCGGTCATCCAGAGCGCGACCACCTCGTTCTCGGGCTCGGCGGACGCAGCGGCGGCGCGCAGGAGGTCGCGCTCGGTCAGGATGCCGACCACCTTCCCCTGTTCGGTCACGACGACCGATCCGATGTCGGCCTCGGCCATGACGCGTGCGGCCACGGCGAGGGAATCGGTGCTGGCGCACGTGACGGCGGGTGACGTCATGAGATCACGGACGATGGTTTCCATAGATCCACTATGACGCCTGGTCATGCGCGTTTGTAAATGTTGATCAAGTCAATGTAAATTGGGGTTCGTGGAGCGCATGGTGCCGAGCGAGGAGGCGGCGCTGCGCCTCGGCGTCAAGGTGACGACGCTCTACGCCTATGTCAGCCGCGGCCTGCTCGCCTCCCATCCGGAGCCGGGCGGGCGACGAAGCCTGTTCGACCTGGCCGACATCGAGCGACTGGCCGTCCGACAGCGTGGTGGGCGGCAGGTGGAGAGCAGGCTGGCCACCATCACGACCGGCGTCACCCAGCTGCGGCCGGACGGGCCCGTTCTACCGCGGCCGCCGTGCCACCGATCTGGCGCGCCGAGATGACCTTCGAAGAGGTGGCGGCGCTGCTGTGGCAGGCCGACGCCGGACGGCGATTGGCGACCTCCGGACATCGGGGCGGGGACTGCCCCCTCGTCGATGCGTCCGACCGGATGCATTGGGCGCTCGTCATGTGCGGGGCCGCCGACCCGTTGCGGGCCGACCTCCGTCCGGCCGCGGTCACCAGAGCTGCCCGCCGTGTGATCGCTGCGCTGACCGATGTCGTCGGGGACGCCTCCCGCGGCGCGGGGACCCGTCGGTCGGGATCGATCGCGCTCCGGCTGGCGCAGCGGCTGTCTCCGGCGGGGCGCCGGCAGGGCGACGAGGAGCCTCACTGTCGGCGACCGCCGTCGATGCGGCGCTGGTCCTCCTGGCCGATCACGAGCTGGCGACCTCCACCATTGCCGTGCGTCTGGCTGCCTCCACCCGGGCCGATCTCTACGACGCGCTGCTGGCCGGCCTCGCCACCATGGCCGGACCGTTGCACGGTGGGGCGAGCCAGCGTGCCTACGAACTCCTGGCGGCGGCCGAACGCGACGGGGCGGCCCGGGCGCTCAATGACGCGTTGCGCTGGCAGAGCCTTCTGCCCGGCTTCGGGCACACGATCTACAAGGAGCGCGACCCGCGCTTCGACGCGTTGTGGGAGCTGGCGGCACCGTTGCTCAGCGAGGAGCGGCGACGTCTCTTCCTCGAGGTGATCGACATGGCGGCCGCCAACGATGTGCCGCCGCCCAATTGCGATCTGGCCCTGGCCGCCCTCAGCTGGGGCACGGGCATGCCGCCCGACGCCGGCCGCACGATCTTCACCATCGCCCGCGTCGCGGGGTGGACGGCCCACTATCTGGAAGAGCTTGCGGAACGCCCGCTGCGCTTTCGGGCCCGCGCCGTCTACAGCGTCTCGACGGAACCGACGGCGCCTGACCGGATCCCCCGGGCGAGCTCAGCCGCGGGCGCAGGCCGCGCCGGCCGGGCGATCGCCGTCGCTCCAACCCCGTGCCTCGCCTTCGGGCCAGAAGTCGCCGGTGACGTTGTCCTGTTCGTAGGGCACCGGGGGCGGCCCGCCGTGGATGACGGTCTGCAGGGCACGCAGCAGCGTGTCGACATCCTCGCTCGACGTCCCCAAGCCGCAGCTGGCGCGCACCGCGCCGGGAATTGCGCTGCGATCGCCGCGCAGGACGGCCTCCCGGGCCTCGGCCACCCCGGCCGGGCCGACCCCGAGGAGGCGGAGCAGATACGGGTGGGCGCAGAAGCAGCCATGGCGCACGCCGATGCCGAACTCGGCGCTGAGCCGGGCGGCCACCAGGCCGTGGTGCATGCCTTCGACGGTGAAGGCCGCCACGGCGAGGGTGGCGGCGTCCGGGGCGGTGACCGGTCCGAGGACATGCACGCCGTCGATGGCTCGCAGCCCCTCGTGCAGTTGGGCCGAAAGCGCCGCCTCGTGCTCGGTGATCGTCGTCCCAGCCGATGCGGTCGAGCTCGTCCATGGCGGCGCCGAAGGCGATGGCACCGATCACGTTGGGCGAGCCGGCCTCCTCGCGCTCGGGTGGTTCGGTCCAGATCACCTCGTCCAGATCGACCAGGTCCACCGCCCCGCCGCCGGCGAGGAAGGGGTCCCCCGTCGTGAACACGTGGCGTGGCCCGATCAAGCGCGCCGGCGCCGTAGGGCGCGTAGAGCTTGTGGCCGCTGAAGGCGATGAAGTCGGGCCCCGGTGGGAGGCGACGGTGCGGTGCGAGCTGTGCCGCATCGAGCAGGACCGGGATGCCGCGGGCGTGCGCCTCCGCACAGATCTCCTCGACCGGCGGCAACCACCCGGTGACGTTCGAGGCGCCGGTCATGGCGAGCAGCTTGGGCCGCGGGCCGGCATCGAGCACGGCGGTGACGTCGTCGACGCTGAACGTCCCGTCGGTCCCGCACTCGACCCAACGCCGTTGCGCCACCCGGGCCCAGGGGAGCAGGTTGGCGTGGTGCTCCACCACCGTCGTCACGACGACGTCGTCGGGTGCGAGCTGCAGCCGGTAGGCCAGATGGTTGATGGCCTCGGTGGTGTTGCGGCACAGCACCACGACGTTGTCGTCCTCGCTCCGGCGCCCGGCGAAGCGATGGGTGCTCTCGCGGGCGCGCTCGTAGGCGGCGGTGGCCCGGCGGGACTTGTAGCCCGGCCCCGCGGTGCACGCTCGAGTACCAGGGGAGGAAGTCCGCCACCGCGTCGGCCACCACCTGCATGGCCGGTGTCGAGGCGGCGCAATCGAGGTCGCGGTAGGGGCGGTCGGTCCCGTCGAGGCAGGGGACGAGCAGTCCCGCCCCGACCAGGTCGACCGTGGGCGCCTCGGGAGTCACAGCCGCCACACTACGGACGATTCGGCCCGCCCGCGGTACTCTCGGGGCGTGGAAGAGCGCTATGAATCCGAACTCGCGCAGTCGACCCGCGTGCTCGATGACGTCGATCGCGCCCTCGAGCGCCTGACCTCGGGCGCGTACGACTCGTGCGAGGTCTGCGGTGCGGTGATTCCCGACGCGTATCTCGCTGCGGACCCGACGCGCCGGGTGTGCGAGCAGCACGGGACCGACCACGCGGTGACCGACGACGGCCCCGAACCCGGGGTGCCCGGAGACGCCGGGCACCTGTAATCGCCCGTTACAGAGCCAGGCCCTTGGCCTTGTCGAGCCGGGCCGCCACGTCGGACCAGTTGACGATGTTCCAGAGGGCGGCGAAGAAGTCGGCCTTGACGTTCTTGTACTGCAGGTAGAACGCGTGCTCCCAGGCGTCGAAGACCAGGAGGGGCACTGACCCGTTGCCGACGTTGCTCTGGTGGTCGTAGACCTGCTCGATGATCAGGCGGCCGGCCAGCGGCTCGTAGGCCAGCGCACCCCAGCCTGAGCCCTGGATGGTGGAGGTGGCCTGGGTGAAGTGCGCCTTGAACTTGTCGAACGAGCCGAAGTTCTCGTCGATGGCCGAGCCGAGCGCACCGTCGGGCTTGTCGCCGCCGTCCGGGCTCAGGTTCTTCCAGAAGATCGAGTGCAGGACGTGGCCCGAGATGTGGAAGGCCAGGGTCTTCTCCAACCCGACGACGGCGCCGAAGTCGTCCTTGTCCCGGGCCGCCTCCAGCTTCTCCAGCGTCTGGTTGGCGCCGGTCACGTAGGCGGCGTGGTGCTTGTCGTGGTGGAGCTGCATGATTTCGGCCGAGACGTGCGGCTCGAGAGCGGCGTAGTCGTAGGGCAGGTCCGGAAGGGTGTAGTCAGCCATGAGGGGTTGTCTCCTGTGTCTCGACGGTCGTCGTGTGGGGTCGTCCGCTGTGACGTTACCCGAACGACGCGACCGGCGAACCGTGGCGCGCAAAGCCGGGTGACATGCGCACGCTGAAGGTAGGCGGTGGTTCGCACTACGCTTACAAAAGTGAGCGCTGATCCCAAGGATCGCTGGCGAGATCTGGGCTCGTTCATCCGTGAGCAGCGGAACACCGCCCGCCTCTCGCTCCGGCGGCTGTCCGAGCTGGCCGGGATATCGAACCCGTATCTCAGCCAGATCGAGCGGGGATTGCGCCGGCCCTCCGCCGAGATCCTGCAGCAGATCGCCAAGGCACTGCGGATTTCGGCCGAGACGCTCTACGTGCAGGCCGGCATCCTCGAGCCGCCGGACGGCACCCCCGACCTGACCCGCCTGATCCTGGCTGATCAGACGTTGAGCGAGGATCAGAAGCAGGCCCTGGTCCGCATCTACCTCTCGTTCCGCCGTGATTTCGAGGAAGAGCATGCGAACGGGCATGGGCACGATCACCTGCATGGGCCCGACAGAGGCCGGGGTCGGTCCAGGTTCAAGCCCAGGTCCAGGTGCCGGTCCAGGCCCAGGTCCAGGTCCGGGCACGGCTCGAGGCGAAGGGCTCCAGGACGACCGGACGTCGGGTGACGACCCGGGCGGCGGACGGGTCCGGACTCCGGCGAGGCTGAACCCCAGCGTCCTCCCGCAGCCCTTCGCTCCCGTGCCCTGATCTGCCTCCTCCGAGCTGAGCGTGGCGGCCGGGAAAACCCCTGCCACCGGTAGGCTCTGAACGCCATGCGTCGCCTCGCCGTCCTCTCCCTCCACACGTCTCCCCTGGCCCAGCCCGGAACCGGGGACGGCGGGGGCATGAACGTCTACGTGCGGGAGCTCACCGCCGCCCTGGCCCGCTCGGGCGCGGCCTGCGACGTCTTCACCCGGGCCTGGTCCCCGGATCTCCCGGCCGTGGTGCAGGTGGAGCCCGGGCTGCGGGTGCACCATGTTCCCGCCGGACCCCTGACCGCCCTGCCGAAAGAAGCGCTTCCCGCCGTGGTCGACGAGTTCACCCAGGGGGTGCTCGCCCGGATGACCTCGCCGGGCAGCTTCGGCCTCGGTGACGAGGACGGCCCGTTCACCTCGGTCCACGCCAACTACTGGCTCTCCGGGCTCTCGGGTCACGTCATAAAGCACGAGTTGGGCCTGCCCGCTCGTCTGCACGTTCCACACGCTGGATCGGGTGAAGGCCGAATCGATGCCCGAGGAGGTGGAGGCCGACATGCCCCACCGGCGGGCCGAGGCGGAGGCGTCCATCATCGAGTGCTCCGATGCCGTGCTGGCCTCGTGCAGCGTCGAGGCGGAGCAGATCGCCTCTCTCTACGGAGCCGACCCCGAGCGCATCCGCATCGTGCCCCTCGGGGTCGACCACGCCTTCTTCGGTCCCGGCCACCGCCCGCAGGCCCGCCGGGCTCTCGGTCTCCCGCTCGACGGCCGGCTCCTCCTCTTCGTCGGGCGGATCCAGCCGCTCAAGTGTGCCGACTGCGCCGTCGAGACCCTGGCCGAGTTGCGCCAGCCCGACGACGAGCCCTACCGGTTGGTCGTCGTCGGCGGCCCGAGCGGCCCCCACGGCGAGAAGTCGCTCCAGGGACTGATCGACCTGGCGGACGCCCGGGGTGTGCGGGACCGGGTGCACCTCATCGAGCCCCAACCCCACGAGCTCCTGTCGTCGTACTACCGGGCGGCGGACGTGTGCATCGTGCCCAGCCGCTCCGAATCGTTCGGCCTGGTCGCCCTGGAGGCTGCGGCCTGCGGAACACCGGTCGTGGCCTCGGCCGTCGGGGGACTGACCACGCTGGTCGACCACGGGCGGACGGGCTTCCTGGTCGAAGATCCCACGCCGGAGCGCTACGCCGCTGCCGTGCGACGTGTCTTCGACGCGCCGCTGGTGGCCGAGCGTCTCTCCACCGCCTCGGTGCTGCGGGCCCGCCGCTACACCTGGCGCGCCGCCGCGGGCGCCTTGCTCGACCTGCACGACGAGTTGGCCGCGGGCCGCCTCGTCGAGTGCCGCTGAGCGAGCACCGCCCGGTCACGTGCCCGTCGTCGATCTGCCCGCAGAAGAGGAGATGGCGGCCGCCGTCAGCTGTATCGATGCCTGGGTGGCCCGCGAGCTGGCCAGCGACGGGCTGCTGATCGCCGCCGAGCGTCAGGAGGTGACCGACCGCACGGCCTCGCAGCGCTGGTATCTCCGCTTCAAGGGCGAGGAGAAGGACTTCATCACCGTCTGGTTCACCCTGCGCCAACGCACGCTCCACCACGAGGTGCAGTTCATGCCGGCTCCCGAGGAGAACGTCGCCGACACCCTGGCCTATCTCATGCGATGCAACGCCAACCTCTACGGCATGTGGTTCAGCCTCGGTCCCGAAGACGCCGTGTACCTGGTGGGCAAGGTTCCGGCCGCCCTCATCGACGACGACGAGCTGGATCGCATCGCCGGTTCCTCGGTGATCTACGTCGACGACCACTTCCCGACGGCGATGACCCTGGCCCATCCCACCATGTACCGCCGCCGCCCGCGCCGGTCGTAGCGCCGCGCCCGACGGGCACGACCCCCGCCGGTCCCCACCTTCCCGACTGGGTAACGTCCGTCCATGGCACGTACCCTGCTCATCGTCGGCGGCGGCAAAATGGGCAGCGCCCTCCTGGGGGGTCTCCTCGCGTCGGGCTGGATCGCGCCGAGCACGTTGCCGTGGCCGAGACGTCGGCGGACCGCCGCCTCGAGCTGGCGCTCGAGTTCCCCGGCGTGGAGATTCTCGATGCTCCGGTCCGGGACCTCCTCGAGGAGTCGCCCACGCATCTCGCCGGTGCGGTGCTCGCCGTGAAGCCCGATGTGGCGGAGGGGGCCTGCCGGGTGCTCGGCGCCGTCGGGGTGACACGTCGTCCTGTCGATCGTGGCGGGCATCCCTTCGGCGCGGCTGGAGACGGCACTGGGCGGTCAGCCCGTCGGTGGTGCGGGCCATGCCGAACACGCCGGCCGTGGTCGGCGCGGGCGTCACCGCTCTTTCCGGCGGCTCCCATGCCACCTCGGCCGATCTGGCGTGGGCCGAAGGGATCATGGCGGCGGTGGGCACCGTGGTCCGGCTGCCCGAACGCCTGCTCGATCCCGTGACCGGCCTTTCGGGATCCGGTCCCGCCTACTTCTTCCTGGTGGCCGAGGCGCTCATCGAGTCCGGGGTCCAGATGGGCCTCACCCGGGACGTGAGCCACACGCTGGTCGTCGAAACCATGCTGGGCTCGGCGAAGTTGATGGCGGAGACGGGGGAGGAGCCGGCGGTGCTGCGGGCCCAGGTGACCTCGCCGGCCGGCACCACCGCGGCCGGGGTGCGCGTCCTCGAGGCGCGTGCCGTGCGCTCCGCCTTCATGGAGGCGGTGGCGGCGGCGACGGAGCGCTCGCGCTCCCTGCATCGTTGAGCGAGCGCCACGCCGTCGCCGCGGTGCGGCCGCAGACCGTCTTCTTCCTCTCCGATTACGGGACGGAGGACGAGTTCGTCGGCGTGCGTCCATGCCGTCCTTCTCGGCGGCGTCGCCGGCGTCGCCATCGTCGATCTGACCCACCAGATCGCGCGCGTTCGACATCCGGGCCGGGGCGCTGGCCCTGGTGCGGGCGGCGCCGCATCTCGGTCCCGGGGTCGTCCTGGCGGTGGTGGATCCCGGGGTGGGGTCGGGCCGGCGGGGGGTCTGTCTCGAGGTGACGCCGCCCGGGCCCGGGCCCGCCTTCTTCGTCGGTCCGGACAACGGGCTCCTGGTCGCCGCGGCGGAACTCGTCGGCGGCGGATCGATCACCCGCGCCGTCGCTGCTCACCCCGAGCGCCCGGCAGGCCCGCACATTCGACGGCCGCGACCTCTTCGCCCCCGCCGCCGCCGCGCTGTGCCGGGGCGTCCCTCTCGGCGACCTGGGGCCTGCGGTCGACCCGGGTTCGCTGGTTCGCCTTGCTCCGCCGCCCGTCGCCTACGGCGCCACTGGCCGATGGTCGGCGGTTTCTCCGGGCCGAAGTGGTGTGGGTCGACCGTTTCGGCAACCTGCAACTGGGGGCGACGGTTGCCGACGCCGAGGAGGCGCAGGTGCCGACCCCGGCACCGGCCCGGGCCGGGCCACAGCCACGGCCCGCAGACGCGACCTGACGCTCACGGGCATGCGCAACCCCTCCGCTCGTCGGGACCTTCGCCGATCTGGCCCGCGGCGAGCTCGGGTTGCTGCTCGATGCGAATGGCCATCTCGCCGTGGTCGCCGGCCAGGCCTCGGCCGCCGGCACTGCTCTCCATCGCGCGCGGGTGACACGCGTCACCTTGACCTGGTGAGCGGTCGCACGTTTGGTGTGAGAGCCACGAGTCATCGGTACCATCGAAATCCGTGGCGGTCCCGACACACCCATCGGCACGGCGGATCCCCGAGGCCACCGTCCTCCGCCTGCCGGTGTACCAGCGGATCCTGGCCGAGCTCGTGCGCACCAACGTCGCGACCGTCTCTTCCGAGCAACTGGCGGCACTGGCCAAGGTCAACGCAGCCAAGGTCCGCAAGGACCTGTCGCTCCTCGGATCGTTCGGCACCCGGGGAACGGGCTATGACCCGACGTTCCTCATCACGCAGATCGAGCGGGCGCTGGGGGTCGACAAGGACTGGCCCATCGCCGTGGTCGGGATCGGAAATCTCGGTCGTGCCCTGACCAACTCCCAGGGGTTCGCCTCCCGGGGCTTCAACGTCACCGCGCTCTTCGACGTCGACCCCAACGTCATCGGTGAAGAGATCAAGGGCCTGCGGGTCCGCCACATGCAGGAGATCGCCTCGCTGCGCTCGACGGAACGCCCCGCCATCGGGGTGATCACCACGCCCGGGCTGGGCGGCCCAGGAAGTGGCTGACCTCCTGGTGCAAGGTGGGGGTGACGTCGCTGTTGAATTTCGCCCCCCGGGTGCTCACCGTGCCGTCCTACGTGCACCTGCGTTACGTGGATCTGTCGATCGAGCTGCAGGTTCTGGGCTTTTACCGGTCCCGCCAGGACGAGGCGGCTCTCGATGAGGAGGCCGAGGGCGACGGGGTGCCGATCATGCGGTCGGTGGGCCTGTCCGCTCCTGCTGACCTGGTCTGACCCGGGCTGAACAGGGAGACTGGCACCGTATGCTTAGTGACCGGCATGCTTGTAGGCCGACCCAGGAGGCATCCGCGTGTCCGTCGTCGTCATAGGGCTCCAGCACAAGCAGGCCCCGCTCTCGCTGCTCGAGGCGGTGGCGCTCGGTGACGCGGAACAGCACAAGGTGCTGACGGCCCTCAGCCACCGTCGCAATCTCCAGGAGACGGTGGTGCTGTCGACGTGCCTGCGCACCGAGGTCTACTCGGTGGTGGATCGCTTCCACGATGCGGTGGCCGAGGTCTACGAGGTCCTTTCGGAGCAGTCGGGCGTCTCCGTCGACGAGCTGGCGGCGCACGCCACGGTCCGCTTCGACGACGACGTCACCTCCCACCTCTTCTCCGTCGCGGCCGGTCTCGAGTCGACCGTCGTGGGCGAGAGCGAAATCATCGGGCAGGTGCGGCGGGCGTTCGAGCAGGCGAAGGAAGAGGGGGTCTGCGGCCCGGTCCTGTCGGCGCTCTTCCAGCACGCCCTCCAGACGGGCAAGCGTGTGCGCACCGAGACCGGCATCGCCCGCGGGACGACGTCGTTCGCCCATGCCGCCGTGACGGTGGCGCGCGGCGAGAGCGGCGACGGCTTACGCGACAAGCGGGTGGTGGTGGTCGGTGCCGGCGGTATGGGCCTGGGCGTCTCACGTGCGCTGGCCGACATTCCGGCCGCGGCGGCCCCCCGCAGCATCGTCGTGGTCAACCGCTCCCTGGCGCGGGCCCAGGATCTCGTGCGCGAAGCGGGAGAAGGCACGAAACTCCGGGCCGGTCGTCTCGAAGGGGTGCACTCCGAACTGGCCGAGGCCGACGTCGTCCTCACCGCCGTCGCCGCCGAATCGCACGTCCTCACGCCGGCGCATTTCTCCGGGGTGGCCCATCCCATGCTCGTGATCGACCTCGGCGTGCCGCGCAACGTGGATCCGATCGTCGGAACGCTGGCGCCCGGTCACGCTGCTGGACATGGACACGCTGAGCGTGTCGGTCTCCCGGGCGCTCGGTGAGCGCGAGGAAGAGTCGATCGCGGCCCGTTCGATCATCTCCGGACGAGGTGGAGCGCTTCCGCACGGCCAGCCGCCAACGCGGCGCCGCCCCGGTCATCGCCGCCCTGCGGGCCCGGCTCGAGTCGCTGCGCGAGACCGAGTTGGAGCGGCATCGGGCCCAGCTGGCCGACCTGAGCGAAGCCGAATGGGAGCAGGTCGACGCGGCCACCCGGGCCGTCATGGCCAAAATGCTCCACGAGCCCACCATGCTCTTGAAGGAGACGGCAGGGACACCGCGCGGTGAGCGCCTCGTCGAGGCGCTGCGCATCCTCTTCGATCTTTAGGCTTCATGGCACCGCTCCGGCTCGCCACCCGTGGGTCACCGCTGGCGCTGCACCAGGCCGAGCTGGTGGCCGACGCGTTGCGCGCCGGGCATCCGGGACTCGAAGTGGAGGTGGAGATCATCCGCACGGCGGGCGATGACCTGTCGGCGCCGCTCGATCAGATCGGCGGCCAAGGTGTCTTCGTGACCGCCATCGAGGCGGCGGTGGCCGAGGGTCGGGCCGACGCGGCCGTGCACTCGGCCAAGGACATGACATCGACCATGGCGCCCGGACTCGTGCTGGCTGCCGTGCCGCCACGGGCCGACCCCCGCGACGGGTTGGTCGGGAGCACCTTGGCCGGGCTTCCTCCCGGCGGCCTGGTCGCCACCGGGTCGGCCCGGCGCCGGGCCCAACTGGCCTATGCCCGTCCGGACCTGAGTTTCACCGAGATCCGGGGCAACATGGCCCGCCGGGTCTCCCGGGGCGAGGACGGGTCGGTCGCCGCCGTCGTGGTCGCGGTGGCGGCCATGGAGCGTCTGGGCTGGATGCACCGCCTCACCGACATCCTGGATCCGCTCGACCTGCTTCCCCAGGCCGGGCAGGGGGCCATTGCGGTGCAGTGCCGGTCCGATGACACGGCGACACGGGCCCTGTTGTCGCGTCATCGACGATCCTGCGTCCCATCGCGCCCTGACGGCGGAGCGTGCCGTGTTGGCCGGCCTGGGCGGCAGCTGCACCGTGCCGGTCGCCGCGTGGGCGGAGCCCGCCTCCAACCCCGGTCGATCCGATCCCGGACGAGCAGGAGTTGCGTGTGCACGGGCTGGTGGCGAGCGGCGACGGGCGTGTGGTCATCCGGATGACCCGCCGTGGCGCCGATCCCGAAGAGGTCGGTGCCGCCGTGGCGCGTGCGCTCCTCGTCGAAGGCGGCGCTTCTGCGCTCGACGGATTCGACGACGCCGCGGTCGCCGCGCGCAGCGCGCCGGTCCCGGACCTCGCGGCCTCCGCGCCGGAATGACGGTCTATCTCGTCGGTGCCGGCCCCGGCGACCCGGGCCTGCTGACCCGTCGGGCGGCTGCGCTGCTGGCCCGAGGCCGATGTGGTCCTCTACGACCGCCTGGTCCATCCCTCCGTGCTGGCGCTCGCTCCCGGCGAGCGGCAGAGTTGATCGACGTCGGCAAGACGCCGGGTCGGCGCGGGCGGGGGCCGCGCCCGTCAGGACGAGATCGATCAGCTCCTGATCCACCACGGGCAGCGCAGCGAGACGGTGGTCCGGTTGAAGGGCGGGGATCCCTTCGTGTTCGGCCGCGGCGGCGAAGAGGCCGACGTCCTGACGCGGGCCGGGGTGCCGTGGGAGGTGATCCCCGGCGTCTCGTCCGCCTTCGCCGTCCCGGCGGTCGTCGGCATTCCGGTGACCCACCGTGGCCTCTCGTCGTCGGTGACGGTCGTGACCGGCCGCGGTCGACGACCCGATCGACGGCTGTGCAGTGGGAAGCGTTGGCGAAAATCGACGGGACGCTCGTGATCCTCATGGGGATGATGGACCGGGCCGAGATCGCCGACGCGCTCCAACGCGGCGGCAAGCCCGGCTCCACCCCCACGGCGGTGATCGAGCGTGGCACCACCGCGGAGCAGGCGGTCGTCCGGACCACCCTGGATCAGTTGGCCGCAGTGACTCTCGGGTCACCGGCCGTGATCGTGGTGGGGCCGGTGGCCGCTCTCGGGGCCCAGAGGCCGGCCGCCGCTGCTGCCGCCGCGGTCGGTGGCCCTCTGGCCGGTCGTACGGTCGTCGTCGACCCGCCGGGACCACGGGCGCAGGACCTGCTCGACGCTCTGCGCCACACCGGGGCCACGACGATCAGCGTCGCCCTCACGGAACAGACCGAGGCCGAAGACGGCGGGGTCGCCTTACGCGCCGCGGCCGAAGACGTGGGGCAGTTTCGGCTGGGTCGTCTTCACCTCGGTCAATGCCGTGACACGGTTCATGCGCGAGCTGCGCGATGCCCGGGCTTTCGGGAGCGGCCCTGGTGGCGGCGGTCGGGCCGGCCACGGCCGAGGCACTGCGGCGAGCGGGCATCGAGCCGGATCTGGTGCCCGCGCAGAGCCTGCGCTCGTAGGTTGTTGGCGGAATTCCCCGACCACGCCCCGGGCGCCCCGGGCGACGAGGTGCTGTTCCCGTGTGCGGACCTGGCACCGGCGACCATCCCCGACGGCCTTGGCGCCAAGGGCTGGCGGGTGCGGCGCGTCGAGGCCTACCGCACCGTGGCGCTGCCGCCACCTGACCCGACGGTCCTGGCGCCAGATGGCGCGGGCCGATGCGGTGGTCTTCACTGCTTCCTCCTCGGCCCGGGCGTACGCCGCGCTCCGTACGCCCGACGGGTCGCCCCTGCCGGTCCCGCCGACGGTCATCTGCATCGGTCCGACCACAGCCGAGTCTGCGAGAGATCTGGGCATGAGGGGAGCGGCAGAGGCGGCGAGCGCGCGGACCGGGGACATCGTCGACGCCCTCGTCCTGCGCTTCCGCGCGATCCTCGAGGAGTAGATCCCGTTCATTAGGCTGGTGTGCCATGAGTCCGGCTGCCTTTCCCACACGGAGGTTGCGGCGGCTCCGTCGCACGCCGGCGCTCCGTCGGCTGGTCGCCGAGGCACGTCTGAGCGTGGACGACCTGGTTGCTCCGCTCTTCGTCCGCGAGGGGATCGACGAGCCGGCACCGATCGCTGTCCATGCCCGGCCAGTCCCAACACACCATCGACTCGCTCGTCGTCGAGGCCAAGCGTCTCGTGTCGCTCGGCGTCCCCGGCCTCATCCTCTTCGGCGTGCCGGCGACGAAGAATGCCACGGGGACCGAGGCCTACAACCCCGACGGCATCGTCCAGCAGGCTCTCCGGGCCCTGCGAGACGCCGTCGGCGACCAGCTCGTCCTGATGGCCGACCTCTGCCTCGACGAGTACACCGACCACGGTCATTGCGGGGTGCTCGGGCCTGATGGCGAGGTCGAGAACGACCCGACCATCGAGTTGTACGGGCGCATCGCGCTGGCCCAGGCCGAGGCCGGAGCGGACATCGTGGCGCCGAGCGGCATGATGGACGGCCAGGTGGCGGCGATCCGTGCCGCCCTGGACGGCGGTGGGCACGACCGGGTCGCCATTCTCGCCTATGCGGCGAAATACGCATCCGCCCTGTACGGCCCCTTCCGTGATGCGGTCGACGTGTCGATCGCCGGAGGTGGCGACCGTCGCGCCTACCAACAGGATCCGCACAACCGCCGCGAGGCACTGCTCGAGATCGCGCAGGATCTCGCTGAAGGCGCCGACATGATCATGGTCAAGCCGGCGATGACCTCCCTCGACGTGCTGAGCGAGGTGCGACAGTCGGTCGACGTGCCGTTGGCGGCCTATCACGTCAGTGGCGAGTACTCCATGGTGCAGGCCGCCGCAGCTGCCGGGTGGATCGACGGTCCTGCCGTCGCCTCCGAACAGCTCATCACGCTGAAGCGTGCCGGCGCCGACTTCATCCTCACCTACTTCGCCGCCGAGATGGCCGAACTCCTCGGTGGCTGACACCGCCCTGCGTCGAACGCCGAGTGGTTCTCCCGCGCCCAGCGGGTGATTCCCGGTGGCGTCGACTCGCCGGTCCGCTCGTTCGCCTCGGTCGGCGGGACGCCGTACACGGTCCTGCAGGGCCACGGTCCCTATGTCGTCGATGCCGAGGGAACGCCGTACATCGACCTCGTCCAGTCCTACGGCGCCGTGCTGCTCGGTCATGCGGACCCGGTGATCACCGCCGCGATCACGAGGGCCGCCGGCCTGGGGACGACGTTCGGCGCGCCGACGCCGGGCGAGGTCCTGTTGGCCGAGGCGATCTGCGACCGCGTGCCGGGCTGCGAACAGATCCGCCTCGTCTCCTCGGGCACGGAGGCGGCCATGACCGCCGTCCGCCTGGCCCGCGGCATCACGGGTCGTGACCGGGTGGTGAAGTTCGACGGTTGTTACCACGGCCATTCCGATGGGCTGTTGGCCGGGGGCGGCAGCGGCGTCGCCATGCTGGGGCTCCCCGGATCGGTAGGTGTCTCCAAGGGAGCGGTCGCCGACACGGTGGTGGTGCCCTACAACGTCGTGCCCGCGCTCAGCGACGAGGTGGCGTGCGTCATCGTCGAACCGGTGGCGGCGAACATGAACCTCGTGGCGCCGCGTCCGGAGTTTCTGGCCGGCCTGCGGGCCGCGTGCGATGCCGTCGGCGCGTTGCTGATCTTCGACGAAGTCATCACGGGGTTCCGGATCGGCAGCGGGGGTGCCACCGCGTGGTCCGGTGTCACGCCCGATCTGTGGTGCTTCGGGAAGGTGATCGGCGGGGGTCTTCCGGTGGGCGCCGTCGGGGGGAGCCGCGCAGCTGCTCTCGTCACTGGCCCCGCAGGGGCCCGTGTACCAGGCCGGCACGCTCTCGGGCAATCCCCTGGCCACCGCAGCGGGGCTCGCCGTGCTCTCCAGGTGACCGAGACCGACTACGCCGCGCTCACCTCGCGGGTGGCGGTCTTTCGCGGCGGCTCTGGCGTCGGCGATCGCCGAGGGCGGACTGGCGGTGGCGTGCCGGTCGTCGGGCCGCTGGTCGGGCTCTTCCTCGCACCGGGCCCGTCGCGCCGTGCCAGCTGGTTCCGCCCGTCGACTACGTGACGGCGCACCAGTTCGCGTCAAACGGTGTGTACCCGCGCTTCTTCCATGCCATGCTGCGACGCGGGGTCGCGCTCGCCCCGGGTGCCTACGAGGTGATGTTCCCCGGCCTGTCGCATTCCGACGAGGTTCTGGCGAGCGTCGTCAGCGCGGCGGGTGATGCGGCCACAGAGGTCGCCAAGGACCTGCTCTCGTCGCCTGCGCTGACCACCGGGGTCCGTTAGGCGAAGACGACGGTCTTCGAGCCGTTGCGCAGCACCCGGTCCTCGAGGTGCCAGCGCAGGCCCCGGGCCAGCACGGTGCGCTCGATGTCCCGGCCGACCCGGCGCAGTTCCTCGGGACTGTCGGCGTGGTCGATCCGGCGGGTGTCCTGCTCGATGATGGGTCCCTCATCGAGGTCGGCCGTGACGTAGTGGCACGTGGCGCCGATCAGCTTGACGCCGCGAGCGAAGGCCTGATGGTACGGGCCGGGATCCGGCGAAGGACGGCAGGAAGCTGTGGTGGATGTTGATGATGCGCCCGCGCAGTGGCGGTCGCACAGGAACGCGGGGAGAATCTGCATGTACCGGGCGAGCACCATGACGTCGGCGCGCTCGTATCCGAAGATGCGCTGGATCTCCTCGAACGCTGCCGCTTTCGGGCCGGCCTCGGACGGCACCGGGATCTCGTGGAAGGGGATCTCGTGCCACTCGACGAAGGAACGCAGGTCTTCGTGGTTCGAGACGACCGAGGTGATGTCGCACTCCATGTCGCCGCTGCGCCAGCGGTAGAGCAGATCGGCCAGGCAGTGGTCCTCGCGGCTGACGAGCAACATCACCCGCTTGCGGACATCGGTGTCGGTGATCTGCCACTCCATGGAGAACTCCGTCGCCACCGGTTCGAACGAGTCCACGGAATTCGTCGGGTCCGAACGGCAGGCTCTCGGCGGTCACCTCGATGCGGAGAAAGAACAACCCCGAGCTGAGGTCGCCGTGCTGCGTCGCTTCGAGCACCGAACCCCCGTGGCTGGCGATGAACCCGGTGACCGCGGCCACGATGCCGATGCGGTCCGGGCACGTGATGGTCAGCACGTAGCGGCGCATGTCGTCGACGGTGCCGACCCTCCGGCCGGGAACGATTCAGGCGGCGGAGAAGTCGGCGGCGTCGGAGAACTCGTCGGCGGCGACCCCGCCGGAGCGCAGCCGCGAGATGAGCTCCATGGCCCGGAAGCCGATCTCCGCCGGGCCGGCCGCATCGGGCCGCATGAGGTTGGCCATGATCCGCAGCAACTGGGACATGAGGAGCTCGGAGTGCATGCCGATCCCGACGCACAGCTTCATGGTGTCGGGATTCGAGATCATGCGCACGAAGGCCCGGGCCACCTTGTAGTACGGCCCGTAGGCGGCCTGCAGTTGCAGGTCGTACTCGGCGAGCGCCTCGCGCCCCTTCGCCGCTGAGCGCATGTCCGAGGGCGGCGGCGGCGAGGCGCCCGGTCTCGTAGCCGTAGGCGATGCCTTCGCCGTTGAACGGGTTGATGGTCCCGGCGGCGTCGCCGGCCAGAATGACGTTGGCGCCGGATCGGGGTCCGATGGAGAGGCCCATGGGGAGCTTGCCGCCGGTCGGAGGACCGAGACAGGTCTCGGGGCTGAGGCCCCATGACTTGGGTGCGAAATCGACGAAGGCCTCCATCAGGTGGGAGGTGTTGACCCCTTTCCAGCGCCGATCGGTGGAGAGGAGCCCGACGCCGACGTTGACCCGGCCGTCGCCCATGGGGAAGATCCAGCCGTAGCCGGGGACGATGTTGCCTTCGGCGTCGCGGATGTCCAGATGGGACTCGATGAAGGGATCGTCGTGGCGGTCCGACGTGTAGTAGCCCCGCAGTGCCATGCCCAATGGGAGGTCCCGGCGACGATTGGTGCCCAGCATCCGCCCGACCCTCGAGTTGGCGCCGTCGGCCACCACGACGTAGCGGGCGAGGATCTCGCGGGTGGCGCCGGACTCCTTGTCCTTGACGGTCACGCCGCGCAGCTGGGGGAGGTCCGAGGACGAGGGTGGCGCCGCCTCGTCGACGAGCGGTGCGATCACCTCGGTCCCGGCAAGAAGGGTGGCTCCGGACTTGACGGCCCGCTCGGCCACGAGGCCGTCGAGGTCGTGGCGGGTGATGGTGTAGCCGTAGCTGGGGAAATTGGGGTGCTCGGGCCACTGCATCTCGATGAACTGGCCGAACCCGTAGGCGCGGAGCCCGCTGTACTTGTGGGAGCCGGCCAGGGCCTCTTCGAGCCCCATGTCCGCCAGCTGGCGCACCGCCCGGGGGGTCAGGCCGTCCCCGCAGGTCTTCTCACGGGGAAAGTGCTTCTTCTCGACCACGGCCACGTCCCAGCCGGCGTCCGCCAACCAGTAGGCGCACGAGGATCCCGACGGGCCTCCGCCGACGACGACGACGTCGTGGACCTCGACCGGCGGCGGCCTCTTGGCACGTCGGGGAGCGCGAGGGTCGGGGACCCTCAGCCGATTCGGAAGCGGCGCGTGGCGTCACCCCTGCATCGTAGGCCGGAGCCAGGCCCTTTCCGTCCCACCCAGGATGTGCCCAGGGAAAGGGTCCCATGGTAGAAACGCTGCTGTGGACCAGTACCTCCCGATCCTCATCTTGGCGTTGCTCGGCTTCCTCTTCACCGTGTTCTCCCTCGTGAGCTCGGCCATGCTGGCGCCGCGGAAGAAGCCGACGGTGGCCAAGCTGTCCCCGTACGAGTGCGGCATCGTTCCCGACCGGGAGCCGCCGCAGCGGTTTCCCGTGCGTTTCTACCTGGTCTCGATGATCTTCATCATCTTCGACATCGAGATCGTCTTCCTCTATCCGTGGGCGGTCGTGTTCAAGCAGATCGAGGTGTTCGGGCTGGTCGAGGTCATCGTCTTCGCCGCCGTGGTCTTCGTCTCCTTCCTCTACCTGATCTCCAACGGCGCCCTCACCTGGGGCCCGCCGAAGACCCTGCAATCGGGCATGCCGGCCCGGACCTCGGAGTCGACGATCTCGCGCATCAGCGCCGCACGCTCGCAACCCGGTCAGGCGGCCTGAGGCATGGGACTCGAGGATCTGCAGCACAACTTCCTCACCGGGAGGATGGAAGACCTGGTGAAGTGGGCCCGTCGCAACAGCGTCTGGCCGGCCACCTTCGGGCTGGCGTGCTGTGCCATCGAGATGATGTCGGTGGGCGCGGCCGACTTCGACATCAGCCGGTTGGGCATGGAGGTCTTCCGGGCCTCCCCCCGGCAGGCCGACCTCATGATCGTGGCCGGGCGCGTCTCGCAGAAGATGGCCCCCGTCCTGCGCCAGGTCTACGACCAGATGATGGAGCCCAAGTGGGTCATCTCCATGGGCGTCTGCGCCTCGACCGGGGGCATGTTCAACAACTACGCCATCGTCCAGGGCGTGGACCAGATCGTGCCGGTCGACGTCTACGCCCCCGGGTGCCCGCCCTCGCCCGAGACCCTTCTGCACGCCATCCTCACCTTGCACGAGAAGATCCGGACCGGCGAGATCACCCGCCGCCCCGGGAGCAGCGTCCCCGCCGGCGAGCAGGCAACCGGTGGATGGGTGCCCACGGTGCCCGATGCCGTGCGGGTGGCCACGCCGCGGTGAGCGACGTGGACCTCGATTCGCCGACCGGCTCCGCCGGTGCGCTGCTGGCCGTCCTGCCGGACGTGCCGCGCCTGCCCGACCGCTCGGTCAGCCAGCTGGCCTTCCCGCATCGCGAGACCTACGCCGCAGATGGTGCAGGCCTTCAAGGACGCCGGCTTCGAGACCTGTGCCGACCTGTGCGCCGTGGATTACCTGACCCACCCGGGTCGGTCCCTGCCCGACGGGGTCAAGGCCGAGCGCTTCGAGGTCGTGGTCAACCTGCTGTCGCTCTCCATGCGCCAGCGGGTCCGGGTCCGGGTGCAGGTGCCCGAGCAGGATCCGGTGGTCAGCACGCTGACCGATATCTACCCCGGCACCGACGCCATGGAGCGCGAGGCCTACGACATGGTGGGCATCATCTTCGAGGGGCATCCGGACCTGACCCGGATCTTGATGCCCGAGGACTGGGAGGGCCACCCGCTGCGCAAGGACTTCGGCGTCGGCCGTGTCCCGGTCCAGTTCAAGGAAGCGCCGGGACCCCGATGAGCGAGCACGACGAGCACGACGAGGCGACGAGGTCGAGGACGACGCTGCGACGACGTCGAGGCCGAGGACTTCTCCGACGAAGGGCTGCGCCGGGTCGGACTCGAGCGGCACGGCATCGACCAGGCGTCGCTGGTGGCCGAGACCGCCGAGGGCGCGCAGGAACTGCTGCCCCGGGGCAGCACCGCCAGCAGCGAACTGCGGCGGGAGGTCGGGGCCGTCCTGCGCCTGCCCGAGGGCAACTTCATCAACCCGGCCGACATCGACATCGAGCGTCGCGACGACGAGACGATGATCATCAACATGGGCCCCCAGCACCCGTCGACCCACGGGGTGCTGCGCCTGATGCTCGAGCTCGACGGCGAGACGGTGCTGCGCACCAAGCCGATCATCGGGTACCTCCACACCGGCATGGAGAAGACCGGCGAGGAGCTGACCTACGTCCAGGGCGCCACCAACGTCACCCGTATGGACTACCTGTCGCCCCTCACCAACGAGCTGGTGTTCTCCCTGGCCACCGAGGCGTTGCTGGGCGTCGAGCTGCCCGCCGCGGGCGGTGTGGATCCGCATGCTGATGGCGGAGCTGCAGCGGGTGTCGTCGCACCTCATGTGGATGGCCACCAACGGCATGGACCTCGGGTCCACGTCCATGATGATCTACGGCTTCCGCGAGCGCGAGATGGTGCTGGCCTTCTTCGAGAAGACGACCGGCCTGCGGATGAACCACAACTACATCCGCCCCGGCGGCGTGGCCGCCGACCTGCCCGACGGGTGGGAGGACGACGTCGACGTCATCTGCGACACCGTGCTGACGCGCACCTTCGAGTACGACGAGCTCCTCACCGGGCAGCCCATCTTCCGCGAGCGCACCGAGGCCGTGGGCAACATCACCGCGGAGGAGGCGCTGGCGCTGTCGGTGACCGGGCCCATCTTGCGCTCGACCGGCGTGCCGTGGGACCTTCGGCGCACCATGCCGTACCTCGACTACGACAAGCTCGACTTCGACGTGATCGTGGGCTCGTACGGCGACAACTTCGATCGCTACTCCGTGCGCCTGAACGAAATCCGTGAGTCCATCAAGATGATCCGCCAGATCGCCGACCGCATGCCCGCCGGCGACTACCGCGTGCAGGACCGCAAGGTCACCCCGCCGCCGCGGGCGCGCATCGACGAGAGCATGGAGGCGTTGATCCACCACTTCAAGATCTTCACCGAGGGCTTCCGCGTGCCCGAGGGCGAGGTCTACGTGGCCATCGAGTCACCCCGGGGCGAGTTGGGCTGCTACATGGTCTCGGACGGGACGTCGAAGCCGTACCGGATGCACATACGCGGACCGAGCTTCGTCAACCTGCAGGCGCTGCCCGTTTTGTTGCGCGGCGGGCTCATGGCCGATGCTGTCGCCGTGATCTCGTCGGTGGACCCCGTCATGGGTGAGGTGGACCGGTGAGCCACCTGTCGGCCGATCTGCTGGAACAGGCGCAAGGAACTGGTCGCCCTCTACCCCGAGCCGCGCTCGGCGCTGATCCCGCTGTGCCACCTGGCCCAGCAGCAGGACGGCTGGTTGCGGCCCGAGGCCATGAGCGAGATCGCCGAACTGGTCGGGGTGACCGCGGCCGAGGTGCGGGGCACGGCGACGTTCTACGACATGCTGCACACCGAGCCCGTGGGAACGTACGTGGTGTCGGTGTGCACGAACATCGCCTGCCTGCTGGGCGGGGCCCAGGAGCTCCTCGAGCATGCGGAGTCGTCGCTCGGGGTGCGGGCCGGCGGCACGACGACCGACGGTGTGTTCACCCTCGAGGAGTCCGAGTGCCTGGCCGACTGCGACCGCACGCCCGTGCGTGCAGGTCAACCACCGCTACGTCGGCGGCCAGACGGCGGAGAGCTTCGACCAGTTGCTGACCGACCTGCGCAGCGGGGCACTGGCCGGCACCGTGCCCCCGCACGGCACCCTGGTGCGGGTGCGCCGGACCGTGGGGCTCGAAGGCCGACCGGGCGACCATCGCCGACGAGCGGGCGGCCATGGCCGAGGCGCAGGCCACGCGGGCCGAGGCGGCTGCCAAGCGGCGGAAGCGGCTGCGAAGACCGGCGAGGGAGCATCCTGATGGCCATCACCGAAGCCCCCAAGATCGTCACGGCGCGGATCGGCTACGAGGACTCGCACACGCTGGAGCGCTACCTCGCCACCGGCGGCTACGAGGGACTGCGCAAGGCACTGACCATGACGCCCGAGGCCGTGGCCCACGAAGTGGACACCGCCAGCCTGCTGGGTCGGGGCGGGGCCGGCTTCCCGGCCGGTCGCAAGTGGGCGCTCCTGGGCAAGAAGCCGGTCACCTACCTGGCCATCAACGGCGACGAGAGCGAGCCGGCCACCTTCAAGGACCATCTCCTCATCGAGCGCGACCCGCACCAGATCATCGAGGGCGTGTTGATCTCGGCCTACGCCCTCCAGGTCAGCCAGGCCTTCATCTACCTGCGCGGCGAGTTCGCCCTCGGGCTCGAGCGGCTGCAGTCGGCGCTGAACGAGGCCTACGCCCACGGCGCCATCGGCGCCGACATTTTCGGCTCGGGCTTCTCCATCGATGTGGTCGTGCACCCCGGTGCGGGCGCCTACATCTGCGGCGAGGAGACGGCGCTGCTCGAATCGCTGGAGGGCAAGCGGGGCTTCCCCCGGATAAAGCCGCCGTTCTTCCCGGCCTCGATCGGCCTCTACGGCCAGCCCACGGTGGTCAACAACGTGGAGACGATGGCCAACATCCCGTGGATCATCAACAACGGCGGGGCGGCCTTCGCCGCCCTGGGTGAGGGCCGCTCGACCGGGACGCGCCTCTTCGCCCTGGCCGGTCACGTGCACAATCCCGGGGTCTACGAGCTCGAGATGGTGAAGACCACCTTCCGTGACCTCATCTACGCACCGGTGCTCGGCGGGGGGATACCGGGGCGGCAACACGCTCAAGGCGTTCATCCCGGGCGGCGTCTCCGCGCCGTGGTTCGGGCCCGATCAGGTCGACCTCCCCCTCGGGCAGGACGAGGTCGGGCAAGCCGGCTCCATGCTCGGCTCGGGCTCGATCGTCGTCATGGACTCCGCCACCTGCGTGGTGCGGGCGGCATGGCGCATCACCAAGTTCTTCTCCCGCGAGTCGTGCGGGCAGTGCACGCCGTGCCGCGAGGGATCCGGTTGGCTCGAACGGATCATGTACCGAATTGAGAATGGCGCCGGACGCGAGGAAGATCTCGACCTTCTCATGGATCTGTGTGACAACATCTCGCCCGGCGTGGCCTGGCCACCGCAGCAGACGACCATCTGCGTGCTCGGCCCTTCCATACCCTCGTCGATCGCTTCGGCCATCCGCATGTTCCGCGACGAGTTCCTCGTGCACGTGAAAGAGGGGGGGTGCCCCTTTGACTGATGACCTGAGCTTCAACCTCGACGGGCGCACCGTGTCGGCCAAGCCGGGCGAATTGCTGATCGCCGCCGCGGAGCGGGCGGGGACCTACATCCCACGCTTCTGCTACCACCCGCGGATGGAGCCCGTCGGCATGTGCCGCATGTGCCTGGTCGAGGTGGACAGCCCGCGTGGGGCCACGCTGCAGCCGGCCTGCTTCATCCCGGTGACCGAAGGGATGTCCGTCACCACCGACTCGGAGAAGGTCAAGAAGGCACAGGACGGCGTCCTCGAGTTCCTGCTGGCCAATCACCCGCTCGACTGCCCGGTCTGCGACAAGGGCGGCGAGTGCCCGCTGCAGGACCAGACCCTGGCCTACGGCCCCGGTGAGAGCCGTTTCATCGAGGAAAAGCGCCACTTCGAGAAGCCGATCGCCATTTCGGATCTGGTGCTGCTCGATCGCGAGCGCTGCATCCAGTGCGCCCGCTGCACCCGGTTCGCCTCCGACGTGGCCGGCGAGGCCCAGATCGACTTCGCCGGGCGGGGCGAGAACGTGGAGGTCGCCACCTTCCCGACCGAGCCGTTCTCCTCGTACTTCAGCGGCAACACGGTGCAGATCTGCCCGGTCGGCGCGCTGACCGCGACGCCGTACCGCTTCACGGCCCGCCCCTGGGACCTGGACCAGGTGGAGTCGACCTGCACCACCTGCTCGGTCGGGTGCCGGGTGGCGGTGCAGTCCTCCTCCAACCGCCTGACCCGGCTGCTGGGCATCGACTCGGACCCGGTCAACCACGGCTGGCTGTGCGACAAGGGGCGGTTCGCCTTCGAATCGGTCAACGGCGACGAAATCGACAACGCACCGGCCGAGGCGGCCCTGGCCGACGAGGCGGTCGATGTGGCGCCGGCCACGGCCGGCCAGGTGGTCAGCCTCGGCGCGACGCGCGGGCAGTTCCTCGGCGAGGCGCGCGAGACGGGTCGCTTCGAACACGGCCGGCTCGTCGAGCCCCAGATCCGCAAGAACGGCGAGCTCGTCGCCGTCAGTTGGGGCGAAGCCCTGGCGGCCGCGGCCAGCGGGCTGCAGGCGGCACAGGGCGCAGGCGGGTCCGGCAGCGTCGCGGTGATCGGTGGCGCCCGGCTGACCAACGAGTCCGCCTACGCCTGGGCCAAGTTGGCCAAGGGCATCCTCGGCACGGACTCGGTCGACGCCCAGTTGGGCGACGGCCTTCCGGCCGAATTGGTCCTCGGCCTGCCCCGGGCCACGATCGACGCCGCATGCGCCGCCCCGGTCCTGATCACCCTGGCCGGCGATCTGCGCGAGGAACTGCCCGTCCTCTTCCTGCGCCTGCGCGAGGCGGTGGTCGGCGCCACGACCCTGATCGAACTGACCCCGACGCCCACCGCGTTGACCGCGATTGTCGGCCGCATCGCTGGGCGTCCGCCCCGGCGAGGCGCCCGTGGTCGCCCGCGCCCTCTGCGGCGACGACAGCCGCCACGACGGCACTCGGTGCGCACCCCGAGGGTTCGTCGGTGAGCGACGAGGTGCTCGCCAGCCGCCCGCCAGGCACTGGCCGAGCACGGGCGGTGCTGACGGCGAAGGCGTCGTGATCGTCCTGGGCCGCCCGTCGTACGCCGAGTCGGGCGAGGCGGTGGCCGAGGCGGCCCGCGTCCTGGCGCAGGCCCTGCCCAAGGCCACCTTCCTGCCCGGCGCTGCGCCGGGGCAACGTGTTCGGCGCACTGGACATGGGCCTGGCGCCGGGGCTCCTCCCGGGCCGGGTGAGCCTCGAGTCGGGCCGGGAGTGGTTCACCGCCGCCTGGGGCGCCGTGCCCGCAGACGGCCGGGCTCGATACGGCCGGCATCCTCACCTCCATGGCCCCCGGCGAGATCGGCGCCGGCAGCCGGAAGCAGGGACCCCGGGTGACGTCGCTGATCTTGTTGGGCGCCGACCCGCTGAGCGACTTCCCCGATCGGGCCCTGGCGGAGAAGGCGTTGGGGGCCGGCCACTTCATCGTGGCGGTCACCGGGCATCCCTCCGAGTCGGTCAACGCCTATGCCGACGTCGTGCTGCCCTGCGCCGTGGCCCACGAGCGTCCCGGCACGACGACCAACATCGAAGGCCGCGTCACCCGGTTGGGCCAGAAGCTCACCGCGCCAGGGTTCGCCTGGCCGGACTGGATGATCGCCGCCGAACTGGCCGCAGCCCTCGGCGAGGACCTCGGGGTCACGCAGCGCCAACGACCTGGCCGACGAGCTGCACCTGACCGCACCCGCCTACTTCGGCCTGACGCAGGCCGTGCTCCACTCCGACGCGGCGCATGACGGGGTCCTGCTGCCGATCGTGGCGGGCGCACCGGCGCCGCACGACGTCGGCCCCATCGATCCGATCGCCCTCCCCGGTGTCGAATCGGTGGAGCGACAGGGTGCCCCACCCCGCAGCGGTTCGGCCGGCGGTGACGGGGCCGTCAGCGCCCGCATCGCCGCGCTGGGAGCGCCACCCGCGCTGCTCTCGGGCCTTCCGGCGGCGAGCGGCGAGGACACCCACCTCGCCCCGGCCGACAGCTACGCCCTCCGCCTGGTCGCCACCCGCCGTCTCTACGACGCCGGGAGCTCGGTCACCGGCTCCCCGTCGCTCACGCCGCTGGTGCCGCCGCTGGTGGCGCGGGCCAACCCCTACGACCTCGACCGGCTCGGCGCCAAGACCGGCGATCAGGTCCGGGTGCGCTCGGCCCGGGGCGAGCTGGTCCTGCGCGGCCGAAGCGGACGACGGCATCCCGCGCGGCGCGGTGGCCGTCGACTTCAACGTGCCCCACGGGACCGGGACGCCCGGCAACGCCGCGGCCACCCTCATCGACAGCCGGAGCCCGGTGACCGACGTGCGACTGGAGTCCGTGTGATCGGCGCCCTCCTCACCGACCTGCAGAACACGCCCAACCAGGGGCTGGGCGACCCGCTGTTCGCCAACGGGGTGGGCTGGGGCGTCCTGCTCATCGTCGTCGTCAAGGTGCTTGATCGCCTTCGTCGTGCTGCTGGTGGCGACCGCCATGATGATCTGGTTCGAGCGCAAGGTGATCTCGGACATGCAGAGCCGCATCGGCCCCAACCGCGCCGGCCCCTGGGGTCTCCTGCAGACGTTGGCCGACGGCACGAAGCTGGTCTTCAAAGAGGACCTGTTCCCCGACCAGGCGGACTCGTTCACCTTCAAGCTGGCGCCGTATCTGTCGGTGGTCCCCGCCTTCCTCATCTTCGCCGTGGTGCCGGTCGGGGGCGTCATCACGCTGGGCAGCCACACGTTCGAGCTCCAGGTGGCCGATCCCCCGATGGGCATCCTGCTCGTCCTGGCCATGTCGGGCATCGCCGTCTACGGCGTCATGCTGGCCGGCTGGTCGTCGGGCTCCAAGTACCCGCTCCTGGGCTCGGTGCGGGCCTCGGCGCAGGTCATCTCCTATGAGGCCGTGCTGGGCATGACGGTGGTCACGGTGGTCCTGGTCAGCCACTCGCTCTCCACCCGGGCCATCGTGGATGCGCAGGCGGACGGCTTCTGGCATTGGAACCTGATCCGGCTCGGTTTCGTCCCGTTCGTCTTCTTCATGATCGCCATCACCGCCGAGCTGACCCGCCCGCCCTTCGACCTGACCGAGGCCGACTCCGAGCTGGTGGGCGGGTTCCACACCGAGTACTCGTCGATCCGCTTCGGGATGTTCTACCTGGCCGAATTCATGAACACCATCACCATGTCGGCCGTGGTGGTCACGCTCTACTTCGGCGGCCCCAACGGCTGGATCCCGAACATCCCGGGCGCCACCATCTACGTGCCGATCATCTGGTTCGTCGATCAAGGTGGTGGCGTTCTGCTTCATCTACGTCTGGTTCCGGGCCGCGCTGCCCCGGCTCCGCTACGACCAGTTGATGGACCTGGGCTGGAAGCGCCTGATCCCGATGAGCCTGGCCTGGCTCCTGCTGGTGGCGTCCATCCTCATCGTGGGGTTGGGCCGGGCTGATCATGGTGCCCGTCGTGGTGGCCGCCGGCGTCCTCCTGGTCCGGGCCACGCAGTCTCGGCTCGGACCGCACCGAGAAGGAGTCCGTCCTCCCCTCGGTCGGGCGCCGGGTCTCCCCGGCGCTGCGCCCACGCGGCGGCCCGACGCAGGGAGCTGATGCGTAGTGGGCTTCGGCGATGAAGTGAAGGACCAGCTGAGCTTTCTCGGTGGGTTCAAGCTGACCTTCCAGCACCTCACCCGGCCCCGGGTGACCACGTCGTACCCCGACGACAAGAAGCCCAAGCAGCCGCGCCAGCACGGTCGCCACGTCCTCAACCGCTACGAGGACGGCATGGAGAAGTGCATCGGGTGCGAGCTCTGCGCCGGCGTGTGCCCGGCCGACTGCATCTACGTGCGCGGGCTCGACAACCCGCCCGACCACCCGGTCTCGCCGGGCGAGCGCTACGGCTACGTCTACGAGATCAACTACCTGCGCTGCATCCACTGCGACATGTGCGTGGAAGCCTGCCCGACCGAGGCCATCACCGAGTCGAAGCTGTTCGAGTTCTCGTTCTCCAACCGTTCCGACGCCATCTACACCAAGAAGGAATTGCTGGTCGACGACCGCGGCATGCCGCAGAAGCTCCCGTGGGAGGACTGGCGCGAGGGCGACGACATGATGACGTCGGGCTGGATGCGCGCCACCTCGCCGTCGGGCAGCGCGGCCTACGAGGGCGAAGTCCAGTGGTCGGGCGAGCTGGGGTACGGCACCCGCGCCCCCGAGGGCGGGCAGTCCGGTCACCGCAACGACGAGCTCACCGGGTCCAAGCCCCTGCGCGAGGTCCTGGAGAGCCCACCTTCTGACCGAGGACATCCCCCTGGCCCACCGGGGCATGCAGGGTCGGGTCTGGCGGGCCAAGATCGGGGCGGAGAAGAACAAGAAGAAGATGGAAGCCATGCGCGTCCGCATGAACGACTTGCGTGCGGCACGTAAGGCGGCGAAGGCCGAAGGCAAGTCCTGATGGAACACCTCCCCCTCCTCCTGGCTTCGACGCGCCCCACCTGGCCCGACATCCTGGTGTTCGCCGCCAGCGCAGCGGTGATCCTGGTGGGTGCGGTCGGTGTCGTCACCTCGAGCAACCCGGTGCATGCGGCGCTGAGCCTGGTCATGACGCTGTTCGGGGTGGCGGTGCTGTTCATCGAGCAGGAGGCCTCTTTCCTGGCCGCGGTGCAGATCATCGTCTACGCCGGCGCCATCGTCGTGCTCTTCCTCTTCGTGATCATGTTCCTCGGGGTGGACCGGCGCGAGGACGTGAACGTGGAACCCCTGACGGGCCAACGCACGCTGGCCTTCGTCATGGTGGGGATCACCCTGGCCGGGGTCATCGCCATGCTGGCCACCGCGCACTGGGTCACCGGCGCCCACCAGGTGGTGGGGCCCATCCAGGGCCCGATCACCAAGGCACCGGGGGCGCCCTCGGGTGAAGTGGCCCAGCTGGGCAAGCAGCTGTTCACCACGTACCTCTTCGCGTTCGAAGCCACGGCGGCCCTTCTGGTCATCGCCGTGGTCGGTGCGGTGGTGCTCGCCCGCCGCCCGGCGGTGTCGGAGTCGGAGCTGGCCGCCAAGGTGGCGTCGCGCCGAGCAGGGCGGGCCGACCGATCCGGAGGTGCCCACATGAGCTTGTCCCCCGCCTGGTACCTGGGCCTGGCCGCGCTGGTGTTCGCCATCGGCGCCATCGGCCTTCTGGTCCGCCGCAACGTCCTGATCATGTTCATGTGCATCGAGCTCATGCTCAACGCCGCCAACCTGACGTTCGTCACCTTCGCCCGCGTGCTCAACGACATCGGAGGGCAGGCCCTCGTGTTCTTCGTCCTCGTGGTGGCGGCGGCCGAGGTCGTGGTCGGGCTCGGGATCGTGGTCACCAACTTCCGGCGCCGGTCAACCACCGTCGCCGACGACCTCCATTCGTTGAAGGGCTGACCTGAACCGTGCTCCACGTTGCCTTCCTCATGCCGTTGCTGCCGCTCGCCGGCTTCTTGGTGCTGGTCGCGGCCGGCAAGCGCATCGGCGACCCCTATGCGGGCTGGATCGCCACCGCCGCCGTCGCCGGCGCCTTCGTGGTGGCCTGCCTGGTGCTCGGGGGCATGCTCAGCCTGCCCGACAACCACCGGCTGTTCGTGGACAACTACTTCACCTGGATCCACGCCGGCGGCCTGACCGTGCCGGTCGGCATTCTGGTGGACCCGTTGTCGGTGACGATGTGCATGTTCATCACCGGCGTGAGCGCGCTGATCCATCTGTATTCGATCGGCTACATGAAGGGGGACCCGGACTACCCGAAGTTCTTCCTCTACCTGAATCTCTTCGTCTTCTCCATGCTCGTGCTGGTGCTCTCGGACAACCTGCTGCTCACCTTCGTCGGGTGGGAAGGGGTGGGCGTCTGCTCCTACTGGCTGGTCTCGTTCTGGTTCCACCGCGATGCCGCGGCCTCCGCGGGCAAGAAGGCCTTCATCTACAACCGCATCGGTGACACCGGCTTCCTGCTCGCCATCTTCTTGGTCTTCGAGAAGACAGGGACGCTGCAGTACGAGGGAGGCCCGGGGGGCGGGATCTTCGGGCAGCTGAGCCACCTGGGTGGGGGCACGGCCACGGCGGTGGTGCTCCTCCTGTTCCTCGCCGCCACCGGCAAGTCGGCGCAGATCCCGTTGTTCAACTGGCTGCCCGATGCCATGGAAGGCCCGACGCCGGTCTCCGCGCTGATCCACGCCGCCACCATGGTCACGGCCGGGGTCTACCTGCTGTGCCGGATGAACCACGTTCTCTACCTCTCGCACACCGGCACCCTGGTGATCGCCATCGTGGGCGGGGTCACCGCGTTCGTGGCCGCCACCATCGCCTGCGCGCAACAGGACATCAAGAAGGTGCTCGCCTTCTCCACCGTCTCGCAGATCGGCTACATGATCCTGGCCGTGGGATCCGGGGCGTACATCGCGGCCATCTTCCTGATGGTGATGCACGCCTTCTTCAAGGGCCTGCTCTTCCTGGCGGCCGGCTCGGCCATCCACGGGCTCGACGGCGAGCAGAACCTCAAGCGCATGGGGGCCCTGCGCAAGGTGATGAAGTGGACGACGGTCACCTTCACCATCGGCTGGCTCGCCATTGCGGGAATCCCGCCCCTCGCCGGTTTCTGGTCCAAGGGCGACGTGTTGACCAACGTGTTCGCGCGCTACAAGCCGCTGTGGGCACTCGGCCTGCTGACCGCGATCCTCACCGCCTACTACATGTCGCGTCTCGAGGTTCTGGCCTTCGGCGGCGAGTCCCGTTGGGACAAGGTCGGCCCGAACGGGGAGCCGCCGCTCCACACCCCGCACGAGTCACCGTGGAACATGCGGCTGCCGCTGGTCGTCCTGGCGTTCTTCTCGTTCTTCGGCGGCATCTTCGACCTGCCCTGGGTGCACCACGACTCCTTCCAGAGCTGGCTGGCCCCGGTCTTCTCGGGCACCCTCTACAACGACGATCTGGGTTCGGGCGCACAGTGGGCGTTGGCGCTCACCGACGTCGCCGCCGCGGTCATCGGCATCATCATCGCGTTCGGCCTGTGGCGCGGCACCCAGGTGGACAAGCCGACACTCGAGCCGCAGTTCCTCCAGCGGGTCTGGTACTGGGACGACTTCTACGACGCCGTCATCGGTCGGCCGAGCCAGAAGCTGGCCACGTTCTTCGCCTGGGTGGTCGACGCCCGCGTGATCGACGGCGCGGTCAACGGCACGGCGAACCTGGTGCGCTCCACCGGGTCGGCCACCCGCAAGCTCCAGAGTGGCTACGTGCGTAACTACGCCCTCGGCATCGCCCTGGGCATGGCCGCCCTCATCGTGTTCCTCCTCAGCCGGACGTGGTGGTCATGAGCCACAGCGTCCCCTTCCTGACCCTGCTGATCCTCCTGCCGGCACTGGGTGCGGGCGTCCTGGCTCTCCTCGGGCTGCGAGCGCAATCTCCCCAAGGAGCTGGTCGACGCGGTGGCCATGCTGCGTCTCCCTCGCCACCCTGGTCGTGGCCGTGATCGCCCTCGTCACCATGAAGGTGCACGACGGCGGCTTCCAGCTGGTGTCGAACCACACCTACACCGGGCGCGACCTTGGGGATCCGCTGGTTCCTCGGGGTCGACGGCATCTCCATCTTCCTGGTCCTGCTGACCGCCATTCTGTTCCCCCTCGTCCTGATCACCGGGAAGGACAAGCCCAAGAGCCGCGCCTACGCGGCCTGGATGCTCATGCTGGAAGCGGCGATCATGGGGAGCTTCCTCTCGCTCGACCTCATCGTCTTCTTCCTCTTCTTCGAGCTGACGCTCGTCCCCTCGTACTTCATCATCGCCGGATGGGGCCACGACCGGCGGGCCTACGCCGCGGTCAAGTTCTTCCTCTACACGTTCTTGGGCTCAGCCTTCCTGCTGGTCGGGATTCTGGCGCTGGCCTTCATCCACCAGTCGCAGACCGGCGTGCTCACCTTCTCGCTGCCCGCGCTGGCCCACACCCATCTCTCCTCGTCGACGGAGATCCTTCTCTTCTTGGCCTTCACGTCCGCCTTTGCGGTCAAGGCCCCGCTCTTCCCTTTTCACACGTGGTCGCCCGATGCCTATACCGAAGCCCCGGCCGGCGGTTCGGTGATCCTGTCGGGCGTCCTGGCCAAGTTGGGAACGTACGGAATCATCCGTTTCGACCTCACGCTCTTCCCGCATGCGACGCGGACACTGGCCCCGCTCATCCTCACCCTGGCCGTGATCGGCATCCTCTACGGCGCCATCGTGGCCTGTGCCCAGCGCGACATGAAGCGCCTGGTGGCCTACTCGTCGTTGGCGCAGATCGGGTTCATCGCGCTCGGCACGTTCGCCTTGAGCACGCAGGGCCTGACCGGAGCCGTGCTGCTCATGCTCAATCACGGCATCATCACGGCCGGGCTCTTCCTCGTGATCGGCTTCATCTATGAGCGACGGGGAACCTGGCAGGTGACCGAGTTACGCGGGCTGCAGAAGGTGGCGCCGGTCATGGCGGCGGTGTTCACCGTCCTCATGATGGCGTCCATCGGCGTGCCGGGACTGAACGGGTTCGTCTGCGAGTTCCTGGTGCTCGTGGGCACGTTCATCACCCACCGCTGGTGGGCCGTGGTGGCGGTGTTCGGCGTGATCGTGGCCGCCATCTACCTCCTCTGGGCGTACCAGCAGGTGTTCCACGGCGTGCCCAAGCCCGAGGACCGCAAGACCCGGGATCTCTCGTGGCTGGAGCGCCTCGTGGTGGCGCCCCTCATCATCCTCATCGTCGTCCTGGGCGTCTATCCCAAGCCCGTGCTCGATCGCATCAACCCGTCGGTGACCCAACTGGTGGCGCATGTCGAGAAGGCCACGGGACACTTCCAGCCACCGGTGGCCAGTAAGGGGACAGCCGCTCTGGGGGGCCGACCATGATCAACGCGCTGCTCGCCGCGAGCACCGGTGCCACGTCCTCGGCCGACAAGATCTCGATCCCGCCGATCCGCTACCTGCCGATTCTGCCGCCGATCATCATGATCGGGGGGGCGGTGGTCCTGTTGGCCGTCGCGTCCTTGGTCAAGCGCGATCTGCGGGTGCGGGTCAGCACCATCGGCAGCGTGATCATCGCGGGTGGCGCACTCGGCATCTCCATCTGGCAGTGGAGCGACGTCCAGTCCCACGGCGCGCACACCTACATCGCCCATGCCGTCGTGATGGACGGGTTCAGCGTGCTCGTCACCATGCTCCTCGTCGGCCGCCATGCTGCTCACGCGCACTGGTGGCCGACGGCTACCTCCGGCGCGAAGGCATCGCCGGGGCGGAGTTCCATGTGCTCGCACTGCTCTCGGCGTCGGGCGCCATGCTGATGGGCTCGGCCAACGACCTGATCATCGTCTTCTTGGGCCTCGAGATCCTCTCCATCGCCCTGTACGTGCTGACGGCGTTCAATCATCACATGGCCACCTCGGGCGAGGCGGCGCTCAAGTACTTCATCCTCGGCGGCTTCTCGTCGGCCATCTTCATCTACGGCATCGCGCTTACCTACGGTGCCACGGGCTCGACCAACCTGACCCAGATCGCCGACTACCTGTCCAAGAACGTCGTGCTGACCAACGGGCTCCTGCTGGCCGGGCTGGCCCTCATGCTGGTGGGCTTCGCCTTCAAGGTGGCGGCGGTGCCGTTCCACATGTGGACCCCCGACGTCTACGAGGGCGCGCCCACTCCGGTCACCGGTTTCATGGCCGCGGTGGCCAAGGTCGGCGCGTTCGCCGCCCTCCTGCGGGTGCTCTTCTCCTCCCTCGGGGTCATCTCCGCCGACTGGAGGCCGATCATCTACGGGCTGGCCGTGCTCTCGCTGTTCGTCGGCGCCGTCGTCGCCCTCCGCCAGCGCGACGTCAAGCGCATGCTGGCGTACTCGTCGATCAACCACGCCGGGTTCATCCTGCTCGGCGTGTATGCAGCGACCCCCCGGGGCGTGAGCGCTTCGCTCTACTACCTGATGGCGTACACGTTCATGACGATCGGCACCTTCGCCATCGTGACGGTGCTCGGGCCGCACCGGGGACGAGGATCACGACCTCACCCGCTACCGGGGCCTGGCGCAACGCCAGCCCCTGTCTGGCCCTGTCGCTTGGCCATCCTCCTGCTGGCCCAGGCCGGCGTGCCGTTCACCACCGGCCTGTGGGCCAAGTTGCAGGTCGTCCTGGCCACGGTGTCCGCCGGTGCGGTGCCGCTGGCGGTGATCGCCATGGTGACCGCCGCCATCGCCGCCTTCTTCTATCTGCGGGTGGCGGTCCTGATGTACGTGTCGCAGCCCCGTCCGGTGAGCCCGGCAACGCCATCGCCGATTCTCTGCCGGCCCCGGCCTGCGTCCGGTGCCGCGGCGCTGCCCTCGGCTGGTCCCGACGGCATGGCAGCCACCGTGACGACGCTGAACACCGAGCTCCTCCTGGCGGACGACGCTCCGGCCTCGACCGGGGAGGAGACGCCGACGGTGATCCCGATCCCGGCGCTGACGTCTGTCGCCATCGGCATCTGTGCTGGCCTTCACCGTGGTCTTCGGCATCATGCCCGGGCCGCTGCTGGACTTCGCCAACCACGCCACGCTCCTCTTCTTGGGCCACTAGCGCGGCGGGTATCGTCACCGTGCGCGACGTCAAGGTCGGGTTCATCACGCTCACCGAGGTCACGAGCGACGGTGATCACGGGACTACAACGCCTGGCATCAACTCGATCACCTGCCCGAGCAGTTCAGCATCCCGGGCGTCGTGTGCGGGCAACGCTGGGTGCTCGCCCCGGCGTGCGCCGACCGACGCGCTCGTGGTCGACGACCCCCTGGGCGACGTTCCATTACCTGACGATGTACCTGATGACGGAGCCGCTGGCCGAAACGCTCGACGAGTTCGCCGAGGTGCGCGAGCGGGTGGCCAAACTGGGGCGTTTCTACGAGCACCGCCGGGCTCGGTTGTCCGGCGCGTGGGTCTTCCTCGAAGCGATGGCGGCGCCCCGCTCGCTGGTGGCGCCCGAGGTCATTCCGTGGCGGCCCAACCGGGGGATCTACGTCGTGATCGACGAGCCGCTCGACGCGGTCGAGGCGCTGAGGCGCTCGAGGTGGGGCCGTCCCTCGACGAGTACCTCCGCCTGCGGCACACCGAGCCATTTTCCGCAGCTGCTCGAGGTCCCGGGCGTGGCCGGTCTCTGGTCCTTCGCCACCAGGCGGTGGGGGTTCGCCCGGAGCGAGGATCCTCCACCGGACCCCCAAGCCCAGGATGCGACGCGGATCACGGTGCGTCTTCCTCGACGGGGACCCGCTCGAGGTGGCGGCGGAGGTGGGACCGCTGGTCGCCGGCACATTGGGCCGGCGCCCCCGTGCGCCCCCGGTTCGCCGGCCCGTTGCAGACCATCACCCCGTGGCAATGGGACTGGTTCGAGTCCTGAGGCTACGAGACGGGGTGGTCCATTAGGCAGGTATGGCATGAGAGCCGGCGCCTGCGACTCGTGGAAACTGACCGCTAGAAGTCTAGCGTTCACTTTTAGCAGCCTACGGGTCGGGGTTTCAGGGGTGAGCGCACTCCGGAGACACCCGACCACTTGACACTCTGACATAGCCAGGTACTATGTATTGCATGGTACCTGGACGGGTTCCACAGCTGGCCCAGATGAGGAAGGGCGCCCTCGAGTACTGCGTCCTGGCCCTGCTGCGCGACGGCGAGCGCTACGGGTTCGAACTGGTCCGCGAGCTTTCGGCGGCTGAGCTGGTGACGAGCGAGGGGACCATCTATCCGCTCCTGGCCCGCCTGCGGCAGGACGGATCGGTCGAGACGTCGTGGCGGGAATCCACGCAGGGTCCGCCGCGCCGTTACTACTCGCTGACCGCGGACGGGAAGGCGGCACTGGACTACTTCGTCACCGAATGGCGACGCTTCTGTGGCGCGGTCGACGGCATTCTGGATGCAGGGACGTTGCGGTGAGCGACGTCCCTCTCCGCAGTGATCTCGATCGGATGGTGGACCGGTATCTGGGTGAGCTGGCATCGGCGCTGCAACGCCTGCCGGTGCCGGAGCGGGATCACCTCGTCGGCGAGATCAGAGAGCACATCACCGAACTCCGGGCCGAGAAGGCACCGCGGGACGCCTGGGACATGGAGGCATTGCTCAATCGGGTCGGTCTGCCCGAGGACATCGCCGCCGCGGCGCTGGAGAACGTGGACGAGGCCGACGACGTCGTGGAGCCGGCTCCCGCTCCCGTTCCCGCTCCGGCGCCCGTCGCTGTTCCCGTCGCGTCGACCGTGACGACGACGCCTGCCCAGCCGTGGTTCCGGCGATCACGCCTCCTCGTGGGACTGGTCGCGGCGGCGATCGTGCTCGTGGTGGGCGTGAGCGTGGTGGGCGTGAGCGTAGTGGCCACCCGCCATGGCAGCTTCGTCGGCTCCCCTGGCACACCGTCGCTCGTCGTCCCCGCCACGCATCCGTCTCTTCCGCCGACGCCGTCTCGTGTGACCGTGCCGAACGTCATCGGAATGTCTGTCGCCCAGGCGACCGCCGAACTACAGGCCGCCGATCTCTTGGCGGGTTCGATCTCGGGTTCATCGAGCGCGCTTCCGGCAGGTGTGGTGTTCTCGCAGAGTCCTGCCGCGGGCTCGTTCGTGGCGCCGGGTTCGATGATCACGCTCGAGGTGTCGTCGGGCCCTCCGTCATGAGTGGTGTGGCGGCCGCTCCCGTTGCTGGCGCTCGCTCCAGCAGCGGTCGCAGCGGTCACACGAGCCGCCGCATCCGGCGTGGCCGCAGCGCGGACATTCGCAGTCGCTTCATCTGGGACGTCATCGGGGACACCGTCGGGCACGGGGGTGCCTCTAACTTCCCGTCGGTTCGGGCTGGCGTTCTTCGGTGGCCGGCACGGCATCGTTCGTCGCGGCAGTGCGGCCAGCACCGCTTCGGGCACGGCCGGTCCGGAGCGCTTCGCGGACGCGGTCGTGAGGAGCCGGCCGATGACCGGGACCTCGGTCAGGGATTCGGCCCGCATGATCTGCACGGCCACCGGGACGAATTGCTCGGCCGAGTCGAAGACGATGTAACGGGGGAGCCACGTGGGCTCGTACTTGGCGTTGAAGCGCCACAAGCGTCTCGATCTGCAGAACCCCCGACAGCCGGCGCAGGGCCCAGCGCTCCACGCGTTGGGTCACCCCGTCACCGGACTCGCCGTCGAGCACCGAACGCAGGGCCGCAAAGTTGAGGCTCAGGCCCTTCATGCCCATCTCCTTCATATGGGCGATGGTCGAGCACAACGCGAAGTCGAGCAGCCCGTTGGGGTGTTCGGCCGGGTCGCGACGCATGAGATCGAGCGAGTAACCGCCGATGGCCGTCGACGGGACGAACTGGCACATGGCGGCGGGAGCGCCGTCGGGCCCCTCGACCAGCGTCAGCAGCAGCCCGGTGTCACGCGGATCGAACAGCCGGCCCAGCATCATGGAGAAACCACGCTCCTGGTCCCCCCGACGGCTCAGGTTCATGAGCTCGACCAGACGTGCCGCATCGTCGGGACTCAGGCGGGCCGGATCCAAGAACCTGACGGTGTAGCCGTAGCGGGCGACGCGGTTGACGGCTTGGCGCAGGCCTTTCATCTTGCCGCCCTCGAGGGAGAACTGGCGGGGATCGACGACGGCCTCGTCGCCGATGTAGAGGAAGCGCATGCCCGAGGCCTGGTAGGTGGGCAGCCACGCCTCGCCGGCGGCCATGACGCCGAGCCCCCACCCGTTGCGATCGACGTAGCGGCGGAAGGCGTCCCAGACGTGCGCCCGTTCCGTGAAAGGGCCGATCGGATCCGGGGAGACGAGACAGACGCCGCCGAAGACGGCGTAGGCCACCAGGGAGTCACGGTGGAAGAACCACTGCTTGTCGTCGCGCAGCGCGAAGTAGTCCAGGGAGCCGGTGCCATGACGGCGGACGATGTCGCGCGCCCTGAGCTCGGCCGCCCGCCGACCGACCAGCGCCCGCCCGCTCGAGAGCCGGCGATCGACCACCGGGCGCGTCAGCAGGTAGAGGGAATACACGATCAGCGTGAGGCCCACGGCGAGCAGGCTCGGGGAGGCGAAACGGTTGATATGGGGCGGAAAGTGCACATCCTGCACGCCGATGAGCCGTTCGGCCGAGCCGAGGAGGACCTGGGGCCACGAGGGGAGCGGGTGATGGTGGACCCGGCCCGCCACTTCGACCCCGATGAGGGCGCCGAAGGTGGCGGTCAGACCGCCGATGGCCAGGATCAAGAACGCGGACTGCACCGTGCCCTGTTCGGCCTGCGCCCGGAAACGGTCTCTCTGGACGATGAGCAAGCGCCAGGACGCCGGCGCACGACCAACAGGGTGATCACGTCGGCCGCATGGAGGATGTGGAGGACGAGGGAGGCGGCCAAGGCGGCGACGGCCACCAGCCACGAACGGCGCTGACCTTTCAGCACACCACGCGAGAGCATGATCATCGCGATGCCCGAGATGGCCACCAGCGCCCCGGCGGCGCGGGCCACCTCAATGGGGAGGAATTGCGAAATGAGGTGCAGGTGGTCGCGCACCGGGGCCGTCACCGCCGAGAGCAGGTCGATCAGCCCGGCCACGAAGAGGGACGTGGCGGCGATGCGGCGGATCCGCCGCACCCGGATGCGGTCGGCGGCCACCTCGGGCGCCGGGGGCCACGACGCGCCGCCGGGCCAGCTGGCCACCAGCTCGGGGTGGAGGTCGGCCGCCTTCGTCCTCCCCTTGACGACGGCGTCGCGTGTCAACAGCCGCTCGCCCAAGGTGGCCAGCGGCAGGTCGACCTCGGCCTGCGTGAGACGGATGTGCAGATCCGCACCGGTCTCGACCTCGATGATGGAGGCCTGGCGATGGTGGAGGTAGGTCGGCGGAAGGCCGAACCGTGCCCGGTGCTCGTGCACGATCTCCGACGAGGCGCCGGGGCTGGCGAAGAACCCGACGTCGAGGTGGGTGAGCTCGGCCACGAGGGCGCCGCCCACGATGACCCCGGTCGCCCCGCCGGCGATGGCGTTGCGGGTGACGTCGAGGACGTTCTCCCCCTCAATGGTGAGGAGCTCGTGCGCCGTGGCGCGCCGGCCTTGGGTGCGCGCGCCTTCCGATGACCACGGGGAGGGAAGGCCTTCGCCGCCCAGGGCCCGCCAGATGCCGCGCGACGTGACGGCCACCACAACCGCCAGGACGGCGAGCAGCACGACGCCGATGGCGATCGTGACGAGGAGTCGCGAGAACCACGTTGCGGCGTAGGCGTGCTGGAGGGCGCGTTGCTGGCGCGGCGAGCGGAACACGTGGCCCAGCCCGTCGATGACGAACTCCAGCCGCAACGAGAGCGCCAACGCGGCCAGGATCAGCGGCGGCGCCCACAGGTAGTGGCGCAGGCGACGGTAGAGCAGACGGGACCGCACGAAGCGCGGCGCCTGGCGGGGATCGTCCAGCCGCTCCATCCCGGCGAGCCAGGGGCGCTCGTCGCCGGGCGCGGCGGTATCGGTCGCGTGCGTCGTGTCGGTGTCGGGGGTGCCGGCGCGGATCGAGCACGCGCCGCTGTCCCGGCGCCGGTCATGCAGTGCAGGTCGACAGCGGCTTCGAGCGAGACGCCGAGTCCGTCGAGAAGGGCGACCAGGTCGCCGCGGAGGGTGCGCCGTCGCCGACGACCATGATGCACCTGCGAATCAGGACGGGCGGCGAAGGCGCGCGAACGCGTCGGTGAGACCGACGTGCGCCTGCGAGCGACGCCGCCGCCGATCCCGGCGTGCCGCCGTTCGGCGTCGCCACCAGCTGGCCGCAGATGACGACGACGCCCGGTCCCTGCCACTCGTCCAATTTCTGGGCGATGTCGCGGCAGGTGGCCAGCGAACTCGGTGAGGGGTCGGGTGGGAGGAGGAGGTCGCCGAGCACCATGACCCTGCGGCCGAGGGCGACGTCGATCCTCACCTGGTCGATGTCCAAAGGCATGCCTGCTCCATCGTCTCACCTACGGAGGGGCTAATGACGTCCATCTTGAGGGGGATTCTCCGGCCGAGCGGGGGTGGTCGTGCCCGATAAGCTGGACTTTCGTGCCCGACAACCATCCCGACGACGTGCACCCCAATTGGTGCTGGCGCGCCGGAGAAGGTCCGGCGCACCCGCGGTGGCCCCGCCGTGATCTTCGATATCGACGGCGTGCTGTCCGACGCCGCCGGACGCCAGCACTTCATTGAGCAGGGCAATCGCGACTGGTCGGCCTTCTTCGAGGCCTGCGGGGACGACCCGGTGATCGAGGAGATCGCCCGGTTGCTGGAGCTCCTCGACTCCTCCTTGGCCGTCGTGTTGCTCACGGGCCGGCCGCTCCGGGTCCAACCGCAGACCCTGGCCTGGCTGCGCCGCTACGGCCTGCGCTGGGATCTCCTGGTCATGCGCGAGCGCGGGGACTACACGCAGGTCACGGAGTTCAAGCAACGGACGGTGGTGGACCTGCGGGCCCACGGTTTCGATCTCCGCCTGGCCTTCGAGGACGATCCCTCGAATCACGCCATGTACGTGGCGGACGGCATCCCCTGCGTCTACATCCACTCCGGGTATTACGAGTAGCGCGGAACGGCGGCGCGCGCTGCCGCCAACCGGCCAGCAGCAGCAGCCGCGGCGGCGACGAGGACCGGGAGGTCGCCCCAGTGGTCGTAGGGGGTGAAGCCGCGCCGTAGGGGCACGGTGGCCGTCAGCACCTGGGGCCGGCCGAGCACCGAGCGCTGCGAGGACCACGCCGCGTTGGGTGACCACCGTGCTGTAGCCGGTGGGTGCGGCCTGCACCAGGTCCCGGCCGGTCTGGACGGCCTGCACGGCGTCGGCCGCCACCTCCTGGGTCGGCACCTGCGCGGTGGCGTACGACGACGTGTTGGTCGGGACGATCAGGAGCTCGGCCCCGGCCCGGACCGAGGTGCGGCTGCGGTTGGCGTAGAAGACCTCGAAGGAGACGAGGGTGCCCAGCGGTCCGGCCGGCGTGCGGAGCAGCCCCGAGCGCGTGGCCGGGGACGGCGTCGGTCGGGACCGCGGACACGTCGGCCAGATGCGAGATCAACGAGCGGTAGCGGGATGTACTCACCGAAGGGGACCCGGTGCACCTTCTCGAAGGTGTCGACGATCCGCCCGTTCGGGGCCCAGACCACGATCTCGTTGCGGAACGCGCGCGGGCCTGCCGGTTCGGTGACGCCGGCGATGACGGTCGCGTGGAGGCGGCGGGCCAGCTGTGCCATGACCCGGTCCTGGGTGGATCCGCGTAAAGGTCCGGACAGGGAGATGACGTCCTCGGGCCAGAGCACCACCGCCGGGGATCGGCCTCGTGCGGTGCAGCGTGTGGCGTGGCGCGCACCTGCGCGGCGAACACCGTGGCGGGATCCACCTGTTCCTTGCTCACGCCGCGCTGCCCGCCGCCTTGGACGAGCGTCACCGAGAGGGAGCGCAGCGGCGGACCGCCGTCGGGGACGACCGCGCCGACGAGCACGAAGAGCCCCAGCCCGACCAGGATGAGGGCGCCCCGTCCGGCCATGGCGGCACGGGAGCGCCGCACCCCGACCACCAGGGTGGCCACGCCGACCCCGCCCGCCCAGACGCCGGCCGTGAGCAACAGCGGTCCGCCGATCCGGGCCAGCTGCAGGAGAGGGCCGTCGGCCTGGCCCAAGAAGACGCCGCCGAGAGGGAGGCCACCGAAGGGCCACGTCATGCGGACGGCCTCGGCCAGGGTGCCGGCCGCCACGAACGCCGGCGCCCGGCCCCGCCCGGGCGGGGTGAGCACGGCTGCGGCGGCGAAGAACAGGGCCTCGAGCGCGATCAGCACGACGGCGCCGTACCAATTGAAGGCCCGGGCCCAGATCAACCCGGGGAGGTAGCAGCCCAGCCCGGCGAGCCAGCCCGACCACACCCGGGTCCGGGCGCGCAGCCCGGCCAGCCGCCAGTAGAACAGCCCCGCCCCGGCCAGGCCCAGTGGCCACCATCCCCACGGCGGGAGCGAGAGGGCGAGCAGTACACCGGCGCCGAGCGACGGGAGGGCGACACGGCCCCGGCGCGGCGGGAGGTTCACGAGACGGCCCGGGCCGCCGCCCTCCCGCTGGCGATGCAGGCCGGGATGCCGACGCCCCGGTAGGCGGCGCCGGCCACGGCGATCCCCCCGAGGCGCGCCACCGCCGCCTCAATCCCCGCAGTGCGCAGCAGGTGGTGCACCCGGTACTGGGGGAATGCCCCGGGCCACCGCGCCACCATCGATTCGAGCGGGTCCTGCGCAGGCCCGATCAGCAGGCCGAGCTCGTGCCAGACCCGCTCGACGAGTTCCTCGTCGCTCCACGCCGTCGGCGCGGTCGTCGCCGAAGCGCCCGACCGAAGCCCGCAGGAGGACCTCGCCCTCGGTGGCCACATGTGGCCACTTCTGCGAGAGATAGGTGCAGGCGGTCACCGCCCAGGGCTCGCCGCCCGACGGCGCCGGGCTTGCGCGTGGGACCAGGAACCCGGTGCCGGGCAGCGGGGCGGTGAACGCCTCGGCGCTGACGCGGAAGGTGACGAGCGTGACCGAGGCGTAGTCGATGTGCGCCAGGAGCCCGGCCGCTTCGTCGTCGTGAGGCCGGAGCAGGTCGCACGCCACCGGGGCAGGGACGGCGAGGACGACCGCGTCCGCATCGTCGTAGCCCTCCACCGCTTCGCACGTTCCACCGGGTGCCGAGACGCTCGAGACGATCGACCGGCGCCGCACAGCGGATCTCCACGCCTCGTGCGGTGAGCGCGGCGCGCAGGTGCTCGACCATGGATGCCATGCCGCCGTCGAGGGCCCAGAACAGGGGTGGGGCGTCGGGCGACGGTGGAGGGACCTCGGCCCGCAGCGCGCGCATCAGGCTGCCCCGCTTCTGCGCTGCGGCGAGGAGCGGCGGATAGGTGGCGGCGGCCGACATGTCGTCCACCGATCCGGCATGGATGCCGCCGATCAACGGGTCCACCAGGCGGTCAGCTCACGCGCCGGCCCAGTTTGCGGGCCACCAGGGGCCCGATGGAGCGGTCGCCGATGGGCCCGCGCACGTCGGGCCGCGGCAGCCAGCGCGTCACGAGCCAGCGCGATGTCGCCGCGCAACCCGAGGATGCCCGATCGGGCGGCGGGCCAGAAGCGGATGGGGATGCCCAGCGCGAGGCCCTCGGGCAGAGCGCGGACTTTGCCGCGGGCCCATACGCCGGCGCCTCGCCCGGCGATGGGCACCAATGCATCGTCGAGGCCGATCTCGCGGCAGAGGTCGAGTGCCTCGGGCCGGCGCCCGAGAAAACCGTCCGGGCCCGTGTCGACGACGCGGCCACCGAAGGGCACGCTGTCGAGCGCGCCCCCGAGCCGGGACGAAGATTCCAGGACGAGCACCTGCCGTCGCAGCGTCGCCACCGCTGGAGCCGTCGCCGCCACCGGTGAGCTCCCAGGCCGCGGCCAACCCACTGATGCCCCCGCCGACGACCACGACCCGTTGCACGGCCTAGTCCCGACGCGCCTCGGTGGCGCCGATGACGTCGGCCAGGACGCCGATGAAGCGTGGGTCGTCGTTGAGCGACGCTGTGCGGGCGAACGGCAGGCCGACCTCGGCGGCCACCGCGGCCAGTTCCACGTCGAGGTCGTAGAGGACTTCGAGATGATCGGTCACGAAGCCGATCGGGCAGACCACGACGCCGGCAACCGGCTTCTCTGCGCCCGACTTGTCTGGCCGACCCGTCTGGCCGACCCGTCTGGGGCCGACCCGCCGCCCGCGGCAAGCTGTCGCACCACGTCGCGGATGTCGGGTCCGAGCCAGGGCTCGGGCGTGCGCCCTGCGCTCTGCCAGGCCACCTGCCAGCGGTCGAGGTCGGCCGCGGCCGCCACCAGCGCCGCCGATTCCTGCAGTTGCTCGGGATAGGTGTCACCCATGTCGCGGATGCGCTCGGGCAGCGAGTGGGCGGTGAAGATCACCGGGTAGCGGCTCTGGTCCCCACCCACTGTGTCCCCGCCCCCTCGTCCCCACCGGCCCCGATCTGTTCGAGGGCGTCGTTGACCCGATCCGCCAACAGCGTCACCAGGTCCGGTTCGGCATACCAGGGGGGCACGGCGCGAAACGGGACGTTCCCCTCCAGCGCCGCCTCGCGCCCGCGTGAGGTACTCCCCCGAGCCCAGCGAGGAGCCGTGCGGCGTCAGTACCAGGCCGATGATTTCGTCGACACCCGCACCGGCCAACGCGGCCGCCGCCTCTTCGATCAGGGGTTCGGTGTGCTTGGCGCCGTAGGCCACGACGTAGTGGCCGGGCGCACGCCGCTCGAGCTCGGCGCGCACGGCATCGACCTGGGCCTCGGTGCGCTCGGTGAGCGGCGAGAGCCCGCCGATGGCGGCGTAGCGCCGCTCCAGATCGGCCAGCTGCTCGGGCGAGGGCGGACGGCCGCGGCGGATCCGGGTGTAGAAGGGGGCGATATCGGCGGCTCGTTGCGGGTGCCGTGCGCGTAGTGCCGATGGGCCATGACGAGCACGCCGACGCCGACCCGGTCACGGGCGCACCCGGCTCATTCCCGCACGCTCTCGGCGTGCACCAGGTCGACGACGGCGCCCAGGATGCCGATGTCGGCCTCGGGCAGGACACCGTGGCCGAGGTTGAAGATGTGGCCGGTGCCGCTCCCGTCGGCAGCACCGTCGGCCATGACCTGGCGGGCCGCGTCCTCGACGACGGGCCAGGGGGCGACACACAGAGCCGGGTCCAAGTTGCCCTGGACGGCGTGGTCGGCTCCGACGCGGGTGCGGGCGACGTCGAGCGGCACCCGCCAGTCGACGCCGATCACGTCGGCGCCGGCGGTGGCCATCAGGCTCAACAGCTCGCCGGTGCCCACGCCGAAGAGGATGGAGGGGACGCCGAGATCGGCGATCCCTTCGAGCACCGTGCGCGTGGCCGGCAGCACGAAGCGCACGTACTCGTCGGGCGAGAGGCTCCCGGCCCAACTGTCGAAGAGCTGCACGGCCTGCACCCCGGCCTCGATCTGCGCCCGCAGGAAGGACACCGACATGGCGGCCAAGCTGTCCATGAGCTGCCCCCAGAGCGCGGGGTCCCCGTGCATGAGCGCCTTCACCTTGGTGAACGTCCGCGAGGGACCGCCTTCGATCAGGTAGCTGGCCACGGTGAAAGGGGCGCCGGCAAAGCCGATGAGGGCCACGTTGCTTCCGGAGAGCTCACGCGCGACGAGGCGGACCGCGTCGAGGACGTACGGCGTATCGAGCGCGGGCTCGAGCGGGCGCAGGCGTGGGAGGTCGGCCGCGCTGCGAAACGGGTTGGCCACGACCGGTCCCTTGCCGGGCTCGACATCGACGCCGAACCCGATGGCGTGGACGGGCACGACGATGTCGGAGAAGAGAATGGCGGCGTCGACGCCGTAGCGGCGGACCGGCTGCAGCGTCAGCTCGGCGGCCAGGGGCGCGTCGGCGATGGCGTGCAGGATCGACCCCGTGCCCCGGGCGGCGCGGTACTCGGGCAGCGACCGACCGGCTTGGCGCATGAACCACACCGGCGTGCGCGACACCGGCTGGCGGAAGCAGGCGCGCACGAGGTCCGTATCGGCGGCCGCCTCCGGGCTCACCCGAGCGGCTCTATGACGACCGCCGTGCCGTAGGCACAGATTTCGGTCCAGTTGCCACCCATCTCCGAGGTGTCGAAGCGCATGGCAAGGACCGCGTTGGCCCCTTTGGCCTCCGCTTCCTCCACCATGCGCCCCACCACTTCCTCCCTGCTGAGCTGCAGGTTCTTGGTCATTCCCTTGAGCTCGCCGCCGGCCAGGGACTTGAACGCGGCACCGAACTGCGACCCGATGTTGCGGGAGCGCACGGTGAGCCCGAAGACCTCGCCGAATACCGCCGTGACCCGGTAGCCGGGAACGTCGTTCATGGTCGAAATCAGCATGGGGCTCATCGTAGGCGTCCCCTGCTGCGATACCGGGCCGTGCGTCGTCGCCTAAACTGAACCGTTTCCCTGAGAGGCGGGGGGAGAGAGGGGCAGCGTGCCGGACCATCCCGATCTGGAGGATGAGCAGGAGTTCCTCAATCGCGCCCACGACGGTCTCGAGTCCATGCGCGGCGAGGCCCGCCAGATGCTGCAGGGCGTGCTCGACCTGGGTAAGGGGGGCACCTTCCAGTCGCGCACCGAGCGCGACATCGTGGTGCGCACGAGCCTCGCCCGCCTGGAACAGCTCGACATCGGGGACCAGGCGCTCTACTTCGGCCGCATCGACCGTTTCCCCGACCCCGACCCCGATCGCGACCCCGACGGACGGCGGCGAACGGCGACGGCCACGCAGGCTCCGTACCGGCAGCCGCGGGACCGGCCCTTGCTCGGTGAGTCGTTCCACATCGGCCGGCTGGCCGTGTCCGGTCCCGATCATGAGCCACTGGTGGTGGACTGGCGGGCGCCGGTGGCCGAGCCCTTCTACCGGGCTACGGGACTCGATCCGCAGGGCCTGGCCCGCCGCCGCCACCTGGCCGTCCGGGGCCGGACCGTGCTCGGGTTGGAGGACGAGTACTTCGTCGATCCCTCGCGGGCGCCGGGTGCACCGCTGCTCCCCGTCTCCCCGAGTGCGCGAGCCCGAGGGGGATTCTTCGGGCGAGCGCCTGCTCTCCGAGGGCATGGTGCTGGGCGGACCCGGGGCCCTCCTCTCGGCGCTCGGCCAGGCGCGCACCGGCCACATGGGCGACATCATCGGGACCATCCAGAGGGAGCAGGACGAGATCATCCGCTCCCCGCTGAGCGGCGTGTTGGTCGTCCAGGGTGGACCGGGCACCGGAAAGACCGCGGTGGCCCTGCACCGGGCGGCCTACCTCCTCTATACGCACCGCTTCCCGCTGGAGCGCCAGGGCGTGCTCGTCGTCGGGCCCAACCCGCTCTTCCTGCGCTACATCGAGCAGGTCCTGCCTTCGCTGGGCGAGACCGGCGTCAGCCTCTCGACCGTGGCCGGACTGGTGCCCGAAATCCGGGTGCGGGGCGTCGACGACGCCGCGGTGGCCAAGCTCAAGGGCGATGTGCGCATGGTCAAAGTCCTCGGGCGGGCCGTGCGGACCCGCCAGCGCCCACTCCGCCATGACCTCGAGATCCCGTTCGGCGCCGGAGTCCTGCGCCTCCGGGCCAGCACCACCGAAGAGATCATCGCCCTGGCCCGCCGGCGCCCGGGCACCCACAACGTGCGCCGGCGCTTCGTCGAGGCGCACGTGCTCCGCGCGCTGTCCGACGACTACCGCGCCCGGCTCACCCGCGGGACCGAGCAACTGGACGACGACGGGCCGAGTGCCGAGGAGCAGGCCGACTTGGCGCGCCGCCTTCGCCGCACCCCCGAGGTGGCCGAAGCGCTCGACCGCATGTGGCCACGCCTGTCGCCCCACGAACTGCTGCACGATCTCCTGGGCGCCCGCCCCCTGCTGGCGGCCGCTGGTCAGGACATCATCAGCGCCGATGCGATCCAGCGCCTGTACCGCCCTCGGAGCCGCTCGCTCGACGAAGTGCCGTGGACCGTGGCCGATGCCGCCCTCATCGACGAGGCGCGCACGCTCCTCGGTCCGCGGCGCGGGGGCGCACGCCCGAATCGGGGCCGCCCGGGCCGGGCCGAAGAAGGCAACGCCCAAGATGTGGGCTTCTGGCCCCAGGGCCTGGCCGCCTCGCCTGCTCCGACATCGGGGCCGTTCACCGGTCCCGACGACGAGGTGCGGTCGTTCGGCCACATCGTGGTGGACGAGGTGCAGGACCTCTCGCCGATGCAGCTGCGGATGCTGGCCCGCCGTTCGCTCTCGGGATCGATGACCGTCGTGGGGGACATCGCCCAGGCGACGGGCCCATGGGCCCCCGAAAGCTGGGACGACGTCACCCGGCACCTGAGCCCGCAACGTTCGACCCGCCTGGTCGAGCTCACCGTGAGCTACCGAACTCCGGCCGAGGTCATCGCCGTAGCCGCCAAGGTCCTGGCGGTGGCGGCGCCGGCGATCACCCCGCCCCGCCCGGTACGCCAGTCGGGGTTCTCCCCCCGCATCATCGAGGCCTCACGGGCCGGGCTGGCGTCCGCCGTGGCCCAGGCCACCCGCGAAGAGGTGGCGGCCGTAGCCCCGGGCCGGGTGGCGGTACTGGGTCCGGCGGTCATGCTTCCCGAGCTCGCGCGCGCGCTCTCGGACACCGGACTCTTCCCGACCGATCCCCGTGACCCCTCCGGGCGAGGGATTGGCGGCCGGTCTCGTGCTTCTTCCGGCCGATGAGACGAACGGTCTCGAGTTCGACGCCGTCGTGGTCGTCGAGCCCGCTCTCGTGGCGGCCGTCGGCGAGGAGATGGCCGGCGAGGGTCCGCCGGTGGCGACGACGCGGGGGCTCCGCACGCTTTACGTGGCCCTCACCCGACCCACGCGACGGCTGGCCGTGGTGCATGCCGAACCACTGCCCGTCGCCCTCTCGGGCCCCGAGAGTTGACCCAGCTCTCCCTCAGGGACTGAACAGGAAAACGCTGTCACCTGCTTGTTGGCGCGTGACACGCTCCGGTCGACTAGAAATTGCCCTGTGACCCAGGCGGTTTCGGTGGACCACCCAGTGCCAACAGGCAGGATCGTTCACGATCGACCTCCCATGCTGGCTGTGGGCGTCATGATCTGGCTGGGCTCGGAGCTGATGTTCTTCAGCGGGCTGTTCGCCGCCTTCTTCACCCTCCGCGCCAACGCCGTCGGTGGCGTCTGGCCCCCGCCGGGGACCCACCTCGACACGGTGCGGGGCATCATCTTCACCCTCGTCCTGTTTCGTCGAGCTTCACCATGCAATACGCCGTCCACCAGGTCGAATGGCGCAACCGTGATATCGGCTCGCCGCTGGATCGTGGCGACGTTCATTCTGGGAGGAGCGTTCCTCGGCAACCAGGTGGTCGAGTGGTTCACCATCACCACCCGGTGGAACACGAACTCCTTCGGCTCGCTCTTCTTCATCATGACCGGACTCCACGGGCTGCACGTCTTCCTGGGACTGGTCGCCATGGTCTTCCTCCTCGGTCGCATGAGAGGTGACGTCGGCGGTGACCCCGGCGAGCTCTCCGCCGTGCAGGGCGTCAGCTACTACTGGCACTTCGTCGACATCGTCTGGGTCGGGCTCTTCAGTTGCCTGTTCTTCCTGAAATAGACATGTCGAGTCCACGCGCACAGAAAACTCCACGCACGTTCCGCACAAAGTTGCTCTTGCCAGGAGGCCTCCTCGCAATCGCGGCACTCAGCTCGCTCGCGCTCGATCTTTCCCGGCGTGGCCCAGGCCTCGACCACGAAGACGCAGAGCCTGAGCGCGTCGGTCAAAGCGTGCGGTTCGGTCAACCTCAAGGGCGTCAGCGACGTCCACAACACCGGGAACCCCTTCGCCAGCACCAAGCTCGACCTGCTTCGACGGCATGGTCATCCGCTACGGCAGCACCGCCATCACGTACACCAACCCGCCCCGGGCCTTCGCCTCCGCTGGCAAGCTCCTGTTCGATCAGACCTGCTCGAGTTGCCACGGGTCTGAGGCCAACGGCGTGTCGCCGACGGGGCAGGCGACGATCGGCCCCAATCTGCAGGGGGTCGGAACCGCCACCGTCGACTTCTGGATCACCACCGGCCGCATGCCGGCGGCCGACATCAAGGCGATTGAGGCCGAGCGCAAGACACCCCGGCTGAACGACAGGCAGGCGCTGGAGGTGGCGGCCTATATCGAGTCGCTCGACCCGGCCGCGCCTGCGGTGCCCACCCCGAACCTGCACGGGGCGAGCGTTTCTGACGGGGCCGACCTCTTCTCCTTGAACTGCGCCGCCTGCCACACCATCACCGGAGCCGGCGATGCGCTGGCCTTCGGCACCAACGCCCCCACGCTCCAGAACAAGGAGATCACCCCGCAGCAGGTCGCTGAGGCGATCCGGACCGGACCGGCCAACATGCCCCGGTTCTCGGGCAACCTGACGGACGCGCAGGTGCGCAACGTCGTCGCCTACGTCACGGAGAAGATCCAGCACCCATCGAATCCCGGCGGCGCCGCTCTCGGGGGGGTGGGGCCGGTGGCCGAAGGCTTCATCGCGCTCCTGCTCGGCGTCGGAGGTCTGGCCCTCATCTGCTTCTGGATCGGTGAACGCTCGTGAGCGAGGACCGAAACCACGAGCCGTCGCGGACCAAGGTCCCCATGCCGATCGCCACGCTCAGCGATCCGCACATGGGAGACGCCGCCAGGAACCCGAAGCGGGCCGAGGGCATCATCGCCCTCATCCTCGTGGTCGCCATCGTGTTCATCGCCGGATTCGGCGCCGCCTACACGCAGAACTGGAATCCCTGGATCATCGGCGGCACTTTGGGTCTCGGGCATGTTCCTACTCGGCTTCGGGCTCACGGCGTGGGGGAAGTACCTCATGCCGCAGGGTCCGTTCGTCGAGGAGCGTCACGTGCTCGCCTCCTCGCCCGAGGAGCGGGACTCCATGGCTGCGGCGCTGGTCGAGCGGTCCACCGTGGTCGTCAAGCGTCGCAAGTTGCTGGGTGGGCTCTTCGCCGTCGGTGCGGGGATCTTCGGGATTGTGGCGCTGTTCCCACTCCTGCGGTCCCTGGGCCCGCTGCCGGGGACGTCGCTCGAGACCAGTGACTGGCGCAAGGGGAGGCTCCTGGTCGACTCCAGCGGGCGCTCGGTGACCAAGGGCACGCTGGTGGTGGGCGGGATCATGACCGTCTACCCCGCCGGACTCCAGAACACGGACAAAGGGCAGGCGGTCGACCAGACGGTGCTCATCCGGGTCCAGGACTCGAATCTCGTGACGGCCAAGGGCCGCGAGACGTGGGCTCCCGCGGGCTACGTGGCCTACTCGAAGGTGTGCACCCACCTCGGCTGCCCGGTCGGGCTCTACGAACAGGAGCTCGAACTGCTGGTGTGCCCGTGCCACCAGTCGATGTTCAACGTCCGCAACGGGGCCATTCCCCAGTTCGGGCCGGCTCCCCGCCCGTTGCCGCAGCTGCCGCTGTACTTCGATGACGACGGGACCCTGCGGGCACAGGCCGGATTCGACCAGCCGGTCGGGCCCGGCTTCTACGAGCGGACGACGACCAAGGAGAACGGGACATGAGCTCCGCTCTGCCGACAGCGAAGTCCAAGAAGGCAGGCGCTCGGCCCGTACGGGCGGGTCAGCGAAGCCGTCAACGAGCTCGACGACCGGCTGGGGGTGGCCAAGGGCGGCCGGGTCTTCCTCGACAAGATCTTCCCCGACCACTGGTCCTTCATGCTGGGGGAGATCGCGCTCTACTCCTTCGTGATTCTGATTGCGACCGGCATCTTCCTGGCCCTGTACTTCGTGCCGTCGACGCAGGAGATCATCTATCACGGTACCTACGCCCCGTTGCGGGGGCAACGGGTGTCCGAGGCGTTCAACTCGACGGTGAACATCTCCTTCGGAGTGCGGGGCGGCCTCCTGATACGCCAGATGCACCACTGGGCGGCGGACATCTTCGTCGGCTCCATCGTGGTGCACATGGCCCGCATCTTCTTCACCGGGGCCTTCCGCAAGCCACGCGAGCTCAACTGGATCATCGGGACGCTCATGCTGATCCTGGCCATCCTGGAGGGGTTCATCGGCTACTCGTTGCCCGACGACCTCATTTCGGGGACCGGCTTGCGCATCGGCTACTCCATCGTCGAGTCGATCCCCTTCGTGGGGAGCTACCTGGCCACATTCTTGTGGGGGGGGCAATTCCCCGGCAACGGATCGATCGAACCCGCGCTTCTACATCATCCACGTGCTCGTCATCCCGCTTGTCCTGTTCGGGTTGCTGGGGGCACACCTTGGCCTCCTGGTGCTGCAGAAGCACACGCAGTTCAAGGGCGAGGGCCGTACCGAGACCAATGTGGTGGGATCACCGATGTTCCCCACGTTCATGGCCAAGACAACCGGCTTCCTCTTCATGGTGGCGGGCGCCACCGCCCTGCTGGGCGCGTGGGCCCAGATCAACCCGATCTGGCAATTCGGGTCATACGATCCGTCGAAGATCTCCTATGCCGTGCAGCCGGACTGGTACATGGGATGGCTCGACGGGGCCTTGCGCATCATGCCGTCCTGGGAGTTCGCGGGCTGGGGCCATACCATCCCCCTCGAGGTCCTGCTGCCGGCCGTCATCTTTCCCGGCTTGATTTTCAACATCGCCCTCGTCTGGCCGTATCTCGAACGTCGGATGACAGGAGACAACGAGTTGCACAACCTCCTGGATCGACCGCGCGACCGGCCCAAGCGCACAGCGGCCGGTGCCGCCATGCTGGCGCTGTTGTTCGTCCTGTTCGCGGCCAGCTCGACCGACGTCCTCGCCAACTACTTCCGCTTGTCCCTGAACTTCGTCCTGTGGGCCTTCCGGGTGCTGACGATCGTCGTTCCCGTAGTCGTCGCCTTCGTGACCTATGGCATCTGCAAGGAGATGCAGGGTGTGCGGGGCATCGGCAAGCGCAAGCGTGCCGTGGTCGTCCATCGTTCCGCCGAGGGCGAGTACACCACGGTCCCCACCCCGCCGAGGCCCGGCGACACACCCCACGAGTTGGAGCCCGAACCGGTCCCGGAACGCATCGACGTCTCACCCTTGGCTGCGCCTTCGTTGACCGCCAGTCGGGAGAGCTCGCCGACGGGCGCTCGCCAGGTCAGCCGCTAGACCGCATGGGCTGAACGTTGGCGCCGGGCCGGGTGACCGCCCGCCAGCTCTGGGTGGCCATGGAGTCCCTGCACGCGGTCACCTACTTTGCACCCCGCTGTCGCCACGCCCTGGGCGAGGTCGGCCTCAAAGGGTTCTGGAGCGGTTACTTCGCCGCCAGGGCGGCGCCACTGGGAGCCGTGGGCGCAGGACCCGTCGTCGCGGCGTTCTTCAACTTCCATCCCGCCATGGTGCGCAAGGCCGTACCCTCGTGCTGGGACGTCGTCGACCCGGCCCGACTCACCGTCGAACGGGCTATCGCAGCATCCGGGGCACTGACCGGGCTCTGCCAGGCTGACGCGCTCACGACGGCGACGGCCGTTCTCCCCATGCTGCGCACGGCCTCGGCGCGCTGCATGGGCGAGGGCCGGATGATGGCAAGCGCCAACGCCGGGCTCTGGCCGACGATCGAGCCCGAGCTCCGTCGTCGCGGGCTCCCCTCGCTCGCCATAGGGGTGGCGGAGCTCTGGCAAGGCTGTACGACCTTGCGTGAGCACCGCGGTGACGGCCATGTGGCCGCCCTTTTGGCGAACGGGCTCAGTGGCCTCGAGGCGCACCTGCTGGCTGCCGGGACCCAGGGAGTGGGGCCCGAGGTGTTGCGGGACAACCGGGGCTGGACCGTGCCGCAGTGGGACGGCGCCCTCGGCCGGCTTGCCGCCCGGGGTCTGTTGCACGCCGACGGGACGGCCACCCAGGCGGGCGAGCTGCTGCGACAACACGTCGAGAGGATGACGGACGACCTCGCCGCATCGGCCTTCGCCACGCTGCATGACGAGGAGCTCGGGTACCTATACGCCGCGCTGCTTGCCTGTGCGCGTCAGATCCAGGGGTCGGGGTGCCTCCCTTTCCCCAATCCGATGGGGTTACCCGAGCTGCACCGCCTTCCCGGGCCGGATCGTGGTACCGACAAGGATGCGCACGGCTCGATGTGACGGCTGCGGCACCGGTCCCGCCCTCCCGGCGGGACCTCGAGGGAATGAAAACTCAGGAGGTGGCGGGGGCGACTGCGCGCTGCGTGACCGGCGGCCGCACGCGCTCGTACACCGTCAGGGCGAGGGAGAGCGCGCCGAACCCGGCGCCCAGCACGCACACCCCGGCCCACCCGTGGCTGCCGTAGACGAGGCCGGCGGTGAGGGACCCGATGGCGCCCCCGATGAAGTAGCAGACCATGTACGCGCTGTTGATCCGGCTCCGCGCATCGGGCCGGAGGGCGTAGATGATGGCTTGATTGGTGATCTGCATGCCCTGCGTCCCGATGTCCAGCACGATGATGCCCACAATGAGCGCTGCCAGCGCCGAGTGGCCGAACCACAACAGGCCGAAGGAGCCGGTCAGGAGAACGCCTGCCACCAGGGTGGCGATGGTGGAGCGATCGGCGTCGGCCAGCTTGCCGGCCAGGTTGGCGGCGAAGATGCCGGCCGCGCCCACCAGGCCGAACAAGCCGATGACGGCGCTCGAGTAGTGGTAGGGGGCAGCCGACAGCAGGAACGCGATCGACGTCCAGAGCACGCTGAAACAGGCGAAGCCGCATGCGCCGTGCCATGCCCGCCGGCGCAGGGTGGGCTCGTCCACCAGGAGGCGCAGCGAGGACCCCACCAGATTCCAGTAGGCGCGATGCGGGCGGGCTCCCTCGTTGGGGAGCGCTTTCCACAAGATGGCGGCGAAGACCACCATGAGAGCGGCGGAGAACCAATAGATGGCCCGCCATCCGGCCAGTTGGGCCACGAGGCCGGACACCGTCCGGGCCAGGAGGATGCCCAGGAGGAGTCCGGTCATGATCCGCGCCACCACCCGGCCGCGCCGTTCGGGCGGAGCAAGGTCGGCGGCGAACGGGATCATCACCTGCCCGGCGACCGACGATGTGCCGACGGCGATGGAGGCGAGGCCGAACACCCAGATATTGGGCGCGAGGGCGCATGCCACCAGGGCGAGGGCGGCGATGCCGAAGATGCGCACCACCAGGATTCGCCTTGGATGCAGGTCGCCCAGGGGCACGACGAGGAGGAGCCCGGCCGCATAGCCGATCTGCGTCGCCGTGACGATCAGCGAAGTGAGTCCCGAACCGCTATGGAAGTCGCGGCCCACCAGGTGTAGCACCGGCTGGGCGTAGTAGAGGTTGGCCACTACCGCACCTGTCGCCACCGCGATGAGGATCACCAACGAGCGCGAAAGCCGCTCCGGCGTAACTGCGCCAGTCGCAGATGTTGTTGCCGCAGCGCCGGTCGTCACCCGTTCAGGCTAACGGCCGGCCCATCGCCACGGCTCCCTGCTCGACTCGTTGGCTGGCCTGCTCGCCGGCGATACGCCGTGAGGTCTCCGATTCGCACCCTGGCTTCGACCTTACGGACCCATCGCCTCGAGTGATCTGAGGGACGGAGGGGGAAGGACGAGGGGGCTCCGTCAGACGTGCCCGCCCCGCCGGCTCTCGGCGGTCACACCGACCAGCGCGGTCAGGATGAGCGAGATTCCGGGAAAGATGAGCCAGATACCGAAGACGAGCGAGTTGACCGTCAGGAAGGCACCCATACCCAGGACGAAGGGCCAGATGGAGCTGCTGGGGAAGGAGTCGATGTCACCCGCACCCTCTGCGATGGACGCATCGTCGCGGTCCTCGACGCGATTCCCCATGCGCCGGTGCCAGTACCAGTAGTAGCTCCCGGGAAGGAAACCCAGCGTGCAGGTACCGACCAGCATCGCGGTGCCGGCCTGCTCGTAGCTCCAGAACCAGTAGACGAGCCCCACGAGGCCGAAGAAGAGACCGAGGAACAACAGGAGAATGGCCTCGACCTTCATGCGACGGGCTCCTTCTGCTGTCGTCGGGCCTTGGCGGCGACCTCCGCTGCATGTCCGTGGGGGACCGCCACAGCATCCGGGTGGTTGTAGTCCCAGGTCGGCCGCTCCGAACGGATCGGCGGCAGGTGGGTGTAGTTGTGGTGCGGCGGGGGCGATGTGGTGAACCACTCCAGGGTGTGGGCATCCCAGGGGTTGTTACCCGCCGGGACGGGTTTGCGCCACGATATCCACAGGTTCCACAACAGGATGGCGAACGAGAAGGCGATGATGAACGCGCCGATGGTGGACATGATGTTGTAGCTCTGCCAGCCCAGGTTGGAGGGATAGCTGGCCACTCGTCGGGGCATCCCCAGGAGCCCCACGACGTACTGGGGCATGAACGTGACCCAGAATCCGATGAACATGAGCCAGAAATGCCACTTCCCGAGCGTGTCGCTCAGCATCCGACCGAACATCTTCGGGTACCAGTAGTACAGGCCGGCGAAGCCGGCGAAGACAGCCGTCCCGAAGAGGACCTGGTGGAAGTGGGCCACGACGAAGTAGGTGTCGTGCGTCGAGAAGTCGATGGGCGGGGACGCCAGCATGATCCCGGTCACGCCTCCCATCAGGAAGGCCAGCAGGAAACCGATACAGAACAGCATGGGCGTCGTGAACCTGAGCTGGCCATGCCACATGGTGCCGATCCAGTTGAAGAACTTGATCCCGGTGGGCACGGCGATGAGCAGGCTCAGGAACGAGAAGAAGGGCAGGAGCACGGCCCCGGTGGTGAACATGTGGTGGGCCCAGACGCCGGTGGAGAGGGCGGCGATGGCCATGGTCGCGAAGACCATGCCCTTGTACCCGAACACCGGCTTGCGGGAGAAGACCGGGAGGATCTCGGTGACGATGCCGAAGAACGGCAGCGCCAGGATATAGACCTCCGGATGGCCGAAGAACCAGAAGAGGTTCTGCCACAGCAGGGGCGACCCGCACGTGGCCAGAGGGCGGCCCGTGACCGTATGGCAGCCGACGGCGGTGAAGATGTGGGTACCGAAGTGCCGGTCGCAGAACAGCATGACCAACCCGCTGGTGAGCACCGGGAAGGCAATGAGGATGAGGATGCCGGTCACCAACATGTTCCAGGTGAAGATGGGCATTCGGAACATGGTCATGCCCGGGGCGCGCAGGTAGAAGATGGTGGCCACCAGGTTGACCCCGGTGAAGATGGCCGAGAATCCGGTCAGGACCAGGGCCATGATCCACACGTCGCCACCGATGCCCGGTGAGGCGATGGAGTTGGAGAGCGGTGCGTAGGCCACCCATCCGAAGCTGGCTGCTCCTCCGGCAACCAAGAAGCCCAACAGCATGGTGATCGAGCCGGTGAGGTACAGCCAGTAGCTCAGGGCGTTGAGCCGGGGGAAGGCCATGTCGGGTGCGCCGATCTGGAGCGGCACGACGTAATTCGCCAGCCCACCGAAGGCGAACGGTCCGGCGAAGAGGTAGAGCATCAAGCTGCCGTGCATCGTGAACAGCTCGTTGTACTGCCCGAACGTGAGCAGGGACGAGTGGGGCGAGGTCAGCTGGAGGCGGATGAAGAGGGCCATGATCCCGGCGAAGTAGAACATGACGAGCGACGTGATCATGTAGCTGAGGCCGATCACCTTGTGATCGGTGGAGGTCAACCACTTGAGGATCCCGGTCGGGCCGTGGTCTTCGTGGCCGTGGCCTGCGGCGTGTCCGTCCGCGGGGCCGTGTCCGCTGGCATCGGGCGGGTGCAGGTCCGGCGTGTCCTCCACGCCGGTGCCAGGCATGGTTGGGGCGAGAACGTCAGCGACGTCAGTCACCAGAGAGGTCACCTCCAAGGTCGTTGCTGGGGGAATTCGTGGTCGCCGCACCGCTGCCCACCCCGGAGGGGAGCTTCGGCACCGAATTGGGGTTGTTCCTCACCCGAGCTTGATTCCCACGCAGCCATTCGGAGTACCGGGCCGGCGTGACCGCTCTCACGTTGAAGAACATGAGCGAGTGGTAGAGACCGCACAGCTGCGTGCACTGGCCGCGGAAGTCCCCGGTGCGGAGTGCGTTGAAGTCGAAGGTCGTGATGTAGCCGGGACTGGCGTAACGGCTGAAGTTGAACTCGGGCACGTAGAAGCCATGCAGGACGTCAAGTGACGAGAGGTGGATCTCTACATTGACGCCCGTGGGGATGACCATGGTCGGATCATCAGTGGTCTGGCCGATCGACCTTCGACCCGTGGCTCGGCCCGGGTAGTCGAATTCCCAGCCCCACTGGAAAGCCTTGACGGTGATGGTGGCGCCGGGATTCGCTGGCGTCGCGTCCACTTTGTTCTCGGCGAGCACGGTGAAGACGAAGAGCCCGATGACGATGAGAATCGGGACGACCGTGTAGATGATCTCCAGCGTCGTGTGGTACTGGGTCTGCTTGGGCATCTCGTCGGACTTGCGGCGGTACCTGAAGACGGCCCAGAGGATCAGGAGCAGGAACGAAGCCGCCGACGACGAGGCCGGCAATGAAGAAGAGCTGCCACAGATGGAACTCGGTGCGCCCTTGCGTGGTGGCCCCTGGGAACTGGCCGAAGCTCGGGAGTTTGCAGCCGCCGAGGACGAGCGCGCCACCCACCACGGCGGCCGCCGCGAGCAGCCGGGAGCGGCGTTTCGGGCCGGGAATTTCGGGCGTCGGGTCGGGTGCGTCCGCCGAAGGGCTGGTCAATGACGAGTCCACGCCGGTGACACTATCGAACCCCGCAGAAAAAGACGAAGTAGCAGCACAACGGGTTGCGCGCCGATCGAATTGTGGTCAGCGGGCGTGCGCCGTCGGGTCGCCATCGACACGAGGAGGTGCAGCCGACCCTGTCGGCGAGATCAGCTCCTGCGACGTCGGGTCGTCGGTCACCGGGGAGGGTGCAGGAGCCGGCGCCGGCGCTGGTGCCGCTGCCGCCTCGGACGTGCCGTTGCTCGCGGCGAGGTTCGAATCCTGGGAGGCCTTCTTGCCCTCGCCCAAGCCCTTCTCGAACTCGTTCTTGGCCGAACCCAGATTGCGGGCCAGCTTGGGGATGGCGGCCCCGCCGAAGAGGAGCACGACGACAACGATCAGGACGATGACCCCATCGACTCCAAAAATCTCTGCCAGCATGTGGACCTCCTTCGCCGTCCACGTCGCGGTGGACCCGAGTGTCAGGTTAGACCCAATCCACCCTGGCCGCCCACCGCACCAGGCACACCGGCAGGGCCGTCCGGGGCTGGGGTCATCCGGCCAGGAGAACCCCGAGCACCAGTGCGGCCACGCTGGCCAGACCCGATACCGATCCCCACACGGCGATTGCCGTCCCGCGACGTCGCGCGCCCGTGGAGCAGGGCTCCCAGGCCCGCCGCCGCCACGACGACGATCTTGACGATGAGGACCGTCTTCCAGGCCTGGCTCTGGTCCGCCCAGTGGAACGTGGAGACGTTCCAGAACCCGGTGATGACCAGCACGGCGAAGGCCGGCCAGGCCAGTCGGGCGAAAGCCCGGGCGAGGACCCTGGGGGCTTCCGCTCCGAAGGTGCGTGAGGGCCCGACGAGGCCAGCGAGGACGATCTGGCCTCCGACCCAGATCGAGGCCGCCAGGACGTGGAGGGTCAGGCGGAGGGTGTCGAGGCCGGATGCGAGCATGGGACGTCAGCCCCGGCGGGGACTATTTCCCCTGCCAGCGCGGCTCTCGCTTCTCGGCGAAGGCGACAGGGCCCTCCATGGCGTCGGCCGAATGTGAAGACCACATCGACCGCCTCCTGGTTGATCTTCCACCCTTCCGACTCGGGCAGTTCGGCGGCACGCTTCATCACGCTCTTGGAATAGCGGACGGCCAAGGGAGCGTTGGCGGCGATCCGGTCGGCGAGGGCGAGCGCCCCGGTGAGCACCGCATCGGCCGGGACGACCTGGTTGACCAGACCCAGCGCGTAGGCACGTGCGGCATCGATGGGATCGCCGGTCATCGCCAGCTCGTAGGCCACCGCCAGGGGAAGTCGCTTGGGCAACCGGAGCAGGCCACCGGCGCCGGCGATCAGGCCCCGCTTGGCCTCGGGTATGCCGAACAGTGCGTGGTCCGCCGCCACCACGAGGTCGCAGGAGAGCATGATCTCGAGTCCCCCGGCCAGGGCGGACCCGTTCACTGCGGCGATCATGGGTTTGGCGAAGTCCCGCTCGGTCGAGGCCGCCGAATCCCCCGCTGGCCCCCATGATGTCCTTGCTCTCTCCGCTCGAGAAGGCCTTGAGGTCCATGCCGGCGCAGAAGGCCTTGTCACCGCTCCCGGTGAGGATGACCACCCAGCAGTCGTCGTCGTCGGCCAACTCGTCCATGGCCGACGACATGGCGCGGCTGACGGCACCGTTGATCGCATTACGCGCCTCGGGCCGGTTAATGGTGAGGATCTCCACGTGCCCCCGGCGCTCCCGCAACACCTCGTCTGCCATCGCGTGCTCCCTTCATCGGCCAACCTCGCCGGGCTGGCCGGTGAGAGGGGCGATTCTTCCCCCTACCGGACGGGATTGCCAACCACGGCCCCGCGGCGCCCTCGGGCGAGGGCCAGCCGCTGACGGACGGCCGTGACGGCGCCGGGCGTAGACTTTTTGCGTGTCGTTCCTGGCCCATGTCCTGGCCGTGCTGCTGATCGCCGGTGGCGTCATCGCGTTGGGAGCGGTGGCGGCCTTCTTCGTGGTGCGCCGCGTGGTACGCCGTCGCTGGCGTGAGGTGCGGGGCACGCAGTGACCCGGGGCGTTCTCGTCGGTGCTTCTACGTTCACGGCGTGGCGGGAGCGGGCCGGCATGCGGGCCCGACCCGCCGAGCTGCGTCATGCCAGCGCGGCACGGGCGCGCCGCGCTCATGTGGCGGGCGATAGAGGATGCGGAGGAAGCCGTGCAGCACGCCGATGCACGCCACGCTCCCGTCGCCGAGCTTCCCGCCGTCTGCCGTTCGTTGCGCCACGTCGGTGGCGAGCTCGACCAGATGCTGCGACTGGAGCGCCGGCTTCCGGCGGGACAGGGCGGACCCGACGCGGTGCGCACGCAGGTGGCGGATGTGATCCGCGCCGCACAGGATGTGCAGTCGGCCGCTCTCCGCGCCTGTAGCGATGCCACGGCACCGCAGATTCAGTCTCTGGTGCGCACGGCGCGCGAGGAGATCGAAATCGTGGGCGCCGCGCTTATCGCGTCTGCGATCGGTCTCCTCGCACTAGATATCGCCTTTCGCTGTCCGCCGCATCCGTTTGGCCAACCGCCCGGTCTGCACCGGGCGCCGAAGCTGCCAAGCTGTAGACGTGCCACCACCGACCTCCAACGGCCGGACCCGCGCCGGCCGTCCCCGGGAACCGAAGAACGCCTCACTCTTGGGCGAGGGCTTTGCCATCGGCGTCGCCACCGCGGGCTATCAGGTCGAGGGCGGTTACAACGGCGACGGCGAGCCGGCGAACAATTGGTACTCCTGGGAACGCTCGGGCCGGGTGGAACGATCCGCCGTGGCGTGTGATTTCTGGGCCCATCCCGAGGAGGCCCTGGACCGGGCGGCGGCGATCGGGTGCACCGTCTTCCGGCTCTCGGTCGAGTGGGCACGGGTGGAGCCCGAAGCGGACCGGTTCGACGAGGCCGCGCTCGACCGCTACGTGGAGATCCTCGAGCTGTGCGCCACACGCGGGCTCGAGCCGATCATCACGCTGCACCACTTCACCCACCCCGCCTTCTTGGGGGAGGAGTTCTGGTTGCGGCCCGGATCGCCGGATCGGTTCGCCCGGCACGTGGCCCGCGTGCTGCCGGCGCTGGCGCCGCATTGCCGGAAATGGGTGACCATCAACGAGCCCAACATCTTGATGCTGAAGGGATGGATCGAGGGCGCGCACCCGCCCGGTCGGCACGCCGCCTTCGCCGACGCGTTCTGCGTGCTGGACAATCTCCTCGCCGCGCACGTGCTCGCGGCCGACGCCATCGCCGCGGTCCAACCCGGGGCCCTGGTCACCTGCAACCCCGGCGCTTCATCGATCTACGAGCTCGATCGGTTGCTGACCGACCTCCTCCTGCTGCGGTCGGTCGGCGTCCCACCATTCCGATGCCGACCGCTACATCGACGAGCGGCGGGCGTTGCACGATGCCGCGCTCCCGCCTGCAGGACGCCGGCGGAGTTCGCACTGCGGCGGTTCTTCGCCGCCATCAGCCCGTACGGGACGAATCGTGGCGCGGGCGGGGGCCCGCTGTGGTCGCGGTTCCGGTCGACCGCCCGCCGGCCTGCGCCGAGGAGAGTTCTCGACGTCGTGGCGGCCTCGCCCCGGCCGAGCAGTCTCGGCGCCATCGGGTTCGACTGGTACGACCCCGTGGCCAGTCATGCCCTCGGGCTGGCCAGGGCGCCGCAACGCGTAGCGGGGCGCACGAGATGGTCGCCCAGGCGGCGACCTGTGGGATGTGCCGCCGCACGCGGACGGGCTGCGCTCGTGGTGCCGGACGCAAGCCGCGCTGCACCCCGCACTCCCCCTGTGGGTGGTGGAGAACGGCATGGCCACGAGGGTCGTGGACGGGGTATGCCGTCCCACGCCGCGACGGGTGGGACCGCCCGCGCTATCTCAGGGAGCACTTCGCCGCGCTGGTCGCCGCCACGGAGGAGGATGCGCCGGTGACGGCGTACCTGCACTGGTCGTTGGTCGACAACTACGAGTGGGGCACCTACGAGCCGCGGTTCGGGCTCTTCGGCCTGGATCGCGACACGCCGTCGGGTTCGGTGCGCTGGCTCGATACGGATGCGGCCGGCCACGACAGCGCGGGCGCCTTCGCCCACATCGTCAGCGGCGTCCTGCGCGGGGATCGGTCCGTGCTCGAGGCGTGACCGCTTGCGAGGACTTTCTAGGACTTTCTAAGGGGCCGGGTTCTATGGGTGCCTGACGCGCTGGGGTGACGCCCTCTTCGAGCTGTGCGACGCCGCGCTGTGTGCCGGGGTCCCGGTGGGCTCTGTCCCCTCGCTCTCCTTGGAGCCCGAGTTCCGCCGCTCCCATGGCTCGCTCTACAAGTCCTTGGTGCGTGGCCGCCTCGACGAGGAGCGTTTCAAGGCGCTCTTGGTCGCTCACCGGCCGACGAGTTGGCCCGAGATCTTCGCCGTCGACGCCTCGACCTGGGACCGCTGCGACGCCGAATGCAGCCCTGAGCGGGGCTTTTACTACTCGGCCTCCAAACACTCGGCGGGCCAGCCCATCGTGGCCGGCTGGTCCTACCAGTGGATCGCCCAGCTCAGCTTCTCAGCTGACAGCTGGACGGCGCCCCTCGACGCCCGGCGCATCCGTCCCGAAGAAGACGCCACGACGGCCACCGTCGAGCAGGTCCAAGAACTGGTGGGGCGCCTGGGGGCGAAGGGGGCCGTGCCGATGTTCGTCTTCGACGCCGGCTATGACCCCATCGCCCTCACGGCTGGCCTGGCTGAGACCAGAGCTCAGGTGCTGGTGCGGATCCGGGGTGACCGTGTGTTTTACCGTGACCCAACTCCTCGGGCACAACCGACGCGCGGTCGACCCCAACGCCACGGCAGACGCCTGAAACTCTCAGACGCGCGCAGCATAGGCCGCCCCGATGCCGAGCTCTGCACCACCGATGCCCGCTACGGCACAGTGCGGGTGCGCGCTTGGAATGGTGTACACCCACGGATCATCGGACGCGGTCGCTGGCGCGGTGACGGCTTGCCCCCCATAGTCAAGGGCAGCGTGCTGCGCGTCGACGTCGAGCATCTGCCGCGGGCCGACGGCCGGAGCAAGAAGACCTTGTGGCTGTGGTGGGGAGGAGACGGTGAGCCTGACCTCGAGCTGTGCTTCCGGGCCTACCTGCGACGCTTCGACCTCGAACACACCTACCGCTTCGCCAAGAACACCATGGGATAGAGGACGAGCTGGTCCCGTCGGGGCCCCCGTCGGCCTTCCAGAGGCTGTCCGCCGCGGGGCACCTCGACGCCGCCGCTCTGCTCGGCCTTCTCCCGCCGCCGGCGACGGATGGTCAGCACGACGATGACGAGGGCGATCAGACCGAGGAGGATGTCGGACGCGATACCCGAGGCATGCTCCACCCGGGTGTAGGCGTGGCCGAGGAAGTAGCCGAGGAGGCAGAAAGCTGTTCCCCATACGAGGCCACCGGCCGCGTTGGCCGGGAAGAAGACCCGGTAGGGCATGGAGGAGATTCCGGCCAGTCCCGGGACGACGGCCCGCAGGAACGCGGTGAAACGGGACAAGAAGACCACGATGGCGCCGCGCCGATTCAGCTGGGCGAACACGGCGATGAGGACGCGTTGTCGTTTGCGTAGGAACGAGGTCTGAATCAGACGTCGCCCCCACTTGTCGCCGACCAGGTAGCCGACGGAATCACCGGCGATGGCGCAGGTCACGACGATCACGATGAGGACGACGATGTTGATGTTGCCCCGGGAGGCGGCCACGCCGCCGATGATGACCGCCGTCTCGCCGGGAAAGAAGAAGCCGAGCAGGATGGAGGCCTCGGCGAAGACGAGCGCCCCGACCAGCGAGTAGGCCTCCCAGCCGTGGAGGTTGAGGAGGGGATCGAGCAGACGGGCGATCACCGGCCCACCTGCGACGGCGAGGCCATGTGCGTTGCAGCTCCCTCGCGAGAAGGGTGCGGCTAATTGACGGCGCGCAACGTGTGGTCGCGTGCAGTGAACTGGCGCCAGCGCGTCTCGACATTGGCCATGAACTCCTTGCCGGTAGCCAGGTGGAGGAGTACGTCGGACTGGCCCTGCGGGCGGGCCAGCATCCAACTGTGCCCGCCGGGTACCCATTGCACCGGCGCGCGGGCGACGTCGGCGAATTCCGTTGCCACCGCCGCCGGCGTGATGCGGTCGAAACAGCCCCATTCGTTGAGGATCGGGATCTGCTGGGCCACGAGTGCGCGCACCTCGCTGCGTTGATCGATCGACATGAGCAGGCTGCCGATGGGGAGTGTCTGGCCGACGGTGCGGACGTTGCGCCGCACTTCGGGAAGCACCGAACGGAAGGTCGAGAACATCCGGCCGATCAAGAGGTCCGGCATGTCGCTGACCGCCGCCGTGGCGAGGTCGACCATGGGCGCGATGTTGGGAGCGAAGGGTGCGAGCACGGAGGAGACAACGCCATGACGCGCCTTCCAGGCGGGCGTGCTCACGCCGTCGCGATAGATCAGCCCCAGCGTGTGCCGTGCGTGGTCGTGGGCGAATTGCACGGCGACCGCGCCGCCCATGGAATGGCCGAGCACCACGACCGGGCCCCGCGTCGACGTGAGGCGAGGACCGCCATGACCTGATTGGCCAGTATCTCCATCGACACGTCGTGCCAGTCCAGCGGATCGCTCCCCCCGAAGCCGGGGAGGCTGGGATTGACGACCCGCCAGCCCAGCTGTTCGGCGAGACGGGCGCTCTCGCGCCAGTACATGCCGCCGCCGGCGAAGTAGCCGTGGATGTTCACGGCCCAGATCGGCGGGCTGCCGGGCCCGTCGGGCCCGTGCGCGCCGACATTGTCGGAGACTGCGAACTGCAACAGGCGCCCCTCGACGCGCAGGGCGCCGGGCACCATGCGGATCGTCGGGGTCTTGCGTACCTTGTGGACGTACTGGTCCCGGACGACGCCCAGGCCGAGAGGGGCGTGGCCGGCGTCGGCCAACTCGACGGGGGAGGGCCCGTCCGACGGCGCCATGATGGCGCCCGATATCTGCAACCGGTCCACCGTCTCGGGTGCCGACCTGCCTCTTGGAAATCCCAAACCCATGTGTGGCTACCTCGGTCACACGCCGTCGCTGGCGCCGAAATCGTGCTCCGCGGGAGAAAATCCGCCTCTCCGGCTTCCACCGTACCCGACCCCGGTTGCCGGCCTACCACCCGGCGGGCGTGCACGAAGGCGTCAAGGCTGCGACGATGGTGTCATGAGCGCTGACGTAGTCATTCGGGGTGGGACGGTCATCGACGGGACGGGGTCTCCCGGTCAGGTGGCCGACGTGGCTGTCACCGACGGCAAGATTTCCGACATCGGCACGGGACTCAGCGGGTCCCGTGTGCTCGAATGCGACGGGCCAGGTGGTCACGCCCGGGTTCATCGATATCCACACGCACTATGACGCCCAGGTCTTCTGGGACCCTTCGCTGACGCCGTCGTCGTTTCACGGCGTGACGACGGTCGTGGCGGGCAACTGCGGATTCTCCATCGCACCGGTGCGGCCCGATGGCGTCGCCCTTTTGGGGCGCACCCTGCAGCACGTCGAGGACATGAGCTTCGACACGTTGTCGGTCGGCGTGCCGTGGGACGAGTTCGAGACCTTCACCCAGTACCTCGATGCGGTGGAGCGGCGTGGCACCGCATTGAACTTCTCGTGCTACGTCGGGCACACGGCGGTGCGCATGTACGTCATGGGCGACGACGCCTATCGAGCGCGCCGCCACGCCGGAGGAGATGGCGCGCATGCAGGCGGTCGTGGCCGAAGCCATGGCAGGCGGTGCCATCGGATTCGCGTCGAGCGCATCGCCGACGCACAGCGGGGACAGCGGACGCCCCGTGCCCTCACGCGTCGGCGACCTCGAAGAACTGCGCGCCCTCCTCCAACCGTTGCGCCGCGGGACGCGCGGCGTCGTGGCGTTGCTGCCGGGCGGGGTGATCTCGCACGAAGAGGTGTTCGCGCTCCAGCGCGAGATCGGTCGGCCCTTCACCTGGACGGCGCTGCTCACCGTGCCGGACTATCCGTATCACGAGAAGGTGATGGCCGACCATGACGCAGCCTGGGCCGAGGGCATCGAAGTCTGGCCGCAGGTGTCGTGTCGCCCGCTGGTTTTCCAGATGAACCTCCTGGAGCCCTTCACGCTGAACATGCGCCCGATGTTCGCCGCGTTGATGGGGAAGTCGAAGGAGGAGCGGATCGCGGCGTTCCGCGATCCGGCGTGGCGCGAGAAGGCGCTGGCCGAGGCGGGCGGGGCCGGGGGAGCTATTCCGGTCAAGTGGGACAACATCGCGGTCGCCTCGTCGGAGTCTCACCCCGAGCTGACCGACAAGCCGGTGGTCGCGTTGGCCGAAGAGCGCGGCTGCTCTCCCCTCGACGTCGTGCTCGACATCTCCCTCGACGACGATCTCGAAGCACGATTCTGGTCGGTGCTGGCCAACAACGACCAGGAGGGCATCGCGTGGCTGCTGCCGCGCGACAACGTGCTGTTCGGACTGGCGGACTCGGGGGCGCACGTCTCCCAGTTGTGCGACGCCTGCTTCTCTACCGATCTGCTCGGGAACTGGGTGCGCGGGCGTGGGGTCATGCCGCTCGAACGGGCTATCCACAAGTTGACCGGAGAGCCGGCGAAGGTCTACGGGTTGGCCGACCGGGGAACGGTCACCGTCGGCAAGGCGGCTGACATCTGTGTCTTCGACCCCGAGACGATCGCCCCCGGGCCGCTGCGGCGGATCTTCGACTTCCCGGCCCACGGCGAGCGGTTGACGGCCGACGCGCCGGTCGGCGTCACGCATACGTTGGTCAACGGCGTCCCCATCCGGGTGGACGGCGCCCCGAGCGACGAGGGTTTGGCGGCGCGGCCCGGCGAGGTACTGCGTCGCTGACTACGTGACGTCGCGGCGGACCGTGGTGAAGTAACCGAGCACCAACGGGACGATGCCCCACGCCAGCATGATCAGACCACCCTGCCACCACGACAAGAGCCGCGATGTGGCGTCGTGGTTCCCACCGAGACCGCCCCGGGCGAGGGATCCGGCCAAGGAAGCCGCCGCAGACGATGGAAGCCAATTCAGGTCGTAGTTGAAGATGCCCCGGGCCAGGAGCACGAGTATCGGCTCGAGAATGAACGTCCCGCCGATAGCGAGAAGGATGCCGGCGACCTGGTTCTTCACCAACGTACCGAAACCGAGGCCGAAGAAGCCGAGGAGAATGGTGGCGGCGACCAATCCGGGCACCACGGCCCCGAGCTGACTGGTGACCTGCGAGGTGACACCCCCTAGCGCGGCATTCCAGGGCAGCCCGACGGCGGCCGCCGTGACAAGGGAGAGGAGGGCCACCAACAGGCACCACCATGCGGTGACGACGATTTTGGCGCCGAGGACCCGGCCCCGACGGGGGGTGAGGACGAGGGTCGACGTCATCGTCTTGTGGCGGTATTCGCTGGTGATGCAGATGACGCCGAGAACTGGGGCGAGAAAGGTGATCCCGAAATACCCCGCGCCCAGGAGCTGGCGGCGGTCGTTGAGCGTTTGCACGAAGGAGAAGGTGTGGCCGGGGGAACCTCCGGCGCTGGCGAAGACCGCCAGCACGAACAGCGCAGTCAGAGGGAAGGCCAATCCGAAGCACACCCAGATGCTGGGCATCGTGCGCATTTTGAGGAGCTCGGATCGAATGGCGTTGATCATGCCGGCGGCGCCATCTCGCCGAAGCCGAGGCCCGCGGTGAGGCGAGAGGAAGATCGCTTCGAGGTCGGCGCCCTGGTTGGTCAGCTCGTAGAGCACGATCTGGTTGCTGGCCAGCAGCGGTCCGAGTTGTTCGGGCGTCATGCCGTCGATGGCCACCAGTTCCTGGGAGAGTCGGCGGAACCGGACGATTCGCATCGGTGAGCACCGCGCAGAGACGATCCGCTTCGGGTGTTCTCGCGTGCATGGAGGCCTCGGTAATGCCCGAGGTGATCGACTCCAACGTCCCCTGGGCCCGGAGCTTGCCCTGCGAGACGATGACGGCGTTGTCGATGGTCTGGGCCATTTCGGCCAGGAGGTGCGACGACACGAGGATGGTGCGGCCCTCGCCGGCCAGGTAGCGCATGAGGTCGCGCAGCCATGCGATGCCCTGGGGGTCGAGTCCGTTGGACGGCTCGTCGAGGATCAGCACGTCGGGGTCGCCGACCAGTGCGCTCGCCAGTTCGAGCCGTTGGCGCATGCCCATGGAGAATCCGCCGATCTTGCGTTTGGCGTCAGCCGTCAAGCCGACCAGGTCCAGCACCACGTCGGCGCGGGCTTCGTCGTGCCCGCCGGCCCGGGCGACCATGCGCAAGTGGGTACGGGCCCGGCGAGCCGGGTGGAAGCTGGTCGCCTCCAACACCGCCCCGACTGTGCCCGAGGGGTTGGGCAAGTCCCGAAAGAGCTGACCTCCGACGGTGGCCCGACCCGCGTTCGGCGCCACCAGCCCGAGCAGCATCCGCAGCGTGGTGGTCTTGCCCGAGCCGTTCGGCCCCAGGAAACCGGTCACCCGTCCCGGTTCGACCGTGAAATCGAGGTGGTCGACGGCCAGCACGGAACCGAAGTGCTTGGTCAGGCCCGAAATCTCGATAGGCAGGCCGCGCGTCGTTGGGCCCGTGGACATCGGACGGACGTTAGTCGGCAGGCCCTGCGGCGTCCGGCCACCACCCGCCCACGTCCGCAAACCGGTGCCTGTTCACTACAGTCGACATGGGCGGGACGTCGCGATTGTCGGGGGCCCGGCAGCGAACGATACTGACGACGCGACAACGCCTGAGTTGTCGAGCGAAGAGGTGTGCAATGAGAACGCGTGCGGTGGTCTGCTCCGGATTGAACGAGCCATGGAAGACCGAAGAGGTCGACATCGACCCTCCGGGCAACCGTGAGGTCCGGGTGAAGATGGTGTACTCCGGCATGTGCCACTCCGACGAGCACTTGCGCAGCGGTGATATCAGCGCTCCGCCCGAAGTGCTCGAACTGATCGGCGCATCCTCCATGTTCCCGGTCGTCGGCGGACACGAAGGATCGGGCATCGTGACCGAGGTCGGGACCAACGTGACGCAGGTCGGCGCTGGGCGATCACGTGGCGGTGTCGTTCATCCCGTCCTGTGGGACGTGCCACTGGTGCGCTTCGGGTCGCCAGAATCTGTGCGACCTCGGGATGACGACGTTGGCCGGCGGCATGATCAGCGACGGGACGTACCGCTACCACCTGGACGGAGCGAACGTGAACCGGATGTGCCAGCTCGGGACCTTCGCCGACGAAATGGTGTGCCACGAGAACTCGTTGGTCCGTATCGAGCCGTACGCCAACATGAAAGCGGCGGCGCTCATCAGCTGCGGGATCTCCACCGGGTTCGGCTCGGCGGTGGACCGGGCCAAGGTCAAGCCCGGGGAGACCGTGGTCGTGGTCGGGTGCGGCGGCGTCGGGTCGGGCGCTATCCAAGGGGCACGTATCGCCGGCGCGCGCGTCATCATCGCGGTGGACCCGGTGCCCTTCAAGCTGGAGAAGGCCAAGGAGATCGGCGCCACGCACACGGCGCCGTCGCTCCTCGATGCGCAATTCATGCTGCCCGAGCTGACCAAAGGGCGCAACGCCGGACGTCGTGATACTCACGCCCGGCGTGCTCAAGGGCGAACTCATCGGATCGGCGTGCGCTCTCGGGTCGAAGGATGCCCGCATCGTGGTCACGGCGATCGCGCCCTTCGATCAGACGGACGTCCAGTTGAATCTCTTCAACCTCGCCATGTACAACCAGGCACTTCTGGGAACCGTATTCGGCTCGGCCAGCCCACGGGTACAGGTGCCCAATCTGCTCAACCTCTACGAGGACGGTCAGCTCAAGATCGACGAGATCATCACGCATGAGTACACCCTCGACCAGGTGCAGCAGGGCTACGACGACCAGGCCGCGGGCACGATCATCCGCGGTGTCGTCGAAGTTCGACGCGTAGCCGCAGAGGGCTCCTTACGGATTCGCACCGAGACGGCGGCTGAATCCGGGAGGAATGATCAGATCGTCCGGCGTCAGGTCGTGGATGGACGCGTGTCCAAGTCCGAGGAGGGCCGACTCGATGCCGCTGCGCAGGATGTCGAGCACGTTTTCCACCCCGGCCTGCCCGTTGGCGGCCAGGCCCCAGAGGTACGCCCGGCCGATCATGACCGACCGGGCCCCGAGGGCGAGCGCCTTGACCACGTCGCTACCTCGCCGGATCCCCCCGTCGAGCAGCACCTCGACCTGATCGCCGACGGTCTGCGCGATCGGCTGCAGGGCACGGATGGTGGCGGGCGTGCCGTCAAGGTTGTTCCCGCCGTGATTGGACACGGAGATCGCGGTGACGCCGGCATCCACCGCCCGCTTCGCATCGTCGATGCGCGAGACGCCCTTGAGCATGAACGCCCCTTCCCATTGCTGGCGCAGCCAGGCCACGTCCTCCCAACTCGGCGGTGGTGTCTGCATCCAGGCTCCGTAGGCACCGAAGAAGGTGGGACCTGTCTCCCCTTTCTTCCCCATGTTGGGTGCCGTGAGATCGGGTAACTGCCCGGACTTGGCGAAGTCGTACAACCACCGCGGACGTGACAGTGCCTCGGGCGCGAAGCGTGCCATCGACTTGAGATCGAGCGTCTCGGGAATGACCGGGCTGCCCCAGTCGCGTCCGTGGGAGAACGACCAATCCAATGTGGCGATCAACCCGACTGCCCCGGCGGCACGGGCGCGCTCGATCCGCTCGAGGACGTCGTCGCGGGTACCGACCCAGTAGACCTGGAAGAAGGTCTGCGGATTGGCCGCCACCACGTCTTCCACCGGCTTGCTGGCGAACGAGCTCAGACCCATGGCCGTTCCCCGGGCGGCCGCGGCCCGGGCGACGGCGACCTCGCCGTCGGGGTGCACCGCCTGTACGCCGGTCGGCGAGATCAGCACCGGGAACGAGATGCTCTGACCCATGACCGTGGTGGACAGGTCCCGGCTCGCCGGCGATCCCGCCACGTGGGGAGCGAAACCCAACTCGCCGTAGGCGGCGATGTTGTCCTCGACCGTGATGCCCTTTTCGGAGCCGGCCACCAGCGCGGCATACACGGACTTGGGCAGGCGCTTCTTCGCGCGGCGCTGGGCCTCCAGAACCGTCTCGAACCATTCGTTGCTCATAGCGACCCTCTCGTGAAGCTTCTGGTCTGTCCCGCGGGCAGGCCTGACTTCGCTGCGTGATCCCGAGACATTAGGCCCCGCGCGGCGTCGATCCTCCCGGGAGGCCTTCTCCCCCGGGGAGCCTGAGTTGTGTGCGCAACGATGTGGTGGACCAGACGTGGGCCCTGAACACGAGGCGCGGGCGGAGCGGCGCAAGGGTCCGCGCCGTCACGCAGCCCCGCCAGACACCGAAGCCGTAGGCGAGGTCGTCGGCCACGTGCAGTGCGGTGTAGCGCAGCGGGTCGAGGTCGGTCCGGTCGGTCCGCCAGTCGCCGAAGAGCAGGAGCGACGAGGGCCAGCGGCGGCGGCGCGCCGGGTGCGAGGACAGCACAAACCGAGTACCAGGACCGGGGACCAGGCCCGGGTGAGGCCGTGCAGCGCAGGCAGGGCCGCCCTGAGGGTACCGGCGCCGGCAATCTTCGCCGCCACCGGGATCGGTTTCTCGACCAATCCCTCGAAGCGTCGGGCCAGCACGCCGACGGACGCGGCCAGGAGCCCCGCCGCCAGGATGGGCCGGCGGGCGCTGGCCAGTGCCCACACGCCGGCTGACCAGGCGGAGGCCTGAAGGGGTACGAGCGATGCCGGGTGGCGGCGGGCCAGAGGTCCCGCGGTCGTGCCGTAGAAGGCGCGTCGACCCAGCCAGGGACCCACGTGCGCCGGTCCGTCGTGCTGCACGATCGACGCCGGTTCGTACCGCACGTCCCAGCCGGCATCGACCAGGCGCCAGACCAGGTCGACGTCTTCGCCGCCTCGCAGCCGGGGGTCGAAAAGGTGGCTACCCGGCCACCGTCACGGCGGACGAGGAGGGTCGGCACTCGGCACGTAGGGGATCCGGCTCAGCGGTCGGACCAGCCCCCCCGAGCCCCCCCGGTCCAACGAGGAGCGGGCCGCCTCGTAGCGGGACAGAGCCGTGGCGGGGACCACCGGGAAGGGCACGATCCGTGGGGCGACGGCGGCGACCATCGGGTCGTCGAAGTGTCCCAGCAGCGGCTCGAGCCAGTCCGGGTCGGGCACGCAGTCGGAGTCGACGAAGGCGACGAGGGGCGTCGTGACCTGGCCCAGTCCGGCGTTGCGGGCCGCCGCCGGGCCCTGCGTTGGTGGCCAGCGCGAGGAACCGGCCCCCGGCGCGATCGACGATCTCTCGTGTGCGTCCGGGGTCTGCCGAGGCATCGTCGACGACGAGGCAGCGCATGCCGTTGAGGGCGGTCAGGACCCGTTCGAGGAGCTCCGGGCGGTCCCGGACCGGGAATCACCACCGTGACATCCGCTGGCCGAAAGGAGCGTGGGACCGGGTCGGGGAAGGAAGACGCCGGAGGAGACGAGTCGCCGGGCCAGGATCTGCTCGGCCTTTCGGTGCGCCCACCGGTGCGCCGGATTCCCACCCGCGGACGAGGGAGCTGGCCCGTTCCGTGAGCCGTAAGAGCCGGAGCGGACTTCCGCCCATGAGGACCCGGCCCCGGTCCAGGGCGATCGTCCCGGGGTCACGCGAGAGTCCGAACTGCGGCCGGGAGACGGCGTCGTCCGGCCGGGTGGTGCGGATCGAACGGGAGTAGGGCCTTCTCCGTTTTCCCAGTTGGGGGGGCGCACGGCGCAATCTTGACAGGAACCCGGAGGCATTGCCCCTAAGCGATAGGATCGTGGCGACACGAAGGAGGCCAGGGTGCTGTCTGAGAACGTTGAAGTGCAGGATGTCGAAACACCAGCCGACGATGAGGTCGACGAGCTCCTGGTCGAGGAGGTCTCGATCGATGGGATGTGCGGCGTCTATTGAGCGTGACCGAAGAGCGGACCGGCAGGGCCGCTCTGGCCTTTGCGTCTGACAAACCATGGCGGGTGCATCCCCAGATCGCCTTGCGTGACGAGTCGTTCGGCGCGCTCGCGTATCACTTCGGGACGCGCCGTCTGATGTTCCTGAAGTCGCGCCGCCTCGTCGAATTGGTCACTGCGTTGGATCAGTACGACAGCGCAGCGTCGGCGATCGACGCGCTTGATCCCAGCACCTGAACGACCCACCTACCGCCGTGCGCTCGCACGCCTGGCCGCTTCGGAGGTTATCGATGTCCGTTGATGCGCCCACCGAGATCATGCCGCTGCGCCAGCGGTTCACCCAGGGCCTCGAAGCACCGATCTGCCTGACCTGGGAGCTGACCTACGCCTGCAATCTGGCGTGCGTGCACTGCCTGAGCTCGTCGGGTCGCCGCGACCCGATGGAGCTGTCGCCGGCCGAAGCCCGTCACATCGTGGACGAGCTGGCCGCCATGAAGGTCTTCTACGTCAATATCGGCGGGGGCGAGCCGATGCTGCGCCCGGACTTCTTCGACCTGGTCGGCTACGCCGTCGAGAACAAGGTCGGCGTGAAGTTCTCGACGAACGGGACCAGACTCACCGCGGAGCGGGCGCGCCGTCTGGCCGGCATGGACTACGTCGACGTGCAGATCAGCATCGACGGCGCTCTGGCCTCGACCAACGATGCCGTGCGCGGCGAGGGATCCTTCGCTGCGGCGCGGACCGCCATGGACAACCTCGCCGCCGCCAATTTCGGCCAGTTCAAGATCAGCGTGGTGGTGACGAGGGAGAATGTCACGCAGCTCGACGAGTTCGCCGCCATCGCCGAGAGCTACGGCGCCCAACTGCGCTTGACACGCTTCCGGCCCTCGGGTCGTGGCGTCGAGACGTGGGATGCGCTCCATCCGACGGCCGCACAGCAACGGATGCTCTACCACTGGCTCTTGGAGCGTCCCGATGTCCTGACCGGCGACTCCTTCTTCCATCTTTCGGCCCTCGGGGCAGCCCCTCGACGGTCTCAACCTGTGTGGTGCGGGAAGGGTGGTGTGCCTGATCGACCCGGTCGGGGACGTCTACGCCTGCCCGTTCGTCATCGACAAGGAGTTCCTGGCCGGCAACGTGCGCGAGCGAGGGCGGCTTCGCCGGTGTGTGGCGCGAGTCGGATCTCTTCGGGTCACTGCGCGAGCCGCAGAGTGCGGGGGCATGCGCATCGTGCGGGTCCTACGACGCCTGCCAGGGTGGCTGCATGGCGGCCAAGTTCTTCACCGGCATCCCGCTCGACGGGCCCGATCCCGAGTGTGTGTTCGGCCACGGCGAAGAGGCACTGGCCGCGCGCGATGCGACGGCGCTGCCGGGTGCGGCCATCGGGCACTCCAAGGTCGACGTGCACGGGACGCCCATCCCGGTGCCCACGCGGGTCCATTTCCGGACGTCAGCGCGCGCCTAGCGCGGGCGGGCGCGTCGACGGTGGAGCTCGGCGGCGCGACCTGGCCTGATGTCGCGGCCAGCGGGAGAGCGCAGCTTGTTGGCGCTGCCGATCGGCTCGCTCGAACAGCACGGGCCCCACCTACCCCTCGACACCGATACCCGCATCGCGGTGGAACTGGGGCGGCGGCTCTCGAGGGCCAGGAGCGACATCATGGTGGCGCCGCCGGTGGCCTACGGCGCCAGCGGCGAGCACGCCGGGTTTCCGGGGACCTTGCTCATCAACCATGCGGTGTTGGCCGACGTCCTGATCGAGCTGATCCGCTCCGCACGGGAGTCGTTTTTGGGCGTGGTCCTCATTTCCGCCCACGGGGGGAACCATCAGGCGCTGTCGTTGGTCGGCGGAGCGCTGCCGGGCGCGACGGCGAGGCGGCGTTGATCTGGACCGCGACCGTGCCCGGCGGCGACGCCCATGCCGGAAGGACCGAGACATCGCTGATGCTGGCCATCGATCCGGGCGCCGTGCGCCTGGAGCTCGCCGAGGCCGGCTGCACCGTTCCCCTCGAGGTGCTCATGCCCCGGTTGCGTGCTGAGGGGGTGCGGCCGATATCGTCCAACGGCGTGCTGGGAGACCCACAGGGAGCAAATGCCGACGAGGGTGCGTTGTTCCTCGCCGCCATGACCGACGATCTGGCCGCAGCCGTTTCGGCGCGATGGCCCGACGGCGCGGTGCCGGCATGAGCCGGATCGCCGTTCTGACCGGGGCCGCGCGCGGGATCGGCGCCGCGACGGTGGACCGACTGGTCGGCAAGGGTTGGCGCGTTGTCGCCGTCGACCTGTGCGCTGACGATCCGAGCCTCGACTACTCCTTGGCCACCCCCGCCGATCTGGCCGTTCTGGCGGACCGCCACGGCGACCAAGTGCACACGATGGTGGGGGACGTGCGGAGCCGGTCCGACATGCAGGCCGCTGTCGATGCCGCCGTCACCGTCTTCGGTGGTCTCGATGCCGCCATCGCCGTGGCGGGAGTGGTCGCCGGTGGCGTTCCTCTGTGGGAGGTCGGCGACGCCCAATGGAATGTGCAATTCGACATCAACGTGCACGGGGTGCGCCATCTGGCCGCCGCCGCCGTACCGGTCCTGCTCGATGCACCACCGCCGCGACAGGGGCGGGTGGTCGCGGTGGCGTCTGCAGCCGGCCTGTTGGGGCTACGCCGCCTGAGTGGGTACAGCGCGTCCAAGCATGCGGTCATCGGACTGATGAAATCCTTGGCGGCCGATCTGGCGGGCACGGGCATCACGGCCAATGCCGTGTGCCCGGGCTCGACCCGCACACCGATTCTCGATGCCTCGGCGGCCGTCTACGACCTGCCGTCCGCCGAGGTATTCGCCCAGCAACAGCTGGTGGAGCGCCTTTTGGTTCCCGACGAGCCGGCGGCGCTCATCGCCTGGCTCTGTGAGGCCGAAGCCAGCGGTGTCACAGGTGCTGCACTCTCCGTCGACGGAGGGTTGACCACCTCGTAGGAGGAACGGATCCGGCCGCGCCCGGCCTGCCTGGGTAAAGTGGATCATCACGTCAGTCAGAAGGTCCCGAGGTTGGCGGTCCGCCTGCCTGCTCTCCGTCGCAGCCCTGTTGATCCTCGCGATGCTCACGCTTTCCTGGGCCTCGACCCGGTCAACCTCGAGCGCATCGGTCACGACCGTATCGGTGCGAGCACCCCATATCGGAGATCTGGCGTCGGCCCCCGATTCGGTGGTTCCCTTCGGCAGCGCCTCCCTTGGCCCCAATACGCTGCCGAGCCAGAAGACGCCTCTGGTCGGCATGGCGGCCACCCCCGACGGGAAGGGCTACTGGTTGGTGGCGTCCGACGGCGGCATCTTCACCTTCGGCGACGCCGCCTTCTACGGCTCGACCGGTGCGCTCACCCTCAACAAGCCGATCGTCGGCATGGCGGCCACCCCCGACGGGAAGGGCTACTGGTTGGTGGCGTCCGACGGCGGCATCTTCACCTTCGGCGACGCCGCCTTCTACGGCTCGACCGGTGCGCTCACCCTCAACAAGCCGATCGTCGGCATGGCGGCCACCCCCGACGGGAAGGGCTACTGGTTGGTGGCGTCCGACGGCGGCATCTTCACCTTCGGCGACGCCGCCTTCTACGGCTCGACCGGTGCGCTCACCCTCAACAAACCGATCGTCGGCATGGCGGCCACCCCCGACGGGAAGGGCTACTGGTTGGTGGCGTCCGACGGCGGCATCTTCACCTTCGGCGACGCCGCCTTCTACGGCTCGACCGGTGCGCTCACCCTCAACAAACCGATCGTCGGCATGGCGGCCACCCCCGACGGGAAGGGCTACTGGCTGGTGGCGTCCGACGGCGGCATCTTCACCTTCGGCGACGCCGCCTTCTACGGCTCCGAAGGTGCGACCCAGTTGACCGCCCCGGCCGTGGGCATGGCGGCGGTACCGGGCGGTGGCGGCTACTGGCTCGCCTTCGGGACCCAGCAACTGCCTCTGGCCGGAAGGGTCGTCGGCATCGACCCGGGCCACAACGGATTGAACTACACCGCCCCCCAGATCATCGATCAGCCGGTCTGGAACGGGCAGGAGGACGAGGCCTGCGACACGACGGGGACGGCGACGGACAGTGGGTACACGGAGGCCCAATTCAACTTCAACGTGGCGACGTACCTGCAGGCGGACCTGGTCGCCGAAGGGGCGGAGGTGGTGATGACACGACCGAACAATTCCGGGATCGGCCCGTGCGTGACCACGCGCGCGGCCATCATCAACAACGCCCATGCCGACGTCGCGGTCGACATCCACGCCGATGGCGGCCCAGCCGACGGCCGGGGATTCGCGGTGCTCGAGCCTGTGGCGGACGGCCCCAACAACGCCGTCATCGCGTCCTCGGATTCCTTTGCCGCCCTCCTGCGCACCACGTTCCGAGCGGTCACGGGCATGCCCGTCAGTGACTACGACGGGGTCGATGGATTGCAGCCGCGCGACGACCTGGCCGGGCTCAACCTCACGACGGTTCCCAAGGTCCTCATCGAGACCGGCAATATGCGCAATGCCACCGATGCCGCGCTGCTGATCACACCGGCTTACCAGCAGTCGGCTGCGGCCGCCATCGCGCAGGCCATCACGACCTTCCTCACCAGCTGAGCGACTTCCCGCCGCGGGCACGCCGCACGCGGATCGTCAGCCGCTCCGCCCGTAGGTGGTCGAGCGGTCGGCGGCCCGGGTCTCTCCCGCCGACGTGACGGCGTGCCGCAGATCGCGGACCAGGTAGGGCACGCTGGCGGCACTGCCTGCATGCACCGTGGCATGGAGCGAATCCGGCCGGTTCTGCCGGTCGAGGTACCAGCCGTCCGCCGCGAGCCTCTCTCCTACGGCGAAGATGTCCAACGACGGGTCGCGCGCGCCGAACGCCATGACGGTGGCCGGCGGGTCGCCGCGCACCTCGAGGCGGGCGATGGACTCGATGCCGACCCGGAGCGCCCGCGCGGCGTCGTGTGCGGTGCGGGTGAGCTCCAGGTAGCCGTCGAGGCCGATGTGCATCAGCGCGGCCCAGGCCGCCGCTATCGGACCTGCCGGTCGTGTGCCCGCCATCGCTGTCGACGCGTAGAAGCCGCCGAGCCAATCGCTCGTCGCGAAGATCTGATGCCGGGCCAACTCGTGCGTCCGGTAGAGGACCACGGATACGCCTTTGGACGCGTACCCGTACTTGTGGACATCGGCGGACATCGACGTGACACCGGGAAGGCGGAAATCGAACGGCTCGGAAAAGCGTCCGAGTTCGGTGAGGAAAGGCAGCAGGAATCCCCCCATACACGCGTCGACGTGGCACAGGATCCCCCGTTCCTGCGCCAATGCCGCAATGTCGGCGATCGGGTCGACCACCCCGTGCGGGTAGGTCGGTGCCGAGCCGATCACCATGATCGTCGCGTCCGTGCACGCCGCGGCCGAATGCATCGATGTCGACCCGAAAATCCGGGCCGACGGGCACCCGGATCAGTTCGACATCGAAATAGTCCGCGGCCTTGGTGAAGGCCGCATGCGCGCTCTCGGCCGCAACGATTCGGGGGTGCGCGATCCCCCGTTCGTGGCGCGCCACGTCCCTGGCCGTCTTGACCGCTTGCAGGAGGCTTTCCGTGCCGCCCGATGTGAGGTATCCCTCGACGGCCCCGCCGCTCGCCGGGTCGTCCGCGCCGAGCAATGTGGCTGTGTTCTGCACGATGTCGTGTTGCATGATGCCGATGCTGGGGAAGGCAAGCACATTCAGACCGTTTTCGGCACTGTAGAGCGATAACGCATCTTGGAGGAGCTCGTGCACCTCGTCCCCGGCGGAGTACACCAGGCTGAAGACGCGGCCGCCCCGCCAATCCTGGTCGTCCTGTTTCATGGCCAGCAACTGCGCCAGCACTTCTTCGCGCGCCAGACCGTGGCGGGGAATCGGGGTGTGGGGGAACTGGTCCATTGCGGCACATCTTGGTGTCCGGGGCCGGACGCCGCCAGCAGTGCGGTGTCGACGTATCCCGACGCGGCACACCAGACTGGGGGAATGGCGACAGAGCGCGGGACCGATCGGTGCAGTGGGGTTCCTCATGCCGCGCGTCGACGAGGAGTCGGAGGGATTCTGGGAGGGCACCGCCCGAGGGGAACTGCGCCTCCAGGCGTGCGGCTCGTGCGGGATCCTGCGGTTCCCTCCGCGGGTCATGTGCCCACACTGCCAATCGACCGGCGCGCCACTGGCAAGCGGGTGTCGGGCACCGGAACGATCTGGTCGTTCGTGGTCTGTCACCCACCGCTCCTGCCGGCCTACGCGCCGTTTGCTCCCTACCCGGTGATCACGGTGACGTTGGACGAGGGGCCGGCGTTGCGCATGGTGGGGAATCTGGTCACCGGGCCGGACGGCGCAATCAACGGGATCGATCCGGCCACGATCGTCATCGGTGAGCCGGTGCGCGCCGTGTTCAGCAGACGCCGCGGGCCCAGACGGCACGGAGATATTCCTTCCCGTGTGGGTACGGTCGGCCGATGAATTCGCTGGATACGACGGCAACGTGCGCCAGGAAAGGGCCAGATAGAGCCTGAAAAATTAGGGTCTTTCGCCCCTCGTGCGTGGCGCATCCGCGTCACTAACCTCCATGACATGAGGGAAGACCAGAGATTTCGGGGCAGCCCGACGCGCAGGTGAACGTGGTCGCGCAACTCCGGACCGCGGTCAATCGGGTGAGACGGTATCGGCCCACGCCCTGGTCGGGGCGGTCGGAGGATCCATCCTGGCCAATGCGGATGTTTCGCGGGCACAGGATCGTCGGCGTGAAAAGCGGCTCCGCCGTCTGCTCGCCGTTCTCTGCGTCGTGCTGGGGTGGATGGTGCTCCGCCTGATCGGCGGACACGGGCTCTTTCCTTCGTTATCCGTCCCCTCGTCGCTGGACCGCTGGCTTCCCGCGCTGGCCATCATCGTGCTGCTCGGGGTCGTCATGATCGCCCCGTTCGTCGGGGCCGGCCGCTCGCCCCACGTACTGATCCGGCCCGGTGAGACCGAGGTCGGACTCGACGACGTCGTGGGGATCGACGGGATCAAGGCTGAAGTTGTCCGGTCGGTCAACCTCTTTCTCTCCCATCAGACGTTCCGCGACGCAATGGGTGGCTCGTCACGCCGGGGCGTCCTCTTCGAAGGACCTCCCGGCACCGGCAAGACGTTCGTCGCCAAGGCCATGGCCAAAGAGGCGCAGGTGCCGTTCCTGTTCGTTTCGGCTTCGGCCTTCCAATCCATGTACTTCGGGCAGACCAATCGCAAGATCCGTTCCTTCTTCAAACGCTTGCGCAAATATGCGCAGACCGAAGGCGGCGCCATCGGGTTCATCGAAGAGATCGATGCCATCGGAGGATCACGTCGCGGACAGGGAAACGGCTCCAGCGAAGGCATCACCGGCGTGGTGAACGAGCTTCTGGTGCAGTTGCAGTCATTCGACACTCCTTCGCGTGGTCAGCGGATGCAGAACGCCTGGATCGACATCATCAACCGCTACCTTCCCCGAGGGCAAGCATCTGAAGAAGCGGTCGCTCGTGCCCGCCAACGTGCTGGTCGTCGGGGCAACCAACCGCAAGGATGATCTCGATCCCGCGCTGGTCCGCCCCGGGCGCTTCGACCGGTCCATCTACTTCGGGCTCCCCGGTCGTTCGGCCAGAGCCGACATCGTGGCGTACTACTTGGGGAAGAAAGCACACGGCGATGACCTCGACGAGCACGATGCGGTCGATCGTGTCGCGGGCATGACGTCGGGATATTCGCCGGCCGGCTTGGAGCGCCTGCTGGACGAGGCGTTGGTCATCGCACTGACACATGGTCGCACCGCCATGACGATGCCGGACGTGGCCGAAGCGAAAATGCTCGTGGAGCTCGGCGTGACGGACGCCGTCGATCTACACCCCCGAGGAGCGGGAACGGGTGGCGACCCACGAGGCGGGACACGCAACGGTCGCGTACTTCCTGGGACGGAGTCGCCAGTTGGACGTTCTCTCCATCGTCAAGCGCCGTGACTCGCTGGGCCTGTTGCAGCACTCGGATACAGAGGAGCGGTTCACGCAGCGCCGCGACGAAATGAACGTCTTGTTGCAGATCAGCATGGGTGGACTCGTGGCGGAGGAACGCTGGTTCGACGAAGTGTCGACGGGTCCGGCCGGCGACCTGTCGGCGGCGACCACCCTGGGTGCGCAGATGATCGGGGCCTGCGGCATGGGGGAGTCGTTGATCTCCATCGCGGCGGCGGGGAACGGCCTCTTCAGCGGCGGTTTGGTGGAGAAGGTCCTGGCCGACAAGAACGCGCGCAGCCGAGCTCGACGCCCTGCTCACGTCTTCCCGTGATGCGGCGATGGCGATCGTCTCGGAGCACGCGGCCGTGGTCGAAGCTCTGCGCGACGCGCTCCTCGAGCGCGACGAACTGGTCGGCAGCGAGATCACCGATGTCATCAGCGTCGACTCTCCTGGAGCTCGCCGAACACAGCTGACCCGCCTTCCCCCGGTCCGGTTACGACGGAAGGTGGGCCGTGTCGTTGAAACCGCGGAGGATCCATCGTTCCGGCGTCAGGACCAGCCGGGCGATCGCCGTGTTGTCCGACATCAAGAAGGCAAAGGGCCGCGACCCGGTGGCCTGCGCCAGAGCCTCACCGATGGCCGCGCCATGGGAGAACGCGACGACCCGCGCGCCGGGGTGCGCCGTGGCGATCCGTTCGATCGCCCCTCGAATGCGGGTGGAGAAATCCGCAGTTGCCTCGGCGCCGGGCACCACGTCCCAGCGTTCTTCGGTCAGCATCCGCACGGCCACCGGGTCGGCGTCCGCCACCTTCTGGCGGAACTGGCCGCCCTCCCAAGCCCCCATGAAGACCTCGCGCAGATCGGGTTCGACCTGCGGGGTGAGGCCGGTCAGCCGGACGAGCGGGGCGGCGGTTTCCACCGTACGCCGTAGCGTCGTGACGTAGAGCGCGTCGAACGTCAGGCGCGACAACCGTTCGCCCACCAATTCGGCCTGTTCCCGCCCGATGGCCGAGAGGGGTGGATCGCCCTGGCCTTCGACCAGTTCGAATTCCTCCCCCTCGATGGCGTCGGCCGACGCACCGTGGCGCACCAGGTACAGCTCCGTGGAGCCGGGCGGTCCCTGGTACGGCACTTGACTGAATCTGCGGGGCGTCGACATGGGGCCCGAGTGTAGGAGACGGCACGGTGCGACAGAGGCGCACGTCAACGAAGCTGAGGCGGGTCCTCGTCGTCTTCGACGACTTCCACATCGATGATGGTCGGGTCGTTCTGCGGCGAGTACGCCTGGCCGAAGCCCGGGCCGAAGCCCTGACCGTCACCGCGGAAGGTGGCGAAGAAGGCACCCGCACCGCCCGGCCCCTGGCCGAAGTTGACGTGCAGCCTCTGTCCGGCCTCGGGACCCAGCGCCTCCCACATGGGCATGGCGCGCCGATGGACCACGTAGTTCTGCACGCCGTAGGTCACGCCGAGATACAGCAGGAAACTGGATGCTTCGAGATTGCCGGCACCCGCGCCGGCGACGAAGTGCAAGGCCAGCGAGAGCACCCACAAGGCCATCGTGAGCCATGTTCCCTGGCGGACGATCCAACTATTGGACGTCCAGATCCTCACGGTGAGCGCCCGGACGGCACCCAAAAGCAGTGCGCCCACGACGAGCGTGGCCAGCACCCAGAAGTAGTTGCTCCGCGAGGGGTGATGCGTGTCGCTGAAGCTCAGGAGGTTGATCAGCCCCAGAACACCCACCACAATGGGAAAACGCAGGCTGAGCACGTGCGGCACGACGCGGATCCTCCGTTGCCGGCTCAGGATATAGAGAGCGATGAGAACGTCGAGGGCGACTGTGAAAAACATCGCCCTACAGCTTATGGGCGAGAGACGGAACGTAGGCCTCGGCCGGCAAATGCCGGGGCCATGGTGTCTTCAGCTGGTCACGCCCTCGACGGCGAGCAATGCGCGCTTCATGGCCAACCCGCCGGCGTACCCGCCCAGCCCGTTGGCCGCGAGGACGCGGTGGCAGGGCACGATGATCGGGATGGGATTTTTCCCGTTGGCTTGCCCCACGGCCCGGGGACCCTTGGGCCGGCCGACCCGCCGGGCCAGCTCGCCGTAACTGATTGTCTCGCCGTAGGGGATCTTCGAGAGCTCGGCCCACACCTCCTTTTGGAACGTGGTGCCGGCGGGCTCCATCGGGATATCGAACGTCGTCCGCTCCCCGGCGAAGTACTCCTCGAGCTGGTTGGCGGCGTCCTTCACCACCGGCGGTGCGTCGTGCCCGCCGGCTTCGAAGGCTCCCGTCGCGTCGGGCAGCCGGATCCCGATCGAGCGCGACCCCGTCGCTCTCCAGGACGAGTCGTCCCACCGGGCTCTCCACGGGCATGGTGTAAGTCGCCGGTGTCATGCGGCGTCACGTCCTCTCTGTGTTTGCAAGGGCTTCAGCGTTGCCCACATGTGGACCATGGCGTAGCTGCGCCATGGACGCCACGCCTCCGCGTGCAGGAGCAGTCGGGCGGGGTCGTCAGGGATTCCCAGCGCATGCGCCGCCCTCCGCACACCGAGGTCGGTCGGCATGAAGGCATCCGGATCGCGCAGGGCGCGCAGAGCGACGTACTCGGCGGTCCACGGTCCGATACCCGGCAGAGCCACCAGAGAGGCCCGTAACCCGGAAGGATCCGATCCGGGGCCGATGACGACGGCGCCGGCCGCGACGGCTTCGGCCAGTGCGACCAGCGCGCGACGGCGTCCGCTGGGCATGGAGAAGGTCGCAGGGTCTTCATGCGACAGTGCAATCAGCGCTTCGGGAGTGGGGAAGAGGTGGGTGATCCCCCCGATGGGTTCGGGGAGCGCCTCGCCCGCCGCGGTCACCAGCCGCCCGGCAATCGTGCGCGCACCGGCCACGGAGACCTGTTGTCCGATGATGGCGCGTACCGCGAGCTCGAATCCGTCGACCGAACCCGGTACCCGCCGGCCCGGGTGGGCCGACACCAGCGGACCCATGCATCGGTCCTGCTCGAGCGCCTCGACGATGGCCACCGGGTCCGCGTCGAGGTCCAGGAGTTGGCGGCAGCGCGCAACGGCGGACGTGAGGTCGCGCAGGTCTGAAAGGTGGAGGTCCGCCTCGACGAACATCGGCCCGCTGCCGCAACCATCGGCCGCCGTGAGCGCCACGACGGCGTAGCCATGGGGAAGGCGCATGCTACGGCGGTACACGGACCCCTCGACCGCTTCGATACCGGGCGACGGCGCGTGCCCCGAGGAAGCCGAGCACCGACTGCGGGGCTGAAAGGGCGTCGACACGGCAGCCGCAACCGGATCGCCTGCGTGCCACCATCGGATCCCTGCTCCACGCGGCGGCGCACATTCGCTCTGGACACGCGGTTGCGCAGTCCCCTGGGTGTATCGGCGAAGATCTGCTGCAGGGTCTCGTTGCACTGGCGGACGCTGGAGAATCCTGCAGCGAACGCGACGTGCGCGATAGGAAGCGTGGTCGTCTCGAGCAGGATCCGCGCCGTCTGTGCCCGTTGGGCCCGGGCGATGGCCAGCGGTCCGGTGCCGAGCTCAGCTGTCACAAGACGGTGCAATTGCCGCACGCTGTATCCGAGGCGATGGGCAAGTCCCTCGACGCCTTCACGGTCGACGGTGCCGTCCCGGAGGAGCCGCATGGCCCGCGCCACGACGTCGGCCCGGGTGTTCCATTCCGGCGAGCCGGGCGTGGCGTCCGGACGGCAGCGGCGACAGGCACGGAAGCCGGCCTGCTGTGCCGCGGCCGCTGAAGGGTAGAAGCGGACATTCTCCCGCTTCGGGGTGCGCGCCGGGCAGCTGGGGCGACAGTAGATGCCGGTCGACGTCACGCCGACGAAGAACACGCCGTCGAAGCGGGCGTCCTTGCTGCGCGCCGCTTGGTAACAGCGTTCCGGGTCTTCGATCACCCCAGCATGCTGCCACGCGGGTGGCGCCGATTACTGGCGGGAATCGGACATGGCGTGCCGTGACGGCCCAGGGTTCAGATCCGTCGGCCGCCGGGCCTGGGCCAGGACGAGCTGCCGGTGCGTGGCGGCGTCACCCCAGGCCTTGGAGAGCGCCCATGCCCGTCTGCACGAAGAAGTGGAGATCGCACTGCCAGGTGGAGCCCAGTGCGCCGTAGACCTGGAGCGCGACCCGGGCCGCCATGGTCGGCGACATCCGACGCCAGGGCTTTGGCCATCGACGCGTCATGGGACACCGTCGGCTGTGCGGTCGGCGAGAGCCCAGGCGGCGCGATACGTCGCCGGGCGTGACAATTCGAGCTTGACCCTGGCGTCGGCCAGGAGGTGCTTCACGGCCTCGAAGTTCCCGACGGGATCGCCGGACCGGTGACGCTCCTTGGCGTCGTCGACGGCCAACGTGATCATCCGATCGGCCAGCCCGTTCAAGAGCGCGGCAGAGCCGGCTGCGCCGCGATCGGCCATGAAGACCCACGCTGGCTTCGGCTGCGACCCCGTAGGCCAGCAGGGTTTCGGCCGACAGCGGCCAGTGCACGACGGCGAGATCACGGGTCGGATCGAGCGCAGGCGTGGCGTGGGTGGTGCAGGCTCCGGAGGGGACGGCATGCAACTGCCAGCCCGAGTCCGGGTCGCGGACGGCCAGGAGGAAGATGGCGGCGTCGCGCGCCCCGACCACACGCGGCGTGCGCAACATGCCGTCGGCGGAAACCGTGGTCGGCGACGACGGACCGGCTGGTCCGATGTCGATGCCGCCCACGGCGAGCGGGGCGTTGCCCTTCAGCAGCGCCCGCAACGCGTCGGCCGCCGCCGGCGCGGGCAGCAGGGCGGCCAGGAGGGGCGCGGCCAGGCCGGCGGTCTCGAGCAGCGGTTCAGGCAACGCCGACCAGCCCGCTTCTTCGAAGACGCCCACCAGATCGACGTCGCTCAGACCGAGTCCATCGTCGGGTTCGGGTACCAGCATGCCCGGTGCACCCAGGGCGGCCAGCGCGGCCCAGCGTCCGGCCGCCATGAGTCGATCGTTGTGCCGGCGTGGCCTCGCCGTGCGCGCGCAGAGCGGCGAGCGGGAAGACGCGGCCCAGCGTCCCGGCGCACGTTCCGACGCAGCGCGAGTTGGTCGTCGCTGAACGAGAAGTCCACGATCAACCGTCCCCGAAGCCGAGCAGGCGTTCGGCCACGACGTTGCGCTGCATCTGCGTTCGTCACTGCGTCGATGGGCCCGGCCAGCGCCGTGAGGAAGCCGTCCAGCCATTCGCCGGGAGACCCTGCTTCGAGCAGTTCGGCGTCGGATCCCAGGAGTGCCAGGGCGGTCTCGTGAATGGCCACGTCGGTCTCCGGACCGGAAGATCTCGTTGCAGCTGGCCTCGGGACCCGCCGGCTCTCCCCGGGCCACCTTGCTGGCCGTCCAGTAGGTGTGCAGCTGGTAGGCCTGCGCATCGATGTAGGCCCGTGCCACGGCATCCGCCGCCGGGGTCGGGGCACCGCGTTGATCGAACAGGTGGATGAGCCGCGCCGCCGCGTCGGCGTGGTGCGCCGGGCTGCGCAAGCCGAGGCCGCCGTTCGCTGGCCCGCCATCGACATGGCAACCGACCAGCCCGCTCCTTCGGTCGCCGAGCACCTGGGTCATCGGGTACCTCGACGCCGTCGAACAGAGATCTCGGCCAAGCCGGGGTCGCCGTCGATCCGGGCGAAGCGGCCGCACGGTGACCCCGGGGGAGTCCAAGCGAAACGAGGAAGGACGTCAGGCCGCCTGGTCCGCGCCCGGCGTCGGGGTCGCGTGCGGAAGATCCCGAAGCACCAGTGGGCGTAGGCACCGCCCCTGGCCCAGGTCGCCTGACCGCTCAGGCGCCAGCCGTCCCCCGTCGGAGTCGCGGGTGGCCCGGCCACTGCCGCAGCCGGTCATCGCCGCCGGCACCGGGCGTCGGACCAGGCCCGGCACCAGATCTCCTCGCCGGCGGCGATGCGCGGGCAGGAAGCGCTCCTTCTGGGCCGCCGTGCCGACCTCGAGCAGGGTCGGCGCCAGGAGGAAGATGCCGTCCTCGCTCACTCGTGCGGGGGCCCGGGCCCGCTGGTACTCCTCTTCGAAGACGAGCCACTCCATGATCCCGAGGCCCCGGCCGCCGTACTCCGTGGGCCAGCTCACGGCGGACCACCTGTCGGCGAACATGGTGGCTTCCCAGGCTCGGTGGGCTTCGAATCCGGCCGCGGTGTCCAGCGGAGGCAAGGGCTCAGACGGGACATGGGCCGCCAACCACGCCCGGGCCTCGTTCCGAAAGGCCTCGTGCTCCGGCGCCGAAGGTCACGTCCATGCTCCTGCGAATCTGGCACACCGCCGGGTGGATTGCCAGGCTGCGGCAACGGCGATATTTGCTGGCAGAACGGGGTTTTCGCTGCCCGGGGCGACGGTCGACGGCGGGCAGTGCGGAGCACGGCCCGGCCGATGTGAGTGCGGAGGATTGAAACCCCGGCGTTCGGGGTATTGGCGGGGGGACGCCAATTGCGGGTTGTTGACGTCTATTTTCTGCAGAGCCAGGAAATAGTCAGAGCGTCCAAGTTGGTCGCGCCAAGGGAGTATTGATTCTGAATGGAGGATGCATGCTGGCAACCGATGTACGGGAACTCAGCCACAACGGAAATTCTGTGACAGGTGCGGATGCATCAATGGCGGTGCACGGCGACAGCGGCACAGATTCCGATGAGGTCCTCAAGGCCCTGGGCGAGTTGGATGCCGTACTGAAGGAGAACGCCGAGCGTGAGCGCGTCCTCTTCCAGCGGATCGCCGAGGTACGTCTGGCCCGCGAGAACGGCCAGGATTGGAAAGCGATCCTCGCCAACGAGGATGAGCCGAGCACGGTGCAGCTCGTGAGCACGATTCTGCGCCGTCAGTCCGAGGCCAGCGGCTACCTCCGCCGTTCCCTGGTCGTCGCCCTCCGTGCGGAAGGGCAGAGCATCCCGAGCATCGCCCACCTCTTCGGGGTGACGCACCAGCGGGTGTCGAATCTGCTGCGACGGGTCGCCCAGGGCGGCAACACCTCCACCGAGTAGGCGGCGCCGGCCCGGGCCTGACGGCCCGTGTCAGGGCCCGTGCCCGACGGTAGGTCCCCGGGGATCGGATTCAGGGATCCCAGCTCGCAGCTGCTAAACACAACCACCGTGAAATTGGCCGTCCCCACAGAGACACGAGCCGGAGAGCGCCGGGTCGCCCTCGTCCCCGACGTCGTGCAAGAAGCTCGTCGCCGCCGGGTGGGACGTGGTCGTGCAGTCCGGCGCCGGTGCCGCCGCCGCGTTCTCCGACGAGGCCTACGTCGAGGCGGGCGGCCAGATCGCGCCCGATGCGCCCAGCGACCCTGGCGGGCGCCGGACTGGTCGTCAGTGTCAACGCCCCCGACGCGGCGGGCGCCGCCCTCGTGCCCGAGGATGCGGTCGTGCTGAGCTTCTTTCAGCCCGGCGCCTCCGCCGAGGCGCTGCGGGTCCTGGCCGGGCGCGGGGTCACGGTGTTCAGCTTCGATCTGCTCCCGCGCATCAGCCGCGCCCAGGGCATGGACGCCCTCAGCTCGCAGTCCACCGTGTCGGGCTATCGGGCCGGTCTGACGGCGGCTGAGCACCTCGCGAAGTTCTTCCCGATGTTCATGACGGCGGCGGGTACCGTGCCGCCGGCCAAGGTCCTGGTGATGGGCGTCGGCGTCGCCGGCCTGCAGGCCATCGCCACGGCCCGGCAGGCTCGGTGCGGTCGTCAAGGCCTACGACGTGCGGGCCGCGGCCAAGGAGGAGGCAGAGAGCCTCGGCGCCACCTTTCTCGACCTGGGCGTCTCGGCCGAAGGGGCCGGCGGGTACGCCCGGGAGTTGAGCGAGGAGGAGTTGGTGCGCCAGCGCGCCGCCCTGGCCAGCGAGGTGGGTGCGTCCGACGTCGTCATCACCACCGCCGCCGTCCCGGGCCGCGTCGCCCCCATTCTGGTGACGGAGGAGATGGTCGACGGCATGGCGGCGGGCGCCGTGGTGGTGGACATGGCGGCGGACTCGGGCGGCAACTGCGCCCTGACCGAGGCCGGCGTGGTCGTGGACCATCACGGCGTGCACATCGTGGGCATGGCCAACCCGCCCTCGGGCATGCCGACCCACGCCAGCTTCCTCTACGCCCGCAATGTGGCCAACGTGCTCGGGCTCATGGGTGCCGACGGCGAGCTGGCCCCCGACTGGGACGACGAGATCGTGCGCGGCATGTGTGTGCTGCGCAAGGGCAAGGCGATCTCCCCGGGCGCGATCGAGGTGCTCGGGGACTCGGGAGAGGGGACCGCACCGTGATCGGCGCGGCGACAGTCATGGCCCAGGTGTCGAGCGGGACGGGCATCGTCGAGTACCTGACCGTGTTCGTGCTGGCCGCATTCGTGGGGATCGAGGTCGTCTCGAAGGTCCCGAGCATCCTGCACACCCCGTTGATGTCGGGCTCCAACGCCATCCACGGGATCGTCCTCGTCGGGGCGTTGACGATCATGGGCGAGGCCCACGGCACGGCCCAGCTGGTCCTCGGATTCCTGGCCATCTTCCTGGCCACCCTCAACGTGGTCGGCGGTTTCGTCGTGACCGACCGCATGCTCGAGATGTTCAAGGTCAAACCCAACGAGCGCGCGGCGGCCCAGAAGAGCGAAGCCACGGACCCCGGAGAGCAGGCGTGACGACGGCGGTCTCCTTGCCGTTGTCCACGGTCCGGGATCTCGTCTACCTCCTGGCCATCATCGGGTTCATCCTGGCCCTCAAGGGACTGGGCTCGCCGAAGTACGCCCGCCGGGGAAATCAACTGGGTGCGGCCGCCGCCGCGGCGGCCGTCGCCATGACGTTCACCCTTCCCACGCTGCGCCATTCGGGCAAGAACCTCGTGCTCGCCCTCATCGCCATGGTGTTGGGCGCGGTCGTCGCGGTGCCGGTGGCCCGCTTGGTGAAGATGACGGCCATGCCACAGCTCGTGGCCATCTTCAATGGCGTCGGCGGCGGCGCGGCGGCGCTGATCTCGATCATCGAGCTCCTCCACCTCCATTCGCTCGGCCTCAAACCGGCGGTCTACGTGACCGCGGAGGTGCTCCTCGGCGTGATCATCGGTTCGGTCTCCTTCTCGGGCAGCGCCATCGCGTTCGTCAAGCTGCAGGAGCTGATCACCGGGCGGCCGATCACCTACCCGGGGCAGCAATTCATCAACGCCCTGGTCGGCTTCGCCATCGGCGTGCTGATCATCGTGGCGCTCGTGACCGGCAACATCGCGTTCGTCTTCGTCATCCTCGGGCTCTCCCTGGTGTTGGGCCTGATCTTCGTGCTGCCCATCGGAGGGGCCGACGTCCCCGTTCTCATCTCGCTGCTGAACTCGTTCACCGGACTGGCCGTCGCCGCGTCGGGTTTCGTGCTGGACAACAACCTCCTCATCGTGGCGGGAACGCTGGTCGGCGCCTCGGGCATCATCCTGACCCGCCTGATGAGCTCGGCCATGGGCCGTTCCCTGCCGAACATCCTCTTCAGTGCCTTCGGCGCGGTGATCACCGCCACGGGGGGCGAGGAGGGTGACGCCTCGCGTTCGGTGCGCACGGGCACGGCCGAGGACGTGGGCGTCCTGCTGGCCTACGCCCGCAAGGTGGTGATCATCCCCGGCTACGGCCTGGCCGTGGCCCAGGCGCAGCACACCGTGCGCGAACTGGCCGACGCACTGGCCGCCAAGGGCGTCGACGTCTCCTACGCCATCCACCCGGTGGCCGGACGCATGCCCGGGCACATGAACGTCCTGCTGGCCGAGGCCAACGTCCCCTACGACGAGCTCGAGGAGATGGACGAGGCCAACGCCGAGATGCCGACGACCAACGTCGCCCTCGTCGTCGGGGCCAACGACACCGTCAATCCGGCCGCGCTGACGACGCCCGGGCAGCCCCATCTACGGCATGCCCATCATCAAGGCCGACGAGGCGGAGAACATCATCTTTCTCAAGCGCTCGATGCGCCCCGGCTTCGCCGGCATCGACAACGAGCTGCTCTACAACGCCAAGACGACGATGCTGTTCGGCGACGCCAAGGACACCCTGCAGAAGCTGGTGGCGGCGGTCGCCGACGCCTGAGCGTCGCCGGCTGCCGCGGTCGAGGCCTGACGGAACATGCCCGAGGCCGACAAGTACGGTGAAGTGCAGCTATGGAAGAAGTGGTCGAGGTCGATGAGCAATGAGGAGATAGACGAGGAGGCGGCGCCGAGGCGCCGCACGGAGCGACCACGCCGCCCCCTCGTGCGCTCGCAGCGCATCCTCCAGGTCGTGCTCGGCCTCTTCTGGATCCTCGATGCCGCACTGCAGTTCCAGCCGTACATGTTCTCGAAGAACTTCGTGCCGACGTTCGTCCTGGCCAATGCGTCCGGCCAACCCGACGGTCATCCACTGGGCCATCACCAACGTCGGCAACTTCCTCGCCCCTCATCCCGCCGTGTGGAATTCCCTGTTCGCACTCACCCAGTTGGCGATCGGCGTGGGCCTGCTCTTCCGGCGTACGGTGCGCCCCGCCTTGGCCCTTTCGTTTCCGTACGTCCTCGGTGTCTGGGTGTTCGGCGAGGGGCTCGGCATGGTCCTCACCGGTTCGGCCACAGCGCTCACCGGTGCGCCGGGCTCGGTCCTGCTCTACGCCCTCATCGGGCTGATGGCGTGGCCGCGCCGGACGGAAGGACGAGAGGCTCCGAACGGTGAAGCGGGAGGGGACGAACCAGCCGGCGATCGCGTCGTCGGCCGCGGCGCAGGGACTCGGCGGGGCGATCACGCCACTCGTGGTGTGGACGGGATTCTGGGTCCTCTCCGCCGTGCTGTTCATTCTCCCCGCCAACCGGACGCAGACGTCGATTTCGAGCGCGATCACGGGTATGGCGCCCGGCAACCCGCACTGGTACTCCCATTTTCTCGTCACCACCGGCAATCACTTCGCCTCTGTCGGGGACCCAGACCGCGTGGGTGCTGGCCATCGCTGTCGCTCGTCATCGGCATCGGCCCCTTGGTGGCACGGCGCCCCCGCGTGTTCCTGGCGGGCGGGATCCTCCTCACGGCGCTCCTCTGGATCACCGGGCAGGGCTTCCTCGGTGGCATCCTGACGGGGTCGGGGACGGACCCGAACACGGGACCGCTGATCGTTCTCCTCGCGCTGGCCATGATGCCCACGAGACAGGCCGCAGCAGGCGGGTCACGGACTCCCGGGGAATCCTTTGTGCGGTGGAACCCCGTTGTGGCCCTGACGGCCGGGGCGTTGGTGGTCCTCGCGCTCGTGCTCAGCGCGGCCTATCCGGCACCGGCCCAGGAGACGTCGGACATGGCCATGAGCGGCATGGCCGGCATGGGCGGTTCCGGTTCGAGCGATCCCTCGTCCAGCACGGCCTCGTGTACCGCCGGCAACTCCGGTTCGACACGGGCCGGATTGGACCTGAACAACACGCCGTACATGATCATGAGCGGGACCCAGGGCATGAACATGAACGGCGCCGACGCCTCCGCGGCGGCCGGACTGAACACGACCAAGGCGAACTGGAGTTACACGGGTCCTGCGCTGCCCACCGCGACGGCGAACGAACTCCTGGCGCAGGGAAAGAACGGACCGACCGAGATCCACATGGCGGTAACCGGGTGCGCGGCGGAACCGACCTTTTCGCAGCAGATCAACGCAACCCAGTACGTGCAGGCCACCAGCCAGGCCGTCGCCCGCTACGACGACCTCGCGGTCGCCCTGGCCGCGGGCTACGTGCCGGTGTCGCCCACTGACTACCCCGTGGTGTACTACACGAACCCGAGCATTTTGGCGGCCAATGCGACGGCCAAACGGACGCTGGACCCGGCGTACATCGATGGCCTGATCTACGCCACCATACCGTCGGGTCAGGAGGTACTGGCCGCCGCCTTCTACGTGCTGCCATCCACCGTGAAGCATCCGCCTATGCCGTACGGCGCTCTCGTGCAGTGGCACCAACGCACCGCGGTCTGCGGGCCCGTGTCGGGTTCGGCGACGACACTGGACATCACGGGAACGCCTCCCTGCGGTCCGGGGACGGTCCAGGCGCCGACGCCGTACATGACCATGGTGTGGCAAGTGCCGGTTGCCGGCGGTCCCACGGCCATTCAGCCTCCCGACATCCAGATTGTGGAGGCGGCCATCATGCAGACCTCGACCTGACGGACTCAGCGGGGAGCGATGACGTCCACCTCGGCCAGGAGTGCGGCTGAGGGCTTCCATTGGGCTGCCGCCACGTTGGCGGCGACCTGCGCCGGCTTGGTCGCGCCGGCGATGACGGATGCCACGGCAGGGCGCGAGAGCAACCAGGCGAACGCCAGGTCCAGGACCGTGTGCCCCTCGCCCTGCGCCAGTGCGTCGAGGGCGGACACCTTTGCCAGCCGGTCGTCGCTGAGCTCGTCCTTGGCCCGGGGACCCCAGTTCGCCATGCGCGTGCCCTGCGGTGCGTCCTGGCCCGCCGTGTACTTGCCGCTCAGAACGCCGCTGGCCAATGGAAAGAAGGGCAGGAACGCAGTGCCGGTACGGTCGCAGAATCCGAGGACGTCGTCCTCAGGCTCGCGGAACAGGATGTTGTACTGGTTCTGCACACTGACGAAACCCGGTGCGCCCTCGACGACGGCCGTCCGGGCCTCCTCGAGCATGCTCCCGTTGAAGTTGGAGCACCCGAATTCGCGGACTTTGCCCTCCGCCACGAGCTCGGCCAGTGTGCCGAGCGTGTCGGCGATCGGTGTCTTGGGGTCGGGAGTGTGCTGTTGATAGAGGTCGACGTAGTCGGTGCCCAAGCGGCGCAGGCTGGCGTCGAGCGCGGCGCGGATGGAGGCCGGTGCAGCGCCCCCCGGATGGCCTTCGTAGGGCACGCCGAATTTGGTCGCCAGAATGATGTCCTCGCGCTTCGCGCCCAGCGCGGCGCCGAGATACTCCTCGCTCTTCGTACCGCCGTAGATATCCGCCGTGTCGAAGAAATTGATGCCGGCATCGAGCGCGGCTCCGACGACGGCGTCGGTCTCCTCGCTCCCGATACGCATGCCGAAGTTGTTGCAGCCGAGCCCCACCACGCTGACGGTGAGTGAGCCGATTGTGCGGGTGTCCATGGGTCGAGGTCTCCTGTAGGGGCAATCCGGGTGGTCGTCGTCGGTCGGAGGTAGCGTACCGTCGGCTCGGGACAGTCCACCCGACCTGACGGAGGAGGCCGACATGGCAGAAGGCGCTGTTGACGTGACGATTGACGCCGCACCGGACGCGGTGTGGGACAAGATCGGCGATTTCGGGGCACTGGAGGAGATCTTCCCGGGGATCCAGTCCTTCCGCCTGGAAGGCGATGAGCGGATCATCGGTATGGGCGGCGATACGGAGATCCGTGAGCGGCTGCTCGCCCGTGACGAGGCCACCCGCACCCTCACCTATGCCATCGTCGACGGAGTGCCCGTGGAACGGCACGAAGCCACCATCACGGTCGAACCCGCCGGGAGCGGATCCAAGGTGACCTGGGCCTACGACGTGGAGCCGGCGGCAATGGCCGCCTTCATGGGTGACAGTTACAAGGGTGCGTTGGCCTCGCTCCAGGGGCTGTTCACCTAGAGACGGGCGCCGTTCACCCCGCGGCGTGACCCTGGACGAGCACGCGCCGCAGTGCAGCGCCGGCGACCGAGGCGGCTTCTCCGGCCGGCATGGCCTTGAGCTCGTCGTTCAGGACCTCGACGCCGACGGGAAGCTCGGGATGCACCGCGAGGACGGGAGAGAGGATGTCCATCAAAGGAAGCTCGCCCTCGCCGGGCAGGGAGCGCCCGGACATTTTCACGTAGGGCTGTGCGTCCTGGATCCTGCGCCGGTCACTGACCTGGATGCCACCGATCAGTGCCGGGGCGTCGCCCACCATTTGCCGCGGCCCACCCCCGGTGCGGGCGAGGTGCCACGTGTCGAGCATGACGCGCAGATTGTCCCGGCCGACCGCGCGGACGAGGTCGAGCGCACCGGGGAGGTCGGGGATGCCGGTGTCGGGCAGGAACTCGATCAGGACGGTGAGTCCCCGGCGCGCCGCGCGCTCCGCCACACCGCCGAGCACGTCGGCCATCTCGTCGAACGGCACCGGGTGCCCTTCGAAGTGGACCACGTTCACCGCTTTGGCCCCCAGGCCCTCGGCCATGTCGTAGCAGCGCTCTTCGCTGACGCCGCCCGGCGTCCCGGGGAGCGGGCTGGCGAGGCCGTCGATGTAACCCATGGCCACGCCGGCGTCCTCACACTGTCGGCGGAGCTCGCCCAGTTCCACGCCTGAGCGTTCCAGCAGGAACGGCGTGGTCGTGACCGACGCAAAACCCTCCTGCGCGGCCAGGGAGATGAGTGCGGGCAGCGTCGCCTGCCGCACGGTCATGCAGCAGAGCTCCAGGGCCGTCACCTCCGACCCCCTGTTGTGGTGACCTCCGGTTCTGTGGATCGAAAGAGGTCCATCACGCGGGAGCAGGCCAGCCCGTCGTCGAACGAGGGCGTCGTCTGTCGTCCTTCGCGCACCGCCCGCCAGATCTCTCGCGCCCAACCGGTCATGGCCGTTTCGTGGGGGTCACCCGGCGGGGGTGTGAAATCGAACTGTGTGCGCGTCCCGTCCACCTGCTGGAGGACGACCCGGACGTCAGCCGTGTTCTCGATCGCCCCCTCGGATCCCGTGACGGTGATGCGCGAAGGGAGGGTAAGCGGCGCAGCGAAGGAAGTGTCGATGGAGGCGGTTGCACCTGACGCGAACTCAGCCCACGCACTGAAGGCGTCTTCGGCGTCGCACGTCTGCAGATCACCCTGCGCGTCAGGACGTTCGGGGATCGTCACCCAGGTCCGGGCTCCCCCTGCGGTCACCTCACCCAGGAGCCACCGCATCATGTCGATGATGTGGGTCCCGTACGTGCCGATCCACCCCCCGCCCCGGGCACGATCGAAGAGCCAGCCGTACTGGCGCAGCGGCTTCCTCGACCCCGAGGAGAAGGCGGAGAAATGGACGTGCTCGAGGCGACCGAGCTCGCCCGCCGTGATGAGCTCGTGCATCTTCAGCCGGGCGGGCTGATGGCGGAATTCGAAGTTCAGGAGGTTGATGACCCCGACCTCCTTGGCTTCGGCGGCAAGCGCCGCGCTCTCATCGGAGGAGAGGCCGAACGGCTTGTCGCAGAGCACGGCATGCCCGGCTGCGAGGGCGAGGCGCACGTGGTCGGCGTGGAGGAAGGGCGGCGAGTGCACGGCGACCAGATCGAGGTCAGACCCGCACAGGGCACGCACGGCAGCGGCGTCCCTGGCGGAGACCACATCGACAACGTCACACCCGATCTGTCGAAAGACGGGCGCCACCACGCGTGCCCCGAAGCCGGCGCCGACGATGCCGACCCGCAGGGGACGGAGATCGTCCGTGGTCGATCCCGATGTGCCCATGGCCCCTCCCCTCGCAGTGCCAGCGCACCCTACCAGTGGCCATGGCAGCGCCTCCCGGGACCCGTCGGGCGTCGTCGGGCGGGGCGGGGCGGGAGGTGGCACTACCCTGAGCAGGTGAGATCGGGCGCTGTCGGAGACGCCGCGGGAGAAGCGGACACCGGGCCGCCACCGCGGTCGCTCACCCAAGATGCGCCAGAGATCTATCCGCGGCCCCTGCCCGAGCCGAGCCCCCTAGCCCTGGCCCGTCGCAGCTCCACGATCACCAGGGTGGTGGCGCGGCGCTTCGCCCCGGTCGCCCTACGACAGGTGCGGACGATTCGCCAGGGAGCGCTGCCGGGGGTCCAGTTGGCGCGCCCCCTGCGCAAGAGCTTCGAGGACCTCGGCGGGACTTTCATGAAATTCGGCCAGATCATCGCCTCGTCGCCCGGCATGTTCGGTGACGACGTGGCCGAGGAATTCCGGGCCTGCCTGGACACCGGACGGGAGGTCCCGTTTCCCGAGGTGCGCCAGAGGGTCGAGGAGGATCTGGGTCGCCCACTGGAGGTGGTCTTCGCCGAGTTCGAGCGTCATCCCATCGGGACGGCGTCAATTGCCGTGGTGCACCGGGCCCGCCTCCACGACGGAACCCTGGTGGCCGTCAAGGTGTTGCGCCCGAATATCGAACACGTGGTGGCCACCGATCTGGACCTCATGCAACCCTTGATGGAGATCCTCGTGCGCCAGACCGGAGACCAGCTGGCCGGCTCCACGTTGCAGCTGCTTGATGGCTTCCGGGTCCAGATCGGTGAGGAGATGGACCTGCGGAACGAGGCCCGGTCCATGGTCCATTTCCGCCGGTTGCAAAATGAATTCGACCTGAAGATGATCGCCGTGCCTGAGCCGTATCCCGAATTCTCCGGGCGCAACGTGCTCACGATGGAATTCTTCGATGGCGTGCCCATCGACGATCTGGTGCAAGTGGCCGAGCTCGGCATCGACCCCACCCCGCTCGTCCAGGCCGTCATGCGCGCGTTCTTCCTCACGACGGTGCGGTGGGGTGCCTTCCACGGCGACGTGCACGCCGGGAACATGATGCTCCTGCGCGACGGCAGGATCGGGGTCATCGACTGGGGCATCGTCGGCCGGCTCGACCCTCTGACGCACCGGTTCTTCCTGTCACTCCTCTCAGCGGCCATGGGAAACGAGGATGCATGGGCCGACGTGACCGGGTACATCACCCGCACGTACGGCCCGGCCATCGGAGAGGCGGTGGGCCTTTCGGGTCCGGAGCTGACGGCGTTCGTCCGCAGCATTTTCGAGCCGGCCCTGACCCGACCGTTCGGTGAGGTGAGCGTGGCCGGCCTGATGCAGGCCATCCAACTCCAGGTGGCACAGGCGCAGGGGATAGAGGCCCACGGCCGGTCTCTGCGGGCGATCCTCCACCGGCTGCGCTCCCAGCGCCGCCTCCGCCGCATGGCCGACGCATCGGGGGGCCTCATGTCGGACTTCGACCGGGGCACGTTTCTCCTCGCCAAACAGCTCATGTACTTCGAGCGCTACGGGCGCCTGTTCGTCTCGGAGCTGCCCATTCTGAACGACCGGGAGTTCATCGGCCAGCTCCTGGCCGGGGTGGATCTGACGTCGCCGGGCGGCTGAAAGCCGACGCCCTGGCCCCTGTCGGCCGGAGTCCGGCCGATATGCTCGACGGTGGCCGTAGCCAAACCACCAGGAGGTCGTCTGTGAAGGTCGTTGTTGACTTCGACGAGTGTGCCAGCAATGCCGTGTGCATGGGCATCCTGCCCGAAGTCTTCGAGGTGCGCGACGACGGCTATCTCTACATCCTGAACGAGAACCCTCCCGAAGAGTTCCGGGACAGGTTGCGTGAGGCGGTGAACGGTTGTCCGACCGGTGCCATCTCCATAGCCGAGGACGACTGACGCCGCGCCAACCGGCTTCATCACGATGCCGGGCGTCCCCGTGCTATCCCCTGCCATGACTGCATCCACGGCTGTCACGCCGCGGCTGCGCTTCGCCCCGTCGCCCACCGGCTACTTCCACGTGGGGAGCGCCCGGTCGGCCCTCTTCAACTGGCTCTTCGCCCGGCAACGGGGCGGAACGTTCGTCTTGCGCATTGAGGACACGGACGAAGAGCGCAACCGGGTCGAGTGGACGGACGGGATCATCGCCGCGCTCGACTGGTTGGGCATGGCCCCCGACGAAGGCCCCTACTTCCAGTCGGCGCAGGGCGACGCGCACCAGAGCGCCATCGAAGCACTCTGGGCGAGGGGTGCGCTCTACGCCTGCGGCTGCACACGGCCCGAGATCGACGACCGCACCAAAGCCCGTGCCGCCGCTGGTGATCCGACGCCCGGCTACGACGGACACTGCCGCGACCTGGGACTGCCGCGGGGGAAGGCCGCGCCCTGCGGTTCCGCACGCCCGACGAGGGCAGCACCACGGTGCACGACCTCATCCGCGGCGAGGTGGAGTTCCCCAATCGGGCCACCGAGGACTTCATCTGCGTCAAGGGCAACGGCAAGCCCCTGTTCGCGTTGGCCAACGTGGTCGACGACCGCACCATGGCCATCAGCCACGTGTTCCGCGGGGAGGAGCATCTGCCCAACACGCCCAAGCAGATCATGCTGTGGGAGGCGCTGAACGAGGCCACGTCGACCGGCCTGGCCCTGCCCGTGTTCGCCCATCTTCCGCTGCTGGTCAACGAGCAGGGAAAGAAGCTCTCCAAGCGCCGTGACCCCGTTGCCGTCGAGATGTACCGCGAACAGGGCTACCTCCCCACCGCCTTCCGCAACTACCTGGCGCTACTCGGATGGAGCCCCGGCGCCGACGAGATCCTCCCCCTGGCGACGTTGGTCGAGAGATTCCGTATTGAGGACGTGCAGAGCTCGCCTGCCTTCTTCGACGTGCGCAAGCTCTCGCATATGAACGGCGTCTACATCCGCGAGCTTTCGACGAGCGAGTTCATCGAGCAGTCCCGGCCGTGGGTGGATCCCCGGACTGACGAGTGGTCGGCCGGACAGTGGCACGACCCTGACAGCGGCGCCGCCGCCACGTCGGGGCCACCGTGGCCGGCCGAGCGCTTCGACGCCGATGTCTTCGCGCGCATGGCCGACGTGGTGCAGGAGAGGGTGGCCATTCTCAGCGAGGTGCCCGCGTTGGTGGATTTCTTCTTCGTCGAAGATCCCGTTTATCGATCCGGACAGTTGGCAGAAGGCCATCGGCCGCGACGAGGTGGCCCCATCCATTCTCCGTGCGGCTTTGGACGCATATGCCACCTGCGAGTGGACGCGTGACGTCTTGCACGACACCACGGCCGAAATCGGGGTGGCGCACGACCGGGCGTTGGGGAAGGCCCAGGCGCCTATTCGGGTAGCCGTGACCGGGAAGCGCGTCGGCCCTCCCTTGTTCGAATCGCTGGAAGTTCTCGGTCGGGACGAAACGATGCGACGCCTCTCGTGCGCGCTCGACCGGGTGGCCGCGGGCACCTGATGCTCTTTCCGCTGCGGCTCGTCCTCCGCATCGTCAGTCTCATCGTGCTGGCCATCGTCGTCTACTTCGGGATCACGCTCCTCCAGGTCTGGCTCACGTCACGGCAGTACGATCCCCACCCCGCCGGGGCGATCATGGTGATGGGAGCGGCCGAGTACAACGGGACGCCCACCCTCGACCTTCAGGCGCGTCTGCAGGAGGCGTTGATCCTCTTCCACAAAGGCGATGCGCACCTCATCATGGTGACCGGGAGCAGGGAGAAGGGTGACCTCGACACCGAGGCTGGGGCGAGCAAGAGCTATCTCGAGCTGAGAGGGGTCCCGGCCGCCGACATCCTCGAGGCCGGCGGCACCAACAGCTACGACAACGTGGCCGATGCCGCCCCCCAACTGATCGCCCTCCACGCGACGTCCGTGCTGGTCACCACCGACCCCTTCCACGAGGACCGCTCCATGGCGATCTCCTCCTCCTTCGGGCTGATGCCCTCTCCGACCCCCACCAGGACCTCACCGATCACCGGCTGGTCGACCGTGCCCTACTTCCTGAAGGAGGCCGTCGGGGTCGGACTGGGTCGGATCGTGGGCTTCAACCACCTCGAATGGCTCCATGACGCCTAGGCCCCTCCCCACCGTCGATCCCCGGCAGTCGACGCTGGCGACCCCCGACGGCTCGGCTAACCTGATCGTCCACCCATTCGGGGGTGGTGTAATCGGCAACACGACTGGTTCTGGTCCAGTTATTGAGGGTTCGAGTCCTTCCCCCCGAGCACCGGCGGATTCCTCCGGGAAACCTCCGCTCGGCCCCATCGTCTAGAGGCCAAGGACACCACCCTCT
>CAVWKU010000006.1:0-106716 GCA_963755665.1 uncultured Acidimicrobiaceae bacterium
CGTCACGTAATTCCCTGACGCTTCTGTCACGGAATTCCCTCATCCGGCGTGCAGCTCATGTTTAGCCGATCGTGTCTCCTTTCTCCAGGCATTCATCGAAGGTGACCTCATCAGTGTCGGATCGGTGATTTGCCAACCCCAGGGCGTCATGCTCGTGGGCGTGGGCCACCAGGTCTTGCGAGCGGACCACTCGGCGGCACGTTGCGCAGCGGTGCTGAACCTTCCAGCACTCCTCGAGGAGTCCGAGCGGTGTGGGAGGAACCTTGACGACGTCGGTGCGAAAGAAGGTCATGACGACACACGCTCCTCACCAGGCCGTCCCCCGAGGAGCAACCGGAGCTCGGTGGCCATCAGCGTGGCGCTGAAGCGTCCAAGACCGTGACCGACCACGACGGTCCGGCTGCCGCGCCGGAGCCGGACGACCCAGTCGCGCCCGGGGAGTTGATCGCTATCCTCTTGGTCGATCTCGACGGCCAGGGCGCCTCGGGTCGATGTAGGCCGGCACTGCGTGGAGCAGTAGATACGAGGACGGCCGATCTGACCGGGGCGGCGCACCACCACGTTGGCGCACTCTGGTGCGGCGCAGATCACGGGTTTGCTCACTGCCCCTTCCCCTTGTTCGCCCCGGGGCGCTTGTTGGACCGGTAGCTCTTGCCGTCCATATGCACGTGATGCGCCGAAATTGGCGATTCGATCGAGAATCGACTCTGCGACAACAGGGTTCGGAAACAGGGTGTACCAGTCAGAGGCCTGACGATTGGCGGTGAAGATCGTCGGCTTGCCGGCTCGTTCGGTCACCACTTCATAGAGATCGTCGGCCTGGGCCAAGGTGAAGTCACGCATGGCGAAATCGTCGAAAATCACGACGGCGGGCCGGGCCCAGCGAGCCAGGCGCGACCCAAAGCTGCGGTCGGCGTGGCCGCCCGCCAGGTCGGCCAGAAGGCGGGAGGTTTTGGTGAAGTTCACCGAGTAGCCGCGTCGACAGGCCAGGTGCCCGAGGGCCTGGGCGATCATGGACTTTCCCACCCCGACCGGGCCGTGAAGAATGACCGATTCCCCGGCTTCTATGAAGCGCAGTGTGGCCAGATCACGGATCTGGGTGGCCGGGATCTTTGGGTTGAACGTGAAGTCGAAATCCTCGATGGTGCAGCTCTGTTCGAAGCGGGCCGCCTTGAGCCGGCGCTTGAGCCCGACGGCGTCTCGGCGGGTGGACTCGTCCTCGCACAAGGACTGGAGGAGTTCGACGTAACCGAGCTCGCCGGCACTCGCTTGGGCCAGTCGGGCCTCGAGCGTGTCGAGCATGCCGAAGAGCTTGAGTGTGCGCAGTGATTCTTCGAGGTGGTGCGTCCTCATCGGGCCACCTCCACCCCGAAGAGCCGCTCGGGTCCGTGCAGATGCGCCGGGGCGCTCGGCGCCGATTGGGGCTCTTCGTCCGAAACGTCGTGCAGGCCGGCGACCAAGATCCCCTTGATTGTCTTGTAGGACGGGTCACCGGCGGCGAGCGCCCGCTTGGCCGCGGCGTCCAGGCTGAGAGCGTCGTGCTTGTCGGCCAGTCCCACCACCCCTTGGGCCGAGCGGAGCCGGTAAAGGGCGTTGGTCTCCAACAAGAGAGCGACCACCTCGGCTACGTGCTCACCGAGTTCTGCCGCCCGGCGCCGGCACCAGGCCGGGGTGCGCATCATGAAGGCGATCTTCTCGGGCGGGTAGTGGTCGTAGTTGGTCTGCTTGCCCCGCTCAATGCGCACATGGGAGGTGACAAGCACAGCGTCGACGTAGATCTCGACAGCGCGTGCGGACTCGCGGGCGCCGACCACCTTGCCGATGAAGCGCCACGGCACGCTGTAGAGCGCTTTGCCCACCTTGACGTGGATGTCGGGCGACACTTTGGGGGTGGACCACTTGGCCAGCTCGAAGGGCGCTCTGGGCAGCGCCACCAAGGCGCCGGCCTCTTCGGCATCGAAGAGGGCCTTCGGGGTGACCCGATCGATGCCGCGGTGACGGCGAACATTGGCCACCACGTTGCACCAGCGCAGGGCGTCGTCTTGCATATGAGGGAGGTTCATGAACTCCTCGGAGCGTCCGGCGAAGAACGAGTCCCTGCAATAGGGGACGGGTCGCTCCACCCGTGCCTTATCCCGAGGCTTCAAGACCCGGGCCGGGTCGATCAAGCAGCCATAGTGAGCGGCGAACTCGCCGAAGGACTTGTTGATCAACGGGTCGTAGAGGTCGGGCTTGACCACACCGGTCTTCAAATTGTCCGGCACGACCCGAGCGGGCACGCCCCCGAAGAACTCGAAGGCGAGCACGTGGCTCTCTACCCAGGACTGCTCGTCCATGCTGAGCACCGGGCGCAAGAACATGAGCCGTGAGAAGGCCAGCACCATGATGAACCCCCATACCTTGCGGACCTTGTCGGTCGCCGGATCACGCCAGCGCCCGAGCAACCCGTAGTCCACCTGTGCCTCGTCGCCCGCGGGCGGGGTTTCACGCAGCACGGTGACCGCCGAGCGGGCTACCTCCTCGGCGAAGTTGGCCGACAGGTAACGCCGCAGCGACGACTCCGACACCGACAGGCCGTGGTCGTCGCGCAGGCGCTGGTGGATGGTCGAGATGGTCACCTCCCCCAACCAGCCCTCGATGCGCTCCCGGTGCGGCTCGATGTCGGCCCAGGTGCTCAAGCGCTTGGTGCGATCGGCCACGCCGGGGAACCACTCTTCGGCCAATCCGGCCCAGGCTTGCGCGCTAAGGGGCGGACCACCAGGGACGATCCCCGCCGAGAGGGCCGGGGCGACGTACTTGCGGATGGTTTTGGGGTCCACCCCGAGCGACGAGCTGAGCTCGCCGATCCGGCGTCCCGCATGCCAGTGCTGATACAGCTCGACAATGTCGATCACTCTGATTGCTCTCCTTGCCACTCGCCCTCCTCGTCTCCTTGACGAAGGGGATGCTCAACGGACACGCGGCCGGAGCGAGGGATCCCCACCCGCCAGGGAATTCCGTGACGGAGGTCGAGGGAATTCCGTGACAGCGGGTTAGGGAATTACGTGACGGAGAAACATCAAAACTAGGGAATTACGTGACGGCTGACACCGGTGTGCTCTGTGAGTCGAATCGCCTGGCGCGAACTGAGCTCGATCCCGCGTGCGGCTGCCAGGTCGGCCACCTCGTTGGCGTCGAAAGCACTGAGGACCAGTTCCTTGCACCGACGACCGTCCCGCCGGAATCGTTCCCAGCCCTCGTCAGGTCCAGGCCGGCTGGTAAGGATTACCACGATTCGATCCTGATCGAGGTGGCGCGCCGCACTGAGAATTGCCTGAGAAGATGCTGGATCAGCCCAGTGCAGGTCCTCGACGACAACAACCACCGGACCACGCTCCTGACTGCTGGCCCACGTGCCAAGGAGGGCTTGGCCCGCAAAAAACGCTCCCTCGGCCGTGTCCGATCCGAGCTGTCGGGCGAGCTCGTAGGCGACGTCATTTGCGACTTCGTCCGCCTGCGCCCGGATGGTTACGAACTCCTCGGGAAGCCCGGCAAGCGCCTCTCGGAGGAGCGTCGTCTTTCCCGACCCTGCGGGACCTTCGATCCAAACCACTGAGGGATGGGCGGCAACAGCTTCCTCGAAAGCGGACGCGAGTGACGCGAGCTCGGCCGCGCGGCCAACGAAATCGGCGATGGCGCCTCTACTCATTCACCCTCTCACAGCCCTGGACTCGTCGCCTCACCCGTCGCCCTGTTTGACTACTTGCAATTGTAAATGAACGCCAGGGCTAGCGCACGAGCGACGTGGTTCTCAGAACTCGTACCAGTGAATATCTTGTTCTGATGGTCTCATCCGTTGGACGCACGCTGGCTCAGATCCGCACCACCCGAGATCTCCCTTCATCCGCCGTGCAATGAGCGAGCGGGTCCTTGACAGGAGGCGACAGGCCGTACTCATCGCCATGACGACGGCGAACGCCATGATCCTGATTGATCAGTCGGCCGTACCTTTGGCTTTGCCGTCGATCGAGAAGCAATTCGGTGTGGGTACCCAAGTCGCCCAGTGGGTTCTGAGTGCAAGCCTTCTCGCTCTCTCTGGGCTCCTTGTCCTCGGCGGCCGTCTCGGCGACCTCTACGGCCGGCGGCGTATCTTCTTGATCGGTGCGGTTGGCTTCATCGCCGCGTCGACCGTCGCCGGCCTGGCTCCCACCTTTTCCATACTTCTCGTGGCGCGGATCGTCCAAGGCGTTGGCGGAGCGCTCATGCTTCCGGCCACCATCGCAATCGTAAATGATGCGTTTCCAGCAGATGAACGCGGGAAGGCACTGGGCACGATGGGCGGAGCGGCCGCGATCGCCGGCGCATTGGGGCCGACCATTGGCGGGGCACTCACATCCGCCCTTAGTTGGCGGTTTGTTTTCCTGGTGAACATACCTCTGTCGCGTGATCTGCATCGCCACGACTCTGGGCGCTGTGGCAAAAGATCCGCCGAGGGATCACAGCCTCAAATTGGATTGGGCAGGTGCGGTGCTGTTGTGCCTTTCCATCGTTGCTCTGGTGTTTGGCCTCACTGAGATCCAGTCGATCTCGTTCCTCTCATTTTTGGTTCTGGGCGCCATTGGTCTGTCTCTGGTGAGCGCAAGCGCCTTTGTGTGGTGGGAAGGCCGGACTGCCAGCCCGCTGATGGACCTCCAACTTGTTCGGACGGTCCCCAACTACCTCGCGGCAATCATCAGTCAGGCTCTCGCCGGCATCGTCGAGATGGGTCTGGGTTTGATCTTTCCGCTGCTTCTCATTCTCGACCTCGGGATGAGTCCCTTCGTCGCGGGCCTTGCCCTTATTCCAACGACGATACCGATGGTCTTCCTCTCAAAGGCCGTAGGTCGCTGGTATGACCGAAAGGGTGGCCGCCCGCCGCTCGCAATCGGCTTCGGCATATTGGCTGCGTCCGGCGTGGCGCTCGGGGTGGGGGTCCATCTCTTGCACCCCACTGAGCACAACTACCTGTATCTGCTCCCCGGACTTCTTCTGTTCGGTACTGGTCTGGCCTTTGTTCTGGTCACGTGTGATCCACTGAGCCTCGACTCTGTCGAAGCGCACCTTGCGGGTCAGGTATCCGGAGTGTCGGCCACCGCCGAGCAGGCAGGCGGTGCTGTGGGAATCGCCGGCCTGTACGTCATCTTTCACGCGGTCTACGTTCGACGTCTGCAGCACCTCACTCACAGTGGCTCGCCTCACGGACTCACGAACAGCCAGGGCCAGCAACTGCGTGACGCGCTGCAAGCGGCTGAGCAGACCGGCCTCAGTCCACACCATTTCGATCAATCGCTGGTCCGCTACCTACTTCCAGCGTTCAACGCATCGAAACTCGGGTACGCCGCCGTATTCTTCGCGGTGACCGGAATCTCGATCGTTGGCTCGTATTGCGCATTGCGCCTCGTTCATAAGCCACGCACTCGGGAATGACGAGTAGGGCGAGCTCGAATCCGAGACTCCCCAGAGTACGGACCAACTTGCCGGTCGGTTGGACTCGCGTCGTCAATCACCGGGGGAGCCTCGCGTAGGGAGGGACGGGACTGTCCCAGATTGCCACCCTTTGATGGGTGGTCCACAGGGATCTTCCCTAGTTCCAAAGTCCCTGGCCGGAGCACGACAACTAGGGAGACTCCCTAGGGAACTGGCGCCCCAGTGGGTGCATCGTGGAGGCATGGAGATCATCGTCGAGATCCACAGCGGAGAGGACGGCCGTTCGGCCGGAACTGTCCGAGCCGCCGACGCGGCGGAAGGGCGATCGTTCTCCGGGAACCTTCAGTTCCTGGCCCTGGTGGAAGACCTCTACCTGGGCGAAAACAGCACCACCCCGTCTATTCCAAGCGATGAAGCGGGGCTCACTGACGACAACACCAAAAGGAGAGAACAGTGACCGACATGCTCTGGAGCTTCGCCCCCTGGGCGGTATTTCTGACCGTAGTGCGACTCGGAGGCGTGTACTGGGCCGCCAGTATCTCCGCCGTGGTGGCTATCGTCGTCTTAACTCGGGCCCTCAGCCTCAAAAGGGCGCACCTCTTCGACTACGTCGGCGCCATCTACTTCATTGGGTTGGTGTCGATATTGGCCGCCATCCATCCGAGCGACATCGGCACCTGGGGCCGTTACGCCCAGGCGGTCGCTCACGGGTCCCTCTGCGTGATCGTCTTTGCCTCGGTGCTCTTCAATCATCCTTTCACTGAGCCCTATGCCCGAGCGCAAGCGCCGAAGGAAATATGGAAGAGCCCAGCCTTCCACGCCCTGAACCGAAAGCTCTCCCTCGTCTGGGGCCTCGCGTTCTTGGTCGGAACACTCTCGATGATCCTGGCCGGGTCGACCGATTCGCGCCAGTTCCTCCTCCGGGTCATCGTTCCCTACGGCGCACTTGGTGGGGCGTACGCGTACAGCCACCGAGAGGGTGAGGCTGCAGCCGAAGCCCATCACGCCGCCGCCGCCCCGTCCGCTTAGTGAGCCCCCGCAGGGAGGCTCGGGCCCGCACATCTCGTGGTTCGGAAGATCGCACCAAGCGGCGGTCGTCTTCAGACGCATGGGAAGGGCCCAACCCTTGCCGCCCTCGATCGGACTTGGAATATCCCGGCGATTCCAGAAGGGTCTCTTGATCAAGCGAACGAGAAGCGGCTCAAATGCAAAGGAGGTTGAGGTGAGCGACGACGAGGTGATTTCTCCCGCAACCGTCGAGAGCGGTCCCAAGAAAAGCTCCATTCGGGCGAGAACAGTCCTACGAGTCCGAAAGGTGTGGATCCTGCCTCTTTTGATCCCGGCGGTCATGATCGCCCTCGTCACGGCTATCTACATAGGGTCTGTCGTCGATCCAGTGGACCACATTTCGGGCCTCCCTGTCCTGGTGGTCAACCAGGACGTCGGCGCCGCCACTCCCTCGGGTCACGTCGACCTGGGGCGGTCCGTGGTCAAAGCACTTCGAACCAGCCCAGGGGTGACGAAACACCTCGACGTGCAGACCGCCACGCTGGCACAGGCCAAGGCGGACATGGACCGCGGCGCTGCCTATGCGACAGTGGTAATCCCTTCTACCTTCTCCGCCTCAGCGCTTCTCAACACCGGCCTCCCAGCACCCAGCGGCACCAGCCCCCCGGGCATTCCGCAGGTGCAGCTCCTTGAGAACTCCCGCCTTGGGAGCCTCGGAGTGAATCTGGCGGCAGGTGTCCTCACCCCTGCCATTCACGACATTTCTGCGTCACTTGGAACTCAGCTAAAAGCGAAGAGCACCGCCGCGGTAACAGCCAACCCTGTGCTCTCGGCTCATCTTGCGGATCCCATCACACTAACCACGACGACGTACCGACCGTTGCCCACTCACACCGCTCTCGGACTGAGTGCCTTTTACGTTTCTCTCATCGCGATCTTGGCCGGATTTCTCGCTGGCACGGTCATCAACTCCTCACTTGACAGCGCACTGGGCTATGCCACGACCGACATGGGACCCCGGTGGAAGATGCGGATGCCTCTTCCCATCTCGCGCCGCCAGACACTGCTGGCCAAACTGTCGGTGGCCATCGTTGCCGCACCCGTGCTCACTGGGGTAATCCTCGTAGTCGCTATTGCCGGGTTCGGAATGGACGCACCGCACTTCGGCGTTTTGTGGCTGCTCTTGATCCTGACCACTCTCATGGTGACGTGTGCCACGCTGGCCCTTCTCGCCGCCTTCGGAAATATGGGCCAACTGTTAGCCATGGTGCTCATCATTTACCTGTCACTCTCTTCCTCGGGCGGGACGGTCCCCATCCAAGCCCTGCCGGGATTCTTCAGGTGGATAGGTGCAGTTGAACCGCTCCGTCAGGTACTCGGAGGCTCACGAGACATCCTCTATTTCGGGGCCCAGTGGCACGTAGGGCTGTCACACGCCGTGTGGGTACTCGGATTGGAATTGATCTTCTGGGTGGTATTTGGACTCGCCATCGCCAGTTGGTACGACCATCGGAAGCTCTACAGAATCCCGCCTGAGATCATGGCCTTTGTACGAAAGACGGTGGCTCAGAGGACGGCGTCCTGAGTCCCCGACTAGCTATAGCTAGTGGCGCGGGACTGCCACCTATGCGTTCCTGATCGCGTCGCGCGCCTTGTCGAAGAGTGCAGCCACATGGCCCAAAATTAGGTTTCCCGGTGGGGTGTCGGGTGCGTGCGGGTGCGGGTGGGTTGGCGCCGCAGATTTCGCGTACTCGTAACGCCCACCCAGAGCCACGCGCGACTCGAGATCCTCCATCTCTTTGAGCCGAGGAAACGTACTGGCTTCTTCTGAGCTGGCGTGATCCAAAACCGCCTGCCGCAAGGTGATGAACCGCGTGGCGAACTCGCTTGATGAGATGTCCAACTTCTCCATGTCGGCGAGGAGCTTTTCGGCCTTTGCTTCTTCGGCGATCCGAGTATCCGCCTCTTGATCTCCGCCTGGAGCGTGGCGGATAATCGGATACACGACCTGCTCTTCGGCAACCTCGTGGCGCACGAGCTCGGTGACCACTTCGCAGAAGTAACCGGAGCGCTCAGTTGGCGCCACGGATTCGAACCGGCCTAAGAGAGACTTCGCCTTCCTGTGATCGGCGAGCAGCAACTCAACCACGTCAACGGTGGACATTGTGGTCATGGGTCGATCGGCCATGTAGTCGTCCCTTTCACCTAGCGTGTCTGGAGGTTTCCCTTCGTGCCCCGTATTGATACCCTAAATGGCATTCCCCAACCTCTCCCGAGGTCTCCACACAGTCCGCCTCGAGCCGGTCGGTCTCGTCACACCCGTCGAAGCCTCCGTTAGCGAAAAGCCAGCCATTGTGCGGACCTTTACCAACTACGTGCGACGGGCGGCTGGCTCGTTCAATGACCTGCAGGGGGCTTACACTTTCTCACTCGAGCCTCTGGTCCGCCCTCGGCCGCGCTGACGACGCTATCTGGGGGATGTGTGCGCCGGCTTGAGTCAGGCAGTGATCTCGTCTCTTGCTCCATGGGCCACAAGGGCGTAGATGACAAAGACGCCAATGCCGACGTAGGTGAGCGACCAGACCGGGTAGTACGGCATCCACCAGACCGCACTGATGGCAATGATCGCGCCTGCGGCAACGCCCACCCAGCGTGCAATCTGCGAACGGCTCATGACAATGGCGAGCGCAGACAAGATGAGGATCGCCGCCACCACGAGGTAAACCCAGCCATACGTTTTGAGGCTGTGGCCGAAGATGGCATTCTCAAGATTCTCTGGCAAGGCGCCGTGATAGCGGAAGGCCCAGATTGCATCGAAGATGCGCATGATGCCAGCGGTTCCAAGCACTACGGCTGCAAAGAGAATCCAACCTTCACCGCGTTGTTCCATTGAACCTCCACTTGTTTTGGCGAGAAAACAGAGAGCAACGGGACAATAGAGGTGCACAGACTGATCGTCAACTGGTGTTCGCCGCCTGAGGGCCAGGGAGGTGGCTGGCTAGTCCGTCGTGATGCCGAAGTGACGACCCACGGAACCGACCACGCCCAAGCCAACCAGGCGTCGCTTCTTCCAAATCCCAAGGACAAACCTGAACCACCCTGGGCCACGGGCGCCGTGGCCGCGAACTCGCTTGCAATCGGTGCCGGGACATAGCCGATCACTCCACCGGTCCGAGGATTGGCGATTTGCGTCGCGTTCTTGTCGAAACGGTTGGGTGGTTCAGGTCGCAAAATGAGCATGGCCCCGATGTCGATGCTCGGGTGGGCTCGGGGCGCTTGGTCGCGTACGGCGTAACCAGCCGGCAACCACCTGACACCGAGACGACACCCAGCCGCTGTGGGTATCTCGGAGAGCGAGGGCGCCATGTGGGATGACTCCTTGCGCTGATGGCGACGATTCGGGCGCCTTCGGGCGCTCGTTTCGCATGTGGGAAAGCCTCGTAAGCTGACGGGCCGACCGGTCGCACGATGGAACTGCTATTGCTCTCCAGCGGGGAGCAACCTCATGCCGCATTTAGGCATTATGGCCCTACTGCTGATCGAAGCATCAACGTAGAGTCGTGTGTCAGACACAGATTGTCGTTTCCAGACCTAGAGGTGAGGCACGACATGAATACAAGAGCGGCCAAACGATGTGCGCAAGTTTTCCTGGCGGCTGCCGGTGCAATCGCCCTCTCTGGGGCGGCCCTTGTTCTCGCCAGTGGCCACAGTCACCCAGTGGCGGCATCTACCCGCACCGTGGCGAGCGCCAACGTAGTGAGACTGCCAACGGTGGTCATACCCACGGCACACAGCACAACCACTGCCAAGTCAGAACCCTCCCCAATGCTGGCGCCCTCGTCAGTTCCCACACCGTCGCCTCCCGTCACGTCAGGTGTCACGGCGCCCAAGACCGTCCGGCCGGTGGTCGCCTCGTCAGCAGTGCCGAACACCACCACCACCACAATGGACCCAGCCACTCCCCACCCCAGCGAACCCGCGAGCGAATGTATCGTGACGTGGACGGCTCAAGACGGTACCCAGAGCGGCTATGACGGCTCCTGCCAGGAGGCCGATACCATCGCTGCCCAATACCCTGGGGCGGTCGTGGCGTCCGTCACCACCGACTCACCGTTTGCGGCCAATTGAAAATAGGAGGCGCGGCGCCACATGCTTACCTCCTGCGCCCGTCCTAACCCCTGAAGTGAAGGCGTACTGAACGCGAACAAGCCCCCAACACACCGGAGGGGGGTCCAGTTGCGGGGGCTTGTTCGACCACCGAAATACGGAACGGCATCACAGCCATGCCCTCGACCCTCGGAGTTCAAACGTGGATATCCCGTGGACCGTGCCCGATCCGGCTTCAGCGGTCGTTAGTTGGCTCATGACACCCAGCAACGGCGGGCCGACACATTGTCAACCAGGCATAACTATCGTTAGACGAGTCCCGCTCATTACCGGTCTCATTCAGACCTGAGGAGGGCAACGGGCCGCAAACGAGAGGCTGCCACCGCCGGACCTACGGCGAGCACATTGGCCACCACCAGCGTCCCACCGGCGACTACCGCGATCGCCCAACCGGTGACCACCGTCACCGGCAGGACACCGAGGTTCCGGGCGAAGGCCTCCCAAATTGCGCGTCCGAGCGCGATGCCCACGGGTACACCCACGACAATGCCGACGAGCGCCACCGTGGTCGTCTGCCACGAGACGGCGAAGGCGACCTGTCGGCGGACGAACCCCAGCGTCTTGAGGAGGCCGGTCTCGCGCCGACGCCGGGTGACGCTGACCACGAGCGCGTGGACCAGGGTGGCCACCCCGAACACGATAAGCACCAAGCCGAGGATCAGTGGGAAATTCACCGCCTCGCCGAAGTTGACCAGGTTGGCCGGGGTCACCGGTAAGCTGACGTTCGAGCCGTACTCCCGGGTCACCTCGCTCAGGGCGGCGCGGCCCGCGGCCCCGGGCGCGAAACGGAGCAGATAGACGCCCGAGATGTTGGTAGTTGCGGCCTTCAGGCAACTTGCGTGTGTCGAACCCGGGGCGCACTGCGCTGCGAAGAACCCACCGAACGTGAAGAAGGCACCCGTGCCCAGCCCTCCCGCCCCGAAGTCCGGAGGAAACGAGGTCGTACCGACGACGCGGAAAGACGAGGTGCGCGATCCGCCGCCGGGACGGGGCGCCGTGACCGAAACGACAGAGCCAACATGAGCTCCGACCTGACGTTCGGTCGTGGCGCCCAGGGTGATTTCGCGGGACGAGGCCGACAGATGCCCGTCAACAGTCGTGAGCAACAGGGGGCCGCGGAACGACTGTCCCGCCAAAGCGTCGACGACCTTCCCGTTGATGCGCACGTCGTCACTGATCCCGGCGCTTATTCCTGTCACCGCCCGATCGTGCATGAGCGAGGTCAGGAGCGAATTCGACGCGGTGGGCAGCCCGTTGACCTCAACCCAGGCGGCGAAGGGCTGACCGTAGAGGGAGGGCGTCTCCGTGAGATGCGACAAGCTGGCGCCGAAAATTGATGTGGCACAGAGGGCGGCTACCGCCAGCACCGCACCCAGCAGCGTCGACAGGACAGGCACCGCATTGCGCCCATGGCCTCGCTCGAGGGCGTGGCGGACCCCGATCAGCACACTCGGCGGTGCACCGAGGCCGGTCAGGAACTGGGCCGTGCGGGAGGGGTGTGTCGTACGCTCCGTCTCACCACGCCGCCTGGTCCGGGCGCTGAGGACGGCGGGACCCACTCCGAGGGCCAGCACCACCAGAATGGCTGCCGCGGCGCCCATGAGGAGCACTAACCCATCGAAGGCGAATCCGTTCGAGACCTCCGCCAGACGGGCTTCGCCAACCGGGGTGAGCGGGGAGAGCAAGAAAGCGAAGGCGACGGCCCCTCCGGCACCGACGACAGCGATGAAGAGTGTCCTAGCCATGCCTACGAGGAAGAGTCTCTGGCTCCCGACCCCCAGCGCGCGCAGGGTGCGCCGGTCCGTTTCCTCTATGGCGGACTGACGCACGAGCGCCTGGGCGATGACGATCATCCCGACGAGAGCGGTCAGCCCGGCGAGGATCCACCATGCCACCGCCTGGGGATGGATGGACGATGTGATCGTTGCTGCGGCCGTGTCCTCATCCGAGTCGCCGAAGGCGCTGAGCGTCTGGAGGTCCTCTTCGAACCCCGGCAGTCCCGCTACACCGTCCTTGAGGCGCACGAAGTAGAGCGGGAAGTCGACGGTCCGCCCCGAGATCGACCGGGCCAACGCCGGCGTTCCATATAGATCGTTGGTGACGACGGCGCCTCCCGGGAACTCGGCCTCTGCCGCCTCGATCCCGACCACATGGAGGCTCAACGTCGGCCCTCTCGGTGCCGGGTTGCCGTCTCCGAGCAACGCTCCCTCTTGTGCGGGCGAGTACATCGGCACCTTCATGACTGTCCCCACGTGCACGCCGTCCTGCTCCATGGTGAACGACGCCAAGACCTGGTCCGGCGCGGAGGGGTCGGGCATGCGACCGGCCACGAGCTTGGCCACGCGAGGCAGCTCAGCAGACGACATGTCGTAGAGGCTGAAATAGTTGTCACTGATCTTGTGCGTGCACGAGCAGGTGGGCGCACCGGCCGCCGGAGTGCTGACCGTGGTCACCGACGCCACGACGGGCAATCTGGCCAGTGTCGGTAGGGGCGTCGTGCCGTAGACGATGATGTCGAATCCGTGCGCGTGGAGGTAGGCAGGGAAGGCTGCGGCGGTCCGCCGCCCTGCGGCAATGCCCGCCAGTACGAGGCCGCCCACCAGTGCTACCAGCAAAGCCAGCAGGAGCCAACTTCGCCAGCGCTGGCGAAGCTCCGCACGGAATAGCAACCTGACGACAGCCAACGTGACCTCCTGGTTGCAGTGTGGTCGCCCAGCCCAGGTGTCACAAGGAGGTCAACCGCCGGGAAGCCGTTGGTGGTACCACCACCGGACACGGATTTCCGGCCTTTGGCCCGGTTGGGTACTTGCCATTCCCTTACTCCCCGACCAAGGGGCGCCGGTCGACGAAATAGGGTCTTTGTGCCCTAGTTGCCGTAGCTACAACAACCTTACGCTGCGGCTTATCTGGCAGGATTAGCCGACCGGTGACCCTGTCGGGAGTCTCGGAATCCCGTGCGATTCCGTGGGATCGGAGGGGACACCATGCGCGGGGGCACACGTGGGCAGGCAAGGCGGGTACCGCGTCGGAAATCAGTGCTGGCAGGTTCGGCATTGTTCCTGATACTCCCCGTGGGAATTCTCACTGGCCCACTATGGAGCGGGGTGGGACCCGCATCCGCGGCCGACGCTTTGACGTTTGACGCTCCGGTGCAGACATCGGACTTTGGCGAACCGAGCAGCTTCTCTGGCGTGAGTTGCAGCGACGGCGCAAACTGCGTCGCGGTAGGCGGCGAACAACGCGTCACCGAAACAGATGGCACATGGGGATCTCCAATGACCATCCAAGAGGATACGGCGGCTGATGTGCCGGCCCCGGGCATCACTACGAGCGTCGTGGGCGTGAGCTGCTTCAATTCCATCAACTGCACTGTGGTGGGTGCGGATTCCAACCGCCAGCCCACTACGGAAACCGAGTACAACGGCCTCTGGGAACCTGCCTTTGAAGACCCGATCGTCAATCCCGACGACGCCGGCTTCAACAGTGTGAGTTGTTCTGCTCTCTACAATTGCACGGCTATCGGCTATGACGATGCGCTCGGCGGCGGCGACGCCCTCTCTGACACCACGACGAACAGCGGCGCGTGGAATACGACGAACTGGCTACCCAACTCATCAACGGGGCAAAGCTACGGCATCAGTTGTGTCGATCCCACCGACTGCACCGCCGTGGGGTTCCTCGGTGCCTTCTCACCGCCACAGGTGTTCGGCTATGACATTGAGACAAATGGGGTATGGGCACCGGCCGGCGAGCCGCCCAACGATCAGCCCGGCCAATTTCACGGAGTGAGTTGCACCAGTGCTCAGGACTGCACCGCGGTCGGAAGCACAGAGGCCGACGGGTCCACCACCGACAACCCCGTCTACGACACGGAGACAAACGGCGTATGGGGCCCCGTTACCGTCGTCAACGGATCGCCAGGAGGTTCTGGGTCTTTCGCGAGCGTCAGCTGTGTTGACGCCTCGGATTGCGTCGCCGTGGGGACCGATGGCAATGGTCAACCGACCTACGCCGTTGAGACGGGCGGTGTATGGGGATCAGTCAATGAAGACACTGGTGCTACCGGTGGTGGGGGTGAGTTCTCGAGCGTGAGCTGCACCAGTGTGGCGGTCTGCACCGCGGTTGGCGGAGATCGCGCGGGAAATCCCATTTATGCCGTGACGTCGGCAACAGTGACGACGCCGGCACCTCCACCGGGACCTTCCACCTTCAGTGCATCTGTCGTCGGTTCCACCGATGTCACGGTTGCTTGGGGCAACGTCGTACCAGTTGAGTTGGCCCGCGACGGCACCGATTCAAACGGGACGGGCGCGTGGAATACCGGGGTGCTCGCGAACGCACCCTCTTCGGGCACATTCACGTTCCAGTATCTGATTCCAGGCGATACGTATACCTTCACCCTTACTGAATCGGACGGTGCGACTCTTACGGCGCAGGCCACAATTCCCGCTCCGACGTCAACTCCTCCACCAACATCGCCCACGCCGCCCATCGTCACCTCTCCCACGACCACCACAGGCCACGGCTACTGGCTGGTCGGCTCGGACGGTGGCATCTTTACGTTTGGCGATGCGCAGTTCTACGGGTCAACGGGGGCACTTCATCTCAATCGCCCCGTGGTAGGCATTACGCCGACGAGCGACGACGGCGGGTACTGGCTGGTGGCGTCCGACGGCGGCATCTTCAGCTTCGGTGACACGCAGTTCTACGGGTCGCTTCCCGGTGAAGGTTTCTATCCCGCCGGGTCGGGTGCACCGCACAGCCTGAATGCACCCATTGTGGGCATGGTTCCTTCTGCTGATGGTGGTGGCTACTTCATGGTGGGCGCCGACGGCGGAGTCTTCACGTTTGGGGACGCCAAGTTTGAGGGCTCCTGTCCAGGTCTTGTCGGCGGATGCTCAGGGACGGCCGTCGCGGTCATGCCTGACGCTTCGGGGAACGGATACTGGCTCGTCACGAACACGGGCAATGTGTATACCTTCGGAGACGCGCAATACTTCGGTGCTCCGGGTAACGTCGGCTCGCCCGTCACGTCTGCGGTTCGCACGCCTGACGGTGGTGGGTACTGGGTTCTCCTGGCGGACGGCGTGGTTGCTCCATATGGCGACGCCGCCAACCGCGGGAGCGTGGCTGGCTACGTGAGTCCAGCTAATCCCGCTACGGCAATCTTCACCGACAGCGACGGTGGTGGATATTGGGTCAGTTCAGCCAACGGTTCGGTGTTCACGCTCGGTGACGCCCCCTATCTCGGTGGCGAGGCCAACCTCCATCTCAACGGCTCCATCATCGCGGCGACGGGCTGGTAGCGCAGGCTTTCAGACGACTACGTCGCCAGGTCGGCGATCACCTTCTTCGCGATCTCCTGCTGTCCCAACTGATTCGGATGGGCGGCACGCCACAGGTGGCGCTCGATGTCGTTTTGGCTACCGCTCAGAGCAATGGTGAAGAGGTCGCCCGTCAACTCAGATACCGGCATCGGCTCCCCCGAGAATATCGCCGGATCCGCAGTGCACATCTCGTGGCCCGCCTCCGCCTTCGACACATCGACGTAGGTCACGTTCTTGTCGCCCGCGGCTTGAGCGTTTATTACAGCATTGTGGATTGCAGTATTGAGAGCATCAACAACTATTTCGCCTTGATCGGACACCGAATTCTTGTTCATTCCGATCAGGAGGCACAGTGGGTTCACCTCATTCCCCGCTGCGCCAACGCTTGACTTGGAATAGTCCGCAGGAGTGGGCATCGGGTCGTAGTAGTTGAGAACGCCGACGCGCTCTGTGTACGGACTCACCGATTCGATCTCGGTGGTCAATGCACTCGTGACATTCGCGAGGTCCTGCTCGACTGACAACGTCGGTGCATTGTCGGATGAGACGCACTCAGCTGTGGAGTGATCCGTGCGACAGAGCCCCTTCAATGCAACCGGCAAAGTCGATGTCATCGGCGCCGGCCTGAATGGTCACTAGGGCCGCAGGCTTCGTCCTCAAGATTATCGGCGGCTATCTCGTCGTTCTGGACGTTACGATTGCCCGGACACTGATAGTTGAGGGCCGTCGGCGAGGGAGGGGTCTTGTTCGTATCCTTCGCGGAGGCCTGGGCCCCGCTGATGGCGAGCTGGTCGCCAGAGAGCGCGCAGTTCGTGGGCCGCACACTCATCGTCAGCTTCAAGGCCTCTTGAACGAGGCTGGGCCATGCTTGCGACGAGGGGCCCTGCGAAACGTCCGATTGAGGTAACCCGATCTGCGCTGTGGTATAGGGATTGTTCAGTCCGTGCCCGTAAGGAACGGAATCGCCCAAGGCCACATACCGGGTCGAGGGTAGCGGCTTCGCCGTAGCACCCGAAGCTTCCACCGCGACAAGACCTCCAGCCAGTAGAACGGCTGAACAGAGCACGACAACGCTCCACCGATTTCTCATACGGCGCATCCGCACGCCCGATCCCCCCTCACCTGACATCGAGCTGAGGACTGCTAGACGACTGAAACAAGAGTTACTTGGCACCTATCCAGCCTGCAAGGGGCCTGAGTGATCAGTTGGAGTGGATGTGCCGGTTTACACGGTGCGGAGGAGTTGCGCTGCCGTCTTCGACCTTGCTGCCACCATGGCCGGCGCGACGGCCAGCAGATTGGCCACCACGAGCACTCCTACCGCCAGTGCTACCGTCACCCCGATCGGTACCGTGGTGTCGGGAACGACGCCGAGGTTCGTCGCAAAGGCCCGCCACACCACTTGACCGACGGCAACGCCCAGGGGGATGCCGACAACGATTCCCACCATGGCAACCGTGCTCGCCTGCCAGCACACCGTGGCACCAACCTGCGACCCTGACGAACCCGAGCGCCTTCATGAGACCGATCTCGCGCCGGCGTCGGGCGACGCTCACCACGAGAAGATGGACGAGGGTGGCCGCGCCGAAGAGCGCCAACACAAAGCCCAGAATGAGCGGGAAATTCACCGCCTCCCCGAAATTGATGAGCGAGGTCGGGGTAGTGGGCAGATGGGCCACATTCGGATCGGCATGAAGGTAATGGGCGACGTCGTTGCGTCCCGCCGCGCCCGGAGCCATGTGCACGGCAACGACGAATTGCTCGTTGGCGTGAAACGCGCGCAGACATGAAGTCTGTGTCGGACCGGGCGGACACAGCGCATGCAGATAGCCGCCGGTGGTGAACGCCGCCCCCGAGCCCAGACCCCCGAGCCCGAAGTCGCTGGGAAACGATGCCGTCCCGACGACGCGGAACGAGGCGACGCGAGAACCGCCGGTCGGCACCTGGAACCTCGCATGGACGATCGACCCGATGTGGGCACCCACCTGATGGAGCGTGGTATCGCCGAGAGCAATTTCTCCGTCCCCTGAAGGTGCGTGGCCGTCGACCGTCGAAATGAGGAGTGGGCCGCGGACGGCCTGTCCTATCGCCGCAAAGACACTCACGCCGTCAATCGATATCTCATCCCTCGTTCCGACCATGATCCCGTTGACGGCATGGTCGTGTTCGACTTGGGCCAACTGTTTCGTTGGATTCGTGTTGAGGCTGGAAAAGACGATCTGATAATCCTGCCCGTAGAGGGTGGGCGTGGTCGTCAGGTGCGACAGGCTGGCGCCGAAGATCGCAGTGGCACAGAGGGCAGTGACCGCAACGACGGTGCCGAAGAGTGCGGTTCCCACCGGGACTGAAGCCGAACCCCGTCCTCGCTCCAGAGCGTGGCGGATGCCGATGACCGCGCTCGGAGGAGCGCCCGGCGGCGCTCAGACGGGCCACGATTGAGGACCGCGTGGAACTGCCTGGTACTGGAGCCCTTCGGCCCGCACCCGGGACGCACGTATTGCAGGCCACAGGCCCAGGACTCCGACCACAACGACGATAGCGAGTGCGCCGAGCAGGAGGATCAGGGGATCGAAGGCAAACCCGGGCGAAGGCTCCGCCAAGCGAGCCTCCCCGACAGGAGCGAGCGGCGACAGGGCGAAGGCGACCACAACGGCCCCGGCGGCCCCGACGAGCGCCACCACGAGATTTCTCGCCATACCCAACACGATGAGAGAGCGGCGCGGCAAGCCCAGGGCCACGAGTTTGGGGTACTCCTCGCTCTCCACGATGCTCTGGCGGCCCAGTGCCTGCCCGATCACGGCCAGGCCGGCGAGAGCCGTAAGGGCGGCCAAAATCCACCAGCCCACCGCCTGGGGGTGGATCGACTCGGCCACGGCCTGCGCCGATGTGTCCTGGTTCGACACGTAGGTGACGTGGAGAGGATTGAGGGCGGCGGCGAATCGGGGGAGATCGTTGGTTCCGTGATGGAGCCGCACGAAATACACCGAGGCCTCCAAGGTCCGGTGGTTGACCGACCGTGCAAAGGCCGGCGTCGTGAAGAGGTCGTACTCGGGTGCCTGGCCGGACGGGAATTCGACTTCGGCCGCAACGATGCCGACCACGTGCAACGTCACGGTCGGGCCGGTGGGCGCCACGTTGCCGTTGCTGTTGAGGGCCGCTCTCTGGGAGGTTGCGTAGAACGGCACATGCAGCGACGACCCGACGTGGATCCCGTAGTCCTGCTGCAGCGTGAACGAGGCGAGCACGTCATCCGGCGAGGACGGGTCGGGCATGTTGCCTGCGACCAACTTCACCACCCGGCTCAACCCCGTGGGCGTCAGCTCGTTGATGTAGAAGTTCGAGGGGTTGATCGAATGGTTACACGCACAGGTTGGTTGCCCGTACCCCGGGATGACGTCGGAGGTCACTGAGGCTACTGCGGGGAGGTGGGCCAGGCCCGGGACCGGCTGGTCGTTGAAGATGTAGACGTCATAGCCGTGCGCGGTGACGAACCTTGGGAACGCCGTCGCGGTACGACGGCCGGCGGCCACAGCGGCCAGGACCAACCCTCCCACGACGGCGATGAGGACGACCAGGATCAGCCAGGATCGCCATCGACGGCGCAATTCAGAACGGAATACCAGCAGGACAGCGCCCAACATGACCTCCCCGCCCAGTGTGACCTGCCGATCGGCGAACTCCAAGGAAGGCAGTACCTCCTGCACGTACGTGTGGTAGCACCACGATCCCTCTGGCCCATCGATCGGAGGCCACCGGACCGAACGAGCCGGCTCTGGAGCCCCCCGGACCGGGCCGCCCTTTCCCCTAGGGCCGTCCCGCCATCACCTGGGGGCGGTCACCTACCCCCGGTCGCAGCAACCCGAAGTCACCACGGGCGCAGTGCTGAGCTTTCTGCTCGAGGCCTCTCATCGGAACGAGAAGGAGATGATCCTGCGACCCCCGATCAGCTGACGCGGACCTCGGATCCGTGGTGGTCAGCGGAATTGTCGACGAAGATCGGAGACTCCAGCGGGAACTGTCGATGGATCGTCCTCGTTCGTGCCGTTTGAAGCTGTGACGACGACCTCGCCGGAGGCGTCATGGATCACAACCTGGTCGCGTCCTCCGACTTTTGCCCGATAGAGAGCGGCGTCGGCCCTGGCGAGGATCGAATTGAGATTTTCGCGCTCGTCGGCATCGACGACCCCGAAGCTCACGGTAAAGGACGGCAGGCCCCCTACCGCGATGGCTGCGCTGAGGCGGGACCGCACCGCGTCAAGGGCTTGGCGGGCGTCGACAGCCGTACACCGCGGAAAGGCGATGGCGAACTCCTCTCCGCCGTGCCGACAGACCAGGTCGTGCGATCGAAAGGACTCGCGCAGGACTTGAGAGAACAGGCGGAGGGCCCGATCGCCCGTTTCGTGGCCGTACGTGTCGTTCAGGGTCTTGAATTGATCGAGGTCGGCCATGGCGACCGCCAGGATCCCACCCGCTTGTCGGAGGACAGATACACCCTGTTCGAACGAGCGCCTATTCAACAGTCCGGTGACACTGTCCGTGGACGCCTGTAGCTGCGTTTCGGCCATCACTCGAAGCAAGCCGATCCGGGCTCCGGCCAGCTTCGCCAGCGTTCCAAGGTCCTCCACGGTGCCTTCGTCGACGACGTGTCCCGGTTCGCCCGTGGAATGGATGACGCCGACCGTTCGGCCCATGATGGACACCGGTACACACAATGCGGACAGACGACCCTGTGGTCGATTACGCAGTTTCGGACAGGCGTCGAGGTCTTCACTGTCGCTGAAGCGCTGGACCTGGGCCCGTCGGGCCGCCGGGCAGCGATCGGGAGAGTCAACCCCGCAGGCAGGCGGCTCGCCCGTCGGTGACATGTTCGCCATACGCAAGAGGTGGGCGTGGCTGTTGTCCGCCAGCAAGAGTTCGACCGGTGAGTCCGGCAGGGCCGACACGAAGGACCGCTCGATGACTTCGATCACCTCTGGTTCGCCATCGGCCATGTCGAGCGCGTTGGCCAAACGACTCTCGAATTTCTGGCGACGCGCCTGCACCTTCCGCTGCGCCGCCTCCTGGTTGGCCGATTCGACCGCAGCAGAGAGGTCGAACGTCAGCTTGCGAACCTTGGTGTCGGCATTCGCCTGCTCCTTGTTGTTCGCTTTCACCAGCCAAGCAACGATCGGCGCCAGAAACACGACGGCGAACGCCGCCGACACGAAGTACTGGGTAACCCCCGAAGAGACGGCCGCACCCAGTGCCATGGCGGGAATGATCAGCGGCCCAAGAGCGAGGGCCCCGATCAGCCCGCTCAGCACGCGAATCCGTTGTTGTCGCTTCTGTGCTTCGTCCCAATCGGCTTCGGTCACCATGCGCTCGTCCTCATCATTTGGCACGGATGGTGTCCTCGCCCGCCAGCCTGCGTCCAGTTTGACCTTCACAATCTGAACCATGAACATCACGCTTGCGACCATGCATGCACAACGGTTGCCCAACTCCCGTTGAGGCGGGCCGAGCCGCTATGTCGTCGCGTCCATCGGTTTCAGCGACGTCGCCAGTGGCGAAACCCTTGAGGCGACCATCCAATGCTTCCTCAATGACATATCTGGCGACGGGTGGGACTTCGTAGAGCCGCATCCGTCTCCAGACGACCCCTCCACCCGCCTGTTCGTCTTCCGGCGTGCTGCACTCGATTGATCTCTGCCGCCCTGACCTGACTCAGCAAGAAATATCGACGCCGAGGCCCAATTCGGGCTTGCAATGGCTATAGCCTCTTGCCACATGAGCTCGGCCACCGCTGCCCGGCATGCCGTCGGCCACCCCTCGGGGTGGCCGATACCACCGACAGAACTGCGAATACCGCGTGCCTGAGGGTCTGTCGGTTTCAGAGGTCGGCAAGGAAATAGCTGAACATGCACCCAAGAATGAACACGGTGACGAGGGAAAATCGGAGGAAAGCTCCAGCCGCGTTCTGACGATTGTTGAAGCCATCCTGCTTGCCGTGGTGGCTGTGCTCGCTGCCTATTCGGGCTTCGCCTCGGCAAAATGGGGAACCGAGTCGTCGCTCAAGCTCGCGAAAGCGTCGACAGTGCGGAACTTCGCCAGCCGTGCCCAACTCCAGGGGCTCGAAACAAAGAACTTCGACGCCTCCACCTTCAATGCATGGTTCTCGGCTTATGTGGCCGGCAACACGGCTGCAATGACCGTCGCCGAGCACCGCTTCCGGGCACAGTTCCTCGTAGCGTTCAACGCCTGGATTGCCACTGATCCCTTTACGAACGCCTCCGCGCCAAAGGGCCCGACATATATGCCCGAGTACATCCAACCGGGGCAGGCCGAGTCCAACCGCCTCGACAAAGAAGCCGACGATCTGTACGCCGAAGGGTCCGCGGATGGACAGAACTCCGACCTCTACGTGCGGACCACCGTCTTCCTGGCCACGGTACTTTTCCTGGTCGGAATATCCGGGCACTTCCGGCTCCGAACCGCTCGTATCGGCCTGGTCGGCGTGGGCGGCGCAATTCTCGTCACGTCGATCGTCCTTTTGCTCACGACGCCCCGCCCCGCCCTCTGAGACAGCGTGGACTCGCGCCAGCTCGACGGTGGACAAGGGGCGGCGTCATCAGCCCTCTCGGGCGGCTGCCACTCCCCTGGGGGTCCGAGGAAGATAACCTTCGGTATCGGATCGGCGAAAGGGTTTGGGGCGCTGTGCAGGTGGAATGGGAGTTCGCTCTAGACCCGGGAGAACGCCGGCACCTCGCTCAGCAGAGCGGATTTCGATGCATGTGACGAAACGTGGCGGAGCCGGATTGGTCGCTGTCGTGCTGTCGTTGGCGCTTCTCCTCGCCGGCTGCGGCTCCACTGCCAAATCGGCCACCAACGCACCGCACAAGGGGCTGACGACCCCGAAGACCACGACGACGACCACCCTGAAGTCCACGCCGGAGCTGACAACCGTCCCGACGACATCGACATCGACCTCGTCGAGCACGACGAAATCGCAGACGACGACCAAGGCCACGAGCCCTCCGGCCACATCGGCGCCGACCGTGGCGAGCACCGCCCCGTCGACGACGCTTCCGGCACTGGCCAGCCCGGCCGGAGGTCTGGTGGTGGGGCACGTGACGGCAGTCGGCGATTCGGTCATGCTCGACTATCAGTCGGATCTCGAGACGGACGTTCCCGGGGTCGATGTCGAAGCGGCCGTCAGCCGACAATGGGCCACCGGTGAGCAACTCCTGCAACAGCTGCGCTCCGAGGGGCGCCTCGGCTCAGTGGTTGTCGTCGCCCTCGGCACAAACGGGCCGATCACGAGCGCTGACTTCGACGCGATGATGTCGGTCCTTTCCGGCGTCTCCCGCGTGGTCTTCGTCAACATCGTCGTCGATCGACCCTGGCAGGATCCGAACAACCAGGTGCTCGCGAGCGGGGTCGCCCAGTACAGCAACACCGTCATCGCAGACTGGCATTCGCTGGAAGCGCAAAATCCCAGCTGGGTCTATTCGGACGGCACCCATTTGCCGATCGGTGGACCTGGGGCGCAGGCGCTCGCTGCGCTGATTGCCTCCAAAGTCTGAGCGCCCGCACCGGCAGCTTCGTGCTGACCTTCATGGCCAACATTGACCGGTCATCGGCCGCAACCATCTCAACGTTCCCCGACTTGAGCAGTTCCCGTCCCCCGATCGGGGGACCGCGAGATCAACCTCCTCATCACCCGGTTGGGGGGCAGCGCCGAAGCCCGATCAGGTTGATAGTGGCATCACCAACCGGTACGGAACCTGGTTGCGAAAGAAAGGTCAGCAAAATGAGCACCATCTACTCCCCCGTGCATGAACCCGGACGGCGCGCCGGAATCCTCCCCGTCGCCGCCGTCGTCTCGATCGTCGTCGTCCTCGCCGTTGCCGCAGTCGCAGCTTTCGCCCTGGGCCGCCATTCGCATCAGCCACGGCACGCCGCCGACCCCCAGCCACACGGTGACGCCGGCCAACCCGGTCATGCCGACACCCGCGTCCTCGGTGCCGAACGGCGCCACCGCAGCCATCAACAGCTACGAGACCCAGAACGGACCTGGCGTCGGAAAATGGGTCATCGAGTCGTCGCAAGTGTCCAAAGTGAACCCGAACTACGTGTTCTTCCGCATCGGACCCGCAAAGGGCTTTGAGGACTCCGTGCAGGGCGGGTACGGCTTCGCACTCGAGTCGGGTACTTCGTGGAGCGTGATCGGCTTCGGGTCGGCTCTGGTGGGTTGTCCCGGGGACGCTGGTCGCAGACAGCCGTCGTGCCGTCCGCCGTTCTCACAGAGTTCGGATTTGGCTGCCCTTCGAACTGAGCGAAGCGGGACCTGCCGCCGACTCGTGACGTATCCAAATCCCAACGTCGAATGGCCCGCCACCGAGCGGGTCATTCGACGCGTCCCGGCGCGCGATCAGATCGCCCCAGGCCGATCCTCGTGTCCACCAGATGGTGGACACGGCCATCAACCCTTCAATCGGCCAGTTGGGTGACAACACGGAGGACCGAAAAGGCAGAGAGTGGAATCACCAGCCGGAACGACCGGATGGAGCAAAAGAAAAGGACCCCGAAATGAGCACCACCTACGCCACATCGAATCAGCCCCGGAACTACACCGGCCTCCTCACCGCAGCCGTCACCGCGTGCATCGTCGCTCTCGTCGCCGTCGTCGCAGTGGCAGGGTTCGCCCTTGGACGCCACACCACCAGTGCGGCGCCGGCCCCGACGCCGGCCCACACCACAGGCACGGTGACGCCCGCCAAGCCGGTGACGCCGACTCCGGCACCTTCGGCCGCCGTCGAAACCCTGCAGAAGCAGCTCGGCCAACTGAACTACTACGAGGGCCCCGTCGACGGGCTGATGGGACCCCAGACCATCGCCGCCATCACGTACCTCCAGCGCGACGCCGGGTTGCCCCAGACCGGAACGATGAACGCCGCCACCCAGGCCGCACTGTCCAACTTCCTGGTCAACGGCAACAACCAGATGGCCTCATGACCACAGCTCCACTCCGACTCACCTTCGAATGGCCCGCTCTCACCAGCGGGCCATTCGACGCGTCGTGGCTTCGCCGATGTGCGCCACATCTTTAAGCTGTAGCCCGACGTCACCACAAGGTGGCTTCGGGCGCACGAGGATCGGATACCACTCATGGCAGCTTTGGTGACGGCGGTTGTGGTCGACGACCATCCGTTCTTTCGTGACGGGGTGGCCCGTGGCCTCACCCAGAGCGGACGGGTTCAAGTCCTGGGGGAAGCCGAGGACGGTCGCCAGGCCCTCGAGGTCATCGCTCGGGAGCAGCCCCAGGTCGCGTTGGTCGACTACCAGATGCCCGATATGGACGGCATTGCCGTCGTGCACGCCATCACCCGCGACGCGCTGCCCACGCGCGTCCTCCTTCTGTCCGCGCTCACCGACAGCAGCATCGTGTTCCGGGCACTCGAAGAGGGAGCTGCCGGCTATTTGGCCAAGGACTCGAGCCGCGCCGAAATCGTCGATGCCGTCGTGCGGGTGGCCAAGGGTGAGGTCGTGGTGCCGCCCGCGCTTACGGTAGGCCTCGTCGAGCAGATTCGTCTGCGGTCGCAGGTGGACGTTCTCGCTCTCAGCGAACGGGAGCTACAGATCGTGCGCGGTTTCGCGCGGGGCCTGTCGATACCGCAGCTCGCGGAGGAGCTGTTCATCGGGACGAGTACGGTCAAGACCTACACCCAGCGCCTCTATGAAAAATTGGGCGTCTCGGATCGCGCCGCCGCTGTGGCCGAGGCCATGCGACGCGGTCTGTTGGAGTAGCGGTGTCCATCGACCGGCCGACCGCCGGGGGCTCCAGGAACGCCCTACGCGTGACGGATCTGGACGATCAGCCGGATCTCTACGAGATCCTCCTCGACCATGCGTATCGGGGCGTGCAGGTCCAGATCGTGCTGCGGGGAATTTTGGTCGCGTTCGTCCTCGCCGTCGTGTTGTGGATCGCCCCCGCCCGCGATCGCGTGGCGTGCGACACCATCGCGACGATCTATGCCGTCGTGGGCCGTCGGCGTGTCGCTTCTGGCGCAACGCCACGGCCGACAGCTCGTTCGTTTCATGTGGTTGGCATTGTTCGTCGACCTGGCCGCACTGGTCGGACTCGCCGTTGTGGCGAGTTCTTCGGTCAACCAGAGCTGGACCTCCGATGTGCTGGTCAACGGCTTCTTCATGATCCCGATTCTCGCCGCGACCCAGCTCCGGCCATGGGTCAGCGTGGCTGTCCTGGTCCCCACCGTCGGGGCATACCTCGCCTCGAGCATCGCAGCCAAACAGGCCAACGGCGAGCCGTGGTCGTCGATCGTCCTCCGTACCGGAATTCTCGCCGGCATCTGCGTGGGCAGTGTCCTGCTGTCGCAGGTCCAACGGTCACGAGTGCTCACCATTGGGCGCCTCGTCTCCGACCGCGGTGAACTCATCACCGAATTGACCACTCTCGAAGATCGTGAGCATCGGACGATCTCAGAGGACTTGCACGACGGTGCCCTGCAGTACGTGCTGGCCGCACGTCAGGACCTCCATGAGGCGCGGGCCACCGCAGATCCGACTGCCTTCGAGCGGGTCGATCACGCATTGCGCGAAACGACCCAGTTGCTGCGCTCCCTCATGACACAACTGCATCCTGCAGTACTGGATCAGGCGGGATTTCTCCCGGCGCTCCGGGATCTGGCCCGTACGTCCGCGGAGCGGGGGCATTTCGAAGTGGCCATCGATGCCGAACAGTGGGACGAATCCCTGCGGACGTCAGCCGACGGGCTGCTTCTCGCGGCGGCACGCGAGCTTCTCACCAACGTCGTCAAGCATGCGGGAGCGCACAAGGTCAGGATCGAGCTCTCGCGGGCTCATGACATGGCCCGGCTGACCGTGACTGACGATGGTCGTGGTATCAACGACGGCGACGTCGAACGACAGCTGGCCGAGGGACATATCGGACTCACCTCGAGGCGGGTCCGTCTCGAAGCCGTCGGTGGCTCGTTGAGCGTCCGGGCCGGGTCACCGTCCGGCACCGTCGCTGAAGTGGTGGTGCCGGCCATCTTTCGTGAAATCGGAGCCCCCGTCCCAACGCTGCAATCCAGTGGAGCCGTTCTGCCGCAACCGTAAGGGAAAAGTAAAAAAGCCTCTCCGTACCTAGGAATTAGGTTACGAATGTATTACTCTTACGTTACGGATCGAGAGATCCAAGGGTGTTGTGAGGGGGGGTGACTCAGAACACCGGTTTTCAGGAGATGGCCGGACAAGGGGGGGTCCGGCCATCTCCTCTCTCCGTTCTGGACGGCCATTCCGGCCTCACCAACCTCGTAGGCGCTACCGGTCGGCGAAAACCAGGATCTGACCCGTATAGACCGCCACCCACACGTTGCCCGTGGTGGCGTCATAGGTGATGCCGATCGGATTGACGCCCGTTGAGATCGTCTGGATCACCGAAAGATCGCTGGCCCGAAGCTTGGTGATCGTGTTCGACTCGTAGTTGACGACGTAAAGGGCCGTCCCGTCTGTCGAGATGGCCAGCGACCGGCAGTCCACGCCGGTATGCACCGACCCGACCACCTGGTCGTTCGTCAGATCCACCTTGACCACCTCGCCCGGGGCATTCAGTGAGGCGTAGAGATAGCGCCCGGCAGGGTCCATGACGAGGTGGCGAGGATTCTCACCCACCACGAATGAGCCCTCTTCGGTGAGCGTGGCCAGGTTGACTTTGACCACGCTGTCTCCGCCCATGATGGCCACGTACGCGGTGGAGGAATCGGGCGAGATGGCGATACCCCGCGGGTAGGCACCCATGGGGAGGGTGGCCACCACTTTGGCCTGCGCCACATCGATCACACTGAGGTTCCATGAGCACCAGTTGGCCACCAGGACGTAGCGGTCGTCCGGGGTCACCTGCAGGAACTTGGGGACCAAACCCACCTGTATGACCTGATCGATCGCCAGAGTCGCGGTGTCGACCCGGTACACGTAGCTCGGAGTGTCCCCCGCCGCTTGTGCGGAGGCAGGGGTGCAGGTGTCACTGCCCTCCGGGCCCTCGCCGGCGCCGTACATCGAGTAGTTCGAGACGTAGGCGTACTTGGCATCCGGAGTGAACGCCGCCTCCACCGGGGCTCCATGGGTCACCCCCGGGTGTCCGGCGATGCCGAACTGGCTCAAGTCAACGGTGTCGGGGATGGTGGTCACCAGTTCCCCGCTGCTTTTGTAGACCGTCATTGTGTGCCGGTACATCATGTTCTGGGCGAAGACCAGCCCGGTGTCCGAAGCCGACACCGACTTGGGCGAGATCGGTCCGCCGATGGTGTCGATCAGCGACATGGTCCGTTGATCCGCTGGTGGACCGGGCGGTACATGCCGGAACGGGGGCGTCGTTGTCGTTGTTATCGGGGGCACGGCGGACACGTGGTTCGACGCCCGAGACGACGGTCTTTTTGCGCCGGAGGAGGACAGCACGGTGACGGATACCGCCGCCACCGCCAGGACGGCGACGAACATCAGCACAGTCCGCGTGAGCCGGTACCGCCGAGAACGCCGTGAGCCGTGGCGCCCCCTCCCGTTGTCCATGCCGCATTCTCGGCGGCGCGGCACGACAGGGCAAGCCAATCACGGGTTCCGCAGGGAAAATGCGCCTCCGGCACACGGCCGGCAACCCGCACCCGGGGCCCAAGTTGGGAGGCTTTTGAGAGCCCATTGGGGCGCCTGAGAGGCGGTGCTTCCAACCTTATGTGTATGGGAACGATGGCCACGCCCTATAGCCAGGCGGAGCGATATCTCAGGCGAATTCTCGAGCACGTGTCCGATGCCGTCATCGCAACTGACATCGATGGCCGCGTGACCTTTTCCAACCCCGCCGCTCAGGAACTCTATGGAATTGAGGGAGAAGAGGCCCTCGGGCGCAACATCGGGGAACTGCTCGCGATGTTCGACGAGGAAGGACATGCCGATGTCGGGGCGATAGCCGCCGCCGTGGCCCGAGACGGCCACTGGAACGGTGAACTGCTGCAACGCTCTCTTGACGGTCGTGACCTTCTCGTGGAGGTGGCGGTGTCGTCGCTCCGGGATGACGACGGCAGCGTGCTGGGCTCGGTGAGCATCGTCCGCGAGATCAGCAGCCGCCGGGCCATCGAGCGCCAGATCGCCCATCAGGCGACGCATGACGGTTTGACCGGCCTGCTCAATCGAACAGCCTTTCTCCAGCAATTGGATGAGTCTCTCGACCAGGAGAGGGTGCCCACTCTGGTCTTCTTGGACCTCAACGGGTTCAAGGCCATCAATGACCTCCATGGACACGATCGAGGAGATGAAATCCTCCGGGTGATCGGCGAAAGACTGTCGGGAGCGCTCCGTCCGGGAGACGCAGCCGGCCGCTTCGGCGGCGACGAATTCGTGCTGTTGCTCCACGACCTCACGGACCGGATGGCCATAAATGCCTTTCTGGAGCGCATCATCGCGGGCTTCAACGAACCTGTGCGATGCCGGAACGGCGCCACGCATGCGGTGGGCGTGAGTGTCGGTGTGGCACATTTCACGGTTGGCGACGACTCGGACAGTCTCATCCACAGGGCGGATGGCGCCATGTACGAGGCCAAGCGTTCGACCGAGGTCGCATCGGCGTATCGGTTGGACCAAACCTGAGGGCAGCCCCTTCCTTCCCGGCCTCGTGCGCAGTAGACCTGGCACTGTGCGGCCGAATCGGGCGAGGGAAGGGAGCCGGTAATGGCGACAGAGCTGATGCGGGCCTGGGCCGTGGAGCGCCCCGGCCCGATGGGGACCCATCCCCTCGTTCCCGTACGACGGGAACTGCCCGAACCAGGGTCAGGGCAGGTCAGGGTGCGGGTGAGCACCTGCGGTGTCTGTCGAACCGACCTGCATCTCGCGGAGGGCGATCTCCCGCCGAAACACTCTCTTGTCGTTCCCGGACATGAGGTCGTGGGACGGGTCGATGCGGTCGGCCCCGCATCCGACCGATTCGGTCTGGGTGATCGCGTCGGCATCCCATGGTTGGCCCATACCTGCGGGATCTGCCCTTTCTGCCGCACGGGCCGTGAAAATCTCTGCCTGAGCCCTGCTTTCACGGGTTGGGACCTTGACGGTGGCTATGCCGAATACGCGACCGTGAACGAGTCCTACGCGTACCCGATTCCGGATGTTTTCAGTGACATCGAAGCTGCGCCGCTCCTCTGCGCCGGCATCATCGGCTTTCGGGCTCTACGGCGAGCGGACCTACCGCCAGGTGGGCGCATCGGGATCTACGGGTTCGGCGGGTCGGCCCATCTCACCGCGCAGATCGCCCTCGCCGAAGGCGCCCGCCTGCACGTCATGACCCGCTCGCCGGCCGCCCAGCGGCTCGCCCTCGAACTCGGGGCGAGCAGCGCCGGGGACGCGGCGGACATGCCGCCCGAGCCGCTCGATGCGGCGATCTTGTTTGCGCCGGTGGGCTCCCTCGTGCCACGCGCCATGGAGGCGCTCGATCGGGGTGGCACACTCGCCATCGCCGGGATTTATCTGACCGACATTCCGTCTCTGAACTACGACCGCCATCTCTTCGAGGAGCGAACTCTGCGGAGCGTGACGGCGAACACGCGGGCCGACGGGGCAGCGTTCCTCGAAGCCGCCGCACGGATCGGGATCAAGGTTTCGACCACGGCCTACCCATTCGACGATGCCAATGCCGCCCTGGTCGATCTGGCCGAAGATCGGGTGAACGGCGCCGCCGTTCTCGTTCATCCCGGGCACTGAGCGCGGCTCGCTGGTCCGGCGACGCCGGGCTGGACCTCTGGCCCTCCGTCACATATGACGCTTGATCCGGGTAGGTTTCCCCGTAAGAAGCGGGACCCGGTGACACAGCACGAGGAGAAGGCACGATGGCAACGGAACAAGCGGCGAAGTCGCGGGGAGTCGTGGTGGGAATCGACGGTTCTGCCGCGTCGCTGGACGCCCTCGAGTGGGCAGCACATCAGGCTGAATTGACCGGTGCAAAGCTGGAGATCGTCATGACCTGGGACTGGCCGATGACCTACGGCTGGGCCGTGCCCATTCCTGAGGGATTCGACCCTGAGCATGATGTCCAAACGGCCCTGGAAAAGATTGAGGCTGACGTCCTGGCCAAACACCCCGACATCGAGATCGTTGCACGCGTGCTGCAGGGCCATCCGGCCCCGCTCCTCGTCGAGGAATCGAAGGGGGCTGACCTTTTGGTCGTCGGCAGCCGGGGCCACGGCGAGTTCGTCGGCATGGTGATCGGATCCGTGAGCGAGTACTGCGTGACCAACGCGCATTGCCCCGTGCTCGTGCACCGCTCGGTGGCCTGAACCCACCTCGCACTCAGGGGTTGTGAGTATCGTCTTGGCTCAGGCCCCGAGGGGAGCCCGGACCATACGCAAAGGAGTGAGCGATGCTCAAGGGTTTTAGGAACTTCCTCATGCAAGGCGAGCTGATCGTCATTGCAGTCGGCCTTGTCGTCGCCCTTGCCTTCAGTACGCTCATCAAGTCCTTCACCGACAACGTCATCACCCCGCTCATCAACGCCGCCGGCGGCGGCGGTGCAGGCGCAAATGGTCTCGGATGGACCATCAACGGACAGAGGATCGACGTCGGCGCGTTCCTAGCCGCCATCGTCTACTTCATCATTTTCATGGCTGTCATCTACTTCGTTCTCGTCGTGCCCTACCGGGCCTACATGAAGAAGCGGGGAACGACCGTCTTCGGTGAACCCGCGCCGAGCAAAGAGTGCCCGAGCTGCCTGTCCGATGGCCTCCCGCTGGCGGCGACCAAGTGCAAGTTCTGCGGGAGCGACGTGCCTGCCGTACCAAGTACCGTCTGAACTCCGGCCGAGAAAGAGGAGCGCCGACCTCGGTACCCGTTCAGGGACGCGCCGGCTCGAGGATCCCCAGCGTCACCGTAAAGCGCGATCCGCCGGACGGGTAGATCGGAGATTCGGCCCGCACGGTGGCGCCCATGGCCGTCGCCAGCTCGGCGACAATAGCCAGACCGAGCCCTGAACCGAATTGGCGGTTGGGGCGATAATCGGCCTGGTAGAAGCGTTCGAAAACCCGCCCGAGATCGGCGGGTGTGATGCCCGGGCCGTCGTCCTCGACCGTGATGATCTGCGTCTCGGGGATCGTGCGTGTGGTCGACGCGCAGGGCCACGTGCACGAGAGAGTCCGCGTAGGTGAGCGCATTCTCGATGAGATTGGCCAAAATCTGCGCCAGGCGATCAGGATCGACGAGCAGCGGCCCTATGTGCTCTGCCGGCACCTCGACCACGAGGTGCACCCCGTTTCTCTCGGAGGGAGGCCGGAAGCCTTCCGCCGTTGTGTGCACGACTTCGGCCACATCGGAGGGGCGGACCGTGATCGATAGCTGTCTGGACTCTAGTTTGGCGAGATCGAGGAGGTCCCCGACCAATCGCTCCAGACGGCGAGACTCCGCAATGATCACCTCCGCCGCCCGCGTCGTATCTTCTACAGCGCCGTCGGTGATCGCTTCGGCGAAGCCCCGAATGGAAGTGAGGGGTGTCCGCAGTTCGTGCGAGACAGACAGGAGGAGGTGGCGCTCCCGACTGCGGCCTTCTTTGAGTGTCTGCGCCATCTCGTTGATTGAGCGCCCCAGGGACGTCGACTCGGCATAATCACTTGCGCGGACGGGCACCTGACTGTCGAGATCCCCGGCCGCAATGCGCGCCGTCGCCTCCATGGCTTCGACGAGCGGTCGCGAGAGTCTGCGGCTCAACTGCCAGGCCACAAGCGCAGCAATGAGCAGGGCAACCCCTCCGGAGACGAGGAAGTAGCCCCAGCTGGGGCCGAGATCCCCCACCTCGCGGGTCAGGACGATAGCCAACTGGCCACGGAGCCTGAGTTGCGCGCGCTCTTGGGACGTGAGGGTCACCGGCGCCGCCGCGAACACCAGGTTGCCGTCCCGGCCGGACACCGTTTCGCCGGCCAAGAGGGCTTGCGGGTCCAGATCCGACGAGGTCAAGCCCGGAGGCAAGGGGGAGGCCACCACCCCGAGAGCGCTCACACGGACAAAACGAGCATCGGCAAGGCGCAGCACCCGACGCACCGTCTTCAGCGCGGCGAGTCGCTGGGTACGGCTCGCCCCCGCGGTAAGTGACTGCGCCTCGGTCACCAACTGTTGCGTCGCCTGCCGACGCGCGGCGTCGTGGGTCAAAATGATGCTTCCCGCCCCGGCGATGATGAGGACGCCGGCCACAAGGCCCACGAAGGCCGTCATCAATCTGCTCCGCAGGGACCCCTTCATCCGAACCTGTAGCCAATGCCCCACACGGTGGCCAGGGGGAGGCTCTCGCCGAGCTTCTTACGGAGCTGCGCGACATGGACGTCGACGGTGCGTTCGTCGCCGTACCAATCGGCGCCCCACACGCCATCAAGAAGCTGCTGGCGCGAAAGGGCGAGTCCGATGTTGCCGGACAAGAAGGCCAACAGGTCGAACTCGCGGGTGGTCAGGGCGACAGCTTCGCCTGCTCGGCGCGCCTCACGACGACGAAGGTCCACTTCGAGGTCTCCGATAGCGACGGCATCCTGTGGAGGAGTGACCTCCCGGGTGCGGCGAAGAATGGCCCGCACCCGAGCCACCAGTTCCCGCGGAGAGAAGGGCTTCACAAGGTAATCGTCCGCCCCGAGCTCGAGCCCGAGTATGCGATCCACCTCGTCGTCGCGCGCGGTCAAGAACAGAACGGGGAGATTCCCTGCGGCTCGTATGCGGCGACAGACATCGAATCCGTCCAGCTCACCCGGGAGTCCGACGTCGAGGATGACGATCCAGGGCTCCTCTTGACGAATGAGCGTCAGGCCCTGGCCGCCGTCTCGAGCGAGCAGCACGCGGTAACCGTCCCGACGGAGGTAGAGGTCGACGAGGTCGGCAATATGGGGGTCGTCTTCGATCACCACCACGGTGCCATGTTGCGTGTCCACGGCCCCAGCCTGGCACTTCGAGAAGGGAAAAGGGCGAAATTCGGCCTTCCCTTACAAAACCCTCATGTTTGCCACATACAAACCTGACGCGTTCCCCTCAAGCTCGAATGAGAAGAGCGGGGTCACACGCCGTGATCCCAAGAGAGGAGCACCATGTCGAAGGGCACCATGTCGAAGAAGGGATTCCGCCTCGGAGCAGTGGCCCTGGGCACCGTCTCCATTGTGGGGCTGGCGAGCGCGTCGGCATTCGCCGCATCGCCGGGGACCAACACAGGGAGCCTTGCGACGATTCAGGCCAAGGCGGCCGCAGCCATCACGCTCCGCGTGAACGACCTCAATGCGGCGACCTCCAAGGTGAACGCCGACAGTCACCTCGGTGCGAGCGCCCCCTCACTCGTCTCGTATCTGCAGGCGGATATTGCGCCTCTGCAGGCGCTCGGTACAAAGATCGCCGACGACACAACCGTCGCGACCGCAGCGGCTGACTCTGCGACGATCTTTACGTCCTACCGCGTGTTGGCTCTGGTCCTACCAGCTGCACACTTGGCGACCACGGCCGACGACATCGATGTCACGGCGCTTCCCGCCCTCGCCGCGCTCTCCACCAAGGCGGCGTCGCACGTGAACCCCTCCAACAGTGCCGCCCTGCAGCCCCTGATTGACGACCTCAACGCACAGATCCAATCGGCCACCAACAGCACGGCGAACGTCGCATCCACGCTGCTCGGCGATACGCCCCCGCAGTGGAATGCCAACCACGGTCTGTTGGCGCCGTCACGGGGCTCGGTGCAGACGGCGACGGGCAACGTCACCAAGGCGCGGAACGACGTTCAGCAGATTCGGAAGATCCTGACCGCACCGACCCCCTCGGCCACGACTCCTCCAACGCCCGCGGCGTGAAATAAGGAAGTTCCCTCCGCCTTACTCGGCCCGGAGCATGAGGGCCGTGGGGGTACGCGCGGCATTGCGCGCCGGCACGGCCGCCACGGCGTTGGAGAGGATGACGGTGGCGACCGCGATGAGGACGACCCAACCGACCGGAACTGTCGGTTCGGGCACGGCGTAGATCAGGTGGGCGAACAGAATCCACAACCAACGGCCGAGGACGATCCCGAGCGGCACCCCGATCAGGATCCCGACCAGTGCCGCCACCGAGGCCTGCCACGAGATAGCGGCCGCCAGCTGTCGTTTGGTGAAGCCGAGCGTCTTCAAGAGGGCCAGATCGCGCCGGCGTCGTCGGACCGATGCGGCCAGGGTCAGGGCCAGTGCGGTCACGGCTCCGAGGGCGAGGCCCGAGACGAGCAGGAGAGGCGTCACACCGATGGACCGGTAGTTGACGATCTCGGCGGGACGTTGCACGGCGACCACCACGACCCTGTCACCCTGACCCCCGCCGTCGGGGACCTCGGCGAAGGCCTTGTTGGCCGCGCGGGCGATCCGTTGCAGATCGACCCGCCCCGCCGAGGGCGAAACACCGGCATGCATTTGGACCAAGGCCAGATTCGGTCCATTGAGGGTCGGGTCGGAACTCTCCATAGCGCTGAGGAACGCTGCCGGCAGAACGGCGTTCGACACGAAGGCTCCCGTGCCCATGGAAGTGTGATCGGAAACAATGCTGGCGAATCCCACGGCCGGGAAGGTGGCCGTCCCGACGATCACCAGCTTCGTCGGTGGTACATAGATCGGCGCATCCTTAGGACTGCCGTAGGAAACAACGACAGAGTCGCCCAGTCGCTTATGGAGCTGGGCCATGGTGGCGGCACCAAGGACGATCTGGTTCTTTTTGTCGACGGCGTGCCCGGAGAGCATCGCCAGCGAGACGGGGGCATGCGTCTCGCCGAAGAGGAACGGGATGTTCTGCCCATCGATTTCTGCGTCGTTGTACGAGACCCCGGTGTAGCCCGCCACGTCCCGGTCATGAGACAGGAGCGAAAAGGCCTGCGGAGGAACATTGCCACCACCTGATCCCACTTGGCTCAACATGTACGTCCAGTTCCATCCATAGAGGGACGGAGTTTTCACCAAGGTCTGCAGGCTGCTGCCGAAGACGACCGTGGCCACCGCCAGGACAACCGCGAGGGCGGTGCCCAGGAGCGCCGAACGCACCGGCACCCCCGATCTGCCACCGCCAGGCTCGAGGGCCATTCGCACGCCGACGACACCGGAGACCGGGAGTCCAGCGGCCGCCCCCGCGTGAGCGACTTTCGACGTTGCGGGTGGGGCGAGTTGTGCCCGGCGCAGTACCCGATGGGGCAAGCTCCTGAAGGTCAGGATCATTGCGGTCGCGCTGAGCACGCCGATCAACACGACGACACCGAGACCCAGCACGGACCAATCCGCCGATATCCCCCGAGCGGGATAGACCGCATGCACCGGCCCTAACGGCGAAAGGGGGGAAAGGGCCACCGCCACGCCGACCGCCAACAACGTGCCGATCACAATGGATCCCAGAACTCCCAAGAGTCCGTCAGCCGCCGCGGCAACTGGGTCAGCGCCCAGGGAGCGGAGCACGCGCAACTCGTCTGCACCGGCACGGAGGCGGCGGGAAATGGCCTGGCCGGCAATCAACATCGCCGCGAGGAGCGCGACGCCACCGAACACGCCGAGAGCGATGGCAATGGGCTTGATGGCGCGATCGGCCTTCGCCTCCACGGGAGCGGTGGCGTGGAAGGTCGTGACGACATCAGGGGGCACCAGTTGGGCGAGTTCCGACTCCACTTTCGGGACGTCCCGATTCCCGTGTACCGTCTGGATCCCGAACGTCACGGCCCCCGAGAAACTCTGCTTCCGGTACGCGAGTACCTCCCGGGTCAGCGCGGGCGTCATGATGATGAATGTCGGGACACGATCGATGTCGTCCTCAACCACCTCCGAGCTCAACGTGGCCAGGCCGACCAGTTTTGCGTCGAACCGGATCAGCGGCCGCACACTCGGTGTGCCAATGCCCGGTTCGCTCTGTTGTGCTTCCGAATAGATGCCGTAGGGGATCGCCTCGCCCAGGTGAAAACCGAGCTGATGGGCGGCGAGAGGAGTCATCATGATTTCGTCAGCCTTCGCAGGGTTCGCCATGCGGCCCTGTGTCACCGTGACCCGATCCTGATCGAAGAACAGACCGTCAACGCTGGCGATCGGGTAGGCCAGCGCAATGGTTGCCAGCCGGGGCGCTCCATTGGCGCGTAGTGGCGCGGCCGAGATCTCGATCCCCGCTTTTACGTGGCGTACCCCGGGGAGGTGTGCAATTTCGTTGGTCAGCTTGGGCGAGTAGTTGGGATTCTCCGAATCGTCGTTCCCGTTGGCCCCGTAGATCGTGACACCCAGATCGGGCGGGTTGGTACTGGCCAGGAAGGTGGTGAACGAAGCCTGGGTGCGCCGGGCCGCGGCCAGGCTGCCCATGGCCACTCCTCCCACCAGCCCGATGAGAAGAACGATCGACAGGTACGCGCCCCAGCGGCGACGGAAGGTGGCTCGGAACCGGTACCACGCAGTGCCAAGCGCAGCCGACCTCACCGGAGTGCTTCGCCCGCTTTTTGAGCCGTTGTCGTCAGCACACTTCCGGACCTTCGATCTCCGACTACCCGACCAGGGACAGTCTGCCCGTGGCTCGTGCCCGGGCCAATGGTGGCAGCATCCACGCCGAGCCTGGTGCCACCACCACGGGGTCGAACGGACCCCGGAATTGGCGTGGACAGCCCACCCGGCCCCTCCGCGCTACCGTGATCCCTCAAATGGCTGTCATCCGCGTTGCGCTCGCCGAGGACAATGTGCTGCTCCGGGAGGGCATCTCCCGGATCATCGACGCCCGGACCGACCTGGATCTGGTGGGAACGGCGTGCGATCTCCCCGAGCTGCTGGACCTGATTCAGAAGGAGGAACCGGACGTCGTCGTCACCGACATCCGCATGCCTCCGACGGGGACGGATGAAGGGATTCAGGCCGCATCTTGGCTGCGTGAAAATCGCCCGCAGGTCGGCGTCGTCGTCCTGAGCCAGTTCACTGCTCCGGCGTACGCGCTGGCACTCCTCGAAACGGGATCGGCGGGCCGGGCCTACCTCCTGAAGGAACGAGTCGCCGGCGCAGACGAGTTGGCACAGGCCATCCACACCGTGGCTCAGGCGGGATCCATGATCGATCCGATGGTGGTGGACGAACTCATCGAAGCCCGCTCCACCCGCCGCACGTCGGACCTCTCGTGGCTCACGCCCCGAGAGTCGGAAATTCTCGGGGAGATGGCACAAGGCAAGAGCAACGCAGCCATCGCCTCCTCGTTGCAGGTTTCAGAGCGTGCCGTCGAGAAGCACACCAATTCCATTTTCTCGAAGCTGGGACTGACCGAGGAAAAGGAAGTCAACCGGAGGGTCAAGGCTGTACTCGTCTACCTCAGCGAGCCCGGGGGAGGCTGACCACACTGATTGGAGTGTGCCAGCACCACCGTGAGGGGCGGAGCTGCATGCGATGATGGTTCGATGAGTGACCCGCTCCCTGTGCTCGTGGTCGACGACCAGGCACCGTTCCGTTCGGCCATGAAGGCCGTTCTGCGACGTTCGCCTGAGTTCGACCTCGCCGGCGAGGCGGCAAGCGGGGCGGAAGCCATTGCGTTGGCGGACGAGTTGCACCCCGCGCTGGTCCTGATGGACATCAACATGCCGGAGATGAACGGTATTGAGGCGACCCGTCGGATCGTCTCGTCCCATCCCGACGTCATGGTGGTCCTCTGCTCCACCTACGAGGTCGGCGATCTGCCGCCGGAGGCCGCGACGAGTGGGGCGCGCGCGTACATCAACAAGGAGCACCTCGGCGCGGACATCCTCCGGCGGTTGTGGGCCGAACGGGATTCAGGAGGATTCATAACCAGCTGAGCACCCGCGGCCGGGTGGTTCAGATCAGGGGCACCGAGCCATTGACGCGGGCACCATGGCCCGGCGACGACTCCCAGCGCACGGTGCCGCCGATGGCGCCGAGGCGATCGGCCATGTTGACGTACCCGTGGCCTCGTTGCGCCTTCTCCACGTCGAAACCAGGACCGTCGTCGCTCACGGAGAACAAGAGACCGCCGGACTCCTCCCATAGTCGCACTTCCACGTGCGCATCGACGGCGTGCTTGGCCGCGTTCTGCAGGGCCTCGAGACAGCAGAAGTAGATAGCAGCCTCAGTCTCCGACGAATAACGACCGATGCCATCGGCCACGACGTCAACCGAGAGCGGGTTCCGATTGGCCGCTGCGCGCAAGGCCTCAACCAGGCCACTATCGACGAGCAGGGGCGGGTAGATGCCGTGGGCGAGCTCTCGTAGCTCTTGGATGGTCTCCTGCACCTCTCCCGCCAATTCGTCGAGCATTTCGGCGCCTGCAGCAGGATCGTCAGCGATCACGTCACGCGCCAGGCGCAGGTTCACGGCGAGTGCCACCAGATGCTGCTGCGCCCCGTCGTGCAGGTTGCGTTCGACCCGCCTCCGCTCGGCGTCACCACTGGCCACAATGCGGGCCCGGGATTCGCGCAGGGCATCTGCCTGCTTGCGCAGTTCGTCCAGGGTGGTCTGGAGTGCCGTGTCGAGTTGTGAGTTGTGAAAGGCGAGACCCACCTGCCGCGCCAGGTCCGTGAGCACGCGATCGTCATCGTCGGAGAAGAGGTCGTCTCCCGACGCTCTTTCGACGACAACCAGACCGAGGAGCTCGCCGGCGTGGCTGATGGGGGCCACGCGGAGCTGCGCCTGCGGGCGGCCGTCGAGAAGGGCCGGCAGCCATACCGAAACCCACGCGCTACCCGATACCCCCGCCCTGGTCACGACGGGACGCTCCCGACCTGTCACGACGAGGGAGAGCGGGCCCGAATCGGGAACAGAGACAGCCCGCTCCAGAACTTCGCCCATGCCGGTGTACACCTCGGCGCTGACCAGTCCCATGGTCTTGCGGAGGGATTCGGCCAGCTGCAGCAGAAGCTCGTCCATGGGTATGGCCCGTGTCAGCCGGCTACCGAAGGTCCGGAGCACCTCGTCAGGCGCTTGCCTGGCCCCATAGACGAACCGGGTGGCCGAACCCACGAAACGCTCCCGGGCCGGGACGAAAGCCAGAGCGGCGATGCCGGTCGCCAGCATCGACAGCCCGAGTGTCGTGCGGTCCGTCGAATTGTTCGGCTTGTGGCCCAAGCCGAGGACGACGACCAGGTAGATCGCCGACACCATGGCCACGAACCCGAAAACGGTGAACGAACGGACAAGCATGCGCCCGCTCTGGGGGGCCAGTCGGCGGGACTCGCTCGCCATGAGGGAAATCGGCACCAGCGCCGTGCTTCCCGCCGCCACGGCACCCAACGGACCGGGCCAGTTGATGAGCACATGCAGGACCGCCATGACCAACACGATGGCACTCGAGAGAACCACGCCGATGGCGAACCACTGGAGTCGCTCCCGATCGTGCCCGACAGCACCTGCGTAGCGGAGCCTCAAGGGGATGACCGCCACGACGGCGGCAATGGACCAGCTGATACCACCCCCGAGGATGGAGAGCGCGTGCTTGTCGATCACAAGGGACACGCCGGTCGCCAGCGCGGCCCGTAGCCGATGACAACCGCCGTGCGCCGCCCCGTCCCCGGAAGCTGTCCGTCGGGCAGAGCCAGCAGGAAGTGGAACGAGACGGCCGTCACCAACAGTGCGGCGATCGTCGCGACCGACTTCGCGGGTCCGTAGGAATGCAGGGTCTGGTGCTGACCCAGCCGACCGGCGGTGAGCGCCACTGCGGCGAGGAGGGAATCTGCGCCGATGAGCAACGCATACGGATCGGGACCCGCCGCCGTGCGATCGGAGTATCGATTGGCGACCAGTGCTGCGACGGCCCAGACCAGAGTCAGTCCGAAAGCCACCGCGTTCACGGCCGTGATGCCGTTCGGCACATGGGTGCGAAGACCGATGACGACGATGGCCACCGTGACCACGAACAGCACGCCGTGGAGCAGGACCTGCGAGGACGACCGCTTCGCCTCGGGCGCCCTCAGCTCAACGACGGCTTCATTCACGACGACGTCCATCTTCTCCGCACTCCTCATTGGGCCCGCAGCAGGAGGTCAGTCGACGTCCGGGCGAACGTCGCCCGGAACCAGAGTCTGGCCACCCCGGGGGCAGCCCCATCCACGGCTAGAGCACTCCAGCAACGACATCCGCATTCTCCTCGACAATGCGCCCGTCGCGCATGCGGACCACTCGCTCGGCCGCCGCCGCCACCCCGGGATCATGCGTCACCAGCACAATGGTCTGACCGCCGTTGTGCAGTCGGCTCAAGAGCTCGATCACCTCCTGGCCGCCTTCGGAGTCGAGGGCGCCCGTTGGTTCGTCGGCCAACAGAAGTGTCGGCTCGTTGGCCAGGGCACGGGCAATGGCGAGACGTTGGCGCTGACCACCCGAAAGCATGCCGGGCACCGTCGATGCCTTGTCGCCGATACCGAGGAGGTCCAGCAGGTCGCGCGCCCTCGTCTCGGCCATACGGCGTTTGCGGCCCGCAATGACGGCCGGCAGGGCCACGTTCTCCAGCACGGTCATGCCCTCGAGGAGGTTGAAGAACTGGAAGACGATACCGATGTGCTTCCTCCGCAATTGGGACAACTCGTCTTCCGTGCGACCCGTGACCAGCTCGCCGGCGACGGTGATCGTCCCTTCGTCGGCCACGTCGAGCCCGGCGACCAAGTTCAACAGCGTCGACTTTCCGCACCCCGATGGGCCCATCAGGGCGACGAAGTCACCCGACGGCACGACCAGGTCGGCGCCCCGCAATGCGCGCACGGGGGCATTCTCCGCCTCGAATGTCTTCCGAACCTTCTCGACCACCAGGGCATCCATGTCAAAGCCTTTCGCTCGGTGCCATGACCGTGCTCGGGTCTGGCTCTTCGGTCAATCTGAACACGACCACCGGGGTATCGCGCCCTTTCACCAACTGTGGATCGAGCGCGACCGTGGTCACCGCCTCCCGCAATGCTTTCAGAGTTCCCTCCGAGAGGACGGTTTCACCCGCCGCAGCCAGCTGTTGCAGCCGTTGGGACATGTTGACGGTGTCACCCACCAAGGTGTACTCCAAACGCTCCTCGGACCCGAGGAGCGCTGCCGCCGCCTCGCCCGTGGAGAGCCCCAGGCCCAATCCGAACGCGGGCAGCCCCTCCTCGTCCCACCGCGAGTTGATGGCGTGCTGCTTCGCGTGCATCGCCAGGGCGGCCGCCACCGCACGATCGGCGTGGTCCTCCTGGGCGAACGGCGCCCCGAAAACAGCCATTACGGCATCGCCGACGAACTGCATCACCGTGCCGTTCTCCCCCAGGATGGCCTCGTTCATGGCGGCACGGTGCACATTGAGCTGCCCCGCCAGCTGGCTGGGGTCGGCGTGTTCGGCGATAGTCGAGTAGGAGCGGATGTCGCTCATCAGCACGGTCACCACGACACGCTCCGTCTCCCCGATGTGGCGGCCATCACGCCGAAGCTTTTCGGCCAGACCACCGGGGAGCAAACGGGAGAGGGTCTCCCCCTGCTCCTCGCGGTCGACGATCGCCTTGTGCAGGAGACGCAGGCGCTGGAGCGCCCCTTGGGTGCCGGCCGAGACGCCTTCGGCGAGCTTCACGAAGACAGCCTCGACTTCGGCATCGATGGCCTCCGCCGGGAGGTGGCGGGTCGCGGCAATGGCCTTGATCGGCTTCCCCTCGGCCACCATGCTCAGCAGCGCCTCCTCGGACGGTGTGAGACCGCCATTCGTCGTCACCGGCCGAAGAAGAGCCTCGACGATGGACGGGTCGAGAGCGGTCCCTCCCGTGGCGACCGCACGGATCGCATCAACGAGCTGGTCACCTTCGGCAATGTGGTCCTTGAGGAGATAGCCGTACCCGGCCGATCCCTCGGCCAGAAGGGAAACGGCATATTCGGGGTCGTCGTACTGCGAGAGGATGACGACGCCGGTCCCGGGGTGACGGTGCCGCACCTCCTTGGCGGCGTCGATACCTTCGCGGTTGAAGGACGGCGGCATCCGGATGTCGGTGACGAGGACATGGGGGGAGCACGTTTGGGCTCCGTCGATGACCTCGTCGTAGTCTGCTGCCACCCCGACGACGCGGAGATCCGCATGGCGGGCGATCAGAGCACGGACACCCTCGCGGACGATCAAGTTGTCGTCGGCCAGCAGGACATCAATCGTCGCCGGCGAGGCTGGTGAGGCGGAACCGCTGTCGGGGAGATCCATCACTCCCAGTTTTCGCATATCGCAGGGCACCACGAAAGGGGGCGACCATCCCCGTGACGGGGGTGGTGCTAGGCACACCCGAGCATGCCTGTCAGCACACTCGTCAACGCCGGCCGCAGCGATGAAGCTTGCGGTATGACCACCACCGACACACGAACCCGTTACGAGGGGACGGTGACGTCGCTGTCCTGGATCCCCTCAGAGGCCATCGAGGGTGCCCAACGATATGCCTTCGACTCGGGCATCACCCACTACGACCCACCACCCCCCTCGGAGAACCTCGACCTCGAGGCGCTTCGCGAAGCCGACCGCTTTCGCTTCGCCAATGCGTTACGGGCCTGGATCGAGGTCGATGCGACCGGACAGGTCACCGACTGCGGCTATGCCGGCGGAGGCCTCATCGGGTCGACCACCGTCAGCGTGGCCGGCCTCCGGCACAAGTTCGAAGCGGTGCAGCTACCCGATCTCCAGCGCCAACCCGAGCTGGGAGACGGGTGGGTACGGTTCGTCCAGACCACCGGAGGCCGGACCGGGATGCCGGCGCCGCGGCGCGTGCGCCGCCGGCCCTTCATCCAGTGGCAGGCGCCTCTTGTCTGGACAACGCTCTCGCTCACCCTGCACACCGACGGCCGGGTGGAACGAGCGCTGACCGGGGCGAGTCGCTTCCCCCGTCACTGGGTGTACGACGACACCGGAACGCTCTCCCACAAGTCGGGCCTGACCGACTTCAAGGACTGGTACCGCCAATCGTTCGGTCGGCACACCCCCTGGGGCGACCAGGACTCCGAAGCGCTCGTGACGGCGGTCGAGACCGCGCTCGAACGCTCGCTCTCCGCCCGGGTCATGGGCGGGAGCGGCAAGGTCAAGATCAAGCGCTTCCCGGCGGGAGCCATCCTGGCGGAACAGGGTGCGCCCGGCACCCAGGTCTTCCTGGTCCTCGACGGGGTCATCCGGGTCGAGCACGACGGCGAACGGCTGGCGGAGTACGGACCGGGCGCCCTCCTCGGGGAGCGCGCGCATTTGGAGGACGGTGCCCGCACCTCGACGCTCGCCACGGTGACACCGTGCCGTGTGGCCATTGTCGAGGCCGACCAGTTGGAGCGCTCGGATCTTCTCGAGCTCTCGGAGGGGCACCGCCGCGAAGATCAGGCGCGATACTGAGCGAGTGCGGGTCCATTTCTGCGGTACTCGCGGATCAACTCCGGCTCCCGGGCCCCAGTTCGTCCACTACGGCGGCCACACATCGTGCGTCGCACTCTCGCTGGACGAGGACACCGCGCCCTCGGGCGCGGCGGTGCCCACACTCCTGCTCGACGCGGGCACCGGGCTCCGTCAGGTCACGACCCTCCTGGAAGGGCAGCCGTTCAAAGGCAGCATCCTCCTGACCCACCTGCACTGGGACCACATTCAGGGGCTTCCCTTCTTCCGGAGTGGTGACCACCCTGACTCGCAGGTCACCTTGCGGCTTCCCCCGCAGGAGGACGGTGCGGATGCCGAGAGCGTGCTGGCCCGAATGATGTCACCACCTCTCTTTCCGATCCGGCCGCGGAACCTGCGCGGGAACTGGACATTCGACGTCTTGCCACCCGACGCATTCTCCGACGACGGATTCGGAGTCGGTGGGTTTCGCGTGGTGGCCAAGGACGTCCCCCACAAGGGCGGCCGAACCGTGGGGTACCGGGTGACCGACGGCCACTCGACCATCGCGTACATCCCTGACCACTGCCCTACTGAACTCGGCGCCGGACCGGACGGGTGGGGTGAATATCACCCCGCGGTGCTCGACCTCGCACGCGACGTCGACGTGCTCATCCACGATGCCCACCTCGTGCCCGAAGAACTACCGGCAGAGGCGTCATTCGGCCATGCCGCGGCCGACTACGCCGTCGAGCTCGGGCGTCGGGCCGGTGCGCAGTCGGTCGCCCTCTTCCACCACCGACCCGAACGTTGCGACACTGCTGTGGACGCCCTCGTCGAGCGTTTCTCGACATCGACCGTCTCGGTCATCGGGGCCTCCGACATGCTGGAACTTGCGCTGTGATGTCCCGATGAGGCGCGCCGATGCCATTGTGGTGGGCTCCGGACCGAACGGGCTCGCCGCCGCGTTGACGATGGCCCGCGCCGGATTGACCGTCGACGTGATCGAAGGGGCTGACTCCATCGGAGGAGGGTGCCGGACGGAGGAATTGACCCTGCCCGGCTTCCATCACGACGTCTGCTCGGCGGTCCACCCGCTCCTCAGTGCCTCCCCGTTCTTCCGAGGGACCGATCTCTCCGGTCGAGGGGTGAGCCTCCTCACGCCGCGGCTCGCCTTCGTACAGCCGCTCGACGGGGGCGACGCGGTGGCGGTCACCGGGACGGTCAACGAGACCGCGGCGCATCTGGGAGTGGACCGCGCCGCCTATGCACGGATGTTCTCCTCGCTGGTGCGGAACGCCGACGGCATCCTGCCGAATTTCCTCGCCCCGCTGCGGACCATCCCGAGCAGTCCACTCGCGACGGCTCGGTTCGGGCTCAAAGGCATGGCTTCGGCCGAGCGACTGGCGACGCACTTTCGCACCGTCGAGGCCCGGGCCATCATCGCCGGGGCCGCGGCCCACTCCATGCTCCCGTTCGACGCACCGCTGTCGGGCGCGTTCGGCCTGCTGTTCACCACGTTGGCGCACGCCTTGGGCTGGCCTGTCGTCGAGGGCGGGAGTGCACGCATCGTCGATGCCCTCTCCGCGGAACTCGAGTCCCTCGATGGTCGGGTAATCACCGGCCAATGGATCCGGAGCCTCGATGACCTTCCGCCGGCCCGCTCGACGTTCCTCGACGTGACGCCGCGCCAGTTCATCGACCTGGCCGGCGACCGACTTCCGGGACCGTACCGCCGCGCCCTCGCGCACTTCCGCTACGGTCCCGGGATCTGCAAGGTCGACTGGGCGCTGGACGGACCGGTCCCCTGGCAGGCCGAACTCTGCCGGGAGGCCGTGACGCTGCACGTGGGGGGGAGCTTCGCCGAGGTGGCCCGGAGCGAGGGGGATGTCGCCGCGGGGCGTCACCCCGAACGTCCGTTCTGTCTGGTCACACAACCATGCGTCCTCGATCCGAGCCGCGCCCCGGCCGGGAAGCAGACGCTGTGGGCGTACTGCCACGTCCCGAATGGATCGGACGTCGACATGAGGGAACGGATCGAGGCACAGATCGAGCGGTTCGCACCCGGCTTTCGCGAGCGCATCGTCGGGCAGGTCACCACCACCGCCATCGAGACGCAAGCCCACAACCCGAGCTATGTGGGCGGGGACATCGGTGCCGGCGCGCCGACCCTGCGTCAGACCGTCTTTCGACCCACCGTGCGCTGGAACCCCTATCGCACCGGGCTGAAGGGCGTCTACCTCTGCTCGGCTTCGACGCCGCCCGGTGGAGGGGTGCACGGCATGTGCGGCCACTACGCCGCCCGTACGGCGCTGCACGACCTGGGAGAGCCGGCACCAGCAGGAATTGAGCCGGTGGCCGTGTGAGATGGGTCGAGGCTCCACACATCTCGGCGCCTCCTGCAGCGATCGGCACGGCCCTCTGAAGCCCGCAGCACGGTGAACAGACAGGTCGGCGCCTTCGCGTGGTACCGCTTCCGCTCCACATTCGGTCAGCGATGGACCGGCATGCTGGCCATCGTCCTTCTCACCGGGCTTCTGGGCGGGCTCGCCATGGGTTCGATCGCGGCCGCCCGCACGACCGAGTCGTCCTTTGTGGACTTTGCCGTGAGCACCGATACGCCGGATCTCTTCATCCTCGACGGCTTCTACAACCCGTCGATCGGATTGAACGCCGGTTACAACCCGGTACTGCTCCGCAAGATCGCTCACCTGCCCCACGTGAAAGGGGTGGCGTCCGTGGTGGGGATAAACGCGGGACCTCTCACCAAGAATGGCGAGCCGTTGCCGGCCGCCGATGGGGTCGGCGCGAACGGCAGCGTGAACGGCTTGTATTTCAAAGAGGATCGCGTCGTGGTCACCCAAGGGAGGGCCGCCAACCCCAAAAACCCGGACGAGTTCGTCCTGGACTCGAAGACGGCGCGGGAATTCGGATACCACCTGGGCGAGACGGTGACGATCGGTTGGATCTCCAACGAGTCCGGCGCCTCGCAAGGAGCATCGCCGAACTTCAAGGTTCCGCCTGACAATCGGGTCCGGATGAAACTGGTGGGCATCGGTGCCGCGGACGTCGACTCGCTCTTCCAGGACCAGGACAACGCGAACTCCGATCAGATCGAGCTCTTCACGCCGGCCTTCACCCACCGACTCCTCGCATGCTGCAGCAACGACATGCAGAGCGGCATCGAGCTCGACGGTGGCCTGCGTTACCTCTCGACCGTCGAATCGGAGATTCGAGGGATTCTTCCCAAGGGTCTGCCCTTCACCTATGTCCAGGGGCCTGACGTCGCAGGAAGGGCCGAACGGACGCTGCGACCCGAATCGATCGCCCTCGCCGTGTTCGGTGGGATCGCCGGCTTGGCTGCCCTTCTCATCGCGGGCCAGGTGATCGGGAGGCGGATCCGGCTCGGTAGGGACGACCTCAACATCCTGCGCGCGCTCGGCGCCGACCCGGCCATGACATTGAGCGACGGGCTCATCGGTACGTTGGGGTCGATCTTCATCGGCTCCGTGCTGGCCGGCCTGGTCGCGGTCGGACTGTCCCCGTTGGCGCCACTGGGCCCGGTCCGGCCACTGCTGCGGGTCGGGCTGCACGTCGACTGGACGGTCGTCGGCCTCGGAGTGGCGGTGCTGCTGGTGAGCCTGAGCACATTGGCGGTGATCGTGGCCTACCGGGCCGCACCCCACCGGGTGGCGGTCCGCCTGCAAAGAGAGCGTGGCTCGGGCGTGGCGCGGGCGGCGACGGCCACCGGTCTGCCTCCCACCGCGGTCACGGGAATCCGCTTCGCGCTCGAGCCGGGGGTGGGCCGCAGCACGGTCCCGGTGCGCTCTGCGATCCTCGGTGCCATTCTGGCGGTAACCGTCGTGGTCACGACCGTCACGTTCGGTTCCAGCATGAGCACCCTGGTGTCCCATCCTGCGCTCTACGGATGGAACTGGAGCTACGACATAGACGGTGGCGGTGGTCTCGGCGACATTCCCGGGCATCAGGTCGCCACCCTCCTCGACGCCGACCACTTCGTGGCGGGTTGGACCGGCGTCTACTATTCGACGCTCGAGATCGACGGCATGAACGTGGCGGTGATGGGCGGGACCCCTGACGCCGCGGTCGGACCCGCGTTGTTGTCCGGACACGGACTCGAGGGGGCCCACCAGGTGGTGCTCGGCGCAGCCACCCTGGCCGCACTCCACAAGCGGGTAGGCGAAACCGTCGAGGTGGGTCGCGCCGGATCGACCCGTACCAGACTCACGATCGTGGGGACGGCCACGCTGCCCTCCATCGGCGTCGCCGGCTCCGCGCACCTCGAAATGGGAAGCGGCGCGTTGCTCCCGTACACGCTCATCGCGCCGGGGCGCGCAATGTCTTCGACGTGACGGTTCCAGGCCCGAATGCCATCCTCGTCCGGCTCAAGCCCGACACCGACCCTAAAGCGGGATTGGCTTCACTCGACGCGATCGTGCACAAGCTCCCGCAAATAGGAAGTGATGGCGGCTCGGTCCTCGGCGTCGAGAGGCCAGCCGAAATCCTCAACTATCGAACGCTCGGAACGACGCCGATCCTGCTGGGCATCGCACTGGCGGGCGGAGCCGTCGTTGCACTCGGCCTGACCCTTGTCTCCTCGGTCCGACGGCGGCGCACCGACCTTGCGCTCCTGAAAGCGCTCGGATTCACCAAACGACAGTTGGCCGGCGCGATCGCCTGGCAGGCCAGTGTGGCGGTCGGGATCGGCTGCGTGATCGGCATACCGCTCGGCATCGCCCTCGGCCGGTTCCTCTGGGACCTCTTCGTCGGCCAGATCGAGCGCGGTGCCCGACCCCACCATCCCCGCCGTGTCGGTGGTGCTCATCGGCGTAGGGGCGCTCGTGTTGGCCAACGTGGTCGCCGCCGTTCCGGGTAGCATCGCCGCGCGTACCCCCACGGCCCAGCTCCTCCGGAGCGAGTGAGCGCTACGACCCGGACCCTGGACCAGGTCCCGCACCCACTCCGAGCTTCTCCCGGAAGAAGGCCAGGGTCTGATCGAGCGCGGCACGCGTCGGCGTTCCCTCCCGATCCTGTAGATGCTCGGTCAGCACCGAGTGCGCGGCCCTCGGATGGCCGTGGGGATTTCCCTGCGAAGAGTCGAGCTCCACGGCGATGAACGCGTCGCCGAGTTCGCGTCGCAAGGTGGCGAAACGGTCCTCGAAACAAAACGGGTCATTGCTGAACCGCAGACCCAGCACGCACGTCCCTTCGGATGTCCGCTCCTTGACCCGGGCCAGATCCGCGTCGGAAATACCCACATCCGCCTTGAACTTCTTCGACAACGGGAAGGGTAGCGACGGCTGGCTCAGCACGGGTGCCAGCACGATGTCATCGACCATCATGGCCAACGCGAAGCCGCCGGTGAAGCACATGCCCACGACGCCCACTCCGGGTCCGCCGCATCGTTCGAGTTCCGCTGCCGCGAGTTTGCGCAGCCACACCGTGACGGGACTCGTTCGCTTCAATGCGAAGGCGCTGAACGCACGTGAGACACACGCCGGACCGAATGACTGGAACAGGTAGGCGCCGGAAGCCGGTCGTCCGGGATCGCCGAACAAGTTCGGCATGACCGCGGTGCACCCGGCTGCCACGACCTTTCGGCCATAGTCGGCCACGCCGGGCGTGATACCCGGCATCTCCGGAATGACGATCACAGCCGGCCCGTCCCCGCCCCGGAACACGGTCCGCCGTTTCCCATCCGCCTCGAATGTCTCTTCGGTGAAGCCCTCCAAGGCGGCCCGCCACCGGCCCGTATCCCTCTTCGCCATCGGGGGACCGTAGCATCGCCCGGCGTGCACATTCCCAGCCGTGGCACCTGTGAAATGTCGTCCCCGACCCCGTTCGGGAGCCTTCTCGACGTGCCCGATGTGAACCTCCCTCCTACGACCTGCGATGATGCAGCCATCGCTCCCTACGCTGCCTCCGGCCCAACCGAGCCGCTCCCCGGTCCGACCGCCTCCAGGGAGAGCACGGCGTTCCCCCGGTGAGCTCCGTTCACCCCTCCCGCACGCGCCTCGTCGATCCTGAGCTGGCAGCCCGTGTCCCGGCCATCCGGTCGGCGACCATCGCCGCGCTGGTCGTCGGCGCCCTAAGTGCGGCGTGCACCGTCGTGCAAGCCGTGGCAATGGCGACCGCCATCGACCGCTCGTTGTTGCACCACGTACCTCTCGTGACGCTGCGGCCCGAGCTGATCGCCATTGCTCTTGCTGTCTTGGCACGGGCGGCCGTGGTCTTCGCCGGCGAACGCTGGGCGGAACGCACCGCCGAGGCGGTCGTCTCGACCATGCGGAGGCAGCTTCTCCGCCAGGTTCTTTCGCTCGGCCCCGGTTGGCTGGTCGGAGAGCGCCCGGGTGAGCTCTCCCTCACCGCAACCCGCGGTCTGCGGTCTCTCCACACGTACTTCGCGCGCTACCTCCCTCAGGCAGCCGCGGCGGTCGTGATTCCCGTCGTGCTCCTGGCCTGGATCGCCTCACAGGACTGGCTGTCACTCGTCATTGTCGTGGCATTGGTCATCGCGGTGCCGATCACCATGATCCACTTCGGCCGCGAGGCCAACCGTCGTACGGAGCGGCAGTGGCGACGTCTCGGATCGTTGGCCGGTCGGTTCCTCCAACTCATCGAGGGTCTCCCGACGCTGCGTGCGTTCGGACGCGATGCGCACGGGCGACGCGAAGTCATCGAGTCCACCGAAGGCGTCCGCGTCGCCACCATGCGCACTTTACGCGTCGCCTTCCTGTCCGCACTCTCCATGGATCTGATCGCAGGATTCGGCGTCGGGTTCGTTGCCATGGCATTGGGCTTGCGCCTGTTGTGGGGGGAACTCGACCTGCAAACCGCCATGACGGTGCTTCTGGTCACTCCCGAAATCTTCATCCCGCTGCGGCGCGCCGGAGCCGAGTTCCACGCCAGCACTGAAGGGCAAGCCGCGGCAACGCGGGTCGTCGAAATACTGGCGCTCGATCCCGACGTCTCAACCGACTCCACCGACACCGCGACGGGGCCGCCAGCGCCGCGGCCGACCGCCTCGCATCTCGCACTCCTGCCGCGGCGCCGCGGCCGACCGTCATCGACCTCCCGGTCGACGAGCTCCCCCTCAACGACCTCCGCGTCGACGGGCTCCGCGTCACCTACGAAGATCGCACCTCCGACGCACTCGAGGGCTTCTCCCTCCATGCGCCGCCCGGGAGCCGGCTCGCTCTCGTCGGGCCCTCGGGATCCGGCAAATCGACCTTCGTGGCCGCGTTGCTCGGGTTCGTCGAACCGTCCGGGGGGTCGATCTCGGTCGGCGGAACGAGGTCATGCGATGTTCCCGTGGCGCAATGGCGGACCCACTTCGCATGGCTGCCGCAGCGCCCCTATCTCTTCACGGCCACATTGGCCGAGAACCTCCGGCTCGGGGCGCCCGAGGCCACAGAGGAAATGCTGGCGGACATCACCGCTGCCGTGGGACTGGACCGACTGGTGGCGCATCTTCCGCTGGGCCTGGCCACGCCCCTCGGGCAGGACGGCCTGACCCTCAGCGCGGGGGAACGACAGCGGGTCGCGCTGGCCCGAGCACTCCTGCGACCGGCCCCCATCCTCTTGCTCGACGAGCCGACGGCGTCCCTCGATCCGCCGACGACGCAACGGCTGGCGGGAAGCGTTGCGCCGTGGCTGGCCGGACGGACGGTGATCGTGGCCGCTCATGAGCCGACGCTCCTGGCCACGTTCGACGCCGTCATCGACGTGCGTACCGCACCGCTGTCCGCGGTCCGGCCATGAAGGCCATCCGTCGCATCCTGGACGAACCGGGCACGCCCTACGGACGACTGGCGCTGGCCGGGCTGCTCGGTCTGGCCGCAGCGGCTGCGACCATCGGGCTCCTCGCCGGATCGGGCTATATCCTCGGCCGCGCCGCCTCCCGCCCCGGGCTGGGCGCCCTGGTCGGGATACTGGCCGGCGTCGAGGTTCTGGCGTTCTTGCGGGGACCGCTGCGCTACGCCGAGCGCCTGGTCGGTCACGACGCCGCCTTGCGAGCCCTGGGGCGTTGGCGCGTCTGGCTCTACGACTGCCTGACGCCGCGTGTCCCGGCTGCGCTCTCTGGGTGGCGCAGCGGCGATCTCCTCGCCCAGCGCGATCGACGACGTGGACACACTCCAGGACCTCTATCTGCGCACGCTCCTTCCGGTGGGCATCGCCGCCGGAGCGGCCACCTTGGGCCTCGTCGTGGTCGGGTTGGAACTTCCCGTCGCCGCGGTCGCCCTCGGGATTCCCCTCGTCGTGGCGTGCACGGTCTCCCCCTTCCTGGCCTGGCGCGGCGGAGACAACGATGCGGCAGCCGCCCTCGGTGGTGCGCTTTCCGCACAGGTCGTGGACGCCATCCACGGCGCTCCCGATCTTCTGGCCTTCGGCGCCGACGGCGCCATGCTCGACCGGCTCGAGACGATGAGCAATCGAGCCTCTGCCATCGAGCGCCGGCAGGCGAGCGCCCATTCGCTGGCGGCACTGGTGACGCAACTCTGCGCCGGGGCGGCGGTGCTGGCCGTGCTGGCCGTGACGGTCAGCACGGTGCATGCCGGGCATCTCAACCCTGTCATGGTCGCGGTCCTGCCTCTCGCAGCGCTGGGGACGTTCGAGTCCATTCCGGGTATCGCCCTCGCGGCATCTCGATCCCGGACGGTCGCCGCGGCGGCGCGGCGGCTCCTGGCGCTTGAGACGGTCCCCGTTCCCGTGCACGATCCCGCGGTGCCGTCGCAGCTCGGAGCGGGGAGTCCGGAGATCTCGTTTGTGCAGGCATCCCTGCGCTATGCGCTGGACCTGCCGCGGGCGCTGGATGGCGTCGCCCTGGAGGTGGCGCCCGGCGCACGCGTAGCGGTCACCGGATCAAGCGGGGCAGGCAAGTCCAGCCTCGTCAACGCCCTCCTCCGCTTTTGGCCGCTCGAAGGTGGTGCGCTCACCCTGGGAGGGATCGCCGTCGGCCAGCTGAGCCAAGCGGACGTACGGGCCACCTGCGCCCTGGTGGACCAGCGGGCCCAGCTCTTCGCCGGCACCGTGCGCTCGAATGTGATGCTGGGGCGGCCCGATGCAAGCGAGGAAGAGGTCGCATCCGCCCTCGAGGCCGCACAACTGGCCCCATGGGTCGATTCCCTCCCCTCGGGCCTCGAGACGCAGGTGGGCGAAGGCGGGGTGGCGATCTCCGGAGGGGAACGACGCCGACTCGCCGTAGCCCGGGCCCTCCTGGCCGGAGGACCGGTCCTGCTGTTGGACGAGCCCACCGGAGGGCTCGACATCGCGCTGGCCGAGCGACTGATCACCGACGTCATGGCCGCCGCCGGCCCACGCAGCGTGGTCCTCATCACCCACCGGGCGAGCGAGGCGGCGGGGTGCGATTCCATCGTCACGCTCGAAGACGGCCGGGTGGTCTCGTCGAACCTCCGCAAAGCCGAATAGCTTGTGCGGCCACACGTGGCGCAGGCTCGGGTACGTGCCGGCGATCTACTCCTGACCCGGACCGGGGAGCCCCGACCCCCGCCGGCCCCGGATCTCGACGAGGGAGGGGGCGGGGTACTCACCCCTTCCGGGCTTCCATCCCTCGGTCAGCTTCTGCATGCCGATGCCGTCCACCGACCAGATGTGGCAGGTGTTGGTCAGCCACTGCATGCCGCTCGCAGCCGTCGCGGGATCTTCCACGTCCCCGGTCTCCGAACGACGTGCCGTCGCCGCGGTCAGGGACTGGATCACTACCGGGCCGAGCGCACGGGCGAGGAACTCGAGATGGCTGCAGCCCCGTTCACGTCCGAAACGGTCCTGGACGGCACGGGTGAAGCCCCGGGCCACCGACAATCCGATCAACTCGGAAAACGAATCAGTGATCGAGGGACATTCGGGGTGCGGAAAGTGGCCCATGGTCGCCTCCGCATCCACAATGACCAGGTCCGCGCAGCGCACCACGATCCCGAGCTCCATGTGGTGCACATCGCGTGGGCCGGCACGGCCGGACGCCCAGGGGCGTTGGTCCGAGAGCGCCCCGATGACGACGTGATGCCCGTCCCGAGCGAAGACCCGCACGTCGATCGTCCGGGTCATGAGAGGGAGCTCGTCAGCGTCGGCTGGTGGCCTGAGTGCACGGAGCGTCGGCGATCGTTCGCCGCCGATGGCCTCAGGCACGACGGGATCTCTCCGGAGCCGGGGCGTCCCGGTTGGGCACCACTTCGTTGAAACCGTGGAGAACGGGGTGACCATTGCCCCATCCGATACGGCTCACCGACGCCGTCTGCAGATGGAGTCGCCAGGACAGCTCGGCGGTCATGCCGAGCGCCCACGCCACCGCCGCCTTAATCGGGGTGACATGGCTCACCACCACGACGTCGCCTCCCGGGGCCCGGGCTCCGAAGCCGTCGGCGGCGAAGAGCTCGTCGCAGGCAGCAGCGACGCGCGCATCGACCTCGGCCAGGGACTCGCCCCCGACGGGACGGAAGAAGGGATCACGTTGCCACTCCCGCCATATGTCCGCAGGGATGTCCCCCAGGGGCTGGCACTCGTACTCGCCGTAGTCCACCTCGACCCACCGGTCATCCACCTCTACGGGAACACCGGGGGCAAAGAGTGCCGCCGTGTCACGCGCCCGGCTGAGCGGGCTGGAGCGCAGGTTGAGGATGGGGTCGCGCAGCAGCAGACCGATCGATGACGCTTGCGCCATTCCCTTCTGCGTAAGCTCCGCATCGGTACGTCCGACCAGTAGTCGCTGCGCGTTCGCCACCGATTCTCCGTGCCTGACCAGAATCAACATGGGGGTTCCCGCATCCCTCAGGTCGGGACCAGAATGCGCCCGCATTGGTCACACGTGACCACGTTGTCGGGCGTGGTGTCCCTAATCCGTTCGACTTCGCCCGACGAGAGCTCGAGATGGCATCCATCACAGCGATGATCGATGAGCCGCGCCGCGCCGGTGCCCTTCAGACGCGTTCGCAAGGCCTCGTAGCGATCGGCCAGCGCGGCGGGGAGCTGCGCCGCTTCGGCGGCCCGGGCCGCCGTCGCCGTCGCCAACTCCGCATCGATCTGCGACGTCCCCTGCGCGACCTCACCACGCAGCGCGGTCACTTTCTGTTCCACCGGTGTTGCCCGAGCGGCCAGAGCGGCCAGAGCGGCATCGACGGGTTCTTGATCCACCATGGCCACCAGTTCTTCGTCTTCGAGTTCGCTCCGCCGCTGGTTGAGGTGACGCACCTCCTCGTCCATGGCCTGGAGGTCACGGGTGGAGGAACCGCGCGCGGCGTACATCCGCGTCTCGATCGCGCTGCTGCGTCCGTTGATCGTGGCGATCTGTGCTTCGAGATCCTTCTGTGTCGACGTGAGTGCAGCGCGCTGCGCCGACAGCACCGCCTTCTGACCGGCGAGAACCCTCAACTCGGTCTCGAGCGCGGTCAGACCGGACCGTTCGGCCAACATCTCCCGCCGGTGGAGCGAGTTGCGAGATCAACGTGTCGAGGTCCTGGACCACCAATAACCGTGCGAACGATTCGTCAGTCATGACGACCAGCGTCCCACTCGGCGCGCGCCACCACCAGTGCCGGTGCGAGGGCCTCGTCAGCGATGGCGGCCGCCTCGTCCCAGCCATACCAGCGCGCCTCGGGACTCTCGCCGGGCGGCGGGTGCGGGTCGTCATCCGACCCGAACAGGAGGTAGCGCAGGTCGAGGTGGGTGTGGCCGAGAGCTGCCTCGTGGACGTCGATGTGGATCAGGCGCGGCCCCCCTTCAGGGTGCTCCACGTCCAGGCCGAGCTCCTCAATGGCCTCTCGCCGGGCGGCCACCGAGGGCGACTCCCCGGGGTCGATATGCCCGCCCGGCTGCATCCAGCGGGCGAGACGTTTGTGCAGATGGAGGACCGTGCCGCGCCGTCCCACGACAATGGCCGAGGCGGTGACGTGCACAGGGTCGGCCAGCTCGTCGAACGGGTCGTCGAGGCGATCGAGCTCGGCCAGGAAACGCTCTTTGGATGCGGCCTCACGGGGAGAACGCGGCACATGGGCGACGACGTCTGCTCGAAGTTGCACGGTCGCTGCCACCATGTCGCTCTCTATCACAGGTTTCCCCTGCATACCGCGACGGCGGTCACGGCTCAGCTCCACGAAGCCAAACGGGCGAGCGCCTCTGCAAGCACCTCGTCGCGTTTGCAGAAGGCCCAACGGACGAGGGTCTCGCCCCCCGTGGCCGGGCCGGATCCGGGAACGCCATAGAACACCGAGCTGGGGATGGCCACGACGCCGCAGCGCTCGGGCAGCGCCCGGCAGAAATCGTAGGCCTGCAGGCCCGGCGCGATCGTTGCGATATCCGTTGTCGCGAAGTACGTCGCTGCCGGTCGGTACACGGTGAATCCGAGCTTGGACAGCCCGTCACAGAGGAGGTCGCGCTTGGCCTCGAGCGCCGCTCCGAAAGCCCTGATGCGCTCGGGCGGCATCCGGAGCCCATGGGCGATGGCCAACTGAAACGGCGCACCCGAGGTGTAGGTCAGGAACTGCTTGGCGGCGCGGACGGCGGAGACCAGGCGCTCCGGGCCGGTCACCCACCCCACCTTCCAACCGGTGAACGAGAACGTCTTGCCACCCGAGGAGATCGACAGCGTGCGCTCGGCCATACCGGGCAGGCCGGCCAACGGCACGTGCGTCCCCTCGAAGACGAGGTGCTCATAGACCTCGTCGGTGACCGCAAGGACGTCGTGGGCGCGGCAGAGCTCGGCGATCACCGCCAGCTCGGTCTGCGTGAAGATCTTGCCTGTGGGATTGTGCGGCGTATTGAGCAGGATGAAACGGGTGCGGGGGCCGAACGCTGCAGCGAGCTCGTCCACATTGAAGGACCAGTCGGGAGCATGGAGACGCACCAGGCGCGGCGTGGCCCCGGCCATGGACGCACATGCGGCGTAGGAGTCGTACGACGGCTCGAACATCACGACCTCGTCGCCGGGTTCGCACAAGGCCAGGAACGACGCGGCAAGCGCTTCGGTCGCGCCCGTCGTCACCAGAACCTCGTCGGCCGGTGCGACATCGAGCCCGTACCACGCCGCCTGGTGGGCGGCGATTGCTTCGCGGAGCTCGGGAATGCCCTGGCTCGGCGGATACTGGTTGCGCCCGGCCGTCATGGCATCAGTTGCCACGCGGACCATCTCCACCGGGCCGTCGGTGTCGGGAAAACCCTGGCCCAGATTGAGGGATCCCGTGGCGAGGGCGAGCTCGGACATTTCCGAGAAGATCGTCGTTGTGAACGGCCGAAGACGCTCGGCGAGCACGTCCGTGTCTCGGGGTGGCACTCACACGATGGTACCGGTCGCCCGCCACCCGGTCGCCTATCCTCATGGAGCACCGTGCTCACTGTCGTCAACTTCAACATGCACGCGGGAATCGACGGGTGGGGTCGGCCGTTTGATGCGATCGCCGCCTGCGCCACCTTCGATGCCGACGTGCTCGTCCTCCAAGAAGCGTGGACCAACGACCTGGAGGGGCCCGGGTCCGGCCAGGCCGAGCAGATCGCCGCCGCACTCGAATACGAGGTCGTGACGTGCACCCTGGCCAAAGGACGGCGGTCCCGTCCGCATGCGGCAGCGACGGAGCGTTGGAGGCCACGATTGGGGTTTCGGGTCGGCGTGCGCTCGCTGTATGTCAGTACGACCAGCGAGCTGCACCGGACCGAACTGGCGTCGACCCGCTACCAACAGGGTGACACCGGGACGTGGGGTATCGCCGTCCTGACGCGGCATGGCATGACAGTGGACGGAACACACACGTTGCGCCTGCCGCCCCTTGCACGCGACCGGGTGCACCGTGCCGCCATTGTGGTGGACCTGCGCGTCGGCGGCGTGCCCCTTTCCGTCATCGGCACGCACATGTCCCACCTGCAATACGGATCCCACCGTAACTACGCCGACCTGAAACGGTTGCTCCAGACGGAGGCACGACCCGAGGCCGTGCTGATGGGCGACATGAACCTCTGGGGCCCTCCGGTGCGCGCCTTCCTGCCCGATTGGCGCCGGGCCGTCAGGGGGAGGACCTGGCCGGCCTGGCAACCGCATAGCCAGATCGACCACATACTCGTGCGCGGGAACATAGAGGTCGCCTCGGGCGAGGTGCTGCCCGCCGTCGGCTCGGACCATCGGCCGGTGCGGGCCATGCTGACCCTGCGATAATCGCCCGAACCCCATGACCCGAACCCCATGACCCGAACCCCATGACCCGAAACCCATGAGCACATACCCCTACGCCGACCGTTTCGAGATCCACCGGGATCTCCCCGACGTCGGTCTCCCACGTGAGCAGATCCTCGCCGAGCTCCGCGATGGCCAGGGAGGAGGACGCGTTCTGGGAGACCGGCAAGTGCTCGGGCACCATGTACTGCGGTGATCATGACCACTACCACTTCATGAACGATGCCTTCGGCCTCTTCGCCCACGTGAACGTCCTGCAACGCGACATGTGCCCGAGCGCCACCAAATTCGAGGCCGAAATCATCTCCATGACGCTGGGCCTGCATCACGGCGAGGCCGCCGTGGCGGCCGGGGACGACCCCTGCGGTCTGGTCACGACCGGGGGGACCGGCAGCATTTTGCATGCGGTCCTGGCCTACCGCGACCACGCGCGGCAGACGCGCGGGATCACGCATCCCAATGTGATCAAACCCGAGACGGCACACCCCGCCTTCGACAAGGCATGCCATCTCTTCGGGGTGGAACTCCGGCGTGCGCCCGTCGACCCCGTGTCCACCCAGGTCGACGTCGACTGGGTGAGGGACCACATCGACGAGGAGACCGTTGCCCTCATCGGGTCCGCCTGCAACTACGGCTACGGGACCGTCGACCCCATCAGCGCACTGTCGGAGGTGGCGCTGGCCCATGGTGTCGGGCTGCACGTCGACGGGTGCCTGGGCGGATTCATCCTCCCCTTCGGCGAGAAACTGGGCTACGACATTCCCCTCTTCGACTACCGCCTGCCGGGCGTCACGTCGATCTCGGCCGATACCCACAAGTACGGCTACGCCTTCAAGGGCTCATCCGTCCTGAGCTTCCGTTCAAGGGAATTGCGCAACGCGCAGTACTTCTACCTGACCGACTGGAGCGGAGGGAAGTACACATCGCCCGGCATGGAGGGGTCGCGTTCGGGGGGGCTGATCGCCGCCACCTGGGCCGCCATGGTCCAGTTCGGCTACCAGGGCTACCTGGGCTACGCGACGCAGATCTTCGAGACGTCCTTCGCCATGCAGGATGCCGTGCGGAGTCATCCCCAGTTGAGGGTCGTCGGCCACCCGACCTTCCTCTTCTCGTTCACATCCGACGACTTCGACATCTATCACGTCAACGATTTCATGCGACAGCGAGGGTGGCGGTTCAACGGGCAGCAGTATCCCAATGCCCTGCACATGGCGGTCACCCGCCCCCAGACGCAACCCGGCGTGGCCGCCGCGTTCGCCGTCGATTTGGCCGACGCCGTCTCGTATGCCAACGAGCACGCCGCGGAGCCGGCCAAATCCGGTGCGATCTACGGCGGGGTCGCCGGCGGCATGACCGATGCCGCTGACGAGTTCATCCGGGCCGTCATGGCGGACATGCTCGATGCGCAGTCCGTCATTCCGCCTGCGTGAGCGGCCCTCACTCCTTGAAGCTCGAAGCCGCTCCATGCAAAGGGCTCAGGGGAGCGGCCGACACCTCACAAAGTTGAAAGCTAGAGTTCTAGCAATCAGTTTCCGCAGGGCGCCGACCGGCGAGGGGTGGGCCTCTGTTAAGGCTCGCCGACCTCCTTGCGGCCACCGCTCGAATCCTCCCTCTCGTGCCTGCAAAAACTGAAAGATAGAGTTCTAGCGGTCAGTTTTTGCTGGTCCTGCCGGAGCCCAAGAGCCGGAGCCCTCACGATCTGTGGACTGCGGCGCGGTCGGGTTCGAAGGAGCGGTGGCGCGACCACGTATCGAGCACGATAAGTGTCTTGGTTCCTGTGACCCTCCCGCGCCGGCGCAGCTGTTCGATCACCTGACCCAGCCGCTCGACGTCGGGTACCTGGAGCCACACCAGGGCATCGGGGTCACCGGCTGTCGTGAAGACGGCCTGCACCTCGGGAAGTTGGATCGCCGTCTCCTTAATCTCCTTGAGATCGGCCGTCCCCGCAAAGCGCACCTCGGTGAAGGCCTGAATGGGGCGCCCCGCCTTGCCGTGATCGACCACGACGGTATAGCCCGCGATCACCCCCGACTTCTCCAGACGCTCGATGCGCCGCGTGACCGCCGAGGCCGAGAGGGAGACCTTCTCACCGATGTCGGCCATCGTGCGTCGGGCGTTGTGCGAGAGAAGTTCGATGATCCGGTGGTCGGTCTGATCGAGGTCGACGGCGCTCATGGCCGTAAGTCTAGAGAGATCATCCGCTGTTCGCAGATTCCGTGCGCCCGAATGGGATTCCTCCCAGCTTCCGTTGCGTCATGCTGCGAAAACACCACAACTTTCTCCGTCAAGCCCCGACGGCGTGTTGACTATGGGCATGGCTATTTCGAGCGTTCTGGACCTGCGTGATGCGGCGGTCGGGGACGTGCGAATGGACGCGGCCGTCGGGGTTCCGGGCACACGGCGTCCCCTCGGGGAAGAGCTGCTTCTCTGCCACGATCGAGCCAGCGGGCTCGTCGCAGGCATCGCGGTTGACGACACCACCCTCGGGCCGGGCCTCGGCGGCGTCCGCTGGATGCCGTACCCCACCTTGGACGACGCGGTGGAAGAAGCGTGCCGGCTCTCTCAGGTCATGACCTTGAAGAACGCGCTGGCCGACATCCCGTACGGCGGGGCGAAGTCGGTCATCCTCCGCACGGGGGGCGCCGCCGACCAGCCGGCGCCACGCAATGCGCAGCTGTTGGCCTTCGCCTCCCATGTCAGCCGTTTGGGTGGCTCCTACGTACCCGGCGTGGACATGGGAACGACGGTGGCCGACCTGGCCGTCATCGCCACCGTGGCGCCGTGGGTCAGTTGCAACCACAACGACCCCTCGCCCGCCACCGCGCTCGGCGTGTTCCGCTCCCTCGAAGCGGCGGTTCGCCACACCCTGCATCGCAACCTCTCCGGCATCCGGGTGACCGTCCAGGGCGCAGGCCACGTCGGATCCGCGCTGGCCGGCCTTCTGGCCGACCGGGGGGCCGTCGTCACCGTGGCCGATGTCGATGGCGCCCGCGCCGCTGCGGTGGCCCGCCGCGTCGGTGGCACGGTCGTGGCGCCCGGATCCGCCCACGCGGTGCCGTGCGACGTCTTCGCCCCCTGCGCCTCGGCCCGGGTGCTGCACGCGGCGTCGATCGAACAGCTCCAGTGCGCGCTCGTGGTCGGCGCCGCCAACGACATCCTCGCCGCACGTGTCGACGCGGCGCGTCTGGCCGCGCGTGGGATCACCTACGTGCCCGACTTCCTCGCCAACGCCGGCGGTGTCCTGCAGATCCATGCCGAGCGCGCCGGATGGGACGCCGGGCGACTGGGGCTCGCACTGGACGCGATCGGGACCCGCACCGCCGAGCTCCTGGACGTGGCCGAGACCACACATTCTCTCCCGCTGCCGGTAGCCGAGCAGTGGGCGTCGGCCCGCGTGGGGCGCCCCCTCACGATCCCCGACTGAGAGATCCGACGAGCAGAACGGAGAGCCGATGCGTGCCGTGAGCATCAGTGACCGCTACGAGGCCACCGAGGGCACGGTGTTGCTCTCGGGCATCGAAGCGCTGGTCCGCCTCCTTTTGACCCAACGCGACCTCGACCGCGCCCGGGATCTGTCGACGGCACTCTTCATCAGCGGCTACGAAGGGTCCCCCCTGGGCGGCCTCGACCAGCAACTGCAGCGTGCGCACGACCTGCTGTCGGCGGCGGACATCGTCTTTTCACCGGGGCTGAACGAGGAGCTGGCCGCCACCGCCGTCGGCGGGACGCAGCTGACAGGAGAGCTGCCGGGCCGACGGGTCGACGGCGTCGTGGGCTTTTGGTACGGGAAGAATCCGGGTCTCGACCGTGCCGCCGACGCCATCCGCCACGCCAGCATGTCGGGCACGGCCCCCCTCGGCGGCGCCGTGGCGATCGTCGGGGACGACCCCATGGCAAAGTCCTCGACCCTCCCCAGTTCGTGTGAGCAGATGGCACAGGCCCTGAGCCTGCCGGTCCTCGCCCCCTCCTCGGTCGGCGACATCATTCCGCTGGGCCTCCATGCCGTCGCGCTGTCGCGCCATGCCGGCCTGTGGAGTGCCCTGAAGATCGTCGCCGACCTGGCCGACGCCAGCGCAACCGTCGCGCTCCCGGCCCTGGGCGCACTCGGCATCCCCGCACCGGACCGGTCCCGGCGGTGGCAGCTACCCACCCTGCTCGGACCCGACGCGCTCGAGGCGGAAGAGGACCTCTATTCGGTGCGCTTCCCCCGCGTGCACGAGTACGCCGAACTGGCCGGGCTCAACCGCATCACCCACGAGCCCCGGCGACCCCGCATGGCGATACTGGCGTCGGGCATGGCCTACGCGGCAACGCTGCGCGCCCTGGACGACCTCGGGCTCGGCGCAAGAGAGCAGCAGAGCGACCTCGGGCTGCGTCTCATCAAGATCGACCTGCCCTGGCCCCTCAGCCCTCTCGCGTTGCGGGCAATGGTGCACGGCGTGGACGAGGTGTTGGTGATCGAGGACAAAGCGCCGGTCGTCGAAGACCAACTCAAGTCCGCGTTGTACCGACAACCCGAGCAACCCCGCATCCGCGGCAAGGAAGACGGGCACGGGCGGTCCCTCATCCCGCGCCACGGTGCGGTGACCAGCCATGTCGTGGCCGGAGCGCTGGCGCGCCTGTGGCGGGACGAGGACCTTCCCGTGCGGGCCCGTCTGGCGGTGGACCGCCACAACGCGGGAGCTCCGATTCGCATCGACCTCGGCGGGATCGACCTCGGCACCGGCCCCCCCGCCCCACGCACCCCCTACTTCTGCTCGGGCTGCCCCCACAACATCTCGACCCGGGCCGAGGAGGACCAGCTCGTCGGCCTGGGAATCGGTTGCCACATCATGGCGGCCCTCGACGACGAGGGGCGGGGTCACAAGGTCGGCATGACGCAGATGGGGGGCGAGGGAGCCCAATGGATCGGGATGGCGCCCTTCACCGCGGATCGCCACTATGCCCAGAATCTCGGCGACGGGACTTTCTTCCACTCCGGGTCACTGGCGGTGCGGGCCGCGGTCGCGGCCGGCGTCACCATGACCTACAAAATCCTCTACAACGACGTCGTGGCGATGACGGGAGGCCAGACCCCGGTCGGGCAGGTGGGTGTCACCGAGCTCACGCACTGGCTGGCGATGGAAGGCGTGAAGAAGGTCATCGTCACCACGCCGGATCCTGCGGTGCTCGCGCACCGCGGCTCCACCCGACCGCCACCGTCCTGCACCGCGACGAGACGGCGCGGGCACAACGGGAGCTCGCCGCCATCGACGGCGTCACCGCCCTCATCCACTTCGATCCCTGCGCGGCGGAAGAACGCCGGCTGCGCACCCGCGGGCAGCGCCCCGCGTTGACGGAGTCCGTGTGGATCAACAGCCGGGTCTGTGAAGGTTGTGGCGACTGTGCCGACCACGCCACGTGTATGTCGCTCGTGCACGTCGAGACGGATTTCGGCCCCAAGATGTCCGTGCACCAAGGCAGTTGCAACCTCGATAAGTCCTGCGTCAAAGGTGAATGTCCCTCGTTCGTCGTGGCACGCCACGGCGGCCGCGGCGGGCCTGTGGCGCGACCGAAGGCGTACCCCGCACCTCCCGCCTCGTTGCCCGCTCCGCCGGTTCGCCCCTGGTCCGGCACCACGGTGCTCCGCATGCCCGGCATCGGGGGCACCGGCGTGGTCACGGTTTCGCGCATCACGCAGATGGCGGCGCACCTCGCCGGACTCCATGCGGCCGGCATCGACCAGACCGGGCTGGCGCAGAAGAACGGGCCGGTCATGTCCGACGTACGCATCTCGTCCTCCCCGATCGAGGGAGACGTCCATGCCAGCCCCGGGGGCGCCGACGTCCTCCTCGGTTTCGACCTCCTCGGGGCAGCCGGAGACGAAGCGCTGTCGGTCGCCGCTCCGGAGCGCACGATCGCCGTGCTCAACACGGCGGAGACGCCGACGGCCGCCATGCTGCGCCACCAACACTCGTCCTACCCGCTGGCATCAGGGCTGCGGGCGCGGATCGCCCGGGCCACGCGGGGCGATGACATGGTCTGCATCGATGCCCAGACGATCGCCGAGCAACTGACCGGTGATCACCTGGCGACCAACCTCGTCCTCATCGGTGCCGTCTTCCAGTCCGGGCTCCTGCCGTTCGGGGCGGAGGAGCTGACCGAAGCGGTCCGCCTCAACGGGGTGGACGTGCAGGCCAACCTGGCCGCCATCGCCTGGGGCCGCGCCGCAGTGGCAACGCCCGAAGCTGTCGCTGCCGCCCTGGACCCGACGTCCCTGGACCCGACGTCCCTGGACCCGACGTCCCTGGACCCGACGTCCCCGGCCCCGACGGCCCGGCGCGTCGTGGTGCCGCCACAGCTCGAGCCCGATCCGAGCTGGCCCGAGAGCCTCGTGGGCGTGACCCGCCTGCGGGTGTCAGAGCTCATCGACTTCCAAAGCGAACGGGTGGCGGCGCGGTACCTCGAGCGGGTGCGCCAGGTGGCGGCACGTGAACAAGAGGCCACGGGACAGCTGTCGGGAGGAGTCACCGAGGCCTTTGCCCGCGGCCTCTATGCCCTGACGGCCATCAAGGACGAGTACGAGGTGGCGCGGTTGCACCTGCTCGACGAGGAACGAGAGGCTTTCGCTCTGGCGTTTCCCGGCGCACGGCCCGTCTACATGCTCAAACCGCCCCTCCTGGCCCGCCTCGGCCTGCAGCGCAAGATCAAGCTCGTCCGCAGTGCCCGCCCGGCCTTCCACGTCCTTCGCTCGGCGCGTCACCTCAGAGGGACAGTGTTCGACCCCTTCGGCTGGACGGCTGAGCGCAGGGCAGAACGGCGCTTCGTGGCGGAGTACCTCTCGTGGGTTGCGCTGGCGTTGGAGCACCTCGCTCCCGCCAACGTCGACGCGGTGCGGGCCATCGTCGATGCCGCCAATGACGTGCACGGCTACGCACACGTCCGCCAGTCGAGCGTCGCCGCGGTCCGCGACGCTGCCGTCCGCCACCTCAACGAGCTGACCGACGACACATCCCTGCGGCGGCGACACCTTCCCCTTGCCGGTTGACCCTCTGCCATAGTTGACGGCTGACCTGGGGGGAACCCCATCCGTTCACCCGCCCAACCTGTGGACCGACACGGCATAGGTGCTGGTCCGTCCAAACGGTCCACGATCCCAGGTCGACCATCGCTCCTCGAGCGTCAGGCCGGATTCTGCGGCCAGCTCGTCGTGTCGCATGACGGAGAAGCCGCCCGGGGTGAGCGAGTAACCGGCGATGAGCCGCCCTCCGGGTGCAAGGCGCGCCGCCATGTTTGACACCACCCTCCCCTCGGTGCCGGGCGCCACGAAGATGAGGACGTTCCCCGCCATCACGACGACGTCGAAGCGGCGGTCCGGCACGACAGCGGGGTCAACCAGATCGCCTTCGATCCACCGGAGTCCGGGCGCCTTCTGACGGGCGGCAGCGAGCATGCCCGGGTCCATGTCGACCCCCACCACGTCGAGACCGCGGCGGCTCAGCTCGATGGCGACCCTGCCGGTTCCGCATCCGGCGTCGAGCACAGAGCCTGCTCCGAAAGACTCGACAAAGGAGGCCTCACCGTGCATGTCGGCGCCACTGGCCGCCAGTAGTTCGAACCTGCGGTCGTACGCCGCGCCTCGGGGAACGTCACCGGTGATCCATCGGTTGGTGGCCATCCACAGATTCTGGCCTGCCGGCGGGCCCATGACATCCCCGTCCGACCGCGTCCGATATGCGCCCCCACGTGGGACGACTCCTCGCGATGGACCAGCTCAGAGTACGGTATGGCATGGCAATCGGCGTCCTCCCCCCACGGCCGCCGCTCTCCCGGCGGGTCCTCCGCCAGGCAATACGTGTGTTCAATGCCGCCGCAACCCCCTATGGGGTCGACCGCTACGTCGAGCTGGTGCGCCCTTCGTGGTCCTCGACCGAGGTCCGGGCCAAGGTCGTCGACGTGGCGCGGACCACCCCGCGCAGCGTGACCGTGACGCTCCGCCCGAACGGGCTCTGGACCGGTTTCCGCGCCGGTCAGTACACGGAGCTCAGCGTGGAGATCGACGGTGTGCGCCACACCCGGTGCTACTCCATGACCAACGACGCCACATCCCGCGACGGTCTGATCGAGTTGTCGATCACGGCGCACGCCGAGGGCCGCGTCAGCCGTCACCTCCACCAGGTGGCGCAGAGAGGCCAGACCGTCGCCCTCACGACGGCGCAAGGCTCGTTCACGCTCCCCTCGGCCGAACCGGCGCATCTCCTCCTCATCAGCGGCGGAAGCGGCATCACTCCGGTGATGTCGATGCTGCGCACGCGTTGTGCGCTCGGCTGGACCGAGCCCGTCACCTTCTTGCACTACGCGTTGACCGAGGAGGACATGCTCTACCGGGGCGAGTTGGAGGAGATTGCCCGCACGGCCCCCAACGTGCGCCTCGTCCGCGTCTTCACGGATCGACCGGGCACGGGCGATCTGGACGGGTTCCTGACCGCGGCGCACCTCGACGCGGCCACTCCCGAATGGACGAGAGCGGAAGCGTTCGTCTGCGGGCCCGCTCCCCTCATGGACGCGGCGCGTGACCTCTTCGCACTCGCCGGTCGCAGCGAGCACCTCCTCACCGAGGCGTTCACGCTGGCCCAGTTCACGGCGGAGGCCGGCACGGTCGATGGGACGGTCCGATTCGGAGCCAGCGAAAAAGCCGTGGCCAGCGATGGGACGACCCTGCTCCTCCAAGCCGAGGCCGCGGGCCTCACGCCGCTCACGGGATGTCGCATGGGGATCTGCCACACCTGCACCCGGCGCCTGTGCACCGGGGTCGTACGAGATGCGGTGACGGGCGACCTCACCAATGGGCCCGATGCCAACATCCGCATATGCGTCAGTGTTCCGGTCGGCGACGTCGAGATCGATCTCTGATGCCCACCGTCGCCGACACGTACGGCCTCACCCCGGCGCAGCTCGATGCGCTCGAGCTCGAGCTCGAGACTTGCGGGCCGAGGTCGTCGGGCAACTGGGCGCGGAGGACGTGGCCTACATCCGCCGGTTGATCCGGATACAGCGATGGGCCGAAGTGACCGGACGGGCCTCGTTGTTCCTGGGGTTCCTCCCCCCGTTCTGGTTCCTCGGGGCGGGTGCCCTCTCGCTCTCGAAAATCCTCGACAACATGGAGATCGGGCACAACGTCCTCCACGGCCAGTACGACTGGACGAAGGATCCCGCCCTCTCCTCGACGGACTTCGAATGGGACTCGTCGTGCCCGGCCAAGGGTTGGCAGCACTACCACAACTATCTGCATCACACCTTCACCAACATCACCGACAAGGACCGTGACCTCGGATACGGCGTGATCCGGATAAGCCCGGAGAAACCATGGACGCCCGCCAACCTGGGCAATCCGCTCTACGCCCTGGGACTCGCCCTGATCTTCGACCACGGCATCATGTTGCACGACGTCGATTTCGGGCACGTGCGGGCCGGGAAGAAGACCTGGGCCGAGGCGAAGCTCTCGCTCAAGAACGGGATGCGCAAGTCGGGAACGCTCGCCTTTCGTGACTACATCATGTGGCCTGCCTTTACCGGTCCGCTCTTCTTCTTCACGTTGGCGGCGAACGCTCTGGCCAATGTCGTCCGCAACATATGGGCCTTCATCATCATCTTCTGCGGGCACTTCCCCCACGGAGCGCTGGAGTTCACCGAAGAGGAATGCGAAGGCGAGTCCAAGGGCCACTGGTACTTCCGGCAGATGGTCGGCTCGGCCAACATCACCGGGGGGGGTCTGTTCCACATCATGTGCGGCAACCTCAGCTTCCAGATCGAGCATCATCTCTTCCCCGATATCCCGGCCCGCCGCTACAAGCAGATCGCCCCCCAGGTGCGTGAGATCTGTCCGCGCTACGGGATCCCCTACAACACGGGCCGGCTTTCCCGGCAGTTCGGCTCCGTCATCTGGAAGATCTTCCGCTATGCCTTCCCTGGGCGCTCCCGGCGCACGCAGCCGGTGCCCCCTCGAGCCCCGGAAAAGACCGCAGCCGAGCTCATGGCAGCCTGAAAGCTGCCACCGGCAGCAGGACGAGTCTGATCCCCGTGTGCCTGTTGGTGGTGGCGTTCCGCCTCTTTCCCGACGCGCCCCTCCTCATCGGCGCCAATCGCGATGAGTTCCTGCACCGGCCGGCGGTTCCCATGACCGTGCTGAGGGAGGAGGGGCCACGCGTGCTCGGGGGACGCGACCTGCAGTCAGGTGGCACATGGCTCTCCGTCAATGAATGGGGCGTCTTCGCCGGACTGACCAACCAGCCCAGGCAAGCCGGGCGCGACGACTCTCGCCGGACCCGGGGGGAGCTCCCTTTGGCCCTCACCATGCAGCCCGATGCGCCGCATGGCGTCGAGGAGTTCCTCGCCCGGCACCGGCCGGCGGACTACAACGGGTCCTGGCTGCTCACCGGCGACCGCGATTCTCTCTTCTTCATCGACTTCACAGGCCTGGTCGAGCCGGTGGCCGTCGCCCTCGCCCCTGGTCTGCATGTCCTCGAGAACCGGGCCCTCGGCTCCCCATCGCCCAAGGCCGGCCGTGTCGCCGCTGCGCTTGCAGACGCGCCCGATTCGGCAGGTGCCCTCACCGCGTTACGCCGGGTGCTCGGGGACCACACCGCAGCCGACGCGGCCGGGAACGCAGATCCGGCGGCGCCCGACGTTCCCGCCACACCGCGTTCCTCGGCCAATTGCGTGCACCTCGACGACTACGGCACCCGCTCCTCGTGCCTCATCCGCTACGGGACGGACGAGCGCCGAGCCCCCACAGATCGCCGTGGCCGACGGCCCGCCCTGCAGCACCCCCTTCGTCGACGTCAGCGGGCTGTGGTCTCCGGAGCCTGCACCACCCCGATGACGCCCTCCCAGGGCGCCACGTCCACTTCGCCCGCGACCAGCTCGCCGTCCCGCGGGCGCTCGGTGGAGATGCGCAACGTCCCGTCGAGGCCCGACACCGCCGCGAGCTCGTCCGTCATGTTGAGCACGACGAAGTGCCCTGCCCCGCGGCGCCAGGCCCAGACCCCATCCGGTGCGTCGAGCGTGCGGTAGGAGCCCGTGCGCAGGTCTTCGGCTTCACGCCGTAAGGAAATCAGCGCGCGCGTCAGGGAGAGCACCGAGGTCGGGTCGTCCCGCTGCGTCTCGACGTTGCACGCGGCCACATCCCCCAGGGGCAGCCAGGGCGTGACGCCGGCCTCGGTGAAGCCTCCGCCGGGGGCCGCGCTCCAGGGCATCGGCGTGCGCCCCGCATCGCGACCCTCGTAGTAGGGAAAGTAGCGAACACCGAGCGGATCACGCATGTCCTCGTGGGCCACCTTCACGTTGCCGAGGCCGATCTCGTCGCCCTGGTAGAGCACCGGTGTGCCGCGCAGGCTCAGCAGCATGAGCAGGGCCAGCCTGATCTTGCGCGGGTCGTCGCCGGCCCAGCGGGTGGGAAAGCGGAACATGTCGTGATTCGAACCTGTCCACACCGGCCAGGCGCCGGCCGGCAGCGCGGCTTCGGTGCGCTCGACGACCTCGCGGAGCGCCCCACATGCGAACGCCGAGGAAATGAAGGGGAAGTTGAAGGCAAGGTGCAGCTCGTCCCGACCGTCGCCGTAGTACGAGGCCAGCTCGGGTACGGGCACGGGCGTCTCCCCCAACAGGATCCGCGGCTCGGCGTAGGCGTCAACCAGTGTCCGCCAGCGCCGGATGACGTCGTGCACCTCGGGTCGGTTGGCGTTGTAGACGGAGCGCTGTCCGAAGAGTTGCGCCTCGAAGTCGTCGTCCTCGGTGGCCATCGGGTTGTCGCGCAGCTCCGCGTCCTTCACGACGACGTTGCACACGTCGATGCGGAATCCCGCCACTCCGCGATCGCACCAGAACCGCATGATCTCGTCGAACGCGAGGCGCACGTCCTCGTTCCACCAGTTGAGGTCCGGCTGCTCGGCCAGGTGATTGTGCAGATAGGACTGACCGGTGCCGGGGTCGGGGGTCCACGCCGGGCCACCGAAGCTGCTCACCCAGTTGTTCGGCGGCGAGCCGTCCGCCTTCGGGTCGGCCCAGACGTACCACTCGCGCTTGGCCGCGTCGCGCGACGACCGGGCGTCGACGAACCAGGGGTGTTGATCGCTGGTGTGGTTGGGTACCAGGTCCATGAGGACGCGGATCCCACGGGCCCCGGCTTCGGCGATGAGGCGATCGACGTCCTCCATGGTGCCGAACTCGGGCGCAACGGCGCAGAAGTCCGACACGTCGTAGCCCCAGTCGTGATTGGGGGACCGCGTGACGGGCGACAGCCAGACCCCGTCGACGCCCAGCCACTCCAGATGGTCCAGATGCCGGAGGATCCCCGGCAGATCCCCTATCCCGTCGGCGTTGGAGTCGGCGAACGACCGCGGGTAGATCTGGTACAGGACGCCCGACATCCACCAGGGCCGGTCGGGCTCACCATGCGGATATGACACGGTGCTCAGCGCTCTGCGCCTGATCCGGCGGCTGCCCCCGGCGGTGCCCGCGTCGGCGGCGGCTCCGGCGAACGCCTGGCGCCACGGCGTCATGTCGAGCAGCGGGTAGCGCGCCGCCACGCCGCGCAGCGTCTCGTCGGTCCAGTAGGGATGGCCCGGCTCGGGAAAGCCGAGGACGGCGAGTTGGCGCACCGACGGGGTCTGCATGAAGCGATGCCATGCGATGCCCTCGGCCGCGCCCGGCCAGGCCTGCGAACCGAGCCAGTCGGTGGCCACGGGCTTGAAGGAGACGTGCAGCATGAAGCGTGCAGCACCCGGGGCCGTCATCCTCACGCCGCGGTGATAGACGTCGGGCCGGTAGGCCAGGACCGACCCGGCCGGGCCCGAGGCGGGCACCTCGGCCCGGTAGAGGTCCTCGTAGTCGACGGCGCTGAGGTAGGTCCGCTCGACCGGGATGACGGCGGTCAGCCGACGTGACACCATCCGCGTCGCGGCCTTCTCGGGGGTCACGTCGCTCAGGTAGATGAACAGCTCGAGCGTGCTGGTAGCCGACCTCGGGGCGGGGGACCACCAAGGTGTGGTTCCCGTAGTCGACATGGAGCAGCTGTTCGTCCTCCAGCGCCCCCCCGGAATATTTGGCGCTCAGCATGCCCTGGTAGAGGCGGATGTCGTCGAGGCCGAGGAATTCCTCGGCCAGGCTGATGATGTTCTCGTGCAGCACCAGGCGGTTCAGCGCACTGCTCTCGAAGGGGAACGTGGGCATGACGGAGTGCGAATCGATCCGAAAGGGCCGGTTGCGCTCCGGATCGACGTCGCGCGCGAACTCCTCGGCGGTGGGGAAGAGGGCGGGCAGGGCAGCTTGCGCGGCCTGCAGTTCCTCGTCGGTGAAGAGGGACGGGAGAAGGCTCCACCCGTCCTCTTCCCATTGGGCCTTCTCGCTGGCGTAGGACGGCGCTCATGAGCTCTTGGGGAGGGGCTTCCAGCTCTCCACCTGATGCCAGCAGACGACCTGCGGCGGCAGCGTGCCCAGCGGGTAGCCGGCACTGCGCAGAGGGTGGCTTGTTCACGTGCAGGCTCACCACCTGGTACTCGGAGGGGCCGGAGAACTTGTCCGGCCCGAAGGTGAGGAGGGGCGAGGAGCCGCCCGGATAGTTCTTGATGGTGGACATCGCCTCGACGAAGGTCCGGCGGTTGAGATCCTTGCCCGCCTTGGTCGCCGCCTCGGCGAAGAGCCGGATCTCCTGGCACCATCCCTGCACCGGTCCCTGCTCCTCGATGAAGTCGTTCATGTTCCCCTTCGGGGTCTGGGGATAGGCCTTGTGCCAGGTGTCCCAACAGGCACGCACCCCGGGGTCGTACCCGCCCTGCGCCTGCGGGCCGCGAATCGTCGATTCCGCCCAGCGTCTCGGTGGTCACCCCTTCCTGCCCGTTCAGCGCCTTCTGAAACGGGAGCGGGAAGCAACCCCAACGAGGTCTCGATCGAGTCCTCGTAGTCGGAGAGCAGCAACTTGGGGAAGTACTGCTGCTGGGTCTGTGCCCCCAGCACGGGCAGGAAGGCGTTGAACGGCATGAGGGGGATCAGCGAATCGACCCCGGCCGCCCGCAGCTTCTCCACGTCGAGCGACGCGTCGCTGTTGGTCGCGGCCGTCTCCGAGGTCTGGGCGGCGATCGTTTCGACGACCGGCTGCACGCCGATGCGTTTGAGGTCGGGCAGCAGGTACTGGTTGAGGGCCAACTGGTCGCTGGCCCGGTCCCCCGCGATGATCCCGACCTTGCGGCGAGCCGCCCAGCAGCCCCGTGCTGTGACCCCATTGGACGACGGCCTGCAGGATCGACGCGTCGTCGGGTCCGGTCCACCACAGGTAGGGCGACCCCTGCCGGGTCCAGTTGGACACGGTGGTCCACTGCCCGAGAAACGGCGTGTGCCCCTCCTGGGTGAGGCAGAGCTCGTTGTCCCCCGACCAGTCGCCGACACCGTCGAGCACGGCGAAGGCGGCGGGGCTGCCCTCGGTCCAGTCCTTGCACAGCGCCCGCATGTTCGACTCGTTGGTCGGGTCGAAGTAGCTGATGATCGGGTTGATCTTCCTCCCGTTGATGCCGCCGCTCCTGGTTGATCTGCCCCACGAAGAGCTTGATGGCCTTGGCCTGCTCCGTGTACTCGACGTCGCCGGCAAAGCCGATCTCGCTGGAGAGCGCCTGCAGGTTCACGACGGGGAAGACCACATTGATCGTCGTGCTCGTCACACCTCTGGCGCTCGTGCTGGCCTGCGTGACGGGAGTGGGGGCCGTGGACGCTCCCGAGGTGGTCGGAAGGGCGAAGTCCGGCTGCGCCGGCGATGACGGTCATGGCGCCGACCACCCTCAGCAAACTCGGTCCCACCGCCGTGCCACCCTCCCTCGCAACGATCGGGCCGCCCACCACATGCGCCGGCGGCCGCCGAAGCTTTGCACAGTCAGCTGCCGGCGACATGACACAGGCGTCAGGGACGCGTCACCGGCCGGTCACGGCCCTCCTGCCGACCCTGAACTCTCGGGGCCGAATGCGACGGCTATGGTTGATGACAGTTGGGCCGGATGACACTTCCGTACTCCCCAATTGATGTAACTCATCGATCGGAGCTCGAGTGACGGTTGTTGCCCCACCTCAGGAACTGCCGCACTACGCGCCCTCCCCTCCGACGCCACGCCGCCTGCCGCGACCAAGGTCCAGCTCGTGAGCGCATCCCTCCTGGTGGTCCTTCCATTGGTCGCCGTCGTCTTGGCCGTCATCATCTTCTGGAGTCACGGGATCGGTTGGCTCGACCTCGGCCTGGGCGTCGGCATGTACCTGGTGACCGGGATCGGGCTCAGCGTCGGTTTCCACCGGCTGTTCAGCCACCGATCGTTCGTGCCCGCCCGCTGGCTGAAGGTGACCCTGGCCATCGCCGGGACGATGGGCATCGAGGGTTCGGTGACCAGCTGGGTCTCCCAGCACCGCCGGCACCACGCCTTTACGGACCGGCCCGGCGACCCCCATTCGCCGACACCCGAGGGCCCGGGGCTGGGCCATCAGCTCCGGGGCCTGTGGCACGCCCACGCCGGATGGCTCTTCGTGCACAACGAGGTCAACGCCGAACGCTGGAGCCCCGATCTGCAGAGGGATCCCGACCTCGCCTTCGTCTCCCGCACGGTGGTGCTGTGGACCGTGCTCTCGTTCCTCATCCCGACCCTGATCGGATGGATCGTCATCGGGACGCTCTGGGGCGCGCTGCTGGCCGGCCTCTGGGCCGGGGTGGTCCGGGTCGCGCTTCTGCACCACGTCACGTGGGGCACCAACTCGCTGTGCCATACCTTCGGCAAGCAGCCCTTCGGGGACAAGGACCGCAGCACCAACTTCGCCCCGTTGGCCCTCCTCAGTTTCGGCGACTCCTGGCACAACGCGCACCACGCGTTCCCCCGCTCGGCCCGCCATGGCGTGGACGCCGGTCAGCTCGATATCGCCGCCGACATGATCCGGATGTTCGAGCGGTTCGGCTGGGCCACCGACGTGCACTGGCCCCGCCGCGCCGTCGATGGACCGGCGACGCGCCCTCGTCGCATCCGGTCAGTCGCGCACCAAGGGCTTGTAGCGCAGTCGGTGCGGCTGGTCGGCATCGAGCCCGAGACGCTTCTTGCGATCGGCCTCGTAGTCGGTGAAGTTCCCCTCCCACCATCGGACCTCTGAGTCACCCTCGAAGGCGAGGACGTGGGTGGACACCCGGTCGAGAAACCAGCGGTCGTGGCTGATGACCACGACGCACCCGGGGAAGCCCAAGAGCGCATCTTCGAGTGCGCGCAGGGTGTCCACGTCGAGATCGTTGGTCGGTTCGTCGAGCAGGAGGACGTTCCCGCCGCTCTTGAGCACCTTGGCCAACTGCACCCGGTTGCGCTCACCACCCGAGAGCTGGCCGACCTTCTTCTGCTGGTCGCTTCCCTTGAACCCGAAGCTCGCCACATAGGCCCGGCCGTGGAGCTCACGGTTGCCCACGACGATGCGGTCCACCCCGCCGGTGATCTCGTCGAAGACCGTGGCGTCGCCGTCCAGGTTGTCCCGGGACTGGTCGACGTAGGCCAACGCCACCGTGGACCCCACCTCGAGCGAGCCGCCATCGGGCTTGTCCTCGCCGACGATCATCTTGAACAGCGTGGTCTTTCCCGCTCCGTTCGGACCGATGACGCCGACGATGCCGCCGGGCGGGAGGAGGAACGACAGGCCGTCGATGAGCAGCCGGTCGCCGAAGCCCTTGACGAGGCCCTCGGCGTCGACCACCCGGTCGCCCAGCCGCGGCCCGGGTGGGATGGTGATCTCGACCTTGTCGGCCCGTCGCTCGGCTGCTTCGGCCTCGGCCACCAGTTCGTTGTAGGCCGTGATGCGGGCCTTGCCCTTGCTCTGCCGGGCCCGCGGCGACATCCGGATCCAGTCCAGCTCGCGTTGCAGCGCATCCTGCCGCGACCGGTCGGCCTTCTCCTCTCCGGCCAGCCGGGCCTGCTTCTGCTCCAGCCACGACGAGTAGTTGCCCTCCCAGGGGATGCCGGCACCGCGATCCAGCTCGAGGATCCAGCCGGCGACGTTGTCGAGGAAGTAGCGATCGTGGGTCACCGCGACCACCGTGCCCGGATAGTCCTGCAGGGTCCGCTCCAGCCAGGCCACCGACTCGGCATCGAGGTGGTTCGTGGGCTCGTCGAGGAGGAGCAGGTCGGGCTTGGAGAGCAGGAGCCGGCACAGGGCGACCCGGCGCCGCTCGCCACCCGAGAGCGTCGTCACGTCGGCGTCGCCCGGGGGCAGCCGCAGGGCGTCCATGGCGATCTCGAACGTCCGCTCCAGATCCCAGGCGCCGGCGGCGTCGATCTTGGTCTGCAGATCGGACTGCTCGGCCAGCAGCGCGTCGAAGTCGGCGTCGGGTTCGGCGAACGCGGCGCAGACCTCGTTGAAGCGGTCCAGGAGGCCCTTGATCTCCCCGACGCCGTCGGCCACGTTGCCCGCCACATCTTTGGCGGGGTCCAGCTGGGGCTCCTGCGCCAGGTAGCCCACCGTGAAACCCGGCGTCAGCCGGGCCTCGCCCGTGAACCCGTCGTCCTGGCCCGCCATGATCTGCAGCAGCGAGGACTTCCCCGAGCCGTTGGAGCCGATGACCCCGATCTTCGCCCCCGGGTAGAAGGAGAGATTGATGCCACGCAGCACCTCCCGGTCGGGCGGGTAGAACCGCTTGAGATCGCGCATGGTGTAGATGAACTGAGCTGCCATGCCACCAGTGTGACCCAGCCCCGGCCGCCCCGCGACCGGCCGACCGAGGCCCGGCCACGAAAATCGGCGGGGCGCCCCCATTCCCGCTGCCGCGCGACCTCTAGAGTGCTCGCCCGGAACCTTGGATTTAGCTGGGAATCGGTCGGACAGGCGGGACGGGGGAACGAGCGTTGACGGTGCATCGACTTCTGCGGCGGATCGCCATGGCCACGGCGCATCGGCGTGGTGCTGTGCACCGGTGCATCGTCGGCCTCACCGTGACCGCGCCGGCGCAGGCCGCGCGACACGGGACCGCACTACTACCTCGCCCTCGGTGGGTCGGATTCGGTCGGCTTTCAACCCACGGCGGCCGTCCCCCACGGCGCAGCCCACCGACGACGGGTACGCCGACGACCTCGTGGCTGCCGAGCGCGCCCGCTGGGGCGACCTCAACTGGTGCAACTGGGCTGTCCCGGTGAGACCACCCTGACCATGCTCGACGGCGGCGACGCTGCCATGCGTCGGTGTCGCAACTCGGCGCTCGCCGTGTCGTTCCTGCGCCAGCACCCCTCGACGGTTCTGGTGACGGTGGACGTCGGCTTCAACGACATGGTGCATTGCCTCGGCCATCACGAGGTCGACGAAGCATGCGTCGACCTCGCCCTGGCGAATGTCCGGACCCAGCTGCCCCAGATTCTGGCGGCACTGCGCAGCGGCGGGCGGCCCGCGAGCTGCACATCGTCGGGGTGGGCCACTACGACCCCTATCTGGTGGCGTACCTCGACGGCGCCAGCCGGGAAGATCGTTCGCCGCACAGAGTCTCGACGTCATCACCCGGCTCAACGAGGCGCTCCGGTCGGCCTATGCCGCGGCGGGCATCCCGATGGCCGACGTGGCGGACGCCTTCGACATGAACAGCGATCGCGCCCGCCGCCCTGCCCGACGGCGAGGCGGTGCCGCTCGAACGTGGCCCGCACCTGCGCGCTGACCTGGGCGTGCGTCCCCGGTCCGCTCGGGCCGCAACAAGCACCCGAACGCGGAGGGCTACCGGCTCATCAGCGAGGCCATCAGCGACGAGGTGTCAAACCCCTGACGGGCTTGCGCAGTCGGGCACGGCTCGAGCCGACGAGCTCGTGCGGGCCCACGCCGCTCTCCCGTGGCGGTTCGGCGTCACCTTCCTCCGCGCGCTCGCAGGGCTGCTCGGGCGCGTTCACGACGCGGCACCCGCGAGCGGCCGGTGAGGGGCTTGGCCAGCGGGGTCCGGGCCAGCACCTCGGTCAGGGCCACACAGGCGAAGAAGACGATCACGACCGTGATCAGGCAGACGATCGGCCACGGCACGTAGCGAATTGAGATGGCGCCATCCGGCCCACCCGAGTGCCGTGATGAACACCAGCTGGGCCAGATAGACGCCGTAGGAATCGTCCGACCCGGTCTTGGTCAGGGCCCGCGTCCGCGGCGATCGGCGACGGCTGACCAACCACACGCCGAGGAGATAGATGCTCGCGATCGCCCCGATGTTCCACGGGATCACGATGGGCTGGAAGGGGTCGGAGCTCGAGCCGAACCACGAGACGACGTGGTACACGGCGAGGTAGTACCAGGCCTCGGCGAGGGCGGCGCTGGCCAGGGTCGCTCCGAGGACGAGCCAGACATGGGAGCACAGCCAGCGGTGCACCTCTTCGAGATGGAAGGCGACCACCATGCCGGCGATGAGATAGAACTGGTACGAGGTGACCTCGCGCGTCGCCCAGAACCCGCGCATCCAGTGCGGGAAGACGCCCCAGTGCATGAGGGAGACGATGAGGACCTGCAGCGCGGCGCTGGCCGCCAGCAGAAGGCCGTGGTGCCCCACCGTCCGTCGCAGGAGGATGAGGAGGAGCGGGAACACGACATAGAACTCGAGGAGGACGACCAGGAAGTAGAGCTGGTAGTACCCGGTCCCCACGAGGTAGGCCAGATGATCGAGCCTCGACGGCAGCGATCCCGTGGTCCCGTGCAGCGTGACGAAGAAGTAGATGAGCGTCCAGCACAGATAGGGCACGCCGACCGCGCTGAACCGCTTGCGCCAGAAGGTGCGCAGGTCCATCTCCTGCACGCCCCGGAAGCTGTAGGCGATCATGCACGCAGAAATGAAGAGGAACGCCTCGCGGGTCACGTGGAGGAGTTGCAGCGAGGCCCCGACGGTGATGCCGGTTCCCACGGCGGCGAAGAAGATGAGCGTGTGGGTGGACACGACGCCGAACTGCTTGACGGGTCGCATCGCGTCGATGTGATCGAGGCGCTTGCGCGTGCCGCTCACCGGTATGGCCGGAGCGAGCGGCGAGGCGTCGACGCTCATCGACAATCGAGGTGGGCGATCACGGCGACGTGGCTCTCCCGCAGCGCGCGCCGCTGCACCTTGCCCGTCGCCCCCGCCGGCAGTGCGTCGACGACGTTGAGGGAGATCGGGCCGCTTGCTCTTCACCAGGGCCGTCAGCGAGCCGCTCGCGGATGCGCGCGAGCGCCTCCGCCGCGACGGCGATTTGCGACGCGCCGTCGACCCCGTGCAGCACGAGGTAGGCCACGGGCACCTGGCCCATCTCGGGGTCGGGAGCCGCCACGACGGCCACCGCGGCCACCGCAGGGTCGACGAGGACCATCTCTTCGATCTCACGGGGGAAGACCTTCTCGCCGCCCCGATTGATGACGTCATCGGTGCGCGCGTCGAGGTAGAGGTAGCCGTCCTCGTCGAAGTGCCCGAGGTCCCCGGTCCGGAGCCAGCCGTCGGCGTCGATCCGGTCGGCGTGGTGGCCGCCCTCGTAGGCGACGATCACCGAAGGTCCCCGGATCTCCACGTGGCCCACGTTGTCACCCTCCACCTGCGCCGCGCCCTCGGTCGACGCCGTGTCGTCGGCCACGATCCGGAGTTCGACGCCGACGGGCAGGCCCACCGAACCCGGCTTGCGCGGGCCCGAGAGCGGGTTGGCCGTGATCTGGCTCGCCGCCTCGGTCATCCCGTACGTCTCGAGGACGGGGATGCCGGTGTTGGCTTCGAAGCGGGCCGAGGTGGCGACCGGCAAGGGAGCCGAGGCGGAACGGATGAACCGGATGCGCGACGGGATCGTCTCGTCGGCCCGGGGATCGGCCAGCCGCGAGATGATGGCGGGCACCGCGTTGATCCAGGTGATCCGCCGCTCGCCCATCAGATTCCAGAAGTTGGTGCGGTGGAACCGGTCATCGAGCACCAGCGTCGAACCGGCGACGAGCGTGGAGAGAAGACCGACGACTTCGGCGTTGATGTGGAAGAGCGGCAGCGAGTTGAATCCCCGGTCATTCGACGTGAGCCGATGATGCGCCACCACGTTGCGGGCCGTGTGCAGGAGTTGCTCCTGGGGCAGGGGGATCACCTTGGGGACACCGGTCGTGCCCGACGAGGCCAGCACCGCGCCGCCCGACGCACCCCTGTGCCCGGCGGCACCTGCGGCCCGGGGACGCTCGCGTGCCTGCGCGCTCGACGGGGCAGCTGCCGATGTCGACCCAGTCGACGTCGACGCCGTCGGGGGCGCCACGATCGGCGAAGACGACGTCCGCGCCGACCCGCCCAAGGGCGTGCAGCAAGCCGCCCGGCCCGTGCGCCGGTGTGTTGGGATCGAGCGGCGCCGCCCAGCGACCCGCCGCCATCGTTCCCAGGAAGGCCACCGAGAAATCGATCGGATCGCTGATGACGAGACCGACCGTGGAGCCCTCGTCGACGCCGGACGCTCTGGAGCATGCCCGCCCAGTGCTCGACGGCTTGGGCCAGGTCTTCGAACGTCAGACTCCGCTCCGCACGGGCGTGCTCGATGAACGGCCTGGTCCCCCTCGGAATGGGCGCGGGCGCGGACCAGTTCGGACACCGGTCCGCCGACGAGCCCGGAGCGTCGGAGGACGGGTCGACCTCGGAGACGAGCGCCGACATCTCAGTACATCATCCTGGGGTCGGTGTAGTGCTTGAACTCGATCAGGTTGTCGGACGGGTCGCGAAGAACGAAGGTGCGGTGCACTTCGACCAATCCCTCGAATCGGACGCTGAGGTCGCGAAACATCTCGATCTTGCGCTGCGAGGCAGAGCCGGTGCAGCGCCTCGAAGTCCTCTGCCTCGCGAAACGTCACACCGAAGTGCCGCGGGTACAGGGCGAGTTCCCCCTCACGCCGGGCCGGCGGTTCGGTCAGATGGCAGACCAGCTGATCACCGAAGAAGTCGAGGGTGATCCGATCGGGGTACCGCCGCGCCAGCTTGCACCCCAATTGGCGGACGTAGAAGTCCTCGGTGTCTTCGAGGTGGTACGCAGGTATCGCCAGATGAAAGGCGTCCCTACTTTCTCTCACGTACGACCACCTTCGAACGTGCACAAGGTCTCCGCGCGAAGCCCGAGGCGGATGGTCTCGAGGCCCAGTACGGCGGTCGCCGCCACATTTCCGAGGTTCACGTTCGGGCCGAGCCGCTTCACGAAGTAGTTCTGGAGCTCCGACGACGGCGCTTCGAACAGCAGCGTCTCGTGATTGAGCTCACAGGTGAGCAACTCCTCGATCAACCCGAAGCGCAGCTCTCCGTTCGGCCGGCAGATGCCGGACTTGCCGCTCTCCCGGGCCTCGAGGGTGACGAGCACGGCTCCGGCATCGAGATCCTCGTGGATGCATTCGATCCAACGGCTCGGCGGCAGGTTCTCCGACCGCTCCGCGTCCTTGAATCCCACTTCGGAAATGACCTGGAAGTCATCGGCCAGCTTCCTGATGTAGCCGGCTTTCTCGGGGTTCGTCAGGTCGATCGTTCCGTTCGAAACCTCGACGTACTCACAGGAGAACGTCTGGCAGAGCTCGCGGTAGTCGTCCAGTCGATCCTGCAGGACGAACTTCTCGAACAGCGTGCCGCCGAAGTAGAAGTTCACCCCGACCTCGCGCAGGACAGCGATCTTCTCGCTCAGGTCGTTCGTGACCAGAGCCGTCCCCCAGCCGAACTTGACGAAGTCGAGGAACTCCGCGCCACTTTCCACCACGTCGCGGAAATAACGGGTCGGAAGGCCGCCGTCGACGACCATCGTGATACCGGTCGACCTCGGCTTCGCCGCCCTTTCGGGAAGCTGCAGGGTTGTGGGACGCATGTGAGCCTCCGTGCTCTTCGTTATCGCTTCGTGGCCTGGACGATGGCGGGCAGTTCGATCTTCCACACGCTGCCGTTGGGCACCACGTCCCACCGTCGTGCCGCAGCATGTGCTGCGCCGGCGCAGTAGGCCCGCAGGGCGCGTATGGTCCCGCCGTGCGTGACGATCACCACGTCGCCCGAGCGGGCTCGGTCTGCCAGTCCGTCGACGAACATCCTCGCACGCTCGTAGAGATCATCGAGCGACTCCCCACCCTCGGGACGCGCCGTCGCGTCGACGACCCGCTCGTCCGCGTATGCCCGAGTGCGCCGCATCGAGCGCGTGCAACGGGTGACCTTCGAACACCCCGAAGCAACGCTCGCGCAAGGCGGGATCCGTGTGGACCGGAAGACCCAGCGCCGACCCGACGAACGCCGCCGTCTGTTGCGCACGCTCCAGATCACTGGCATAGATTGCCTCAACCGCCGCGTCCCGCAGGCCATGTGCGACATCGACGCGACTGGGCGCGGCCGCTGCTCGGTGAGCACCGGCCCTTCTGCGTGTCCTTGGATGAGGCCCAGATCGTTCCACGTGCTCTCTCCGTGCCGCACCAGCCACAGTGTCCTGTTGTCGTCATCGTCGCGGCCGCATTCATTACCCCTTCAGTCTGTCCAGTTCCTCTGTGGTGCGACTGTGAACCCGGTCAGAAGCGGAATTGCGTTTTGCTGGGAAACAGCTGGGAATTCGCAACAAACTGTGGTGCACATCTAGTACCTCTACCCGAATAGGTGCGGCCGCATACCCCCACGGAGAACGTCGGTCCCCGGGGACGCTGGCACGAACATTGTGCCGACACGCCGGGTGCCCATGCGCACTGGTGCGGTGCCACCGGGCCGGACGGCCGATCTCAGCTCTCGATGTTGCCGATCCGCTCCTCCAGGAATGCCCGTTCGACCACGTTCTCGTTCAGGAGGAGCGCCTCTTCGTACGCCGGCGCGCGCTTCACCCGTCCGACCGAGCTTGCGCAGAAAGTCGGCGCGCGCCGAGGCCAGGTAGCTGTAGGTGGCCAGAAGCGGGTCGGTCCCGATCGCGTCGAGCGCGTCCAGTCCGGCCTGAGGACCTTCGGCCAATCCCACGGCCACGGCATGATTCAGTGCCACGACGGGCGAGGGCCAGATCTGCATGAGGACGACGTAGAGACCGACGATTTCGTGCCAGTCGGTGGCGTCCCATGAGGGAGCCTGGGCATGCACGGCGGCGATGGCGGCCATCAACGCGAAGCGCCCCGGGGGCCGGCGCTGCAGCGCCTGCGCGCACGAGGGCGATGCCCTCGTTGATGGCAGCCTGGTCCCACCGGGCGCGGTCCTGATCAGCCAGAAGGACCAACGCACCGGCGTCTCCGAGGCGCGTGGCGCGCCGGGCATCGGTGAGAAGGATCAAGGCGAGAAGGCCGGCGACGTCGGCATCGTCGGGGAGCAACGTGCGCAGCACACGGGCCAGGTCGAGTGAACGCTCCACGAGGTCCCGGCGCAGCAGGTCGGCGCCGACCGGCGCGGTGTGCCCGGTCGAGTAGAGGAGATGGACGACCGTCGAGCACCGCGTCGATCGCGGGAAGGAAGCTCCTCCACCGGGGGCACCCGATACGGGATGCGCGCAATGGCGATCTTCTTCTTGGCCCGCGTGATGCGGGCCGCCATGGTGGCCTCGCTGACCAGGAACGCCCGCGCCACCTCGGCCGTCGTGAGCCCGCAGACGAGACGGAGCGTCAGACGCGACCTGGGCATCGGGGCCGAGCGCAGGGTGACAGCACGTGAAGATCAACCGGAGGCGGTCATCGACGATCTCGGGGGTGTCCGCGTCCTCCGGGCCCGGTCCCTCCGCCCGCTCGACGAGACGCGGGAGGGCCCGGCCGTATGTCGCGGCCCGCCGCGCCAGTCGACGGCGCGGCGGCGGGCCACCGTCGTCAACCACGCGCCCGGGTTGGCCGGGATACCCCTGGTCGACCAGGTGGCCAACGCGCGGGCGTACGCGTCCTGGACACACTCCTCCGCCAGGTCGATGTCGCCGGTGACGCGCACCGTCGCGGCGAGGACGAAGGCCCACTCGCGACGGTGCGCCTCGGCGACCGCTGCCTCGACCGAGGCATTCCCGGGAGCGTGGAGCGGGTTCAGTCGAACGTCCTGATCGGCCGCACCTCGACCCCGCCCGCCGGCATGGGGATCTGCTTGGCCAAGGAGAGCGCCTCGTCCAGGTCGGCGGCTTCGACGAGGTAGTACCCGCCCAGCGCTTCCTTCGTCTCCGCGAACGGCCCGTCGGTGACGACGAAACCACCCGATGCATCCTCTCGTACCGACGTCGCCGTGCCGGTGGCCTGAAGGGCGTTTCCGCCCCGCAGCGCGGCTGCATTGCGCTCGCCGAACTCCTGGTGTCCCTTCATCATCTGGTTGAACCCCTCGGCATCGGTCTTGCCAATTTCTGCTTCGTCCCCGTAAATGAGGATGAGGTATTCGGCCATCGTGTGCTCCTCTCTTCGTCGACCCCGTGGTTGGCGTCGCTCATCAGTACGACGAACGACCCGGACGCGGAATCGACACCATCGCCGTCGATTCTTCACCCTCGGCACCGTCTGGTGCCTCCCGAGCGGCCGAGCGGCGTCCGGGGCCACCCCCGAGGACCGCGCCCGGGAATCTGGCAAGATCGATGCCATGCCCGCGATCTCGCTCCCCTACTTCGTCGCCCTCCCCGAGGATCCCGGGCCCTGGCCGGGCATCGTCGTCATCCACGAGGGTGGCGGCATCAGCCCGCAACTGTTGCGGGTGTGCCAGCGCCTGGCGGCAGAAGGCTACGGGGCTATCGCCCCCGACCTGTTCTTCCGCAGTGGCGGCACCGAGTCGGCCGACTTCGCGTCGCTGATGGGCGCGCTCTCGCCCGAACAGGTCCTGGCCGATGTCACGGCTGCGGCCGGGACGCTGCGGGGCCTCGGCGCCGATCGGATCGGGGTCACCGGGTTCTGCATGGGCGGGCGCTTCTCGTGGTACACGGCGGTCCACGGCCAGGGGTTCGAGGCTGCCGTCGGATTCTACGGAGGAGCGGCATCGCCGACGACCTCGGTGATCCCACATGCCCGACCCTCCTGTTCTTCGGCGGACAGGATCCCTACATTCCGACCGACGAGATCGAGCGGGTCGTGGCCCACCATCCCGACACCATCGTGTACCCGCATGCCACGCACGGCTTCATGCGGGACGGCTCAGAGAGCTTCGACCCCGAGGCGGCCGCCGATGCCTGGGACGCGCACGCTCAGCTTTCTTCGGCGAGCACCTGCACGGTAGACAGCGGAGGGTCGCCGCTCAGAGGCGCCCGCATCGAGTTGTTCCGGGGGTCATGGGTGACCTCGGCCAGACCGAGCGCCTCGAGCAGCGGCGGGAGGTACATGCCGAACCGTCCCCGGTACCCGTTCCGCAGGCCGTACCAGCCCCCGACCGGGTTGTCGGCCGACCGCCCCCATGCCTCCACCGTGCCGGCGGCAGCGGGCTTCTTCTCGTCGGCCGCCCCCAGCGGAACCCAGTCCCCTTGCTCGGTCAGCCAGGCATGCAGATCCTCGATGGCCCGGGCGTCGTACTGAGCGTCGTCGAACCGACCTGGCAGATCAACGCTGGTGGATCGGCCTGCGTCGTCCCGGTACATCGTGTACGCCGAGTTGCCCGGCGGCGTCGTCAATTCCCACGGGTCCTCCTTGGTTCCTGCAGACATCACCGTTCTCCTTTCGCTAGCTGCGGTCTCGAAATGCGGCAGCAACGTGTCCCAGCCGGCCTGGTTCCGGGCACGCCACTCGGCCGCCGCATCGCCCAGACGCTCCCACCCGCGATGCTCGATCTCGATCGCGTGGTACGGGCATCCCCTTCGGGACGGAATCGGATCGCCACCTCGGTCGCCGTCGCCGGGTCCGCCCCGAGGTGCCACCGGTAGGCCAGCTCCCTCGGTGGGTCCCACGAGGTCACCTCGCCCCATTCGTGCTCCGTGCCGTCGAGCGTCCGTTCGAAGATCCGGCCGCCGAGACCGGGTTCGAGCACGACGAGGTCGGCGTTCCCGGTGACGGTGTGGTCGCGCGGCCACCACGCGTCGATGCGCGTGGTCCACACCGTGAACGCATGCTCGGACGGGCACTCGACATCGAAGGAGATCCGCAGCGGCGCGATCACCGCTTCGGGGTTCCGTCGACGTTTTCGGCCAAGAGCCGGAACCGTGCCGCGGCATCGCCCCAGATCCCCTCGAGATAGGCCTGCACGGCATGCAATCCTTCCTCGCGGAGGTGATAGATGTGCCGGGTTCCCTGCGGCTCCTCGGCCACCATGCCGGCTTCCTTCAGCAGGCGGAGGTGACGCGAGACGGCGGGGCGGCTGATCGGCATGGCGGCGGCGATCTCCTGCACCGGCTTGTCGCCGGTGCTCAGCAGGCGCAGGATCTCGCGCCGATTGGCATCGCCGAGAGCGCCGAAGGGGTCGCCCGATGACGGTACGTGCTCCCCTGTCGCCCTTCCTCCCGCCAACGCTCTCCCCCTTCGGTAACGATCGCGGCTACCGTAACATAACGGTTACGCATACGGTCGTCGACTCTCCGGAGCTCGACGCCGCGTGACAAGGGCGCCGCAGTTGCGGCTAGGACCAGCAGTTATGGGAAGTTTCCGGGCCCGTCTGACGTTGACAAGAAGCACGGATATCCACCATTGAGAAAGAAGGAGTTGGTGTGACGAGCACGTACAGCAAGGATCCGGCAGCCATCGCCAAGCTGAGCCCTCGGCAGTACCAGGTGACCCAGGAGGCCGCCACCGAACCGGCATTCAACAACGAGTTCTGGGACCACAAAGAGGCCGGACTCTACGTCGACATCGTCTCGGGCGAACCGCTGTTCACGTCGACCAAGAAGTTCGACAGCGGGTGCGGGTGGCCCAGCTTCACCGCCCCGATCAAGCGCCGAGAACGTCGTGGACGTCGTGGACAGGAGCCACGGGATGATCCGGACCGAAGTCCGATCCAGCCACGGTGACAGCCACCTCGGCCACGTCTTCAATGACGGGCCCAGGGAAGAAGGGCGGGCTTCGTTACTGCATCAATTCGGCCGCCCTACGCTTTGTCCCGTACGAGGACCTCGAGGCCGAGGGGTACGGGGAGTACAAGAAGTTGTTCGACAACCCGACGACCACGCAGGAGGTGGACGGATGACGACGGAAAAGGCGATTCTCGCCGGCGGTTGCTTCTGGGGCATGCAGGATCTGATTCGGAAGCGTCCCGGCGTTCTCTCGACCCGGGTCGGCTACACCGGGGGTGAGGTGGCGAACGCCACCTACCGCAACCACGGGACCCACGCCGAGGCGATCGAAATCACGTTCGACCCCGAGCGAGACCTCCTATCGGGATCTTCTCGAGTTCTTCTTCCAGATCCACGACCCGACGACCAAGGATCGCCAGGGAAACGACATCGGGCAAGAGCTACCGGTCGGCCATCTTCTACGAGAACGACGCCCAGCGCGAGATCGCCGAGGACACCATCGCCGATGTCGAGGCATCCGGCCTCTGGCCGGGCAAGGTCGTCACCGAAGTCGTACCCGCGGGACCGTTCTGGGAGGCCGAGCCCGAGCATCAGGACTACCTCGAGCGCTACCCCCAGGGCTACACGTGCCACTTCCCCCGCCCCGGTTGGGTGCTGCCCCACCGGAAGGACAAGGTCGCCTCGTAGGCCGAGTCACCTCCGGGCGCGCCCTCAGCGCGCGCCCGGAAGGGGCCCGCGGTACCGCGCCGAGCTCCACAGGCGCATAATGCGGGGAGTGCACAAATCCGCCGGTGCTGCACGAGAAGGAAGGAGGAATGCGGTGTTCCACCACCACAGCAAGGAGCCCTCGGACTCGCCCATTGTTTCTCCCAAAGTGCGAACGGTACGGCTGCTGAAAGATCCCGAGGAGCTACAGGCCGCAGTCGAACGGGCACAGGCGTTCGAGCGCCGAAGAGTCGACGAGTACCAGCGCCGCGTCGGTGCGTACGACCGCTTCCTGGCTGCCTCCGAAACCAAGTCAGCCGTCGTCGTGCCGATCGAGTCATCCGCCAGCTAGAGCGATCGCGGCCGCCTCGCTCTCCGGGGCGACCCTGGCCAGCCTGAAGAGGTGGGCCTCGAAGGGCCCTCGTGCCACGTAGAGGCCCCCGCCCTTCGCCGGGTCCATGTCATCGCCGGCCCTCCGGTACGACTGCGTGATCGAGCACGTCGGTGAGATCCCAGTCGGCCCCGGCCGTCCCGTCCAGCGCCACCCGGCCGTCCGCCGGTGAACCGGAGAAGTTCACCACGACCACATGGCGGTGCACGTCCCCCTGCCACTGCCACGCCAGAAGGTTGCGGCAGCTGTCGTTGTCCGGCCAGCCGCTGACCTCGAGTGTGCTCCAGCGCCCGGACCGCAGACCCTCAGCCGCCAACAAGCCGAGGAGGCGGATCCAGTCGGGCCTCCCGCGCGTCGTCGCGCTGCTCGACCGGCCACCGCCCGAGTTGCACCGGCATATGGAATCGGCGGCCGCTGAATTGACCTTGGAAGAGCAGGAGTGCTCCCGGTACGGTGGCGACCACCACGCCGGCCGCCTCCCCACGGTCCGCCGGGAAGACCGCGGCGGACCGGGGCTCGTCGTGATTCTCCAAGAACCGCACCAGATGTTGCTGGTAATCGGGATCGGCCGCCAGGTGGTCCCGCACCGAGCCGGCGTCGGCGGACGCGAGGCGATCGTAGAGGCGCTTGTCGTAGCAGTGGTCGAAGCCCTGCGCGAGCAGATCCGGCTCGCGGTCCCAGTAGGCCTCGGCGACGAAGAGGAAATCGGGGTGCACGCTTCTTCACCGCCCCCGTGACCTCGCTCCAATAGGGCGCGGGACCCGGCGGGCCCACCCGGTCGCCCCAGGTCTGCGCGACAACGTCGTCGAGTAGCAGCATCGCCATGTCGCAGCGCACCCCGTCGCACTGGTCGGCGATATCCGAAAGGGTCTCGATAACCGCGGACCGCAGGGCGGCCTGCGTCGGGTCGAGTTGGACGACGTCGGGCCACGGGGGGAAGTACGGGTCCCGCCCCATCGCCAGCACCCCACCCGCCGTCTCGAGGAAGGCTGGTGGCTCGATTCCCAAGTCCGCCGCCGTGCCCCGCACGAAGTACTCGGGGTGCGACTCCACCCATTCATGGTCGGGCGCGACGTGGTTGGGGACGAAGTCGAGGAGAAGGCGCACTCCTCGCTTGGCCAACTCCGCCCGGGCCGCGGCGAGGCCGTCGGGACCGCCGAATTGGGGGTCGACACGGTAGCGGCGAATGCAGTACGGGGAGCCGACGATGTCCGCGTCGGTGGCATCGGGCAGGAGTTGGGCCACCTGCGCGACGAATTCGCCTCGTCGCCCAAGGCGATCTCCCGGCCCACGGGACTGCGCTCCCACACGCCCATGAGCCAGACGGCGTCAACGCCGGGCAGGGCGACAGCGTCCCACTCCGACGCGGGCACGTCGGCGAGCGTGACCGGATGCCCGACAACGAGCGGCCACCTCGTTGAGCCACGGCAACGTGCTCAGCTCGTAGATGACCGGGTGGGCCGGCCACGGACCCGGCATCGGCACCAGACCCCTTGGCCTTCGACGCTTTCGGACGCGAGACGCTCATAGCGAGGCCTCCATCGGAGGCCCTTGTGTGCCGTAGGCCAGGAGACCTCCCGTAGCGTGCAGGGCGTCGTCCGCCGTGGCCTCGCCGAAGAGTTGGATCAGGCGCGCCACGGTCCCCGTCCACCCCGTCTGGTGGCTGGCGCCGATACCCGCACCGTTGTCGCCGTGGAAGTACTCGTGGAAGGACAACAAATCGCGCCAGTGGGGGTCGTTCTGGAACTTCTCGGTCCCTCCGTAGACGGGCCGACTGCCCTCCTCGTCCCGCAAGAAGATGGAGATGAGACGATCGGCCAGATCCTTTGCCACTTCGAAGAGCGTCATCTCATGACCAGAACCGGTCGGGCACTCGATGGTGAAGGTGTCCCCGTAGTAGCGGTAGTACTGCAGCAGGGCGCGGACGATCAGCAGGTTGATCGGGAACCACACCGGTCCGCGCCAGTTCGAGTTCCCACCGAACATGCCCGTGTCGGACTCCGCGGGCAGGTATCCGACGACGTACTCGTGGTCTTCGACCACGAACACATACGGTTCAGCCAGGTGGGAACGGGACAACGAACGCACGCCATGGGGGCTCAGGAACCGTTCTTCGTCCAACATCCGGGTGAGGATGAGGCGCAGCTTCTCCTCGTTCAGCACCGAGAGCATCACGTGACCGTTGATCCCGGGTTTGCGGGGGTCGGCCACATTGACCAACAGGTCGCTGTTGCGCTCCAGATAGCCCTGGACCCGATGGACCAGACTCGGAAACTGTTCGAGCGTCTCGGGTTGAATGATCGCGACGGCGCAAAGGGGGATCAGGCCCACCATGGAGCGGATGCGCAGCCGCGTCGCCGTGCCATCGGGCAACCGGAGCACGTCGTAGAAGAACCCGTCCTCTTCGTCCCACATCTCATCGGAGGTCTGTCCCACACGGTCCATCGCCCCGGCGATTTGGAAGAAGTGCTGGACGAACTTCAGGGCCAGGTCTTCATAGCTGGGATCGGCCGTGGCGAGCTCGATGGCGAGCTCCAACATGTTCTGACTGAACAACGCCATCCATGCCGTCCCGTCCGCCTGCTCCAATTGGCCCCCGGTGGGCAGGGGCGCACTGCGATCGAAGACCCCGATGTTGTCGAGGCCGAGGAACCCGCCTTCGAACAGGTTGCGACCGGACGGGTCCTTGCGGTTCACCCACCAGGTGAAGTTGACGAGCAGCTTCTTGAACGCGTTGCGGAGAAAGTCGACGTCGACTCCCCCATGCTCGTGCGGCGCCGCACGGTGCGCGAAGAGAGTGGCCCACGCATGCACCGGCGGGTTGACGTCGCCGAAATTCCACTCGTAGGCCGGGAAGCTGGCCGTTCGGGTGGAGATAGACGTCCGAGAGCATGAGCTCGATCTGGTTACGCGTGAAGACCGGGTCGACCATGCTGAGTGCCACGCAGTGGAAGGCCAGGTCCCATGCCGCGTACCAGGGGTACTCCCACTTGTCGGGCATGGAGATGATGTCGCCGTTCAGCATGTGGAACCACTGCATGTTCCGCAGGTCGCGGGTCGGCGTCCGCAGCGGGTGCGCGTGATGTTCCCGCAGCCACAGGTCGACGTCGAAGAAGTAGAACTGCTTGCTCCAGAGCATTCCGGCCAGCGCCTGGCGCATGACCGCGGCGGAGTCGGCACTGACTCCCGATGGCGTCAGGGCACCGTAGAATTCGTCGGCGTCCTGCCGACGGAGCTCGAGGACCCTGTCGAAGTCGGGACCGAGGCACTCGCGCGCCGGAACGGTGGCTCCGGCACGCTGAAGGCGGAGCTTCACCACTTGTGACGCACCGGCCGGCACGATCAGGGCGTGATGGGCGGCGGCCTTGGTCCCGACCCCATCCGGGTTCACGCAGTCGGTCCTGCCGTCGACCACGAAGTCGTTGATGCCGTCCTTGACGAACGGCGTCAGATTGTCCCCGTCGAAGAGCCTCGCCGCGTTGGTCTCGTTTTCGGTGAAAAGCCAGGTGGCATGCTCCGACACGGTGATCGCCCAGTCGCCCAGGACATGGTGGGTGGCGAGCATCCGGCCCGGGTCGTCGGACCGCAGGGACGGCCGCTCGGTGAGGCCGTCGAACCAGGTGTTGCGATACCAGACGGTGGGAAGCACGTGGAGCTCGGCGGCTTCGGGTCCCCGGTTGTGCACCGTCACCGCCATCAGGATGTCCTCGGGGTCGGCTTTGGCGTACTCGATCTCGACGTCGAAGTAGCGGTCCTCGCCAAAGACCCCCGTATCGATGAGCTCGTACTCCTGTTCGGTCTTCGACCGCGCGCGATTCGTCGACACGAGATCGTCGTAGGGGTAGGCGGCTTGCGGGTACTTGTAGAGGTACCGCATGTAGGAGTGGGTGGGCGTGTTGTCGACGTAGAAGTAGTACTCCTTCACGTCCTCGCCATGGTTCCCCTCGGAGTTGGTGAGACCGAACATCCGCTCCTTGATGATCGGGTCCTTGCCGTTCCACAGCGCGAGCGCCACACACAGTTGCTGGCGGTCGTCGCTGATACCGGCGATGCCGTCCTCACCCCACCGGTAGGCGCGCGAGCGCGCCTGATCGTGGGTGAAGTAGTTCCAGGCATCGCCGTCTTCGCTGTAATCCTCGCGGACCGTTCCCCACTGGCGCTCGCTCAAGTACGGGCCGAAGCGACGCCACGGCACGCCGTCCACGTCGGCGTCGCGCAGCCGCTGGCCCTCGGCGGTATCGTCCATCTCCCGGGTCATGCCCATCACCTCGTCACCTTGAGTTGGTGCAGTGCTGCGCAGCTCCGCACGATCCAACGCCGCCGCTTCACCGGCGGAAGTATAGGACGCACCTACCGCGTCCCACTCTACGGACATCGACAATCCGACGGTCATTTCGTGGCCGACGTGGAAGGCAGTCCTGTGCCCGCTCCACGCGAACGGACGATGAACTGCGTGAACAACACCGGATCGTCACGAGGGGAAATAAGGGCCGTGGCGTGCGGAGTTGGGCAAGCGTTGAGAATGCATAGTCCCGTTGATGATCTGCGTCGCCCACTGTTGTGGTGCAGAAATGGGCGAACCCGCAGAACACCACCAACAGGCGCGCCCCGACCAGGAGCGCGCCGCGACGACGAAGACGAGAAGTGAGAGATCGTGAACCTTGCCATGAAGCTCGCCCGGGTTGAGCTCGACGGCGGGTCCGACATCGCTCGCCGTAGCGAAGTCCCGCACTCGACGCGGCCATGGCCCTCGGGCAGGCATTCATGGGAAACCTCGGGCTGGTCCTTCTCGACGCCGGGACCAGCCATCACCGCCGCGGCCGTTGCCGCCCTTTCGGGCGGCCACCTGCTGATCGAAGACGTGCCCGGCGTCGGCAAGACGGTCCTGGCCCGGGCCATCGCAACATCGCTGGGAGCTGAGCTGTCGCGTGTCCAGGGCCATCCGGACCTCCTTCCGTCCGACGTCACCGGCGTCTCGATCTACTCACCGGACAAGGCAACCTGGGATTTCCATCGGGGACCGGTGTTCGCGCACGTCGTTCTCTTCGACGAGTTGAACCGCACGCCGCCCCGCACGCAATCGGCCCTGTTGGAGACGATGGAGGAGCACCAGGTCAGCGTCGACGGAGAGTCATGGCTCCTCCCACGTCCGCACATGGTGATCGCGACGCAGAACCCGCGCTCCCAGCGTGGCACCTTTCCGCTCGTGGAAAGCCAACTCGACCGATTCGCCGTCGCGACATCGATCGGCTATCCGGATGCCGCACACGAAGCGCAGATGGTTCTCCACGAAGGAGGGACCTATGCCCTGGCCGATCTGCATGCCGGTCTGCACACCGGCAGAATGGCTGGAGGCGCAGCTGGCGACGAACCAGGTGGCCGTGACGCCTGTGCGTCGCCGAGTACGCCGTTGAGATCTGCCGCGCGAGCCGGAGTTGCGCCAGGCGTGCGTCTCGGAGCCAGCCCCCGCGCCGTGCTCTGGCTCATCAGATCGGCCCAGGCACACGCACTCCTCCATTCCGAGGAGCTATGTGGTACCCGATGACGTGAAGGCCGTCGCCGTGGGGTGTCTGGCCCATCGGATCCTGCTGGACGAAGGCGAAGAAAGCATCGGACAAGCCGGCGGGGTGGTCCGGGGAATTCTCGAAGCGACGGCCGCACCGAGGCTATGAGGCGCTGGGCGCGACCCGCTCGCCCCGTCGCGCCGATTGCCGTCGCCGTGGCCATTCTCGGCATCTGGTGGCTGGTCGCGCACAATGGTGGTTCCGGCTGGGTCCAGGCCCTCGGGGACATCGTCTTCGGAACACTCGTCATCGGCATTCTCGGACCCGGGGTGGTTCTTGCCCGCGCCAAGGTCGCGGTCGTCGACGCCCCCTTCCACGGCACCGCCGGCCTGCCGGCCCGAGGTGCGCCTCGCAGCCTCGACACGCCTCCGCGTGCGACCTGTCAGTCCCCCCGGGGAGGAGGTCTTCGTGGGGCCGGTAGGAGGTCACCGAGCCCCCGAGGACCGGATCTCCCTTCTCCCCATCTGTCGGGGGATCCATGAGACCGTGACGCTGGACATCGCCACGGCAGCACCGTTCGCCCTGCAATGGTGGACCCGCCGGGTCGTGCTTCCGCTGCCCGCAGTGCTCCACGTCGCACCCCGCCGGGGTCGGCCCTGGTCTCTCCCGTTACGGGATCACGAAGAAGAAGCCGGACGCAGTTCGTCGATGGGTTCAGGCCGACATCGGTGAGCCCAGAGGTGCCCGTCCCTATCGGCCCGGTGACAGTCGCCGTCGGGTGCACTGGCGGGCGACGGCACATGCCGGCGAGCTGATGGTGAGCGAGCTGGAAGGCCCGTCATCGGAGCCGGTCACCGTCACGGTCACGCTTCCCGCGGATCCCGAAGAAGCCGAGCGTGTCGCGGAGCGCGCCCTGGGCACGGTCGTGCAATTGCTGGAACGTGGTGCGCCCGTCCACCTGGCCACGGTCGAGGCGTCAGGACCGGTCGTCGCTCTGGTGGCGGATCGTCGCGGCGCAGGGCGGCGTCTGGCCCGCGCGGTGCCCGAGGCGCGCATCGCGCATCCCCTCCTGCTCCGGATCGAAATGAGAACTCTCGAAACGATCCGCAACGCCAACCGGCCGGGTCTGCCGGAACACTCGGTCGCGCTGCGGGTCGCCTGTCTCGGTGCGGTCATCGTGGCGATCGCGGCGGCGGCATCGATGGGCGAGATCTCGGAGGTAACCGCATTGTGCGGGAGTCGGGCTGGCGTCGCTCGGTATGGGTTTCTCCTATGTGACCAGGTCGCACCCGCCGGCGTGGACGAAGGTCGCTCGTCGCGGCGGGGGCCATCGGCGTCTCCGTGTGGTTCTTCCACGCAGTGACGGGCCCGGTGGACGGCATTGCGAATGTCGAGGAGCCATTGATCGTGCTCCTCGTCTCCATCCTCGTGCTGCATTCCTTCCACGTGCCGTCTCGCCGCGACCTGACATTCTCCCTGGCCGCGGCGGCCGGGCTCATGGCAGTTGGCGGCGCGCAGGCAATCGATCTTCGTTTCGGTTTGTACGCATTGGCCTGGGCGGGCTTCAGCCTCGTCGGCCTCACCTTGATGTGGAGATCGGCGAGCGACGGCGGGCAGAATGTCCGTGGCGCTCCTCGCCTCAGTACTGGTCGCGGTGGCAGCAGCGGCCGTCGCCATCTTTCTCGTCCTTCCGGCGCCAACCGTTGCCGCCAAACTCAACCTGTTCGACAAGGCCGGCATCGGAGGCGCCGTCGGGGTCCCGGGGGCACTCGCGGGGGACTGCGGGTTCCCCTTCGCAGCTGGCCCGACCCGGAAGTCCCACGGGTCCGACCCGTGTCGGCGGCTACCTCGGATTCGCCAACAGTCTGGACACCGCGCTCCGGGGAAAACTGGACAACACCCTGCTCATGTTGGTCCGCGCCCAGCGCCCCTCGTACTGGGTGGGCGAAACATTCAATTCCTGGAACGGCACGAGTTGGGCGTCGACGAACAACCCCTCCCACACGGTCCGTGAAACCTCACCGTTCGTCCTGCCGCCCTCCACGGGGAGCAGACGCCCCATCCCAAGTCGGACCTGCAGACCTTCTATGTCGTCGGTTCGACGGCGAACCTCGTGTTCCACGCCGAGGCCGCGAGCGAGTTGTGGTTTCCGACCTCGAAAATCTACGTCTCCGATGACGGGACCATCGTGTCGCCGATCGGGCTGGGCAAAGGCGCGATCTATTCGGTCGAGTCACAGGTCGTGGCGCCCACCCCGACGCAATTGCAGGACGACTCGAACCGGGCGACGCTACCGACTGCCCTGGAGGACTCGTATCTCCAATTGCCGCACGCGTATCCACGGGCCGAAGCGCTGGCCAAGTCGATCACCGCCGGCGACCACACGACCTATGCCCGGGTCGAGTCGCTTATCGCCTGGATAGGCACGCATACCCGCTACTCCCTGGATATCCCGCCGTTGCCGCCGGGTGCCGATACCGTCAATGAGTTTCTCTTCGGGAACCGGGTCGGGTTCTGCGAGCAGATCTCCACATCGCTCGCCGTCATGTTGCGCTCCATCGGCATACCCACCCGCGAAGTCGTCGGCTACGTCCCGGGCTCGTACAACCCCGTGACCGACTTGTACCAGGTGCGCGCCGACGATGCCCACGCCTGGGTCCAGGTGTGGTTTCCGGGCTTCGGCTGGCAGAGCTTCGATCCGACCGCGGTCGTCCCGCTGGCCAATCCTTCCCCGGGCACGACCGCCCTGCACGATCTCGGCGCCGCGCTGGGACGTCATCCCGTTCGCGCCCGTCTTCGCGGTGGCTCCTCGGCGGCGGGATCTGTCGCCGTTCTGCTGCGTTGGCGCCGCGTCCGCCCCCGGACATGGACCGAGAGAATTGCCGAGAGCGCCGAGCGGGCGGGTCGACGCGCCGGACATCCCCGTCTGCCGGCGCAGACCCTCACCGAATACGCCGCCATCCTCGACGACACGTTGGGGAACGGGTCGAGGGCGTGGCGCCAGCTGGCGTCGCCGGTGGAGGCCAGCATCTACGGGGGCTGCGAGATTCCACGAGATGCACAACGAAAGAATGGTGGTCCGGGCCAGACATCTGCGAAGAAGGCGTCGCGTCCACGCACAGGAGTAGGTCGCGCACCGGCGGCCTGCCACCGGTCGCGATTATCTATTGCTTTTTTTGCGGCCCAAGCCTCGTCGCGCCTTCGCCGGGACGTGCGTCGTCTGCGTGACCGGGCGGGGATCTCCGGATCGCGATCGGCGCCCCGTGCTCGGTCGTCCCCGTGGATCTCTTCGATCTTCTTCAAGAGCTCGTTCGTCCTCTGCAACGAACCGTCCAACTCGACGATCGCCCGGCCGATCACGACGAAGGGATGGGGACACTGGCAATCGGGATCGGAACACTTCCCGCAATTGCCGACATGGCACTCTTGACAACTCCCGTCACGCCCCACCTCGAATGCAGCCACGATGGCATCTTGGACGGATCCCCGGACTGCGTCCTGGTCGAACGAGTCTTGATCGACAGCGTCTTGATCGACGGCGTCTTGATCGAACAAGTCCTGATCGAAGAGCTCGACGGAGTTCTGCGGCGCTTGGATCGAGTCATTTACCATTTCTCCAAAGCTATCTCCGCCGTCCGTCAATTCCGGGGATTCAAGGTGCGACCGCCTGCCTGCCCGGGCATCAGCGTGCCAAACCCCAGCGCAAGGGCCACGAGGACGGGGTGGGAGAGAAACGGAGCGCTAGAACGAAACGGTCCCGAGAGCCGCTCTCGGATCACTCGAGGGAACGATCTCCTTCCCTAACGGAGCCAAGGCGACGGCGGCAAGTTTGAAGTTCCCCAGTCCGAGCGGGATGCCGATCAGGGTCAGGCAGAGGGCGACACCCAGGACCACATGGGCGATGGCCATCCACAAGCCCACCAGAATGAACCACACGATATTCCCGATGGTGGAGGCACCGCCGGCGTCCGGGCGCCGGACCACCGTCCTGCCGAAGGGCCACAGGACATAGGCGGCGAGACGGAACGACGCGATGCCGAACGGAATGGTGATGATCAGGAGGAACATGAGGATGCCGGCGACGGCGTAGCCGAGCGCCAGCCAGAAACCTGAGAGGACGAGCCAGATCACGTTGAGAAGTGTGCGCACCGGACCAGTATCCCCTACCGGTTGTCAGGAGTTCAGAGCGGTCCGAGCCGGGAGACGTGAAACGGGGCCCCGACCCAGCAGACGCCGTGGATCGCCTCGGGCGGACGCCTGTGCCTCGACTTCGCCGGTACCTTCGAAGGCAGGGGCAACGAGGGGGTCGACCTCTTGTCCGGTACCGGCCGGCTCGAGGAGTGGCTCCTCGGGCCCGATCTCCCCTTGCCGATCGGCGGACTGACCAATCAGGATCTGGCTGCCGCTCGTACATTCCGCGACGCTATCGACAATGTCGCACGCGCCAGGGTCGCCGGACGAGATGCAGCCGCCGTCGAGCCGGGCCTCGATGCCACGCTTTCGGTCATCGCCCGTGATGCTCTTCGCCCTCGGGGCTACGCCGTTGGTGCTTCCATGAAGGGTTGCGGCGAAATGGTGGCCTCCGCCTCCTATCGCCCGCGGCGAACGGCGCAGGCGACACAATGACGACTGCCGAAAACGGCTTCCACAAGCACCTCTACCAAGTCCCGTCAACGTCGCTGTCGGGGTACACCGCACAAACCGGTGGCATGACACGCCTGGAGGCGATATCGGGTCAGACGGTCGGATCAGAGAATCTCTGGATGGGACAGACACACGTCGCTCCCTCCACGGGATCTGAGAACCACCATCACGGTGTTTCCGAAACGGGGATCTACGTTGTGGCCGGCCACCCGGAGTTCGTCTTCCTCGAGGAAGTCGACGGCGAAGCGTTCGAACGTCGACTCTGCACGACGCCGGGTGATTACATCTACGTCCCACCCTGGGTACCCCACCGTGAAGAGAATCCCGACCCTGACGAGGAGGCGATCGTCGTCATCGCGCGCACGACGCAAGAGGCGATTGTCGTCAACCTGCCCGATCTTCGCTGGATCGGCCCCGTGGCGACCACACACGTGAAGCCGGACAGCACATCGTCGACCCGGAATTGATCGGTGCCTCCGCCGTGCCGACTTCCACTCCAGTCAAGCCCTTCGTCCTCGTCGAGGTCGACGGCGGGACCGTCTCACTCACCGACGTCATGCGCTTCGCCGATGCCCACCTCGCCGGTCGGCCCGCCTGAGAAACCTTGCATCAGTCGCTGAACCGCGATAGATATTGGCCACCTGGCAGTCGGGCTTGGAAGCAGGAACTGAGTCCGTCGCTCTTCTCCACCCTTCGGGCTCAGTTCTTGCGCGTCCGGGCTATGACGCCACTCGGACTGTTTGGCCGCAGCGTGACGGGGTACACCCCACCGAGCCCGAGAATCGGGCAACCGAGAGGACCGCTGATGCTGGGAGACATTCTGATCGCACTGGTGATTACGGCCATCGCGATAGTGCTGGGTATCGTCGTGCACCCCATCCTGTTCTTCGTGGTCGTCCTGGCGGTCGTCTACCTCTTCGCAAGAGTCCGCTCGCGTCGCTGAGGGTCTCCCCCACCAGGCGTGCCGACGCGTAACGGTTTCAGGCGACATCGTGCGGGTAGGTGCAGGGCATGACTTTTGCCGATGCACCTCCGGCCGACGACCCTGGGGAACCTGAAGTCCCGGAACGGCTGGCGCCCGTGGAAGTGCCCGAGCCGGGAGTCGAGGACACTCCCGAACGGGCCTGAAGCGTCGGCCCCCTGGAAGACTGACTTGAAGGCCGGTGCATTTTGCCAGGGACAAATCTGTAAATGGCTATTTCCCAGTGCCGCCCCAGCATCTACTCTCGCTCATGGACCGGATCAGGGCTCGAGGACCCACCGGGCATGTCGTTGCCGTCAGTGTCGACGGGCGCACCTTTGTAACCACCGACGGCGCCGCTTTCGCCAAGCGCACCGACCAAGTTCTCAACATGGTGGACGGCTCGGTCGGAACTCTCGTCGGGGCAGTCGTGTTCATGCAGAACGAGGTGGGCGAGCAAGTTCGTGCATATTGGCTCGAGCCGGCGCCTGACGACCCGGAATGAACGGACCCATGGACGATTCTTCGCAGATTCCGGGGCTGCCGGGCGACTTTTGCCCCGATTGTGGGGGCCCATTGACCGAGCCTCGAGAAGGACAGCATTTCGTTCCCATCGATATACCGACGATGGAACCTTCGAAGGTCTGTGAGACGTGCAAGGTCGGCTATTGGTTGGCTCATTCCGGCTGGCTCGCGGTCGCGACCATCGACCATGGTGGGCCCTGAGGTGAGCCTCGGAGATCCCCGCCGGCCGATCCAGATCGACCAAGACAAAAGAGCGTGGTCGGTGAAGGCTCCTTCCGCAAATATCGCATGGGAGGGCTGAGATAGGCGGAACCGGAAGTACGGTCTGCAGATGTCGAACGAACACGAGGGCATGAGTAGCGGCGAGTCGGCCCCAAACGTTGAGGGGGCAGTATCTGAAACGGGACTGATACCGGCCGCCACGGTGATCCCACTGCGGCAAAGTCCCGCTGGTATGGAGGTACTCCTCCTTCAGCGCAACTCACGGGGACAGTTCGGGAACATGTGGGTCTTTCCCGGTGGTCGGGTTGACCCTGATGACTCCGGGTCGGTGGTCGGCCACGATGCCGAGGTTGAAATGGCCGCAGCTCGAGCTGCGGCCGTGCGCGAAGCAGCTGAGGAGGCATCGCTCAACCTCGATCCCTCTAGCCTGGTGCCCTTCTCGTTCTGGGTCCCCCCGCCTGGTGGCCCGAAGCGCTTCGCCACGTGGTTCTTCCTCGTCGAGGTGCCGGACGACGGGAACGTCGTGGTGGTCGACCGGATGGAGATCCACCGATCCGAGTGGATGACCCCGGCGGCGGCAATCGCCCGCGTCAACGCTGCCCAAATGGCCATGGTGCCTCCCACGTTCGCGAGTCTGTGGTGGCTGAAGGACCAGATCGACCCGCCGGGGGCGACGGCCGCCGCCGGGTCACGTGAACCGGAGCGATTTGCCACCCGTATGCGTACCCACGACGGCATGATGACCGCACTTTGGCAAGGTGACGTCGCCTACGACGACGGAGACATCGATCAGGCGGGTCCTCGTCGACGGCTGATTATGGAGCCGGGTTCGTGGCGGATCGAGGAGCATCCGTAGCCTGAAATTTGTGGACCTTGGGGGACACAATACGAACCACCAGCTCGTTGCGGAAGGTGCCCCATTGGGCCACCTAGAGCGCCTTTGACCAGGGATGATGGTCATGATGGCGTTTCCATTCGATGGGACGCTCGATGCTGTGACTCAGCGCGGACGATTTGGACGTACACTGGACGTACGATACAGAGCGGAGGTTGATCAAATGGAAACTGAATCACGACGCCGTAGCCGCCGCATGGATCTCCGTACAACGCCCCAGGAGCGTGACCTCATTGACCGCGCCGTCGCCGCCAGCGACACCGACCTCACCGACTTCGTGATCACGCATGCCTGCATCGCGGCCCAGCGGGTGCTCGCCGATCGCGACGTGTTCGAACTCGATGACACGGCACTCGCCGCGTGGGAGTCGCTCAACTCTCGCCCGCCGCGCGATCTGGCCGGACTCCGTCGCCTGATCGAGCGCCCTTCACCTTTCACTGAATGAGCGGCGGCTACAAGGCCCCCGAGCCGTTGGCCGCTCAACACGACCTGAGTACCTTCCGATGCCGGTCACACGAACAGACCGAGTGGTTACGCCACTATTCCCGCCAATCGGCAAGCTCGGGAACGACCCGTGTCTTCGTCGTGACCGAACAGGACGGTACCCGGGTCGTCGCCTACTACGCCTGGTGCATGGCCCAGATCCGTCCCGTTGCAGCGCCTCAACGACTCCTTCAGGGTGCAGGTCGCTTTCCCCAACCCGTTGCGTTGCTGGCCCGGCTCGGGGTCGATGTCGACCATGAGCGGCGAGGGCTCGGCTTCGGGCTTCTCCAAGACGTCTTCGCTCGACTACTGGACTTGTCCACCGACATTGGCTGTCGAGGACTGCTCGTCCATGCTGAATCGAACGAGGCCCACGACTTCTACCTCCATCTGATCCCCGAGTTCGAGCGAAGCCCTACCGACGACTTGCACCTCGTGCTTCTCATGAAGGACATCCGACGCTCTCTGCGACTCTGAACGTCGTCCCTCAATCACGGCACGGACCCAACCGGTTCGCGCGGTTCGAAATTTGTGGACCTTGGGGGACACAATAAGAACCGCTTCCCCACGATCGTCCGCCGAGCGATCAGCCTGAGATAGTCACTCTAACGGAGAGCAGGTCACCTGGACTGGGCCGTCATGGATTGACGGACGGCCTGTAGCACCATGTGCTACTCTCTACTGATGGCACGAGACATCACCCAACGTCAACTCAGGAACGACAGCGGCGAGATCATGAGGGGATTGGACCGCGGTGAGACCTTCGTCGTCACCCGGCATGGAGTACCCGTCGGCGAGTTGACCCCGCTTCGTCGCCACCGGTTCGTGAATGCCGACACCGCCGTCGCTATGTTCCGGGGCGCTCCGAGTGTCGACTTGGCCCGGCTCCGCAACGACCTCGACAGCGTTGCATCCCAAGACCCGACTCCTCGTGGCTGATTCTCCACGCGCTCAGCGGGGTGTCATCGACACCTCGGTGGTCATCGACCTCGAACAGCTCGAGGTCGACCAGCTTCCCTTGGAGCTCGCCGTCAGCGCGATCACCATGGCGGAACTCGCCGCCGGGCCGCACGCGACCGATGACGCCAATGAGCGGGGGCGCCGGCAGGACCGATTACAACGGGCAGAAGCAGCATTCGATCCCCTTCCCTTCGACGGAGAAGCGGCCCGGGCCTATGGGCGGATCTACGCTGCTGAAGTCGCGAGCGGACGCAAGGCGCGTGGCGCTCGAGCGGTGGATCTCCTCATCGCGGCAACAGCCTGCGCTGCAGGACTCCCGCTCTATACGCGCAATCCGGATGACTTTCGAAGTCTCCAGGGGCTCGTCGATGTCGTAGCGGTCTGAGCCGCCGGCTCGATCACCGAGCGGTTCGCGCAAACGAATTTTGTGGACCTTGGGGGACACAATAAGAACCGTCATGTGGAGGTAGCCGGGCTCTTGATCGCATTGGAATGAGCAGCTCGCCCTGCACCAGGCATCGCAGCCTGCTGTCACTACCGCTCGGTACCGTCTGATCGTGAGTAATGAAGGTCTTCCCCGGATCCGATTCGCCCCCGTTTCGAACACGACAATGCTGGTCGTGCGGGGCGGTGCTCTCGACTCCGAACTGGAGCTATTGAGGGCGGATGCCGTGCGGTTCAAGCGTCGCTACCCGCGCTGGGGCCGCTACGGGCTTTCGGCGTACCTCGCGGCTAATGAACAAGAGATCGACGTCCTCTGCAAGACTCGCCTGGAGCGGTTCGGCACGGTCGCCGTCTTCCATCTCTCGGCCCTTCAAGCGGCTGGTATCGAGGTCGTCCCCACGTTTCGCCGCCCACATGCCACCTTGGCGCAAGCCGATCTCGACATACTCGTCAACGGCCTCAGCTCCTGCGAACATAGAATATTGAACAACGAATACCACCGTGGGCCAGGAGAAGTTCGTCCATGAGCAATACAGAGATACCAAGCCTCGACCTCGTGGTCGATCTCAACAGTGAGGACGAGTCCGGCCTGCCATGGACATTCCTCGATGAGGCACGGGACCCGGCTCTCATCAGCGAGGGCGCCTGGTTGGTCGTCGGCGAGGGTGCTGTACGGGCTGTTGCCCAGGTCGTGGAGATCGACGACAACATCGTCCGCGTTCGCCCTTTGCCTGGTCCGGTCGATGAGCACCGCCACCTGTTGTCGCACCGGGTTGCCTGATCACGGTTCGCGCACCGTTCCGATTGGCACTGCGAAGATGCAGGTCAACCATTCGGTGGACCTTGGGGGACACAATAAGAACCCGACAATCGCAGGTCCGATCATTGGCCTCAAGCCTGGGTGATTATGGCCATGATCAAAGGTCTGAAGCCGTCTCCGCATCCATACAACACCCCCCTCGGCACAAGCGGAACCCCTTGCAATCGTGTTCAAGGCATTTCGAAGGTGCCTCAAAGAACTGGGGAGCAAGAACCATAAAGTGACCAAAAAGATGACGGGGTGGGTCAGGGGCGCGTGGGAAGGCGCGAGACTGTGGATCAGGTCTGTGGAGCCGAGGGAGGAGCTGGGCAGGTCATCACCCCGGACGGCGCGGTGGCAACGATCCGGGAGCGAAGGAGGGCGATGCCCGTCACGCAGGAACGGCGCTGCGCTCCTTCATCACATCAGGGGAAGGGTGGTGTGCGAGAACTTGCCTTACGTATTCAAGCATCCAGATCGCGACGAATCTCAGCTAAGGGCTTCCTCAAGTGTCTTTCGATTCCCCTAAAGTACGAGACTCCCATTACAGCAGACGCCACAAAGGCACCAGCAGTAATACTGACTGCGAATACTCCATGGTTCCCACTCTTATAAGGGCCTAGATACATCGACAACGAGACGAACACCAAGGCAAGTGTGAGAACCAGCAGAAACCAGATTGATCTCGGCAGCCTGCTGCTCCTCGGCCGAGCTTGCGCAGACTCTCCAGTCAGCTCCCGAGGCTTCTTTCGGTACAGACACTTCATCCCCTTCAAGTCTGCCTTTGGGATCCTGAAACCATCCAATACGTGGAGGTTTCGGATCTCGTGAATGAAACGCCTCTTTCCTGAAGGCAGACGAGAATTGCCTCCAGCGTCCTCTTCGATGTCTTGAATCGACCTGCAGTTCCATCCACCTTTTTGATCAACAAGGCTTTGTGATCAGCGACGATGCCTTGTATTTCGGTTTTCTGTACTTCCCACTTATTACTGCCCGATTCAATGGTCAAGGCTTCCTCACCAACCACGAGCGTCGGGAAGGCCCACTTCAATATTGTGCCGCCCTTCCACGGAACAAAGCTTCGCACTCCGCGAAACGTTGTAGGTGGAACGTCACTCATGACGACTCACGGGGTCGTCCATGTATAGGAACCTCCACCGTTGAATCCAACGGGAAGAGGAAATGGGAAGAGATCGGCGGCACCAATTTGACCGCTAGCTCCACCTGTCCATATTGACTGATTGTTGGTGCCCTGGCCCACGGCGCCATCGGCCCGAATTCCTGGACCAAGATCTGCGGATCCTCCTCCATATCCAAATGGCCCCCGCAAGTCCTCAGGGGTCTGCGCATTGCTAAACATCACTCCGGCCCCAAGTTCAGTAACTGGCGAACTCCCTCCTGCCCCGACTGTCGCACTAGCAAAAGGCGTCCCATTTCCAGTAAAGCCCGCACACCCAGAAGCTACCCCACCTGCCCCAAAGCCAGCAGAACCGCTAATACAGGCGGCGATGGTGTGGTGAGTTGCCTTTGCAAGACCGCCAGCGCCAGCACAGAGGAGTGCCTGAGGACCACCGCACGCCACCGCCGTGATTGCCAATTTCGTTAGGGCGCCTGCGTGCTTCTTGACGACTTTCAATGCCTTCTTGGCTTCCGCCGATCCCCGACACGGACTGTTCTTCTTGCTGCTCGTGTGTCCAAGAATGCAGAACAGCCCCAGCGGATCCGTGGCATTCAACGGATCGTCCCCGGTAACGAGAGATTCCGACGCGAGTCCCGCTCGGCGGAGACAGATTTGATGTCTTTGAACTGGGAGAGTGACGGGCTGGGCGACGGCGTTTTTGGGATGGACGAGGCAATCGGCGCGAACGCGTGTTTCGAGCAGTGGACAGTCCGGCGCTTCGTGTTGGTGGTTGGCGCCGCCATCGTTGCCAACTCTCCCATCGTCGAGCCTTCAGCACGGTGACCAAGACGGGTGACGTTGAAACACCAGGCCAAGGGGTTCATGGTTGCGATCATGAAGGGGTTAATGATGGTCGGCGGGTGGAGCGACGTCGGATCGCGTGTGGCTGTGACGCACGGCTCGTGACCAAGGTCGGCGTGACGGTGCAACACCAGGCCAAAGGGTTCATGGTTCCAACCATGAAGGGGTTAATGATGGGAGTCGGCTGCGGCGAGACCAACAGGCGGCTGAGAAAAAACGGGACGGGTTAGGTGACGACGTGAACGGTGATGCCGAGGTCGTCGGCTGCGCTGGCGAGCAACCTGCCGACGTTGCGTTCGGCGCCGAACCACAGAGCCCGCCCGTAGGTGAGACCGGCGGCGAGGGTCTCACCGGTGAGCCATCCGGTGCCGCCGTAACGGGCCGCGAGGCGCGCCGCTTCGTCGAGCAGGGGCCGGGGGTCTGCGACCCCGAGCACCTCTGGATGGGGAAAGCGGATGGTGTCTCGATCCGTCGTGCTCAACGTGGCGAGTAGTCCCGAGAGCTGACCGTCACCGGGTGCGTGGATGCGCTGGAGGAGCCGCCAGTGCCGAGCGGCCGGGAGCACCAGGTCCTCGTCGTCGGGCAAACCCTCTGGCCACCGGCCGCCGACGACGCGCACGGCCAGGTACTCGTCGACCACGATCACTGATGGCGCTGTCCGCTTGGGTCAGGCGGCGTCGTGGTGGTGGCCACCGAGGATCGGGTCGGCCTCGGAGTCGGCGTCGAGGGCGGCCTGGAACTCATCGGCCAGGTCCCCGGTCGTGATCCGGGCCAGCACCTCTTGGCCCGCGGCGGACAGGCGGGGATCACCGGCCCGGCGCCGGCGGCGGCGCTCTTCTGACACATCGACGACAGCCATCTCTTCCATTGTGCCTCCTTATTAGCGACGTGGGAACACCAGCGGGGAAAGGAACGGGCGGGCGGTGGCTGTCATGTGGCGCACTCCGGTCGCTGGTCGGGCTGGTGACAGGGACAGGCACAGCGGTTGGAGGGTTGGCGCCAGTGGGGACAGTTGTCGTGGAAGCCGGCTTTGCAATAGAAGGAGACGAAGAGGAGGGTGTCATCGCCTTCGTCGGGGGCTGTGGACTTTTGCGGGGCAGACGCCTCGGGGAGGTGGCAGGGGCAGTCGCACCTGGTCCCGGCCCGTCCTTTGCCCCACCAGGCGGGACAGCTCTCGTGTCGGTCCGCTCGACAGGCCTCACCGGTGTAGGTAATCCCGAAGCTGTCTGGGTGGTCCTGCTGTGGTGGATGGTCATGGCTGGTCCTCCTTCGTTCGAGGTGAGCGACGTCTCGGCGTCGCTCACCTGTGCGGCCCATTCGCCGCCGCCGGGGGACGGTCAAGGGCGGCGCCAGCCGTCACGTGTGATCCGGAGCGGAGCGGAGGACCCTTGAGGGCCCACCGGCGGTGGCGCACCCCTATCTTGCCGGGATGCCAGGGTCCATCCCCGCCTCAGTGCCGCTGCGCAGTCGGGCGCCGGGGTGGGTGGCTTGTGGATGGCGGCCAGGCGCTCGGGGGCGACCCTGGTGTAGATCTGGGTGGAGGACAGGTCCCGGTGCCCGAGCAGCTCCTGGACGTAGCGGATGTCCGCCCCCTGTTCGACCATCAAGGTGGCGCGGCGTGGCGGAACAGATGACGGCCCCCGCTCTTCCCGGCCCGACGCCTCGATGTAGTGGTGCACCTGGCCGGTCAGCCAGGTCGCCCCCAGGCGCCGGCCGTTGGTGGCCAAGAAGACCGCACCGGGATCCTCACCGATCGGAGGTGGCGCCGGGCATCGCTGAGAGTAACGGGACAGCCGGCGGCCGCCCGCTCGCCCATGGGGACGACGCGGTCCTAACGGTGTCTTGGTCTCCCGCAACGTCAGCCACGCAGGGCCAGGTCGAAGTCGGCGAGGTCGAGGCCCACCAGCTCCCCCGGCGCATGCCCGTGGCGTAGAGGATCTCCAT
>CAVWKU010000007.1:0-348514 GCA_963755665.1 uncultured Acidimicrobiaceae bacterium
CGGTGGTGACGTCCACCTCGGTGGTCGATCCCACGGCGGGGTACTTGCCCGCCACGAGGGAGATGGGCAACGAGCTGGACCGGGACAGGTTGACCCCGACGATGTTGTCCCCATAGGATAGGCACCGACGGCCCTCCACCCAAATGGGAACCGGCCAGAGGCTTGGCGGGCGGGACCACGATCACTCCGGCCTGCACGATCGGGACGACGGCGGTGACGTGCGGGAGATGCCTCATGGCCTGAATGGCGGACGCGGTGAGGATCTTGCTGCGGCCAGGTGTCGGGTCGTCGAGGCCCTCCTCGCTCGGGTTGGGCGCCGCTGCCGCCACGGAGATGCCGGCCAAAGCCCCCCCGTGCGTGATCTGGTCGAGCACACGGGTGCGCCCGGTACTGGCGATGGCGACCAGCGCGGTCAGCAACGCCGTGGCCAGTGCCACGGCGACCACAGTAAGAAGGGCGCGTCCGGGCCGGCGCAGCAATTCGCGCCTGGCCATGCCGATCGCGTCACGCCAGTTCGTGACCCGACCGTCCTCTCGAATCGGCCACCTGCATCGACCACCTCGGCCAGCCGGCCGTCACGCAGCGCGTAATGGGTATCGGCATGGCTGGCCATGGCCGGGTTATGGGTGACCACCACCAACGTGCAGCCGCGGTCTCGGCGCAGCGACGAGAGGAGGTCGGCCACCGTCTCCGCCGCTTCGACATCGAGATTCCCGGTCGGCTCGTCGGCCAGGATCAAGTCGGGATCGTTGGCAATAGCGCGTGCGATGGCCACGCGCTGGCGCTCGCCTCCCGAAAGCTCGTGAGGGCGATGGCTCAGGCGGGCAGCCAGACCCACATCACCAAGGAGCTCGGTGGCCCGGTGGCGCCGGACGAGGAAGATACGCCATTCAAGGTCAGCGCCAACTCCACATTCTCGACGGCGGTCAAGGCCTCGAGCAGGCCGAAGTGCTGGAAGACGAAGCCCACCGTCTTCCGCCGGTAGAGGGCCAGCCCGTCCCCGCTGAGGGAGGCAAGGTCGGTACCGGCCACGGTCACCCGCCCAGACTGGGGTCGCTCGAGGCCCCCAAGTACAGCCAGCAACGTCGACTTGCCAGAGCCCGAAGAGCCCACCAGCGACACGTACGCCCCGCGCTCCATCACAAGGTGCACGTCGCGCAACACTTCGAGAGTGCTGTCACGTCGGACGTAACGGTGGGATAGCCCCTCGACGAGTACGGTCGGTTCGCTCATGGTGACGCGGCGGCTGAGCAGTCACCGTCTGGCCGGTCGGCGTGCGCCCGGCGGGAGCCTTTGGGCACGAAGGCCCAACGACGCGGTGGGGCGGAAGGCTTCACCATCCTCAACCTAGGTGCGCCCGCCCGTGCGGCAACGGCAGGAGATATTACGGAACTCTAAATTCAAATTTGGCCCGACGGCAGCTAGGTCTAAGCCATCGATCGTCTCCCTGCTCGATCACTCAACCCGGGGGCGGATTCACCAGCACCTCGTCCCCGATCCCGAACAGTCGGAACGGTCTCGTCACGCCTAGTAACGGATCGCACGAAGGCCGCGCCCGACGGGTCATCCAAGTTGTTGAAGTCGTCGGCGTGGACACCAGCCTGGTGCAGTCGGCACCGGAAGCGGATGCAACACGTGCATCCCGGTCGCCAGTACACCGTGATGGGATTCGGTACCATGCTCGAATACAGTGAAAACCCCAGATCGCAACCGATCCTTCCAAGCGACACGCCTCAGATCATGGATGACGTGCCGCCCGAGCCGGGTTCCTGAGAAGTGGAACGCGACGATGACGAGAGAAGCGCACATGCCGACAAGTTGGACGGCTTACCTCACCGCATTCCACCAGGACCGTCCTGGAATCACCGAGGAGATCCTGGGTGCGTCGAGATCGGCCGGGCAGAACCCGTACGAGTGGCTCCTCGAGGTGATCTCTGACGACGAGAACCTTCTTGACGTTGCGTGCGGCAGCGCTCCGCTTCTGCAGGCGGGCTGGAAGAATCCTTGGATCGGTGTGGACCGGTCTCCGGCTGAACTTGCTCGCGCCCGCGCCAGCGGAGCCGGGAACCTTGTTAACGCCGAAGCACGCCACCTGCCATTTGGGAATCACCAGTTCACGGCGGTCGCCTGCTCGATGGCCCTCATGCTGTTGGCTCCCCTGGACGACTGTCTCGCCGAAATCGCTCGGGTGCTTGCACCCGGAGGGACGCTCGCGTTGCTGCTCCCCGGAGGCCCGAGGACCCTCCACCCGATCGACATCTATCGGTGGAGCACCCTTCTCAAGGCGTTACGTCGGGTCCGACTTCGCTATCCCAATGACCGATTGATCGGTCGTCTTGAAGAAACTGCCACGCGTCACGGACTCCATATCGTCACCGACGACCGGCGAAGGTTCGGCTACCGCTTCACAACCGCAGACGCCGCAGACTGCTTCGTTGACTCCCTGTACCTGCCAGACACGATGACGGAGCGAACTGACGACGCACGCCTCGTCGCCCGAAGATGGGTTGGGAGTTCCATCGGGATCCCGTTGCGGCGCGTAGGCCTCTGCTTGACGACTCTCGCTTGATCACCGCAGCTTGGCTGAGGACTTTCGACAGAGTGGGCTGTCGCCAACGTCACCCCGCCTGAGGATCACAGCCGGCGCATATGGTTGTCGCCTGACTACGTCGCCTCGTCGGTTCAGATCGCTACGGCGCCCATCTGATGACCATGGACTGCTTCGAGACCATCAGCTCTGCCCTCGGTCCGCGAGAGCCAATTCTCGGACCGGGTCGGGAAGGGCATCTATGCACCCGCAAGCGAGCTCTTCACCGGGGACGTCTCTCCCAACGTGGTCGAGCGCCTTGCCGGTGACATTGTCCGACTCGATCGTGGCGACGACGAGCCCAACAACCTCGGTGTTCCACTGTGAACCCGCATGCTCGCGTAGAACAGCGAAGGCCCTTTCTCGCCCCATGCCCTCGCGGTACTGCCGGGTGTGGCACATCGCGTCAAATGCGTCGCAGGCGCTGATAATGGCCACCTCAATTGGGATCTGGGCCCCCGCCAACCCGTCTGGGTAGCCCCGACCGTCCTGGCGTTCGTGGTGGGAGCGTACAAATGATGCCGCTGGCGCAAGCTCGGCCTCGCTTCGCATGAGGCGCTCGCCGATTGTCGTATGGGTCCGAATTACTGCCATCTCATCTGCGGTAAGGGCACCGGGTTTGTTGAGGATGCTCTCGGGGACCTCGAGCTTGCCGACGTCGTGGAAGAGAGCGGCCAGACCGAGGTTGCGAAGCTTGGTACCTCGCATGCCGGCGCGCTCGCCGATACGGACGGCCAGTTCTCCCACGCGGACCACATGATCCCGAGTTATCGGGTCTTTGCGATCCAGCAAGGCGACGAAGCGATGGGCCACGGGCGAAAGGCCGAGGTCGAGTGCGACCAGAGGATCTCTCGTCAAGACCGGCGCCATTAGTTGGGCAATTGGGCGGTGTGAGCGGTAGCCGACGGCGAGCGAGACTGCCGCGCCGGCCACCCCACCGATGTCCAGGATGTGTGCGGCCCAGAATCCGAGCGAGAACGGCCCTCGACCGAGCCATACCAAACCTGAGAGTCCCAGAAACATAAGGGTGAGTGACGTGGCAAGTGACGCCCGGAGCCTGCCCACCCAGTAGAGGCGGAGATGCCGGATCGACAACGCGACCGTCACAATTAAGGCGCATGCCCCCACTACGACGGGAAACGGTGTGCCCATCGTGGGTGCGGCCAGCGTATTCGGACGAATGAGAAGAACGACGCAACCGGCGACGCCCAACCCCGCCCAACCCACCGCCCAACTTCGCCAGTGTCGTCCGAGAAAAGCGCCGACAGCTGACCGTCGGACAAGAATAGGGATTGCCGCCACGAGCGCCACCGGCAGGGCGAGGAAAGCCGAACTAAGCACGGCGTTGTTCGGCCCGTAGATGACCCCGGGGACGGTGAGGCCGTGAACCTCGCCGAACCCCGACTCGACGGCCAAGGCGGCGCCGAGTATGGCGAGTTCCGCCAAGCCCCGGCGCCAGCCAATGACGATCACCGCGACCGAAGGAATCCAGCACAACCCGGCACCGATCACGACCAACCAGAACAAGACCACGGGTGAGACAAACTGGACGCCGGCCAATGGCCCACGCAGCCCCGCTACCAAGAAACCACCGAACCCCAATAGGGCAGCCCACCACAGGAAAAACCCTGGCCGGGTTCTACTCACCTCTCGTCCCGCCACTCCCGGTTATCGACCCGTGCGAGACCTCAATTGAGTGGCTCCGCCGAGGTGCGTTACCCGATTCGGCGATCGCCAGCCACGTACGAAGATGGTTGAGGCGACCACCTGCAACGAGATGATCGAAAAGACGCTGTTCGAGGATCTGCGGGGGCGCCCGTCGGTCTCATCATTTTCATCTGTCACTCCCGACGGTGCCAAGGGAGGTTCACCACTTGGTAATGCGATTACCTCCAGTAATGTGCGCCTCACCACTATCAATGAGTGGTCTTCTCTACCCCAACGGAGGAACAACTCCTCCGTCGACCCCCACCGTGGCGGAGTTCCCGCCGATGGAGCCCAAGGCACTCGGGAGCAGTTCCCCGGAGTCGCCGCCCACCTGTCGAGCTGCAATTCCTGCCAACCTCGGCATGGGTCTCAGTGGTGCTTTCAGAGCATGGAGCTTGGGCATTCGACGCCGATCACATCTCTGCCATGAACAACGTGGCACGGAACCTTCTATCCGACGCCTCGCTCGTCGTAGATCCCCAAAAGCATGCAAGGGCCGGGAGCAACATCGCTCCCGGCCCTTGCACAATGGGGAAGTCTTCGACTAGAAGCCGGCGAACCCTCCGAGCCCGGTGGTCACGATGCCAGCGGGGTGAGCCCCGGCCGGAACCGACACGGGCGAGCTGGGAAGCTGGGCGAGAGTCCCGCCATTGTTAATGGCGAAGGCGCCCACAGTGCCGACCCGGCTCTCGTTCACGTACAACGTGCGTCCGTCAGGGCTCACGCTGGGGTCAGTCGCGCCAACCCCGGCTGAGTTGCTGACAACGGTGTTGCCGATGAGCGTCAGGGACCCGTTGGGTGCGATCTGGTAGCTGGAGATCTCACCCGATCCGGTGTTCACCGCGAACAGGTACCTGCCGTCGGGGGTGATGGCGACCCAGCAAGGTGCGGTCTGGTCATCTGCGACCGGACTGGCTCCAATAGAGGTCAGTGACCCGTTGAAGGCGACATTGAAGGCCGAGACCGTTCCACTGAGGGGCGCCACGTTGTGGGCGTTGGAGACGAACAGCTGCTGGGGGTTGGTCGGCCGGAACTCACTGCCGAAGGGCCCAAGCCCCTGAGCGGTGAAGGGCGCGCCAGTAGCCTCGGTCAAAAGCCCGTTTCTCCCAACGGCAAAGCTGTCGATCTCCGAGGTTCCCACCCGGGTCCCGACCAGGTTGGTACCGGTCGAGTTAAAGAGGACATCGCCAGGCTGCGAGCCATTCGGAAGAGAGACAGTCGAGTTGGCCAGCGGCTGGAGCTGTCCGAAGGGGGACAGCGTGAACCCAGTGTAGTTAGGTCCTACGGCACCGGCATTGGCCACGTAGACAAGGTTGTCGTGCACCGCAATGCTCACCGGCGTGGGACCGTCCGAGGAAACCACTCCGTTCGGCACCAGCTGGAGGCTGCCGTTAAAGCCGATTCTCAGAACGGACACCTGGTTACTGCCCGCATCCACCGCCAGCAGGAAGCGGCCGTCCTGGGTGACCTGGACGGCACCCTGCGAAGCCAGGCCGCCAGCGGCACCCGTACCGGTGCCGCCTGCCGTGAACGGCGAATCAGCGATCGGCGTGAGCGAGCCGTCCAAGTGGCGGTCAAACCCGCTGATCGTGTTCGTCCCCACCGTGTTGTCGTCGAGGTAGACGTGCCCGATGACCGGAGACGTGCCGAACCCGAAACCTGGCGTGCCGGCTGCAGCTGCACCGGCGCCAAAGGCTCCGATGAGACCGATGCCACCGAGAGTGGCAGCGCCGAGCCCCAGACGCGCCGCTTTCTGTAGTCGCTTTCGCATGTTGATCCTTACCTCCGTTTTTTCGAGGGGTCGATTTAACCCCACACAATCACTGTCCTCGCGGAGAGGCACAGCGTTACAGTCCTCAGACAGATTGATACGACGAGCTCGCGCGAACGGGGGCACAGCTCCAGAACAGAGTCGCCGGTATGCGCCTCACCGGTGCAGACCACCATTTCACGGCTCGCAGGTGACCTGATCTGTTGCTGAAAGAAAGAGCGCAGTAAGAAGCGGACCAACGTCGCCACTAACTGTTCGTGATCGTCTGCCTCCGGGGCAACATGAGGCTGCTCGCTGGACCCGTGTCAAGGCCAGGTAGGGGCGCCGTTGGCACAGGACCAGGATTTTGGTCAGCACGCTACGGATTCGCGGGCTCTACCCGATTGCTGGCTTCCCCGAACACCATGTCAATCCTTCGAGCCATTGACTCCCATGACCGCGTAATGTCCTCGCTTTCGTGCGACACCTACGCAGGCACCCGGTGACTAATGGGTAGAGCGCGGGCGCCTGCTGGCGACGATGAGCTTCTGAGGGCTTAAGAGCAGGCGACGAGGAGGCCTTCGTCGCCCTCGTTGGGCGCCACAACCATGCTCTCTTTTTCGTGGCCCGCTCGTTCGTGCCAAGCGATGCGATTGCTGAAGAGGTAGTCCAGGACACCTGGATGGCGGTCGTGCGAGGCGTGAGCAAGTTTGAAGGTCGATCCTCGATCAAGACATGGCTCGTGAAAATTGCAATCAACCGGGCACGCTCGACTGGTGTACGGGAAAGCCGCGCTCTCCCTCGAGCAGTTCCGAAGCTGCGGTCGACCCGAACCGATTCGACACAAACGGTGAATGGATAACCCCACCCGAGTACTTTATGGAAGACGCCGAGGACCGAGTGGTCGCGGGGTGGCTGTCCGAGAGAATCCGTTCGTCGCTCGAGAGACCTTCCCGAAAGTCAGCGCCAAGTCGTAACGCTACGAGATATTGAGGGACTTGATAGCAAGGAAGTATGTCAACTACTGGAAATCTCGGAGGTCAACCAGAGGGTTCTCTTGCATCGGGGCCGAAGCCGACTCCGTCAGGACCTTGAAACCAAGTTCGGAAGGGTCCACTGATGTTCCGCCGTGAAAGGGAGCTCGTCTGTCGACAAGCAGTAGAGCTAGTCACGGATTACATCGAGGGCTCAATGTCGCGTGCCGACCGTCGCCGATTCGAAGCCCACCTCTCCTCGTGTCCGAACTGCACGGCGTACCTCGCCCAGATGCGGACCACAATCCAGCTCACCGGACGGCTCAGATCCGAAGAGTTGCCATCCGAAGTGAGAGAGGAGCTTGTAGGGCTCTACACCCAGTGGCGCAGCGGCTAGTTGACGCCGATTATCGTTTGCCGTTGTCCTCGAACGTTGCTGTTTCCGGAATGCTCTAATCGTACATGCTCGGCCCGGGTCGTGATCACCGCATCCGATGCTCGATCCCGACGTCCTACCGGACTGTTTCAACACCGAAGACAGCCTCGGCCTCACTGTCGGAGGTTGGATCGAGGCGATCGAAGATAACTTGACGGCGCCGGCACTGGCGCATCTACCCAGCTGCCATCGATAGTTACCAGACTCAGCAACACCAGGTTCGTAGATTGAGCGAGGTCGAAAGGACTGTCGAGCAGGGACGTGTGCAAAACGCTTTCCAACAGCGAGGCCAACCAGCGGGTGTTGCCTCATCGGGGTCGATCGTGGATTCGATGGTCCTCGAGCGCGTGGTTCAAAAAGGTTGACCGTGCGGCACTTTACCAAAGACCTTGTATGCCAACAGGCCGTCGAGTTGATTACCGACTACCTCGAGGGCGCACTGGGGCGTCGTGACCGGCGCCGATTCGAGTCGCATTTGCGTTCATGTCCGAATTGCCGCGCCTACCTGGAGCAGATCAGGACGACTATCCAGCTGACCGGTGCGATGGAGCCGCAGGACTTGACTCCAGAGGCAAGAGCCGATCTCATCGAGCTTTACCGGCGCTGGCGGTCCGAATAGCACCCTGAGACCCGGATCAGGCCCTCCGAGGTGATCGGCCCGACGCCGTATTCAGATCGTGAACGCCAGGTTCTCTGCGACTCGGCGACCCAGGTCGGGGTCGCCATCGAAGTTGATCGCGTCAAGCCTGACAAGGCGTCAGTTCTCCCACCGCCGAGCCTGACAAAGACCGTCGAGGGAAGACGGAGCGTGGCGGTGGCAGGTCGTTCGAGTTGGAAACGACTTCGGCTCGTCCGTCTACTGCGACATGAATCGTCCGGTGAACGGGACCGACGAGATCGACCGTGATGGTCGAGCCATCGGGGACGGCCGCTTGTTTCCCGATGATGAAGCCCAGGGCCCGCACTACTTCGTCGATGGACACCTCGGCGCAAGGACCGTCCTCGTGGCCAGGCCGTCCGACCGCCTGGGCGGATGTCCTGCTCGTGCATCCAACAGTCGAAGACCCGGATCTCCATGAATCGGCGATACGGTGCCTGCCCGACCGGTGTCTGCGTGGGGACGTCGAAGTCCTCTCTGACTCATGGCGATGAGCATCTCGGCCCGTCGTCGGGAGACATCTCGAAAGCGGAGACGCATCTGCTCGGATGGCTCAGAGCGCAGTGCTCGGACCCAGTGCTCGTTCACCGCGCCGATGGCGTTTCGAACGTGGGCCAGCGTTGTCACGTCGATGAGCGAGGAGGCTCCTCGTCGCCGGAGAGGCGAGATTCGGTACCGATGAGGTGAGCGACGACGTCGTGGACGCTCCATCCCGGGAGCGCGGTCGGCGTCCTCCATTCCGAGGCATCCAATCCGTCGAGAAGTTCCTCGAGCGCGGCCCACTCCTCGACGAGCGTCGCGACGATCGGCTCGGGCTCGCTCCTAGGGCTATCGGACTCATCGCTCACAGCGGGACCTTCATTTCGGTTGTTTGGTTCCGACCCAGTCCGGTTGCGGGCCGAGCCGGCGCCTCTCTTCTCCGGTCGCGCCGGGCGACGACGGCGGCTCCCCAACAGACTCACGTCGATCGATCGGCCTCTCGCTGGGCCCGATACCAGGTCATGGCGGGCAGATCAGGGGACTTGATACGGTCGCGCTTGAGCTCGGCGAAGTTGTCGTAGCGGGCCAGCCACGAAACGTGTCGCCACAGGTCGACTGCGTCCTCGTCCGACGGCAGCTCGCTGATCACGGGTCCGAAGATGGCCGGTCCGGTTCCCCCGTCGAGGACGATCGTCGGTACTCCGAAGCTGCGCGTCCTCTCGATCAGTGCGTGGTGCTCGTCGAGGACGGCCTCCCAGGTGCCCGGATCAGAAAGCGCCTCGTCGCACCACTCGACATCGAGACCGACCTCTTCGAGCGCGCCGCGCACCGCGGTTGCCATGTCCTGCTCGGGCGGCGACTGCTCCCAGATCCTCTTGCCGAGCGCGGTGTAGAAGGGTCCGATCGCGGCGCCGCCCTTTCGCTCTCGGATGAGGGTCGCCGTCCGCAGTGCGGGGCCCGACCGGGCCTGCAGCTCGCGGGGATCGGCCCCGTCCTCCAGGTTCACGACCTCGAGGGAGAACAGCCCCCAGTCAAGCTCGATCTCGCCGAGCTGTTCGACCCGTTTGGCCCACCGCGACGTCTGGTAGCACCAGGGGCAGATGGGATCGAAGTGGAATCTCACAGCGTCCATGACAGGCTCCTTCTTCGTAGATGACAGGTCTCGGGCAGCGGCCTTCGGATCATTTGAGAGCAGCTAGCGCCGCCTCGATGTCGTCAGGGTCCATACGGGTTGTGTCGTCGGCTGATGACGTCAGCGGAGGTCGCCGTCCCGGTGGTGGTGGTCATGCGGAGGTCGCCTGGGCGTGGTCGCGGATGTAGCGGATCATGCCGATCACGTCCTCGGGTACCAGCCGGCCGATGGCCCCGCTGGAGTACACGCTGACCACCACCCGACCGGTCGGGTCGAGGACGAACCCGGTGGACTGCAAGAACATTGGGTCGGGGTTGACGAACGCCCCGGTGGCCGCTGCGACCGCTCGGGCGTCGGCGCTGTGGCCGACCGGGAAAGTCAGGCCGAGTTTGGCCACCAGCTCACGGGTGGTGGTCTCGTCATCGACCGACAAGGCGACGACTCGGGCGTCGACCTCGGCCAGGCTGTCGGCTGCTCGCTGGAACGCCCGGAGTTGGGCGTTGCAGTACGGGCACCAGGCGCCCCGGTAGAACAGGACCACCCCGAAATGGCCGGCGAGGGCGTCGGGCAGCTCCAGGGCGGCCCCGTCGGTTGGGGTGACGGTGACTTGGGGGAACTTCTCATCCGGATGCAACAGTGTCATGCTGAATCTCCTTGTCTTGGCAGATCTACGTTGGTCGGGATGGTTCGGCCCGGAGGCAGCTCTGCGGATTTCCGCAGAGCGGACGGCGGTGTAATCAGTTCGGGCCGGACACATCCCAGATCTCGCCGGTGCCATCGTCGAACAGATGCGGGATCAAGGACCGGGCTGACTGTTCAGGGGTGATCATGGCGCCCTCGGCATAGGAGCGGGCGAACCACTCGTGCAGGGCGGCACCGATACGCGTTGGGTCCTGGCCCCGTATCCCCGCCTGCATGGCCGTGTCGACCGAGCCGGGCCGGAAGGCGTTGACGGTCACGCCGCTGCCGGCCAACTCGGCCGCCAGATTGACGGTGTGGGCTTCGAGGGCCGCCTTGCTCGCCGCGTAGGCGTTCATGCCGACCATGGCCCCGGGATGCGCCGCGATCGCGCTGGATACGTTGACGATGCGCCCCCAGCCGCGCTCGACCATGCCGGGCAGCACCGCGAAGCTGAGCGCGGCGGCGGCCACCACATTGACGTTGAAAGTGAGGGCCCACTCGGTCGGGTCGACCGACATGCTCGGGCCGAGAGGCCCCACCATGGCGGCGTCATTGATGAGAACATCGACCATCCCCAACTGATCGGTGGCCCGATGGATCGCCCCGGTCACCTGGCTCAGATCGGCGAGGTCGGCAGGCACGACGACCGCGACGGCGCCGAGATGTTTCACCTGTTGCGCGGTGTCGGCCAGCTGGTCCTCCGAACGCGCCACCAGAGCCACGGCCATCCCCGCCGCAGCCAGCTCAACCGCGACCGCCTGACCGATGCCCCGTCCGGCTCCTGTCACCATGGCAGTCTTGCCCTCAAGCGAAATGATCACAGACTGTTAGTAACGGCCTGCCGAGGAGTCTTACCCCAGCCTCGGCCCGCTGCGCTCGGCAAGCGCCGCGGCACGTTGGACCATGCCCGAGAGGGAGGTGTCGAGGGCCGATCTACGCGCTACCCTAAATTCAGAGTTCCTGGTGAGCACTCCCAGGCCCTACAAAACAACCTGTAACTAGGGAATACGGGGAATGGACGTAAACACACGTACCATCGGCGATGAGCCCCCAGTCAAGCGCGCTAACTCCCCGGGTCGGTAAGACTACTGGAGCCAGAATGGCCTCCCGAAGTTTGATCGGTGAACGAGCGGGTATAGGGGTAGGAACTACCAGTTTGTAGTGCCTGGTTCGACGTTGTTGCGGGCCCACCGGTCGCGTGAAGCACCGGACTTGGCCAACCGTTTCCGAGAAGGTCGATGTCGAAGTCCACCGCCATCGACCGCGCACGAGCGAGAATTCCCGAACGTCTCGTTTTGTTCGTGGCGGCGCTGGTCCTTCCGCCTGTCGTGGCGTACCTGTTGGCCCAGTTCAACGGGACCTTCTCCCCCACCGATGCCGCCCTGATTCTCGGGGCCATGGTCGTCGGGTTGGCAGCCATGGGTCATCGCATCGTCGGGCTCCTCGCCGCCATGTCGGCTGCGTGCTGGTTCGACTTCTTCCTCGCTGAGCCACGCCACCAATTCGAGCTCTCCGGACGGGACGGCCTGCAGACGACCCTCCTCCTCCTGCTCGGGCGCGATCGTGGCCAGCGAACTCGTCGTGCAGTCCCAGCGACGACGGCGCGAACTCGAAGCCCGGTTCGAGATCGCCTTCGAACAGGCCGGCATCGGCGCCGCCATCGTCGACCTCAAGGGGATTCCGATCCGGGTCAATGCCGCCGTGGCCACGCTGTTGGGTCGCTCGACCGAAATGTTGACCGGCCGAAATTGGAATGAGTACCACCATCCCGATGAGATGCCGATCGGGGGCGCCATGCTCGCCCGGGGCATTCCCGGCAGCGACTCGTACTACGACGAGCGACGCGTTCGTGCGTCCCGACGGCAGTGTCGTCTGGGGTGCGTTCTACGACGTTCTCGTGCGGAGCACCTCGGGGGTGCCGCTCTACCACTTCTGCCAGCTTCTGGACATCACCGAGCGAAAGCGGATGGAGTCCGAGCTGCTGCATCAAGCCCTGCATGACTCCCTGACCGGCCTCCCGAACCGTGCGTTGTTGTCGGATCGGTTGGAGCAGGCGCTGAACGGCACACGGCGACAGGGCTCGCAACTGGGCGTGATCTTCCTCGACGTCGACTACTTCAAGGTCATCAACGACTCGTTGGGGCATTCCGCCGGGGACGAACTTCTCGTGCAGGCGGTGGGCCGGATCTCCTCGGTGCTCCGCCCGGGAGACACGGTGGCCCGTTTCGGCGGCGACGAGTTCGTCGTTGTGTGTGACGATGCCTCCACGGATGAGATCGAAAGGATCGCCGAGCGGGTCCTGGAGGTCATCAGCCGTCCCTGGATGATCGGCGAGCTCGAGATGTCGGTCACCGCGAGCCTGGGGATCGTGTTGGCCGACAAGGATGCGACGGCGGAGAGCTTGTTGCGGGATTCCGATGCCGCCATGTATCTCGCCAAGGGGCTGGGGCGAAACCGCATCGAGTTCTTCGACGAGGTCCAGCGTTCGAAGGCCGAGCTCAGACTGGGTGTCGCCACCGCGTTACGCCGCGCCATCGAGCGCGATGAGCTCGATCATCCACTATCAACCGATCATCGACTTAGCAGAGCGGGACCATGGCCGGCGTCGAGGCCCTGTTGCGTTGGGATCGACCCGGACATCGGGCTCGTCGGTCCGGACGATTTCATTCCCGCTGGCCGAAGAAACGGGGCTCATCGTCCCGATCGGCGCCTGGGTGCTCGAAACGGCGTGTGCGCAACTGGTGCAGTGGCACGACGCGATGCCGATGCTGTCGCTGTCGGTCAACCTCTCGGTGCGCCAGGTCCTGGCGCCTGATGTCGTCGATGTGGTGACGCGAGATCCTCCGGCGTTCCGGCGTCCCCCCACGCAGCGTCTGTCTCGAATTGACCGAGAGCGTGTTCATGGGCGACGTCGACTACTTCTCGCGCACGTTGGCCGAGCTGAAGGCACTCGGTGTCACCCTGTCGATCGACGACTTCGGGACAGGGTATTCATCGCTCAGTTATCTGAAGCGGTTCCCCGTCGACGAGGTGAAGGTGGACCGGTCGTTCGTCGACGGGCTCGGGACCGATCCGCTCGACTCGTCTCTCGTCGCAGCCATCGTGGCGATCGCCGAGGCGCTCGATCTGCAGGTGACCGCCGAAGGTGTCGAAACCAAGGGCCAGCTGGCAATTCTCAAAAAACTGCAATGCGAACGTGCGCAGGGCTACTACCTGGCACGGCCGATGCCCGCATCCGACGTCGACAGCCTTATCGCACAGAGGGACGCGTCTGGGAGATCGACTGACGGTCGCCGGCGGAGCGCACGCTACCTACGGGACAGCGGGACCCGGTGGGTAGTGTGCGGGCATGAGCATCGAAACCCGCCCTCTCGGGCGCACAGGAGCGGACGTGACCATCCTCGGCTACGGCGCCATGGAGCTGCGCGGCGCCCCCCGGGGCCCGTCGATCGAGGACGAGGAAGCCGGGCGGCTTCTCAACGCCGTCCTCGACGGCGGTATCAATCTCATCGACACCTCGCCCGACTACGGCCGGAGCGAGGAGCTGATCGGCCGGTACGTGGGCCACCGCAGGGACGAGTACTTCCTGGCTTCGAAGTGCGGATGCCCCCTCGACCCGGCGCCCAATGCCACCCCGCCCTTTGCCCACGACTACAGCGCGCAGAACATCCGCGCCGGGATCGAGCGGAGCCTGCAGAGGCTGGGAACGGACCGCCTCGATCTTCTCCAGGTGCACATGTCCCCCAGCCGGGCCCAGATGGACGCGGACCACACCATCGACACCATCGTGTCGCTCCGGGACGAGGGAAAGGTCCGCTTCATCGGCATGTCGGGGATCCTCCCCCACCTGCCCGACCACATCGCGATGGGCGTCTTCGACGTCTTCCAGATTCCCTACTCCGTGGTGCAGCGCGAGCACGAGGATCTGATCACGGCCGCGGTCGACGCCGGTGCCGGCACCTTGATCCGGGGCGGCGCCGCCCGCGGGGCTCCGTCGGACGACAAGGGATGGCGGCAGGGACCGCTCGGGTTAGCCGAGGGAGAGGGCCAGCGGCGCTGGGAGTCGGCCGGGATGGACGAGCTCCTCGGGGACATGGGACGCCTCGAGTTCGTGCTGCGTTTCACCCTCAGCCACCCCGGCCTTTCCAGCACCATCGTCGGCACCTCGAAGATGGACCACCTGCAATCCAACCTGGCCTTCGCCGAGAAGGGTCCTCTGCCGGCGGACCTCTACGCGTCCGTGAAGAAGGCCTTGGGTCAGGCGAGCTCGTAGAGCTCCGACGGGTCGTCGTGGGGGAGGACGGAGCCCACCGTGGCCGACACCTCGAGACCTTCCAGTTCGGCCCCGCCCTCGTTGACGGCGGAGAACGCCGCATCGGCCGCGTCCCGTCCTGTCGCGATACGCACGAGCGAGGCCCGGGGGGCGAGGCCCGTGGCGTCGTGGACGGTCCATCGCCCGTCCTGGAGCGTCTCGAAGACAGCGTGAAAATCCATGGGAAAGAGCCCGGGCGCGTAGACCGCGGCGAAGCGGGCCGGAATTCCCGTGGCCCGGCTCAGGGCGATGCCGAGGTGGGCGAAGTCCCGGCAGGTTCCCATCCCGGTCAAGAGGGTGTGCTCCGCCGAGTCATGGACATCGCTGGAACCCGGCACGTAGGCGATCCGCTCCCGGATCCACTGCGTGATCGACGCCACCCGTGTGGCGATGCCCGCATCGGTCTTGAACTCGGACATGGCGAACCCGATGAGGTGGTCACTGGGGCAGTAGCGGCTCGGACGGAGGTACAGCTGCCGCTCATACCCGAACGAGCGGAAGCGCAGACGAGGCGGTGCCGGTCGGAGGCGGCCCCGGGAGGTCGAGCCTGCAGGTCGGCGCGATAGGAGATGGTCAGAGGGGCCCGGTTCGGCCAGGATCACGTGGATCCGCTCCCCCTGTGGATTGCGGATCTCCTCGAGAGAGTCGGGCGGCCCGCCATTGCTGAGCACCTCGAATCTCTCGCTGCGCACGAGCCCCGCCGAGTCGGCCGCGACGACCTGCACCGCGATTTCGGCGGATTCGGTGACGTCGAACGCGAGGTCGCAGGTGACCACGCGTGTGAGATCGCCCGCCGCCCCGGATTGCCCCGGGACTGCGTCGTTGCTCACCGGAGTACCTTGACACAGTTCGCAGCCGCGGCCTCACGCATCGGGATGGTCGTTCAGCACCTGATCGCGCTGGAGGACCCGCAGGAGCTCCTCGTACGGGCCGAGGAGGAAGGCCTCGTCTCCCCCGGCGAAGCGCGTGCCACGCCGCGGCGGATGCTCGAGCTGGCCTCCATCTCCGGCCCGACTGAGTGCGATGACCCGGGTGAGCGCCCCGAGTTCGGCCATGGCCAAGCCTTGCAGCCCGCCGTTGGGGGCGACTTTGACCCCGCCGACGAGGAACGGTTGTTGATCGACGTAGAACGTGCTCAGCACATCGAGCCCGAGGGCGGCGCCGACAAACCAGGGCGCGGCGAGAGCCGATGTCGAACGGACGTGGCGGAACCCGAAGCTGTGTTCCATCATGCGGGCCAGGTCCCGATCGAAGACACGGAGGACCACGGGGACCTCTTCCCAACGGTCCCCCAGCGACTCCCGGATGGACAAACCAGTCTCAATATTGGTCAGGTCGGCACTGGTCAGCACGGCGACCGCCGATGCGTCGTCGAGGTTGACCATGCGGTGCGTCTGGGACTGCGTGGCGTCGGCGATCACCACCGGGACGCCCAGCGCCCGCGCTTGCCCGAGGAAGCGGTTGTTGTCGTCGCGCTCGATGACGACGACCCGCTGACCTTCCGCGATCAGGCCCTGCACGACGGCGATGCCGACGGCACCCAGACCGATCACGATGATGTGATCGACCATGCCCGGGACCTGACGGCGACCGAGCGAGCGCTCGATGCGCCGGCTGACCAGAATGTTGGTGAACAGGGCGAACGCAATCGAGACCAGCGCCACGCCCGAGGACGATGAGCGCGATGGCGAACACCTTCATGCCCGCATCCTGCGTGGCGAAGGTGAAGTCGCCGTAGCCGACCGTGGCCACCGTTTCCACCGTGAAGTAGGCCGCGGTCAAGAACCCCATATGGCTGTGGGTGTTGGGATCGATGTACGTGAAGCGAAGGATGATCGTCGAGAGGGCGATGAGCGCCAGCAGCCCGGCGACGGTGAAGGTCAGCCCCTTGTTGCCCTCTTCCATCAGGCCGGCGGATTGACGGGCCAGGCGCCGGGAGATGGAGATGGTCCGCAGCGGCGACCGTCGGGTCCGCTTCAGTTCGATGCCGCCGAGCTTGAGCTCGTCTTCGGTGCCCAGCACCGCCACGCGGTCGCCCGGGACCACCTGATGGTCCCGGCCCGGGCATTGCGCCATTTCGGAGCCGTCGGCCGGCATGATGGCCACCGGAGCCAGGTTCCCGAAATGGCCCCGGAAAGTCGGGTGGGTGGGCACCTTGTCCTCGCCCACCTCCACCTCGACCACTGCGAAGTGCACGCCGGCGAGCTCTATGCCGTGTTCGGCGCGGCGCAGGCATGCCTCGACGAAGGACGGGCCGGCCAAGGTGGCGACATCGAGCACGCTCCCCTTGCCCGAGACGCGCTCGAGGGCACGGCCGACGGACGGGTTCGCCATTTGGGTGACGATCCGCACGTCGGGCCGGATCTCCCGGATGCGCAGTGCGGTCTCGAGCGCGTGTATCTCCTTCACCTCGGCGTTGATCACCGCCACGGCATGCTCCAGGCCCGCATCCATGAGCGCGTCACCGCTGAGATACGCACTGCGTCGCAGATGGGGGACACCCCAGTCCTCGAGAATGCGGGCGAAGCGGATATCCGCCTCCGCGTCGATGACGATGACCGGCGTGCCACTCAGGTACAGCTGCTCGACAATACGGAATCCGACGCCTTGCAGGCCGCACACGATGACGTGATCGCGCAAGTTGTAATCCGTCTGCGTTACCAACTCATCGTCGCCCGGGTGTTTGTGATCTCAGGATGCCGTTCTGTTGAGGATGCGTGGGATGGGTGCGTGATGTCACGTTTGCCGGGGCTCACTTCTGCACCGCCGGCGGCGCTCCCTTCTACAAAATGAAGAGCATCTCCTGGTAGGTCGGCAGCGGCCACAGGTCGTCGGCCACCAGGGTCTCGAGTGAGTCGGCCGCAGCGCGTACCGCGGCCATCGCCGGGAGGAGGCCCTTTTGGGAGTGCTCGGCGTGCTTCTCTTCCGTGTCGGCCTCGTCGTGCTCGATCTCCGAGCGCAGCGTGACGATGCCGGTCCGCAGGGCCTTGAGCGCACCGGACACCTCGTCCAGGGTTCCCGAGTCGAATTCCTGGCCGATGGCCGAAAGGCTCGAGCGTTCTGCGCCAGTTCGGTCTGGTAGCGCAGGGCGGCCGGGAGGATGATGGTGTTGGCCATCTCGAGGGTCAGCGCGGCCTCCACGTGGATGGAGAGGATGTACTGCTCGAGCGCGATCTCGTAGCGGCTGTGCATCTCACGGTGGTTGAAGACCCCGTAGTGGCTGAACAGCTCCATCGACTCTTCGGTGATCAGCTCGGGCAGCGCGTCGAGGGTGGTCTTCAGGTTCGGCAGGCCACGCTCAGCCGCCTCGGTCTGCCACTCGTCGGCGTAGCCGTCCTTGTTGAACACCACGGCGCCGTGGTCCTTGATGATCGTCTGGAGCACGTTCTGCACGGCGACGTTGAACTCGACGTCGCCCGCCAGTTGCGCCTCGAGCTCGTTGGCGATGTGGTCGAACGCCTCGGCGAGAATGGTGTTGATGGTCACCATGGGGCCGGCGATCGACTGCAGCGAACCCGGGGCCCGGAACTCGAACCGGTTGCCGGTGAAGGCGAACGGGCTGGTGCGGTTGCGGTCGCCCGGGTCGGTCGGGAGGACGGGAAGGGTGTCGACCCCGATTTCGATGTAGCCCTTCTCCTTCGACGAGGTGGCACCGCCCGCGGCGATCTGGTCGAACACGTCCGCCAGTTGATCGCCGAGGAAGATCGAAATAATGGCCGGGGGGGCCTCGTTGGCACCCAGACGGTGGTCGTTGGTGGCCGAGGCGACCGAGGCCCGCAAGAGGCCGCCGAACTTGTGCACCGAGCGGATGACCGCGGCGCAGAAGACCAGGAACTGGGCGTTGTCGTGGGGCGTGTCCCCGGGCAGGAGGAGGTTGCCCTGGGTGGAGTTGCCCACCGAGAAGTTGACGTGCTTCCCCGATCCGTTGATCCCCTCGAAGGGCTTCTCGTGGAACAGGCATTCCATGCCGTGCTTCTGGGCCACCTTCTTGAGCGTCGTCATGAGGAGCTGCTGGTGGTCGGCGGCCACGTTGGAGCGTTCGAACATGGGGGCCAGTTCGAACTGGCCCGGGGCCACCTCGTTGTGGCGCGTCTTGGCCGGGATGCCGAGCTTGAACAGCTCGCGCTCGCAATCCATCATGTAGGCCAGGACGCGTTCGGGGATGGCCCCGAAGTAGTGGTCGTCGAACTCCTGGCCCTTGGGGGGCTTGGCGCCGAACAGCGTGCGGCCGGAGTTGAGCAGGTCCGGCCGGTGCAAGAAGAAGCTCCGGTCGACCAGGAAGTACTCCTGCTCGGCCCCGGCGAAGGAGACCACGGCATCGGGGTTCTCGTGGCCGAACAATTGCAGGATGCGCTTGGCCTGCTTGGCCATGGCCTGCTGGGACCGCAGGAGCGGGGTCTTGTTGTCGAGCGCCTCACCGGTCATGGAGATGAACACGGTCGGGATGCAGAGGGTGTTGCCGTTGGGGTTCTCGAGAATGTAGGCCGGGCTGGTGACGTCCCAGCCGGTGTAGCCCCGGGCCTCGAAGGTGGCCCGCAGGCCGCCGTTGGGGAAGCTGGAGGCGTCGGGCTCGCCCTGGGTGAGGGTCTTGCCGGCGAATTCGGCGATGGCGTTGCCCTCGCCTCCCGGCTCGAAGAAGCTGTCGTGCTTCTCGGCGGTGAGGTGGGTCAGCGGGTAGAAGACGTGGGCGTAGTGGGTGGCGCCCTTCTCCATGGCCCAGTCCTTCATGACGACGGCCACGACGTCGGCCACCGTCGGGTCGAGTGTCTGCGAGTGCTCGATTGTGGCCATCAGCGACTTGAAGACCGGCTTGGGCAGGCGCTTTTGCATCACCGCCTTGGTGAAGACGTTCTCTCCGAAGATCTCTCCAGGGTTCTCGGTGCTCGTAAAGACCGGCGCCGGCGCGTCGTAGTGCCGCACGGTCTCGATCGAATCCTGGCGTGCCTTGTTTCCACTCATCGCTTGCTCCTCCATAGATTGCCGGGACTGGCGTGGCGTACCGGCGAACTCGGCTCTGTCCACCCGTCGTGCTCGAAAATAGGCAAGCGAGATAACGCCTTGGTTTCTGCAATGTGAATATCTGGATCGCGTGGGAACGACATGTCGGCCATATCTGATTTGATGACAATGAGCATCTGCCCGGATGATGTTTGACCTGGTCGATTGCCATACCGGCGAAAGGGGTAGTGCACAAGGATGACGGCGGACACCGAGAATCTCGAGCGGGAACTCAAGTTCGGGGTGGATGTCGGCTTTGAGCTGCCCAACCTGGCCAAGTTCACCGGGTCCACCGAACGGTTGCCTCAGCAATGGCTCAACACGGCCTATTTCGATACGCCCGACCTGCGGCTCTGGCAAAGGGGCATCACGCTCCGCCATCGGGAGGGCGAAGAACGCGAGTCCGGCAAGTGGACGATGAAATTGCCCGAAGAAGGGACCGAGCGCACGGTCGATCGCCTGGAGCTGTCATGGAGCGGGATGCGCGAAGAGGTGCCCGCAGAGGCGACGAGGATTCTGCTGGGCATCGTCCGCACCTCGACGCTGGGCCGCATCGTCGTCCTCGAATCCCTCCGGCGCCGCGTCGTGCTGCGGGACGCCAACGGGACCGATCTGGGCGAGATCGACGACGACCTCGTGACGGTGGCCCATGGGACGCAAAAGGGCCTCAGCTTCCGCCAGATCGAATTCGAACTCGGAGGGGATCTCCCGCCAGAGGATCATGACGACCTGGTGCGGGCCGTCTCGAAAAAGCTCCGCAAGGCCGGCGCCTATCCCGAAACCGAGCAGAAGTTCGCCAAGGCGCTGGGGGACGCCGCGGCGATCACGACAACGGCACAGGGCGTCAAGGACGGAATCGGCCGCCGTGCCTCCGTGCAGGACATCGTGCGGCTTGCCATCACCGATGGGCTCGAGCGGGTGCTCGACTACGACTACCTCCTGCGGCTCGACCTCTCGGATCCGCCGGTGCGTGCGGTACACCAGGCCAGGGTGGCGTGTCGCCGGTTGCGCTCGGACCTCAAGACATATGGCCCGCTGCTCGACCCGGAGTGGCTGCAACGCACCACGACAGAGCTCCGGTGGATCGGCGGACGTCTGGGTCAGGTGCGCGACGCCGACGTCCTGGCTGATCGCCTGGGTGTGCGCCCCGAGGATGCGGCGGATGCCGGGGTGGACGGCAGCGGGTACCTGCGCGAAAGGCTGGCCGGCCAGCGGCGCACCGCCGGTGCCACGCTGGCCGAGGACATGGCGAGCAGGCGTTATGTGGATCTGCTCGACCGCCTCCATTCCGCCGCCCTCGCTCCCCCGTTCTCCTCGGCCAAACGTCGCTCGCCGGGCGTGGATCGCCGGGTGCAGCCGGACGATCGGGCCCGCGACGTCCTGCCCGCGCTGGTCAACGTGCCGTGGAAGAAGGTGCGCCGCCGGGTCCGCCGGGCCGGGAAGCATCCGTCCGATCGGCAATTGCATCGCATACGGATCGCCGCCAAGCAGCTCCGCTATGCGTCCGAAGCCGCGGCTCCTGTGATGGGCGACGCGGCCGTGCGAGATGGCGAAACGGGCTGAAGCCCTCCAGACCGTCCTCGGGGACCATCACGACGCGGTGGCCGCCGAAGAGTGGCTGCGGCTGGCGGCGATCGACGGGAGTGGGATGGCGGGGTTCGCGGCCGGCCTCCGGGCCGCCCAGGAACGGCGCCTGCAGCGGAAGTTGGGTCAGGAGTGGAGAGGGGTGTGGTCGGCCCTCTCCTCGAAGAAGGTGACACGTTGGCTGAGAGCAGACTGAAGACGTGATCGCGCTGCCATCGCGTCGCGCCGATGAGTTCTGCCTCGCTGTCCCGTCCTCTCTGCGATGCCCAACGTCGCCGTGGAAGAACGCTCTCTAGAGTGTGGAGTTGTGTCCCTACGCCAGTCCACCGTGGTCCAGTCCGAGTTGGAGCCCTTCCGCCGGGAGCTGACGCGGTACTGCTACCGGATGCTCGGCTCGGGATTCGAGGCCGAGGACGCGGTCCAAGAGACGATGCTGCGGGCCTGGCGCAACGCCGACACGTTCGAAGGCCGCTCGAGCGTGCGCTCGTGGTTGTACCGCATCGCCACCAACGTCTGCATCGACATGCAGCGCAACGTGCAACGGCGCGCCCGGCCGATGGAGATGGGTCCGTCGTCGCCTCCCGTCGAGTCGTACCTCGGACCGACGTTGCCCGAGGCCCTGTGGATCACCCCCATTCCCGATGCCGTCGCCGCGCCCGAGGGAGCGGACCCCGCTGAAGTCTCCGAGTACCGGGAGTCGATCCGGCTGGCGTTCGTCGCCGCGCTCCAGCACCTGCCCGCCCGCCAGCGTGCGGCGCTGATCCTCTGTGAAGTGCTGCGCTGGCAGGCAACGGAAGCAGCCGAGCTCCTCGACACGAGCGTGCCCGCCATCAACAGCGCCCTCCAACGGGCACGGGCGACGCTCAGCGCGGTGCCCATCGCGGCGCAGCAGGACTCCCTCGACGACGCGGACAGCGAGCTCTTGGCCCGTTATGTCGACGCCTTCGAGCGCTACGACATCGAGCGCCTGGTCACCCTGCTCCGCGAGGATGCCGTGCAGTCGATGCCTCCGTTCGCCATGTGGCTCCAAGGGGCGGAGAACATCGGGCGCTGGATGGTCGAGCCCGGCCCGAGCGCATGCCGGGGTTCGCGCCTGGTGGCCACCAACGCCAACGGCTGTCCCGCCTTCGGTCAGTACCGGCGTGACCCGCGGGGCGGCTATGCGCCGTGGGCCCTGCAGGTCCTCGAGATCTCAGCCGGGAAGATCACCGGCCTGGCCTTCTTCCTGGACCTGTTGGATCCCGAGCGGCTCTTCCCCGCTTTCGGGCTCCCCCTCCATCTCGACGACTAGACCCGTCAGCACGACGAGCGCCCGCAGGTCGGGAGAAACGTCGGTCAGGACGAGCCCGCCTCCGAGACGCTTGGCCAGCAGGGCCAGGCGGGCCACGTCGTCCACGGCGCCGATGTCGGGTGCGGCCGGACCTTCCAGCACGCCTGAAGCCAGCGCGACACCGTCGGGATCGACCATCGTCACGCGGCACCACAGCGGCATCACGGGGAGGACGGAGTGCGGCGCCACGTTCTCATCGGTGGAGCGGACAGGCAATCCGATCGGCGGCGCGATGATTTTCCCCGACCTCACCCGTCCAAACAGGGAATGATGGACCCGACAAAGGAGTGACCACCATGACCACACGAGACAGCGCCCCCCTCGGATCGCCCTGCTGGGCCGATCTGTGGACCTCGGACGTCGAGGGCAGCGGCCGGTTCTACGGCGAGCTCTTCGGTTGGGAGGCCCAGGAGCCGAGCGAGGAGTTCGGCGGCTATTTCATGTTCACCCGTGACGGCGTCCCGGTGGCGGGAGGCATGGGCGACATGGGGGAGATGCAGGCCGACAACACCTGGAAGATCTACTTGAACACCGACGACATCACCAAGACGGTGGCGGCCACGGAGGCAGCGGCGGGCCAGGTCATCGTTCCCGTCATGGAGGTGGCGGATCTCGGGATTCAGGCCGTCTTCATCGACCCGACCGGCGCCGTCATCGGGGCCTGGCAGCCCGGCACGTTCCCCGGCTTCACCGTGCTCGAGGTGCATGGCGCGCCGAGCTGGTCCGAGCTGCATACCCGTGACTTCTCGACCGCCATCGACTTCTACAGCTCGGTGTTCCGCTGGGAGACGAAGGTCGAAGGCGACAGCGACGAGTTCCGCTATTCGACGATGCGCAATCCCGAGGGCGAAGGGGAGCTGGCCGGGGTCATGGACGCCAGTGCGTGGTTCACCGAAGGTCAACCTTCCGCGTGGTCGATGTATTGGCACGTCGACGACACCCGTGCCGCCGTCACCGACGTCAAGAAGCTCGGGGGCTCGCTCGTGCACGGCCCCGAGGACACCCCCTACGGGACGCTGGCCGCGGTGACCGACCCGGCTGGTGCCGTCTTCAAGCTGCGCACGCCGCCGCACGTAACCGGCGGAGGTGCCTCAGGTCCGTGTCGGGCCGGGGCGCAACACGGGCAACGCTGCCGCACGGGCCTGTGCGCCGCGCCCGGCCACGCGGGCGCTGACGACGACCAGGAGAGGCCAGAGGGCCTCGGAAAGGGCAGCGCTGCGCTCCGCCAGCCCACGGTGCGAACCGTTGACCTCGAGGACGAACCACAGGAGCAAGCCCGAACATGGTCAGCGTGGCGGCGATCGATGCCCGTGCGCGTCAGCAGGGGCACGCGGGTGCGACGCCGCGCCGCGAAGACCGGCCATGCCCCGAGAGCGGTGAAGGCCACGGTGGCGGCGATGGTGTGACTGACGCCATTGCCGCTGACCGGTTGCGGAAAGGCCGCCACCAGCCAGGGTGCCCACTCCCCCGCCCACGAGGAGCACCCTTCCGGGTGTGCCCGCTGGCCGCAGCCCGAACCCGGTCACGGCATAACAGGCGCCGAGCCCGGCCAGGGCGGTCGTCATGATCCAACGATCGGTCGCCCCCCGTGCCGCGAGGGAACTGATGGTGTCACGAATGGAGTCGAACCCCGCCGGCTGTCGCCCGGCGGCGATCGTCCACCCGCCGACCAGGAGCAGCGGTGCCGATGCCGCTCGACGCGAGGGCCCACCACGGCACCGCGGGCTCCGCCCCTCCGGGGACCCCGGGCGCATCTGCTTCCACGTTGCGCATGTCGCACACTCTCCCCCATCGTGGGCTCGCCTTCGAACCCGATGGCGGAACTGGGGTTCAGCTCGTCGGCGTGGCGTGCTCGGTGATCGGCGATGTCGCGACCACCGGTGCGCTGGTAGCTGGTGGCGGCGGGGGTCACGTGGGTGGCGGTATGGGCCGCCTTCTTCCCCTCGTCGAGGCCCTTCTCGAACTCGTTCTTGGCTGAACCCAGGTTGCGGGCCAGCTTGGGAATGGCGGCGCCACCGAAGAGGAGCACCACGACCACGATGAGAACGATGATTCCATCGACTCCGAACACTTCTGCGAGCATCTGACTCTCCTTTGCCTCGTCCACAAGAGGGCGGACTGTCTCTCTATTCGGCGCATGGGCCTCTCCGGATGTGTTCTGCCGCAAGAAACTTCCCCCATCCGTCGGGGGGACCGGTACGAATACAGGGTGCCATGCTCAATCTCGATCCCTCGAAGCTCCTGATCATCGCGGTCGTGGCCATCATCCTCCTCGGTCCGGACCGGCTCCCTGCCGTCGCACGCCAGGTCGGAGGAGCATGGAAGTCCTTCACCGCCTATCGGCACCGCATGGAATCCCAGGTGCGCGAGTCGATGCCCGATCTCCCCAGCAGCGCGGAGATCTCGCGCCTCGCCCGTTCGCCGGCGGCGTTACTGCATCACCTGTCCACCCTGTCGCCCGACGAGGCTGCTCCCGAGAGCGAGCACGTGGTGGAGACCGACGAGCAGATCATGACCCGCGCCGCGGCGGCGTACCGACCCTTGGAACCCCTTCCGGTACGCGCCGTCCCACCGGTTCCGCCCACATCCGGCGTCGACCCGGGGCTGAACTGAAGCGCCGGCGACCGTCTCAGAAAGGTGGCTGAGGCAGGACGGGCGAGGTGTTGATGTCGCCGCACATCACGTGCGGGATGTCGCCGCCGTAGGCTCCGATTTCGCCGCCCGATCCACTGATCCGGAGGGCCGTGGTGTTGTTGGGGGGAATGACGGCGAGTGAGCTGGAAACGGGGCACTGGAGATTGCCGAATCCGGTTTGCGTGGGAAATTCGATGTCGAACCAGGCGCGCCCCGCGGGTGGGAGCGTGACGGTCGTCGGCGTCTGGCTCGTACGTATCGTCGTGGTCGTCAGGGGCTGGCCGCTCGCGTTGAGGAGCTGGAGACCCGGAAAGCCACCAAGTGTGCAGGTCGTTGCGGAGATGTTGGTGAACACGTACGTGATCCCCAACGAGCCTGCCGCACCCCCACCCGAGTGGGCCGGGTCCGTTGCCAGGCTGAGCTGCGACGTCTGACATGTTCTCGGCGGGAGTTTTATGGAGGTCGCCGTCCAGTAGCCCTTCCCGTCAGGGGTCGTCGCGATGCCCACGGTCGGTTGCATGACGGTGACGCCCCCGGTGGAACCGAAGAACCCGGCATCACCGAAGGTGAAGACGCCACCGTCCGCGGCGACCAGCCAGTACCCCTTCCCATCGGGCGTGGCGCGCCACGCCGACGATCGGCTGGTTCAATGCGATGTTGCCGGTGGAACCGAAGAACCCGGCATCGCCGAAGGTGAAGACGCCACCGTCCGCGGCGACCAGCCAGTACCCCTTCCCATCGGGCGTGGCTGCCATGCCGACGATCGGCTGGTTCAATGCGATGTTGCCGGTGGAACCGAAGAACCCGGCATCACCGAAGGTGAAGACGCCGCCGTCCGAAGCCACCAACCAGTACCCCTTCCCATCGGGCGTGGGCGCCACGCCGACGATCGGCCGGTTAGAGCGCGATGTTGCCGCCCGAACCGAAGAAGCCTGCGTTGCCGTAGGTGAAGACCCCGCCGTCCGAAGCGACCAACCAGTACCCGCCACCATTGGGAGTGGGCGCCATCCCGACGATCGGCCGGTAGAGGGCGATGTTCCCGGCGGAGCCGAAGAAGCCCGCGTCGCCAAAGGTGAACACACCGCCGTCCGAAGCAGCCAACCAGTAACCCTTCCCGTCCGGGGTAGCGGCGATCCCGACGATCGGCTCATTTACCTGGCTGGGGGCCCCGTAGGACGTGGCATCGCCGAACCCACTTACCCCGACCGCGGGGGTGGCGGCCGATTGGTCCGTGGCCAGCGCGATGCCCCCGCAGCACGCCAGGAAAACCGCAATCAGCGTCAGCACAGTGGCGGTGCGTGTCAACGCCCGGTTTCGCTCCATCCGACGCCGCTTGTTCCCTTGGTGAAATGTCATACGACCCCCCCTCCCGCGAGAACGTCATGCAGACATGCGTTCCCTCTCTACCACCTCTGCGCGAGGAGCGCATCGTCGTTTGTGGCGACGCCCGTACGGGGAAGGTCGACGAAGGTTCAGGCCGTGCCGGTGGCAAGCATCGGACCATCTGGCTGTCGGGCGCCGCCGGCGGCTTCGACCGTGACGCCCAGTTGGTACGGCCTCGAGGCTCCGGCCGACGTGAAGGTGGCGAGGTGTGGTGCGCGTCCGAGGAGCCCGAGTGAGATCGTCTTGCTGTTGATCACACCCCACAGTTGGTAGGTCTCTGATGCCGGCAGCGCGGGGAGTTTCGACGTGACGAGGTACCCGCGCCCATTGGGAAGCAGCACGAATTGGGCCACCTGACGATGGCGCACATTGGTGAGCGTGACGAACGTGTGGCCCTGGGTCTCCATGGCGGCCACAATCTCCGCGTGCGCCGACTCCGCGATGGCCCCCTGCAGGTGGGCCACCTGATTGTTCGCATTGGCCAGGCTGATCCCGAGCACGGTCGCCAGAGCCGCCGTACCGACGGCAACCGATGCCGCGGACGCGAAGCGCACTCGTGACGAATGCAGCGTGCGTGCGACGCGATGCCGTGGCTCGCGGCGAAGGGCAGGCTCGTGACCCTCGCCCGGGTCGGTGAGCCGACGCGAGATGCGCTGCCACAAGTCGACCGGAAGCGCGACGACCGAATTGCCGAGTGCGGCCGCCACCTCGTGGTGTGCATCGATCTCGGCCTGACAGCGCGGACAGAGGGCGACATGTCCGCGGACCAGGGCCGATTCGTCGTGCGCCACCGCATCGAGGGAGAACGCAGCGAGCAGGTCGCTGGCCTCCTCATGGGTCATCACGCGTCGACACCCTGAATACCGGCATCGACCAGGACATCACGCATCCGGCGCATCCCGTTGCGGATGCGGCTCTTGATCGTCCCTTCGGGTTGGTCCAGAAGCTGCGCCACCTCTACATAGGTGTGTCCATCGAAATAGGCCAGTTCGATGGCCCGCCGCTCGTCGGAGGGAATCACTTCGAGTGCCCGGTCGATGTAGTCGCATCGGATCATCTCCCAGTACTCGTGAAAGATGTCGTACTCGACGCCCGCTTTGCCCTGCGCGTCACCCTGCTCCCTCCGGCGGCGGGCATTCAGCGTTCGTATCGCGTCGACCGCGCGCGCATGCGCCTGCGTGAGAAGGAAGGAGCGCAGGCTGCCGCGGCTGGGGTCGAACCGCTCGGGGTGCCGCCAGAGACGCAGGAATACTTCCTGGGTGACATCCTCGGCTTCTGACGAACTGTTGAGCACCCGGCGCGCCAGGCCGTAGACGGCATCACCATGCCGGCGGTACAGCTCGGTCAGTCCTGTATCGCCGTAGCGGATGAGGGTCGCGATGAGTTGGCTATCGGTCACTTCGTCGCGCTGCTGCATCGCATGTGTATTCGGAGGCACGACGCGCAAGGGATGTCCCTCGCGTCCGACCGCACCGATAACGACACGCACGTTGCGACTCTGCACAACCATGCGCGTCGTCACTTCGACGCAGATTCGCAATATTTCTCACATCCTCGCGCGCCAGCACTCCGAACACCTAGTGAACCCATCCACAAGGAGTTGACTATGACCGCAGATCCGAGAGCGCTCGCCGAGTTGCTCGAAGAGTCCCAGGACCTTCACGCAGATGCCATGCGTCCGACGCACGAAGCATTGGGCGAGTTGGTCGAACGGAGCCACGCGTCAGGTACGGACGACGCGATGTCGAATCTCGCGTTTCACGAAGAGCAAAAGCGTGGGCTTCTCTCTTCGTTCGGCGGTGCGACACTGCTCGGCGCCGCAGGAGGTGCCGCATTGGTCGGCGTCCTCGCCTCGGCCGCCGGAGCGTCGAGTTCCAAGGACGTGCAGGTCCTCCAAACTGCGGCGTCGCTCGAGAACCTCGCCGTCGCCACCTATAAGACGGCCTTGACGCTCCCCTACATCGGGGGCGCCACCGCCAACGGCGTTGTCACCAAGTTCGCGCAGGTCACGATGGGACAGCATGCCCAGCATGCCGATGCGTTCAACTCGGCGATCTCGTCCCTCGGTGGCAAGCCGCAGCACAACCCGGACCCAGCGTTCGTGCCCGTCGTCAACAAGGCTGTCAAAAGCCTGACGGGAGCCACCGCGGCCCAGGGTGCCCTTGGTGTCGTCGGCCTCGCGCTCGAGCTCGAGAACATCGCGGCCGAGACCTACGTCAAGGACACGACATTGGTGAGTTCGACCTCGAACAAGGCGCTGTTCGCCAGCATCATGGGCATCGAGGCCCAGCACGTCGCCGTGCTGCTCGCCGTCCAGGCCCTTCTCAAGGCCGGTGCGCCGCAGCTGATTTCGCTGAGCGAGCCCGCCACCCTCGCCGCACTCCCGGCCGCGGCCGGGAGCGTGGGATTCCCGAATGCCTTTTATCAGACCAGCAGTGCCGCCCCCGCCAAGCAAGGAGCCGTCAAGTGAGCAAGCGTACGAAGAAGGTCGAATTCGCCGGAAGCGAAAGCGAACTCAACGCCATGACCAAGGAGCTCGACGAGCTCCACAACGATGTTGCGGAGCCCTCCATGTGGGCGGGCGTGTCCAACATGATCGACGGTATGCGTGGCGCCACTGTGCGACCCACGAGCCGCCGGATCTTCCTCATGGGCACAGGTGCCGCCGTCGCCGGCGGTGCCGCGCTGCTGGCGGTCGGCTCGACCCCGGGATTGGCCGCCGCGGCCACAAAGGCGGAATCACGCCTGCACCTGGCCGACGCCGCCTTCCCTCCCGCCGGATTGAAGGGTGACCTGGCGGTGGCCGCAGTCGCTGCGAGCCTCGAGAACCTGGCCGTCTATGCGTACAAAGCGGGACTGGCTGCAGCGACAGCCGGCAAGCTCGGCACGGTTCCTCCGGCCATCGGCACGTTCGCCACGACGGCACTCAGTCACCACACGCAGCACGCCGCCGCATGGAACGCCGTCCTGAAGTCCAACGGCAAAGCCAAGGTGACGGTGACGAATCCGACGCTCACGCCGACGATTCAGGCCAACTTCGCCAAGGTCACCGACATCGCCGGTCTGGCCCAGCTGGCGCTCTCCCTCGAGAGTGCGGCGGCGGCGACGTATCAGGCCGAGACCTCCATGCTGAAGAGCACGGCTGCCATCGGACTGTCCGCATCGATTGAGCCGGTCGAGATGCAGCACATCGCCATCCTCTACTACGTGATGGGGATGTACCCGGGCGCCCAGACCACGGCGGGCACCCCGATCGCCTTCAGCTCGACCGCAGCGGCAGCGTAGGGAGATGCGAATGCGGTTGAAAGTCGGAGCGGGCGTCCTGGTCCTCGCAGGCGCCCTGCTCCTGGCCGCGTGTGGCAGCAGCGGTCCGGACATGAAGAGCGGGACGCCGTCGACGTCGGGCGCGTCGAGTAGCGGGACCTCCATCACCATCTCCAACTTCATGTTCAATCCGATGTCGCTCACCGTCGCTCCCGGCGGCACCGTCAGCGTGACCAACAAGGACTCAGCGACGCATACCCTTACGGCCACCGGAGGGCAGTTCAACACGGGCGACATCGATCAGAACCAAACGAAGACGTTCACCGCGCCCATGAAGCCGGGGACCTACCACTACATCTGCAACATCCATCAGTACATGATGGGCTCCATCATCGTGAAGTAGTGCTCCCCGTGAAGTAGCGCTCCCCGGTCACCCGGTGCGTGACAGGCGGCGGCAAGGGAGCCAGAATGCAGGTGCATGCCGAAGCTGAGCGCCGGGATCCTGCCGTACCGGGTCGAAGAGGACGGTTCGCTTTCCGTGCTGCTCGTCCACCCCGGTGGGCCCTTCTGGAAGAACAAGGACGAGCACGCGTGGTCGGTCCCCAAGGGCGAACACGGACCTGACGAGGACCCCGAACAGGCTGCGGCCCGCGAGTTCACCGAGGAGCTCGGCCTGCCGGTGCCCGCGGGGCCCTGGCTCGACCTGGGGACCATTCGTCAGTCCGGCGGCAAGTACGTCCGGGCGTGGGCGGTGCTGTCGGACACGTTGCAGATCGAAGGAATGGTGAGCAACCGGTTCGAGATGGAATGGCCCCCCAGGTCGGGCACGATGCAGGAGTTCCCAGAAGTCGACCGCGCCGAGTGGATGACACTGCCGCAGGCGTCGGTCCGTCTTGTGGCGGCCCAGGTTGAATTTCTGGTCAGGTTGGGCACGGAGTTGGCGCCGCAACCGCAGTGATCAATGCCGGGCCGAGACCGCAAACTGGTTTTTCCCCTTGTGTTTGGCGTCGTACATGGCGGCGTCGGCCGTCTGTATGACCGAGTGCGCAGTGAGATCGGGTGCGGTCGCCGTCGGGTACGTGATGCCGATACTCACCGAAATTTCGTGGACGGTTCCGGACACGACGTAGGGCGCACGGAGCGCGTCGACGACTCTTCGGGCGACGCTGACCGTCAATGCCCGTACGTCTATGGCATCCGGCGCATCGGCACCCTGCTGGCGGTCCGTGTCGTGCCGGCTCCATGGCTCCAGAACGAGCACGAACTCGTCGCCCCCGACCCGGGCGATGGTGTCCCCGGCCCGAAGCGCATGTTGCAGCCTTTGGGCTGTTTCGACCAGGACGGCGTCGCCCGCCGCGTGGCCCGCCGTGTCGTTGACCTGCTTGAACCCGTCGAGGTCGCAGTAGAGGACGGCGATCTCCGCGCCCTCGCGGGCCGAACGGGTCAGCGCCGCCTCCAGCCGGTCGAGGAGCAACGCCCTGTTCGGGAGCCCGGTGAGGCTGTCGTGCAGCGCATCATGCGAGAGTTGTTGTTCGGCCGCCACCACATCGGTGATTTCACGCAGGACGCCGAGAATCTCCACGACCGCACCGTCGGCGTCGCGCCGGAACGGGACGACGCGGCGACTGAACCAGTGCCAGCCCCCGTCGATATGGCGTAGCCGATAACGGACCTCGAGGACCTGTCCGTCGGCGAGTTGGGCCACCTCGACGTTCATCGTGCGCAACGCCTCGTGGTCGTCCGGATGCACGATGGTGGCGATCGCCCCGGCGCCCAATGACTCCGTCTCATCGATGGTGCGCCCGAGGAGGTCGCGGTCACGCGACCCGTACACGAAGGTACCGGTGTGGATATTCGAAATGAAGGTGTAGTCCGGGGATGCTGCGATGACAGCCTGCTGGAATGCATTGGCCTGCGTCACCTCCGCTTCGGCCATGACCTGATCAGTGACGTCCGCCACGGCGCCGATGAGGCGCACGAGCTCTCCCTCTTCGAACACGGCGCGCCCCGCGAGTCGAACCATCGCACCTCCCCGTCGCCGGCCCGCAAGATCCGGTAGCGGAATCGGACGGACTCGTTGCGCCGCATGGCCGCCATGGCCTCGTCCACCAGCTCCCGATCGTCGGGATGCACCCGGGACGCGGCCTGGCCGTAGCCGTCCTCGAACGCGGTCGGATTGAGTCGATGCAGGGCGAACAGACCTTCGGACCAGGTGATCACGTCGTTGACGATGTCCCACTCCCACGAGCCCGCGTGGCCGATCGCCTCGGCCTCGCGCAACCGGCGCTGTTCTTCCCGGAGGCTCACTTCTGAGGCGCGCAAGGCCGCCTCGGCGTCGCGCGCTTCGGAGATGTCGAGCGCAAAACCGATCCCCGCCACGATCGCTCCCGTTGCGTCGGGAAGGGGCGCCAGGCGGTGCAGGAAGGTCCGCCGGCCGAAGCGGATCTCCAGCGTCGCCTCGTGGCCTTCGAACGCCCGGCGATAGGGACCCTCCAGAAGCGAGGAGACCTCCGGCGGAAAGACCTCGTAGATGGTCTTGCCTTCGATCGTGTCCTGGGTGAGCCCGACGATGCTCAGGCCGGCTCCGCCTGCGCAGATGTACCGCAGCCCCTCGTCGAACACGATGATGACGCCTTCGGGGAAATTCCGGACGATGGGATGTCGACCGACCGATCGCAACAGGTCGAGCGCCTGCGCCTTGGCCGAGGAGGCACCATCAGGCCCGACCGGATCCTGATCTGCCTCCATCGGGAGAAGTATACGGTTTACCAGGCTTTTTTAGAGGGTTCCACTGTGCAACAAGCCCTTGTAGGCAACCCACCCGGCCGGAATCGGCAACCAGAAGGTGGCGATGCGGAAGATGAGCACGGCCGGGATCGCCTCGTGGGCCGGTATGCCCAGAGCCGTGAGGCCGGCGGTCAGGACGGCTTCCACCGCACCGAGACCGCCGGGGGTCGGGGCAAACGAACCGACGGTGTTGCCGGCGAGATAGACGATGGCGGCGGGGAGAATGGCCGGGTGGGCCCCGAGCGCGCTCAGCGCGGCGAGGAACGCCAGGACATAGCCGAAGGTGAGCAGCAGGTTCGCTCCGACGGCGACGGCCAGCCGGGACGGTTGGGAGACCGCGATGAGCAAGCGCGGCCACACGTTCTGAATGCGCGGCCACACCGTTTGCTCGAACCGGGCCCGCGTCTGGGGAATGAGCAGCACGATCCCGATGACAAAGGCGATTGCGCCCAGTCCGATGAAGAGATCGGCGCCGGGCACGATCTTGAAACGGCTGATGCCTGATCCCGTCAGCAATCCGAAAGCGATCAGGAGAGGGATGGTGGTGACCACGTTGACGATTTGTGAAAGCGCCACCGCGGCGGCGATGGAGCTCTCGTCGACATGCTGACGACTCAGATAGCGCGCGTTGACCGCAACGTGGCCGACCGTCGGCGGCATGGCCACGCCGATGAACGCGGTCGAAAGCTGCACGAGGAACCCGCGCACCATCGAGAGGCGCTTGGGGACGAACGCCGCCAGATTCAGGGCCGCGGCGAAGTAGGTGATGGCGGATCCGAACAGGGCGACGGCGAACCACCCGAGGTTCGTCTTGCGCAGGGCCCCGAAGAGATCGACCTTGGAGAATTGCCCGATGAACAAGAACGCGATGACCGTGAGGGCGACCGCACTGAGCACGGTGCGCCAGCGGAACCGCTCGAGGCGCGTGACGTGAGCCACCGTGTCCTCGTCCTCACCCACCAGCTCGCGGCGGATGTCGGTGATGGTCCCGCGGGCCTCGCGCATGGAGGCCCAACCCCAGGGGGCGAGGGCGAGCGGTTGCAGGATGGCAAGCACGGCTTCTTCGTCTTTGGGCGCATAGGCGGCGCGGAGTGCCGCGACTGCATCGGCGGGTCCCACGGTGCGGGCGAGGGTGGTCAGCAGTTGCGTGACATCGAGCCGGCGCACGAGCTCGCCCGCACCCGGGAGCGCCGCGTCGAGGGAGAAGAAGACGGCCGACCCGTGGCTGACGCCGAGGTTTTCGGCCCGCAGGTCGCGATGGGCCACCCCCGCATCGTGGAGTTCGCGCAACGCGCGGAACAACGCCTTCGCGCTCTCGAGGTTCCATTCGGTGCTGGGCGGCGATTTGTGCGGGGTGGCCATGACGAGCACGAGCGTCTCGGCCGGCATTTCTCGCAGCAGCAGCGCGGACGGGCTGAGCACACCGGCGCTGCCGGCCATGAAGCACGCCAGCGAGAGCTGTTCGAGCTGCGCCCGTGAGCTCAGGGCGACGTGGTGGGCGACGACCTGGCGCAGGCGGATCCGCGTCCACAGCCGCCGGGCCAGCCCCGCCCCTCTGGTGTCGCGATTGGCCAGCCGCACATCGATGGAGCGCCCATCGGCGAGCGCGCCGGCCAGGCGCGCCGTGTCGGAGTTCACCACCTCGAGCGCAGTGACCGTGAGGCCACACTCGGCGAGCCACCTGATGAGCTCCCGGGTGCTCGGCCGGACCGACGCCGCGCCGAGGCACCACCGCACGCCCCACCCGAAAAAGAGACCGCCGAAGAGTGCGACCCCGAGGGCGAACGGGGTCAGGGCATCGACCGCCACCCCGGCGAACAGGATGCCGGCGCCCGCCAGGACGCACCAGTGCGACCAGCGCGAACGCCGGGCCAGATCGCTGGCGACGAGAAATGCGATGAGTGAGGTGTCGAGGATGAGGATCGACGGGTTGCTGCCGTGGAGCACGGCCCGGGGCACGGATCCGTGCTCCCCGTGCCAGACGCTGGCGGCGACGATCCCCACAGCCGCCGCCTGGAAGGCGGCGGCAATAGCGTTCCGGGCACTGCGGATGTCCGTGCGGAAGAGACTCACCAGGGCCACGACGACCAGGGCGATGCAGCCGATGGTGGTGGCGACCTCGGCCGCGGACGACAGCCAGCGAGGGATATGACGCAGCCAGCTGGAGACGTCGTTGGCCAGCTCGGTACTCCCGGCCGGCAGCGCCAGAATGAGGGCGAACTCGATCGCGACGATGGCTGCGGCCAGTACCCCCAGCAGGGCGTCGGTGGGTCGTCTGACCCGGTCGATGCCCGGAGAGGTGCTCAGTTCCTGCAGAACAGGTTCCTGGGGATCAGACTGCACGGCCAGCCAGACCGGTCACCGCGCCAGGAATGGGTTCTCGGGGCGGGCATCCATCTCGCATTGTCTATCCGCAAATGCTGCAATTGGTGCGCAAGGGCGCTTCCAGGTGCCGCCTGGCACCACAAGGCGGCACCTGGAGCGTTCTCCTATTTGACGGCGTCCTTGACCTTCTCGCCCGCCTGCTTGAGGTTGCCGGCTGCCTGGTCGGCCTTGCCCTTGGCCTGGAGGCTGCGGTCGTTGGTGGCCTTACCTGCGGCTTCCTTGACGTCGCCCTTTACTTCCTGTGCTGCGTTCTTCACCTTGTCGGTAGCAGACATGTGCGCTCCTTTTTCTCTCGTTGCCTCTCCCCTACCCACCTGGGGCCGTCGCAATCAGAAGAGATCAGGCGTAAAGAGCCGGCGGCGGGGTAATACTGCGTTATGACTCTTTCGCGCGCAGTTGCCCGTCCCCTCGTGGCCTCCATGTTCATTGCCGGTGGGCTCGACTCCATCCGGCATCCCGAAACGAAGGTGGCGACCGCCCAGGGGGTCACGGACCAGCTGAGGACGCTGGTGCCCTCGCTGCCCAAGGACACGGCTTCGTTGGTGCGGTTCAACGGGATGGTGCAGCTCGCCGGGGGTGTCCTCCTGGCGACCGGCCGGATCCGTCGACTGGCCGCGCTGGCCCTGATCGGCTCCGTGATCCCCACGACCTATGCGGCGCACCGATTCTGGGAGGAGCCGGACGAGCAGATCCGGGCCCAGCAGCGCGTCCACTTCTTCAAGAACCTCGGTCTGCTGGGTGGGTTGATTTTGGCCGCCGTGGACACCGAGGGCGCCCCCTCCTTGGCGTGGCGCACGCAACAGGGCGCGAAGCGGGTGTCCCACACCGTCGCTCTGGGTCGGGTTGCCACGGGCTCCCATGCCCAGAGAGGCTCCGAGAAAGCGGTCGCCGCCAGCCGCCGCGGTCGCCGCAAGGCCCAAAAAGCCGTGGCCCGGGCCAACAGGGCTGCCCTGCGCGGTGCGCACAACGCCGATCACCTGCTCTCGAGCGCAGCCGCGTCGGGCCTGGCGCTGTCCGGGTCCTCGCTCCGGCACGCCACTGACAGCGCGCACGCGCTTTCGTCGAAGTCGGCGGCAACGGGGCGCAAGGCCAGGAAGGCCGCGCTCCAGGCCAACAAAGCGGCACTACGAGGCGGCCACCGGGCCAATCGCGCCCTGGCCGACGTCGCGACGACCGGGGTGGCCCTCGCCGCACCGCACATCCGCCACGCCAATGAGAACGCCCGCACAGTGGCCAAGGCCCTGAGAGAGGGCGCCGAACCGGCCCTGACGGCGCTGCGCGAAGGAACGGATCCGTTGCTCTCGGCGGGAGCGGAGCGGGCCGGAGCGTTGCGCGACAAGGTGCACGAGCACCGGGCGGGCTGACGACCGCACACCCCCTCCCGTCCATGCAGGCCGGTCTATCGTTCGCAATCTCGAGTCGGTAGAGGCGCAGAGGTCGGAGCATGCAATGACGGTCCCCAGATTTCTCGCTGCGCTGACAATCGTCTGTTCGGTTGGGATCGTGCTGACGAGCGCCCCCTCATCCGCCACCGCGTCGGGACCTGCGTTAGCGGCCGGCAGCCAGGTACAACCGGGTGCCTCTACGGTGCACGTCGGATCAGGTGGCCACGCCGCGCCGTTTGGACCGTCGCCCGTGCAGTGGTTCAACGGTCATCGTCCCAACTTCATCGGGAGTACCAAGCCCGAAGTCCAGGGACCCGCTGCCACCACCAACTGGGCAGGTTGGATAGACACCGGCACGACGTTCAGTGTCGCGGACGGCCAATGGACCGTTCCATCGGTTCAACCGTCACAGGCGGCCGAGTATTCGTCGGAATGGGTCGGCATCGGGGGCGTCTCCGAAAGCGATCTCGTCCAGACTGGCACGAGCGAAGTCACCGCCGGCGGTGCGACGTCGTACTTCGCCTGGTACGAAATGTTGCCCGCGAACAGTGTGACCATCTCGGGTCCCGTTTCGCCGGGGGATGTCATCCTTGCGTCGATCGCCGAGAACTCGCCCGGTGTCTGGACGATCACCATCGAAGACCAGACCGAAAACTGGACCTATCAGCATGCTTTTGCGTATGCAGCTTCGGCGCTTTCGGCTGAATGGATCCAAGAGGCCCCGACGATCAACGGCTCCCAGTCCACGTTGGCGAACTTCGGTTCCGCGAGCTTCACTTCTCTCGGGGTGAGCGGAGCGGATCTTTCGGCGACCAGCCTGACTGACGTGGTAATGGTCAACAGTGCAGGAACGATCGTGGCCTATCCGACGGACCTCGTTGCAGGTTCATTCTCAGTCCTTTTCGGCGCCCCCAGACCCAGCGTGACATCCGTTACTCCCGCATCGGGTACTACCGCCGGTGGAACGCAGGTCACCATTGAAGGCAATTATTTGTATGGAGCGACGGCGGTCACGTTCGGAGGAGTAGAGGCAAGCGGATACGTGAACGCGGACGGTTCCGTTTCGGTAATCGCACCACCGGGGAGTCCCGGCGCCGTCGATGTCGTGGTGACGACGCCGGGAGGGGCCAGCCCGCAGGTCCTGGCCGACGAGTTCACCTATGTTGCACCTGCGCCGCCGCCCACACCGCCCCACGGTTACTGGTTGGTTGGATCCGACGGTGGGATATTCACGTTTGGGTCCGCGCAGTTCTATGGTTCGACGGGCAATCTGCATTTGCAGCGCCCAGTGGTCGGGATCACTCCCACGGGGGACCGCGGGGGATATTGGTTGGTGGCTTCCGATGGCGGCATCTTCAGCTTCGGTGATTCCAGCTTCTTCGGATCTATTCCGGGAATCGGACTTCACCCCGCCGGCTCGGGACTTCCGAACAGTCTCAATGCACCGATCGTCGGTATGGTGCCGTCCCCTGATGGCGGGGGCTACTTCATGGTCGCGGCAGACGGTGGTGTGTTTGCGTTTGGCGACGCGAGGTTCGCCGGCTCCTGCCCCGGGATCGGCGGGTGCTCCGGGACCGCCGTCGCAGTGATGCCGGACGCCACCGGAAATGGCTATTGGCTGGTCACGAACACCGGGGCCGTCTACACGTTCGGTGATGCTTCCTACTTCGGAGCACCTGGGAACGTGGGTTCGCCGGTCACCTCGGCCGTGCGTACCCCGGATGGCAACGGCTATTGGATCGTCGTGGCCAACGGAACCGTCTACAACTTCGGGGATGCTCGTAACTTCGGCAGTCCCGGCGGGACCCTCGGAGGGCTCAACTACGCGTCCACGATCTTTGCCACCGCGGACGGCAATGGTTATTGGGTGGCATCGACGACGGGTCAGATCTATCCCTATGGAGACGCTCCAAATGATGGGTCGATGGCAGGCACCAGACTGAATGGTTCAATAATCGCTGGTACGGGGTGGTAGGAGAGGATCGGGCCATCCAGCGTCAGCCCCGTTCCACACCGCAACCTGACGGCGCCGGGTGAGGCTGGCTACGCTCGTGGCAGCTTCACGTTGTGCCAACGCGGGGGGAAGGTCGATGTCGGAATGATCAATTGTCTGCACGTGAACCATCTCAACGCGCTGGTCGAGGACCGCGACGAGAGCCTCGCCCACTTCTGCGACCTCTACGGGGCGCAGTTCCTCCTCGACATGCCGGAATCCGAATACATTCTGATCGCCATCGGCACCGTGATTTTCGAGCTCTTCGTACCCGAGAGCTTTCTCCTCCACGCTCGCTTCGGACCCAACTACAACGGCCTCGAATACCAGGTCCCCGATGTGGGCGAGGCCCGCAACGCACTGCAGGCCCGGGGCATCCGCGTCGTCGGCGATATAGACGTCGCGTTCTACACGCACCCGGCCGACACCTTCGGACTCGGGATCGAGTTCTATCACCGCAATTTTCACACCGAGGGGATTCCGAACGGGTACCTCGAGCCGATCACCCCCGTCGAATACTGGCGGGACGAGCACCCCCTCGGCTGCAGCGGCCTGAAGGGCTACAGCATCGTCGTCGCCGACATGGACGCCGCGCAGCGGTTCTTCCAGGACTTCCTCGGCGCCGCCGTCCTCTACGAAGAACCCCGCCCCAAGGTCGGTGCGCGCGTCGTCGGGCTCGATGTGGCCGGCACGGTGGCCGAGCTCGTGACCCCGCTCGAGGACGGCGTCATGCAGCGCCACCACGCCCGGTACGGAGACGGCCTGCGTTCCACCGTGTTCGCCGTACGGAGCCTGGAACAAGCACAGTCCTACTTCGCCGAGCGGGGTATCACCCTGCAGCCCGGCGACGCACCCGACACACTCGCCATCAGACCCGAGGACAACCGGGGTCTCCTCTTCGAATTCTCCGAATGACCAGCAAGAACCCGGCAAAAGCAAAAGCAAAAGTGGCTGCACGCAGCACACGCAGTGCAAGAGGAGGGAAGGCAGCATGACGCTCCCGTTCAGATTGATTTCGGCCGATTCGCACATCGCAGAGCCACCCGATCTGTGGACGACCCGCATCGACCAGAAGTTCCGCGACCGTGCCCCGCACCTGGAGAGCCGGGAGAAGGGTGACGCCTACATCATTGACGGGGCGAGCAACTCTGCGAGCCTGGTCGGACTCCTGGCCACCAAACCCAAGTATGCGAACCCCGACACGCTCTTCGGTCTGGAAGGGCGCTGGGTCAACGTACCCGAAGGGGCCTACGACCCCGCCGCCCGGGCCGCCGAGCTCGATCGCGAAGGGATGGAGGCCGAAATCCTCTACACGACGGTCGGGTTGGGCCTCTTCGGGCTCAAGGATCTCGAGTTCCGGTATGCCTGTTTCCGTGCCTTCAACGACTGGTTGGCCGAGCATTGCAAAGGGGCCCCGACCCGGTTGTTCGGCGTGGCGATGGTCGCCATCGACGACGACATCGACCGCAGCGTCAGCGAGCTCGAGCGTTGCGTGGCCATGGGATTGCGCGGCGCCATGATCAGCATCGGGCAGCGGTCGGGCGAAAGCTACGGCGACGCCAGATTCGAGAAGTTCTGGTCGGCAGTGGAGGCGCTGGAGGTGCCGATCAGTCTCCACGTGGCGGCGACCGAGACCAGCTGGACGAACACGAGCAGCAGGTTCGTCGACTTCAGTTGTGTCTTCACGCCGACCATGTACGCCATCACGTCCATGATCTTCTCAGGACTTTTCGATCGTCACCCCAAGGTCAAGGTGCTTTCGGTGGAGAACGACGCCTCCTGGGCGCTCGCGGTGCTCGAGCGGATGGACGACCGCTGGACCCACGACAAGCTCTGGGCGCCGGTCAACGGGGAGGCGGCCGGCATTACCTCGGGCCGCCTGCCGAGCCAGATCTTCCATGACCACGTGGCCTGCACCTTCATGCGCGATCGCACGGCGATCGTCAATCGGGAGATCATCGGCCGGGCGAACCTGATGTGGGGTGCGGACTTCCCGCATTTCGATGGCGCCTGGCCCGATTCCGCCGCCGTGCTCGAACGACAATTCGACGGGGTCTCCCTCGAGGATCAGATCGCCATCGGGCGGAACAATGTGATCAAGTGGTACAACCTGCCGCTCGAGCTCGCCACGGTCGAGATGGCGGGTGCAACCCGCTAAAGACCGAAGACGTCGGCCAGTTCGCTGGGCAGCGGCGTGTCGAGCTGGGCGTAGGTGCACGACTCGGGCTCCCGGTCGGGCCGCCACCGCTTGAACGACGTGGCATGGCGGAAGCGGTCGCCCTGCAGGTGGTCGTAGGAGACCTCGGCCACGAGCTCGGGCCGCAGCGGGGTCCAACTGAGGTCCTTGCCCGCGCTCCAACGGCTCTGCCCCCCCGGGACCCGTTGTGTGGGGTCGCCGTCCGCCTCCATCCAGGGGTGGTCAGCCGCGGCCCGAGCCTGGAACGGGGCGAGCTCCTCGACGAATTCGGCCCGCTTGGCCACGCTGAAACCCGAGGCGACGCCCACGTGATGGAGAACGCCGTCTGCGTCGAAGAGCCCCAGCAGCAGTGAGCCGACGCCACCGTCCTTGTGCTCGCGGAACCCCCCGACCACGCAGTCCGCGGTCCGTTCGTGCTTGACCTTCAGCATGACCCGCTTGCCCGGCTGGTACCGGAGATCGCCAGCCTTGGCGATCACCCCGTCCAGCCCCGCTCCCTCGAAGCGGGAGAACCAGTCGCGCGCGACGTCAGGGCTACGGGTGGCGGGTGTGAGGTGAATGGGGGGCTCCGCGTTGCCGAGGGCCTCTTCGAGGGCGAGGCGCCGGGCGACGAAGGACTCGCCCTGCAGATCCTTGTCGCCCACGGCCAGAAGGTCGAAGGCGACGAAGGAGGACGGCGTCGTCTCGGCGAGCAGGGCGACACGCGAGGCGGCGGGGTGGATGCGCTGGGTCAGGGCATCGAAGTCGAGCCCGGACGGTCCAGCGATGACGATCTCCCCGTCGACGACGCAGCGGTTCGGCAGATTCTCCAGCAAGTCGCGGCGTAACTCGGGGAAGTAACGGTCCAACGGCTTTTCGTTGCGACTGCCGAGCACGACGTCGGCGCCGTCCCGGAAGACGATGCAGCGGAACCCGTCCCATTTGGGCTCGTAGGAGAGCCCTTCCTGCTCGGGGAGTTCACGGACCAGCTTGGCCAACATGGGGGACACCGGAGGTCGCACGGGAAGTGTCATCGGCTGTGACCCGCGGTCCACGCCAGAAACTCGTCCATCGGTCGGGTGTTCATAATCCGTTCTTCGGACACCCCGGTCGCCACTGCCTTCTCACACCCGAAGCGCTGCCATTCGAGTTGGCCCGGCGCATGCGCGTCGGTGTCGACGACCATGACGCAGTCCAGAGCGAGGGCGAGGGCAAGGAGGTCGTCGGGTGGGTCGAGGCGTTCGGGGCGCGAGTTGATCTCGACCGCGGTGCCCGTCCGTGCGCAGGCCTCGAACACGGCCTCGGCGTCGAAGCTGGACTCGGGGCGACCTCGCCCGACCACGATCCGACCGGTGCAGTGCCCGAGAATGTCCGTATGCGGGCTCTCGATGGCCCGCAGCATGCGCGCGGTCATTTCGGGAGCGTCCATCCGGAGTTTGGAGTGCACGCTGGCCACCACGACATCGAGCTGCGCCAGAAGATCCTCGTCCTGGTCCAGCGCCCCGTCCTCGAGGATGTCGACCTCAATGCCGCTCAGGATGCGGAACGGCGCCATTTCCTCGTTCAGCTGTTCGACGATCTCGAGTTGCGCCCGCAACCGCTCGGGGTTGAGACCGTGGGCCACCGTCAGTCGTGGGCTGTGATCGGTCAACGCCCAATAGGCGTGGCCCAGTTCCCGCGCCGCTTCGGCCATCTCACGGATCGGGCTGCCACCGTCCGACCAGTCCGAGTGGCTGTGGCAGTCACCCTGCAGCTGGTCGAGCAACTGCGTCGCCTCGGCACTCAGGGGGGCGAGGTCATGCTCCCCCAGCTTCTGGAGGTAGGCCGGGGTTTTTCCGGCCAGCGCCTCGGCAATCACCTGGGCGCTCGTCTTGCCGACCTGGGGGATCCTTTGCAGCCCGGCCAGCGTCATGGACGCCAGATCGTCGTCGGACAGTTCGGCGATGGCCGAGGCGGCATGGCGGAAGGCCCGGACCTTGTAGGTCTCGGCGCCGTCGCGTTCGAGCAGATAGGCGATGCGCTGCAGTGCGGCGCGCGGGTCCATGCCGGTCATCCTTTCTTGGCCCGACTGGGCGCCACGCGGGGCGGCTCGTCGGGTTGTTTGGGGTATTCGGGGGGCCACGGGGCGTCGTGCAGGCCGTTCTCCCGGTCACGCGCCGCCAGCTCGAGCAGAGGCTGGAGCGATTGCGGCTTCTCCACCATGGCGGACCACGGGTCTCCCCGTCGCGCGACGAGTGCAGGGACGGTGCGGAGGGTGAGCTCTTCGGGTTGGACCGATGCGACCTCGTCCCAACTGAGCGGCGTCGAGACCTGGCCGCCGACCCTCGGCCGGACGAACCAGGCGCCGAAGACGGTCTTGTGCGGAGCATTCTGATTGAAGTCGACGAACACCCGCTCCCCCCGTTCCTCCTTCCACCATTGCGCCGTGATCAACGCGGGATGGCGTCGTTCGAGTTCCCGGGCCAGGGCGATGGCGCCGGCGCGGACGTCGAAGCTGTTCCATTGCGGTACGAGGCGCACGTACACATGGACGCCCCGATTGCCCGAGGTCTTGGGGTAGCCGACGATGCCGAGCTCATCGAGCAGGGTGCGCACGTGACCAGCTGCCTGGCGGACCTCGTCGAATCCGACACCGGGTTGGGGGTCGAGGTCGATGCGGAGCTCGTCGGCGTGATCGGGATCGTCGGCTCGATACGGCCACAGGTGTAACCCGAGGCAGCCCAGGTTGACCGCCCACAGGACGTGGGCGATGTCGGCCACCACCAGAGCATTGGAACGCGTGCCGTTCGGGGTGGTGACGTCGGTGGTCTCGAGCCAGTCGGGGGCGTTCTTCGGGACCCGTTTTTGGAAGAACGAGTTCTTTCCGGCCCCGTCGGGGAAGCGCTCGAGGAGTGCAGGTCGACCCGCAGCGATGCGGCACAGCACGTCACCGATCTCGACGTAATAGGAGGCCAGGTCGAATTTGGTGGCCCCGATCTCGGGAAAATAGACCTTGTCGGGGCTGGAGATCTCGATGCTCCGGCCGGCTGCCTCGATGGTCCGCTTCTCCGAAGGCATCTCGAAAAGAACGCTATCGCGGGAGTGGCCGCTCCTAAGCTTCAATGGTGGTCATGAGCGACGATGAGAGAATCGACGAGGCGAGCGAGGAGTCGATCCCCGCCAGCGATCCCCCGGCCGGATGGGCGGGAGAGGACGAGGACGACCTGGCGCCACCCGAAGCTCCCGCTCTGTAGGCCGCCACCGCGGGGAGCTCCCGGTTCAGCTCCCCCGGCGGATGTCCCTTGCCGGGCACGTCGGGGTCGAGACCCCAGGCGGCGACCCACGTCGGGGTGATCCGGATCACCTCACGACTCATGAACGGGACGGGCGGATCGACGTCGGAGAGGGCTACCGCGGTGCCCCGGATCTCGAGACCCCGCACCGTCCAGGGATCCCGCGACACCAGGTCGTCGATCACGAGGGCCACCCGGGCGTTGGCCTGTACGTTCCGGAACTTTCGGGTTGCGCCCATGGCGCCCCCGCCGATGACGATCTCGCCGGTCGCTTCGTCGAAGAGACGGACCGGGCTGTTGGGGGCGCCGTGCGCGTCCACAGTGGCAAGACGGCCGAGCGGTTGGTTCTGCAGATACTCCCGCTCCGGATCAGTCAAGGCGATGGTGGTCATGGCTGCAGCTTAAGGACGAGCCCGTGAATCCTTGCCGAAGTATCGTGGTCGCCGACACACGGAGAGGGTCCATCGTGAAGGTAGTCAGAGTGCAGCATGTCAGCGTGAACTGTCACGGACGTCTCGACGCCACCCGGCGGTTCTACGAAGATCTGTTCGAGCTCTCGGAGCTCCCCCGCCCCGAGATTCCCGGGGTCAACGGAACGTGGCTGGGATTGGGCGACGCGCAACTCCATCTCGTCGACGCCGCGGAGTCGGGTCACCTGCCCGATCCGTCGGCCCCGCACTGGTGTCTCTGGGTAGTCGATCTCGACGCGGCACGCAAGGAACTGGAGGCAGCGGGCATCGAGTACATCGAGGGGGCGCAGGGCGACGTGGTGCAGATCTGGATCAGCGACCCCAACGGCCAGGTCGTCGAGTTGCAGCAATCGCGCTGACCAGAACGGAGTGGATGACCACTACGACCTCCAGCGTTTTGTCGCGGCGCAGGATGCAGGGGGCACCTACGACCGGGTGACGGCGGAGCTCCGCCAGGGGCAGAAGGTGAGCCACTGGATGTGGTTCGTCTTTCCGCAGGTGGCCGGACTCGGGCAGAGCCCGACCTCGAAAAAGTACGCCATCACCTCGGTGGACGAGGCGAGGGCCTATCTTTCCCACCCCGTCCTCGGTCCACGTCTCGTCGAATGTGCGGGGATTCTGGCCCGCTCGGCCGGTCGGATGGCCGTGCAGATATTCGGAGCGATCGACGCGCAGAAGTTGCGTTCGTCGATGACGCTCTTCTCCCGGGCCGCGCCCGAGGAGCCGTTGTTCAGTCAGGTCCTCGACGTCTATTTCGATGGCCAGGAGGACCAGGCCACCATTGCCATCATCTGACGACGGGTCGCCTCGTTCAGAGCTTGTCCGCCGCGGCTTGGTCGACGATGGCCGACAATGACGAACTTACCGGCTGTGTCGAGTCGTCATGGAGCTCGAATCTACAATTGTGACCTCGTCTTCGTTAACCTGGGACTGTGCGTTTTGGCTCCGACGCCTCGGATCCAGACAGCGATGTGGAGCTCATCTGGAGCCTCCACGTCATGCGCCTGGTTTGTCTTCGATGTGCCCTCAGCAAGGATGAGAGGACCGAGACGGAAACCGCCCATGCGATGAGGCAACACCTCGATGAGCATCGAGCCGTTGGCCATTGGGTGCCGAATACCTGCTACGACGACTTGCTCGCGAGGTGCGACGAGATCGATGAGGAAATACGAACGACCTATGCCTGGGGTGGACGCGGCGATGGCGATCTGACCGTCTCACTTGGTCGAGATGGCCGCCATTTGCATTGCTGCGGTTGCTCACTCAACGACGACTCCGTATTCGAGTGCTTCACGACCGACGACATGCTCCAGCACCTCGATGAACATCAGACTCGTGGTTATCCGGTCCATGACCGCGTCTACAAAGGTCACGCCGAGATCAGGTGAGAACGACGAACTGATGCAGAGGTACTTCGACGAGCGCAACGTTCCCAGACCGCCCACGCCGCGCTGGGTGGGTCCCCATCCCCAGCGCCTCCCGCCCGACCCGGTGCAGGTACGACTGGCTCTCGATCAACTCTCTGCGATGGTGAAAGCTGCCATCGCCCTCTTCAAGGAGCCCATCTCATCCTCGGAGAGATCCCTTGGATGGAACGACGTGAGAACCCACCATGTCCTCGATGCCCTGATCTCCTTGTCCCTGGAAGTAGCGACGGCAGATATGGAAGGCAGCCCCTTTCTCGGAGTGGCGTTCATCCATGAGGTTCTCTTCCCCAACCCCAACGTGCCAAGACATCTGGAAAGCGAGAGGGGGCGCATGATTCTCTCAATCTGGTCCTTCATCGGGAGTGTCCCTCACTGACCGCCAGATGCCGCAATGGGGCGAGACCTCGCTCCTACAGCGCCATACCGGAGCGTGCCATGATGGCAATCGTGGCAGAACGGTTAGAGGTCCAACGGGCAATTGCGGCTGACCCAGCGGCGATCTTTGGGGTGCTGACCAATCCCCACGGCCATGTCGCCATCGATAGTTCGGGCATGCTGATGGATGCCACGGGCGATCCGGTCACATCTGTCGGCGACTCCTTCGTCGTGCACATGGACCGCGAGGCGCTCAATGATCACCCGCTTGGGCTTTACGACGTCACCGTGAGGATCGTGACATTGGAGCCGGACCGCGAGATCGCGTGGAAGATCGAAGGTCAGCTCAACCTCGGCCATGTTTACGGCTACAAGCTGGAGCCGATAGACGAGGGGACGCTTGTCACCTCGTACTATGACTGGTCGTCTGTCGACCAGAGCTGGAAAGACGCTTCCATTTTCCCGGTCATTCCCGAAGGGCGCGCTCCGCGCGACGCTCGGCATTCTTGCGCGCACCGTGGCACCGGGCCGCGCTCGGCCCCTGGCTTGAACGGTCGGCATTTCTGGTGTGGCGCGCGAGGTCACGTCGTCATTGTGCGTCGCACTACTCGCTGACACTTGTGTCGCCTCCGGGCGCGAGATAGTGGCTGGTCAGAGCTTCAGCACTCCGAAATGAACTCTTCTTGCAGACGGCTGATTCCGTACGTCCAGTCCTGCGGACCCCACGAAATGACCGTGGCATTGTTTACCCATGACCTACGACAATCTCATCAACGACATCGTGAAGGTTGTCGAAGCCATTGGTGCGGCGATCATGATCGTCGGCGGGTTCTGGGCCCTTACGACCTACTTGATAACAATTGTTCAGGCCGGTCAGCGTCAAGATAGCGCGTACCGGCAGCTCCGCAAGCGTCTCGGCCAGTCGATCCTTCTGGGCCTCGAGGTTCTCATCGTGGGCGACATCGTCCGGACAATCATCGTCGAGACGACCCTGAAGAGCGTCGCCGTACTGGGACTGATCGTCCTCATCCGAATCGTCCTGAGCTTCGCCCTCGAGGTGGAAATAGATGGGGTCTGGCCTTGGAATCTCTGGCGCCTGAAGTCACCCAGCGACGACCAACTGTAGACCTGAGCATCCCTCGAGATGTCGAGATCCATCCAACCACGGACGTCGACGGGCGACGTCGAGGAGACCCGCGGCCGTCGGTTGCTCAAACGCATTGATGTCTGGCAGCAGAAGCACCGACGAGCATCCTTTCTTGTAGCCGTGCTCCTGCGCTATCGGGAGGACGGCGGACGAGACAATGGAGCTCTGCTCTCCTACTTCGGCTTTATCTCCCTCTTCCCTCTCTTGCTTGTTTTGGTCACGGTGCTCGGAATCGTGCTCAAGGGGCACGTCGAACTCCGCGATCAGATCCTCGATAGCGTCTATTCGAAGATCCCGCTGCTGGGGGCGCAGCTCCGTGAGAGCCAGACTGTTCTCGACTCCAGCGGTTGGGTTCTCGTCGTCGGCCTCCTCGTTGCCACCTGGTCCGGGCTCGCTGTCATCAAGCGCACGCAGAATGCGTTCAACTTCCAATGGGGCGTACCGACGTTCCAGCGCCCCGGCTTCATCATCGTTCAGCTGCGGGCCCTCGGTGCGCTTGCCGTCGTCGGTGGAGGCATAGTGATCACTACTGCGGCCACGAGCTTGGCGGCTTTACTTCCCGAACTTCCTTGGGAGGGCCGCCTGTTCGGCGGTCTTCTTGCCATCTGTCTGAATATTGCGGTGCTGACCGTAGCGTTTCGCGTGCTCACGCAGGAACATGTTCCTTGGCGAAGCTTCTACGCAGGTGGAGTGATCGGCGGTATCGCCCTCTGGGGCCTCCAACTCATTGGCGCCACCTACGTCGGGCGCGTGGTCAGAGGAGCAAGTGACGTGTACGGCGCCTTTGCCGTGATATTCGGCCTCCTCGTCTGGATCGCCTTGCTGGCCCGCGTCACGTTGATCGCCAGCGAAATTAACGTGGTTCTCACCAAGCAGCTCTGGCCCCGAAGCCTCTCTGGAGGGATAGCGACCGAGGGTGATCGACGAGCGGCTGTGCAAGCGGCTCGTCGGGCGGCGCTGGTAAGCGACCTACCTTCCCGCCGATTTCGGAGGCGGCGCTTCGTGAGTGATGCTCCGGGTCGCTAAATCCGATCTCGAAGTGACGTCGAGACTGACGTTCCGATGTCGGCCTTACGGAGTCTGCTCAATTCCGCGCTTTGACTCGCCCATCTCCGCCTGGACGGCTCTATAGACGTTCCCGTGGATCCGGTCGGCCCCGATTCGCTCGATGAAACCTTCCCGCCTCAGAATTTCGAAGGCGACCGGCTTCAGCCGGGCAAGCCGAAGGGTGACATCGGCATGGTTGGTCAGCTCGAGGATCTCACCCATCTTCGCCGATCCCTGCGAATCGATGAAGTCGATCCCTTCGCAGTCGAGCACTATGCCGGTGATTCCGCGCGTGGAGAGCGCCAGTTCGCGAACCCGATCCTCGAGGGCATCGGAGGTGGCAAAGAAGAGACCTCCGTCCATCCGAAGGATGACGATCCCCGGGAATTGCTCGTCGGCGGGGTGCTCGTCCAACTCCCTGAAGACCTGTGTTCCGGGCTCCCCGCGAGCTGGGGCATCGAAGGCCGGGTGGCCACCGAGATCAGCCAAAGCAGTGAGAGCGCGATCCCAATCATCACCCCAGCCAGAACGCCGAACACGAGCGTCCCGGCGATGGCCGCCACGGCTATCCAGAAATCGAAGCGCTGCACCCGAGCCAGACGGCGCATTTCGGGCAGGTCCATCATGCCCATGACGACCGCTTCGATGATGAGAGCGGCGAGCACGGGCTTGGGCAACTTCGAGAACACCGGCGCAAGTACGATCAGGGTGAGCAAGACGACCACCCCGGAGATCAGCGATGCGAGGCCGGACCGGGCGCCCGAGTGGTCGTTCAGGGAACTCGCCGACAGACTCGTGGAGACCGGCATTCCCTGGAAGAGGCCGGCGCCCATGTTGGACATGCCTTGAGCGACGGATTCTTGGTTGATGTCGACTCGGTAGTGGTGTTTGGCCGCGAATGACCGGGAGTCTCCGGCTGTTTGTGAGAAGCCAATGAGCACCAAGGCGACTGCGGCTATGGCGATTGTGCTCGCGTGCGCACTCACCAAATGCCATTCAGGAAGCTTTACTGTCGGCAACCCTCTCGGGACCTCTCCGACGAGGGCCACCCCGTGCGCGCCGAGGTCAAAGATCCACGAGGCCAAAAGACCCCCGACAACCAGAACAAGGGCCCCCGGAATGCGCGGCGCGATGACGCGTAATCCGAAGACGACGACGAGTGAAACCACGCCCACAAGCACAGTCACCCAGCTGAGGCCGCCGAGAGACGTGCACCAGGATCGCAGCTCTTGGATCGGGTTGGCGCCCGTGACATCGGTCCCCGTCAGTTTGGGAAGCTCTCCGATCACCACGTCGATGGCCGCTCCGAAGAGGAATCCAGTGACCACGGCGCGAGACAGGAATTGGGCGATCCACCCCATTTTGAACACGGCCAGGAGAAGGAACAACACTCCCGACGCAAGGGTGATTGTGGCGACAAAGGACGCTATATCTTGAATCCCCGTAATCTTCGCCGCCAGGACAGCGCTGGCCGCCACCGCCGCCAGTCCTGAACTCGGTCCAGTCGAGATCTGACGGCTCGTTCCGAAGACGGCGTAGAGAATCGCTCCGGCGGCGGCGGCATAGAGTCCGTTCTGGACGGGCACGCCAGCGATGGAGGCATACCCCAGGTTCTTTGGAACGATCAGGGCCGCAACGGCTACCCCTGCGATGAGATCGCCTCGGAGCCAACCACGCTCATAGGAACGAATCCAACCGATCATCGGCACGTGCCGCCACCGGTCCCGCTCAGGGGCTGCGTTGTCGCTACGGGCCATCAACCCCGAACGTTACATGGCAGACGGCCTTGACCTTGGTGCTCAGATGGCCGAGAAAAGGCTGTAAATCCTGAGCGCTCGCGTGCAGTCCCTACAGGCTGTCCTGACAATCCGTATCGGTTACTCCACCCTCTTGTCGGGTTCAAAGGCACAGGCGAAAAAGGCCATTAGGCCAGCCGCAGGGCGGCTGACCAACGCAATCGTGGCTGGGGCGCTACCACGGGGCGAAGGGTCGGCCGGCCACTCGTGTCCGGCCTCGCCTGCGGCGCCCCCTGACGACCCTCCTCGGGAGGAGCGGCACCCGGCAGCAGGCGCCTTGAGGCATAGGGCTGCCCATCCCCCGCCATGAGTCATAAGGGGTGCCGCTGCCGGTAGCGGAATGACGGTGCCTGCCGTTGCGTCCAACAGAGCGGAGGGGCGAAGGCGATGGGTGCGTCGCGAACAACGCTTCAAAGAGTCGTACCCGTTTCTGTCGTTGAGCACGGAGCTTTTCTCTCGGCAGCCCACCGCTACCGGTAAACAAAACAGTGGTCGTGATGCTCGGGGGGGAGTCCCTGCCCGGGCAGCGAGTGTTCCATTTGTTCAGACGCCGTAGTTCCGACGCTCTGGAGCACCTCGCCCGTCGTGGGTACCCTGGACGATACCCCAAACCGGCGGGGAAATCTGCATCCTTTCGGGGTCCCGGCCGCAAGGGGTGGTGTTACCACGAGGGCTACGAACGAGGTGGCCCCCTTGGTCAGCCGTGTCGGGCGATTAACACTGGCGGTGGATGAAGAAATTGAAGGTCGTCATCATCGGGTGTGGCATCGGAGGCGCGACGACAGCGGTCGCCCTCAAAGCTTCCGACATCGAGGTCGAGGTCTACGAGCAGGCACCCGAGCTCGCTGAAGTAGGGGCGGGCGTCGGACTTTGGCCCAATGCCCTGCGGGCGATCGACACCTTCGGAATGTCCGACGGAGTGCACGCGCTGTCCGGCGGCCCGGTCGGGACGGGAGTGCGACGTCCCGACGGAGAGTGGCTCTTGCGCATCCCCCGGCATGTCATGGAGTCGCGATGGGGCGGTGGCTTCATTGCGGTCCACCGGGCCGAACTCCATGCTCTCCTGGTGGGTGAACTCGATCCCGCGACCATTCACCTGGGTGCCCGTTGCGCGGGTGTCGAACAGGGGAACGCAGGGGTACGGGTTTGGTTCGACAATGGAGAAGCGACGGAGGCCGATCTGCTGATCGGTGCGGACGGGGTGCACTCGACCGTGCGTGCCGCTATGGCACGCCCAGCCCGTCTCCGGTATCGCGGGTACACCAACTGGCGGGGCATCACGCCGGCGGGATCGGTTCCTCTTGTCACCGAGGCCATGGATACGTGGGGCCGCGGGGGCCACTTCGGCCTGCAGCCTACGAGTGCCGGCCGCACCCTGTGGTACGCCGGGCGCAACGCGGACGAGGGCGAGCAGGAGGACGAGGAGCAGATGCTCGAGATGTTCGGAGACTGGCACGATCCCATCCCCGCAGTGATAAAAGCGACGCCGAAGGAATCATTGGTACGCAACGACATCTACGACTGTTGGCCGAGCCGGACGTGGCATCGCGGGTCGATCGTGCTCGTCGGGGACGCGATCCATCCGATGACGCCCGATCTCGGCCAAGGGGCGTGTCAGGCCATCGTCGATGGCACCACGCTCGCTCAGTGCCTCTCGAGCACGCACGACGTCCCGTCGGCGCTCCACGCGTATCGGCGGTCCCGGTACCGCAATGCGGCGATCGCCATGCTCTTCTCCCGCGTGTGGGGAGGAGCGGGTCAGCTGGAGGGCAGACGGTCCTGCGCCATCCGCGACAATCTCGTGAAGCTCATGCCACTCGCACTGCAACTGCGCCAACTCGACCTTGTGATCCAAAAGCCGATGGGCCGCCCTGCTCGATGAGGATCAGAAGCGCACCGGCGCGGACGAGGGTCCCCGCACTGTGTTGGTGGCGACGTAGGTGACGGCGGAGCGGTCGACCTCCCAGGTGGGGAAGCGCCGCAGCACCTCCCCTAACGCCACGACGCCCTCCATCCGGGCCAGCGCGGCGCCGAGGCAATAGTGGGCGCCGTAGCCGAAGGTCACGTGACGATCGATCGAGCGGTGGATGTCGTAGGTGTCGGGATCGGGGTACTTGCGCTCGTCGCGTCCCGCGGAGCCGGTCAACAGCGCGAGTGTCGAACCTTCGGGCAGAACGACGCCGTGCAGTTCCACGTCGCGGGTGACATAGCGTCCCTGGATCGGTGAGGGCGCCTCGAAGCGCAAGAGCTCCTCTACCCCGGCGGGAATCAGCGAGGGGTCTTCAACCATCTCCCGGCGAGCGTCGGGATACTCTTCGAGCACCAGCGCGGCCCACCCCAACATCCGGGCCACGGTCTCGTTCCCCGCGTTGCTGATGAGGGCCAACATGCCCATGACTTCGAGATCGTCCAGCTTGCGGACCTCGCCCTCCGGCGTGGTCATGTCGGCCTCGACCAGGGCGGTGATCATGTCGTCGCGGGGCTGGGTGCGGCGTTGGGTGATCTGGCTGATGTAGTAGTTGATCGTGAGGCCCATCGCTTCCTGCGCCTCCGGCGTCGGGCCCTCCTTGCCTTCCTCGCGGTGAAGGCTGACGTCGCTCCATTCCCGAAGCTGATCGTGATCTTCTTCAGGAAAACCGAGCAGGGTGGAGATCACCATGACCGGGAGGCGCATGCCGAAGTCCCGGACGAAGTCGAAGCCGCCTTCACCGATGAACGGATCGAGGTACTCCGCACACAGTTGCCGGATGCGCTCTTCGAGCGAGGCGATGCGGCGCGGCGTGTAGGCCCGGCTGACGACCTTGCGGAAGGAGTCGTGGAGCGGGGGGTCCATCATGATCATGATCGGGAATGGAGCCTCCTCGCCGATGGCGTCGAGGGTGATCCCGCGGGCCGAACTGAAGGTCTCGGTGTCCAGCGACGCCGCCAGGACGTCGGAGAAGCGGCTGAGCGCCCAGAATCCGAAGCGCTCGTTGTGGTACACCGGCGCCTCGTCGCGCAGGCGCCGCCAGGCCTCATACGGAGCTTTCCGCTGGTCAGCATGGTACGGATCCCAATAAGGACTCGTGGTCACTTCAGTCATGGTCTCAAGTTACTTGAAAAGACGGGTTCCGATAACCGCTGATCAGCGAGGGGGCGTCCGTCCCGGAAGGCCGGTGACGAGTTGGGTAACTGTTGGGATTGCATAGCGCCGCGGGTGATGTTGTTCGCCGAACTTGACAGGGGAGCCATTTGAGGGAGGCGGCGATGATGATCATCCTGTTCGGATTTCGGCGTATGCGGGCCCGGTTGGGAACGATTTTGGTGATGTGTGCGTTCTGCCACACGCCCGCCGCCCACGCCATCACCAGAATCCGGAAGTTCTTCACGTTGTTCTTCATCCCGGTCCTCCCTCTCGGGACGAAGTACGCAACCACCTGCACGATGTGTGGACGCTCCGCCCTGATCACGAAAGAGGCCGCCGAGGCGTACGTTGCGGCGGCCACTCAAGCCGCTCCGCCTTCGGGCGCCCCGGCTCCGCCCGAGCCAGCATTTGCGCACGCCGACGCGACCTCGGGGAGTGGGGCGCTGGCCTCCGCTTCCGGGCCGGGCACCGTGGCGCAGTCCCCGGGTGTCATCTACTGCAGTTGGTGCGGGACGCAGAGGGAGACCGACGCCCCGGCCATCCACTACTGCGGTTCCATGGAGAGGCCCGCCGCCTACTGCATGAGCTGCGGCACGTCGCTCGCGGAGAACGCGGCCCACTGCACGTCGTGCGGGACGCCGGCGACGCAGCTGTCGCGGTAGAGGGCTGCGCTCAGCCCTTCAGCCAGGCGCACCATTCGTCGACGCCCTCGCCGGTACGGGCGCTGGCAAGAATCACGTGCGCCGAGGGGTTGACCGCCTTCACATTGGAGAGCAACTGGTCGAGATCGAAGTCGAGGTGGGGTAAGAGGTCGATCTTGTTCACCACGATGACCTCGGCGGCGCGGAACATGACGGGATACTTGAACGGCTTCTCCTCCCCCTCGGTAATGGCGTAGATCATCGCCTTCGCCTGCTCCCCCACCCTGAATTCAGCGGGACAGACCAGGTTGCCGACATTCTCGATGATGAGAAGCTCGAGGTCGTCGAGCGGCAGCCGACCCAAGCCGGCCCGGACCATCACCGCGTCGAGGTGACATTCACCGCCGAACCCCGCGCTCGTGTTGACGACCGCCAGGGCGGTCGCTCCGGCGCCCTCGAGCGCGTCGGCATCGAGGCTGGTGGCGATGTCGCCTTCGAGCACGCCGATGCGGATGCTCCCGCCGAGCTCGGCCAACGTGCGCTTCAGCAACGTGGTCTTTCCTGCGCCGGGAGACGACATGAGGTTCACCGCCCGTACCCCCGCATCGGCCAACGCGGCACGGTTGATCTCCGCCACGCGGTCGTTCTCCGAGAGGAGGTTCTCGAGTATCTCGATCCGGGCCGATCCCGTCTGCGTGTAACCGCTGTGGTCCCCCACTTCCAGATGCGCATGCGTCGGATCCTCATGCTCATGCTCATGCTCGTGCTCGTGCGCGTGTTCACGAGCCCCGCCTTCGGGGTGCTCGTGCACGTCGACGCCGTCCGCGTGGAGGTGAAATCTGCCCATGGTCAGGCCGCCACCTCCATCGAGACGATCAGGAATTCCTCGCCACTCAGCAATGTCACGTCGAAGCTCTCGCAGACACCGCAGAGCAACAATGGCAGTTCCAGCGTGGTCTCCGCGTTGCACGCCTGACACTTGACCGCGGCGGGTATCTGCTCGATCACGAGCGCGCAGCCTTTGAGGTCGGTGCTTTCGGTGAGCATTTCCCAACCGAATTGCAAGGCATCGGGCACGACTTGTCGTAGGTACCCGATGCGGACGACCACTTGTGTCACGCGCCGGCCCTGGGCCCGTTTCAGGGTCGTTCCGACTATTGCATCACAGACGGAGAGTTCATGCACGGTGTGCCTTTCCGCCACGGAGCATACAGATCCGCTCCACTCCGTGACAGGGCCAACTGCGCGTTGTGACGCGAGGAAGCGATGCAAAAGACACTCATTTACACCGAACGCTTGCCGTTGTATCACTGCAGTGGGCTGCCGCGCAGAAGCGACCATGAGCCGAGGAGGGGACCGTGACGGTAACCGACACCGACGAGGCTGTCGTCCACGTCTTGTGGATCAATGCGGGACTCAGCTGCGACGGGGACTCCGTCGCACTCACCGCGGCCACGCAGCCGAGCATCGAGGAGATCGCCCTCGGAGCGTTACCCGGCCTCCCGAAGATCGCCGTCCATTGGCCCCTCATCGATTTCGAGTGTGGTCCCGTCGGAGGGTCCGACGACTTCCTCGAATGGTTCTTCAAGGCCGATCGGGGTGAACTGGACCCCTTCGTGCTGGTGGTGGAGGGCTCCATCCCCAACGAAGCCATCAAGCGTGAGGGCTACTGGTGCGGTTTCGGGAATAATCCCGACACCGATCAGCCGATGACGACCAGCGAATGGCTGGACCGCCTGGCGCCCAAGGCCCTGGTGGTCCTGTGTGCCGGCACGTGTGCCTGCTACGGCGGGATCCACGCCATGGCCGGCAACCCCACCGGAGCGATGGGTGTCCCGGACTACCTGGGATGGAACTGGACGTCGAAGGCCGGCATCCCCATCGTGTGTGTGCCGGGATGCCCGACCCACCCCGACAACCTCTCCGAAACCATCCTCTACCTGCTCTACCAGGCCACCGGACAGGCACCCATGATCCCGCTCGACGATGCCCTACGGCCGCAGTGGCTGTTCGGCAACACGGTGCACGAAGGCTGCGACAGAGCCGGTTACTACGAGCAGGGGGACTTCGCCAACGAGTACGGCTCGCCCAAGTGCATCGTGAAGCTCGGGTGTTGGGGACCCGTGGTCAAGTGCAACGTGCCCAAGCGGGGCTGGATCAACGGCGTCGGCGGATGCCCCAATGTCGGGGGGATCTGCATCGGATGCACCATGCCCGGGTTCCCGGACAAGTTCATGCCGTTCATGGATGAACCGCCCGGAGCCCATGTCTCGAGTCTGGCCAGCGGGATCTACGGCCGGGCCGTCCGCAGCCTGCGCAAGGTCACGGCCCACACGCTCGACGCCGAACCGAAGTGGCGCAAGCCCGGAGGCGACCTCTCCACCGGCTACCAGAAAATCTGGAGGTAGGACGATGCCCACCAAGAAATTCACGGAGGACAAGAACGGTCTGGTCGAAATGGCATGGGACCCGATCACGCGCATCGTCGGCAGCCTCGGGATCTACACCAAGATCGACTTCGGCAAGGGCAAGGTGGCCGAATGCCACAGCACCTCGTCGATCTTCCGCGGCTACAGCATCTTCATGAAGGGCAAGGATCCGCGCGACGCCCACTTCATCACCAGTCGGATCTGCGGCATATGCGGCGACAACCACGCCACGTGCTCGTGCTACACCCAGAACATGGCCTACGGGGTCAAGCCGCCCGCGCTGGGCGAGCAGATCGTCAATCTGGGCGAGGCCGCCGAGTACATGTTCGACCACAACATCTTCCAGGAGAACCTGGTCGGGGTCGACTTCTGCGAGAAGATGGTGGCCGAGACCAACCCGGGCGTGCTGGAGCAGGCCAATCGGACCGAGTCCCCTCATGCGGCTGAGCACGGCTACAAGACGATTGGCGACATCATGCGCTCGCTCAACCCGTTCTCGGGCGAGTTCTACCGCGAGGCACTCCAGGTCAGTCGCTACACGAGGGAGATGTTCTGCCTGATGGAGGGGCGCCACGTCCACCCTTCCACCCTCTATCCGGGCGGTGTGGGCACGACGGCCACCATTCAGCTGTTCACCGACTACTACACGCGGCTCATGCGCTACGTCGAGTTCATGAAGCGGGTCGTGCCCATGCACGACGACCTTTTCGACTTCTTCTACCTGGCTCTCCCGGGGTACGAAGAGGTGGGCCGACGTCGCATCCTGCTCAATTGCTGGGGCGCCTTTCAGGATCCCGACGTCTGCAATTTCGCGTACAAGGACATGACCACGTGGGGCCGGGCGATGGGCGTGACGCCCGGCATCGTCGTCGACGGCAAGCTGGTCACCAACGACCTGGTTGAGATCAACCTCGGCATCCGGATCCTGCTCGGCCACTCCTTCTACGACGATTGGGAAGACCAGCCGATGTTCGTGACCAGGGACCCCCTGGGCAACCCCGTCGACCGGCGCCACCCGTGGAACCAGCACACCAATCCCCAGCCGCAAAAGCGCGACTTCGACGGCAACTACAGCTGGGTCATGTCGCCCCGTTGGTTCGATGGGAAGGATCACCTGGCGCTCGACACCGGAGGGGGGCCGCTGGCACGCCTGTGGTCGACCGCACTTTCCGGCCTGGTCAACACCGATCATCTGAAGGCAACGGGCACCAGCGTGCGGATCCACCTGCCCAAGACGGCTCTCAAGGGACCGGTGGACCTCGAATGGAAGATCCCGCAGTGGTCCAACACACTCGAGCGGGATCGGGCGAGGACGTATTTCCAGGCCTACGCGGCTGCGGCGGCGCTCGACTTCATAGAGCTGGCGTTGCAGGACGTCCGGGCGGGCCGGACCAAGACCTGGGAGCCCTTCGACGTGCCCGACGAGGGGATCGGGTGCGGATTCACCGAAGCCGTCCGTGGCGTGCTGTCGCACCACATGGTCATCAGGGACGGGAAGATCGCCAACTACCACCCGTATCCGCCGACACCGTGGAACGCCAACCCGCGTGACTCCTACGGCACGCCCGGTCCCTACGAGGACGCGGTGATGGATACGCCGATCTTCGAGGAGAACACCCGGGAGAATTTCAAGGGCATCGACATCATGCGGGCTGTGCGCAGCTTCGACCCCTGCCTCCCGTGCGGGGTGCACATGTACCTCGGCAAGGGGAAAGTCCTCAAGAAGATGCACTCCCCCACGCAGGTGGCCAATCCCGACGCACTGGCGTTCTGAGCGCGGCGAGAGATGCCCGAGCCCCCGAACCTCCGGGCCATAGGCGAGCGCCTGGAGCAGGGCCTCGACGAGCTGCACGCCACAGCCGACCCGCGCCTGCTGAACCTGGCCGAGGAGCTCCTCCGTCTCGTCGCCGAGCTCTATGGGGCCGGATTGGCCCGGACCATGGAACTGTCCCGGGAGCACGCACCCGGGCTGATCGACGTGTTCGCGCAGGACGACCTGGTGGCCAGCCTTCTTCTGGTGCAGGGCCTCCACCCCGAGTCCATCGACAACCGGGTGGAGGCGGCACTGGTCTCCGTGCGGCCGTTCCTGGCCCAACATGGAGGCGACGTCGAGCTGCTCGGTATCGATGATGCGCGCGGCGCAGTGAAGTTGCGCCTGCTCGGGAGCTGCGACGGGTGCCCGTCGTCGGCCAGCACGCTGCAGGGCGCAGTTGAGGCGGCGATCACCGAAGCGGCACCCGAGATCGTCCAGATCGTGGTGGAAGAACCCGATCCGCCCGCGGTGCGCGTGCCCATCTCGCTCGGGGCCAAGCCGGCGTACGACGAGTGTCCGGTCGAGGTGTCGACGGGGTGAGTGATCCCCTGGCCGTGCTGCAGCGGATCCGGGAGAGCAGGCCCCGGGAGATTCCGCCGCGGGGGAGGTCTGCGAGCTCTGTGCCGAGCCCATCCCCGATGACCATGGCCACCTGGTCGACCTGACGGACCGCACCCTCATGTGCGCCTGTCGCGGTTGTTACCTGTTGTTCCTGTCGGAGGGGGCCGGCGGGTCGCATTTCAGATCGGTCCCCGATCGCTTCGTCGCCTTTCCCGACGTCGCCCTCTCACTGGCGCAATGGGACACCTTGCAGGTCCCGGTCGAGGTGGCTTTCTTCTTCCTCAATTCAGCATTGGACCGCGTGGCGGCTTTCTACCCGGGACCCGCCGGCGCCACCGAGTCCGAGCTGCCGCTCACGACGTGGGCGGAGGTCGTGACGGCCAATCCCCGACTCGGCACCCTGCAGCCTGACGTGGAGGCGTTCCTGGTGCGCTTGCGTGCCGACAGAAGCGGCACGGAGTGTTACATCGTTCCCATCGATACCTGCTACGAACTCGTCGGTCACCTGCGCCGCCTCTGGCGGGGCTTCGACGGCGGGAGGGAGGCCCACGCCAAGCTCGACTGGTTCTTTGACGACGTGAGGGCCAAGGCGCGATGACCACCCTGTCCTTCGCCGTCGTGGACGCGAGGCCCGAGCCTCATGCGGCGGTGCCGACGATCATGCTGCGGTTGCGGGTGGAAGAGGCGGACGGCTTCGGCGTGCACGCCCTGGCATTGCGCTGTCAGATCCGGATTGAGCCACAACGCCGCCATTACGGGCCAGAGGAAGAGAAGCAGCTCTACGAATTGTTCGGGGAGACACCCCAATGGGGCGACTCGCTGCGCCCGTTCCTCTGGACACACGTGTCGACGACCATCGGAAAATTCGATGGCGTGACGGAGTTCGATCTTCCCGTCGAATGTACCTACGACTTCGACGTGGCGGGCGCCAAATATCTGCATGCCCTCACCGATGGCGACATACCGTTGCTCCTGCTCTTCTCGGGCACGGTCTTCACCCGGGGTACATCGGGTTTCTCGGCCGAGCCCCTGTCATGGTCACTCGAGGCATCGCACAAGCTCCCGGTGTCGGTGTGGCGCGCCATGATGGACCTGTACTTCCCCAATAGCGGTTGGATCCGCGTCGATCGCGACACGCTCAACGCGCTGCAGCGCTTCCGCGCCTCACGCGGCCTGCCCACGTGGGACCACGCCTTCGAGCAACTCCTCAAGGAAGCGGGAGAGGAGGGGCAATGAGTGGCCCCGCCTCACTGGGTCGCCGCACCACCGACCGCTTCGATGCGGCCCGGGCCGTCGCCGACGCCGTTCTCTACGAGGGCTACGTCCTCTACCCGTACCGAGCGTCCTCGCGCAAGAATCAGGCCCGCTTCCAGTGGGGTGTGCTCACCCCTCGTGGGTTCAGTGAAGCGGAGGGGTCGGAGCGGTGGTTCACGCGCACCGAATGCCTCGCCGAGCCGGGGACCAGCGCAGTGCTCTCGGTACGCGTCCGTTGTCTCCAGGCGCAGCGTCGCCGCTGTGACCGGCGAAGGGACTTCTCCGGCCCTACGACGGATGCCTCGTTCGAGCCGGTGGACGCACTCGACGTCGATGGTGTCGTGCACGTGGGATGGGACGAGGCTGTCGAGCAGATCGTCGAGGTCCCCGCGTGGCCGCTCCACCTCCTTGAGGGTTCTGCCCATGTTGAGCCGTTCTCCTTTGCCGCGACGGCGAGCTCCGAACTGATCCACGACAGGGCCGGCACCGTGGTGGGTCGCTTCGCACGGACCTGTGCGCGCATCACCGGCATTGTGTCCGTTGACGCGACGAGACCCGATCCCCATCTCCCGTTCGTCAAGATCGGGGTGACGGTGGAGAACACCACGCCCTGGTCCGCCGGAGGTCTCCACCGCGACGATGCCATGGCACAGAGCTTGATCGCCGTCCACACGATGCTGGCCCTCGACGAGGGCAGGTTCGTCTCCCTCCTCGATCCCCCCGACCGCGCCGGCGGCGTGCCCTCCACCTGTCGCAGCGAGGGGTCCTACCCGGTGCTCATCGGAGAGGACGACGTCGTGCTGTCGTCGCCGATCATCCTCTACGACCACCCTGAGGTGGCGCCCCAGAGCCCGGGAGACCTCTACGACAGTCTCGAGATCGATGAGATTTTGGCCCTGCGGGTGATGACCCTGACCGACGAGGAGAAGTCCGAGGCCCGTGGCACGGATCCCCGGGCGGCGGCCATCATCGATCGCTGCGACGACCTGTCGCCCGAGACGTTGAGCGCCCTGCACGGACAGATGAGGCCGGTCGACCCACCTGAGGTGCCCTGGTGGGACCCCGAGACCGATGCGTCGTTCGATCCCTGGACCGAAACGACGTGGGTGGGGGGCGTGGCCATCACCAAGGGGAGCGTGGTCCGCCTCCGACCCTCGCATCGGGCTGACGCGCACGACATGTTCCTGGTTGGCATGCGCGCCACCGTCGGAGGGGTGTTCACCGATGTGGACGGTGAGCAGCACGTTGCCGTCACGGTCGACGACGATCCCGCCACCGAGGCGTTGACCTGGCAGGGCCGCTACCTGTTCTTCCACCCCGACGAAGTGGAGCCACTCGTGGCGCAGAGGCACGACCGGTGAGCGGCGGCGTCCTGGTGGCGGGCATCGGCAACATCTTCCAATCCGACGACGGGTTCGGTGTCGAGGTGGCGAACCGCCTGCATGGCCGAGCCCTCCCGGAGGGCGTGCGGGTCGAGGACTACGGCATTCGGGGCGTCCACCTGGCCTACGAGTTGCTCGATGGCTTTGACGCCCTCGTCATTCTGGACGCTCTCCCCATGGGCGAGCCCCCCGGCACCCTCGCCCTCCTGCAGCCGGACCTCGACGCCGCGACGGCCGACGGAGGGACGACGCCGGTCTGGATGCCCACACGATGAGCCCGCATGTCGTGCTGGCCACCCTGGCCCGTCTGGGCGGGCGGGTCGAGCCGACGTTCGTTCTCGGCTGCCAACCCGCCACGCTCGAAGAAGGCATGACGCTTTCACCTCCGGTGTCGGCTGCCGTCGATGGTGCGGTGGAGATGTGCATCGAACTGGTCGCGCGAAATTCTCGAACCAGCCGGAAAGGGGACATTTTCATGATCCGACGCGTCGTAGTTCTCTTCATACTTGGCGGCGTAGCCGCGCTCGTCTACCAGTCCCTTCCCGACATCGTCCGCTATATGCGGATACGGAAGATGTGACGACACCATGTGCCTAGGAATCCCCGGTCAGCTACCGCGAGTTCAGCGACGTCCATGAGCACCTGGCCCGCGTCGAGGTTTCCGGTGTGACACGGATCATCAACATCGGCCTGCTGGAGGACGAAGACCTGCAGATCGGTGATTGGGTCCTCATCCACGTCGGTTTCGCCATGTCGAAGATCGATGAGAAGGAAGCTGCGGTCGCCCTGGCCTCGTTGCAGCTGATGGGGCAGGCCTACGACGACGAGCTCGACGCGTTCTGGTCGTCGGCGATCGCCAGCGAAGCTCGGGACTGAGAGAGATGCGCTTCGTCGACGAGTACAGGGATCCGACGGCGGCGCGCGCCCTGGTGGCGCAGATCACCGCTCTGGCCGGCGACGACCACTTCAAGTTCATGGAGGTGTGCGGGGGCCACACCCACACCATCTACCGGCATGGGATCGAGCACGTCCTCCCCCCGACGGTCGAGCTCGTGCACGGCCCCGGCTGTCCGGTGTGCGTCATCCCGATGGGACGGGTGGATGACGCCATCGCGGTAGCTCGCGAGCCCGGGGTGATCTTCACCTCGTTCGGCGACATGATGCGCGTCCCGGGCAGCAACGGAAGCTTGTTGCAGGCGAAGGCGGAGGGGGCCGACGTACGGTTCGTGTATTCGCCCCTGGACGCACTGCAATTGGCGCAGGAGAATCCCGATCGCCGGGTGATGTTCTTCGCTGTCGGCTTCGAGACGACCGCGCCGTCCACGGCGCTCACCCTGCTGGCAGCCAGAGCGAAGGGGATCACGAACTTCAGCGTGTTCTCGAATCACGTGACGATCGTGCCGCCCCTCAAGGCCATCCTCGAATCGCCCGATCTGCGCCTCGACGGCTTCCTGGGCCCCGGTCATGTGTCAACCGTCGTCGGGCAGCGGCCCTACCGATTCGTCCCGGACGAGTACGGCTTGCCCCTGGTCACGGCAGGCTTCGAACCGCTCGACATCCTGCACGCCATCTCCATGCTGTTGGCGCAAATTCGCGAAGGCCGGTGCGAGGTCGAGAACCAGTACTCCCGGGTCGTCCGCGAGGAGGGCAACCCGCGGGCGCTCGCCGTCCTGGCCGAGGTCTTCGAGCTGCGGCCTCACTTCGAATGGCGGGGACTGGGTTTCATCTCGCAGAGTGGCCTCAAGCTCCGCCCGGAATTCGCCGCCTTCGATGCCGAGCTGCTCTACGAGATCCCGGGGGTCCGGGTGGCCGATCCCAAGGCATGCCAATGCGGTGAGGTGCTCAAGGGCGTGATCAAGCCGTGGGAGTGCAAGGTATTCGGGACGGCCTGCACTCCCGAGACGCCTATCGGGACCTGCATGGTGTCCTCCGAAGGTGCATGTGCCGCCTACTACAACTTCGGTCGGATGCACCGTGAGGCCGCGGTGATCCTCGGACGGCGCAGCACGCAAAACGCATGACGGCGTTGAGCACCTCCGAGGCTCGTCGTCGGATCCGGGTGGTGGGTGTTGTCCAAGGCGTCGGTTTTCGTCCCTTCGTGCATCGTCTGGCGACCGGCATGGGCCTCTCCGGCTACGTGGGCAACGACAGCGACGGCGTCCTCATCGAGGTCGAAGGTGACGAACCCACCCTCGAAGAATTCGCGGCGCGTCTCACGGCGACGCTCCGCCATCGGCCCGCATCTTCAGCATTGACTGCGCAACGATGGGGCCGCGGCACGAGGCCGGGTTTCGCATCGTCGAGAGTCGCACGCTCGGCGCGCCCCGGACCTTCGTGGCGCCGGATACCGCGGTCTGCGCCGACTGTCTGGCCGAGATGCTCGATCCCACCGATCGGCGCTGGCGCTACCCCTTTGTCAACTGCACCAACTGCGGCCCCCGCTTCACGATCACGCGTCGCCTCCCCTACGACCGTCCCCAGACGACGATGGACCATTTCGTGTTGTGCGATGCCTGCGCGAGGGAGTATCACGACCCGGGGGACCGTCGCTTCCACGCCCAACCCGTGGCGTGTGGGGCCTGCGGCCCCCATCTGTGGTTCGAGGGTCCCGATGGTGCCATCATCGGGACGGACCCCGCCCTTGCGGCCGCGCAGCGGGCACTGGCCGGGGGGTCCATCCTCGCCGTCAAGGGACTCGGCGGCTACCACCTGGCCTGTGACGCATCATCGAGCGACGCACTCGCCCTTCTACGTCTTCGCAAGCACCGGGTCGCCAAGCCGCTGGCCGTCATGGTGCGCGACATGGAGGTGGCGCACTCGTTGGCGTGGATCGATCCGCAGGAAGAGAGGCTCCTCCTCAGCCCCGAACGCCCCATCGTGCTTCTGGCCAAACGTCCGCACACCGCGCTGGCAGAAGAGGTGGCGCCCGGCAACCCGTCGATCGGGCTCCTGCTTCCCTACACGCCGCTGCACCATCTCCTGTTCCACCAGGTGCCGGGACACGATGCACCCCTCCCGAGCATGCTCGTCATGACGAGCGGGAACCTGACGGACGAGCCCATCTGTTTTGAGGATGCGGACGCCCGCGCCCGCCTCGGGAACATCGCCGACGTCTGGCTCATCCACAATCGGCCCATCCACGTGCCGTGCGACGACTCGGTCGTGCGGATGGGTGACGGTGACGTCCTCCCGATCCGGCGTTCGCGCGGCTACGCCCCCCTCCCCGTGCGCCTGCCCTTCGACGTGCCGCCGGTGCTCGCCATGGGGGGTGAGCTGAAGAACACCTTCTGCCTGGCTTCGGGTCGTACCGCCTGGGTCAGCCAGCACATCGGTGACATGGGGAGCCTCGAGACGTTGACCGCCTTCGAGCGGTCGACCCGCCAGTTCGGTGACCTCTACGCCGTCGACCCCGTGTGCATCGTCGCCGACGCCCACCCGGGCTACCAGACCCGACGCTGGGCCGAAGAGCAGGACGATCGCGCCGTCTCGCTGGTCCAGCATCACCATGCCCATATCGCAGCCGTCATGGTGGAGCACGGCGTGCCCGAGGACGGTCGCGTCATCGGCTTCGCTTTCGACGGCACCGGCTACGGCACCGATGGCGCCATCTGGGGCGGCGAGGTCCTCCTCGCCGGCTACGACGGGTTCGAGCGACCGCTGCACCTGCGCTACGTGCCCCTGCCGGGGGGCGACGCCACCATCCGCAAGCCGTACCGCGCCGCGTTGGCCCACCTGTGGGCCGCCGGGGTCGAGTGGTCACCGGACCTCCCGCCCGTCGGACGCGCCACCGGGAGCGAACGGGAGGTCTTGCGCTCCCAGCTCCAGGAGTCAGCGCACTGCATCCCCTCGTCGAGCATGGGGCGCCTCTTCGACGCCGTGAGCTCCCTCATCGGGGTGCGGCACGAGGTCTCCTACGAAGCGCAGGCGGCCATGGAGCTCGAATGGGTGGCCAGCGGCCACCTGGACGCGGCAAGGCCTTATTCATTCGCCGTGGCGGGCGGTGCCATCGATCCGGCGCCGGTGCTGCGCGCCCTCATCGACGACATGCGGGCCGGCCATCCGGTCGGTCCGATGGCCGCCGGGTTCCACCTTGCCGTGGCCGATCTCGTCGCGCAGGTCGCGAGCGACCTCCGTGCGCACACGGGCTTCAACCGGGTCGCGCTCAGCGGCGGCGTCTTCCAGAACGTCCTCCTGCTGCGGCTGGCCACGGCGAAGCTGGTGGCGCGCCGCCTCGAGGTGCTGACGCACCGGCTCGTCCCCCCCAATGACGGCGGCCTGGCCCTCGGACAAGCGGTCGTGGGCGGCCGCGCCGCGGCAGCGAGTGGCCGGGCCCGATGAGCCGCACCTCGGAGCAGGCAGCGGCGCTGGCGACAGCCGCCCTCGCCCTGGCCCGGGCCTTTGCCACGGGAGCCACCATGTGGTGTGTGGCGCCGGAGTGGCCGTCCCATGCCCGGCACGTGGCCGTGGAGTTCGTGCACCCCGTGATCGTCGGCAAAAGGGCGCTGCCCGCCCGCAGCATTGAGGGGGCTGAGGCCGAGCGTGCCCTACGGCTCCTGGCCCAACCCGGCGACATCCTCCTCCTCGTCGGCACGGATGACGACCGTGCGGCCGATCTCCTCGTCGGGCCGAGGCGTGGGGCTTGACGCGGATCTGGCTGGGCGTCGGGCGCCGACCTCCGCCCAACCGGGCCGACCACCTCGTCTGGTCGGAGACCGACGATCCCGACATGACCGCGCACTGCGGCGACATGGTGCTCGTCTATCACCTGCTCTGGGAACTGACCCATGTCGTGTTCGAGCACCCCGGCCTGCTCGCTCCCGAGAGCCCCTGCAGCGAGGAAGTGTGCATCACGTGCTCGGACGAGGGGCGGGTAGCCGAGGTCCGATCCGTGCCCGCCGACGGTCTGGTCGACGTGATCGTGCAGGGAATGCCCGAAAGGGTAGACGCCAGCCTGGTCCACCCGGTGGTCCCCGGCGACCTGGTCCTGATCCATGCGGGCGTAGCGTTGGCCACGCTCGGGGGTGACCGGTCATGAGGAATGAGCCCACCGGCTTCCTGTATCCCTTCCTTGCTGCGGAAGAACGCAACGGATCCGCGCTCCTCGCCGATCTTGCGTGCTCGGCCGCAACCAAAATCGACGAGAGTGAAGCGCTGCGCGCACGGAGCATCCACGACAACGCGCAAACGATCGAAAGAGCCGCCACGGAGATGGCCGGCCGGTTCAGAAACGGCGCCCGGTGCTTCGTCTTCGGTAACGGGGGGAGCGCCACCGACGCGCGAAGGGACGGTCCAGCTGTTCCGTGCGCCGCCGTACGGGTGCGCCCTCCCGGCGCTGTCCCTGGTCGACGACAGCGCCGTTCTGACCGCGCTGGCCAACGACGTCGGTTTCGACCTGGTTTTCTCCCGTCAGCTCATGGCCCACGCCAAGCCGGGCGATATCGCCCTCGGCTTCTCGACCAGTGGCGATTCGGTGAACGTCCTCCGGGGTCTGGAGGAAGCGTCGCGGCGCGGACTGCTCACGATCGGGTTGTGCGGCTACGAGGGCTCGGCCATGGCGCTCAGCGAGGCCGTGCGGCATTGCCTGGTGGTGCGTTCCGACAGCGTCCACCGCACCCAGGAGGCCCAGGCCGCGTTGACGCTGCAGTTGTGGTCGGTCGTCCAGCGCCGGCTCGACGAGAAGGTGATCACGTGACCGACACGGTGCAGACCGGTCGAGAGGCCGCCGTCTTCGAGCGCATCGAAACGTTTCGTCGACGGCGCCCCCGCTTGCGCGACGAGGTTGTGACCCTCGCCCACGGTGCCGGCGGGAAGGCCTCGGCAGCACTGCTCGCCGGGGTGTTCCTCCCGGCCTTTGCCGGTGAGGAAGCGGGGGCGCAAACCGACGCGGCCGTGGTGGCGCTGCCTTCGGGGGAGCGGCTGGCGTTCAGCACCGACTCCTATGTCGTCAAGCCGCTGCGCTTCCCCGGCGGTTCCGTCGGCCATCTGGCTGTGCACGGCACCGTGAACGACCTGGCCATGATGGGGGCGCGGCCGGTTGCCCTCTCGGCGGCTTTCGTTCTCGAGGAAGGCTTCCCGGTCGACGACCTGCGCGAGGTGGTGGCCGACATGGCTGAGGCAGCGGCGGCGGCCGGCGTTTCCATCGTGACCGGCGACACCAAGGTGGTCGATCGCGGCGCGGCCGACGGCATGTACGTCTCTACTGCCGGCATAGGGCTCATCCCGACGAACCGTGACCTCTGCGCCGGCAGGGTGCGCGAGGGCGACGTCGTGGTCTGCTCGGGCACTCTCGGCGACCACGGGACGGCGGTCATGCTCGCCCGGGGCAACCTCGCCATTGAGGCTGACATCTCGTCGGATACCGCCCCGCTGAACGGGCTGGTGGAGTGCCTTTTGGAACGGGCCCCGTCGACCCGTTGGCTCAGAGACGCCACCAGGGGGGGCGTGGGCACTGTGTGCAACGAACTGGCCCGTGACGCCAACCTCACGGTCGTGCTGGAGGAAACGGCGCTGCCCGTACGGCCCGCGGTGGCGGCCGCCTGCGAACTCCTCGGTATCGATCCCCTCTATGTGGCCAACGAGGGCAAGCTCATCGCGGTGGTGGCACCCGAGGAGTCCGAGGCGGCACTGGCGGCCATGCACGCGCATCCCTACGGCGCCGAGGCCACCCGGATCGGACGGATCCACTCGTCGCCCCCCGGCATCGTCGTGCTGCGCACCACCTTCGGGGGCACCCGGATCGTCGACATGCTGGTCGGGGACCCTCTTCCCCGCATCTGCTGACGCTCGGCACCAGACCCGTTTCTTTCCGCCGAGAACCGGGTAGAAAGAGTCGGATACACCTCTCCCAAGGGAGGAGGATTTTCGCTTGGCACAGGCAGGACCCGACGATGGCGACCGGGAGTTTGCGCCCTCCTCGCGACAGCGGGCGACGAACGTTCCCCCTCCTGACCGCCACTCCGTCGCTCAACACCGGCCGCGACGTCAGTTCCTCCATTCGGCCATGCTGCTCCTTTTGGCGGAGAAACCTCGGCACGGGTACGCCCTCACGAACGCCATCGCCGACCTCGGCCTGGGCGACATGGACCGCCCCAGGATCTACCGGGCTCTGGCCGAACTCGAGGTGAACGGTCTGGTGAAGGTCTGGGACGAGTCATCGAATTCGGGTCATGTGCGTCGGGTGTATTCGGTCACGGATCTGGGGCATCAATCACTCAGCACGGCCGCCGTCATGGTCGCCCACGAACGCGGCGCGCTGGACAACTTCTTGCAGCGCTACGGTCGGATTGCCACGAAAGCCCAGAACGGCGACACGCTGCGCGCATCCGCCCGGCGCGGCAACTCGGGGCAACCTGATCGATCACGGTGACCTGGCATCACTGCGGGTTCTCTCTCGATCACCCGGAGTCGGTTGTCCCCGGCGCGCGGGCGAGCGCAGCCTCATGCCGCTCAGCCCGCGAGGCGACGAGTTGGGCGATGCGACGTTCGAAGTCCTGCGCACGGGTGCGCGCATCCGCGAGATCTTCCTCGGAAGTCAGCACCCGCACCGACGCACTGCCCTTCGAGGAGTGCACCTCAGTCTCGATACCCATTTGAATCCCCTTCCCTGTGAGGCCGTTGCCCGTGTCGGATCAACAGATACAAATGGTCGCTGCCAAGGGGCTATTTCCAGATTTGGCGGGTTGAAACATCGGCCCGAAATTCCTCCGACGGTAGGATCGGGCTCCGAGGGGAGGGCCGGTCGTGCGCCAATGGGACCAACAGCTGTTCGAGTTCGAGACCTACGGGTTCGCCGTGCTCCCGGCCGTGTTGGACCCGGAGTCGAGCAGCCGGTTGTCCGACCGCCTCGATCTGCTCGACGAGCAACGGGGCATCGACTACGTCCACGACAACGCCTTTGCCCGCCACGTCTCCTCCGTCTACGCCGACGACGACGACTTCATGGCCCTGATCGATCACCCCGATGTCCTGGGGTTCATCGAGTCGGTCCTGGGCGCCCAGCTCATCCTCGGCAGCTGCAACGCCCGCATCGTGCGACCGGGTGATCCGCTCCAGGGATTCCACAGCGATATTCCGAGCCAGCTCCGGCGCAGCGGTGCGCCCGTCATGGTGAACGCGGTCTGGATGCTCGACCCCTTCACCGAGGAGAACGGCGCCACCCGCTTCGTGCCCGGAAGCCACCTGGCCGCGTCCGCCACTCCCCCGCCGGACGTCACGGTCCCCCACGAGGTGCAGGCGGTCGGACCCGTCGGCAGCGTCCTGATCTTCAACGGTCAGTGCTGGCACGGGGGCGGGGCCAACAAGAGCGACGAGGTCCGGCGGGCCGTCTTCGCCCACTACCGGGTCAGCCCCTGGATGCGCTTCGCCATCGATCCGTCCCGCTGGGTTTCTCCCGAGCAATGGACCCGCATGACGCCGCGCCAGCGTGAGCTGCTCCGCATGACCGAGGGGGTCGACCAACCCGCGGCGGCCGACTATTACTGAACGGGCATCCGTCACTCGGCCCGCAACTCCTCCGCCGGGACGTGCGAGAGTGTGACGCTTCCGGGCCACAGGGCCAGGAGGTTGGCGCCCAGAAGGGTCACCGGAATGAGGAGCAGGGCCCCGGCGAGCGCGAGCGGGGCGATGTCCGAGAGGGGGACCCGATCGGCGATGGCCCGCCAGCCCAGACGACCCACGGCGAGTCCGAGCGGAATGCCGACGACGAGCCCGAAAAGCCCAACGGCGGTGGCTTGCGAGTTGAGTACCGTGCGGACGTTGCGCCGCGTCATGCCGAGGGCGCGCAGGACGGCGAAATCGTGGCTGCGGCGGCGGGCGCAACTCAGCAGCACCGAGCCCAAGGCGGCCACCGCGATCAGCCCCAGGAAGGCGGCCAGCACCTGGGGCAGCGTGCGCACATTGCGAAGGTTCGTCAACTCGTCGGGAGTGAGCGGAGCCGTCAAGCCCTGCCCCAGCGACCCCAGGTCGGACTGCACGATGCCCTGCCGCGGCGCGCAAGGGGACGCCCGGCGCAAAGCGAAGCGCCACGAGTCGTTCGTCGCTGATCGGAGCCGTGCGGCCCGATCGGTGGAACGACGGCGTCGAACTGAGCGGGCGCCAACCAGAGGCCTTCGTCGAACTCGGAATGCACATCGCTCGGGAAGAGTGCCTCGCCGACGATGCGCACCCGGGCGCCCGCACCGCCCACCGAGACGGTGTCGCCGATGCCGACGTGGAGATCTTTGGCCGTGGCGGGACCGATCGCCGCTTCGCCGCGGCCCCGGGGGGCCCGCCCCGACGTCAAAGTGAACCCGATGGGTGTCGATGACGCGCCTGCCATCGGCCGTACCGAGAAGACCGGTGCCCCGACCTGACCCACGTTGATGACGGTGCGGTCCACTACCGCGGCGGCGCTGACTTCCTTGTCGTTCGCAAGGCGGTCCACCAGGCGGGTCGAGACATTGCGTCCCGTCTGCGCCCCGACGGCAGGCGTCACGGCGACGTCCCACGTGATGCCGGCAAGTTCAGGATGGGCGAGCGCGCTGGTGATACCGCGGTCGATACTCAGGCTGGCCACCACGCCGGTCACCGCCACCGCGGCGGCCAACAGCGCGGGGACCACCGGAATCCGCCGTCGCCCCCGGCCGGGTTCGAAGGCCATGGTCGTGCCCAGGCCGACGGCGGCGGGCGCCCATCGGCGGAAGGCTCCCGGTGCCTTGTACGGCCGGGTACGGAGCACGCCGCCCCTTCCCGGCCCTCGACCGATGAGGACCGACGCGACGAGGATGGAGGCGACCACGACGGCGATTCCCGGCCCGATGACGGTCCAATCCACGTGGTAGCCCACATCGGGGTCGATGTGCCGCCCCAGTCCGACCGGAAAGCGGGACGAGGCCAGGAGCGCCACCCCGAAGGCGACCGGCCCGGCGACCAGGGCCGGCACGAGATGCGCCAGTCCGGTGGCCAACCCGAGATCGTTGCGGGACATGCCGAGCGCGCGCAGGACCAGAGCGTCGTCGGCGATCGTCGACGCCGAGCGACCCAGGACCTGGGCCACCAGAATCCCGCCACCCAGGAGGATGGCGGCGGCGAGCAGCAGCAGTGCGGTGGTCTCGACCTCCAACGTGGTGTTCACCCGTCGGCTTGTCGCGTGGGCATCGAGGACGGGCGTTCCCGGGGCGAGGTACGTGTTCACGTCGCGACGGAGGGCACTGATGCCGGCTGCCCCGTGGCGGAGCGTGACGTCGGCATTCTCCGCCGTCTGTATCTGTGTGCCGTACTTGGCCAGGTAGCCGGGTGACACGAGTACCTGCCCCTGGGAGACGACCAGGAATTCCGGTACTTCGCGTACAACCCCCACGACGTGCATGGTCACCTTCGGACCGCTGGGGAGGGGCATTCGTCCGATTGGTGCCGGGCGTAAGGCCGGAAGGTGAAGGTGCCGCCGACCGGTGGGGCCTGGTTGACCGCGTTCTCGTCGACCACCACTTCGTCGGGCGAGCGGGGATTGAACATCCTGCCCTGGACGACGACCGGCTTGTCGACCTTTCCCAGATAGGTGCCGTCCTTCGAACCGAAGATCACCGCGCCGGATTGCCCGTTGACGTTGCCGAAGAGAAGATCCCAGACCGCCAACGTGCGCACCTCGGGGCGTGCCGCCAGCTTCGCCCAGTGAGGATGGTTGATGCCGACCTGGCTCGGGAACACGACGGCATCCGCGGCGTTGGTCTGCGCGCGCAGCCGCCCGAGCGCGGAATCCGTGCGCCGGGCGCCCGCCCAGGCCGAAAGGGCGAAACCGGCGACCAGGCCGATCAACATGCCCAACAGGACAAGTGACTTCCAGCGCCGTCGCAGGTCTCGTCGCGCCCAGAATCCAGCCGCTCTCGCCCCGCCGGGTGCCGCCATGCACAAACGGTACGCGCGACGCGTCGACCGAGAAAGGTGGGTATCCGGTGTTCTCCAGTAGTGGTGGCACGAGGGAAAGGGGGCGTTGCCGTTTCCCCCAAGCAAGGATTCGGGTACGTTCAATGCGTGAGCCGCAGCAAGGATGCCGCCTATCGCGAGAGCGGCGAGGCCGACTACGACGAAGCCGGATCACCGTCAGAGAGCCCCCGTGAGAACGAGCCGCAGGTGGTCGAGCAACGCACCCGCAAGCTCGCTAGTGTCGAAATGACAACCAACTGATCCGAGGCCTTCGGGCCACTTTTCCCGTATCGCCCCGGTGAGGGCGGATATGGAGAGATCCATATCCCGCCGGAAGAAAGCGGGGAGAAAGCCGTGACATTCACCCTCGACAAGAGAGTCGATGACTTCGTAGGGACCACACGGAAGCTGTTCATCGACGGCGAGTGGGTCGACGCCGCATCGGGGCAGACCTTCGAGACGCCGAACCCGGCCAGCGGCGAAACACTGGCAACGGTCGCTGCAGGAGACGCCGAAGACATCAACCGGGCGGTCCGTGCGGCCAGGCGGGCCTTTGACGACGGACCCTGGGGTCGCTTCACGCCTTCGGAGCGGGGCCGGATCGTCTGGAGGATCGGCGACCTGATCCTCGACCACCTCGAGGAGTTGGCCGAGCTGGAGACGCTCGACAACGGAAAGCCGATCGGCGTGGCGCGTGCAGCTGACGTACCGCTGGCCGCCGACCTGTTCCACTACATGGCCGGCTGGGCCACGAAGATCGAGGGCAATTCGATCTCGATCTCGGTGCCCTACGCCCCCGGCGCCAATTTTCACGCCTACACGTTGCGTGAGCCGGTAGGTGTCGTCGGCCAGATCATCCCCTGGAACTTCCCGCTCCTGATGGCGGCCTGGAAGCTCGGGCCCGCCTTGGCCACCGGTAACTGCGTCGTCCTGAAGCCGGCCGAACAGACTCCTCTTTCGGCCCTCCGCCTGGCCGAGCTGATCGCCGAGGCAGGCGTGCCCGACGGTGTGGTCAACGTCGTCACCGGATTCGGCGAGACGGCCGGAGCAGCCTTGGCCGCCCACGACGACGTCGACAAGGTGGCGTTCACCGGCTCCACGGAGGTCGGCAAGCTCATCATTCAGGCTGCGGCCGGGAACTTGAAGAAGCTCACGCTCGAGCTCGGCGGGAAGAGCCCCAACATCGTGTTCTCCGACGCGGACCCCGACACCGCGATCGCCGGCGCCGCCAACGCCATCTTCTTCAACCACGGCCAGTGTTGCGTGGCCGGTTCCCGCCTCTTCGTGCAGGAGGACCACTTCGACGAAGTCGTGGCCGGGGTGACCGACATCGCCAAGTCCATCAAGTTGGGCGACGGGTTCGACCCCGAGACCCAGATGGGCCCGCTCGTCTCCGATGAGCAGCTCCGGCGGGTCACGGACTACCTCGAGTCGGGGAAGAACGACGGGGCCACGGCCACGTCGGGTGGCGGCCGCTGGGGTGACCGCGGATACTTCGTCGAGCCCACCGTGCTCACGAACACATCACCTGACATGAGCGTGGTGCGCGAGGAGATCTTCGGGCCGGTCGTCGTCGCGGCACCGTTCGAGAGCGTCGAGGACATCGCCAAGGTGGCGAATGACACCCCCTACGGCCTCGGCGCGGGGATCTGGACCAAGGACATCTCCAAGGCCCACGCCCTGGCCAAGAAGATCAGGGCCGGCACGGTATGGATCAACTGCTACAACATTTTCGACGCCGCCCTCCCCTTCGGCGGGTACAAGCAGTCGGGCTGGGGTCGTGAAATGGGCCACGAGGCCCTGGAGGCGTACACCGAGGTCAAAGCCGTCTGCGCACAGCTCTGAGAATCGCCCGGCCCGGTGGTTTAACCGCCGGGCCGGGAGGACAGCGATGCTTTGGCAATTGCCTCTATATGGCGGGCGTCGGTGCCGCAACATCCCCCTAGAACGTTGATGTGGGGGAAGCGCCGTCGGATGACGATGCATTCGTCGCCGAACTCGGCCGGATTTCCGTCATCGAGCTCCGTCGCCTCGTCGAGTTCGGCATGGCTCAAACGGGACGCGTTGCTCCGGATCATGTGCACGCGCTCGGTCCACCGAGCGCCACGCATCAACACACCTTCGAAATGCGTCGGATGGGCGCAGTTGATTCCGTAATAGGCGGGCCCTGACCCGGTTGCCTCGTCCACCTCGCGGACGACGGCGGCCAGCGATGACCCGTCAGGCAGGGCACCATCGGTCTCGACCGTGAAGGAGATGGCGACGGGCATGTCCGCGGCCTCCGCAGCCTGCACGATGCCGATCGCTTCGGCCGCGTACGTCAGGGTGAGCGCGCTGACCATGTCGACCTCCGTGGTGGCCAATCCCTCGATCTGTGCCGCGTGATAGTGCCGGGCTTCCGCCACGGTCATGAGGTCATCGGGCTGGTAGGCATCCCCTCGAGGCCCGATCGACGCACTGACAACGACCGGGCCTGCAGACTCACCGAACTCCGCGCGCAGTGCGACGAGTTGGTCGACGGCGCGGCGATTGACGTCCTTCAGCGAGGCGGCGTCGAAGCCGAGCTGTGCCCCCCAATCCCGGCTCGCCCGCCATGTGGCGGCCTCAAGGATGAAGCCGGCCTGAGCACCGATGGCCGCCTGCATGTAGGCCAGGTAATAGTTACGGAGGGCGGTGACGCCATCCGGGTCATTGAGCAATGGGAATGCCGCAAACAGCGGCAACTCGTATCCGTGACGGAAGATCATTTCTGTCTCGAGACCGCCATCGGTGAGGAAGAGGCCTGAATCCACGAGTTGCGGAAGCCCACGCCGGTACTTCGCCACCTCCCGATCCTTACGTTCCGGCTTGGAGTTGCGGCGACCGCCGGCTTATGCCGATCACGAACCGCTCACGTCCGGGCCGTACTCACCGACCTGCGAGAGCTCGTACTCGCCGACCCGGTCCTCTTCGAGATGTACGGTCTGCAAGCGCTCACCTTGACGCAGGAAGGACTCGATCTGGAGGATCTCCAGAGGCTCTTCGCTCACGGCGTTGAAGGAGTACGGGTACTCCCGCGGGATCATCACGCCTTCTTCGGGCCCCAACTCGGCCAGGAGCTCGTTGTCCGTGGTGAAGAACTCGGCCTTCCCGCGCACCACCCACCAGAACGAGTCGGTGTTGGGATGCATGTGCAGACTGTTCTCCCCGGACTTGAGGAGGATCTGCATGAAGACCATCATGGAATCGGTCCGGCCGAAACTGGCGACGTGGCGACTGCGCTTCACCTCGGGTGTCTCGTAGCGGATCACCCGGGCGATGTGCTGCTTGGCCAAGTCGGGATCGCCCGCCTTCTGGGCCCGCCCGTCGGTGGACGGCGCCGTCGCTTTCGTGTCGGTCATGGGGCTCCTTTGCCGCTCACATCTCCTCGATACGTTGCACGTCGAGATTGCGGAACGCCATCGGGGCGTCGCACAACTTGGCCAGACGCTCGGCGAAGGCTGCCGTCTCGGGCAGGGCCGAATTGGCCATGGCGTCCTCGTACGAGGGGAACTCCACAATCTGCACGTAGGTGTCCGGCCGGTCCCGGTCCTTGGTCAGCGTCCCTCTCTGTGCGGTGCGCCGCCCTTCGGTCTGCGCCCGCCATTCGTCGACCAGGCGTTCGGCCTCCTCCGGCTGGGTCGTCACCATCTCGATGATCTGAATGAAACTCATCGCGCTTCCTCCTCCCCTTGACGCACGTGACGTGCGCCCTCAGATACGCAAATGGTGCCACTGCTCGACGACGGATGCGTCGCCGGAGACTTCGAGCTGGTCCAAGGGGTCCGGCAGGCGGTTCCAGGACCAGAGCAGGAGATCCGATGCGGAGCCTTCGATCCTCGTCGTACCGGTCCCTCCCAGGTCGACTGGCCACGTGCCGCCCTCGACGGCCACCAGCTCGATCCGTCCTCCGGGTCGCTCACCCTGCGCTCGGGCGACCAGACCGACCACGAAATCGCCGACATACTCGTCGATCCCGTCGATGGCCACCGCGCTCGGGATCGCCGGGGGATGCCCGGAGGCCAATGCCGCCTCGGCATCCCAACGGTGGATCGCCGTTTCGACCACCATCTTGCGTACCCACCACGCCGCGGTGCCCGCCGGCACGGGGGTCCACGTGGGGGTGGTGGGAGGTGTCGTGCGTAGCCGCCGCAGGAGTTCCGCCAGCCCCTCGTTGAACCAGGGCACAAGGTCTGCTTCCTCGACCGCCGGCTCTCCCACAGGTCGCGACGACGGTGCTTCGCCCCCATCGACGACGCTGCTGCACCAGCGATGACCGCCCCCGACGTGACGGACCACTTCGGCGATGGACCAACCGGGACAGGTCGGCACCTCCCGCTCGAGATCGGAGGCGCCGGCCAATGCCGCCAGCGCTTCGCTCTGGCGCTCCAATTCGGCGATTCGTTCGTCGTTGGTCATGGAGACCCCACACCCCCGCTCATCACGCGACGACGGTAGGCCGACGGCGTCTCCCCCGTGTGGCGGGCGAAGGCGCGCGGCAAACGAGCTCCCCTCGAAGCCGACCGTGCTGGCGACATCCAGCACCGTCAGTCCCGGTTCGGAGAGGAGCGCCATGGCCCTCAGGATCCGGCTCTCGAGAAGGTACTGGCGCCATGTCATGCCCGTGGCGGCCGGAAAGGCCCGGCGCAAGCTCCGCTCGGAGACCCCGACCGACCGGCAGATGCCGGCCGCCGTCGCCGTGGCGAGGTTGGCGTTGGTCTGCTCCATCACGGCTCGAATCAGGGGATCCTTGGTGTTGGGAAGGCACAGTGGCATTTCATGCTCGAGCCATTCCAGGACGAGCCCGGCCAGAGCGGTGAAGAAGGAGTCCGCTCCCGGGTCGCTCCGGGGCCGGCTGATAGGCCAGCGCTCGGCGTAGAGGATCATCTCGCGGATCACCGGGGCAGCAGCCAGAATCCGGGCCCGGCCTCCTGCGTCGGGGACCAGATCCGGCGCAAAGAAGACCGAGATCGTTCTGACGCCCTTGAGGATGGAGCTGTGGGAGAGACCCGCGGGGATCCAGGCTGCCTGCTGCGGGGGCAGGAGGTAGTGGGCGGTCTCGGTCTCCACTTCGATCGTCCCTTGGAAGGCGTACTCCAGCTGATGGAGATCGTGGGAGTGCCAACCCGTCACGAGGTCGGACCCTTCGTAGACGTAGGTCCCGGCCGTCATGTCTGTCTCGCCCCGCATGTCGACGAGCCTTTGGTTGGCCGTTGCAGGCAAATTATTGGCCTGATCGGCAGTGACGGTCACCGCTGGCGAGTGTACCAATGGAACATGGACGAAAGACTCTCTGACGAGGAAGTTCGGCAGTCATTCACCCGACAGGTCGCGCTGTTCTCCGGCGACGACTCACCCTTTGCCGGTCGCTCCACCGCATCCACCCGCTGGGTCGAGCCGCTCAGCGAGGACATGGTGGTCCTCGACGTCGCCTGCGGGGCGGCCCATGTCGCCGAACAGATCGCACCGCATGTGCGTCAGGTCGTGGGCATCGACTTGACGCCGGACCTCCTGCGCCTCGGGGCCGATCGACTCAGGGAAGCCGGCGTGCCCAATGTCCTGCTCCAAGAAGGCAATGCGTCCGAACTGCCCTTCCTCGACGGCACCTTCGATCTCGTCCTCTGCCGCAGTGCTTTGCACCATTTTCGCAATCCGGCGGGCACGGTCAGGGAGATGGCCCGGGTGTGCCGGCCCGGTGGCCGCGTGGTCGTGTCCGACCTGGTGCCGCCGTACGCCGCGGTCAGGGACGCGTACGACGATCTCCATCGCCGGCTGGACCCTTCCCACATGGGCGTGCTCCTCAATGACGAGATTGTCGAGTTGCTGGCCAAGGAGGTAGGTCCGATCTGTTTCGCCGAGCTTCCCGACCCGCACCGCCTACCCCTCGACTACATCTTCAGCGAAGTCAGTGATCGGCCCTCGGTCCGTGACGCGCTGGCCGCCGAGCTCGAGGACGGCCGACCAACGGGCTTCGAACCCGCGCTGGACCCCGAGACGGGATCGCTCTCGGTGTCCTTCGCCACCGTCACCGTCCAGGCCGTCAAAAGCTAAGCGGGGACTGCGCCGCTGTACTCCGTCGACGCCCAAGGACGTTCAAGAGAGCTTCGGCTGCCGCAAACCCTGCGCCGAATCGAAGCTCGTTCGGCAGGCCTTGTGCCGATTCGTTCTGCACCCTTTGGTGGAAACGGCGCACAACCCTGGGGAAGGGATTGCGCCCGAAGAAGAACAGCATCGGCTTGTCCAGGTCGAGCAGGGCTGCCCCCGCCATGGCCGCGACCGTGGCCGTGCGCGCCTGTCTGGTGGCAGCCAGCGTGGCTCCGGCCATGACCGTCAGACCGAGCACGCCGTCACGCTTGGCCGCAACCACGAATCTGTCGGCTGCGCCGGGCTGTCGCAAGTCACAACCCCAGTGGGGCACGGCGTCGAGCGCCAGGTGCGAGACCACACCAACGGCGAACGCCGTCACGGGTCGCCCTGCCAGCATGCGGCCGATCAAGGCTCCCGAGAGCACATGGTTGGTCACGAACATCGATCAACTCTCCCAGAATGCCGACAACCGGGGAACGCGGCGACCCGGCATTGGCGTTGCGACCAGAGGGGTTCACCACACTCTGAAGCCGGGGGCCGCGAGCCCACGGGGGGCACTTCCGGCCGTCCGGGGAGCGCGAGAAGAGCCCTCTTGGTGGCGCGCAGGTTGCGAACCGGTTGGCATGCGCGCCCATGGCCGACTTGCCTTGACTTTGGCCTGGTCAGAGTGTCAATGTGGAGCCGCAAGTCGAAAAGGCAAACCTCTCGTGAGGGAGGGACGCAAAGTTACGGGACTCTCTGAGTTAGCCGGGCCGCCGAAATAGCGAAGGACCTTGTAGCTATTTTCCCAGCGACCCGAGATTCAGGGGTGGAAAGGGAAATGTGCACACGAGCATTCTTCACAAACAGCGCCCCGGAGTTTGTCACCACTGCGGTTGGAGAGGGAACGTCGGAAAGGTTCTCCGACGCGACCGCCGTCACATTGCTTCCGGGAACACCCATGGTCGTCTGTGCGAAGAATGTGTGGCTCTCCTTTTCCAAGGTCAGACGACCTTTCGCGACGAGCACAGCGGGCACGCCCCTCTGCGCGTCGTCCCCGCCCGAGAAGTGGCCTGAGCGGATGGCACTCCAGTGGTCATAGACCATCGCCGGCGGACCCACCGTCACCGGCCCGGCACGCCAGAACGTCCGTTCGATCCGCCTGCGGGTTGGTCGCCGCTGAGCGCCACAAAAACCATCCGTATGCCTGATCCCGAGCCGATGCCGACAATGGACTACCCGATGCCGGACGTACATCCCTCATCGAGCACCCCGGTGCTCGAGACACTCCCCGAGGAGTCGTAAACCCCGCCGCTCCCCCCGGGCCCGTCCTTGTACTCGACCAATCCGACTGATTCGCTCGGAATTGCCGGACGAGACCCCGACCCCCTTGCACTTCGTCGTCATCGACTACGGCACCCAGCACCGTTTGATCCAACGGGTGACCCTCAAGGGCGAACGCCCTTCTGATCTGACCGCCTGGGCGCCTGGCCCGTAAACGGTAGTTGGGCGGAATTTGGGCAACGGTCGGCTCCAAATAGGGCACCGGCAGCGAGACTGCCTATGCGGCGTAAACCCATGGAGGTGCGCGCACAGAGCTGTCCTGGTTGCGAGGGGTGACGATGACAACTGAGGGGGTGAATCCAGAAGAACCGGTACACCGGTGCGGTGAGCTGGGTCCTCGCTCCGTCCCGGTTTGGCACCCCCCGGCGACGGGACCGCCCGCCTCTCCCAGAAGGTACCGGTCATGAGCGAGGCCGCAAGCGTTTCAGAACACCCAGTCGACTCTCCCTCCGAACGTACGGAGGAAGGGTCGAGCATTCGCTGGCACTGGCTGTACCTCCTTGCCAACGTCCCATTGGTCGTCGCACTCTTCGCCTTTCCTCGCTATCACATCTACCTCTGGGGCTCCATCGGTCTCTGCTCCACCGTTGCGATCGTCGTTGGAGAATTGAAAAACCGACCGGCACGCCGGGCACCCTGGATCCTCCTCGCCATCGCACAGCTTGTCTTTGTCGGCGGGGGCGCTACGTACGATGTCCTCACCAAGTTCCTCCACGAGAACAAACCGTTCCCGTCGATCGCCGACGCGTTCTGCCTCACGACCTATGCGCTGCTGGTCATCGGGTTGTTCCTGTTCGTACGGGCCCAGAGCCGCGAACGCAATGTCGTTGCTCTTCTCGACTCCCTTATCGTCACCGTCGGCCTGGCCTTGTTGTCATGGATCTACCTGATTGAACCGTACGTCCGCGCCTCGCAGCTGACCTTCTTGACGAAGGCAGTGTCCATGGCGTACCCGCTCGGTGACATCGTGATCCTCTACATGCTTGCCCGGCTGCTGCTGGGCGGCCAGCGGCGCAACACCTCGCTCATGCTCCTGTCAGCCGGATGCATCGGCCTCCTCACCACGGACTCGATCTACCGGTGGAGCCAACTCCACGGGGACGGGTCGGTCGGTGGGCATACGGCCCTGGGGTTCGTCGCCTTCTTCGTGCTGGGAGGGACGGCCGCCCTCCACCCGTCAATGCGGGAGTTGACCGAAAAGCAACCGAGCCGGCCGCTCAGCCCCATTTCGCTCGCCGCGATCAGCGTGTCAACCCTCGTCGCCCCCGCTCTCCTGGTGGCGCGTTCAATCCTCAACCCAACGGTCAACGATGGTGCGCTCATCGGTACGGTCTCGGCGCTGCTGTTCATCCTCGTCATGCTGAGGATCACCGGACTGGCCCAAAACCGGGCGGTGCATGCACAACGGGAGCACATTCTTCGCGACCTCGGTGAACGCCTCCTGGGAACGACTGAGCTGAGCGAGGTCGTCTCGGTCTCGCTGGGTGCGGTAGCGGCAATCGTCGGAGACCATTTGGGGGCCTGTCTCCTCACGGAGCTTGACGACGAAGACGAGCGGGTTATTGGCGGTATCCCGACCATACTCGTGGGCTGCAGTGTCGTCCTCCAACAGAGCGATCACGCGTACGGTGGCTTGAAGGTCAAATTTCCCAAGGTGCCCTTACCGGTCATAGACGGCGAGCACTACTGGACCCAGATTGCCCTCGCCGACGTACAGGGCGTACGTCGGCAGATTCTCATCTCGCACAAGGCGGATTTACCGTCGGACACCCTCACCATCCTCGAAGCCATGGCCGCGCTGGTCTCACTGGCCTTCGAGCGGATGGAACTCTCGATGATCCTCTTCGAGCGGCGGAGCGAGGCAAAGTTTCGCTCACTCGTGCAAAACGCGTCGGATGTGATCCTGATCGTGCAAGCAGACGGCAGGCTGAGTGCGGAGACGCCCTCCGTCTCGACCGTCCTCGGCTATGTGCGTGAAACGATCGGGACAAAGACGATGAGTGATCTTCTCCACCCCGACGATGCCACGCCGGCACTGGCGCTGGTCGAGTCCATGATGTCAGGCCACCGCACGGGCGCCATGAGTGCCGAATGGCGGGTTCGCCATGCCGACGGCCGATGGCTCGTGATGGAAGTGACCGGAAGTGATCTCTCCGCCGATATCCACATCGCAGGTGTCGTTCTCACACTACGAGATGTGACCGAACGAAGGAACCTCGAGAGCGAGCTCCGTCACCGGGCCTTCCACGACGGACTGACGAACCTGGCCAACCGGGACCTGTTCAACGATCGTGTCAAGCGCGCCCTGGGGAGAAGGGAACGACAGGCCACATCGGTGGCGGTCCTGCTCCTCGACCTCGATGACTTCAAGCTCGTGAACGACACCTTTGGGCATGGAGCGGGCGACGAATTGCTGGTACAAGTGGGCAGCCGACTGACCGGGCTCCTGCGCCATGGCGATACTGCGGCCCGCCTGGGTGGGGATGAGTTCGCCATCTGCGCGGAATTCGACGGATCGGAGACCGATGCCGTCACTGCACTGGCGGAGCGTGTGCTCGACGTTTTCGGGACTCCCTTCGTCGTGGCGGACACCGACCTGAATACCAGCGCGACCGTGGGCATAGCCTCGGCGAGGTCGAACTCTGACAGCGACGCCGCCGACCTCCTTCGACAAGCCGACCTGGCGCTCTATTCCGCGAAGAATGCGGGAAAGCGCACCTTCCGCTTCTACGAGCCCAGCCTTCAAGAAGCGGTGCTCATGCGGATGCAGGAGCGGACCGAGCTCGAACAAGCCATCACGCGCGGCGAGCTCCTCGTGTACTACCAACCGATCGTCGAGTTGCGCGACGGTCGGATCGCCGGCGTCGAGGCGCTGGCGCGTTGGAACCATCCGGAACGGGGCCTTTTGCTCCCATCTGAATTCATCCCGATCGCCGAGGAGTCCGGGCTCATAATCCCCTTGGGGCGTTGGGTGCTCAACCAGGCTTGCGCCGACCTGAGCCACTGGCGGCAGAACAACCCCTCTGCCCACCAGCTCCGCATGAGCGTGAACGTCTCCCCCCGCCAACTGCACGACCAACTCTTTGCAAAAATGGTCGACGAGGTCCTTCTTGAACACGGCCTCGACCCTGGTGTGCTCACGCTGGAGATCACCGAAGGCGCGCTCCTCGAGGGGGATGACTCGGTCTTGCTTCTCTTAGGCTCGCTCCAGGAACGCGGCATCATGCTCGCACTCGACGACTTTGGAACGGGATACTCGTCACTCAGCTACCTACATCAATTCCCGCTGGGGACGATCAAAATAGACCGCGCCTTTGTAAGGGACATGGACAAGGGAAACGGGATGGCGCTCTTGGACACAATCGTCTCCATGGGGCGCAATCTGGGATTGCTCGGTATCGCAGAGGGGATCGAGATTCCCTCACACGTCTCGCAACTCGAGATCCTCGGTTGCAAGTACGGTCAAGGGTTTCTTTTCGCCCACCCCCTCCCTGCTGATGCGCTGGAAAAGCTGTTGGGCCATCGCCTCGACGTACCCGGGTCTCCCTCGCCGATGGCCGACCTTCCTGAGGGCTTGCTCGACCACGACTGGGACGGCCAAGTGCCGACTGGCTCGTCTTACCAGTCCGATAATGCCGAAAGAGGCTTGCAATCGCTCTGACCTCCCGGGACCCGACTACCGGAGAGGGTATGTCGTTGCCTAAGTTCTGGGGATCGCCTACGAACGTGGATCACCAAGCCGGCGCTCGGCCATCGTCTGCGCCGTGCTGGCCGTAGGGCTCCTCGCCTGGTTCGTGGGTGCGAAGGTCGGGAACGCGGACACCCCGGGACCCCCGCCGGCAACCGTGGGCAACGTGCTGAACGATCCCGTCACGCATGCCGTGGCCACGCTCCCGCTGACGAATCAGGAGGGGCAGGCAGGTCGACCTCGACCAATTCAGGGGCCGGGTGGTCCTGCTGGCCCCCTTCCTCACCTCGTGCCAGGAGGAGTGCCCGATCACCACCGCCGCCCTGTTGGACCTGCAGCGGACGCTGGCCCAGGACGGCTTGTCGAAGAAGGTGGCGATTCTCGAGGCCACGGTGGATCCCGCGCAGGGACACGCCGTAGCGCATGGCGGCCTACGCCCACCTCACCGGATCGACCTGGCCCCTGCTGACCGGTTCGCCTGCCACGTTGGCCTCCCTCTGGCACTACTTCGGGATCTACTACCAGAAGGTGGCCGAAGGATCGCCTGCCGGGGACTCGATTGGCAGACCCACCAGCCGTATACCTATGACGTCAACCACTCCGATGGCTTCATCCTCCTGAACACGGACCTCGATGAGCGATTCGTCGCCGGCGGCATGACGAAGATCGGTCAGATTCCCGCCAACCTGCAGAAGCTCCTCGACAGTGAAGGCAAGTCCAACCTGGAGAATCCCGGGGCCGGAACCTGGACCGTGACCGACGCGCTGAACGCCATCGGCTGGGTCATGGGACGTTCCGTCCCGGGCACCTCCTGAGAGCTACGCGAGGAGCTCGTCCCCCCAGTGCTGCCCGCGGCGGAGGCCGGGCGGAGTGGCGAAAATGCCACTCCCGATGTGGGTGATGTACTCGTTCAGGGCATCGCTCGTGCCCAGTTTCTGCTGGAGCTTGATGAACTGATTCGGGTTCTTCATGAAGGCGATGAAGAACAGCCCACCGAGCAGCGTCCCGAGGACCGGGTCGATGCCGTCGGTGAAGGAGTAGCCGCGACGCAGAATGCGGGTCCCGTCGTTCTCCTCGTGGCTGGCCAGCCGGATATGGGCCTTGGCCGGGATGACGAGCTGACCCTGGTCGTTGTGGGCCTTGAAGTTCGGGCGTGGTGAACTCGGTTCCGCCGCTCAACGGAGCCCCGGTGACCTTGGCCCGACCGATGACGTTCTGCTGATCGCCGAGGTAGTCGCGGTCCCAGTTCTCGATGAACATCTGGATGCGGCGGGTCACCAGGTAGCTTCCGCCTTTCATCCAGGGCTGGTCCGCTTCGTTGCCGACCCAGACGTAGTCGTTCGAGCAGATCGGTCTCCTGCGACTTGATGTTGCGGGTCCCGTCCTTGAAGCCGAGGAGATTGCGCGGTGTGGCCTCCGCCGTGCTGGTCGTCGAGGTGCGGCCGAACCCGAACTCCATCCAGTTGTACGTCGACGACGCCCATCCCCAGCCGGGCCAGGTTCCGCACGGCATGGAACGCCACCAGGGGGTCGTTCGAGCACGCCTGAATGCAGAGGTCACCACCGACGTAGTCGGGATCGAGGTTCTCGTTGGGCAGCGGCGGGCAGATCGACCAGCAGCGCCGGCTTCTTCGCCGCCAGCCCGAAGCGCCCGTCGAAGAGGGACGGCCCGTAGCCGATGGTCACGGTCAGGCCGGACACCTCGGAGCCGATGGCCTCTCCGGTGTCGAGCGGCGGTTCGTTCAGGTCGGTGTCCTCCCCCACCAGTTGCCCCTGCGTCATCCGTGCCGCCGCGGTCGTCCAGTCCCGCAGCAGGTCGCGCAGGTCACTGCGGGTGGTGCCCTCGACCAGGTTCATGGTGGCGAAGGTGAGGCGGTCCTGGGCCGGGCGTGACGATGCCCGACTGGCGGCGGCCGTAGAAGGGGTAGGTCAGGTTGGAGTCAGCCGCCGCACCGGCCGGCGCAGGCCTCGAGCACGGCGCCGGAGCCCAGCGCGAGACCGGCCCCGGCTACCCCCAGGCGACCCAGCAGCTGCCGACGCGACATCCCCCGCGCAGCCCCGAGGTCGCGACTCAAGCGACTTGCCCCGACATCTTGGACAGCGACTCGGCGAAGGCCTGCACCGTGGTCGACAGCTGGCGGCGCTGGGGATCGAGCACGGTCGAGTACTCGACGTAGCCGGTGTTGTCGTAGCCCGGGAGTGGCCTTGTACTTGGCGATGGCCGACTCGACCCGCTGGTACTGACGCTGGATCTTGCTGAGCGTCTGCGGGCTGTTCTTCTGGAGATACGGCTTCAGCAGGTTGACGACTTCCATGGCCCCGTCGACGTTGGCCTGGAAGACGATGAAGTCGGTGTTGGAGTACCGCTCCTCTTCGCCGGTGATCTTCGACGTCGCCGCTTCGTTGATCAGGTCGGTCGCTCCACTGGCCATGGTGACCGGGTCATAGGAGGCGGTCGTGACCAGTTGGGCCAGCTGCTGCTCGTGCTGGACGAGTTGGGAGCAGTACGCCGCGGCGCCGGTCAAGGTGTCGTTGGACCACAGCAGCATCTCGAGCTTGTGAAACCCCTCGAGGTTGGCGCTGGTCACCGGGCTGTCCAGCCGCTCGTCGATGTCGGCGTCCAGCGTCCCCCACACTTCTGCCACCGGCTCGATCCGCTCGTAGTACACGCGCGCCGGCCGGGTAGAGCTGCTCGGCGGAAGTCAGATTTCCCGCATTGATCGCCGCGCACATGGCCTGGGAGGAAGAGACCAACGCCGCCGCCTGCTGGTCGACGTAGGTGCCGTACTGCGTCACGGCCGCGTCTGCAGTGCCGAGTTGGTCTTCCACGATGCCGCTTTGGACTTGCCCGTCACCTTCAACGTCGCGTGCTGCTGCGCCGCGCCAGGGCAGTTGATGACGTACTTCCCGGGCTGGACGACCAGGGCGAAGCCGCCCGAGAGCCCCGGGGTCAGGTTCTCCTGCTCGCCCAGAATGTGGGAGAGGTCGCCGCTCCGGAGCTCAGCCTCGGAGACGGCTCCGGCGTTCTTGTTCTTGACGTTGAACTGAATCTGGCCGGCCGGGATTTTCGCCGGCTTGGGGGCGCACCCCTGGGGGGTGAGGGTGATGTTCACCGTGCCCTGCTTGCCCGCGGCGCCAGCCGGGGACGCCACCAAGGCAGTGGCCGTGACAGCCAGGGCGACCACCAACGCCCATCGTCCACCACGAGAGTCAGACTGGGTTCGTGCCACCGTACGTTGCTCCTTCTACTTGTTCGTACATCGGCGAGTGAACGGCCGTCACCTTCGTGGCTGCGGCCCCGTTGGGGCCAGCACAGGATGACGAGCATGGGGACCAGGTAGAGCAGGTAGGCGATGACTTCGATCCAGACGGGATAGGGCTGAATCCCGAGCACGCCCGTCACGAAGGAGGAGACCGGAGTACCGGGGCGGACGAGCCACGAGAGGTCGAAGGCCTGCGTCTGGCCGAAGTTCAGCCAACCCGCCTCATTCGCGGTGTGCACGGCCGTCATGACCAACCCGGCCGCAATGACGACCAGGACCAGACCCGTCACCCGGAAGAAGCGCGACAGGTTGATTTGCACGCCGCCGCGGTAGATCGCGTAGCCGAGGACGACGGCGAGCGCGATGCCGATCAGCGCGCCCAACCAGCTGAGGGTGGCATTGCCACTGGCGTGGAACGTGGCGAGCAGAAAGACCGCTGTCTCGAAGCCCTCGCGCAACACGGCCAGGAAGGCCATGAGGACGAGGGCCTTCGTCGATCCTCGAGCCAGAGCGGACCCGGCAGCCTGCTCGAGATCCCCCTTGAGGTCCCGGGCATGCCGGCGCATGAAGAGGATCATGTAGGTCACCATCACCACGGCAATCGCGCCGACGACGGTCTCGAGGCCCTCTTGCTGGCGCTGCGGCAGTTCGGAGGAGACGATCTGCAGCGCTACCCCGATGGCGATGCAGATGGCGACCGCCACCGACACCCCGATCCACACCTGGCGCAGGGCATCGCTCCGCCCCTGCTGGCCCAGGAAGGCCGCCACGATACCGACGATGAGGGCGGCTTCTAACCCTTCTCGTAGCCCGATGACGAATGTCGGCAGCACGTACTCCCCCGCATGGAGTTAGGAAGCCCTAATATTAGGTCCCCCTACCATGTTCCGTGAGGCAGCACTCTGTCAAGTCACAACAGGTCAGCTCTTCTTCTCGTCGTGCCCCCCGAATCCCTTGCGCATGGCCGAGAGGACCTTGTTGGCAAAGTCGTCGAGCCCGCGAGAGGCGAAGCGGGAGTAGAGCGAGGCGGTGAGCACCGGGGCCGGGACCCCCTCGTCGATGGCCGCGATGGACGTCCATCGCCCCTCGCCGGAATCCGAGACGTGGCCGGCGTACTCGCCCAGCCCAGGTGACTCGAACAGCGCGGTCGCCGTCAGGTCGAGCAGCCACGACTCCACCACGCTCCCCCGCCGCCAGACTTCGGTCACCGCAGTCGTGTCGATGTCGTACTGGTAGAACTGGGGCTCCTCGAGGGGGGCCGTCTCTGCATCTCCTGCGACGACTGGCTTCTTCCCGGCATTGGCGTTGTGCAGAATGTTCAGGCCTTCGGCGAACGAGGCCATCATGCCGTACTCGATCCCGTTGTGGACCATTTTCACGAAGTGGCCCGCACCGTTGGGGCCGCAGTGCAAGAACCCGAGTTCTTCATCGGTGGGATCCCCCGTTCGTCCCGGGGTGCGGGGCGCCGTCCCCAAACCGGGCGCGATGGTGGCGAAAATGGGGCGGAGGTGCTGCACGATGTCGGTCTCCCCGCCGATCATGAGGCAGAAACCCCGCTCGATCCCCCACACACCACCGCTCGTTCCGCAGTCGATGTGATGGATGCCCTTCTCCGACAGTTCCTTGGCGTGGCGGATGTCGTCTCGGTAGTAGGAGTTGCCCCCGTCGATGATGATGTCCCCGCTCGACAAGTGGGAGCCGAGCTCCTGCAATGGTCTTCTGCGTGATCTCGCCGGCGGGCACCATCACCCAGGTCGCACGCGGGGCGGTCAGCTTCTCGACGAACTCGGCCAATCGAGTTGGCCCCGGTCGCGCCATCCTCCACCAGCGCCTTCACCGCATCGGGGTTGACGTCGTAGACCACGCAGGTGTGGCCGTCGCGGATCAGCCGGCGCACGATGCCTGCGCCCATCCGGCCGAGTCCGACCATGCCGAGCTGCATCGGGTTGCTTGTGGGCATCGCCGTCTCCTCTGTTCGCTGGGGTGTCTCCCGACAATACTCATCACGACAGGATCGATAGTCTCCGACCGGCCGGCCACTCCCCAAACTGGGCGACCCGGAAGGACACTCCGAATGGCGCAGCGTTTTCACCTCCGTGCTCTACGGATGGGCGCCGCCGTCGGTCTTGGCCCTCGGAGTAGTGGCGGTCGGCACTGCCTGCCGCAACGCCAAGACACCCGTCAGCACGGTGGTGAGAGCGGCACTTCCTCCGGGGAAGATCAACCACATCATCGTGATCGAGTTCGAGAACGAGGGCTACGAGACCACCTTCGGGCCCGGCTCGGTCGCCACGTACCTGAATGGCACCCTCCGCCCACAGGGGGAGCTCCTCCAGAACTACTACGCCATCGGCCACAACAGCCTCGACAACTACATCGCCCAGGTTTCGGGGCAGGCGCCGACCGAGGACACGCAAGCCGACTGTGCCGACAACGGGTTCGCGTTCGCCAACGTGGAACCCGGCACCCCCGATCCGAACCAGGCGGTCAACCCCGGCCAGGTGGACGGCGAAGGATGCGTCTACCCGAGCACGGTGCAAACCATCGCCAACCAACTCGACGCGAAGTATCCGCCCAACCCGAAGACCTCAGTTGCATCATGGCGCGCCTACGAGCAGGACATGGGGAACACGCCCTCACGGGACGGTGGTGTCCCCGACCCAACCGGAGGCACCGACTGCGGGCACCCCGCCATCGGCGCACCCGATACGGCGGAGTTCGCCACGTCGGTCGACCAGTACACCTCCCGGCACAATCCGTTCGTCTGGTTTCATTCCATCATCGACAACACAGCGGAGTGTGACGCCAATGTCATACCGCTGGGGACATTGGGCCTCAATGGCGCCCCGTTGCCGAACGGACACCTGGCGCGGGATCTGCGCAGCGAGAAGACCACGCCCCGGTTCGCCTTCATCACCCCCAATCTGTGCAGCGACGGACACGACGGCCCCTGCGCCGGCACCAACAGCACGGGCGGCCACGCCGGTGGCCTCACGGGCGCCGACGAGTTCCTCCGAGCCTGGATGCCGTTGATCCTGAATTCCCCGGCGTACAAGCACGGCGACACGCTCGTTGTCATCACCTTCGACGAGGCTGACGTCGACCGAGACGACCCGAGCTATGCCGCAGCGTGCTGCGGCGAGACGACGGGACCCAACACCCACGCCCCGGGCAACGCCGGGCTGGCCACCGACACGGCGCCCGGCGGCGGTCAGATCGGCGCGCTGCTTCTCAACCCCAAATATCTGACGCCAGGCTCAACCGACACGACGGTTTCCTACAACCACTACTCCGCGCTGCGCAGCTACGAGGACCTCCTCGGGCTGACCACCGGAGGGACCGATGGCGCGGGCCACTTGGGCTTTGCTGCCACGCCAGGGCCTGGCGCCGTTCGGGACGGACGTCTTCAGCGACGCAGCGTCCGCTAAGGCACGCAAGCACAAATAGAAATCAGTAGCGTTGAATCGCAGCGGAAGCCGTGCCGCGCTCAATGGGGGGAGGGGGCAGACGTTGGAGTGGCCACTGCAGTTCGGCTTGTTTCTCGCCCCTTTGCATCACCCGCAGCAGAATCCCACGAGGGCCCTGCGGCGTGACCTCGAGCTGATCGTTCGGGCCGAGGAGCTCGGCTATACCGAAGCGTGGATCGGTGAGCACTACTCGACCGGGCACGAGATCATCGCCGGAGGCGATCTCTTCGTTGCTGCGGCGGCCGAACGGACCAAGCGGATCCGTCTGGGACCGGCGCCACGTCGCTGCCGTTTCACCATCCGTTCGTTGTGGCCTCCCGGGCCGTGCAGCTCGACCACATGACGATGGGCCGCTACATCCTCGGTGTGGGCCCAGGCTCGCTTCCGACTGACTCCACCATGATGGGTCTGGACCACCTCCAGCAGCGCCAGATGATGGCGGAGTCCTTCGAGGCCATCCACGCGTTGCTGACCAGCGACGAACCCGTCACCCGCTCCACGAGTTGGTTCACCCTCAATGAGGCCGAGCTCCAACTCAAGCCGTTCAGCTATCCCCTGTTCGAGATGGCCGTCGCCGCAGTTGAGTCGCCGGCCGGACCGACGTTGGCCGGGCAATACGGCGCGTCGCTCCTCTCCCTCGCTGCGGCGACGGGTCCCGGGTTCCTCGCCATGCCCCGTATGTGGGGAGTGCTCGAAGACACCGCCAAGGAGTTCGGCAGGACCGCCGATCGGAGATCGTGGCGGGTGACCGGTTTGATGCACGTTGCCAGCTCCTACGAGCAGGCGGTGGCGGACGTCCGGCACGGCCTGCCGCAGTACATGGACTACATGAGCCGGGTCACGGGCAAGGTGGTGGGCGACGCCACGGAGACCGAGAAGCCGGATCCGCTGACGGCCCCCATCGAGGAGCTCGTCGAGGGGTTCAACGCCAGCTTTGCCGGCTGCGTGGGAGGCCCGGAAGAAGCGATCGCCTTCATGCAGCGGCTGGTGGACAACTCGGAAGGGGGCATCGGGACCTTCTTGCTCATGATGAACGACTGGGCCGACCCCGAAGCCACGTTCCGGTCGCTCGAGATCATTTCCCGGGAGGTGTTCCCGGTGTTCCAGGGTTCCAGCCGATCGCTGATCGCGGCCCAGGAGCGGGCTGCCGGTGTGCGGCCATCAGCCGAGAAGGTGAGTCGGATGGCGGTGAAGCAGGCCACCGAGGAGTACGACGCGCGGCCGGTAGGTTACAGGCGAACGGGACGTACCCCTCCATGTCGCGTTGGTAGGGCTGGAGCTTGTCGCGCAGTTCATTGGCGAAGACCTCTTTGAAGGCCGCGGGGGTCCAGACGTCCCGGACGATCGCCGGCGGAATTGGTCCGTGGTGCCGCACCAGCTGCAGCTCGGTCCCCCATAACTTGACGATCTGGCCCGTAATGTCCGCTGACAGATCACTGAGCAGGAAGACGACCAGCGGCGCCATGAGCTCGGGTCCCCACGTCACCGTGCTGGGGCGCACCTGACGGGTGGTCGCCACCATGCCGGTCTGGGCCGCCGGGGAGATCGCATTGACCCTGATGCCGAGCTCCTTGAGCTCATTGGCCAGGTTCCACGTCAACGCGGCGAGGGCGCCCTTGGTGGCTCCGTAGGTCGCCATCATCGACAGGCCCGAGGCCGCGCCCGAGGTCACGTTGACGATGACTCCCCCACTCTTCTGGCTCTCCATGTGGCGTGCAGCATGGGAGCTCATGTAGATGCCGCCGAGGACATTGACCTCGACCATCCTCCGGGCGAAGTCGGGGTCTTCCTCGGTAAACCGGTTGACGGCGTGCAGGCCGGCGTTGTTGACCAGCCCATCGATGCCCCCGAAGGCTTCGACACAGGCGTCAATGATCGCCCCGGACTCGTCCCAGTCGGAAACCGAGCCGACGCATTCTGCAACCGTTCCCCCGGCGCTCCGGATCGCCGGCGACGACGCTCGTACAGTTGGCGGCGTCGACGTCATTGACGAGGACGGATCCTCCCTCCCGGGCGATCTCCTCCGCGTAGGCCCGGCCCAACCCCTGGCCCGCCCCGGTGACGACGATGCGCTTGCCTTCGAGCTCCATGTCCCCCTGTTCTACTGCACGCTCGCCGGCCGGGAACCGAAGCCCGCCTCGGCTGAGATGTCCATGGACATTTGGGCGTCGCTGGTCCCGATGGTCGACTTCAGCCCGTGGTCCTTGAGCCAGGGCTCGTAGACCTCCTCCCGGAAGCGGGGCAGCACCTCCCGGGCGAAGAGCTCCATGCTCCGGCGGGTCGTCGTGTACGACATGGTCGAGGCATGGAACATGCCGCAGAGGTTCCCGTAGCCCCCGACGGCGTAGAAGAAGTCCTTCATCTGCTGGAAGACGGATTCCGGGCTGCCCCAGAAGGCCACGCCGCTCTCGGCCAGGGCCAGAGGATCGCCGAGGCCCTGCGTCAGGCCGCGGTTGGGGTTGCTGGCTCCGGATTCGGCCAGCGCGGCCGCCCGGATCCGGGCATCGATGTACCCGGGGACATCGGTCTGGCCGGGGGCCAACCGCCGGCTCTGGCGTAGGAAATCCAGCAGTTTGGGCGCCGCCGCGAGGGCTTGTTCGTCCGACTCGCCCACGAAGACGAAGTTGCTGTAGGCGAACTTGTCCGGGTGGGCCTCGGGCCGGCCGAGCCGGGCCAACTCGACCCGGTAGGCGTCGAAGATCTCTCCGCAGACCTTCTTGCCGTTGAAAATGGTGGCGATGGTGTAGCCGCGTTCGGCGATCTCGACCGCGGAGCTGGGACTGAGGGTGGTGACCCAGATCGGGGGATGCGGCTGCTGGAACGGTCGCGGGACGATGTTGACCTGGCGGTGGTGGAAGAACTCGCCCTCCCAGTTGAAGGGCCCGTCATGCGACGTCCATGCCTTGACGATGAGGTCGATGGCCTCGTACAGGCGCGGCTTCATGTCGGTCGGCCGGGCGTTCGTCGCCGACATCTCGTAGGACACGCCCCGTACGAATCCGCAGTCGAGGCGACCTTCGCTCACCACATCGATCATCGCCATTTCCGTGGCCACCCGGACCGGGTCGGGCCGGTTGGCCACCGGGTTGCCCAGGGCCAGGATGCGGGCATTCTTGGTTTCCCTCGCCGCAATGGCCATGGAGAGCGGCATGGCCGCGTCCATGTTGCTCATGGTCTCGTGGTGCTCGTTGAACATCACATCGAGACCGATGTCGTCGGCGGCCAGCACCAGATCGAAGTACTTGTGGTACACGTCGTGGGCGGCGTCGGGATCGAACCAACGCGTCGGCATGGTGGTCCGGGCCACCTCGGCGAACTCGAGGGTCGGCGTGTAGGGATACGGCATTTCGGAGAAGTAGTAGGTGCGGAACATGTGTCTCCTTCCGCTAGCGGCCGACGGTGACTGGCACTTGTTGTGCCACGAAGTCGTTCACGAGGGTGACGACTTCGTCGGGCATCTCCTCTTCGACGCTGTGGCCGGCATGCGCAATTCGTCGATGCGCCGCTCCGTGCGCCGATGAGCTCCGCGTAGGTCTCGAAGTAGTCGGGGCGGAGCACGAAGCGGTCGTTCGTCCCCGACAGGACCAGGGTCGGGCGCGGTAATGCGGCGCAGCCGATGGCGGAGTCCGGGGTCGTGCATGTAGGGGGACCAGCAATAGCGGGCCACGGCCTCTTCGGCCTGTGGCGATCTCCAGCGCGATCTCGGGGTTCATTGGGGGCCCCGTCGGTGCTCGAGAGCAGGGCACGGCGCTGGTCCGACGCGGTGACGTAGAGGTCGACGAAGTCACGATCCTCACGTCCACCGACCTTGATCCCGATTGGAGAGACGAGAACCAGGCTGCCGTATTAGTGCTGGGCACGTTGACCGCCACCTCGGCGGCCACCCAGCCGCCGAACGAGAGTCCGATGACTGGCACGGGGGCTCCGAACCCCTCGATGAACTCCTGCTGGACGAGCGCGATGTCACGTGTTGTCGCAATGTGGGTCGGACGCGTCGATCCGGCCCAAGCCGGGTGATGGGGCACGAAGACCTCATGGTGGGCACCGAGCCGCTCGAGGAATTCTTCGGTGAAGGTGACGCCGTACTCGCCGTGCAGCACCACGAGGGGCGATCCGGCGCCGTAGCGCCGGACGTCGAGCCGGCACTCCCCGATGATTCGCTCTTCACGCTGCACGCGGACACTCCCCCGGTGATTCTGAGAGCAGAAAACTGCCTTCATTCCAACGTAACAGAAGGTGTGGAGCGACCTTCAGAAGCCGATGTCGACCAGCCCCACGTCGAAGGGTCCCGAGACACGTTGTGCTCCCTGCACGAGGAGTTCGGGATCGAGGCCGGCCAGGTAGCCGTCGATCAAGCGCTGGTAGTTGCCGATCAGGCCCTCGACATGGGGGGACAGCCGCATGAAGTCGAATCCTTCGGCGTGCAGCCCCAGCTGCTGCTTGGGCAGGTTGGAGTAGTCCTGGCCCGGAATGGTCGGCCAGCGGGGATCGTCGGGTGCCATCGGTACCGGGGTCGGCGGGGACGGGAGGCTCGCTCCCGGGCGGGTAACGGGTGAGCGACCACAGTTCGAAGAGGCACTCTTCGGGGCCGAGCGGGCGAATCCGGTAGGAGGCCGAGCTCGAGTACGTGGGGAGCAGGAAGTAGTTGGGGAAGCAGAAGAACACCGACCGGTTGAGATTCCGTTCGTTGATCATGTGGAGGTCGGGACAGTCGATGCCGGCTTGCTCGTTGGAGGCCATGACGGCGTTGTTCAGTTCCGTGTAGAAGGTCAGCGCCGCACCGGCGGGATCCTTCGGGAGTTCGAGATCGCGCAGGCCTTCGGCGATGCGCACGTCCTTCTCGTGGATTTCGCCCGCCATGCCCTCGCTCACGAGGCGCATCCTGAGGATCTGCTCCTCAATGAAGGTGCGCGAGTCGACCTCGGCGCTCGCGGCTCCCGGCCTGCGGCTGCGATGCGAGGGTGGTTCGCCGCCCAGGTCGCGGTAGATGTCGTGGCTGCTGATCGGGCCGAAGAGCTGCGGGTGCGTCTCGCGGACGTGGTAGCCCTCCATGAACGCTTCCATGGCCAGCTTCCAGTTGACCGGCATGCGGCAGGACAGGTGCCACTCCGGCCACAACGACTCCGCCTTCCAGGCGTCGAACGTGCTGGCGAAGGGCTCGATGCTCTCGCGCAGCCCGGGGGCGTGGTTGTCGAGGTTGATGAAGGCGCAGCCGTTGGCGATCTCGACCCGGCACGGCGTCAGGGCCACGTCGCCGGCTCGATGTTGGACCTCGTCGAACAGATCGGGCTGGTAGATCCACGTGTTGTCGCCGTTCAGGCCGTAGCACCACCCGTGGAAGGGGCAGGTGAAGCCCGACGGGGCGTGCCCCCGGTCCTTGACCAGTTGGACGCCCCGGTGGCGGCAGGCGTTGTGATACGCCCGCACCGTCGACTGGTCCATCCGGACGACGATGATCGACTTGTCCAGAATCTGGTATTCCACGAAGTCGCCGGGGTTGGGGATCTCGGCCAGCCGGCACGCCATCTGCCACACGTGTGGCCACAGCAGCTCGCACTCCATGGCGTAGAACTCGGGGTCGTAATAGCGCCGGGAGGGCACGCGGTCCGGCTGCTCCATGGCATAGGGCACCGCCAGCGCCGGTCGTGTCTTGTCAGTGAGTGTCATGGAAAGCCCCCCGTCGGAACGTGCGCTCCCCATCTGACCACGTCGGGAGGAGGATCGTCGAGAGGGCCATGTCGTCGTGTGGGCACCCGCCGATAGCCTGGTGGCGAAGCGAAGGAGCGACGATGACCGACAGTGCACACACCGCCGGCCGCCGTCCGGTGGTGCTGGCACCAGGCGAGGGTCGGGCGTATCCGATGGGTCGCATCTCGGCGGTCTTCAAGGCCGACGGCGCCGAGACCGAGCAGGGGTATTCGATCTCGGAGTGGTGGCTCGAACCGCACACCAAGGGCCCCGGAGCGCACGCGCATCCCGAGGACGACGTGTTCTACGTGCTCGCCGGCACCATGAGCGTGTTCGTCGACACCGAGTGGATCGAGGCGGCTGCCGGATCGTTCGTGCTGGTGCCGGGCAACGTGACCCACGACTTCGAGAACCGCGGCCCGGTGCGGGCGGGGATGCTCAACGTCTCGGCGCCCGGCAACTTCGAGGACGACATGCCGGACTATTGCAGAGTGGTTCGCTGAGCACCCTCCGGGCGACGCCGGCGTCTGAGCGGCGCCGCTAAAGCTCGACGGCGCCCGCTGGTGGACCGATCGCATCATCGATGAGTGACCGTTGGGTCGGCGAAGACTGCCCCGACGAAGGAGGCGATCGCCGACTTCGCCTCCTGGGTCTCGGGCAGTGCTGGCGCCGAGGGAGAGGAAGCCGTGGATCTGGCCTGTGAACCGCCAGAGCCGTACGGGGACTCCGGCCTTGCGCATCCGGTCGGCGTACGCCTCGGCTTCGTCGCGGAGGAGGTCGTACTCTGCGGTAACGACGAGTGCGGGGGCCAGCCCGGCCAGGTCGGTGCTCTGCGACGGGGACACTTCGGGGAGGCGCCGGGTCTCGGGGTCGGCGGTGTACTGGCGCCAGTACCACGCCATCTGGGAGGCGGTGAGGAAGTACCCCTCGCCGAATTCGCGCCATGACGCGGTGGACATGGTGCTGTCGAGTGCCGGGTAGAGGAGCAGCTGGAGGCTGAGGGGCAGGCCCCGGTCGCGGGCGCGCAGGGCGACTGCGGCGGACAGGTTGCCGCCCGAGGAGGTGCCCCCGACGCCCAACCTCGATCCGTCCCATCCCCGTTCGCCCAGGTGATCGTGGGCCCATTGCAGCACCGACCAGCAGTCGTCGAGGGGGACCGGGAACGGGTGCTCGGGCGCCAGGCGGTAGTCCGCACTGACCACGATGCAGCCCTCATTCGCCAGCAGGCGGCAGGTGTCGTCATGCATGTCGAGGTCCCCGACCACCCAGCCGCCACCGTGGTAGTAGACGAGGGCCGGGAGCGGCTGCTCGCTCTCCGGTTGGTAGAGGCGGACGGGCACGTCCCGCTCCCCCACGACCAGATCCTCGACGATGTCGACCTCCACGCCCCGCGGCCGGTCGATACCGGGCGGCGCGCCTCCTCGAGGTACGCCGCAATCGACTCGTCGGTGGTCAGGGCGTCGAAGTAGGCGGTGGGTCGCTCTTCCAGCTGGCGGAGCAGGCCCTGCACGCTGGGCAGCAACGGGCTCATGGCGCCCCGACGAGCGTGGGGGTCTTCCCTCCGATGGCGGCCGTGACCCGCGCCGCGGCGGCCAGGAGCTCGCGGGCCAGTTCGGCGAAGCCGTCACCGACGAAGGACTCCGAGGGCAGGAGGACGGCGAGGGCGAGGTGCACCACACCGTCGGAGGAGAAGACGGGGGCGCTGATGAAGTCCACGCCATGGCGGAGGAGGTCGACCAACTCACGGGCAAGCGCCATGCGCGCCGGTTCGCTGGTCACGTCCGTCAGCTGTTCCAGAATGGTGGCGAGTTGCTCCTGGCTGGTCTCGAGCCCGCCGGCGTACCCCCGCTCACGCACGACCGCGGCGGCATGGCGGTAACGGGCCATTTCGGTGGGGTCTCGTTTTCCATGGCGGGTCAGCCAGGCGTCGAAGTCGGTGGAGGCGAGCCATGACGTGTACACCAACCCGGCCGGCGGTACGAAGGGCACGCGGCTGGGCAACGCCCGGGGCTCCCAGGGTCCCGGGGGTTGGGCGCGGTCGACCGTGACGATCTCGTCGTTGCTGGCGATGGTGATGGAGAAGGGCACCCCGAGCCGCGCCGCCAGGCCCCGTATCTCCTCGCGGGCCTCGAACAGTCCTTCCTGGCGCGATTGCGCGGCGGAGCCGAGTGCGGCCAGCACCGGCCCGAGTGAGTAGGCCTTGGCGGAGTCGCGGACGATCAGGCCGGCGTCGCTCAGGCACGACAGGAGCGAGTGGCACGTGGCCGGGCTCAGGCCCAACGCCTGGGCCACGGCTGACCCGCGCTGCGCCTCGGTCGGCCGCGACGCCAGGAACAGCAGCACGTCGATGCCTCGCTCGAGCGCAGGGACGCGGACCGCCATGATCAGGAGATGCCGTCAGGCGGGTCGAGGCGGACGAGGCTGGTGGCGTAGCGCTTGCCGTTCCAGACGTAGAGCGCGGCGGCCATTCTCGATGCCGACCAGGCTCGATTTGCCCTCCTTGATGCTCGCGGGGACCCCGACGGCCAGGGCCCCGGCGGGCACGATCATGTTGTTGGTCACCACCGCGTTGGCGCCGACGGTGGCACCCGTTTCGACGACGGCGTTGTGCAGGACCACGGAGCCGGAGCCGACCAGGCAGCTGTCCTCGAGCAGGCAGCCCTCGAGGTGGGCCAGGTGACCGATGACACAGCCGTCACCGACCGTCGTCGGGTGTGTCGGCCGTGGCGTGGATCACCGTGCCGTCCTGCACCGACGTCCGGGCGCCGATGGTGATGGTGCCGTAGTCGCCCCGCAGGATCGCCCCGGGCCAGATCGTCGACTCGGGTCCGATGATCACGTCGCCGATGACCACGGCATCGGGATGGACATAGGCGGCAGGGTCGATCCGGGGGGCGGTGCCGTCGATCTCGTAAATGGCCATGGTCGTCGAACTTACTGGTTCGCTTGCAGCCCATGTCATGGATCTGCTGCCTGAACCACCTGGCCAGAGGCGGGTCCCGACTCGGATACGATCGGGTCAGCGGCTCGCAGCGGGCCGACAGCCAGCCGAGGTCGGGGGGAATGGTGAAGGGACAGCGCAAGGGTCGGGGGCATCTGGTGTCCGCCTTCAGGCGCGTGGGGTTGTCCGTCACCGGGGCGGCTGCTCCTGGTGCTCGGGGTCGGGGTGTTCGGAGCGGTGGGTCGCCCGCATTCGGCGCCTCTGACCCCGACCAGCACCGGCGTCATCTCCTCGCTCAACCCCTCGACGGTCGGCCAGAGCGTCACCTTCACCGCCACGGTCACCGGTTCGCGGCGCCGACCGGCACCGTGGCCTTCACCGGCGGCGGCATCACCGGCTGCGATGCCCAGCCCCTCGACGGTTCGGGCATGGCGACCTGCACCTCGACGACCCTGCCGGTGGAAAGCAATCAGACCATCACGGCCACCTACAGCGGGGATACCAACAACGACACGAGCTTCGGCACGGTGAACCAGACGGTGGACGACGTCACCTCGGCCACCGGCGTCGTCTCCTCGGTCAACCCCTCACGGTCGGCGAGAGCGTCACCTTCACCGCCACCGTCACCGGTTCGAGCCCGACCGGCACCGTGGCCTTCACCGGTCCGCGGGATCACCGGGTGTGATGCGCAGCCCCTGAACGGTTCGGGCATGGCGACCTGTACCACGACGACCATCCCGGTCGGGCAACGGTCAGACCATCACGGCCACCTACAGCGGGGATGGCAACAACACGACCAGCTTCGGCACGGTGAGCCAGTCGGTGAATGCCAACGCCTCGGGCACCGCCCTCATCTCGTCGCTCAACCCCTCGCACTTCGGCCAGAGCGTGACCTTCACGGCCACGGTCACGGGAGCCAGCCCGACCGGCACCGTGAACTTCTCCGGCACCGGCATCACCGGTTGCGGGGCCCAGGCCCTCAACGGCTCCGGCGTGGCGACCTGCACCACGACGACCATTCCCGTGGGCAGCGAGACCGTCACCGCCGGCTACAGCGGCGACGCCAACAACGCCGTCAGCAGCAAGACGGTGACCCAGACGGTGAACGCCGCCACCTCGGGCACGGTCATCGTGTCCTCGCAGAACCCCTCGTCGTTCGGTGAGAGCGTCACCTTCACCGCCACGGTCACCGGGTCGAGCCCGACCGGCACCGTGGCCTTCACGGGCGGCGGCATCACCAGTTGCGCCGCCCAGCCCCTCAGCGGTCGGGTCGTGGCGACCTGCACCACGGCGGGTCTGGCGGTCGGGGCGGACAGCCCATCACCGCCACCTATAGCGGGGACGGCAACAACGTGACCAGCTTCGGCACGGTGAGCCAGACGGTGAACGCCGCCACGTCGGGCACCACTCTGCAATCGCCGTCAACCCCTCGACGGTCGGCCAGAGCGTCACCTTCACGGCCACGGTCACCGGCTCGAGCCCGACCGGCACCATGAACTTTAGACCGGGGAGCGTCACGATCGCGGGCTGCGGGACCCAGCCGCTGGTCGGTGGCACGGTCACCTGCACGACCTCGGCCCTCCTGGCGGGGACCCAGACCATCGGAGCGGCCTACAGCGGGGATGCAAACAACGCGGTGAGCAGCGGCACGTGCTGTCCCAGACGGTGAACACCATCACCACCGCGACCGCCGTCGGCTCCTCGGCCAACCCGTCGATCGCAGGCGGCTCGGTCACCTACACGGCGACGGTGACGCCCGTCCCCGATGGGGGAACGGTCGCCTTCTCGGACGACGGCACCACCATCACCGGCTGCGAGGCCCAGCCGGTGGACGGCACGGGCGCGGCGACCTGCTCGCTGACGTACGCGTCGCCGACAGCCACAACATCGTCGCCGTCTACAGCGGGGACGCGACCTACGCCGCCTCCACGTCGACCGCCCTGACCCAGGTGGTCACCAGGTAACCACCTACGACGACGCTGACGGCTTCGCCGAACCCCTCCACCTTCGGCCAGTCGGTCAGCCTGCTGGCCACGGTGAACCCGGCCGACGGCGGGACGCCGACCGGCAGCGTGGAGTTCTTCGACGGCAGCACGCTCGCTCGGCACCGCCGCCCTGGGGGGCGGAGGCCTGTCCACGTCGGCCCTGGCGCCCAATCAGGCCCAACTGTCGATCTCGACGCTGAGCCAGGCCACGCACTCGATCACCGCCGTCTACCTCGGCGACACGCTGAACAACACGAGTACGTCCGACCGCGGTGACCCAGGTGGTGAACCCGCAGCCCCCGCCGCTGCCGGCGACGACCACCGTGCTGACCGCGACCGCGAACCCGACGACGGTGGGTCGCCCGGAGCGGCTGATCGCCACGGTGACCACGACGCCCCCGGGAGCATCGATCACCGGATCGGTCGAGTTCTTCGACGGCACCATCGCGCTCGGCACGGTGCCGCTGTCGGGCGATCAGGCGGTGGTCTCCATCGAGGCGAACGTGGCCGGCACGTACGCCCTCACCGCCGCCTACGGCGGCGACTCGTCCAACGCGTCCAGCACGTCGGCCCCGGTGAACCTGGTGGCGGTGAATTACGGTCCACCAGGCACCCAGGGCTACTGGCTGGTCGGTTCCGACGGTGGGATCTTCACGCTTCGGCGCGGCCCAGTTCTACGGCTCGACGGGCGCCCTCAGGTTGCAGCGTCCCGTGGTCGGCATCACCGCGACGAATGACCTCAAGGGCTACTGGTTGGTGGCCTCCGACGGCGGCATCTTCACCTTCGGCGATGCCGCGTTCTACGGGTCGATCCCGGGCCTGGGCATCGCCCCGGCGGGGACGCCTGGTGCGGTGAGGAAGCTCAACGCACCCATCGTCGGCATGGTCCCCTCGGCGGACGGTGGCGGGTACTTCATGGTCGGCTCTGACGGTGGCGTGTTCACCTTCGGCGACGCCAACTTCGAAGGATCGTGCCCGGGTATCGGCGGGTGTGCCGGCGCCGCCGTGACCGTCATGCCCGACGCCACCGGGAACGGGTACTGGGTCGTGACGGCAACGGGCGACGTCTACACCTTCGGGGACGCCAACTACTACGGCGGCCCGGGACCCCAGGCCGTGCCGGTGACCTCGGCCGTCGCCACGCCAGACGGGAAGGGCTACTGGATCCTCTTCTCCAACGGCGTCATCGCCAGCTATGGCGACGCCGGCAACTTCGGAAGTCCGGCGGGCGTCTTCGGGGGCTTCAACCCGGCCACGGCGATCGTCGCCACCACCGACGGCCAGGGCTACTGGGTCGACTTCCGCCAACGGGTCGGTCTACACCTACGGGGACGCCCTGTTCTACGGCGCCATGGCCGGCACCAGGCTGAACGGACCGATCATCGCGGCAACGGGCTTCTGACCCTTCGGTTGGCTCAAATGTGGTGGATGGCCCAGTGCACCACCTGGTAGATCCGCCAGCCGAGGTAGACGACGGTGGCCAGCAGCATGAGCTTGAAGTACCACGGGATCGGTGGGCGCTCCTGGTCGGCCAGGATGGTCCCGCAGGCAGGGCATTCACCCTCCTCGCCGAGGTCCTCGTCCTCCACCAGCGTGTCGCACTCCTCGCACCAGGCCACTACTTGCCGCCGATACGAACCCGCAGCTTCATCGGAGTGGCGCCGAAGTCGAACTTCTCCGCGCAGTCCCCGCTCGATGTAGCGGATGTAGGTCTGGGGCAGGCGGCCGTTGGTGAAGAGGGTGAAGGTGGGCGGATCGATGGCGCCCTGGACGATGTAGCGGATGCGGGCCCGCGGGGCGGACTGGCGCAGCTGGATCTCCTGCAGGGCCCGGTTGAGGGCGCCCGTCGGGACACGCTGGTGGTAGGCCTCCACCGAGTCACGCAGGGCGGGGAGGATCCGATGCACGCCCTTGCCCGACTTGGCCGAGAGCTTGAGGACGGGGGCCGAGCCGAGGAAGGCGAGGCGGTCCCCCACCCCGGCCAGGACGTCGTCGCGGTCGTCGACCTTGACCAGGTCCCATTTGTTGAGCACGACGATGGCGGGGCAGCCCGAGACGCCGATGCGCTCGGCCAGGCGCTGATCCTGGTGGGAGGCCCCGACGGTGGCGTCGATGACCAGGACGGCGATGTCGGCCCGCTCGAGCGCGCGCAGGGCGCGGAGGACGGAGTGATGCTCGGTGCCGCGCTCGGTGCGGGCGGGACGGCGGAGCCCGGCCGTGTCGATGAAGCAGACCGGACCGTCAGGGGTCTCGACGACGGTGTCGATGGCGTCGCGGGTGGTCCCCGGCATGTCGTGCACCACGGAGCGTTCCTCGCCGAGCAACTTGTTGAACAGGGTCGACTTGCCCACGTTGGGGCGGCCGATGATGGCCACACGCGGCGTGCCCCCGGGCCCGGTGCGGGCGGCGGAGGCGGCGGCCTCTTCCTGCTCCTCGGTCGGGAGGGGCGGGGGCAGGAGGTCGACGACGGCATCGAGGAGGTCACCGGTGCCCCGTCCGTGCAGGGCGCTCACGGGGAAGGGATCGCCCACCCCGAGGGAGACGAACTCCCAAGCGGCCGCTTCGCGGTTGGTGTCGTCCACCTTGTTCACCACCAGGCGCACGGGCGGCCCGGCCCGCCGGATGACCTTGGCCGCGGCCAGGTCCTCGTCCGTCACGCCGGTCGTCACGTCGACCACGAGGAGCACCACGTCGGCCTCGGACAGTGCCCGTTCGGCCTGCTCGCTCACCTTGGTCGTCAGCGCGTCGCCGCCGGCCAACCAGCCGCCGGTGTCCATAATGGAGAAGGGCACGCCGACCCATTCGGCCGTGAGGACCTTGCGGTCACGGGTGACGCCGGGCTCTTCTTCGACCACGGCGGCCCGCTCCCCCACAATCCGGTTGACCAGGGAGGACTTGCCGACGTTGGGTCGCCCGGCCACCACGACCATGGGGAGCTGCCCCGGGACCATGGCGGCGGGACCAGCCTCGTCGGGCTCTGTCGCATCGGGGTCCACCGGGTCGGCGTCAGGGTCCAGGGGAGCCGGGTCTATCGGAAGGGTGCTCATGCGGCGCAGGCCGATCGGAACGAGGTGCCGTCGAGGGCCGCCCGCAGCGAGGTGCCGTCGGTCGGGACCACTTCGACGGGTCGGGGGAGATCGGCCAGGGTGAGGCCGTCGAGGAAGCGGCCCTCGTTGAGGCAGGCGTCGGGAAGGAGGTAGCGGGGTCCTTCGGGGCTCGTGGCAAGGGCGCGGGCGATGTCCTCGCCGGTGAGGAGGCCGGCGACGCCGATGTTGCCCCCGAAGAAGTCGTTGGCGATCTCGTGGACGGTGACGTCGTCGCGGGGGTGCTCCCCCAGCAGGGGACGCAGGATGCGGGCACCGTAGGTCCCGGTCAGCACGGTGACGGGCCGCGGGTCGGCGAACGGGCGACAGGATCGAGGTTCGGCATGCGGGGGGCGCGGTAGCCCTCGGCCGGGGCGGCGTCGACCGAGGCGAAGAAGCCGTGGCGCACACCGCCGGGGCCTTTGCTGGGCCGGGTTGGTGAAGGCATTCTGGAAGGCGCGGGCCATGCCGATGCCGTTCTCGTGCTGGGGAAACTCGTCGTAGGCCCGGGCCGAGGGGAACGGCCGGTCGGCCAGCAGGTAGTACTCGTCGGCGGCGTAGACCAGGCGGCGGCCGAGGGTCTTCTTGTAGATGCGTTGCCACTCGTGCACGGTGTCGACGACGAAGGCGGCCTCCTCGGTCGTGTGGGCGCGCATCTCGGCCTCGTTGGAGAATTGGCTGATGCCCAGGGGCACGACCCCGACGGTGGCCAGGTTCGGGTACTGGTCGAGCACCCCGGCCAGCGTGTCCTCGAGGGCCATCCCGTCGTTGACGCCCGGGCAGACCACGACCTGCCCGTGCACCTCGATGCCCCCGTCCAGCAGGACGCTCAGCCAGCGCAGGCTCGTCGCCCCCTTGGGGTTGCGCAACATGTGGGCCCGCAACTCGGGGTCGGTGCTGTGGATCGAGACGAACAGGGGGCCGAGGCGCTCGGTGAGGATCCGTTCCGCATCGAGCTCGGTGAACCTGGTCAACGTGGTGAAGTTCCCGTACAGGAAGGAGAGCCGATAGTCGTCGTCCTTGAGGTAGAGGCTCTTCCGCATGCCCTTGGGCAGCTGGTAGATGAAACAGAAGGCGCAGTGGTTGTCGCACGTCCGGATGCGGTCGAACACCGCCGAGGACACTTCGACCCCGAAGGGCTCGCCCGGCTGTTTGTCGATCTTCACCAGCCGCGGGAGGGCCGCACCGGCGCGCTTGACCATGACGCTGAGGTCATCGGCGTCGGTCAGTTGCTGGAAATCGATGACGTCGCGCGGCTCCTGCCCGTTGAGGGAGAGCAGCTCATCGCCCACGGCCAGGCCGGCCCGAGCAGCCGGCGACGCCTCGGTGACCGAAGTCACCGTGGGAGCGGACATGGGCTACAGGTTAGTGGGGGTGGGTGGAGGCGGGGGTCAGGGCTGAAATCGGTCATTCGCGCCCGGGACGTGTCGACATCGATCTGAGATCCGCATCGCCGTCCGAATTTCCTAAATCTGTAGTGCTACGTGGGAGCACACCAAAATCGGACGTTATGCGCCAAGCGACTGGCGCGGATCCTCCCGGCGGAAGAGGCCGGCGGCACGCATGCACCTCGTTCTCGCACCAAAGGCTCACTCACGCTGACTCTTACACTGCGATGGTGAATAAGAACTGCACATCGTGAACGGGCACCTGTTCGGCGTCGAAGGTGATGCGGTTTCTCGTGCCCGAACCCGTGTCGAACCGCTCGAGCAGAAGATGAAATGACCGTTGACCAGCCGGGACAGCGCGGGACGACTCCCCGTTGGCACAAGGTGCTCGGGGGCGCCGCAAGCCTCCTCCTGCTGGTCTTCATTCTCGTGGGGGTGGTCCCTAAGTTCGCGAGCTATTCGGGCGCCTGGGCCACCATGACCCACCTCGGTGCCTGGTGGTGGGGGGCAATCCTCGTGGTCGCCCTCCTCAACCAGGTCTCAGGCGTCTGGCCATACCAGGCCGCGCTGCCCGGCCTGCGATTCTTCGACGGATTCCTCCAGACTGAGACCACCGCCGCGATTTCGAACACGGTCCCTGCCGGCGGCGCGGTGGCGATCGGCATGACCTACAAGATGTTCTCTTCCTTCGGCTTCTCAGGTGTCGACATCACCACCGCTGTCATCACGACGGGCATCTGGAACCTTGCCGCCAAGCTCGCGCTGCCCGTAGGGGCCGTCGCGCTGCTCGCAATAACGACGCACCCTTCGACGCAGGTCCTCGACGCCGCGCTGGCCGGCGTTGCCGCTATGGCCGTAGCGGCAGTCGTACTTTGGTTGGTCTTTCGGCCTGGCGCCAGTGCGCACCGGATCGGTCGGCTGGCCGATGCTGGCGTGAACCGAGTGCTGCGACTCTTCCGTAAGCCGGCCACGGATCGGATCGAGCGTTCTGTGTCTCAGTTCAAGAGCCAAACGACCCGCATCGTGCACCGCCGAGGTTGGCTCCTCACTTGGACAACGCTGGCCAATCAATCCGTGGGGTTCGTACTCGTACTCGTCATTGTGCGGGCGGTAGGCATCACGACGGGCGACGTCACCTATGTCGCTGTGTTCGCATCATTCGCTGTCGCCCGGCTGGCGGGAGCGGTTCCCGTGACTCCCGGAGGCCTCGGGACGATTGACGCCGCATTCGTCAGCCTCATGACGGCATTTGGGGCAAGTGCTTCTCGGGCCTTGGCGGCAGATCTCATCTGGCGCCTTATGGTCTACTTCCTACCGATCATCCCGGGCATCGTCACCTATGTCATCTGGCTCAGAAGGCATGACCGCCACGCCCATCGGGCGACGTCCGGAGAAGGGCGGCGGCAGCCGTCGTCGGGTTGCAACGCCGAGGTGCAGCCCCGTTCGTCGATTTCAGGTGGTCCACCAACTGGTCCGCGACGTCCCTATGAAATCTCCACGAAAAGGCCCGTCGAGTGATTGAGCGCGACGGTGCGAACCTGGCTGATGCCCGAGGATCATGACGCCTCTCCCCGATCGCGTTCGGTTATTTCTGGTGCGACCGGCGAATCCGTCGAACGCGGGCGAGGCCGAGTCAGGATGATCTGGATCGACGACACAACCAGGACCGCGACGGTGACGAGTCGTTCACCTCGGCCGATCTCGTCGAAGAAGGCGTAGATCTGAATGGCGATCGCCAAAGCTTGTGCCAGAAGCGGGAGCGCGACCGCCCGGAGGCCGGAGATTTCGACTGGGTCATCGCGCACCTCAGGGGTGCGCACCCACGCGGCATAGGCGATCAGAACGGCCCCCGTGGTCCACAAAAAGGAGTGACGCGTATCGCCGGCGACACCACCGACCTCCTGGACGGCGTACACCGAATCCGCAACGGTCATGGTCACGATGCCGGTGCCCAGGAGGATCCACATGCGGTCCGGTCGCCATCCGAGCAACCCATAGATCCCGAGGATGGCGCCGATCATGAGGACGTCGAGTGTCGGATAGCTGAATTCGACGATGATGGCGAGCGGTCTCCGCAGACTGTCGGCCGAGGTCGGCTCAATGATGAGGGCCACCCCCGCCGCCAACACGACGAGCATGACCGCCACCCCGTCCATCCATCTGTGCCAGCTGAATTTCTGTAATCGCGCCTGCACGAGACGGAAGATGCCAAAACCGATAAGGGGATACCACAGGAGCCAGAAGATGTCGGCGAAGGTGGGAAAGGGTGGATTAGCCCTAGCACCGTACGCGAGTGACCACCCAACGGAGCCGATCAGCCAGGAGACGGTGGCCAATCCGATAGCGAGCCAGGCCGCTCGGGCCGTTGGAGTGTAGAGAGCACGGGCCAGAATGAGGACCGCTGATGCCCCGAGGATGCAGTCGTGCATCCAACCCTTGTACGCGGAGGACGGCCCGCCCAGACCGGATACTTCATTGATCGCCTCGATGACCAAGAGGACGATCAACGCAACCCAGACGTAGCTCAAGATTCGGGGCGGAGCGGACAATTCCCCTTCGGGGGCCAACCGCCGGGGCAGCGAAGTTCCGGCCGCGCGCCCAGGAATCAGACTCATCCGAACCAAGTTAGGGTACCGGCCTCCTTCCCGGGCAACTGGACCGGCCAAGGTGAGCGAAACCTGGTCAGGGCGTCCTGTGTCGAGGTCTCGAAGACCACCCGTCCGTCCAGTGGAGGTCGACCACCCGGCGGCACCGGACGTCGCCGACGCCTACAACGGCCAACAGTGACGTGACGCCTGGCCGATGCCCGGCAGGCCATTGCCACCAGCCGCGGTGGAAGAGCCGGCCCGGACCAATCACACGACGCCGACCGTAGTTCCTGCTCATTTTTCGAGGTCGGTGAGGGCAGCGAGAATGTCGGCCACTTCGGTGCGGGCGGTGTAGTCGGGCTGGACGTCCACGAAGCGCACCGATCGATCCTCGTCGACAATAAGGACGGTGGGTCGGGGGAGCATGGTGGAGCCCTCGGCGTTGACCTGGGTCAGGTCCAGGCCGAGTTTGCGTTGGGCTTCGAGGACCTCGGCGGCTTGCTGGAACACGATGCCGATCGTTTGGGCTACCCGACTGCCCGGATCGGACAGCACTGTGAAGTCGAGTTCGGCCTTTTCGGCGGTGGACAGTGACTGATCGGGGGTTTGGGGGCTGATGGCCACCAACCGGGCCCGATGGGCGGCGAGTTCGGGGAGAAGCTCGTGTTGGTAGGTGCGCAGGGCCAAGTTGCAGTACGGGCACCACCCGCCCCGGTAAAAGACGACGACCGCTGGGCCGGCCTCGACGAGTTCTTCCAGGCTGACCGGAGCTCCCGAGGCGTCGCTCAATGTGAACGACTCGAGGGTGTCGCCGACCGCCACCGTCTCCGACGGGATCCCCTGATCGAGGAGGTCTTGGATGCTGCGATCGAATACCTCCAGCACCTCACGCGGCAGGCGGTCGGCGGCGACGGCTTTCATCTGCTCGGACTGCTCACGAATAGTGACGGGCATTGGACCTCCAAATAACGGCGACGTCGTCGGTGGACTGTGTAGTCCAACGCGGTATCCCAGCAGGCTCTGGTTGGACTGTCAAGTCCACTGGGGCGATACTGGAGGCATGGCAGTACAGCCGGTCACCGAGCAGGGACGCCAGACCCGCCAGCGCATCGTGGCCGCCGCCGTCGATGTGGTAGTCGAGAAAGGGGCGCTGGGAGCCAGCCTGGACGACGTGGGTGCGAGAGCGGCGGCGTCGCGCAGCCAGCTCTATCACTACTTCGACGACAAGACGGATCTGTTGCGGGCCGTGGCCGAGGCCACCAACGACGCCGTGCTCGACGGCCAGGAGACCCTATTCGCCGACCTCGACAGCTGGGAAGGCTTGGAGCGATGGGCCGACACACTCGTCGAGCTGCAAGTGCGGCGGGGCGGGCGTGGGGGTTGTCCGATCGCCAGCTTGGTCAGTCAGGTCGGTGAACGCGACGACGACATCCGGGCCGTGCTCGCCTCGGGGTTCGACCGCTGGGAAACCAGCCTCCGTGCCGGTCTCGCCGCCTTGGTCGACGCCGGCGAGCTTCGACCCGACGCCGGCGTCGACTGGCTCGCCGCCTGCACCCTGGCTTCGCTCCAAGGTGGCCTGGTGCTCACCAAGGCCCGACGTGACCCCCGGGCACTACGTCAAGCCCTCGACGGCGCCCTTGCCCTCATCGCCACCTACCGGCCGACCCACTGAGCCAGGTGAGACTCATCGAGCCCGCCGAGAAGCTCTACCTACCTTTTTGAATTCTGGAGGGGGCCGTCGTCACACAGGGCAACGAGCGGCAGTGCGGTTAGGTGAAGTAGTGGCCCTGGTCGAGGTCCTCGATGAGCCCCGGCTGTGTCGGCTGCCAGCCCAGAAGCTCGCGGGTCAGGGTGCTCGAGGCCGGGCTGTCGAGCCCGATGAAGTGGCCCAGGAAGCTGAAGTGTTCGGCGTCCTCGGGTGCAAAGGAGACCACCGGAATGTCCAGGTGGCGGCCGATTACCTCAGCGACGTCGCGGATCGGGACGCCTTCGTCGGCCGCGCCATGCAGGGTCGCACCGGCCGGGGCGTTTTCGAGGGCGAGGCGGAAGAGGTGGGCGGCATCGAGCCGGTGCACGGCAGGCCAGCGGTTGGAGCCGTCACCGATATATCCCGAGACACCCGTGTCCCGGGCGATCGCGACGAGGGTGGCCATGAAGCCGTTGTCGCCGTCGCCGTGACAGGTCGGAGACAGGCGCACGATCGACGAGCGCACGCCGCGTTCGGCCAGGGAGAGGGTGAATTCGGCGGTCGCCCACCGGGCTTTCGGGCCCGGCGGCATGGCGCGCCGCAGGGCATCCTCCACGTGCCCCTCGAGCTCGGTGGCCACGTGGCCGGGTGACAGGCCGAGCAGACCGGAGGCGATGACCAGGGGCCGGTCGGAACCGGCGAACACCTCGCCGAAGATCTCGACTGCCCGGCGATCCGCCGTGGCCGCACCCTCGAAGTCCCCCGTGAAGGCGATGTCGTGCTTAAAGGCCAGGTGGACCACACCGTCGGACTTCTCGGCTGTCTTCCGCAGGGTGTCCACGTCGTCGAGGGAGCCGAGTTCCACGTCGACCCCGGCCGCTTGGAGGGCTGCGGCGGAAGCGTCGGAGCGGGCCAGCCCGACAACCTCGTGGCCTGCCGCGATGAGTTCGGGCACGACGGCGGAACCGATCCACCCGGACGCCCCGGTGACGAAAATGCGCATGATGTCTACCTCCAGAAATGTGTTGTGATGTCAGTTGCTGTCATCAACATAGCATCCATGTCAGCCCCTGTCATCACCGAGTACGATATTGGTATGGGACGTTGGGAGCCGGACAGCAGGCGCAGGCTCGAGGAGGCGGCCCTGGCTCTCTACGCCGAGCGTGGATTCGACAACACGAGCGTGGCCCAAATCGCCGAACGGGCCGGACTGACGGAGCGGACCTTCTTCCGGCACTTCACCGATAAGCGTGAGGTGCTGTTCTCGGGTGCCGGAGCGCTGCAGGACCTGTTCGTCAGCGCGGTCGCCAACGCTCCCGAAGGGGCGACCCCCCTTGAGGCAGTGGGCGAGGCGCTGGCGGCGGCCGGGGCGGTGCTCCAGCAGCGGGGCGAATTCCCGCGACAGCGGCAGAGCATCATTCTGGCCAGCGTCGAATTGCAGGAGCGCGAACTGATCAAGCTGGCGACGTTGGCGGGCGCCCTCGCGGAGGCACTGGCCCGACGGGGGGTGCGCGAACCTGCAGCAAGCCTCACGGCGGAGATCGCCGTCGCCGTCTTCAAGACTGCGTTCGAGCGCTGGGTCGCCGAGGGCAACCAGCGGGACCTCTCCGCGCTGATGCAGGAGTCGCTGGCCGAGTTGAAGGTACTGACGGCGGGTGGCGGCTAAGCAGCCAGGAAGCTGAAGCGCACCTGGCGCCGGGGGTTGTCGACGTTGAGATCCACGAGCACAATTGACTGCCATACGCCGAGGGTGGGTCGCCCACCGACGACGGGGATGGTGACGGACGGGCTGACCAGCGCCGGCAGGAGGTGGTCGGCTCCATGCCCCGGTGAGCCGTGGGCGTGGCGGTACCGGTCGTCGCGTGGCAAGAGGTGTTCGAGTGCGGCGACGAAGTCGCCTTCGGAGCCCGATCCCACTTCCATGAGGGCAAGGCCAGCCGTCGCATGGGGCACGAAGACGTTGACGAACCCGTCGGTCTCTGCGGCGCAGAATCGTTCCAGTTCCGGCGTGAGGTCGACCGTTCTCGATCGGGACGTGTCGATTTCGATGGCAGAGGTACGCATCGAGCCATTCTGGTGCCATACGAAGGCGGCCCGGACACGTCAGGCGCGCCGTAGGCCCCGGGTGTGTGCCTTGTTTGTCGGGTTGTCACACCGGGTACATCGACTCCGAAGCATCCAACCTGGCCAGGGGGATGATGCAGGCGACAGCTCTGCCCTCGCAGGCGGGGCTGTCGTCGCGCTACGAGGCCTTTCGCCGTGGGGAGGACGTGCGCTTCTTCGCAGGTACCGCTTCTTGGCGGCGGCCTTTTTGGGGACGGTCTTGTCGCCGAGCTCCCCGGGGAGAACGGTTCAGCCCCGTTCGTGAGTCCCCTCAGCCGCCCTCGCCCGCGACGGCGTAGAGGCCCACCAACGTCCCCGAGGCCAGGATGTGGTCCTTGGTGGCGAAACGGAACTTGGCGTAGGTGGTGTGATCGTCCAGGCCGATCGACTCCACGTCCAGGGCATAGACCGTGAACACGTAATGATGGGGCTGGTCGCCCGTCGGCGGTGCCATGCCGCCGTAGTTGCTCTCGCCCCAGTCGGTGAACCCATCGGTCCCGGGCTGGTCCGCACCCGCTCCTTCGTCGAGCGAGGTGCTCCCGGCCGGGATGTCGAACCGGATCCAGTGACAGAATCCCACCGTCGTCGGTGCGTCGGGATCCCAGCAGGTGAGAGCATACGACTTCGTCCCCGGTGGTCCCTCCGTCCAGGAGAGCTGAGGACTTCGATTTGCACCCCCGACGGCCTCGTGCGGAGCTGAGTCTGGAATGACGTCACCGTCCTTGAACAGCTCGCTGGTGACGGTCAGTGTGCTGGTCACGAGCGCAGCCTCGCCAGCGCCTCGGTTACCTCCCGGTTGAATGCCTTGAGGTCGTCGGGCTTACGGCTCGTGATGAGCGTGTTCGGACCCTCGGTGTCCACAATCACTTCCTCGTCCACCCAGTTTCCGCCGGCGTTGGCGATGTCCGTCTTGAGACTCGGCCATGAGGTCAGCGTGCGGCCGCGTACCACGCCGGCTTCGACCAGTGTCCAGGGGCCGTGGCAGATGGCCGCCACGGGCTTCCCCCCATCGAACATGGATCGGATGAAGTGCACCGCCGGCTCGTCGAGGCGCAATTGGTCAGGGTTGGCGACGCCCCCCGGTAGGACCACCGCGTCGAAATCATCCACGCTGACCTCGGCCGTGGTGCGATCGACGGGGAACTTGTCACTCTTGTCCAGATGGTTCATCGCTTGGACTTCCCCAGGTTCGGGGGCGATCAGCCGGGGAGAGCCGCCGGCATCGAGCACGGCCTTCCACGGTTCGGTCAACTCGACCTCCTCGATGCCTTCGTTGGCCACGACAAAGGCCACCCGGACACCATGCAGTTCGTTCGTCATTACTCCTACCTCCTTAGGAGCGGGGTACCCGATGGGCTGCCGCCCAAAACGCAGGGCCCGTCACGGCATGCCTTCGTGGGCGTTTGGCCCGGCAGACGAGGGGTAGATGGGAGCGTGTCTCCTTCAACCGACCCGACATGAGCAGCACGTGGGAGGAGCCCCAGGAGGGGGCCCCGACAGAAGCACGCTCTCCGGCCGACGCGCCCACGGGCGACGAAAACGAAGTTCGTCGTGAGGACAGGCCTTCCCCCGACTCGCCGGAGTCCCAACCCGGCAAAGGTCCCCGTTAGGACTTGGTCGTTTCGATCACCCGCCTGGTCTCAGTGGCGACTTGGAGATCTTCCTGCACCGTGAGCGCAATGACCGGGATGGATGCGCCGGGACCACTGATGATGGCGTCCGCATCGACGAGGTCACTCAGGCCGCCCCGGAGGCCGAGCGGGCCGAGCCCGGCTGCAGATGGCTTCTCGAATTTCCGGCTGGTCGTTGCCGATTTCCCCCGTGATGACCAGGGCGTCGATTCGGTCGAGGTTGACCGCGGCCTCGGCGATGCCCTGCCGGGCCCGGAGGCAGAAGACGTCCAGGGCAAGTTGTGCGCTCGTCGCCCGCCCCGGGCCGCCGTGACCAGCACCCGGGTGTCATTACTCAGCCCATCGGAGAGTCCCAGCAGTCCCGATCGGCGCTCGAGAGCGTCCCGCACATCTGCCGGGGCGAGGCCGTGGTGCGTGATCAGGTCCAGAAGGAGGCCCGGATCCACGCTCCCGCTGCGGGTCGCCATGACGAGGCCATCGAGTGGGGTCTGACCCATCGAGGTCCAGACACTCCGACCGTGGCGGACGGCACAGACCGACGAACCGCCACCGAGGTGGGCCATCACGCAGGAGATGTCCTCCGGGTCCTTGTCCAAGAAGGCGGCTGTCCGGGGAAGGGCCGACGCATAGGAAAGACCATGGAAACCGTAACGCCGCAGGTCCCACTGCTCCCGCCACTCGGCGGGGAGGGCATAGGTGCGCGCCACCACCGGCATGTCGGCATGGAAGGCCGTATCCACCGCCACGACGTGGGGCACGTCGGGGAGGCGCAACCGAAGTTGGGCCAGCGTCCGGATCGCCGGTGGCACGTGGAGGGGGGCGAGAAACGCGGTTGCGTCCAAGGCGGCGACGACGGCGTCGTCGACCAGGGTGGCCGTCGTGATGCGCTCTCCGCCGTGCACGATCCGGTGGCCGACGGCGACGAAGCCGCCGATCTCGTGCTGGAAGGTCCCCAGGAGTTGGTCGGCCTCCGGTGAGCCGGGCGGGGACTCGACCGACCGCTCCCAGGACCGTTCTCCTGCAGGCGTGACGAGGACGAGCCGGAGGCTGTGCGACCCGGCGTCGACAACCAGGATGTCAGTCACCGCCAGCCTCCTCTGCGCCGTTCCGTCTTTACGATCACGCTATGGCGGGCGGTTGGAGAGATGGGACGATGGCCCCATGGATGATCTCCCGGCGCTCGATGCGTATTTTCGTGCCGCGAACTACCTGACAGTGGGTCAGATCTACCTGATGGAGAATCCACTGTCTGCGGCGCCCGTTGGTGCCCGGGGACATCAAGCCCCGACTGCTCGGGCACTGGGGAACGAGCCCCGGACTCAATTTCCTGTACGCCCACCTCGACCGGGTCATTACCCACAACGATCTCACTGCCCTGTTCGTCTGCGGTCCCGGCCACGGCGGCCCGGCCATGGTGGCCAACACGTGGCTGGAAGGCAGCTACACCGAGCGCTATCCCCACGTCGGCCGGAACGAAGAGGGCATGGCCCGCTTGTTCCGCCAGTTCTCCTTCCCGGGCGGTATCCCCAGTCACTGCAGCCCGGAGACGCCTGGTTCCATCCACGAAGGTGGAGAGCTGGGTTACTCGCTCAGCCACGCCTTCGGAGCGGCCTTCGACAACCCGGGACTCCTCGTGGCGTGCGTGGTGGGCGACGGGGAGGCCGAGACCGGACCGGCGGCAACCGGCTGGCACTCGAACAAGTTCCTCGACCCGCGGCGTGACGGGGCGGTGCTGCCCGATCCTCCATCTGAACGGCTACAAGATCGCGGCCCCGACCGTGCTGGCCCGCATCCCCGAGCACGAGCTCATGTCGCTCTTCACCGGATACGGCTATCGGCCGGTCCTGGTCGAAGGTGGCTTCGACGGGGAAGACCCGATGGAGGTTCACGCCCGCATGGCGGCTGCCCTCGACGGCATCGTGGCCGAGATCCGCGAGATACAGGAGGCGGCTCGCTCGCACTGGACGGGGGTCCGACCAGCCTGGCCCATGCTGATCCTTCGGACCCCGAAGGGGTGGACCGGTCCACAGGAGGTCGACGGGCTCGCCGTCGAGGGTACATTCCGCGCGCATCAGATCCCCCTGGCCGAGGTCCGCACCAATCCGGAGCATCTCGCCCAACTGGAGTCGTGGCTGCGCAGTTACCGACCCGAGGAGCTCTTCGACGCCGAGGGGCGGCCGGTGCAGGTTGTCGAGGCATTCGCGCCGGTGGGTGAGCGGCGAATGGGCGACTACGCCGTACGCGAACGGAGGGCTCTTGCTGAAGGATCTCGAGCTCCCCGATTTTCGGGCGTACGGCGTGGAGGTCGCGGGCCCCGGCGTCCTCAAGCACGAGGCCACCCGCGTGCTCGGCTCTTTCCTACGCGACGTGATCGCCCAGAATCCGACGACGTTCCGGCTGTTCGGACCGGACGAAACGTCATCGAACCGGCTGCAAGATGTGTTCGAGACAACCGATCGCACCTGGGACGCCAGCCTGCGTGTCGGCGATGACCACCTCGCCCCGGACGGGCGGGTGATGGAGATGCTCTCCGAGCACCAGTGCCAGGGCTGGTTGGAGGGGTACCTCCTGACCGGCCGCCATGGTCTGTTCAACTGTTACGAGGCGTTCATTCACATCGTCGACTCGATGTTCAATCAGCACGCCAAATGGTTGAAGGTCAGCGCCGAGGTGCCTTGGCGGCGTCGTATCGCGTCCTTGAACTACTTGCTCTCGAGCCACGTGTGGCGCCAGGACAACAATGGCTTCTCCCACCAGGACCCCGGATTCATCGATCACGTGGTGAACAAGAAAGCCGAGGTCGTGCGCGTGTACTTCCCGCCCGACACCAATTGCCTCCTGTCGGTGGCCGACCACTGCATGCGCAGCTGCAACTACGTGAATGTCATCGTGGCGGGCAAGCAGCCCCAGCACGATTGGCTCACCATGGACGAGGCACTCGACCACTGCACTCGTGGACTCGGCATCTGGTCGTTCGCCTCCAATGACGAGAACAGGACACCGGACGTCGTCATGGCGTGCTGTGGCGACGTCCCCACCCTCGAGACGTTGGCTGCGGTCCACATCCTTCGCCAGGAGCTCCCCGAGTTGAGCGTGCGCGTGGTCAATGTCGTCGACCTCATGCGTCTGCAGCCCGACACCGAGCACCCGCATGGCTTACCGGACCTCGAGTTCGACGCCATCTTCACCGCAGACCGGCCCGTGATATTCGCGTACCACGGGTACCCGGCACTCGTTCACCGTCTGACGTACAACCGAGCCAATCACGACAGCTTCCATGTGCGCGGCTACAAGGAGGAGGGAAGCACGACGACCCCCTTCGACATGGTGATGCGCAATGACCTCGACCGGTTCCACCTGGTGACCGACGTGCTCGAACGGGTACCGGGGCTCGGATCTCGCACGGCCGAATTGCACCAGCGGATGGTCGACGCCCGGCTCGACGCCCGCCGGTATGGACGCGAGCACGGTGAGGACCCTCCCCAGGTCTCCGAGTGGCGATGGGATTGGACGTTGTCCGACCCATCATGAGCGGCACGCGGTGACCGTCCTGATCGGCACGTCCGGTTGGCAGTACGCAGACTGGCGGGGGCGGTTCTACCCGACGGAGCTTCCGAAGGCGCAATGGCTCGCCCACTATGCCGCCCGGTTCCAGACGGTGGAAGTCAACAACGCGTTTTACCGCTTGCCTGAGGTGGACACGTTCCGGCGATGGAAGAACACCGTCCCGAGCGATTTCGTCGTGACGGTGAAGGCCAGCCGTTACCTGACGCACATCCGCCGGCTCAAGGAACCCCGGGAGCCTGTCCACCGACTGATGTCGAGGGTGAAGTATCTCGGCGCGCAGTGTGGGCCCGTCCTGTTGCAGTTGCCGCCCAACCTGCCGGTAAACCTGTCGGCGCTCGAACAGACGCTCAAGTGCTTTCCCCCGGCGACGAGGGTGGCCTTCGAGCCGAGGCACGAATCGTGGTTCACCCCGTCGCTCGTCTCACTGCTGAGCGAACACGACAGTGCGTTGTGTCTGAGTGACGCCCGCGGTCCCCGGGCGCCTCTCTGGCGCACGGCGAGCTGGGGCTACCTCCGGATGCACGAAGGGAGGGCGCGACCCCATCCCTGTTACGGGCGAACGGCCCTCGAGTCGTGGGGCGCCCGGCTGTCCGACCTGTGGGACGACACCGACGACGTCTTCGTCTACTTCAACAACGACCATGGCGGGTGTGCCGTTCGTGACGCCCACCGTTTCGCTGCTGCCGCCCGCCGGGCCGGTTTGTCCCCCACGAGGGTGCCCGATGCCACGCCGGTTGGTAACGGAAGGCCTCTTCCTGTCGCTGTGGACAGGACTTAGGTCTGCCCAGAACCTCCCGACCCCAACCGGCGTCGGCCAGGGGTGGCCAGAAGGTGGCCAAAAGGTCGCTCGTGCCGGGCCGAGGGTGGGCTGAAAAGGACCAGGCCGGAACGAGCCATTAGCGTTGTGGATGTGAGCGACGTCGACCGGGTACTGCTTGCCTCGCCCCGGGGCTTCTGTGCCGGGGTGGAGAAGGCGGTCAAGGCGCTGGCCTGGATGGTGCGGGTCTTCGACGCCCCCGTGTACTGCTACCACGAGATCGTGCACAACCGGATCGTCGTGGACCGGTTCCGGGAGCAGGGCGTCGTGTTCGTCGACGATGTGAGCGAGGTGCCCCCGGGGGCGCCGCTGATGCTCAGCGCCCACGGGTCGGCGCCCGAGGTGGTGGCCGCGGCCCGGGCCAACGGCGGCGTCGTCATCGATGCCGTCTGCCCCCTGGTCACCAAGGTCCACCACGAGCTCAAGGTGCGGACCAACAAGGGCTACACGGTGCTCTACATCGGCCATGCCGGGCACGAGGAGGCCGTGGGCACCATGGCCGTGGCGCCCGAGTCGGTGCGCTTGATCGAGCACGAATCGGACCTCGAGGCCCTGGCCAAGGAGGACATCGGCGGCGAGGGCTCGCCGGTGGCGCTCCTGGCCCAGACCACGCTCAGCCACGACGAGTGGCGCGGGCTCATGGAGTCGGCCCGGGAGCGCTATCCCGACCTCTGGATGCCCAATCGGAGCGATCTCTGTTTCGCCACGACGAACCGCCAGGCATCTCTCAAAGCGATGGCCGACAAGGCGGACACCATCGTGGTGATCGGCTCGGCCAATTCGTCCAACACGATCGCGCTGGAGAAGGTGGCGCTGGCGTCGGGGTGTCCACGGGTGCTCCGCATCAACGAGGCCAGCGAGCTGCCCGACGACCTGACCGGCACGGTGGGGGTCACCGCCGGTGCCTCCGCTCCCGAAGCACTGGTCGAAGAGGTGATTGAGGCCCTCGCCCCCCGCCTCGGCGTGACCGAGGTGACCGTGACCACCGAGGACGAGTACTTCCCTCCCCCGCCGGAATTGCGCGAGCTCCTCCGTTCGGTGAGTGCCACGTTGGGATTCCTGGCGGGACAGGTCGGGCCGGGGTCCGCCGGTTCCAGCGTCGGGCGGACCGACCCCGTCATCGAGGACAGGGGCGTGTCCGCCGCCGACGTGCTCGACATGCTGGCTTCCTGACGCGTGTCGGTGCAATGATCGACACGTGACCTTTACCCGGATGGATGAGTCGACATCGGCGGAGTGGCAGCAGATCATCGTCGAGACGATCGAGTACGAACAGACCATGGCCGACCGGGTGCTCGCCATGCTGGCCCAGCTCGAGGAACTGGTCGTCGGCTTCGCGGTCGACCAGCTGGTGCACTCGCTGCAGACGGCGACCCGGGCCGAAGAGGCCGGGGCCTCGACCGAGGTCATCGTGGCCTCGCTGTGCCATGACATGGGGAAGACCATTTCGGTGATGAACCACCCGGCGATGGCGGCCGAGATCCTGCGGCCGTACGTCAGCTCGGACACCTTCAACATGGTGCTGTACCACCAGGACTTCCAGGGACGCCACTACTTCGAGTACATCGGCATGGATCCTTCCGCGCGTGAGAAGCACATCGGCCAGCCCTGGTACGCCCTGGCCGAGCAGTTCGCCGACGAATGGGACCAGAACAGCTTCGACCCCGACTACCCCACCAAGCCGCTCTCCCACTTCGAGCCCATGGTGCGGGAGGTTTTCGGCTCCACCAAGCCGCATTGACGGCGGCGGCTCCGCCGGGGAGTGTCCACACCGACCCCGAGACGGCACGCCGGGTCATCGCGGCCTCGCGTCGGGCCTTCGACGAGCGCTATCCCGGACTGAAGCTCTCCCCCGTCGTCGGGCTCATCTGCGCCTACGAGGAAGAGGCGAACATCGGGGCCGTGCTGGCGGCGATGCCCGCCGAAGCCTGCGGGCTGGCGTTGTCGACGCTGGTCGTCGTGGACGGAGGGAACGACGGGACCGACCAGGTGGCGCTCGACGCCGGGGCCATCACCTTCGTCCTGACGGAGAACCTCGGTCAGGGCTACGCGCTCCGCGTCGGCTACTCGCTCGCCATCGAGCTCGGGGCGACGTTCGTGGTGACGCTCGACGCCGACGGCCAGAACGACCCGGCGGAGATCCCCGTCCTGCTGCAGCCGTTGGTCGACGACGAAGCGGATTTCGTCGTCGCCTCGCGCCGGCTCGGGCTGGACACCACGTCGGACCGCGTCCGCAAGGCCGGCGTGCGGGTGTTCTCGCGCGTGATCAGTGTGCTGGGGGGGACCAGGCTCACGGATACGTCGAACGGGTACCGAGGCTTGCGCGTCCTCATGCTCGCAGACGTCGCCCACCGGCTCCGGCAGTCGCAGTACCAGACGGCGGAGCTACTTCTTACCTGCCTGACGGCGGGGCTGGCGGGTGACCGAGCGGCCCACGCTGTGGCTGCCCCGGGCCTCGGGCACCTCGAAGAAGGGCAGCAACTACCGCTTCGGTCTGCGGTACGCGCAGGTCGTGGCGACGACCTGGTGGCGTGAACGGTAAGGGCCGCCCGGGGCTCAGCCGCCCGCCTCGGGCGCCTTGTAAAACTGACCGCTAGAAATCTAGCGTGTAACTTTCAGAGCGGCCGGCGGTGCGCTCACCCTTGAATCCGCCGAGGTCCTCGAGCCTCTTGGAGAGCTTCCTGCTTCTTGCGCTCCCCTCGTGAGCAGGGGTTGTCAGGGGGCGCCGCAGGCGAGGTCGGACACGGGTGACCGGCCGGCCCTTGACAATCCGGGTGGTCGACGCCGCCTCAGTCATGATTGAACTAGCCAGCCGCCTTGCGGCTGGCCTACCTGCCGCCTTGTCTTTAGGCGTCGAGTGTGGCGGGCAGTCCGAACGAACCGAAGACCTCGGGAATTTGGAACACTGAATTCCTGCTGATGCCCTCGGCGGTGACGGTGAAGATCTGCAGGGTGTGCAGTTCGTAGTGGTCGTCGACACGGCGGTAGGCGGCGAATCCGGGCTGGCCGCCGTTGGCGGTGACCGCCTGTACGTGCCAGTCGGTGCCGGCCGCCCCGAAGACCCAGTCCATGAAGAGGCCGTAGTTGCCCGGACCGGCGAACCAGTTGAGCATTGGTGGCATCTCCATGATCACGTCCTCGGCGAGCAGGCGCTTGAGACCCTCGACGTCGGCGTGCTCGAAGGCATTCATGTAGCGATCGACCCAGGCGCGTTGCTCGGCCGCGGACGGCTCGTCGAGCTGATTCTGGTGGGGATCGACTTCCTTGACCCGGGTACGTGCCCGCTGCAGCGAACTGTTCACGCCGCCGACGGTCGTGCCGAGGATGTCCGCCGCCTCGGTCGCGGGGAAGCTGAGCACGTCGCGCAGGATCAGGGCACCCCGCTGGCGCGCGGAGAGGTGCTGCAGGGCGGCGGCGAACGCCAGACGCAGGGTGCTGCGGTCCATGACGGCGCTGGCCGGATCGCCGTCGAGCAACGAGTCCGGGAAGGGCTGGAGCCAGGCGGCGTTCTCGCCCTGGACGAAGGGCCCGAGGGGGTCCGCCGCGGCCACCACCCCCGAGGGCAGCGGTCGGCGGCCGCGGACCTCGAGGGCGGTAAGGCAGGCGTTCGTGGCGATCCGGTAGAGCCAGGTGCGCAGTGAGCTGCGCGACTCGTCGTACTGCGCGCGCGCCCGCCAGGCCCGCAGGTACGTGTCCTGCACCAGATCCTCGGCGTCGTGCGCCGAGCCGAGCATGCGGTAGCAGTACGCCAGCAGCTCCGTCCGGAACGGTTCGACCAGGCGATCGAAGCCCTCTGCCGTCGTCGTCACGCCGCCCCTTCTCTGCTCCTGGCAGGGTTCACTGCCCAGGCGCCAGCACCGGACTGTTGTGATAGGCGGCGATCAGCCACTGGCCGTCGCGCTTCTCGAAAACCCAGGTCGCGTTGACCTTACCCGTGTCGGGAACCTCGGTCTCGCCGCCGAACAGGATGCCGGATTCACTCACGACGATGGCGGCGTCGCGGCCGACGAAGCGGAGGCCGAGCTGCTTGTTGTAGGTCGAGGTCCCCTTGAGGGGCCCGGCGAAGGCCAACGCCATGGACTGGCGGACCACTTCACGGCTGTCGCGGCGCGAGCCGGTCATAATGGCGGTTGCGTCCGGCGTGTAGTTGGCGACCATGCCGTCGGCGTCGCCGGCCTCCCAGGCCTTGTAAGAGTCGGTAAGGACGGCCTGGATGGCGGCCTCGTCTGCTGCACGGCTGTCTGACATCGGATGCTCCCTCGTGATCGGTCCGCACGGGGTGTTCCGGCGAACTCGTGAGTACATACCGGCGAGGGTGCCGGAACTCATCGCGGTCTCGGGAGAAATGTGGGATCCGGGTCAGTACGAGGCGCGCTCGACCACGAACATCTCCTTAATGCCCTCGGGCGTGAGCGGCCGGGCCAGCAGGTAGCCCTGGCCGAGCTGGCAGCGCTCCGTCTGCAGTTGGGAGAGTTGCGCCGTCTCCTCAATGCCCTCGGCCAGCGTCTCGAGATGCAGGGCCCGCCCCAACTGCATGAAGGTATGGATGAGGGCGGCCCCCTCCGGGGATTCGCGCATGCCGGCGATGAAGGTCCGATCGATCTTCAACGTGTCGATGGGGAACTGCTGGAGGTAGGCCAGGGAGGAGTAGCCCGTTCCGAAGTCGTCGATGGCGATGCGCACACCGAGCGCTTTGAGCGCGACGAGTTGCTCCTGGGCCCCCTTGGCGTCGCGCATCAGTCCCGTCTCGGTGATCTCGATGATCAGGTCATCGGCGGGGAGGCCCGTCATGGTGAGGGCGTGGGCGACGTCGGTGACGAGCGAGGACGTGTCGAGTTGGCGGGCGGACGCGTTGACGGACATCCGCGTCGTGTCGCCGTCGGCCCGCCACTCCATCGCCTGGCGGCAGGCTTCGAGGAGGACCCAGCGACCGACCTGAATGATCAGGCCCGAGGTCTCGAGCGCCGGGATGAACTCGTCGGGCGCGAGCTCGCCGCGGACCGGGTGCTGCCAGCGCAGGAGAGCTTCGACCCCGACGACAGCCATCGACGTCAGATCGAAGATGGGTTGGTAGGCGAGGAAGAACTGTTCGCTGCCGATCGCTGCCTGCAGGTCGGCCTCGAGCTCGTGGCGCCCCCGGCGCGCCCGGTGCATTTCGGTCTCGAAGACAGCGTAGGAGTTCTTGCCCGAGCTTTTGGCGGCGTACATGGCGATGTCGGCGTCGCGCAGGAGCTCTTCGGCCGAATCACGTAATCCGGTGGCAATGCCGATGCTGGCGGAGATGTTGATGGGAGCCCGGCCGTTCCCGGTCAGGCTGAAGGGCTCGGCGAGGACATCGAGCAGCCGCTCAGCCACCTGTTCGGGACCGGCGGCCAGTGAGAGCCCGTCAGCGAGGACGACGAACTCGTCACCGCCGAGGCGCGCCACGGTGTCGGCTTCGCGCAACGTGCCGGAGAACCGGGCCGCGACGGCCTGCAGCAACCGATCCCCCATGGCGTGCCCGAGCGTGTCGTTGATGTCCTTGAGACCGTCGAGGTCGATGAACAGCACGGCCACATCGGTGTGTTCGCGACGCGCTTTCGACAACTTCTGACTGATGCGATCGAGGACCAGGACCCGGTTGGGGAGACCGGTCAGGCTGTCGTGGAGGGCCCGGTGGCGGATCTCACCGAGAAGGCGGCCGTTGCGGATGGCCACGGCCGCCTGGCCGCCCAACGCCCGTAGGCGATCGGTAATCCCGATGTCGTCGTCCAGACGCTCGGGGTGATCGGTCACGTCGACGGTGAACCAGCCGTAGGTCTCGCCGTCGTAGACGATCGGAAAGGAGACGGCGGCCACCGATCCCGAGGTGACCAGCAGGTCGGAGAATGTCGTGCGGCCGGTCACGAGCAGGTGGTGGAACGCCAGCAGCGGGATGACGGCCCGGCGGAGGAATCGTCGACCATCAAGCGCGTGCCATTTGGCGTCGGTGGCCCGGTCGAAGCCGAACGTGGCGGCGGCCATACCGAACGCATCGCCCGGCTCGATGAGCCAGACGACGACACGGTCACAGTCGATGACCGAGGGAACGGCGCGCGCGATGCGACTGACCATCTCGTCGGTGGACGCGAGTTCGGAGAGCGAGGCGGACAACGTCAGCAAGGCCTGGGCGGCGGTGGTCTGTTGTCGGGCCACGAGAATGGCCCACTCCGCGTCGAGGGCGGAGGCGGCCAGGCGGGTATAGGACTCGAAGATCGACCGTTCGACGGGTTGGAACGTGACGCCTTCGCCGCGTATGGCCACGAGCGTGCCGTAGCGCCGTTTGTCGGACGCGACCGGGATCAGATGGATGTGCCGTGGCGTCTCGATCGGTGTCCCGTCCGCCGCCCCATGGCAGAGCTCGTCGGCGATCCGGATGCTCTCCGCCTCGTCGACGCCGACCGCACAGATCACGCGTCCCCGGGGTGCGCCGACGTCGACGTCGAGGATGTACCCGAGGGCCGGTACGGCACCGGCAACGGCCTCCACCACCTTGGCCAGCACGGTCTGCAGGTCATCGCCGGACACGAGGTCGGCCAGGGTGCGCTGGAGCCCTTTCAGGCGGGACTCGGACAGCTGCAGCTTGATTTCGGCTTGCGACACCCGCGCCGCGACGTCGTCGATCGGGGCCCAGCGCAGGAGCGCCTGGCAGTAGTCCGCCCCCTCGCACTGACATGCTTCGACGAAGACCTCGGCTTCGGGCGCGCCGAACACCCTGGGCATGGTGGTCAGCAAATTGATCTGGTAGGCGCAGTACTCGGGGAACGGCTGGAGGTCACCCTTGAAGCGGAGGCGGACCCGGCATTCGGTGGGACTCACGCGCTCGGTGAGGAGCTCGACGATCGGGACGGTCGAGTCCATCAACCCCGGCAGTGCGGCATAGGTGTCGGCGGGTGACCCGAGCGAGGACATGGAGTCGGACAGCTCGGGGCTCTGATGCGAGTCGAAGACGTGGTCGCAGACGCGGGCGAGGGTCGTGAGGCCATCGAGGACGCTCCCGGTCGCTTCGAGCAGCCGGCGGAATTGGGCATAGGAACTCCAGGAGGCGGCGGATTGCACCGTCTTGGGGCTCCGCGTCTCGCCGGCCTCGCGAAAGACCTTCTGGAGCGTGCCTGGGGGCTCGTGATCCTGCAGATAGCTGATGAGGTACTGGAGAGCCACCCCGTTGACGTCGCGGCGAGATCGATGGAGTGCGTCCCACCTTGCGCTTCATCATGGGGCCTACCTCGTCGTTGTGAAATTCCGCGGAACGGCGCACAACGAGGGCCTCCGGCAACGAGGTCTCGTGCCCCGTGCCCACCTCGCCGAGTAATTCGGCATCACTCCCCCGCAACTTGTCTGTGCCGGGGACAGCAGAGTGTCGGTCAATCGTAACAGTCGTCCGGCCTGGCCGGGTCGGGACGCCGGGGAACCCCTGTGTCGGGGGGCTGGTGGCCTCTACCGGGGAGCACGGCCGGAACGCTTGGCCAGCCGCCGCCGTTCGAGTGCAGGGACCGGTTCCTTCTTCCTGCGTTCAGCGAGGATGCGCACTCCGGCGAGGGACTTGGGCGTGTCGACCCGGCGGAACCATTCCATGCGGCCGGCCACTTTCAGGCCCACCACCGGGCCGGCGCAGATCTTCTGGCACCCGACGGGAACGAGCTTCGCCTCGGATTTCTTGACGACCCGCAGCAGGCAGTCGGCGTTCTTGCACTTCTTGCACACGAAGACCTTTTTCTTGCGCACCCCCTTCTTCTACCCAGTCCCGATCGGGCCCACCCTTTCCTTTTCCCGGCCGTGCACCAGGGTCACCGAGACCACCGCGCCGATGAGGAGCAGGATGCCGGAGATGTCGAGTGCGACGTGGAGCCCGGACCCGAAGGCCTCGTAGGCGGCGTTGACGACCTTGGTGGCGATCTTCGCGATGGCGGCATTCTTGTTGTTCTCGGCACCCGAGACCGCTGCACCGCCACCGGCGCCGCCCCCGATCACGTCGTGGAGGACGAGGCTCTGGAAGTTCGGCGGGATGCCGAGCTCCTTCAGCCGTGCCGCCAGTTGGCCGGTCAACTTGGAGTTCACGATGGAGCCGAGCACGGCGACGCCGAACACCGCCCCCATCTCACGGCTGGTGTTGGTGACCGACGCGGCCATGCCGGAGTGCTCGGGCGCCACCACGGCAAGGGGGGTCGAGGTGACCGGGACCAGCATGATGCCGAAGCCGACGCCGGCGATGGACAGTATCCAGGCGAGCGCGGCCAGGCTGACGTGGGGTCCGAGCGTCGCACTCGTGATCAGAATGCCGGTGGCGGCCAGAATGCAGCCGACCGTCATCGGCGTGCGCGGTCCCCGGCGCGCCACCCAGGGCCCGGTCACGATCGAGGAGATGATCAGCCCGGCGGCCATCGGGAGGAACGTGACCGCGAGGGCGTACGCGGAAGCATCGACGACGACCTGAAGATACAAGGCGGTGAAGAAGAAGATGGAGAAGGTGCCGAAGTAGGCGGCAAAGGCCACGAACACCGAACCCGTGAACGGCCCCCGGCGGAAGAGCGCAAGGTCGAGGATGGGACGCCGCGCCCGATGCTCGACGAGGATGAACGCGGCGCCGAAGACGATCGACAGCGCGAAGAACACGTCGATCCACGACGCCAGGTAGCCGGATTGCTCCCCCTGGATGATCGCGAAGGAGACGGTCCCCAGCGCGAGGGCACCGAGGACGATCCCCAGCCAGTCGAGTCGCCCCTCCTCGCGATCCGCCGTCTCGGGCACGAAGAGGGAGGCCATGACGAGCGCGACGGCACCGATCACGAGGTTGAACCAGAAGATGGCGCGCCAGCTCCAGATCCCCACGAGCACGCCGCCGATCACGGGACCCAGGGCGAGGGCGAGGCCCGAGACGGCGGCCCAGACGCCGAGGGCGTCGGCGCGGGTGCCCTCGTCGGGGTAGACGTGGCGAATGATGGAGAGGGTCCCGGGCTCGGAGGCCGCCGCGCCGAGGCCCATGATCACGCGGGCGGCAATCAGCCAGTTGACGTTCGTGGCCGTGGCGGCCACCACGGACCCGGCACAGAACACGGCGACACCGGTCAGCATGACCTTCTTGCGCCCGAGGACGTCGCCGAGCGTCCCCCCGGCCAGCATGAAGGCGGCGAAGGTCAGCGCATACCCGTTGACGACCCACTGCAGCGAGGTGATGCCGGCATGGAGCCCGCTCTGGACGTCGGCCAGCCCGACGCTGACGACGGTGTTGTCGAGGAACGTCAGGAAGAGGACCGCACAGAGGGTGGCGAGCGCCAGGGCCTGGGCGCGTGAACCGAGGCCGCCGATCCTGATGGTCAGGCCGGGAGCGGCGCCGGTGCTTGCCTGGCCGCCCTCCGGCACGGGCCGGGACCCCGGGATCTCCTCCATGGCTCCAACCCTAAAAGGCCGGCGGGCGCGATCGGCGACCTCTGGGCCTGGTCGTCCGCTCCCCCGACATAATGGCGGGATCGACGCGACAGAGGCTGCGGCCCCGACTCTCGATCCCGGGCTGCTGGGGCAGCTGCGCGAGGTGGTCGGGGACCGCCACGTCCTCGAGGACCGTGAGGTGATGGGTTCCTACGTGGCGGACTGGACAGGACGCTTCCGGGGCGCCGCGTCGGCCGTCGTCCGGCCCGGTGATGTGACCGAGGTCGCTGCCGTCGTGACCCTGTGCCGCGACGCCGGGGTGGCCCTGGTGCCCCAAGGCGGGAACACCGGCCTGGTCGGGGGCGGGGTGCCGCTCTACGGGGAGGCTGTCCTGAGCCTGGCCCGGCTGACCCGGATCTTCGACGTGGATCAGGTCGGGGGGCAGCTCACCGCCGAAGCCGGCGCGTCCGTGGCCGAGGTCGAGGCGGTGGCGCGTGCGGCCGGGTGGGCCTACGGGGTCGACCTGGGAAGCCGCGACAGTGCGACGGTCGGCGGCACCATCGCGACCAACGCCGGTGGTCTCCAGGTGCTCCGCTACGGGGCCACAAGGGCACAGTTGCTGGGGATCGAAGCGGTCCTCGGGACCGGCGCGGTCGTCTCGCACCTCGGGGGACTGACCAAGGACAACACCGGGTACGACCTCGCAGGGCTCCTCTGTGGCAGCGAGGGCACCCTGGGGGTCGTCACCGCGGCCAGGCTGCGCCTCGTCGTGCCCAGCGAGGAACGCGGCGGTGGCGCTCCTCGGTTTCGACGCCGTCGCCGCCGCGGTCGATGCCGGCTTCCTCCTACGCCGGAGCCTGCCCGACCTGCAGTCGCTCGAGCTCTTCCTCGAGGCAGGACTCGAGCTCGTCTGTCGTGCGGGAGGGCTCGCCCCACCCTTTGCCGACGCGCACCGGGCCTACCTCCTGGTGGAGGTGGCAGGGCAGCGTGATCCGCTCCCGGAATTGGGCGAAGCACTCGAGTCGGTCCCGTGGATCGAGGAGACCGCCGTGGCCACCGACGCGACCCCGGCGGGCGCAGTTGTGGCGGTACCGAGAAGGGCACACCGAAGCGATCAACGCGCTGGGTGCCCCGCACAAGCTCGACGTCACGCTGCCCGCTCCTGCGTTGGCGGCCTTCATCGAACGGGTGCCGGACGTCGTCAAGGCCGTGAACCCCCGTGCCACGACGTGGCTCTTCGGCCACGTGGGCGACGGCAACGTCCACGTCAACATCACCGGTGTCGATCCCGACGATGTCGCGGTCGACGACTGCGTGCTCATTCTGGCGGCGGACATGGGGGGGAGCATCAGCGCGGAACACGGCATCGGGACGGCGAAGCGGCCGTGGCTCCATCTCAATCGGAGCGAGGCGGAGATAGCGGCCTTTCGCAGTATCAAGGAGGCGCTGGACCCGGCGGGGATCCTGAACCCCCACGTGCTGTTCGCCGCGTCCGGGGAGCAATGAGCAGCCAGCCGGCGCCGGGATCGGGGGCGGCTCCGGCGCCGGGAAGCTCAGCGGCTCCGGGGCCGGCAGCCTCGGGTGTGCGGCGAAGCCGGCCGCAAGCTCGCCCTGGACGCCCCTGTCGTATCGCACGTTCCGGATTCTCTGGCTGGCCCAGCTCGGTTCGAACATCGGCTCATGGATGCAGACCGTGGCGACCCAGTGGCTGCTGATCGATCGCAACGCGTCGCTCATCGCGTTGGTGCAGACGGCCAGCCTGCTCCCGGTGTTCTTCCTGTCGCTCCCCGCCGGCGTCTTCGCCGACACCCTCGATCGCAAGAAATTGCTGACCGGGGCCACGATCTTCATGGCGGTCCTTGCCGCCGCCCTGGCCGTGAGTGCCGCCTTCGGCGCCACCGGTCCGGCCTTGTTGCTGAGCATCACGTTCCTTATCGGGTGCGGTTCGGCACTGAGCAATCCGGCCTGGCAGGCGATTCAGCCGGACCTCGTGCCGCGTGAGCAGATCCCCAACGCGGCCGCACTCGGGAGCATCACCGTGAACGCAGCCCGTGCCATTGGACCGGCGTTGGCCGGCTTCCTGGTGGCGTGGCTCGGGGCGGCACCCGTCTTTGCGATCAACGCCGTCTCGTTCATCGGCATCGTCGTCGCGCTGCTCACGTGGCATCCACGCCAGCGCCAGTTGACCCAGGATCCCGAGCGGATGCTCGAAGCGCTGCGGGCCGGCTTGCGGTACCTCTGGGCGGCGCCGGGTGTGCAACGGATCATTCTGCGCTCCGTCCTCTTCGCCGGGCCGGCGAGCGCGCTGTGGGCGCTTCTTCCGATCGTGAGCCACCAGCGCTATCACCTGGGCGCTTCGGGCTATGGCCTTCTCCTCGGTGCGTTGGGCGTGGGCGCGATGCTCGGCGTCTGGCAACTCGGGAACCTGAGGGCCCGCGTGTCGCCCAATGTCATTCTGGCCGGCTCCGCGGTGCTGTTCGGCTTTGCGGCGCTCTCTTCGGTCGTGTTTCCACTCGGGGTCACCGTGGTCGCGCTGGTGGCGGGTGGTTTCGCCTGGATCGCCACGCTCTCCACCCTCAATGCGGCTATGCAGCTCGCTCTGCCGGCCTGGGTGCGCGCCCGTGGTCTGGCCGCGTACATCCTCGCCTTCATGGGTGCGCAGGCCATCGGTTCGCTCGTCTGGGGTGTGATCGCCACCCATTGGGGCCTACGCGACGCCCTGGTGGCAAGTGCGGTCCTGCTGGGGTTGGCGGCGCTCAGCGTGGCCGTGCTGCCGCTCCATCATTTGACACTCCACCTCGACCGCACAACCAGCGTCCCGTGGCCCGAACCCGTTTTGGCGTTTCAGCCCTCCCCCACCGACGGACCCGTGCAGGTCGACATCCGCTACATCGTCAAACCCCAGAATCGGCAGGCCTTCGTCGCTGCGATGGACGAGGTGTCCCGAGGGCGCCGGCGCACCGGGGCCCAGCGGTGGCGGTTGTGGCGCGACGGGGCGAATCCCGAAGAGTTCCACGAGATGTTCACCGTCGCCTCGTGGAGCGAGCATCTCCGCCAGCACCAGGACCGCATGACCGGATTCGATCAACAGCTCCTCGATGCGGCGAGAGCGCTCGCCGAACCTGATCCGCTCGTGCACCACATGTTCGCGGCGCGGGCTGATTCAGTCGAGCCGCCGGTTCGTTTCGTACGGCGCGACGATCGAGGCCTCTTGCAATGGACATGGGCAACCGGTGTTCCCGCGTTGCACCTCCCCTGTTGCATCGGAATGAAAACGGCGAAAAGCAGCGTTCTTTCTGGAGTTTTTCGGCAACCCCCTATAGCGAGACCTGGGGTTATGTGCTATCATTCGTCCACTTCGACAGTGAGGGAATTGTAAGGGTGGTCGATCCATCCGTTACACCCAGAACCTCCGACGTGGCAATCGTCTGTGGCAACGTCGAGTGAAGTAACCCGGTGTGGGAAACGACTTCTGGCTGAATCGGCGGCATGACCGCCTTGGATTGCGAGGTGCCCAACCGTGCGGTTGCCCTGCCCCCTCAAGCGCCGTCTACGTACGGATCCCATCGGTGACCTCGTCGTCGTCGGGGCACCGCTGATGCCGTCCCCCGGGATTCGGAGCGAGAAGATCAAGACCCAGGCTCTCCAAGACGCCATCCTCAACAGCGCCTACTTCTCGAGCATCGCCACCGACGAGAAGGGCGTCATCCAGATCTTCAACGTGGGGGCCGAACGCATGCTCGGCTACGCCGCCTCTGACGTCATCGACCAGATCACGCCGGCCGACATCTCGGACCCCAGAGAACTGATCGCCCGGGCGGCCGAGCTCAGCGCGGAACTGGGCACACCGATCGCCCCGGGGTTCGAGGCTCTGGTCTTCAAGGCCTCCCGGGGCATCGAGGACATCTACGAGCTGACCTACACGAGAAAGGACGGCAGCCACTTCCCCGCCATCGTCTCGGTCACCGCACTGCGTGACGCCGAAGAGGGCATCATCGGCTACCTGTTGATCGGCACCGACAACACGGCCCGCCACGAGGTCGAGGCGGTCCAGGCCCAGCTCGACGAGGTGTTGCGGGACCAGCAGTTCTACTCGCACTCACTCATCGAGTCGAGCATCGACGCCCTCATGATGACCGACCCGTTGGGCATCATCTCCGACGTCAACAACGAGATGATGAGCCTGACCGGGCGTACCCGGGCCGAGTTGCTCGGCACCCACTGCAAGGAGTTCTTCACCGATCCCGCTCTGGCCGAGGGTGCCATCGAGCGGGTGCTCACCGAGAACCGGGTCAACAACTACGAGCTGACCGTCCGGGCCAAGAACGGCCAGGAGACCCTCGTCTCGTACAACGCGGCGACCTTCCACGACCGCAACGACAAACTGCAGGGGGTCTTCGCCGCGGCCCGTGACGTCACCGAGCGCAAGCGCTTCGAACAGGCCCTCCTCGAGACCAACCTCGAACTCGAGCACGCCTCGAAGATGAAGTCCGAGTTCCTGGCCACCATGAGCCACGAGCTGCGCACCCCGCTCAATGCCATCATCGGCTTCTCCGAAGCCCTCAAAGACGGTCTGGTCGGGGACATGACCGACAGCCAGCGTGAGTACACCGGCGACATCTTCACGAGCGGCCAGCACCTGTTGTCGCTCATCAACGACATTCTGGACCTCTCCAAGGTCGAGGCGGGCATGATGACGCTCGAGCTCGAGCCGGCCAACCTCGGCGACCTGCTCTCGGGCAGCCTGTCCATCGTCAAGGAGACCGCCGTCGGCCAGCGGGTCCGCCTCGAACTCGAGATGAAAGAGGACATCGGGGTCTTCCAGCTCGACCTGCGCAAGACCAAGCAGATCATGTACAACCTGCTCTCGAACGCCGTGAAGTTCTCGGGCCAGGACGGGGTGGTCACCCTGTCCGCCACACGGGTACCCAAAAGCTCGGTCGGCTTTATCGCCGGCGGCTGGCCCGTGCAGATCGTTCCCGCTCCCCGACGGCGACTTCAGCGAATTCGTCGAACTGAAGATCCGCGACAGCGGCATCGGGATCTCGGTCGAGAACATGACCAAGCTCTTCCAGGCCTTCAGCCAGATCGACAGCTCCTTGGCCCGGAAGTTCGAGGGCACCGGGTCTCGGGCTGGCCATGGTCAAGCGCCTGGCCGAGCTCCACGGGGGCACCGTGGCCGTGGCCAGTGCCGAAGAGGAGGGATCCTGCTTCGCCGTGTGGCTGCCCATCCGGGCCGTGACGAGCATCGTCGAGAAGCTTCAGAGCGGACTCGACTATCGGGCACTGAACCCGTCGCCGCCCGAGACGCTCGTCGCGCTGGTGGTGGAGGACAACGAACACGCCGCTGATCTCGCCCGCCTCCTCCTCGAGGCGGAAGGGTTCACGGTCCTCGTCGCGTCGAGCGCCGAACAAGCGCTGTATCTGGCGACCCAGCAACCGCTGAGTCTGATCACCATCGACCTGGCGCTCCCGGGTATCGACGGGTGGGAGTTCCTTCTGCGCATCCGGGAGATCGATTCCCTGGCCCAGGTGCCGGTCGTCATCATCGCCTCCATGATCGACGGGAACATGGCCCTGGCCAGCGGCGCCGCCGCGGTCCTGCAGAAGCCGATCAGCCGGGCGGAGCTGAACGCCTCGTTGGTGCGCCTCGGCCTCGCCCCGGCCAGTTTCGTCACTCGCACCGTGCTCGTGGTTGACGACGATCCGAAGGCCGTCGAAGTTATCGCCACCTTCCTGCCCATCGTCCGAGTACACCGTCGTGCGGGCCTACGGAGGTGCCGAGGCCATCACCTTGGCCGAACGACTCCGGCCCGACGTGGTCCTGCTGGACCTGATGATGCCCGATATCAACGGTTTCGCCGTCGTCGAGGCGCTTCAGCGCAACACCGTGACCGCCCGCATACCGATCATCATCGTGACGGCCAAGTCCATCACGGCGGACGACCGCTCAGAACTCAGGAACGCATCGGAAATGGTGGTCGAAATTCGTGGAGAAGTCCTCGTTCAACCGGGTCGACTTTCTGGCCGGCGTACGACGCGCCACCCGCGATACCTGCGGGAAGGGTCTAGGTGGCACGCATCCTGATCATCGAGGACAACCCGGCCAATCATGAAACTGGCCGAGCTTCTCCTCCACAACGTCGGCCACGTCACCTTGAGCGCGGTCGACGCGGAAACGGGCATGGCCATGGCCCGGAGCGATCAACCGGACCTGATCCTGATGGACATCCAGCTTCCGGGTATGGACGGGCTGACGGCGACCGGATTGCTGAAGCAGGATGCCACCACGGCCCACATCCCGATCATCGCCCTCACCGCCCTGGCCATGAAGGCGGACCAGGAGAAGAGCCAGACGGCCGGATGTGACGCCTACATCGCCAAACCTCTCCGCTACGCCGAGCTGCACGCCGCCATCGACGGACTCCTGCCGAACACCAACGGCCATCGTGGGCCTCCCCAGCTGGCGGCCGAGTACATGACGGAGCCCCGTGCGCGCACCATCCTGATCGTCGACGACGAGGTGCAGAATCGCAAACTTCTCGAAGCGCTGCTGCATCCCGAAGGGTACCTGACCATCACGGCGAACAGCGGTGACGAAGCGCTGACCGCGGTGCGTGTCCATCAGCCGGATCTGATCCTGCTGGACCTGATGATGCCCGGGATGGACGGGCACCAGGTCACGAAGATCCTCAAGAGCGACGCGGGCACGTCGAGTATCCCCATCATTATGGTGACGGCCCAAACCGACCGGAGCGCCCTGCTCGACGCGCTCGAAGCCGGCGTCGAGGAATTCCTGACCAAGCCGGTCAATCGCGCGGAGCTGTGGCTGCGGGTCCGCAATCTCCTGCGGCTGAAGGAGATGAGGGACCTTCTCGACGGGCAGAACGCCTCCCTCGAACGCGTACGTGTCGGCCCGCACGGCGGAACTGCAGCGGTTTCGCACCGCCATGGACGAGACCGGGGATGCGATCTTTCTCGTGGATGGAGAGGGTCGGCACTTCACGGAGGTCAACGCGACAGCGACGCGGATGTTCGGGTACAGCCGACAGGAGTTTCTCGGGCTGGGCACCATATCGATGGCGGCGACCACGCAGATCGAGTTGGAACGTCTACGCGACGCGATCGTCGGCGGCCCGGTCGGCGAGAAGCTCGCCGAGGCCAAGATTCGCCGCAAGGACGGATTGCACCTACCGGTCGAGATCCATCGGCGGGTGCAGGAGACCGACAGTGAGCTGATCACCGTCGGCGTGGTGCGGGACATCACCGAGCGCGAAGAGGCCCACTTGCGCCTCTATCAGATGGCCCACCAGGACGCATTGACCGGACTACCGAACCGCACGATGTTCTTCGAGACATTGGCGAAGACGATCTCGCAGGCCAAAATGAACAATTGGGGCGTCGCCGTGCTCTACGTCGACCTCGACCATTTCAAGTCCGTCAACGATACGCACGGGCACGCGATGGGCGACACCCTTCTGGTACAGGTCAGCGACCGTCTCCTGCAGTGTGTCCGACTGCGTGACACGGTTGGCCGCTTGGGGGGAGACGAGTTCGCGGTGATCCTCATCATGAATGAGCGTCATGAGGGCGCCGACGTCGTCATACGGAACATTCGAGAGAAGCTCCGGCTGCCGTTCACCCTCGGGAACTACAAGGTAACGGTGACGGCGAGCATCGGCGTGACGCAGTACCCCGAAGACGCGACGGACCCTGAGGTCCTCATCACCTATGCCGACACGGCGATGTACCGGGCCAAGCAGGCGGGGCGCGACACGCACTGCGTGTTCACGCCGCAGATGAACGTCGAGCTCCTGATGCAGCTGAGCTTGGAGGCGGCCTTGCGCAAGGCGATAGAAAAGGAGGAATTCGTCGTCTTCTACCAGCCGAAAGTCGATCTGCGCACCGGGCAGATCAGCGGCCTCGAGGCACTCCTCCGCTGGGAACGGCCCGGTCACGGATTGGTGGAGCCGAACTACTTCATCCCCATGCTCGAGGAGACCGGGTTGATCGTCGAGGTCGGGAGTTGGGTGATTAGGAGAGTCTGCCAGCAGATTGCCACGTGGTCAGGGTCACCACTGGGCGCCATTGAGGTATCGGTCAACGTGTCGGGACGCCAGTTCATCAATCACGATCTCGATGGCGATGTGTCCTACGCCTTGAGTGAATCTGGCATTGACCCGTCGCTGCTCGAGCTGGAACTGACGGAGAGCTCGTTGATGCAGAACACCGAAGCCACCATCGCGACCTTGCTGGCGCTCAAAGGACGCGGCGTGAAGCTGTCGATCGACGATTTCGGCACCGGCTATTCGAGCTTGGCCTACCTGCAACGGTTCCCGATCGACAAGGTGAAGATCGACATTGCGTTCGTGCGCAACATTACGGGACGCACGAGCGACGCGACGATCGCCCAGACCATTATTCAGATGGCCCACAGCCTCAATATGAAGGCCATCGCCGAGGGGGTCGAAACGGCCGAACAACATGCGTACCTGCGTCATCATGGATGCGACGAGTTCCAAGGCTATTTCTTCAGCCGCCCCCTTCCTGTCGAGGAGATCGCGGTGCTGCTCCGGGGAGATGCTCTGCGCTTCGGCAACGAGAGAGGCCCCGGAGCCGCCGCTGTCGCCTGGCCCGCGGCGGAGCTCGCTGGGCCGCCCGCCGGTGACGTCGCCACGGTCCATTGAATGCGTGATCCAGATGTGTTTTCGCCGGGCACATGACTGAGGGGGTCGAGTGGCCCTTCCACACCGCTGTGCGCGGACGACCGATGCAGGGACGAATGACGAAGCAGCATCGAACCTGGTTCGGGGCCGCCACCCTTCTCGGTGCCGTCGGCTTCGAGGAGCTTCTGGCCCCGCCCTGCGTCGCCGTGTCTCCGTCGGCTGAGCCCGCGAGCGGGTCTCGATGAAAGCAACTTCCTGGCACCACCCATTGGCGCGGGGAGCTACCCGTCGGGACCCTTCCGGGGTGGCCATTCCCCCGCACACGATCTTGATCGTCGACGACGAAGCACCGAATCGCCGGCTGTTCGAGGCGTTGCTCCGTCCCCAGGGCTATCGGACACGGACGGCCATCAATGGGGAGGAGGCGCTTCTCTCCGTCGAGGAACAGGCTCCCGACCTGATTCTCCTCAACGTGATGATGCCCGGCCTGAACGGTTACGAAGTGGCAAAGGCTCTCAAGGGCAACCCGCAGACGGCGACCATTCCCATCATTATGGTCACCGCCCAGACGGGACAGCGCACACTCCTGGAGGGACTCAAGGCGGGAGCGGAGGAGTTCCTCACGAAACCCGTCAACAAAGCGGAACTCTGGCTGCGCGTCCGGAACCTGCTCCGTCTCAAGGAATTGCGGGACTTCGTCGAGCACGAGAACGAGCGACTCGAAGAGGAAGTCCGGGCCCGAACCGCCACGCTCAGCGGTTCAAGACGGCAATGGACGTGACGGCCGATGCGATCTTCGTGGTCGATGTCGAGTCGGGTGCGTTTGTCGAGGTCAACGCGACGGCCTCCACAATGTTCGGGTATACGCGTGAGGAATTTCTCGGATTGGGAACTCTGCAGCTGGAAGCGACGACCGAGGTCGAGCTCGAGCGACTACGGGACGCGATCCTGGGCGGCCCCTTTTGCGACTCTTTGTCAGAAGCGAAAATCCGCCGCAAGGATGGGATCCAACTTCCCGTGGAGATCCATCGACAGGCTCCCCTTGTCGGCGAAGATCCCGTGACCGTCGGCGTCGTCCGGGACATTACGGAGCGTCAGGAGGCACACCTGCGTCTCTACCAGATGGCGCATCACGACGCCCTCACCGGCCTGCCGAATCGGACCTTGTTCCAGAAGACCCTGGAGAAGACGCTCGTCCAAGCCAAGAAGCGCAATTGGGGGGTCATCGTTCTCCACATCGACCTCGACCATTTCAAGACGGTGAACGACACCCACGGGCATGCCACGGGCGACATCCTTCTCGGCCAGATCGGGGACCGACTCCTGCAGTGCGTGCGCGTCCGCGACACGGTCGGCCGGCTCGGGGGCGATGAGTTCGCGGTGATCTTGATATCGGAAGACCGCCGCAAGAGCGTGACGTCCGTGGCCCGGAAGATCGGCGCTGCGCTCCGCGAGCCCTTCACCCTGGCGGGTGCTGAAGTGCACGTCACGGCGAGCATCGGGATTTCGTCGTACCCCGAAGACGCGAGCGAGCCAGACGTGCTCATCAAGTATGCCGACACCGCCATGTACCAGGCGAAACAGAATGGAAGGGACGCGCACTGCACCTTCACGCCACAAATGAACGTCCAGATGCTCACGCAGCTGAGCTTGGAGTCAGCGCTCCAAAAGCCCTGGAAGAGGAGCAGTTCGTCATCCACTACCAGCCAAAGGTGAGCCTGACCGATGGGAGGATCACCGGACTGGAAGCCCTGCTGCGCTGGCAACGGCCCGGGCACGGGTTGGTATCGCCGAAAGGCTTTATCGAGGCATTGGAAGAGACAGGTCTGATCATCCCCGTGGGGAGTTGGGCCATTTCGACCGTCTGCCGTCAGATCAAACACTGGTCAACGTCGTCCATCGGGCCGCGGCAGGTGTCGGTGAATGTGTCCGGTCGCCAGTTCGTCGATCACGACCTCGATGGGGATGTCGGTCGAGCTCTTCTCGAAAGCAGTATCGACCCGTCGCTCATAGAGCTGGAACTGACCGAGAGTTCGCTGATGCAGAATACGGAAGCAACCATCGCGGCCCTCCTGGCCCTCAAGGAGTCGAGGCGTGGAGCTCTCCATCGATGACTTCGGAACGGGGTACTCGAGTCTGGCGTATCTCCAGCGCTTCCCCATCGACAAGGTGAAGATCGACATCGCATTCGTCCGCAACATCACGGCGAATACGGGCGAATCGACCATTGCCCAGACCATCATCCATTTGGCCCATAGCCTGCAGATGAGAGCCATCGCCGAAGGGGTTGAAACAGCGGAACAATTGGCGTATTTACGACACAACCGTTGCGACGAAATGCAAGGCTATCTTTTCAGCCGGCCACTCCCATTGCGGGAGGTGGAAGAACTCTTGAGAGAAGAACGCTCTCTGGTATTGCCCCTCCTCCCCTCCGTGGAAAGAGAAAAGAGTGGTGCGGTAAATGAGATGTCAGTGCGCTGAGAACTGCAATGACCGATGCCGATAAGGACCCCTTTTAAGGGAGAGAATGCGGCGGAACTGGTGTAGAATACATCACCTTCGATAGTGAGGGATTACCCCCGAAGGCTGGGTAACCGCACATGAATCAGCCTCGCCGGACCTCACCGCTCCAGCAAGCCTTGGGCACGCCCCGGATCGACATGCGATCGGTCGAATCGAGCTGGAATTCGTACGGGCCGAACTCCTGGCGCGGACGGTGGCGCAATGAGGATCCTCGTGGTGGACGACGACCCGACCTCCCGGCTCATCGTGCAGACGGTGCTGGGCAATCTCGGGCACGACTGCCTCACGGCTACGGATGGGGCGGAGGCCTGGGACATGTTCCAGGATCAGCGTCCCAATGTGGTCATCAGTGACTCCACGATGCCGCGGATGACGGGTCTGGAGCTCTGCCGCAACATCAGGAACCATGGGGGAACGTACGCGTACTTCATCATGGTCACGAGCCATGGATCGCGCGAGGACATTTTGGAAGGGATGAGTGTCGGCGCCGATGACTATCTCCTCAAACCGCTCGATCCTGACGACCTGCAGGTGCGCCTGATCGCCGCAGCACGCGTCACGGCGTTGCATCGACAGCTGGGAGCCAACCAGCGCGAACTCGAGTCGCTCAATACCGGGCTGGCTGCCATCGCCCTGTTGGATCCACTGACCAACCTCGGCAACCGCCGCTCGCTTCAGGAGGATCTCAACCTGGTCGGGGGCCAGGTGATCCGCTACGGGCACCGGAGCTGCGTGGCTCTCATCGACATCGACTACTTCAAGGGATTCAACGACACGTATGGTCACCTGGCCGGCGACGAGGCGCTGATCGCCGTGGCCCTACAACTGAAGAAGCAGGCACGTTCGGGCGATGCCTTCTACCGCTACGGCGGCGACGAGTTCGTCTGCCTCTTCCCCGAGCAGTCGCTTGAGAACGGCTCCATCGCGGTCGAGCGCATTCGCGCCGGTATCCAGGACCTCGCCATCCCCCATCTGGGTTCGGAGCACGGGGTCATGACCGTCAGCGCGGGCTTGGCCCTGCTCGATGCGGCCCATGTCGGACCTGCACGCGACGTGATCAACGAAGCCGACACCGCGTTGTACCGGGCGAAGGAACGCGGGCGCAATCGGACCGAATACGCCGCAATCATGATTGCATCTCCGGTTGCCTGATTCGAAATCAATGAAGCAATTACCGAACCGAGGACATATGCCTCCAGACAGAGCCAGCACGCACGTGAAGTCCACCATTGCATCGACCCCGTCATGACGGTCGTCGGCAACGAACTGATCTGCGATCAGTGCAGCAGCTGGATCAGTCTCGGAGCCTCGTGCCTCCGGAACCGGGCCCGCATCCGCATTCACGGGAGAACGAAGGGCTGGAGCCAGCAGGGACCCAGGGATCTGTGCCCGAGATGCAGCCCCAGGGCAGAGGGTGCTGCGCACGCTGTGATCGAGAGTGAGCATCCCGCACCGATAACGGGGTGAGTCGGATGTGGCCATCCTGACGCGCCGGTTGCGCCAGAATGGATCATGCCGACGAAGCGGACGTCGAAATCAGAGCAACGGTCAGACGCCGAGCTACTCGCGGCCCGCCTGCGGCAAGCGCGCCTCGACCGCGGTCTCACACTTCTCGGCGTCCAGGACCTGACGCAAGGAACGGTGAGGGCGGCCTCACTGAGTGCCTATGAGCTGGGTGATGTCAGCATTCCCGCGCTACGTCTCGCGCTATTAGCCCGTCTTTACGAAGTTCCTATTGAATCTTTCTTCGCGTCGTCGGTGGGCGGGGTACCCGCGCCGGCCCATCCGGTTCCCCTTCTCTCTGTGGGACAAGTGGTCCACATCGATTTGGTTCTGCTGGCGAAGGCCAAGAGCCAAGAGGCCAAGATGGTGGCCCACCTCGTTGATTGGATCAAGCCTCGACGTAGTGCGAGCGCTGGAAGATATTTCGCCATGCGGCGTGACGACCTCAGCGGGGCTGCGGCCAGCAACGGGCGAGACGTCGAAGACATCATTGCTTCGTTGCAAAAGGAGGATGTGCTCCGTCGCCCTCGTGGACGACCGCTCGGGCGCAGGATATAGCCGAGACTGTTGCGACAGGCTTAGCCCTCTCCCCCGTCGCGCATTCCTTTGGAGACCTGGCCGCACCGGGCGCACCACGCTGCGGGCGCCCGCTCATCCGAAGGGTGAATCAACCCTCCGCAAAGGGCGCAACGCCATATCACAGGAGACTGCTTTTCCGATCCAGCCACAAACTTTCCCTTTCATCCGGATAGAAAACATACATCCGCGTTGACGCCGGTGGTGGGATAGAGGTGCGTGCTCCCCGAGCTGCAAAAACGCTCTCCCAGGGAGCGGCTTGGGTATAGTTCACGCCAGCTGAGTCGTCTCACCCTCCTCCAAAAACGGGGACGCGCGTAAGCGCTCAGGAGCCGGAAAGAGCTCAATGGAGGAGAAGCAAGAGGCGATCCAGGAGAGTCTCCGCGCCTTGACGCAGTTTTTCGTGAACGACGGCACGCTCGGCGACACCCTGCTTCGTGTCAGTCAGATGGCTTGCGAGTTCACCCCCGCCAAGTACGCCGGCATCACCCTGATGGTCGAAGGCTCACCGCGCACCGGGGTGTTTACACATCCCGATGCGCCGGAAGTCGACGAGGCCCAATACCGGACCGGGGAGGGCCCCTGCATGCACGCCTTCCGGGACCAGGTGACCTACCGCATCGATTCGACCCTCGCGGATCCACGATGGCCGGAATTCGCGCAGTCGGCGGCAGCGCACGGCATCCTTTCGACCCTTTCGGTCCCGCTCGCCGCCCGCGGCAAGAGCCTGGGTGCGTTGAATCTCTATGCGGAATCCGAAGAAGGCGTTCACTGCGACCCACGAGGAGAGTGTCGGCGTCTTCGCCGATCAGGCCTGCATCGTCCTCGCCAATGCCCAGGTGTATTGGGACGCCCGGCAGCTCAGCGAGAACCTCAGCCAGGCCATCGAGACGCGAGAGACGATCAGCCAGGCCGTCGGCATCCTGATCGCGGCCGGCGGCCGGTCCCCGACGGACGCCTTCCAGATTCTGGTCAACGCGTCCCAACGTGAAAATCGCAAGGTGCGGGACATCGCCGAAGAGATTGTGGCGCGGACCGTTGAGCGGCGAGTGGACGGCGGCAAGTAAGACCGTATTTCCCGGGTCAGTCGTCCCGTTGCGGGTAAACAGTACGGATGCAACCCTCAGCCGGTCGTCCCTACCCCCTGGGCGCGACGCCCCGCAAGGACGGTCTCAATGTCGCGGTGTCCTCTGAAGTAGCCGATGCCGTTGAGGTCTGTCTGTTCGACGGGGAGGGATCCGAAGAACGCGTGGCGTTGCCGGAGCGTACGGCCCACATCTGGCACGGCCTCCTGCCCGACGTCGGGCCGGGCCAGAAGTACGGCCTGCGGGTGCACGGCCCGTGGGATCCGGCGAACGGATTGCGGTGCAATTCCGCCAAGCTCTTACTCGACCCCCATGCGAGGGCCATCGACGGAGACATCGTCTGGGGTCAGGCGGTGTTCGGGCACGATCTGGACCAACCCGACACCCGCAACGACCTCGACTCGGCATCGGCCATGCCCAAATGCGTGGTCACCGCACGCTCCTTCGATTGGGAAGGCGATGCGCGCCTCCATGTACCGCTCGAAGAGACGGTGATCTACGAGACCCACGTGAAGGGGCTCACCCAGCGTCACCCCGACGTTCCCGAGGAAATCCGCGGCACGTACGCCGGTCTGGCCCACCCGGCCGTCACCGGGTACTTGGCGGACCTCGGCGTCACCGCGGTCGAGCTCCTTCCCGTCCATCAGTTCGTCCAGGATTCCCGCCTGCTCGATCTCGGGCTCCGGAACTACTGGGGGTACAACAGCATCGGATTCCTGGCTCCCCATGCCGGCTACAGCTCCTGTGGGACATCGGGCGAACAGGTCACCGAGTTCAAGTCCATGGTCAAAGCACTGCATCGTGCGGGTCTCGAGGTCATTCTCGATGTGGTCTACAACCACACCGCGGAAGGCAATCACCTCGGGCCGACGCTGTCCCTCAAAGGGATCGACAACCCTGCGTACTACCGGCTCGTCGATGGGGAACGAGAGCACTATTTCGACACGACCGGCACGGGCAACAGTGTGAACGTCGGCCATCCGGCTGCTCTCCGGCTCATTATGGATTCCTTGCGGTATTGGGTCAGCGACATGCATGTCGACGGATTCCGCTTCGACTTGGCGACCACGCTCACCCGGCAGACGGGGAACGAGGACATCCACAGTGCCTTCCTCGACCTGGTCCATCAGGATCCGGTCCTGGCATCGGTGAAGCTCATCGCAGAGCCGTGGGACCTGGCGGGCTATCAGTTGGGAGGATTCCCCGCCCGCTGGTCCGAGTGGAACGGGAAGTACCGCGACCAGGTGCGCGATTTCTGGCGGGGAGAAGAAGGGCTGCTCGGGGAATTGGCGCTCCGGGTGACCGGCAGCGGGGACATCTACTCCAGCGACTGCAGGCTGCCGACGGCGAGCGTCAACTTCGTCACGGCCCACGACGGCTTCACGTTGGCCGACCTGACCGCCTACAACCAGAAGCACAACGAAGCGAACGGCGAGGACAACAACGATGGCGAGAGCGAGAATCGTTCATGGAACTGCGGGGCCGAAGGCCCGACCGACGACCCTGCGATCCAAAAGCTGCGCGCCCGGCAGCGGCGCAATCTCCTGGGCACCCTTCTGCTCTCCGCCGGGATCCCGATGCTCCTGGGCGGAGATGAGATCGGGCGGACGCAAGACGGGAACAACAACGCCTACTGCCAGGACAACGAGATCTCCTGGTACGACTGGGAGAACGTGGACAAGGACCTCCTGGCCTTCGCCCGCTCCGCGCTCATGCTGCGCCGCGCCCATCCGGCCCTGCGCCCACGCGAGTATCTGCGTGGCCCCGGAGGCGCCCCGGCCCAGATGGTCCTGTACCGGGCCGACGGCAAGCAGATGGCCGACCAGGACTGGCACGACTCCTCGGCCAAGACGTTGGCGATCTCCCTCGACGGTCGCCAGATCGAAGATGCCGAAGGCGACTGGGACGGCGAGCGTTTCCTCGTCCTGATCAACGCCCATTTCGAGCCGGTGGCCTTCACCTTCCCCGGGCAACTCAGCGGCTGGGAGATCGTACTGAGCAGCCTCGAGCCGGCCGAGACCCCGGCGCTCCACGACGGAAACGTCCTCGACGTTCCTGATCGCTCGTTCCTGCTGTTGGCGGCCACCGGGGCTGCGGCGGGGAATCCCTAAGTCGCCGCCGGCGTTGTCCACCGATGGAGGGCAGTCCGAGGAGGCGACATGGCAAGAGCGGTCCGGTTCGATCATTACGGGGGCCGCGAGGTCCTCTACGTCGCCGAGGTGGATATTCCCGAGCCCGCGGCGGGTGAAGTCGTCGTCGCAGTAAAAGCGGCGGGACTCAACCCGGGTGAAGCGGCAATCCGGGAAGGCGCGCTGGAGGCGAGGTTCCCGGCCACCTTCCCCTCAGGTGAGGGAAGTGATCTCGCCGGCGTGATCCACGCGGTCGGCGCCGGTGTCGACGAGTGCGCGGTAGGTGATGAAGTGCTGGGGTGGTCCGAGCGGCGTTCCAGCCACGCCGATTATTGCGCGGTGCCGGTCACCCAACTGGTCCCGAAGCCTCCCCAACTGAGCTGGGAGGTTGCGGGTTCGCTCTACGTCGTCGGCTGCACCGCGTTTGTCGCGGTACGGGCGGTCGATGTCTCCCCTGGCGAGACGGTTGCCGTCTCCGCTGCAGCGGGCGGTGTCGGCACGGTGGTCGTCCAACTCCTGCAGACGAAGGGCGCGAAGGTCATCGGTATCGCGTCGGAATCCAACCATGCCTGGCTGCGGGCACACGGTGTCACGCCGGTCGCCTATGGCGACGGGTTGGCGCAACGCCTCACCGCAGCGGCGCCCCATGGCATCGATGCCTTCATCGATCTCTTCGGTCCGGAGTACGTGGAGCTCGCCGTCGACCTCGGGATCCCGAAGGATCGCGTGGAGACCATCATTTCGTTCGAGAAGGCCGCCGAACTCGGGACGAAGGCCCAGGGAAGCGGCGACGGGTCGACGCCCGAGATCCTTTCCGCCGTGGCCGAGCTGGTGGCAGCGGGAGACATCGAGGTGCCGATTGCCGCCACGTACCCGTTGGAAAAAGTCCAGGATGCCTACGCGGAACTGGAAAAGCGCCACACCCGCGGCAAGATCGTGCTCGTGCCGTAAGACAGACGGTTACGTCGCCTCCAAGAGCAGGAGCGCCACCGGGTAACGGTGGAACACCTGGCTGAGGCCGACGGTGTCGCGGTAGTGGGCGCCGGTGAAGACGTCGGTGTAGGCGCCCGGACGGAGCGGTACCGTCGCGTCTCCCCACCCACCGCGTCGTTGTAATCCCACGGGAAGACGGGTCGCAAACGTGACTGCACCCCCCCGGTCGAACGCGAGCAGGTGCTGGTGCAGCGGGCCCTCCAGGACGAGGGGGGTGTACCCGGTGAACAGCTCGGGGCGTTCTCGTCGTGCGTGCAGCGCGTGGCGCGTGACCCACAGCTTGGCCGAAGGGGAGTCGAAGCCGGGAGGGCCCGACCCCGCTTGTTCGAGTTCCTCCAACGCTGCGGCCAGCTGGGCGAAGTCAACGGGTCGTCGGTTGTCAGGGTCGACAAGAGAGCCCTCGAAGCTCTCGCTCCCCTGGTACACGTCCGGTACGCCCGGCATGGTCAGTTGGACCACCTTCTGCAGCAGCGAATTGGACCACCCGTGCGGGAGGAGGCGTTGCGAGAAGGACTCGATCAGGCTCCGCACCTCTGGTCGGTCGTACGCTGCGTCGACGGCGTCGTGGACGGCTCGCTCGAACTGTGCGTCCGGTTCGGCCCAACTGGTCTCTTGGGCGGCTTCTCGCATCGCCTTCTCCGCAAACGCATGGACGCGGGTGCGCTCGATCAACCCGGTCGCGGCGAAGGACTGCCAAAGCAGATAGGCGAATGCCGCGTTGGGAATCGGCACGAGCCCCTGCAACTGTTGCGCCGTGTCCGCCCAGTCTCGGGGCATCTCCGCCAACACCGCCAGGCGGGCCCTGAGATCCTCCCCCCGTTTGGTGTCGTGGGTGGACAACGTCGTCATTCCCAGGGGCGCCTTCTGCATTCTCCGTTGTTGGGCCGAGTGGAAACCTGCCACGCTGAGGCCGAATTGGCCGGGGTCCCCCCCGACTTCGTTCAATCCGATGAACCGCGCGTAGCGGTAGAAAGCTGTGTCCTCGACGCCCTTGGCCATCACCGAGACCGTGACCTGCTGGAAGCGGATGCAGAGCTCATCGGCGGGGTCGGACAAGCGTGGGAGGAGCGCGTCGATGGCGGGAGCCAGATCGGGCCGCTCCTTGAGGCTGGCAGCCACGGCCTCGCGCAGATGCTCGATGCCTCCAGGGAGGTACGAGCGATAGACGGGAAAGGCCACCGCGAGTTGGGTGAGAGCCTGTTCCGCGTCGTCGATGCCACCCACGAGTCGGGCCAATCGGCGAAATTCCGCCTGCAGGACCGTCGTCGCCACATGGCGCTTGCCATCGCGGACATGGGCGAGCCACGATCGCTTGTCCGCCGTGCTCTCGATGTAGGCGTCCTCGATCGCCACCTCGGCTTCTGGGTCAGCGAGGACGGCATTGATCTGGCCGAGGGCGTCATACCCGGTCATGCCCGCAACCGGCCAGTCCTCCGGCAGTTCTTCGGAGAGCTGGGTGATCTTCTCGACGACGACCCAGACATCGGGAGCCGAGGCAGCCAACCGCTGTAGATACTGCGCCGGGTCAGCGAGCCCGTCAGGGTGGTCGATGCGGATGCCCCGTACCCCGTAGTCGGCGACCCACCGGAGGATCTCACGATGGGTGGCTTCATAGACCTCGGGGATCTCCACCCGGATGCCCGCGAGGTTAGAGATCGCGAAGAAGCGGCGGTAGTTCAGATCGGTGTCGGCGAGACGGTCGTTGATGAGTCGGTAGTGCTGATGGAGGTGGACCGAGGAGGCCGGCACGCCGTCGTGCGGGGTGTCGGCGGCGACGGGATAGACGAGGTCGCCATAGCGAAGGCCCGCTCCTTCGACGCTGAGATCTCGCTCCGGCTCGAAATCGTCGGCCAACACAGGGATGAGGACCCGACCATCGGCCACGGCCCAATCGACGTCGAACCACGGGGCCAACTCTCCAGCGGGCCCGACCCGGAGCAGCTCCCACCATGCCTTGTTCTGCTGGGGATCGGCCACCCCCATGTGGTTCGGCACAATGTCGACGACCAGTTCGATCCCGGCCAGGCCGCAGGCTTCGGCCAGTTCCTCCAGGCCCGCCCTCCCTCCCCGGGCCGGGTCGACGAGGGCATGATCCACCACGTCATAGCCGTGCGTGGACCCCCGTGAGGAACGAAGGAGGGGGGAAAGGTAGAGCGCCCCCACCCCCAGACTGGCTAGATACCCGACGACCGGGACGGCATCGCGCAGGGTGAACTGCTCGGAGATCTGCAGTCGATATGTCGCACTCGGCGCCGCCGGCCCCGGGCTCATCGAGGACGCAGACCACCCTGAAACCGCGTCCACTCGTGACCTCCCATCGTGGATCGAACGCGGAGCTGCCTTTTCATCCCAGCGCAACAGCCTTTGCTGCAAGGGTACGACGAGAATTCTGCATCTGCCGGGATACCCCTCGCGGCCCGTAGTGGGCGAGGTGCGGTCGTTCAGATGGACATGCGGGGATGAACGACGAGGTAGGACATGAGGCCGCTGAGTTGGAACAAGCGTATGACCCGCCGATTGGGATGCAGGATCAGCAGGCTGCCTCCGTCGTTCGTGGTGCGCTTGTGCTCAGCGACCACCACCGAGAGCCCGGTCGAGTCCATCGATTCGAGCTGGGAGAGGTTCAACTCCACGCGGGTGACGCCGTGGCGTGACAGTTGCGCGAACTGTTCGGACAGCCGGGGAGCGTTCGTGGCGTCCAAGTCGCCGCGGAAGGAGACGACCACTATTCCGTCGGACTCCGACACCTTGATGTCGAGCTCCTCAGCCGAAATTGGCACCCGCATGGACATGACCTTCACCTCTTTGAATATGGCGAACACCCCGGGGTGCGCCACTCCTGTAACAGGCGGCCCGTCCATTATGAACCTCTCGAGCGCCAAAGCAAGGGACCCTTTGCGGTGGCCTCGAGCGCACTCAGTTCATGCGACGCCCGTCAAGTTCGGGCTGGGGAACAGGCTCGGGAGCCCCAGGTTCTGGTTCAGGCGTGGTGGGAATCGTCATGCCTTCGACGTACCCGCGTCGGACGAAATGAAACCAGGCGAGTGCTCTACAGGCAGGGAAGGACGGCCCAGACCGCTTTACCCGGATGACGACTGGCCACGCCCCAATCCGCCGCGACTGCTGCGACGATCTGTAGGCCGCGGCCGGACAGACCCATGGACTGCGGCTGGGGGACCGCAGGCGCAGGATTCTGGTCACCCACTTCAACGAGGACATCGGAACCCTGGCGGTTCAGGGACACGGTGAAGTTGCTCCCCGCATGCACACAGGCGTTTGTCGCCAACTCGCTCACGATGAGCCCGAGGTCCGCAGAGTCGCATCCGAGGCTCTCCGCCTGAGCCTGTGCGAAGTGTCGGGCGGCACTCACCTCCGACGGGGAAGGTGCGAACGACTCTGTCACCATGACTGCTCCATACCCGGTCAGCAGCATGCCAACCCTTTCGCGGGGAATATTTCGCTACGACGTGCCATGCCACTGCATGATGACCAGGGTTGCATCGTCGTCCAGCCGCGCGCCGTGATACTCGAGGACGGTGCGACCGATGCGGCGCACGATCTCTTCTGCTGCGATTTGATCCGACGCATTCTGTCCGACGACATCGACGAGGCGGTCGAGCCCGAAGCCGCCGCCGGAGCGTGCCCTTCCTTCAATAACACCGTCGGTGTAGAAGAGGACCGCATCGCCTGGTTCCAAGGAGATCTCCGCAACAACGAGTTGCGACGCGCTGGCTCCCAGACCCCACGGAAGGGTCGGCGGGCACGAGAGATCTCCGATGACCTGGCCGCCCCGGATGTGCAGCGGCAAGGGATGGCCGGCATTGGTCCACTGCAACAATCCGGTCTCGACGTTGAGCTGCGCCAGTTGCCCGGTGACGAACTCCCTTGTGCCGTAGTGCTGCCTCACCGTGGCTTCGAGTTCCTGATGCATTGCCGTCAGTGACTTACCGTGACGACGGTCATGGCGATAGCAGCCCAGCGCGAGGCTCGCCAGAATGGCCGAGTTCACCCCATGCCCCATGGAATCCATAAGAGCGACGTCGAGCATAGGCCAATTGATCGAGTAGTCGAAGCAGTCGCCGCCGACCTCGTACGCAGGCTCGAGGATCCCCGCCACCGTCACCGGAGGTGACTTGAAGACAAGAGGGGGAAGCAGATCCCACTGCAAGCTCGCAGCGAGCGTCATTGCCTTACGCCGCCGATGCAGATTGAAGTGATCACTCACGCGGCCGTTGACGGTGAGGAGATAGCCGGCGAGTAGGCCCAACGCTTCGCATGCCTTGATGCGCTCGGGGTCCTCGCCCGGCAGGGTCACCGCGAGGACCCCGCTCCGGTCGGATCCCTCCAGAATCGGCACCCACAGGCGAATGCCCTCGGGACGCTCGGCCATGACGGAGTCTTGGGTGAGAAAGGCTCGCCCGGCCATCGTCGAGCCCACGTCCTCACTGTGGGGCAACTCCGCGTGTGCTCCCTGGTTCCCGAGCGGTTCGAGGACGGTCTGTCCGAAATCGACCAGATAGACGACGACGTCGGTGACGCCCAATGTCGCGCCGACACTCTCGATCGCCGCGGTGACTGCTTCGGGCTGCGCCAACGTCGACCGGAGAAGGGGCGTCAGATCGAGCCCGGCCATGCCCGCAGCCTACGTGATGGCAGTCGCCACCACCGTGGTGGGTCCGATTGCCATCACGAGAGCGGACTACCAGTTATAGAAGTGGCGGCTACCGGCACTCTCGCCGCGCCCGAGTGCAACCCCAACGAGCCAGAAGACGGCGAAAATGATGGCCGCGATCCACAGCACGTGGACGGCAAAGCCGGCACCAGCGAGAATCAGGACCAATAGCAGCAGAAGCAAAATCAACACGGCTCCTCCCCTGTGTATGCCCTAACGTCGGGCGCTACGGGTCTACCCAAATCGCCGGAGCAGGAAACAACTTCAGGCGGAGTCGCGCATGCGATCGAGAAAAGATGCAAAGGGGCCCGTGACCTTGTTGCCCAACGCCGAGTTGGGCAGGTGCGGATGCGGGTGCGTGGGCGCCGCTAGTTTCTCCCCCCGGAACTTCTGGCCGAGGAGCGACAGATAGGCACCCTCGCCGAGGGCGAGCAGCATCGGGAAGATCTGATCCTCTTCGTGCGCCGCATGGCTCAGGACGGCCTTTCGAAGGTCCCTGACCGCTCCCATGAACTCCTCGGTGCTCGCGTCCAATCGCTCGATGTGCGCCAGGAGCTGCTCCAGCGCAGCCTCTTCGGCCCGACGTGCCTCGACCATCGCAGCTCCCCCTTGCTGACTCCGGATAGCCGGGTACACGACGATCTCCTCAGCCACTTCATGACGCGTCAGCGCTGCGGTCAACTCCGAGAACAATGTGGCCCGGTCGTCAGGGTCGGCGGTCTCGAATTCCAGCAGGCGCTCCATGATGGCTTCGTGATCCTGCTCCAGCAACGCGGTGATGTCGTCGGTCGGGGTGACAGTCATGCGTCTCCTTCCATCGTCTTCCCCTAGTTGCCTACCCGCGCCGAGGCGTTGAAAAACCAACAGAATTGGGCGGCCGGGAAGTCCAGCTGATATGCGGTCAACGGCGGACAGGAAATGGGCGAATAATGGGGGTATGCAGAAGGCAATAGAGGCCGAACTCCACCGTCACGCGGTGTTGGAAGAAACGGACCGTTACCTCTCTGACCTCGTCGACAGAGTCGGTGAACCATCGGCAGCCGCGCGGGCGAAGGCCGATGCCCTCTCCCGGCGTATCCAACGGCGCGGTGCTGACGCCAGCACATCTTCACTGCCGAGCCGGGAGGTGCCGTGCTGACCGGCGACAGGTCTTGCTACGTGGGCAGGAAATCGATGAGGAGGCGATTCACGTCGTCGGGGGCCTCCAGCTGTATCCAGTGGCCCGGTCCTTCGAGGCGCTCGTAACGCCACGAGCCCGAAATATGGGTATGCGAACGCGTCATCTGCCCTTCGGTCAGTGCGATGTCCCCGGTGCTCCACACGCCCATGGTGGGTGCGGCGACCGGCGGCAGGGAAAGGGACGGCGCAATGTAGGACTCGGGAGGGATGTTGGCCCGGTAGTAGTTGAGGGCGGGGGTGAGGGAACCGTTCGCTTCGACTTCGGCGATCACCGCGTCGGCATCGGGATGGCCGCTCCAGTCGCGGAAATTGGCCCAGCCGTCGTTGGAGAGCCACTGCTCCGCGACGTCCGGAAACTGGAAGAGGAGCATGTACCACGACTTTTCGTGCTGTTCGTAACCGCCGGCCCTGAAGGTCGAAGGGTGGCCCACGGAAAGCGCGACGAGATGGTCGACCCGATCCGGGACCATCGCGGCGAGGGCCCAACCCACCGCGGCACCCCAGTCGTGCCCGACCACGTGCGCCCGTTCCACGCCCACCTGATCGAGCACCGCGCAGACATCGGCCACCAGATAGAGGATGTTGTACTCGTCCACTGCCGTCGGCTTGTCCGAGGCGCCGTACCCGCGCATATCGGGCACGATGACCTTGAATCCCGCCTCCGCCAGCGGAGCGATCTGGTGGCGCCACAACCTCCCTGAATCGGGAAAGCCGTGCAGGAGGATCAACGGGCGTCCTTCGCCCGTGACGTCGTACTCGATACCTGCCCCTCCACTCTGCGCACGCATAGTGATTCCTCCGATCTTTTGAAATCTCTCAGGCCGTGGCTAGGGCGACGAGCTCTGTCCTGTCGGGTCCGATCGGCTCCTGGGTACGCCAGTCGGCGCCGTACTCGGTCACCTTCTCGACCATCCCCGGGCGGGCCATGACGGCAGCGGGCAGTTCGAGCGCACCGACGATGTCGAGGAAGCCGCGTAGGACGTCGGGGTCCCGCCCCCTCGCGAGCGTCAGCGCGCCGTTCATTTCGTAGGCGGGGTCGTCGGGTTCGTAGGGCACCCCCTTGGCCACTGCGGCCATTTCGGCCAGCCGGTGACGGTCGAAGGTGAGGGTCGCTTGGAACCAGGGCTCGACGGTGTCGGCCGTTGCCACGGCGAAGGCCTCGGAGAGCTCGCCCGGTCGATCCGGCCCGGTGTGGCGCAATGTGTCGCGCACCGTCTGCGCGTGGAGCATGCCGATCGACGCGCCCCGGCCTACCGAGGGATTGGTGCACGCCCAGGCATCCGCTACCGCGAGGACACCAGTGGCCACCGGCACCCCATCGGGCCGTAGGTCGCGGTAGCGGTCCTCGATTTTGGCCATGGTGATGATCCGGTCCTCAATGGGGTCGCCGGCGATCCAGTGGGCCACGGTGGGAAGCGACCGCAGGACGCTCTCCCACCGCGTCACATCCTTGAGCCCGAGGAGGGCCCGATCGCCCGAGCGGGCGACGAGGGTCACCGACCACGTGGCATTGTCCGCCGGCAGCGTCAGCACGGAGATCGAGCCGTAGGACTGCAGCAGCGGCCCCCGGGCGAACGGCAACTCCCCGTCGCGGGAACGGAAATGCCGAGTCAGGTAGGTGAAGCCGCTGTCCTCGACCTCCTCCACCAGAGGGCGGGCGCCCAACGCCTCCAGCCACGTCGGCAGGGCCGATCGCCGCCCGCTGCAGTCGATGACCAGCTCGGCGGGCAGCTCCTCGCCATCGGAGGTCCTCACCCCGGTGACGTGTGGCACTCCGGCTATCGCTGCGGGCCCTTCCAGCAACCCTTGGACGGCCACGCCGCGGCGCAGCTGGAGGCCCGGGGTCTCCTCTGCCACCGATGCCACGGCGCGCTCAACGACGGCCCGGCGCCCCGAGAGGAATTCGAAGCGGTCATCCCCTTCACGAAAGCCGCCGCCGAACGACTCGGGGATGCCCCTCATCGGGTTGAGGCGCAGTCCGCCGTCCTTTTCAATTGTCGCCGCGACGGCGGGCAACTCTGCCTCGAGGATCGCCGATACCGCGAACAGGAAGAAGTGGCCCAGCCGGAACTGCGTGACCCCCTTGCGATCCCAACCGTCCCAGGCGTCGTCCGGTCCGCCGGGCGGTCGTTCGGCATCCCGCTCGAGCATCGTGACCGTATGGCCGTCCTTGGCCAGCATCATGCCCAGCCCCATGCCCACGACCCCGCTACCGACGATCAGGACATCCGTCATGCCTGTACCCCTCGTTTCGCCTCGCCGTTGCGAGCATGGAACGCGCCGCCTGTCAGCGCTCCTGCTCGGTCGGGCGGATCAGCATTTCGCTTATGGCGACGTGGCGGGGCCGCGTGACGATGTAGGTGATGGCGTCGGCGATGTCCTCGGACTGCATCGGCTCGGCCGTGTTGAACTGGCTCCGCAATCCTTCGAGCACCTCGGCCCGATTGTGCGTGATCAGCTCCGTCGAGGTGGCGCCGGGCTCCATCAGGGAGACCCTGACGTGCCGACGGGTCACTTCCTGGCGCAGGGATTCGCTGAAGGCGCCGATGCCGTGCTTGGTCAGGCTGTAGACACCGTTGCCGGCCCGGGCGGCCCTGCCGGCCACCGAGCTGATATTGACCAGATCCGCCACCTGACGGGGGCCTTCCTCGGCCGCGGTCAGCAGGTGCGGCAGGGCCGCGTGAGCGCAGTACAGGAGCCCGAGCACGTTGAGCTCGACCATCTGTTGCCACTCGGTCACCGGGGCGTCGACGATCGGTCCCAGCAGCATCACGCCGGCGTTGTTGATCAGCGTGTCGAGGCGTCCGAGTTCGGTCACCGTGCGCCGTACCGCGTCGTTGGCCTGCTCCTCGTCGGTGACGTCGGCCTCGAGCACGAGCGCCGCACCGCCGTCGCGGCGGATACGGGCCGCCAGGTCCTCGAGCCGGTCCTTGCGACGGGCGACCAACGACACGGTCGCACCTTCCGCGGCGAGTGCGACCGCGGTCGCGGCGCCGATCCCGCTCGAGGCTCCGGTGACGAGGGCGACGGTGCCGGTCAACCGCGTCATTCGACCGTCACGCTCTTGGCCAGGTTGCGCGGCTGGTCGATGTCGACGCCGCGCAGGAGTGCGGCGTGGTACGCCAGAAGTTGGAGGGGGACATTGAGGACGATCGGATCGAGCTCCGGTTCGAGCTTCGGCACCAGGATCACCTCGTCGGTGAGGTTGTAGAGCTCGGTCGAATGGCCGATGGCGATCACCGGCCCTCCGCGCGATTGGATCTCGCGGATGGTCGCGACGTTTTTGTCGAAGAGTTCGTCGTCGGGAATGACGACGAAGGTCGGGAGTTCGGGACAGATGAGCGCCAGCGGCCCGTGCTTCAGCTCGGAGGCGGGGTAGGCCTCGGCATGGATGTAGGAGACCTCCTTCAGCTTCTGGGCGGCTTCGGCCGCCACGGGGAATCCCCGCACCCGGCCGACGAAGAAGGCGCTGTCCATGTGCCGGAAGCGGGCCGCCACCTCGCGGGCCTGACCCTCGGTGGCCAGCGCCTCGTGCAGGGCGGCCGGGAGGGCCTCGAGGGAGGAGATCAACCGTCCCCCGTCACCCTGTCCCATGTCACGGATGCGCCCGAGATGCAAGGCCAGCAGCGCGAACGCGGTCACCGTGGACGTGAAGGATTTGGTGGAGGTGACGGAGATTTCAGGCCCGGCGTGGAGGTAGATGCCCCGGCCACAGGCGCGCGCGATGCTCGAGCCGACCACGTTGACGATGCCGAGCACGGTGCCGCCCTTGCGGGTGACTTCCTGGACGGCGCGCAACGTGTCGAGCGTTTCGCCGGACTGGCTGACGGCGACGTACACGGTGTCGGCTTCGATGATGGGATTGCGGTAGCGGAATTCCGAGGCCGGCTCCGCGCCCGCAGGGATCCGCGCCATGCGCTCGATGAGGTGGGCCCCGGCCAGTCCGGCGTAATAGGCAGAGCCACAACCGAGGATCTGTACCCGCCGGGTCCGCAGGATCTCCTGGGCGCTGAGCTCGATGCCGCCGAGGTGCGCCGTGGCGAACCGTGGCTCCAACCGCCCCGAGAGCGTGCGGCGCACGGATTCGGGCTGTTCGAAGATCTCCTTGCGGAGGAAGTGCTCGTGCTCGCCCTTCTCGTAGGTGGCGGCGCTCCAATCGACGGTCTCGACGCCTTTCGTGCGCTCGGCCCCTTCGATGCTCAACGTGCGGAACCGGTCGCGTTCGAGGACGGCGATCTCCCCATCGTCGAGGTAGGCGATCTTCTGGGTGTGGAGGATGAGCGCGCCCACGTCGGACGCGACGAAGTGCTCGTTCTCCCCGATGCCGATGACGACGGGGCTGCCGTTGCGTGCGGCCACAATCTGATCGGGGTTCTCGAGATCGAGGACGGCGATGCCGTAGGTCCCCTCGATCGCCCCCAGGGCTTCCCGCACCGCTTCGGCCAATGTCGGGGCGTTCGAGAGCGCGATCAGGTGCGCGAGGACCTCGCTGTCGGTGTCGGAGCGGAAGGTGTACCCCTGCGCCAGGAGCGAGTCCTTAATCACCTGCGCGTTGTCGATGATCCCGTTGTGCACGACCGCGATACGGCCGGTCGGGTCCGTGTGCGGGTGGGCGTTGACCTCGTTCGGGACGCCGTGGGTGGCCCAGCGGGTGTGCCCGATCCCCACCTGGCCGCCAAAGTCGGTCGGCGTGGTGGCGCGTAGTTCGTTGATCTTGCCCTTGACTTTGTGGATCCTCAACCGGCCGTCGTCGAGGACCGCCATGCCGGCCGAGTCGTAGCCGCGATACTCGAGGCGGGCCAGGCCGTCGAGCACCATCGGTACGGAGTCCCGGTACCCGACACATCCCACGATGCCGCACATGCTCAATACCGTCCTGTCTTGGCCTTGGCCTGGTCGTAGACCGCCTGGAGTTCCCCGACGAGTTCCTCGGTGCCGGCGTGCACGGCCGAGCGGGAGACGCGTCCGCCCCCGGTGCGGGCCGGAGGCGCAATGGCGGGCCCGATCACGACCTGAATGGTCATGGGCTTGGGGATGGCACTCCCCTTGGGCATCGAGAGATCGGAGCCGCCGATGCCGATGGGCACGATGGGTGCGCCGGTGCGGGCCGAAAGAAACGCAGCGCCTTCCATGAGGTTCTCAATCACCGGACCCTCACGACGGGTGCCTTCGGGGAACAGGACGAGGCACTGGCCGCGCTTGAGGATCTCCTCGGCCCGCTGCAGCGCCTCGCGGTCCGCCGATTCGCGGTGCACGGGGAACACGCCGAGGTAGAGGAGCAGCTTGCCGAGCCACTTCTTCTCCCACAGAGAGTCTTTGGCCATGAAGAACAACTTGCGCCTGGTGCACAAGGAGGTGAAGCCGAAGTCGGCGAAGGACCGGTGGACGGGAGCCAGAATGACGGGCCCGCTGGCCGGCACATACGCGGTACCCACGACCTTGGGCCGGAACCACAGCTTGAGCACGACATTGAAGATGAACCGCATGACGCGATAGGGGACCTGGCGCGTGGGCTCAATGGCGAACTCCTGGTGCCGGCCCGGAGCGGCGGCGCCCGAGTGGGGTTCAGACGCACCGGGTGCAGACGCGCCGGGTTCAGGCGCACCAGGTTCGGGCACGGGTGTGCTCACAGCCACGACAACACCTCCTGGACCACATCTTGCACGCTGCGGCCGGTCGTATCGAGAAGGTGCGCGTCGGGCGCCTGGGTGAGGGGTGACGCGGCCCGGGTCGAATCGATGCGGTCCCGACGGGCCACCCCGGCGGCCGACTCGTCGTGACGCCGTCGGGCCCGCTCCTCGGGAGAAGCCGTAAGGTAAACCTTTACCTCAGCTTGAGGGAATACGACGAGTCCGATGTCCCGGCCCTCGACCACCCCTCCGCCGTGCTGCAACGCCCACGCGCGCTGCAGCGTGACGAGGGCGGCGCGTACGTCGGCATTGGCCGCCACCACCGAGACCGCCTGACCGACCTCGGGCGAACGGATGACCCCGGTCACGTCAAGGCCGTCGATGACGACGTGCGAGCCGACGACGATCGTCGCTTCCCTGGCGAGCGCGGCGACCGCATCGTGGTCCTCGGGCGCGATATCGCGGGCGAGGGCCAGGGCGGCGACGGCGCGGTACATCGCCCCTGTATCGAGGCGTTCGAGGCCGAGCTCGACCGCCACGGCCCGCGAGACGGTGGACTTGCCGGCGCCGGCCGGTCCGTCGATGGCGATGATGAGGGCCCGGGGCGCCGGCGGCCCGGTGCCCGTGAGGCGGCCGAGGTCGTCGGCGAACGCGGGGTAACTGGTTTCCACCGCGCCGAACCCGGTGATGAGGCTGCGCTCTCCGGGTGCGGCGGCGAGTGCGCCCACGGCGGCGGCCATCGCCATGCGGTGGTCCCCGCGGCTGTCGAAGCGCGCCCCGCGGAGGTGGGCGGCGGCCGAGGGACCGGCGACACCGGTGATCGACAGCGTGTCGCCGTCGGCGTTGGCCCGGGCCCCGAAGGCGGTGACCATGTCGATCACCGCCTGCAGCCGATCGACTTCTTTGACCCGCAACTCCCCCACGTCCTTGAAGACCGTCGTGCCGTGCGCGACGGCGGCGGCCACGGCCAGGGCGGGGATCTCGTCGAGCGAGGGGATCTCTGCCGCGGCCACCGTGGTGGCGCGCAGCGGTGGTTCGCCGGGAGCTCTAGCCGTCGCCTCGAGCGTGGCGGTGCCATCGGGAGATGTCGTCACCGTGATCTGCGCCCCCATGCGCTGGAGGACCGAGACATAGCCCAGCCGGGCCGGACCCTGATAGATCCCTTCCACCGTCACGCTGCTCCCCGGCACGACGGCCCCCGCGACGACGAAGAAGGCCGAGGCCGAGGGGTCCCCCGGGACGACCCGGGGCGTCACCGGACGCAGAGGCGTCGGGTGCAGGGTCACGATCCGTCCTTCCCCCCACTCCTCGACGGTGATATCCACTCCCGCTTCGGCCAGCATCTCCTCGGTGTGGGCGCGCGTGGTGATCCGCTCCCGCACGATGGTCGGTCCGGTGGCGGCGAGGCCGGCCAGCAGAATGGCAGATTTCACCTGGGCGCTGGCCACCTTGGACGTCCAGTCGATGCCCTGGAGCGGGCCGCCCTTGATGCCGAGTGGAGGACGGCACTGCGCGCCCGAGCCCTCGACGGACGCGCCCATCAACTCGAGGGGCTCAGCCACCCGGTCCATCGGGCGGGCGCTGAGGGACGCGTCGCCGATGAGGACGGTCTCCCAGGGGAATCCGGCCACCATGCCGGCCAGCAGGCGCATGGAGGTTCCCGAGTTCCCGCAATCGAGGGCCGTGGGCGGCTGGTGGAGCAGGCTGCGGCCGCCGTGCAGCGTGACGCTGCCGTCGTCATTGCGCTCGACGCCGACACCCATCGCCTCGACTGCGGCCAGCGATGCCGCGACGTCGGCCCCGTCGGACAAGCCGTGGATCACCGAGGTGCCTTCGGCCAGGGCGGCGAACAGGACGGCCCGGTGCGAGATCGACTTCTCCCCCGGCGTGCGCACCGAACCGTGGCACGGGACGCCACCTTGCACCACGAGGATGCGGGGCGCAGTCATGAGAGCCTCCCCGTGTTCATGAGAGCTTCTCGGTGCTGCAGTGGTACCCCTTCGCCTCAATGGCGTCGCGCAGGCGCTCGGACTCAGCCGAATCGACCACCAGGATGAGGACACCGCGCGGGCCTTCGGCCGAGTGCGCGATCTCGATGTCGTAAATGCTGATGCCCCCGTCTGCCGCCGACGAGGTTATTTCCGCCAGGACGCCGTGACGATCCGGCACCGGGATGCGCAGTTCGGACAGGTTGTCGGGACGCACCATGCGCGCCGGAAGGTTCCGTCGGGCCTGACTGGCGCTCTGGAGGACCCCGAAAATGGAGGCGCGGTCGTTGGATGCCACGCGATCGCGCATCTGCGTCAGTTCGGCCACGAGCGCCTCGAGGGCGTCGACGATCGGTCCCGCGTTCTCCGAGCAGATGTCGGGCCAAATGCCGGGATGGCCGGCCGCCACACGGGTCATGTCCCGGAAACCCCCGGCGGCCAACCGGAGTAACGCGCCGTTCTGCTCCGCCCCGACGGTCGCGGCGTTCATCAAGGTGGCAGCCACCAGGTGGGGCACGTGGGAGACCACGGCCACCAGGCGGTCGTGATCGTCAGGGGTGAGCACGAGCACGTCGGCGCCGAGCTCGGCCACCACACTCTGCAGGCGGTCGAAGGCATCGATGTCCGTCGCGCTGGTCGGGGTCAGGACCCACACCGCGCCCTCGAAGAGATCCGGAGCGGCCCCGCGCAGGCCGATCTGCTCCGATCCGGCCATCGGATGTCCCCCGATGAAGCGTGGGTGGTCGGCCGCCTTGACGATGGCGGTCTTGACCCCGCTGACGTCGGTCACCACTGCATCTTGGCGGCGCTGCGGAGTGGAGAGGATCCGACCGACCTCCTCGGCCACCGCCGTGGCCGGTGTGGCGACGAAGACGATTTCGGCCTCGAGGTCGTCCCCGACCTGATCGATCACGCCCGTGCTGAGCGCCTCGGCCGTACGTGCAGGGTCGGCATCGAGGCCGCTGACGTGCCAGCCGCGCTCACGGAGGGAGAGAGCTATCGAGCCACCGATCAGACCGGTCCCCACGACGAGCGCCCGCGGGCGCGCCCCGCCGTCAGACCGGGAGGTCATCGCGGAGCCCTTGGGCACCGTGGAGATAGACGTGGTGGATTTCCTCCCTGGTCCTGGTGGTGTGCACGTGGAGCAGGACACGGATGCAGAGCGGCATGGCCCCGGGGACGGCGATTTCGGCTGCGCACAACAGGGGCACCGCACCGAAGCCGATCTCCCTGATGGCGGTGGCCGGGAAGACGCTGGTCACGTCCGCCGTCGCCGTGAAGAGCACGCTCACGATGTCGTCCTCGGTGAGGTCGTTGCGCTCCATGAGGCGCAGGATCAGCTCCTGCGAGCGCTGCGTCACCTGCTCGACGGTGTCCGAATCGACGGTGGTGGCCCCCCGCAGGCCCCGGACCATGAGAGGTGCTGCCATGGCCGCTCACTCTACTGCCGGAGGTCAGGGGGCTGAGCGGGCCGGGGGAGGATGGCAGCGGGGGTGGAGGGGGGGTGCGACCCGGATGGGAAGAATGTTGACAAAGACGATGGTCTAAGTCATATTTAAGCCAGCACATTGCTGAGATTCAGGTGGGTGCTGGCGGCGCGTCGTCGTCAGCTGCGAAAGAGGGCGTCGATGAGGAAGCAGCAAAAGGACCAGATCAAGCGGCTCTTCGGTGCTCTGGTGGCCGGCAAGTTCGACGAATTCTCCGCAGGGTGCGCCGATGACCTGTTGATCGAATTCCGCGGTTCGACGCCGGCCCGTACGAAGTTGGAGAAGACAGACCTCCCGGACTGGTACGGCTCGCTGCAGGCGCTCTCGCCGACGTCCCTGCACTCGTCGGTGGAGATCGTCCGGACAGACGACGAGCGCGCGACGGTCATCATTTCGCATTCCTTCGGCCGCAACGGCGTCGACTACAAGCTGGAGATGATCAACCTTCTGGAGTTCCGCGATGGCCTCCTGGCCAAGTGGTCGGCCTACCCGCTCGATCTCAGCGAATACGCCCGGGCCTGGCGGACGCACGAATTGGCGGCACTCGCTTCGGCGTGACCGATGCATCGCGTGCAGACGTAACGCATTGACCGCCACCCGCCGAGAACGGACTCCTGATCCCCGCTCCCTCCTCGGCAGCAGCGCGGGCGAGAGCGCGGAAGTGGCAGGACGCCTCGGCCTCCGGTTCGCCGCCAGCTACCACATCAGTCCGGCGACGGCGCTGAGCGGTCTCGACGCCTACCGCAAGGCATTCGTCCCCTCGGCGTTCCTCGAGAAGCCCTACGTCGCCGTTTCCGCTGACGTCGTGGTCGCCCCCGATGACGAGAGCGCCCGACGGCTGGCCGCAGGCTACGGCTTGTGGGTCCGCAGCATCCGGAAGGGTGAGGGGGCTATTTCGTTCCCGGGACCCGAGGAGTCCAGCCGGCACACGTGGACCGAGGAGGACCGGGCCCTCGTCCACGACCGCACCGCCACCCAGTTCGTCGGCAGCCCCGAGACGGTCGCCGGCCACCTCGAGCGCCTGCAGGAGGCGACCGGTGCCGACGAGCTCATCGTGACGACGATCACCCATGGTCACGCCGACAGGGTCCGTTCCTTCTCCCTGCTGGCCCAGGAATGGATGGTACGGGGCGGGATCGCCGCAGACACCTCAGAGAAGGAACGAGTCGCCACCGTTCGCTCCTGAAGGGTCGGCCGGCGGTTCAGTTGGGGAGCCCCGCTTTGGTCGCCTCGGGAACCTCCACCAGACGTCCCGTTGCCACGTCGTAGATGAAGCCGTAGATGGCGATTCGCCCGGGGACCAGCGGGTGGTTGCGAATGCGTGCCACGTCGTCGACGACGCTCTGCGCGTTGTCGGCAATCGTCAGCCAGTCGATGTAGGACGCCTCAGCCGACCCCGGCCCCTGGCCGACGTCGTGGAAGCCGTCGGGGCCGAGCGCAGCTGTCTCGAGACTGCTGGCCAGCAAGCCGCGGATGACCTCATCGGTGAAGAACTCCATCCCGCAGTTGGTGTTAAACCGAATTCGGTTTAATACCGGATTATGCCGGAGTTCGCGTTAAGCCGGAGAATCGGCGATTGGCCAGTGTCTGAGGGTTGTTGCGGCTGATTCCTCGGCTTAATGGTTCGCCGGTTCCTCATTAGCGTCCGTCGTATCCAGACACCTTGTGAAGGAGAGAGCCATGGATACGACGGTGGAACAGATAGGTGCGGCGGTCGTCGCTGAGCTGCGTGCGGCTGACTACATGGAGTCGACGATCGGCCAATATGAGAAGTCAATCAGGGCACTGTCGGCTTTCGTCGATGGTCACGGCGGTGCCTACACCCCCTCGTTGGGGGCCGTCTTCGCCTCGATGACGATCAGCCCGCGCACGGGCCGGTTCAGCGCGCAGCGACGGTTCGGCTACAGCCGACTGGTCGGGCTGTTCGATGCCTACGTCACTACAGGACGGGTGGACCTTGCGCCTCGTACACGCGGCGGCGGGGGTGCCCGGCCCCAGTCGAGCGAGTTCGCCGGGCTGCTCGCCTCCTGGGAGATGGACATGGAGGATCGTGATCTGGCGCTGGCGACTCGGGCCGCCTACGGAAGGGTGGCCCAGGCCTACCTGGTCTTCTTGGAGGCACAGGGCAGCTGTTGTTTGGACGCCGCTGATGGCGCCAGTGTCCTGCGCTTTTTCGAGTCCCTGCTGGACAGGTGGGCGGTGTCGTCGTTGCCCTGGGTGATCTCAAACTTCCGTCCGTTCTTGAAGTTCAGCGGGCGCAGCGATCTGGTCGACGCGCTGAGTCTGCTCGGCGCCAAACGATGGCACGGGATCCTTCCGGTTCTTAGCGACAAGGACCAGGAGCGTGTAGTCCAAGCGTGCGCGTCGGGGGTCGTCAGCGCTCGGGATGCGGCGATCACTCTTCTCGCGCTGACGACAGGGCTGCGAGCCTGCGACATCGCTGGCTTACGACTGGGCGACATCGACTGGCATGCAAAGACGATCGGGATCATCCAGCAGAAGACCAAAAACCCCCTGACCCTGCCGCTGGCATCGCTGGTGGCAGCCCGCCTCGCCAAGTACATCCTCGACGAACGGCCCGATTCGGGCGACGGTCACGTGTTCTTGCGATCGAAGGCGCCGCACACCGGCCTGGCCGACCACGCCTCCATCTACCGGGTGACAGCCGACACGTTCTCGAGGGCCGGGGTGTCCAACGTGAAGGCCGGGACCCGATTCCTTCGTCACAGTGCCGCATCCCGGCTCCTGCGCGCCGGGGTTGGACTGCCGACGATCTCTGCGGTGCTCGGGCACGCCGACCCCGAGTCGGTGAACACCTACATGAGCGTCGATGAGCAGTGCCTGCTCGAGTGTGTGCTCCCTTTGCCCCAAGGTGTCCGGTCATGAGCGCCCACGGCTTCACCAGCATGTTCGCCCCCCAGTTGGACGCCTACCTCGAGTTCAAGGAGAAGATGGGTTGCTACGGGTCTTCGCGGATCTGGTATCTGAAGAGGTTCGACACCTACTGCACCGAGCACGACCGGCAGCTCTTCGACCGCGACACCGTCGAAGGATGGGTGCGCGAGCGGCTGGCCTGCTCGGGCCGCTACCGCTCTTGGATGTCCTACATCCGCGACTTCGGCCGGTGGCTCGAGGCCCACGAGAACACGGACGCCTACGTGCTGTCCGAGCATTGGAAGGCACCGTTCGTCCCGGCCCACCCCTACCTGTTGAGCGCACACGAGATCGAGTCGTTCTTCAGCGCGGCGGCTCGCCTTGATGCGCAGTCACCGTGGAAGTGGCAGGCGGTGGCCTTCTTCGCGCTGATGCATTCCTGCGGGATCAGGACCGGCGAGGCCCGCGCACTGGCGAGTGAGCACGTCGACCTGGCCGCTGGGCACATCGACGTCTTGTGGTCCAAGGGCAAGCGCAGCCGCAGGCTACCCCTGACGCGGGAGGTCCTCGATGTCTTGAGCGCCTGCGATCAGGCATCGCGGCAACGCTTCTCGAGGCGCCAGAGTTTCTTCGTCTCCTCCACCGGCCGCCAGGTCACAGGGACATCGGTCGGGACGGTGTTCAACCGAATCTGGGACCAGGCCCAGCTGCCACGGCCCATCGGCGGCACGCCACCGCGGCCCTACGACTTCCGCCACCACTTCGCCTACGCCAACATCGAACGGTGGATGAGGGACAGAAAGGACGTCGCTGCGCTGTTGCCCTACCTGTCGCGCTACATGGGGCACGCCACCTTGGAATCGACTTACTACTACGTCCACACCTCTCCGGACTTCATGGACGCCTACGCCGAGATCACCCACCAGAGTGGATGGCTCCTGCCCGAGGTCGGATTCTGATGAAACGCGATCCGGACACCGACGCCCCGAACTTCTACAGCTTCGCCAGGGACTACCTCCACGGCTACATGCCCAAGGTCCAGGGGCTCACGCCCAAGACGATCGAGGCCTACCGAATCAGCCTGGAATGCTTCCTCGATTACCTCATCCAGATCGAGCACATCGAGCGCACCCGCGTCAGCTTCGAGCACTTCGAACGCCAATACCTCAAGGCATGGCTGGCCTGGATGCTCGAGCACCGCCGCTACGCGCCCAGGACGATCGCGCTGCGGCTCAGCACCATGAAGGCGTTCCTGGCCTACGCAGCGCAGGAGGACATCACGCTGGTCGCGCTGAGCCAGGCAGCCAAGATCCTGAAACCACCAGCCAGCCCCCGTGCACCGATCGAGTACCTCAGCGGCACCGAGACGCGAGCTGTCCTCGGCGCGTTCAGCGGGGCAACGGGCAAGTCGCGCCGGAACCGGATGTTGCTCATCTTGCTCTACGACACCGCGGCCCGCGTCGGCGAGATCACCACCCTGACCCTCGAAGACCTCCACCTTGGCGCGCCCGGCCATCTCAGCCTCACCGGCAAGAGGAACAAAACCCGCACCGTCCCGCTGAGCGCCAAGACAATCGAGCACTTGCGCGTCTATCTCGACGAGTTCCACCCGGGCCGGGACAAACTCCCTGCGAGGCTGCCCGGTTTTCTACAGCCTGCACCACGGGCAGCCGACCCAGCTGTCGGTCGACACCGTCTCGGCTGTGCTGAAGGAAGCCGCTGCAACCGCACGCAGCACCTGCCCCTCGATCCCGCGCCAAGTCCACTGCCACATGCTGCGCAAGACCAAGGCCATGGACCTCTACCAGCAGGGCATACCGCTACCCATCATCATGCGCCTTCTCGGCCACGAGAACGCCTCGACCACCGCAGCGTTCTACGCTTTCGCGACCTTGGACATGATGCGAGAGGCCATCAACGCGGCCACCCCCGCGATCACTGCCCTGGCGGGCGAAGAGCTCAGCGATGACACACTCGAGGCTCTCTACAGTCTGCGATAACAGCGAACCATTAAGCCGAGGAATCAGCCGCAACAACCCTCAGACACTGGCCAATCGGCGATTCTCCGGCTTAACGCGAACTCCGGCATAATTGGTGTGATGGATCACGAACCACTCCTGGGTGCCCAGAAGCTTGTACGAGATGACCAGGGATCGGATCGCGTCATCGCTCGCCCGTCCGCCCGCGTTGCGGATGACGTGGGCGTCGCCTTCGGCCAGTCCGGCGTACTTGGCCGGGTCCAGCCGTGCATCCATGCAGGTGAGGATCGCAAAGTGCCGCGCCGGAGGAAGGGCCAGTTCGCCCTTGTCCCCGAAGGAGGCGGCATACTGCTCGTTGGCGTGGAGTACTTCGTCGTAAATGGACATCGTCTGCCCCTCCCGGTCCGTGCCGAATATTCCTACTATTTCCATCAAGTTTAGCGGGTACGGCGATCCGTGTGCCCTGGAATCCGTGCAGATGGCGTATTTCGGGGTGTAGCGTCCTTGCGTCGAGAGGCTCCGGTGCGCCAAAGCGGGCGATACCCGGAAGCTGTAAGGGGGGACGTACCGATGAGAGTTGCTGCCGTACGCAATGGTCTGTTGGGGGGTCGCATCATCTGTGCGATGGCTCTGGCCGCCGGTTTGACCTTGGTTTCCGGCGCGCTGAGCCAACCGGCGAATGCCGCATCCGCAGCGCCGGTCGTCATCGGCGACCTCTGTAGTTGCACCGGTCCCGAGGCGTCGACCATCTCGCAGACGACCGATGTCGTCAACGCGTGGGCATCATCCGTCAACGCCAAGGGCGGCCTGGACGGGCACAAGGTGCAGATCGTGGTGAAGGACGACGGCTACAACCCGGCGACGTCGTTGGCCGACGCACAATCCCTCGTCGAGCAGAACCACGTCATTGCGATCTTCGACAACAGTGACGAGGACCAGGCCTGGGAGAGCTATATAGAGAAGGCGAAGGTCCCGGTCATCGGCGCGACGGAGAGCGACGCCGGCTACCAGAACCCCGATTTCTTCCCACCCGGTGCGACCTTCAACTATTCGGACGGAGCCGGCGCGGTGGCGGCCCACAAGGCCGGCATCAAGACCGAGGCGATCCTCTACTGCGCCGAAGTGGCCATCTGCCAGGAGTCGACCGAGGAGTCCAAGGTCATCCTGCCCAAGCTCGGGATGAAGTTGGTGTATTCGACCAGTATCAGCTTCGCCGCACCCAACTACTCGGCTCAGTGCCTGGCCGCGAAGCAATCGGGTGCGCAGTCGATGGCCGTGGGTGATGCGTCGGCCATCGTGACGAAGGTGGCCGAGAACTGCGCCACCCAGGGCTTCAAGCCGATCGAACTGAGCGCCGACGGCTCCGTGGCCATCGCCTGGCTCGGCGTGCCCGCCATGGACGGCAATATCGACGTGCAGGGCGACGTCCCGTGGTTCGTGCACGACGCGGCGACCAACCCCATGTACAGCGCGTTGGGCAAGTACGCCCCGGGGGTGACCACGGGCCCGAACTTCGGCGAGGTCGTCGTCCAGTCATGGGCTGCAGGCGTCCTGCTCCAGTTGGCGTCTGCGCATCTCAGTGCGACCCCGACCTCGGCTGATGTCTACAAGGGCCTCTACTCCCTCAAGGGCACGACGCTCGACGGACTTGCCGCACCCATCACGTTCCACAAGGGTCAGACCGCCTCGAATCCGTGCTTCTTCGAGATGGGCATCAAGAGCGCCAAGTTCGTGGCGCTCAACGGCGGCAAGTACTTCTGCACGCCGAAGGACCTGGCCGTCAAGTAGTCACTAGTTCACGTCTGGCGGCCCGCTGCGGCCGACAGGGCCCGCACCTCGGTACCGGTCAACTCCCTCCAGTGTCCTGGAGGGAGCCCGGTATCGCGGAGTGTGCCGATGCGTGTGCGGACGAGGCGCTGCACCGGATGGCCGATCGCATCGCACATGCGACGCACCTGTCGGTTCTTGCCTTCGTGGATGACGAGGCGCAGGACCCCGGGCGAGAGCACCCCCACTGCTGCGGGCGCCGTGCGCCCGTCTTCGAGCTCGACGCCTTGGCGGAGCTGGCGCAAGGCGCCCGGTGACGGTGTGCCGTTCTCGACCTCGGCCACGTATTCCTTGTCCACGCCATGGGAGGGGTGGGTCAGCAACTGCGCCAACGCGCCGTCGTTGGTCACGATCAGGAGACCCTCCGTGTCGAGGTCCAGCCGCCCGACGGCGAAGACCCGGGGCTCTTGCGGCACCATGTCGATGACGGTCGGCCGTCCCTGCGGGTCCGCCGATGTGGTGACGACGCCCGCAGGTTTGTTCAAGAGGTAATAGACAAGGTCCGGGGCGACCGGCAGCAGTATGCCGTCGACTTCCACCCGCGCCGTGTGCACGTCGACCCGGCGCCCGAGGACGGCGACCTTTCCGTCCACCGTGACCCGCCCATCGGAAATCAGTTCCTCACAGACGCGGACGCGACCCCTGGCCGGCCCGGGCCAGGACCTTCTGCAGCCGTTCGCCGGTCGTGTCGAGGGGCACCGCACCCATCCTCGCGCAGTGGTCCGCCGTCGTGGCCTCCCGTGAGCGGCGTTTGGCGCGCTATCCCGTCGGCGTGGTCGTCGGCTGCAGGACGATCACCGGAATCTGCCGGCTTCCCGCTCGCTGTGCGTAGAGGTTGAGAGGTGGGTACACCGACACGTCCAGCTCCCAGAGTCGCCGGCGTTCCTCGCCTTCGGCCTCGTAGGCCTCCATGTCGAGATGCCGGCCCCGGAAGACGGCCGAGCAGCGCGGCGTGGATTTGAGGTTGTAATACCAGGCCGGATTGCGTTGCTGGCCATAGTTGGAGGCGACCAGCACGAGGCGGTCCCCGTCGGGCACTCCGATGAGGGGTAACGTCCGCGGCTTCCCTGAGCGGGCGCCGGTTGTCGTGAGCTCAACGACCGGCAGCCCGGTCAGCGCGGAGGAAACCGAGTAACGGCCATCGCTCCGTCGCAGCACAGGACCATCGAGGTGATGCAGCACGCGAGCGAACAACCACGCCATCGGCTTCGTGCCCGCCAACAGCCGCATGCCGCGCTGCACAGCGTTGGCCTGGTCGAACCGCACTCCCCCATCGGTCTCAACCACCGACCGACAGTAGCCCGTGCGCTTACTGCGAACCGGCGTAGAACTCTTCGGAGCTCAAAAGGTCGGCCTGAACGGCGTCGTTGCTGGCGCCCTGGGCGAACTGGCCTACGAAGGTCGCAATGCCACTGCTGTCGGCGGGACGGCCGAGATACGCCTCGTAATACGCGTTGATCAGGTCGCGGCGGTATTCGGTGCTGGTGAGCAACTCCCCGGCTACAGCACTGCGGCTCATTCCGGTCGCGAGTTGTCCGGAGAAGGTCGCGAGGCCGGCAGCGTCGACGGTGCGGTTGAGGAGATCCTGATAGAGGGCACTCACAAAGCCGCTGTCCGAACCGCCGGTGCGGTTGGCGAACTCTGTGGACCCGAGGATGGCGGCCTGCACGGTTTCGTCGCTGCCCCCCTGGCCGAAGAGCGTGAGGAAGGTGGTGAATCCTCCCTCGTCAGCCGCCCGGCCCAGATACTGCTCGTAATACGAGGCGATCAGGTCCCGCCGGTGCTCGGTGCTCGTGAGCAGCTCGGCGGCGACGGCGAAGCGTGACGTGCCGGTCGAGAGCTGGGTTTCGTACGTGCTCAGGCCCGTGGGGTCGGCCGTGCGGCCGAGCACGTCCTGATAGAGGGCGCAGATGAAGGCCGCATCGCCGAGCGTGTCGCCGCACGTCACACCCGGCTGCGGAACGTCCCCCGCGGGCAGGAGCGTGCTCGACAACGTGAGGGACTGGTCTGACGAGACGGAGCTCTGGTAATTGCCGTCGCCGGGATAGTCGGCCGTCAAGGCATAGGTGCCCGGAGGTAGCTGGCTGGCGCTCAGCGGCGGGCAGGTGCCGGTGGCGGCGTTCGCGGTCGACGGCGTGAGATCGGCGATGGTGCAGACGAGCGCCCCGCCGTGCACGATGGTGACCGAGCCGGTCGGCGCGCCCGTCGTGCCCGAGGTCACCGTGGCGGAAATGGACACCGGAGACTCGTTGTTCGACGACGCAGAGCTCGGCGTGACCGCGAGGGTGGTCGTGCTGGTCGCCGGCAGCACCAACAGTTGCGAGGTGGTCGACACCGGGGTGAAGTTGCTGTCACCGGCATAGCTGGCCGTCACGGTGTAGGGCGTGGTCGAGGCGGGCAGGGCGGTGGCGGAGTCGAGGTAGCAGGGGTTCCCGCCGCCGTTGCCGACCGAGCACGTCCCGGGCGCGAGCAGACTGACCCCATCGGCCGTGAGGGTCGCATATCCGGTCGGGTTGCCATTGCCCCCGCCGCCGACGCCGACGATGAAGAAGTTCCCGTTCTCGGCCCCGTAGAAGGCGTAGCCCGGCACGGGGAAGGCCTCCATCTGGGAAGTGATCTCGTCGATCGTGAACTGCTGCGGCGTGGACGACGAGCCGTTGAAGTTGTTGTCGCCGTTGTACACCGCTTCGAGCGTGTACGAACCGGACTGGAGCGTGGTCGAGTTGATGTAGCAGTTCCCGTTCGACTGACCGTTCCCCGAGCCGCCGAGGTAGGCCGTGCAGAGGTAGGTGTCGGGTCCCGGCGAGCCCGAGAAGATGTCGACGCTGCCCGACGGCGACTGGTCGGTGACGCCGGGGGCGTCGACCGAGACGTTGAGAGAGTTGTTGCCCTCGTTGCCGTAGCCGACGGACGAGCCGGGAGACGGCGAGGTGATGGTCGTCACGGTATTGGCCTGGCTGATTGTCTCTGTGGTCGTCATGACGTTCGGGTTGTAGTTGGGATCGCCGTTGAAGTACGCAGTAATGGAACGGTCACCGAGAGAGAGGTTGCCGGTGGGCTCATCGCAGGTGACCGTGTAGGTCCCCGGCGTGGCGCTGGGGTTGGGTGTGAGACCGCTGCAGCCGTTGATGGAGTTCCCGTTGTCCTGGAGGTCGACCGTGTCGGCCTGGTCGAGCGTGCCGGCATCCGGCGTCACCAACGTCACGGTGTAGATGACATCCTGGCCGAGCGGCGATGGGTCGGCCGACGCCGCGATGGTGATGGCGACCGGATCAGGGTCTCCCGAAGCCGACGACGACCAGGCCACCGTACTCAGGGAGAGGGCGGAGCCGGCGATCAGAAGAGTGAGAATGCGCTTGCGTGCCTTCTTCGGGTTGGCTGACATGTGCCCACCAGTATCAGGGGCGGGTATCTATGGAGCCGCGTGTCACCCCCAATGCCGCCACAACAGTTGCAGAAGGGAACTCCCGGTTGCGTTGGCCGTCCGTGGTGCGTCTGCGGGCGGGCAGATCAGGAGTTGTTGGTGCGGCCCACCAGCCAATAGATCGCGGAATTGCCCATTTGCAGCGGCGTAAAAGCCCGCCAGAACCAGCGCGGGCCGCGAAGCTGGGCGTCGGTGCGCTGACGAAGATCCCGCAATGTGATTGTGGTCACGATGAGGTGGAGAATCACCAACGCGACCAGGACCGGGCGGCTCGGCTTCCAACGGTTCACGGTTTCGGGCCTTTATCCGAGGTCGCTCAAATCATCGGGAACGTTGAAATCAGGTGGCGGGTCGTCGAAGCTCTTTGCGGCGTCCCGAATTCCCTGCACGATATCGGTGACAGCTTTGGCCACGATATCGACGCATTTCCCCGCGAAGTCGCCCACTTGTTCGGGCGTCGGCTCTGACTCTCGGAGTGCGGCCACCATGGATGGCAAGCGCTCCGCTTCCTCCTGTAGTGAACGAATGAGGCTGCTTATGAACGGCCCTGCCGTTTCCCCGAAATCTGGCATCGGACGCTCCTTTCCTGGTCTGTTGCCATCGTACCGGCGCGCACGTTTGACCGATCTCACGTGGGGTAGACATCTCGAGATCTGGGCCACGGTAACCCAGGGGGCTTAGGGCCGGAGGGACGTTCAACCCTCCGGCCCTTTGCGCGTCCATTGCTCACCCGGCTGCCTTGCAATGGGTATTTTCCCGACCGTACAATCGACCAAGACGGGGTGAAAAAGGCGCCCAGGAGCGACAGCCGATCGAGATACGGAGGAGGTCGTACCGAAATGTTGAGGAGCAGAGCCGCGGAGACAGGCATCGATGCCGTCACGGAAACTGATACTGCAACGCAGTTGACCATCGAGCTGAGTGAGCGGGACGGTCGAACGTGCGTCACCCTGACCGGAGAGCTGGACGGCGTTTCGGCACCACCGCTGCGAGATCAGTTGGCCGACCTGATGGCCGAGCCGCTCGCAGGCGACCTCGTTCTCGACATCGCCGGGCTCACGTTCTTGGATTCGACTGCGCTGACTCTTTTCGTCTCATTGCACAACCAACTCGAGAGCAAGGGTCACGAGCTGATTCTCCAAGGTCCTTCGCCAATTGCCGCTCGCATCTTTGATATCACGGGCCTGGTCAACGTTCTACGCGTCGAACCGCCCCCGTCCTGAAGCAGAGTCGGCGTCGTCCTCACTCTGTGCGCAATGACGATGCGGTGCTGGCCCCTCGGGAGAAGAACCTCGGGAGCGCCGTGAAGAGCGGACCGGCGACGACGAGCAGGGCGAGCCCGACCAACAGCGAGGTGAGGGGCAGGACGGTCACCGGAACGACGCCGAGCGAAGAGGCGAAGCCGGCCCAGGTCCAACGCCCGGCGAGGAGACCGAGCGGTACTCCGACCGCCACCGCGACGAGCAGCAGTGTGAGCGTCTGCCAGGCGACGATGCTGCGGAGCTGTCGTCCCGTCAGGCCGAGGGCCTGCAGGATGGCCAGGTCTCGTCGGCGGCGTCGGACGCTCGCCGCCACGGCCGCCGACAGGGAGACCAGAGCGGCCACACCCAGAGCCAGGGCCAGAGCAAGCGGCTGGCCACTCATCTGGTTCGCATTGACGATCGATGCACCCAACACGCGCGGCACCTGGTACACCCCTCCTGGTGGCGCCCCGAGGTCGGCGCTGACGATGGGACGCACCACGGATGCCGGCCGCACTCCGGAGGTCAGATCGATGGCGATGGTGGAGGGAAGGGCGGAGATGGCCTCGTTGGCGGAGGCATCGAGGGCGTGCAGGCCTTCGACGGAAAGCAGGGTGGCCTCGGAGAGCATGGCCCCGGTGCCCAGGGAGACGTGATCCGTGAGTCCCACCCCGATGGACGGCAGCGTCACGATCCCGACGATCGTCAGTCGTCGCGTCGTCCGACCGCTCCCCACCATCACCTTGTCCCCCACGTGCTTGCCGAGCTGACGCATCGTCGTCGCCCCGAGCTCGATCTCGTCGGAGACGCGTTGCGGGCTGCGCCCGAGGCGGTAGTGCTCCGACGCGTCGAGCGGGTGCCCCGCGACCGTGGGGGGCTCCACAGCACCACGGTGCGTCGCAAGGCCGAGCACGGGCACGGTTTGACCATTGATGGAGAGTTGGGTGAAGCCGAACGAGGACCAACCGGACACCCCGTGCTGGGACGCCACCAGGCGGTCGAGAGCGCCATCGCCTCCGTGAAACGAGGCCGGGTTCGCGGAGGTGAGGAAGGTGCCGTACCCTCCTTGGTTTTGGATGAGGACATCCCAGTTCCAGCCGTAACGATCGGGATGAGAGACCAACCCCTGGAGGCTGGCGCCGAACACTGCCGCCGTCACCACCGCAAGGACGGCGACCACCGTCCCGATGAGGTTGGCGCGCACCGCGGACTTCCGGCCGCCGGCCGGCGGTTCCAGTGCGAATCGGATGCCGAGGGCTACCGCCGTGGGCACGCCGGCGCCTGCGGCCGCCTCTGCGAGTGCCGAGGGGGATGGCATTCCCGTATCGAGGCGGGGGCGGGCCCGATGCCAGGCCATCCAGGCCAACAGACTCAACAGAGCAACACCGAGGATCAGAGCGCCCCCCACCAGCACCGTGGAGTCGAACTGGGTGCCACGCACGGGATCGAACCGCCGTACCGGCTCCAGGGGCGCCAGCGGTGACAGGGCCACGGCGCCGGCCACGGCAAGCGCGACACCGGCGACGATGGCGACCCCGGGTCCCAACGCGCACGTCATCGCCCCGTCGCGGCTCGTGAGCCCCAACGCCCGGAGCGTGCGCAGTGAGGCCGCTGAGCGTTCGAGCCACTGGGCCACGCTCTGACTGACCAGGACCAAGAGTGCCAACGCTGCCAGTGCCCCGAAGACGGCGAGGGCGACGGCCTGGGGACGGATGGCGTTCTGCACCTGACGATGGACGGTGCCCATCCTTCGTACTTCGAAGGCGTAGTCATGCCCGACGCGCGTCGACAGGTGCGTGAGGGACGATTGGAACGACGCCATACCGGTCGTGGCCCGGTCCAGTCGAACCCCCACCCACGAATAGGCGATCTCGTGTCCGTACCGGGCCGTGGCCGCCGGGGAGAGAAACGCGCCTTCCATCTCGTCGAACTGGTCGACGAGGGCCGGAGGGGCCTCCACGAGCGCGGTGACCCGGAACTCGGGTGCACCGAGCACCTTCTGGGTCTGCGCGTCATAGAGCTGATAGTGGACGGTGCCACCGACACCCACTCCGAAGAGCCTGGCGATGCCTGGGGTCAGCGCGATCTCGTTGCTGGACGTCACGCGGGGCAACCGACCGGACAGCACGGTCAGAGTGTCCTGGCGGTAGAACGCGCCGTCGACGCTGCTCTCGACCGAGTCGGTGAGGAACGAGTCGTCGACGCGGCCGCGCACCACAGGGTTGGCGTTTATTCCAGCCCATGCCGCGCTCGAACGCACGCCTGGGAGACGCTCCACCTTGGCGATCAACGCGGTGTTCGTGGAGGGGATGTTGACCATGACATCGCTGGCCCGGACCGACTGCAGGTAGCGCCCGTAGGCGGACTCGGTCCGACGGGCGCCGGCCAGTGCAGCCATCGACACGGCTCCCAGCAAGCCGGTAAGGAGGATCACCACCACCGCCGGGCGCCACGCCGTCCGCCAGGTAGCTCGCCACCAGTACCATGCGACCGCGACTGGCCTCCGGCGCCCGATCTTCCAGGAACCGTGCGCAAAGGGCCGCTCGTCGTGCTCGTCGTGCTCGTCGGACGCGACTCCGGACTCTGCTTCGGCGGGCGTCAGCGCTACCACGGGGTGCGATTGCTCACGAGCTGGTCTCGCTCACGCTCAGCGTCATTGGTGCGCCTCTCAACTGCCGATCCCGGTGTCCTTTTTCGATGGTACGAAGCTCGATCGGAAGGTCTCTCAGTAGTGAGCACTGAATTTTTCGCAACGGAGGGTGACGCGCCGTCGGAGGCCGCATGCCGGGGGTCACCCAGCTGTGGTCGGTGCGTCCCGAGCTGGATCCGGCACGCCGGTGCGTGCCGCGCATCGTTTTTCGGATGCAAGCTTCTGTCGACCGATCTCTATGAGGGTCGACACGCCAGCGGGATCCATTCCGAGACAGTCGGCTATGAGGTCGTCGTCGGCGCCCAAATCCCGCAGACGCAGTCCGATCCGATAGGCCCTCGGCAGGTCATCAAGATGAAAAGACTCCATCAACTCAGGGTGCCTGAGAGTGGACTGTGGACCCTCAGTACGAGGTACTGAGATTTGCGCTCATCGGCGATCGGTTGGGTAACAATCAATCCATGGACCGGTGGCCGATGGTCGGGCGAGCCGAGGAACAGCGATTCATTGCCGGCGCGATCGCGGACCCGGCTCGAGCCGGCGTGCTCGTCGCGGGGCGGGCGGGAGTCGGCAAGTCCCGATTGATCGACGAGGTTCTGCACACGACACGCGACCATCATGTTGAATCGATCACCGCTTCGGAATCGGTGCGACCGCTCCCCTTCGGTGCGTTCGCTCGCCTGCTGCCCGGCAATCTCGACGCGGTCGATCAGCTCGACCTGCTGAGCATTCTCGGAAAGCAGTTGCAGTACCGCGCCCAGGGACGGCCGATCGTCCTGGCGGTGGACGACGTACACCTCCTCGATGGCCTCTCGGCCGGGTTCATCGATTACGTCGCTCTCAGGGGGCTGGCGACCGTTCTGCTGACGCTCCGCAGCGGATCTCCGATACCGGATGCGCTGAGCAGACTCTGCCGAGGCGGCGATATTCCGAGGCTGGAGCTGCAGGCATTGTCGAGATCCGAGTTCGACGAGATTCTCGAGCAAGCGCTGGACGGCATCATCGAGAACCTCTCACTGGAGCGAATGTGGGAGGCAACCCGTGGCAATGTCCTTTTTGCCCGAGAGCTGATTGCCGATCTACGGGACTCCGGCGAGCTTCTTCAGGTTCATGGTGTCTGGCGATGGGCCGGTGGCGTGGGGCCGGCGCCGCGCCTGCAAGAGGCTATTGCAGCCCGCCTCGACGGTCTCGCGGATCCGGGACACCGATTTCTGGAACTCTTGTCGGTCGGGGAGCCGCTTGCGCTCTCTCTGGCTGAACAAGTGACCGCTGACGGGGTCCTGATAGAACTCGAGCGCCGAGGCTTGATCGCTGTCGGAGGCGAGGGCCCGCCAACTATCCGTTTCAGTCATCCCCTGTTCGGAGAGGTCCTCCGGGCCGAGATGCCATCGCTCCTCCGGCGCCAAATCAACCGGCAGCTCACCCAACTGCTACGGAGGGACACGACGCGCACGCCGGCGGACCTCCTCAAGCTGGCCGTGCTCTGGCAAGGTTCGGGAGAAAGAGTGGATCCAAAAATCCTCGCCGAGGCGGCTCACGTGGCGAACCGATTGTCGGACCACACTCTGGCCGAGACCCTCGCCGTGGACTCGCTCACACAGGAACGCACGTTTCTGGCCCAACTCGAACTCGGGTGGTCACTGCTTCACCAGCATCGTTTCGACGAGGCGGCCGAACTCTTGGCCTCCCTTATCGGGAGTGAGCCCGACGACACCGCCCGGGAACGTCTGGCCGACGGGTTGTCACTGGCGATGGGCCATGGTCTGGGAAGGGTCGACGATGCCCTGGCTCTCATGGCGGACATCGAACGCTCCGCTCTCGGCCTCACGGCGCGTGTCCTGATTCGATGCCATCGGGCCACGCTTCACGCTTTCGTCTGTCAGTACGAGGAAGCCATCGAACTGGGCATGAGCGCGATACGAGCAGCCGACGACGATCGCGTCTTTGTCCGAGCCTTGACGTCCGTCGCCTCCAGCCTGGTGATGATCGGTAAGACCGCGGATGCACTCTCCCTCACTGAAGCGGGCCTGGCCTGCGCGTTGCGGGTCCGCGAAGAGCTGCCTCGCGCACCGAGCTGGGCCGTCAGCAGTCGCTGTACTGCGTTGACGTTCGCCGGTCGGGTCGCTGAGGCATTGGAGCTCCTCGACGTTGCCTCGTCTTCCCTGGGCCTACGTCCCGAACAGCAAGCACAGACGAATCTCTATCGAGCCCGGTTCCTTCTGTTCGAAGGGAGGGTGGCCAGTGCGGTCCGTTCCTTGAAGGATGCGGCGCTCGGTCTTCGATCGGAACCGAGCTATGGGTCATGGTGCCTCGCCCTTCTCGCAGAAGGAGAAGCACTTCTCGGACACCCGGCGGCGGCCGCGGCGGCCCGAAGTGAATCAATCTCTCTGCGCGGCAACGAACGCCTGAGCTTCTCCGTCGACGAGAGGAGAGCCCTGGCCTGGGTTGACGCCCAGGAAGGACGGATGACTGACGCGATCGTGGCGCTTTGGGCGGCGGCGGACATGGCCTTGGCGCGAGGTCAACGCTGCTTTGAACTGATCATCCTCAACGACCTGCTGCGCTTGGGCGAATCCGGTGCCGCGGCCAGGGCACGGGAGGCGTCCGGTCTCGTCGAGGGCACCCTCGGAGAGGCGGTCGGCCTCCACGCGCAGGCCATGGAGGCAGAACGTGGAATGGATCTGGAACGTGCCGCCTCGTCCTTCGGCGACATCAGTCTTTGGCTCATTGCGTCGGAGCTGTGGGCAGCTGCATCGGTGGCCTATGGACGTGAGGGACTGCAAGCCCGATCCACCAAGGCCGCAAAGAGATCGCACGAGGCTGCGGGCCTCTGCGAAGGAGCGAAGATACGCCCCGCTCCCTGGGCTGACCACGTCGAACCTCTCAGCCGCCGTCAGCGCGAGGTTGCATTACTGGCGGCGAAGGGTGCCACCAACGTGGAGATCGCCAGTGCGCTCTCGCTCTCTGTCAGAACGGTCGAGAGCCATCTGTACGCGGCGTTCGCCAAGCTCGGACTGACCACCCGGGATGAACTGAACGCAGCCCTCGCCGGGCCTCTCGAGTAGGTCGCCCCCCCGAACGACAAAGGGAGGGACCGGAGTCCCCCCCAAGTCGCTGTCCCTCTCGGAGGTGGGGCCAGTATTGCAGGTGGGTGTTTCAGGCCAGTTAAATCCTTTTGCTGCTCGCGGCCGGACGTGTGACCGAAGATCAATAGCTGACGGTCCCCGATCCGGTGATGGTCGAATAGGAGACGAGCGGGTTCGCATTCTCGCTCGTGTTGCACTTGCCGTTGGCCTTCTTAGGGTCGACAAAGGCGAAGGTCACCGAGACTTGGATGGTTCCGGTGATTCCGGCGTAAGCGCCGGTTCCTCCGTAGAGCGTGACCGGTCCGGCCCCAGTGAACGAGCCACTGCAATTCGTTTGGTTATAGGTCGGGTTGGCGCCATTGAGTACGTTGTTGAGGCTGACGGCATTCGCAAAAAAGGTGCCCTTCTTGAGCGCCATTTTCACATAGCTTCCGTTCGCGTCGACCTTGCCGTTCTTGTCCTGGCTGATAGCCGTGCCGTAGTCGCCGATAGCACCCGTGAAGATGATTGGAGCCTTCGCGCCTTCTATTTTCTGCACCGACCAGACGGAAACAGTGCCCGACGTGGCACCAGCCCCGAAAGCGGAGCTCGCTCCAACACCGACCAGCACAAGAGGCGACGCGGCCGTCGCCGTGAGGCGAGCGAGTCGAAGGTAACGCATGGAGTCATTTCCTTTTCTGTTGCCGAGGTGACCGTCCGACCTGAACGGTGTCCACAAAGGATGCGACGGATCGGGAAACGGGACAACGGTGGTAGTACGAGATCGATGGTGGTGCTGGCACTGAGCAATCGGGAGTTACGACGTCTGACGCGACGAACCGAACCCGAGGGCGAGCTACTGCCTGACGCTCAGGCGTACACCAGATCGTCGATCTCGGGCTCGCGGCCCGACGCGACCATGAGCTTCGAGCCGGGGCGGAAACGGATGAGATCGAGGATGAGCTCTGCGATCTGTTCAGCGTCGTAGTGACGCTCCAGCGTCGCCCGGTCCTCGGCGCTGAAGCTGGTCGGCGCCGTGAGGAAGGCATTCGCGAGTCGCAGCACGATCTGTTGGCGCTCCGGGAGGTCGCTGTTGGCCGGATCCTCCAGATGACCGACCATTGACTCCTCGAAGCCACGGTCGACCGCGGCGCGTAGGCGGAGGTTGCTGCACAGGATGCAGTGCGACAGGCGACCACTGAGGATCCGTAGGAGCTCCCGGGTGACGAGATCGACGGCGCCCGGGTAAGCGACCGCCATGAAGTTGGCCTGCGCTGCGGCGAGGTCCGGTGCAACGTCTTCGAGCGTGACGTCTGTCCGGGGAACGCTTCTCATGTCACCATCTCCCTGCGCCGATGGTCAGTCGGGCGCGTTGTGTCGTTTCGAACAGGCCGCACGCGTAGGTGAGCACCAGAAAGCCTCCCTGCCCCACGGCCTCGATCACGCGATCAGCATCCTCGTCCGAGACGCCCTGCGCGTCGATGAGGAGCTGCTCGGCGTACCCGAGGCAGGCGCGGGCCTGGGCGGAGAACCGGGCGTCCGTCGGCCACTGCGACAGGAAGCTCACCACATCCTCGTCCAGTCCGACGCCGACCGCTTCGGGGGTGCGATGCATGAGCGCGACCTCACATCCGAGCAGCTGGGCGATACGCAGCCGGCAGAGCTCGAGGAGTGCCGGCGAGATAGCCTCCTGCCGCCACAACGCCGTCTCGATATCGGCCAATGCGGCTGCGTAACGGGGGCGTTGGCCGACGATCGACTCGAAGCTCCCGGTCTCCACTCCGTTCGTCGTTGACTCCCCCACGTTCTGCAATTTACCACCGTACGTACCGGAGCCGACTGGGGGAGTCTTGTCTCAGAACCACGCCAGAGCTTTGACGCTGAAGCTCTTGATTTCGTCACGTGTGGCGTCTCTCCCCAGGCCTGACACCCAGGAATCCTCGTTGCGAAGGCAAACGGTCAATACGGGTGACTCCACCCATGCGCACCGGATGGCCGTGACCGTTCCAGGTTTTTGTCCGCTGGCGTGCAGTTCGTGGGCGAGTTGCACATAGTTGCCGCCTTCGCAGAAGGTGGTAGCCGTCGAGGACAACCGCACGGTGTCGGACCGCCGCTCGTCCTCGGCGCCCGGAGAGTAACGGAAGCGCACGTACTCGTCGCCCTCGGGATGCTCTTCGTACCGGGTGTTGGTCATCTCGCCGGCGATGACGGTCGAGGTGAAGTCATAGGGGTGGTCGTGGATGGGCGGTTCCCCGACGCAGTAGCTCGGGTCCCAGATGTGCAGCCGGTGCTCCCGCCGGTCGTCGAGGCGAAGGCTCAGAAGCCCGATGTCCGCCATCCTCCAGGGGAAGTCCTCGGCGTGTTGCAGCAGCGTGAGAACCAGGGCTTTGCTCAGCGTCCGGCTCATCCGTCCCTCCTGGAAACAGCGTTGGGCGACGTGCCCAACCACCAAATCACATCACTGTTATTTGCCTGCGTCAAGAGGGAGGAGGCCGGGAACGAATAGGCTTGCGCCTGGGTCGTCACTGGCGCTGAGGTGGATTACCACCGGGGAGCGACCCTGTGGCGAGGGCCACAGCATGCCGTGCGCCTGGGCGATTCCATCGACCCAAGGAGCGGCAATGGCAGATCGTCCCGGTGCACAGTTCATGGATGGCGCAGCGCTTTCCCGATCAATCCTCGAAAGCTGTCGGCTGCGGGCGACGTCCTTCTTCGAACGAGTTGGACGACAGCCCTGTCTGGCGGCCGTGCTCGTAGGAAACGATCTCGCCTCGATCACCTACGTCAAAATGAAACAGGCGCGATGTGAAACGGTCGGTGTGGCGTCCGTCGTGGTCGAGCTTCCCGAGACCGCGACGACAGAGGAGGTCATCGCCCGCATCGAGAGACTCTCGGCCGACGATCGGATCGACGGCATTCTCCTCCAGCATCCCGTTCCTGCGAGGGTCGACGAGCGGGCGGCTTTCGAGGCGATCGCTCCGAACAAGGACGTCGACGGGGTGACGAAGAGCTCCTTCGCGGCGATGGCATTCGGGCTTCCAGGGTTCGCCTCGTGCACGCCTGCTGGCATCGTGCGTCTTCTCGACGCCTATGACGTTGATCCCGCGGGAAAGCATGCCGTCGTGATCGGTCGAAGCCCGATCCTCGGGAAGCCGGTCGGAATGCTGCTCCTGGCCCGGGACGCCACGGTCACTTACTGCCATTCGCATACCAGGGACCTTGCGGCCCTCGTGCGCACCGCAGACATCGTGGTGGCCGCGGTTGGACGGCCGCTCTTCGTGCGTGGCGATTGGATCAAACCGGGGGCCGTGGTCGTCGATGCCGGTTACAACGAAGGCAACGTGGGCGACGTGGACTTCTCTGAAGCGGTTTCGGTGGCGAGCCTGATCACGCCGGTTCCCGGAGGGGTCGGGCCCACCACCATTGCCGTGCTGATTGAGCAGACGATCTCGGCCGCCGAAGGGGCACACCCCGCTTCGTCGGGAATGATGAACTGAAGACCGGACCACTGAGCGAGGAGTGAAGCATGTCGCAACCGACGACCCATATGGTGGACGTCCCCGGCGCACGTCTGTACTACGAGGTGCAGGGCTCGGGTCCCGTATGCATGCTGATCGGGCACCCCATGGACAGTTCGGGCTTCGCCCTGATTGCGCCTCTGCTCGCCGAGGACTACAGGGTGGTGACCTACGACCCACGAGGTTTTGGCCGTAGCACGATTGACGACCCCGAACAGGATGCCGAGCCGGACCTGATGGCCGACGACGTACGCCGGGTACTGGAGGCGGTTGGCCAGATGCCCGCGTACGTCTTTGGCAGCAGTGGTGGCGCGGTCGTGGGGCTCGCGCTGGTCGCACGCTACCCCGACCGCGTCGCAACCCTCATCGCCCATGAGCCGCCGGTCACCCTTCTCCTGCCGGATGCCGAGGAAGCGCGTGCGGGCATGCGTGGGATCTACGACACATACCGCGACGAAGGCGTGTATGCGGCCTGGGAGCTGTTTTCTTCCTTTACCGGTCTACGGATGATCCGCGAAGATGAGCCAGATGACGAGGAGGTGGCAACGAGCGCGCGCTTCTTCGCGCATGGCCTGTTGCCCATCACTTTCTACCTACCGGACTTCCCCGCTCTGGAGGCGGCAAAAGCGCGCCTCATCATCGCGGGAGGGTCTGCGTCGAAGGGCGAGTTCGCTCAGCGCACCGCCGCAGCGTTGGCCGCGCGACTCGGTAGTGCTCTTACGGAATTCCCGGGTGGACACGTTGGGTTCATCACCGAGCCTGAGGCGTTTGCAGCCGTCGTTCGCTCTACCCTCGTCTAACTGACCTGGCCGGAACTCTCGCGAATGATCTCGAGAAGGCGGCGTGGTGAGGGATTGACGAACGATTCGGTCCCGACGCGCACCGTCGGAACGGTTTCATCGCCGCCGGTGACCGACCGCACGAAGGCTGCGCCATCCGGGTCCTCCCAGATGTTCACTTCGTCCACGAGCACGCCGGCCCCCTTCAGCTTGGTGCGAAGTCGCCAGCAATAAGGGCAACCCGGTCGCCAGAAGACGGTCACTGCTGGGGAGGTCGGGGCCACACCTGTACAACCCCGGACGGTGGCCAATCCTTCCAGCGGCTACCCAGCTGACCCGAGCGGATGGACAAGAGGTGAGAGCTCGCGGCAGCCTTCTCCATGCAGAGGGGTCGCCTCCCGTGGTCACGCGAGCTGGGCATCAGGGCGGCGATCGTCATTGTCGCCATCGTCTTGCTCCGCCTGGGGGCCTTCCGCAGCCACAACCTGAACACCGATGCGTGGCGCGCTGCCCTCGGGATCCTCCTCTTCGTTCTCGGGCTGGGGTTCGCGATCTGGGCTCGCGTGCACATCGGACGCAACTGGGGCGTGCCGATGATGCAGAAGGATGAGCCTGAGCTCGTGACCAGTGGTCCCTACCGCTTCGTCCGCCACCCCATCTACTCGGGCATCCTGCTGGGCCCTTGTCGGCACGGCTGTGGCGCTCAGCTGGGATTGGCTCATCGCAGCGCTCCTCGTCGGGATCTACTTCACCTACAGCGCGACCATCGAGGAGCGCTACCTGACCGATCAGTTCCCGGACACCTATTCGGCCAACCGGGGATCGACCAAGATGCTCGTACCCTTCATCTTCTGAGGCGTCCCCGAATACTCTGAACGAGTGGTGCATGGCGACGAGATCATCATCGCGGTTGTAGACGAGAGCCGTTGGCCTGACCTGGAGCAACTCTTCGAGTCGAGGGGCGGCCCCAAAAGCTGCTGGTGCATGGTCTGGCGCGACATGCCCGAGCGCCCCCAGCGCTCCGATGGTCCGAGCCGGAAACGTGCCATGGAAGGTCGGGTGCGGTCAGGGCAGCCGGTGGGTCTGTTGGCCTACCTCGATGGCGAGCCGACAGCGTGGTGTTCAGTCGCCCCGCGACCCACGTTCAAGAAACTGGGCGGCATCACCTACGAGGGCATTCCGGAGGATGCGGTGTGGTCGATCGTGTGTTTCTTTGTCAAACGAGCCGTCCGCGGCAGAGGGCTCTTTGATCGACTTCTGGCGGAGGCCGTCGCCTACGCACGGGCACACGGTGCAGCCGTCGTGGAGAGCTATCCCGTGGACCCCGACTCGCCCAGCTATCGATTCATGGGATTCGTCGCAGCGTTCGCCGCGTTCGGCTTCGAAGAGGTGGCCAGGGCCGGCACACGCCGGCACGTGATGTCGCTGCGCACGCCCGTTGACTAACCCTGCGCCCGCACCGCGGGGCGCGGGTTAGACACGGGAGCATCGGGGTAACTGATCACTGTGTCGTTCTCCAAGAAGTACGGATGGAAAGGGTTGACCGTCGGCCTGGGAGCCCTCACCGGGCTCGTGACACAGCGTGTCCTCGAGGTCGTCTGGAAGGGGTTGCGTGGATCGACGCCGCCGAAAGTGGCGGCGGACCGCAGTTCCTCCTGGGCGGACGCCCTGAGCTGGGCCGTTGCAACCGGTGTCGGCGTCGGTGTGGCACGGCTTCTCGCGTTGCGCTCCGTCGCAGTGCTGTGGGAAGCAGCGGTGCACGAACCGCCACCCGAGGTAGCGCCGGACAGCTCCACCGCGGCCTAAAGATGCAGCGGCCTAGCGAAGCGCTGGTTCAATTCGAACGGGACACGATCCGGCACGGCACGGGCGTCTTCTCGTTGAGGTGATAGCTCACACACACCCTGTGATATCCGTCCGCCACCCACAAAGGCGTTCCCCAAATCAGCAGGACCGGTGACAGCTTCTCCCCCTGTTTGATCTTTGCGAGGTCGGAGGCAACTTCGGAGTCGTCAGCGGGGAGCAACGGCAGACCGGAGGCGCGCAGGATGTCCTTCGCCGCGAAGTGCGACAGTTCGTCTTGCTTCCGCAAGGCCTTGGCCAACTTCTTTGCGGCGGGGAGTCCGACGAGCAGGGTGAGAAACGACTCAGCCGACGGAAAATCCTCAGCCTCGGGTTCGTCCTTCCAATGTTCATTCGCCATCGCGCCCAACCTACCGCGGCCACGCTCGACAAAGTCCCCATCAACCTCCATTGCCGGACGTGCGCCGGCCCTACCGGACCGTGCTGTACGCCTGGATCAGCTGGCGTCGGCGGTCGACGTGCCCGGAATGTCCGTCCCGCAGAACGGTGTCTTGGAGACAAGGGCGAAGCCGGTCTTCTCTGCCTTCAAGTACCACCCGCACGACGGCGAGGGGTCATGTCCGAAGTTCGTGGAGTAGTTCAAGGACACCGGCAACAGACCGTTTCCGTTGTAGGACTTCACGCTGCGCAGCGTCTTGATGGTGGCCGCCGGCGTCGGGTTCTTGCCTGCCCCCAGGAGTCCCTGGATCATCAGGTCCGCCCCCACCCAGGCCTCGTATTCGTTGAGCGTCGGGAAGCGGGACTTGGTGAAATGGTCGTACTTGATGAGCCCGGCCTGCATGGCTTTGGTCCCGGCATTGGGGGCGGAGAAGGGGCGGAACTCCGTATCGAAGTAGTCGCCCTGCAGCTGGGACCAGGCCGGTGATTTCACGGCGCTCGGCTCATAGCCGGTCGGGAACACCACCGCCTTGAGCGGGACGCCCGCCTGCCGCATGGCGGTGGCCATGGCGAAGTTCGAGCTGTCGACCATGCCGGCGTAGAGGCCGGTGATATGGGCGGCCTTCGCAGCCAGGGCCTCGGGACCGAACGCCACGCTGCCGAAGGGCACCGAAATATCGAGAATGCCCTGCTTTCCGCCGGCGTGGACCACCGAGCGCACGGTGGCGATGGCGGAGCGGCTCGAGGACGGGGAGATGCCGTACCCGTAGGAACCCACGACCGATCCCCCGTGCGAGGTCAGGAACTTTCCGATCTGCGTGTTCACGGGATAGCTCGGGTCGATGCTCCCGGTGTCCGACGCGAACATGTTCGTGTAGGGCTGCGTGCCCCATTCGGGCCCGTCAGAGGACGCTCCCGTGACCGGGAGGTGGGCCTGATAAGCGAATTTGGCACCCTCGAAGAAGAGGGCGCTCACGGCAACGATCCCGATGACGCCCTTCGAGATGACGCTCTGGACGGCCGTGGGGTCCACCGCCGGGCTCGTCTGGTCATCCTCGATCACGGTCTTGATCTTGTGGCCGTTGATCCCGCCCTTGGCGTTCTGCAGGTCGATGCGCGCCATGAACGCTCCTGGTACGCCCTTGTATTCGGGTCCAGCCGGGCCAGTGCACGAACAGATCAAGCCGATCGTGATCGGTGCATTCGACGCAGCACCGGCCGGCGACCCGACCGCGCTGAGCGTCCCGGTCAAACCGACGACAGCCGCCAACGCGGCCAGGAATCGCGTTCCCCGTAAGCGCATGATTTCTTCCCCCCTGCTCTCACAACCTGCTTCGGGCTACACTACGTGATTGAAAGTGATTGTCAATTGATTTCGTTTCCTGAGGGGCACGGGATCAGGACAGAAGGGTGGGGATGGCCATGGACATGGACGATCTGATTCTGGTGAGCGTGGACGACCACGTGATCGAGCCGCCGAACATGTTCGAGGATTTCGTGCCGGCCAAGTACCTCGATCGCGCCCCGAAGCTGGTGCACGGACGACATCGGCGAGAAGTGGGTCTTCGGCGAGGGGGAGGCCCGCAACGTCGGGCTGAACGCGGTAGCCGGACGGGTGCCCGAGGAGTACGGCCTGGAGCCGACCAACTTCGAGGAGATCCGGATCGGCTGCTTCGACGTCGACGAGCGGGTCAAGGACATGAACGCCAACGGCGTGCTCGGCTCGCTGAACTTCCCCTCCATGGCGCGTTTCTGCGGGCAGTTCTTCGCCTCACGCGCTCAGCAGGACCCCGACCTCGCACTGGCGGTGCTGCAGGCCTACAACGACTGGCACATCGATGCCTGGTGCGGCGCCTACCCCGAGCGTTTCATCCCCTGCACGATCCCGCCCATCTGGGACCCGCAGCTGATGGCGGCCGAAGTCCACCGCACCGCGGCCAAGGGATCGCACTGCGTCAGCTTCTCCATGAACCCGCACGCGCTCGGGCTCCCCTCCCTCCACGGCGACCACTGGGATCCGTTCTGGGCCGCCTGTGACGAGACCGACACCGTCGTGACGCTCCACATCGGTTCGGGCGGGTTGGAGGTGACGACGTCCCCGGACGCGCCGATGAACGTGCGTATCACCTGCTCGGGCATCAACATCTACCCCACCGCGGCCGATCTGGTCTGGTCCCCCGTCTTCCAGAAGTTCAAGAACGTCAAGGTGGCTCTGGCCGAGGGCGGGGTCGGCTGGATCCCCTACTTCCTCGAGCGCATCGATTACACCTACGAGCACCACAAGGCCTGGACCGAGCCGGACCTCGGTGGCAAGCTCCCGAGCGAGATCTTCCGCGAGCGCATCATCACCTGCTTCATCGTCGACAAGTTCGGCCTCGGCAACCTCGACGCCATGAACGAGGACATGGTGGCGTGGGAATGCGACTACCCCCACTCCGACACCACCTGGCCGCGCTCCCCCGAGGTGGTCTGGGACAGCGTCCAGGGCCTGACGGACGAGCAGATCGACAAGATCACCCATGCCAATGCCATGCGGCTCTTCTCCTTCGACCCGTTCGCCACACGACCCCGTGAGAGACTGCACCGTCGGTGCGCTGCGCGCGGAAGCCGAAGGCCGTGACGTCTCCAACGTCTCGCACGGCCTGAAGGAGCGACGCATCACCACGCTCGGCGAATTCGTCGGCGCGGCCAAGCGCTGAACGTTCACCGTGTCGGCTCCTCTCAGTGGTGTGCGCATCCTCGAGGTGGCGTCGCACGTCTTCGTCCCCATGTCCGGCGCGGTCCTGTCGGAATGGGGCGCCGACGTCATCAAGATCGAGCACCCCGAGACCGGCGACCCGTACCGGGGGCTGGTGACCGCCGGCCTGCACAAGCTGCACGGGGGGATCGATCCGCAGTTCCAGTCGACCAACCGGGGGAAGCGCTCCGTCGGGCTCGACCTCAAGCACCCCGAGGGCCGGCGCATTCTCGGCCGCCTGCTCGAGAACACCGACGTCTTCGTGACGAATCTGCGGGCCGACACCCGGCGCACGCTGTGCATCGACGTCGACGACGTCCGCGCCGACAACCCGTCCCTGATCTACGTGCGCGGGACGGCGTTCGGCTCCCGCGGGCCCGACGCCAACCGCGGCGGCTACGACGCGGGCGCCTACTGGGCCCGTACCGGCATGCAGCACGTCTTCACCCAGCCCGGGGCGGAGTGGCCCGCCGGGCCACGGCCGGCCTTCGGCGACGTGGTCGGCGGTCTCACCATCGCCGGTGCGATCTCCACCGCTCTCTACCGCCGGGCCACCACGGGCGAGCCGTCGGTGGTCGACGTGTCACTGCTCGCCGCCGGCATGTGGCAGGTGCAGATCGACATTGTGAACGCCTGCCTGGACGACGACGGCCCCCCGCGCGCCTTCGGGAGCCGCTACGAGGCCTGGAACCCCCTGATGATGCCGTACCGCACCAGTGACGGCCGTTTCATCAATCTCCAGATGCTTTCCCCCGACCGCTACTGGCCCGACCTGTGCCGCGGCGCTCGGCGTCCCCGACATGGCCACCGATCCGCGGTTCGCAAGCATGGAGGCGCGCCGCGAGAACTCCCGCGACTGTGTGCAAGCGCCTCGAGGAGATCTTCGCCGGGCGCGACTTCGACGCGTGGCGGCACGTCCTGACCCACGAGTTCGAAGGCGAGTGGGTGGCCACCCAGAGCCCCCACGACATGGCCGACGACCCCCAGGTCCAGGCCAACAGCTACATCGCCGAGGTCAAGATGGCCAACGGCACGACGTTGCCCATGGTCACGCCGCCGGTTCAGTTCGACGAAGAGCCCGGCCAGCCCACCCGGGCCCCCGAGCACGGCGAGCACACCGAGGCGGTGCTGCTCGACCTCGGCCTGACGTGGGAAGAGATCGCCGCGCTCAAGGCGGAACGGGCGATCCTCTAGTGGCCGAGGACGTATGGCCGAGGACGCCCGGCACGATCCTGTGGTTGATGAAACACGCCTTCGCCCGGCAGCGCCGGAGCGTCGAAGACGCCATGCGCGCCCACGGGATCACGGCCACGCAGGCGGGCGTCCTGACCCAACTCCACACGTCGCCCGGCCTGTCCAGTTCCGACATGGCGCGGCGATTGATCATCACCCCGCAAGCGGTCATGGCCGCCGTGAGCTCGCTCGAGAAACTGGCCCTCCTCGAGCGCTCGGACGACCCCAATCACGGCCGCATCCGACGGTGCTATCTCACCGAGGAAGGGAGCGCGGTCGCCATGGCGTGCGAGGACGATGCACGGGAAGTCGAGGAGAAGCTGCTCGCCGCGTTCGACGACGAGCAACGGCGCACCTACGCCGAGTTACTGGCGCTCTTCGTCCGGGAACGCTAGAGGCCGTCGCCGTGCACGCCCAGCGCGGCCTGCAGGTCGGATTCGAATTCGCCGGCCACCTCGGGCCCGGGCAGGAAATCCTCGACGGGCGGCAGTTGGGTCAGCGCATTGAGGCCGAGTCGCTCCAAGAAGAGGTCGGTGGTGCCGTACAGCGCAGGCTGTCCGGGCCCGTCGGCCCGGCCGACCACCTCGATGTAGCCCCGCTGCTCGAGCAGCCGCGTCACCCCGTCGACGTTCACGCCCCGCAACGACGAGATCTGTCCCCGCGACACCGGCTGGCGGTAGGCCACGATGGCCAACGTCTCGAGGGCGGCCGTCGAGAGCCGGTGCGAGACGTCGCGGTTGGCGAAGCGCTCGACATAGGGAGCGAGGTCGGGATGGGTCTGCAGGCGGGCCCCGCCGGCGATGCGGGCCAGGACGAAGCCGCGGCTTTCGGCCACATAGCCGTCGGCCAATCCGGTGAGGACCTCTTCGATCCGTTCGACCGGCTCCTCGAGCAGTTCGGCCAGCAGGCTGGGGAGCACCGGCTCCACCGCCACGAACAGGACGGCCTCCATGGCGCGGGCGAGCTCGTCATTCTCCATGGTCGACCTCCGGCATGTTCATCCCTCGTAGTCGTCGATCTCGAGTCCGGACATTTCGCCGAGGCCCCGCCCACTCGTCACGCCGGCCAGGACGGCCTCGTGCTCCAGCCAGTCGATCTGCAGATCGCCGAACGTCTGGCCCTGGCCGAGGGTGACCCGGCCCATCTTGCACAGCTCCAGCAGGGCCAGGAAGCGCACGATGATCTCCATGCGGGTGGTGCAGCCTTCAACCAGGGTGCGGAAGGAAGTGGCCCGGTCCCGCCGGGGCAGGGCGAGCAGAGAAGACACGGCTTCGGCCACGGACACGGTGTCGACGGTCACGTGGGACAGATCCACCCGGGGCACCGGACGCTCGGCCGCACCCCGCAGATAGGCCTGGGCCAGCTCCTCGGGCGTGACCCCGGCCAGGAGGTCGGGGGCGTGCACGGCGAAGTCGGCGGGCAGCCCGACCTCCCTGGGGACGGAACGGGCGGCGACCTCGGTCATGGTCGCGAAGACGTCGGCCGCGGCCGCATAGGCCCGGCACTCCAGCAGGCGGGCCAGCAGCAGGTCCCGCTCCTCCCACCCGATCAGCTCGTCATCGTCGTCCGCACCCTCCCGCCCCGGGAGCAGCTTCTGGGACTTCAGCTCGATCAGGATCGCCGCCATCAACAGGAACTCGGAGAGCTGGTTGAAGTCGATCTGGTCGCGCTGCTCGGTCAGCACGTGCACGAAGCCGTCGACGATGGGCAGCAGCGGAATGTCCAGCACATCGACCTCGTGCGAGGACACCAGGTGCAGCAAGAGGTCGATCGGGCCCTCGAACGTGGGCGTGGACACGGCATACGTCACAGCTCGACGATACCGAACCCCCGACCCCGATCCGTGCACCCCCCGAAGGCCCAGCCCAGACGGTCAGGCCCCGAACGACCAGCGCCGGCACGTCCGGAACCGGCACGTCCTGGCCTCCGGAACAGGCGACCTACCATGGCGACCCATGAAACGGGTCCTGTCCGGCATTGCGCCTTCGGGCGACTTCACTCTCGGCAACTATCTCGGGGCGCTCAAGCACTGGGTGACGTTCCAGGACGACAGCGACGCCTTCTACTGCGTCGTCGACCTGCACGCCCTCACGGTCGAGATCGACCCGCAGGTGCTCCGCCGCAACTCCCTCGATGCCGCCCTCAACCTGTTGGCCGTCGGCCTCGACCCCAAGCGCTCGACCATCTTCGTGCAGAGCCACGTCCCCGAGCACACCCGGCTGACCTGGCTCCTCGAGTGCACCGCCAGCTTCGGCGAGCTGCGCCGGATGACCCAGTTCAAGGAGAAGAGCGACGGCCACGAGACCGTGCGCGCCGGGCTCTTCACCTACCCGGTCCTCATGGCGGCCGACATCCTGCTCTACGCGGCCGAGGCGGTGCCGGTCGGTGACGACCAGAGGCAGCATCTTGAGCTCGCCCGTGAGCTGGCCATCCGCTTCAACAATCGCTACGGCGAGACCTTCACCGTCCCCGAGGCGGCCATCCCCGGCGCCGCGGCCCGGGTGATGGACCTGCAGCATCCCGAGCGCAAGATGTCCAAGTCGGTCGAGTCCCCCCTGGGCACGATCGGCCTGCTCGACTCCGAGGAGGAGATCACCCGCAAGATCCGCAAAGCCGTCACCGACACCGACGGGGAGGTCCGCTACGACCGGGCGGCGAAGCCCGGCCTGGCCAACCTGCTCGACCTGCTGGCGGCCGCCACCGGTCGAACGCCGGTCGAGGTGGCGCAGGGGTACACCCGCTACGGCGATCTCAAGAAGGACGTGGCCGCCGCGCTGAGCGAGCTCCTCCGTCCGGTGCGTGAACGTCGGGCCGAGCTGGAAGGTGACCCCTCCTATGTGGGGTCCGTGCTCGCCGACGGAGCGGCCCATGCCCATGAGGTGGCCGCGGTCACCTATGCCGAGGCGGCCGACGCCGTGGGATTGCTGCCGCCCTTTCGCTGCATCCTGAATTCGCTGATAGCCTGAGCGAGTGCCCAACAGCTGTGTCAGCTGGCTTTCTGCCAATTCACCTCTGATGACTTGCCAGGCTCGCTGACCGGGGGCAGAGGATGCAGGGGCTCCAGGGCTTACAGAAAGGTCAGAGTGCTTTATCCCGAACATCCGAGCCTTGTCGAGCGGCGTCGAAGCGAAGATGAACAGAGGGCGGCAACTCGGGTCCCCGCTGAAGTTCGCCCCCGCAATGCTCTCGGTCACTGTTGGGACGGTCGCCCGTGCGATCACCCCGACCATGAACAGAGCGACTCAGGTGGCGGCACTATTCACTTCATCCTTTGACCCGGTAGCGATTGGGCGGTAGCAAACGCTCGCATCGGCGTCTTCGTGACCACCAGGGGGTCGCGAGGGCGCCGGTGCCGCGGTGGGGGGCGGCGCGGGCGGGGGGCGGGGCGGGTCAGGCGCCGGTGGCTGGCCCGGTGGCGGCGGCGCCAGTGGCGGCGGCGGTCCAATGCAACGGGCTCGAGTCGAAGCCTCGAGGTTCGTCGGCCAGCGCCACCTCGGCGTAGAGGACCCGTCCCGACATCGGATCGAGATACGAACGCACGTGCACGTCCGGACCCCCCTCGGGGCGTAGCTCAATGAGCACGGGACATCCGTCGGTCCAGTGCCCCGGTGACTGCGCCAGGATCGCCCCGCTCTCCTCGGCGATGGCCGTGCCGTTCTGATTGACCACGCCCGGGTAGAGGGGGAGGCGGCCGTCGGCCGGCGTGGGCGGCGGGCTGGCCGACGGGCCGGGCGACAGCGGGTCGGGGGCTGAGGGGTTCTCGGTCGGCGTGCGGGCGGGGGTGGCGCGGGCGAGCCTTTCTTGGCGCATTTGCGACCGTTGGGCCGCCGTGGCCGCAGGGTCGGGGTGGCCGTGCGCGTCGAAGCGCAGCCCGTAGGCCCGCTCGGCCTCTTCCGGCGTGAGCCGCCCGAGGAGGATGTCCTCGTGCACGGACTCGGGCTGCGCGGTCGAGCGGATCGCCGAAGCCACCACCGTTGGCGCAGTGGAACTCGAACGTGTCCCCCGGCTCGATCGCCACGCCTGAGGCGTGCGTCGCCACCTCGTCCACTGTGCCGTCGGCCCGGCGTATCAGGAAGCGCGTGCAGGCGCCGGGCGAGCCGCCGGCCGCGCCCTCGAGCGGCAACCAACGCCGCATGCCCAGCATGGCGCCGGTCAGGCGGTCCGTCCCGTGCGGGCTGAAGCCCATTTTGTTGCCGCCGCCCGCCCGGTAGCGCCCGGCCCCGCCGGGGCCCGGTGCGGCTCGACTTCTCGCTGATGAGGATCGGATACCACGACTCGAGGATCTCGACATCGGTGAAGGAGTAGTCGGACTCGGGCCCGACGATGTTGCCCGACAGCGCCATGCCGTCGCATCCCGACCCGGCCGAGCTCCCGACCCAGTTGCCGTCGAGCATGATGAACGCGTCGGGGTTGCCGTCGATGCCGGCGCAGGCCCACGTGTGCAGGCCCAACGCCGAACTGGCGCCCCAACCGGCCAGGTGTGCGGCAGCGGGGTGCCCGGGTGACGCGGCCAGGGCAAGGCGCAGTGTCTGCACGCCGACTTCGGCCGCATTGAGCGCCACGTCCATGTGCCCGGCCGCGATCGGCGCCGGCTCGATGGAATTGACGATGGTGCCCTCGGGGCAGCGCAACTCGAGCGGGGCGAAGATCCCGTCGTCGAAGGGGAGGTCGCTGGCCATCAGCCAGGCCAGCTGCGCCACCATTTCGCTCTCGATGATGTACGGCTTGGAGTTGAAGTAGTGATTGGTCTGCGGTGAGGCACCGGTGAAGTCGAAGATCAACCGCTCACCGTCCACCGTCAGTTCGCAGGGGACCTTGAAGAACTCGTCCTCCCACTCCGTCCAGCTCGAGGCGCGATAGGTGCCGTCGGAGAGAAGGCCGATGCGGCGGCGCATTTCGGCCTCCGAGAGGTCGCGGATCGCCTGGATGCTGTCGACGAACACGTCAACCCCCATGGAGTCGACGACGCCCATCAATTTCTCCTGGGCCACGTGGCACCCGGCCACCAGGCTGCGCATGTCCATCTCGACCAACGCCGACACCCGCACGTTGTTGCGGAAGATGTCCCAGACTTCGGTGACTTCGACGCCCTGCCGGAACAGGCGCACGGGCGGGAGCCGCAGGGCCTCTTGGAAACATTCGGTCGCCATCGGCGCGAACGAGCCCGCCACCATGCCGCCGACGTCCATCATGTGGGCCGACATCACGACCCAGGCGATCAGTTGGCCGCGCAGGAAGACAGGACGCTGGATCATCACGTCCTGGGGGTGCAGTCCCCCACCGTGGTGTGGATCGTTGGCGATGAACACGTCACCGTCGGCGATCGAGTCGGGGAAGCGGGCCATGGTCGAGCGCACGGCGTGCGCCGCCGCACCGAAGTGGAATTGGATCTGCCCGGCCCCCTGGATGAGGCGACCCTGCGCGTCGAGCATCGTGCACGAGTAGTCCTTCGACTCGGTCACGACGGGGCTGATGGCGGTGCGCTCGAGTGCGGCCGCTGCTTCGTCCCCGATGGCTTCGAGCCGGCTCCGCAGCACTTCGAGCGTGATCGGGTCGATGGTGCTCATGGTGCTCATCGTGCCAATTCCAATGCATAGGTGCCGTGTGCGGTCATGGTCACCGTCGCCCCGGCGGGTACCCAGACGGTGGTGTCGATGCCTTCGATCAGCGCCGGTCCTTCGAGGGTGTGACCGGGAAGGAGCTGCTGTCCCTCATAGACGTCGACCGGGTGCTCCCCGCCCTCGTTGCGGTCCACCCGCACCATTCGGGTCGAGGCCACCGTCGCTCTCGTTCCCTCTTCGACGTGTTCGGTATGGCCGGCCTCCAACGAGGCCTTCACCGTGCGGCCGGTACCGACCGCCCGGAGGTTGACGAACTCGACGGGCGCGCCGAGGACGATGGAGCCCCGTCCATAGCGCTTGGCGTACTCGTCCTTGAAGCTGTCCACCAGCGAACCGAACTCCACCCGTTCGAGTTGTGTCGTGGCCAGCGGGATGGAGATCTCCCACACCTGCCGCTTGAAGCGGAGGTCGGCTTCGAAATCGATCGAGCGGGCCGAGGGCTCGATGCCGTCCGCCTCCAGGTCGGCGTTCACCTGGCTCTGCAACTCCTGGCCGAGTTTCTCGAGCAGCATCGGGTCGACCGGCATCGGCTCGAGCACGGCTTTGATGCGTTCGCGCCGCACGTCGGTCGTCGCCGCCCCGAAGGCCGAGAGCACCGACGCCAGGCCGGGGATGAGCACGCCGCGGGAGCCGATGGCCTCGCCGATGGATGGCGTGAAGAGCCCGCCGCACCCGCCGTAGCTGAGGATCATCTGCTCCGCGGGTCCGAACCCACGGGCGGCGAGTCGCGAGCGGACTGCGGTGATCATGCCGGCGATCGCCACCTGGCGGATACCCCAGGCGGTCTCGAAGGCGTCCATGCCGAGCTGGGTCCCGAGGCCGGCGCAGGCGTGCACGGCCGCATCGAGGTCGAGTTCCATGTCACCGCCCAGGAACTTCTCGGGCGACAGATACCCGAGGACGAGGAGGGCGTCGGTCACGGTCGGCTCTGTCCCGCCCCAGCCGTAGCACGCCGGGCCCGGCACCGAGCCGGCCGAACGAGGCCCGACGCGCAGCATGCCCCGGGCGTCGGCCCAACCGATCGATCCCCCGCCGGCACCGATCGACTCCACGTCGACCAGGGACAATGCGGTCCACACGCCCATGAGCTCGCCCCGGGTGCGTCGAATGGGCTCACCACCGGCGATGACGGAGACGTCGAAGGACGTCCCGCCCATGTCGCACGTGATCACGTCAGGGATCCCCTCGGCCTTGGAGAGCTGGGCCGAGGCGGCCACCCCGGCCGCTGGTCCCGACTCGGCCAGGCCGACGGGTACGCGGCGCGCCTCGTTCACCGAGATGGAGCCGCCGGCCGAATGCACGAGAAGGAGGGGAACGGTCAGGCCATGCCGCGCGAGCTCCGTGGCCAATTGCTCGATACCGGCAAAGGCGCCCGTCACGTACGCGTTGAGGAGGGCGAAGGTGGTGCGTTCGTATTCGCGCACCGCCGGGTGCAGCGCCGCTCCGGAGACGACCGGAATAGCGGGGAAGCGCTCGTTGATCAGGGCGAGGGCGTGCTCCTCGTGCACCGGGTTGCGGAACGACCACAGGAACGACAGCGCGAGTGCGTCGGCCTGCTGCACCTCGATCAGGTACTCGGCTGCCCGTACGAGCTCTTCGCTCTCGAGCGGGGTGACGACGAGTCCGTCGCGGTCGACCCGCTCGCGCACGCCGATGATCCGGTGGCGCGAGACGATCTCGGGCGGTGTCGTCAGCCAGCCGTCCTGGTCGTGGACCTTGCGGCCGCGGGCGAAGGGCACCAGTTCTTCGAAACCCTTTGTCGTAATGAGCCCGACGCGCCGTCCGGCCCGTGACGCCAGCACATTGGTCACCGCGGTGGTGCCGAGACCGAAGCGGCCCACCGAGGGCAAGGCCCGATCGAGCTCCGTGCCCGCCCTCGTTGCTGCGAGCTCCACGGCCTTGAGGACGCCTTCCCCGATGTTCCCCGGCGTGGTGGGCGACTTGGCCCGCCACACCCCGATGCCGTCGGTCAACACGGCATCGGTGAACGTGCCACCCACGTCGACGCCGATACAGCCGCCATTGTCGAATTGGAAGGCGTCACTCACGCTCATCGGGTCCCTTCTGTTGCGATCTTCAGGAATCTCGGGCCAGCACGGTGTCGTTGTCGCGTCCCGAACGCAACAGCCGCCCGCTGCGGGCATCGGTCACTTTGTTGTCCTCGACGAGGGCCTGCCCGGCGACGAGCACGTGGCGTATGCCCACGGACTCGGTCATGAGGCGCGATGCTCCCGCGGGTAGGTCGCTCACGGTGCGCAGCGGTCCGGCATCCACGGTGGCCGGATCGAAGACGACGAGGTCGGCCCAGGTGCCCTCCTCGATGCGGCCGCGGTCCCGCAGCCCGTAGAGGCGGGCGGGCACCTCGGTGAACTGATGGATCATCTCCTCGAGGGTGAAGAGCTCTTTTTCACGCACGAGCTCGCCCAGGCAGCGGGTCGGGAAGTCGGCCCCCACCATCATGTCCATGTGCGCCCCGGCGTCGGAGGCCCCCAGGACCACCCGGGGATCCTTGAGCACCTCGGCTCGGGCATTCCTCGTCCACTCGTCGGCGTCGCCGTAGGAGTAACGCACGAACCCGACCTCGAGATTGGCCGCAACCGCCACGTCGACGAAGGCGTCGAAATCGCTCACGTTGCGCTCCGCGGCCAGTTCCGCAATGCGCCGGCCCTCGAGGTGATGGAGGGCGGGGTCCCTCACGTCATTGACGAAGTGCTGTCCCCACGAGGTGCGCATGGTCACCGCGAGGCCGGTCGTCTCCGCCGCGAGTGCATCGGTCAGCCGCTTCCGGGTCTCGGGCCGGCGCAGGGCGGCGATGCGTTCGGGCACCGGGAGGTCGAAGAGCCACCCCCAACCCGGGAGCGAGCGGTACACGTAGCCGCGTAGGAAGTCCTGCTGCGTCGGCCCGTTCTGGGCCATCACGAGCGGCACGACCCGCCCGCCCCGCTCGCGGGCTCTGTCAGAGGCGGAGAGCTGGCGCCGGAAGAGATCGGGATTGAAGCGGTTGATGAGCGGCGTGTTCCAGTTGAGATGGCGGTTCGCCGCGGCGGACATATCCGCCATGAGGTTCATCTCCTCGTCGCTGAACCCCTGCAGGAAGGAGCCCGGAATGAATTCGATGGACGTGCCCCCGTGCTCGCCGCAGACCCGGGAGAGCTCCACGAACTCGTCACGGGTGGCGAAGTTCGGCGGCGTCGGGCGTCCATCGCCGTCGATCTGTGTCGACACGTTCGCCGTGGAGAACCCGAACCCGCCGGCCGACAGGGCCTGGGACAGCAGCGCGCACATGGCGGTGAGCTCCTCGGCCGACGCCGCCCGCTCGGACGCGGCGGGCCCCATGACGGCACGACGCAGTGCCGAATGGCCCACCATGAACCCCATGTTGAGACCGAGCGGCTTGGCATCGATGGCGTCGAGGAACTCGGGATAGGAGTTCCAGGTGTACTCGACTCCTGCCAGCAGGGCCTCAACCGGGATGGCCTCGACCCGGGCCAGCAACCGGGTCAAGAAGTCCTGATCGACGGTCGAGACCGGGGCCAGCGTGAGGCCGCAGTTCCCGCCGACGACCGTGGTGACGCCGTGGAGGCACGACGGGGTCAGCGTGGTGTCCCAGAAGACCTGTGCGTCGTAGTGACTGTGCAGGTCGATGAAACCCGGTGCGACCGTGAGTCCGTCCGCATCGATGACGACGCGGCCCGACTCCTCGAGGTCGCCCACGGCCACCACACGGCCGTCGCGGATGCCGATTGCGACGTCCTGGGCCGGCGCCCCGGTCCCATCGATGACACTCCCGTTCTTCACTATGGCGTCGTACATGGTCGTGCCTCCTCTGTTGCAACCTCTTCGTTGCTACGTCGGGACCGAGCCCGAAGGACGGTCAGGGCTCGGCAACGGACCGTCACGGAGATCCCCCCGTCGTCGTTCGTGCCGGTCCCCGATCCGGATTCTGCCCTGCGTGGGTCGTGTCGTCCAGCGCCTTCGAGGCCCGGGCCCGTTGGCCGACCCTGGACGGCCCCTGGGTGGCGGGCAGGAGGAAACGACGGTTGCCACTGCAGCGCAGTCGACCTAGGGTGCGGCGCAGTCCTCTCCATGAGGGGCGACCGCCGAGCGGAATTGGGGGAGGACTCCTGTGAGCGTCATCGTTATAGCTCGATTCACGGTTTCAGATGTCGGCAAGGCTCTCGATTTTGCGAGAAACAACGCAGACGTACCCGAGGAGATCACGGTGTACGGCAAAAGCCTGGGTCAAATAGGGCACAGGATGACGACCGACGGCAACGACCTCGTCGTGATCGACGAGTGGCCCGACGCGGACACGTTCAACACATTCTTTGCCGGCGCCACCAGAATGGGAGAGTTCCTCAGCGGGGCAGGCATCGTCGGAGAACCTGAGGTGACGATCCTCGACGCGGTGGACGTACCCGGCACGTTCTGACCTCCCCGCGTCAGGCGGCCGTGCGGGCGGCGGCCGTGCTGGCGGCGACCGTGCGGCCGGCGACCGTGCCGGCGCCGGCGACGGCCGTCCGGCTCACAGCCGTTCGATGATGGTGGCTGTCCCCATACCGCCACCGGTGCACATGGTGACGAGCCCGGTGGAGAGGTCGCGGCGCTCCAACTCATCGAGGAGGGTCCCGATCAGCATGGACCCGGTGGCCCCGATCGGGTGCCCGAGGGCCATGGCGCCGCCGTTGACGTTGACCTTGTCGCGGTCGACTTCGGTCACCCGGAACCAGTCGAGGACGACCGAGGCGAACGCCTCGTTCACTTCGAACAGATCGATGTCGTCGAGCGTCATGCCGGCCTTCTCCAGCACCCGTTCGGTGGCTGGCGCCGGCGCGGTCAGCATGATCACGGGCTCCGTGCCCGCCACGGCCGTCATCACGATGCGCGCCCGCGGCGTCATGCCGTGGTTCTGGGCGTACCACGGTGACGCGACCAGCACTGCGCCTGCGCCGTCCACGACGCCTGACGAGTTGCCGGCGTGATGCACGTGGCGTAGCGCCGACAGTTCGGGGTAGCTCTGCAGCGCCAGTTCGTCGAAGGTGGGGCCTGCTTCGCTCGACGGTGCCGCACCCATCGCTTCGAAACTCGGGCGTAACGCGGTCAGATCGTCCAGCGTCGTGCTGGGTCTCGGATGCTCGTCATGATCCAAGGCCAGTCGCCCGTCGTCGTGGTAGATCGGCACGATGCTTTTGGCGAATCGCTCTTCCTCAATGGCGATGCCGGCACGCCGCTGACTCTCGAGCGCCAGGGCGTCGCACTCCTCCCGGCTGAAGCCGCGCAAGGAAGCGATGAGATCGGCCGAAATCCCCTGCGGGACCATCGGGAACTTCTCCTGGAGGTGCGCGTTGTTCGCGCTGAAGCCGTCGACATGCATCGGCGCCGTGCGCGACATCGACTCGACGCCACCGCCGACGACCAGGTCCTGGTGACCGGCGAGCACACCCATGGCCGCAAAGTTGACCGCCTGTTGCCCCGAGCCGCAAAAGCGGTTCAGGGTGACCCCGGGCGCGTCCAGTGACCAGCCTGCGTCGAGCACGGCCATGCGGGCGATGTCCATCGCATGATCGCCACTCCCCGCGGCGCACCCCATGATCACGTCGTCGACGTCGGCCGTCTCCAGCCCGTTCCGGCGTTCGAGCTCCTGCAGCACCTGTGCCAGCACCCGCTGCGGATGGACGTCGGCCAGTCCACCCTTCCCCGCCTTGCCCCGGCCTCGCGGTGACCGCACGGCATCGATAATCCAGGCTTCAGCCACCCAGTTCTCCCCTTCCGATCGGACCGAACGCTAACACCGGGCTCGTGCTGTCCCGGTCCATGCCGAGAACGAATGCATCCATGCCGGATTGGCATTGGCGATATGACCCGACTGGCCGCACAGTGAGAGCGAACGTCAAACCCGCAACGCGTCGCTCCGATTGGGGGGCCACGCTTGCTGTACCTACACGAAGTCCACAAGGTCAAGGGACTGAAAGAAGACGAGTTCGAGGCGGCTTACCGCGACGGCTGGATGTCGCTCATGGCGGACACCGACTACGCCCGCCTGCTCTGGTACACCAACCACGCCGTGGGCAGCGGTGTCTCCTACAACGTCGTGACCATCACCGGGATCACCGACGGCACCGGGTGGGAGGATCTCGTGAAGCGGTGCCAGAAAGGTGATCTCCAGTCGTGGCTGCGCGACACCGACGAACTGCGCCATGACGTAGTCGGGAAGATCCTGGTGCCGCTCCACTGGTCGCCGATGCAGGACGTCGACCTCGCCACGGTGCCGACGGACGGGTCCACGCACGGGCAGACCATGTACATGGAAGACACGATGTGGCCCTACGAGGTGCTCGACTACATCGAGGCCTGCGGGAATGTGTACTCCAAGAGCCTCGAGCACTCCCCCGAAGAGGTTTTCATCACGATCGACCTCGCCCTGACCCCCGCCCTGGGGACGAACGTGCGCCGCGAGGCATCCCTCATGCAGAAGATCCACAACACCGACAACCTCCTGCGGCTTCTCACCAACGACATCGCTCCCGAGCATCGAGGACCGGGGACGTGGATGTACGACGGGCTGGCTTTCCGCGATCAGTGGGAGAGCAAGCTCCTGCGGACGGCGCCCTGGTCGCCGCTGTTTTGAGCGGGGTCGAACGGTGAGGGGAGTCCGGCGAACGTGAACATCGCCTCGCTCATCGATGCGCCGAGCACGCAGGATCCTTCCCGTACGGCGTTGATACTCAAGGACGGCAACGTCACGTACGGCGAGCTCGCCGCCGCGGCGCGGAGTGTCGCCCGCGGGTTGCGCGACGCCGGCGTACAACCGGGCGACCGGGTGCCGGTGGTCGAGGTCGGCAGTCTTCTGTCGATCGCAACCATGCTCGGCGCCGCCCGGATCGGCGCTGCCGCGGCGCTGATGAACCCGGCGCTGCGGCCCCAGGAGATCGCCGCACTGATCGAGACCGCGGGTTGTGTGAAGTTGGCGGTGACCGGTCCCGGCTTCGCCGCCATGGTCTCCCCCGCCGTCGACGGCCGTGTGCTCGGTGGCGCCGAGCTCCTGCACGGTGTCCGACCGGGCCGGGGTCGACGGGGGTGACGCCGCCGACGAAGAGATCGTGGGGACCGACGAGGACGACGGCCTGATCCTGTTCACCAGCGGCACGACCGGGCTGCCGAAGGCCATCCCGATCAGCCACGGCGTGATCTCGCGCCGGTTCATGAGCTACGCGCCGACGTTCAAGCCGGAGAACAAGGCGAACGTCGGCATGATGAGCGTCCCCTTCTTCCATGTCGGCGGTTCGCTCGGGCAGCTGACCGGTCTCTACGGCGCCAATACCTCGGTCGTGCAGGAGCGCTTCGACGCCGGCGAATGGCTCGAGCTCGTCGCACGTCATCGGGTGGTCAGCACCTTTCTGGTTCCGACCATGCTGCAGCGGATCCTCGACCACCCCAACTTCGCCGACGCCGACCTCAGCTCGCTCGCCGTCGTGGCCTACGGCGCCGCCGCCGCCCCCAAGGAACTCGTCCTGCGGGCGCTCGACGCGCTCCCGCACGTGGCCTTTGCGAACGTTTTCGGCCAGACCGAGACGCTGGGCGCCTACACGACCCTCGCCCCGGGCGATCATCGCAACGTCGACCTGATCGGTTCGGTCGGAAAGGCCCTCCCGGGAGTGGAGATCCGCGTGGTCCGTCCCGGTACCGAGGACGCGGTCCCCGAGGGAGAGGTCGGAGAGCTCGTCGTGCTGTCCGACCAGAATGTCCAGCCGGGTTGGTTCCACACCGGCGATCTGGCCCGGATCGACGCCGAGGGGTACATCTTCCCCTCCGGGCGGCTCTCCGACACCATCAACCGGGGCGGCGAGAAGTTCGGCCCGATCGAGATCGAGACCGTGCTGCGCGATCACCCGGCGATCGTCGAGGTGGCCGTGGTCGGCCGTGCCCGACGCCGAAATGGGGGAACGGGTCGGCGCCCTCATTGTGGCCAAAGAGCCCCTGACCGACGAACAGGTGCGTACCTTCTGTGCCGACCGCCTCGCTCGCTTCAAGCTGCCGGAGCGGATCGTCTTCGCCGATGAGATCCCGTACAACGACACCGGAAAGGTGGACCGACGCTCGGTTGTCGCGCTGCTCAGTCAATCGTCGGTCTGATCTGATCCAAAGGAGACCACAACCACATGCTCTACCTGCACGAGACCCACAAGGTCGTCGGCCTCAAGGAAGACGAGTTCGAGGCGGCCTATCGCGACGGCTGGATGTCCCTCATGGCCGACACCGACTATGCCCGCCTGCTCTGGTACACCAACCACGCTGTGGGCAGCGGCGTCTCCTACAACGTCTGCACGATCACGGGCATCACCGACGGCGCAGCCTGGGAGGACCTCGTCAAGCGCAGCCAGACGGGCGACCTCCAGACCTTCATGCGCGACACCGACAAGCTGCGCTGGGACGTCTACGGCAAAGTGCTCGTCCCCGTGCACTGGTCGCCGATCCAGGAAATCGACTTCGGCACCGTGCCCACCGACGGCTCCACCCATGAGCTGAGTCTGTTCATGGAGGACACGGGATGGCCCTATGTGCCGATAGACGACTACATCCAATGCTGGTACGACATCTACTACGAGCCGCTGAGCCACATGGCCAAGACGGTCCTCGACATTCAGGCGTGCTTCCAGCCCGCACATGGCACCCATATGCGGCGCGAGGCCATGCTGTGGCAGAAGATCCCGGACCCGGACAGCCTGATGCACCTGCTGACCACCGAACTTCCCCCCGAACACCGGGGAGCCGGGACCTACATGGGTGATGCCCTCAAGTTCCGCGATCAATGGGAGAGCAGGCTCCTGCGGACGAGCAGCTGGTCGCCGCTGTACTGAGTTTGACGGCACTGAGCATGAACCCGATCACTCTCGGTGCGCTGGCGGAGGCGGCCGCACTCGATGCACCTTCACGTCCGGCCTTCATCTTTCCGGGCGGCCCCTGCACGTACGGCGAGCTTGACGACGCGGTCGGGCGGGTCACCGCCGTCCTCCTCGAAGCCGGTGTGCAACCGGGTGATCGTGTCCCGATCATCGATGGGGCCGGCATCGTGTCGGTGGCCGCCATCATCGCGGCCGCCCGCGTCGGTGCCGCCGCCGCCCTGATCGATCCGTCGCTCCGTGCGCCGGAGGTGGAGGCATTGCTCGCGACCGGTGGCTGTCGCCGGTTCGCCCTCGTTGGTGACGCCTTCGCCGATGTGGGGCGTGCCGTCGTCGGGGACGATCTCGTGACGGCTTCGGAGGTCTTCCGGACGCACCCGGTGTCGCCCGACCCGCTTCCGGAGACGGGCGGCGAGGCGATCGCCCTCGTCCTGTTCACGAGCGGCACCACGGGAGCACCCAAGGCCGTCCCGATCCCCCACCGGGTGTTGATGCGACGCATCACGGGGTTCGCGTCCCCGTTCAGTCCCGACGTCCGCGCGGTGACCAACATGATGTGCGTCCCGTTCCATCACGTCGGCGGGTCACTCGGGGTCCTCGGGAGTCTCTATGCCGGCAATACCTTCGTCGTCCAGGAGCGTTTCGAGGCGGGCGAGTGGATAGAGCTCGTCCACCGGCACCAGGCGGCCGGGGTGTTCCTGGTGCCGACGATGCTGCAGCGAATTCTGGACCATCCCGCTTTTTCGGCCGTCAATCTCGGCTCGTTGATCTCGATCTCCTACGGGGCCGCCGCCGCGCCGCGTGAGCTCATCGAGCGCACGCTGCGGGCGCTGCCCCACGTCGCCTTGGCCAACCTCTTCGGCCAGACCGAGACCCTTGGCGCCTACGCGGCCTTCCTGCCCGAGGACTACCGGCGCACCGACCGCCTCGGCTCGATCGGGCGCCCGCTGCCCGGCGTGCGGGTCCGCATCGTCAGGCCCGGGTCCGCGACATCGGCGGACATCGGTGAGGTGGGGGAGATCGGCGAAATCCTCGTCCTGTCACCCCACAACGTGGTGCCGGGGTGGCTGCGCACGGGCGACCTCGGACGGGTCGACGCCGACGGCTATCTGTACACCGAGGGCAGGCTCTCCGACACCATCAACCGGCACGGGGTGAAGTTCGGACCCGTGGAGATCGACGCGGTGCTCCGGCGCCATCCGGCCGTGTCCGACGTCGCCGTCACCGGGATTCCCGATCGCACAGCAGGCGAGCGTGTGGAGGCGGCGGTCGTGTTGTCCCGCCCCTCGACCGAAGCCGAACTGCGGGAGTTCTGCCGGGAGAATCTCGCTCGCTTCAAGGTCCCCGAACGGATCACCTTCGTGGCGGACATCCCCTACAACGAGACCGGCAAGGTGAACCGGTCGGCGTTGGTGGCCCTCTTGTCGGGCGGGGCCGACTGAGTAGGGCCGGGCCGCCGGTAGAGTGACCGCGAGGAGCATGGAGGGGGCTCATGACCAAGGTTGGCGGCGTGCCGGAGCACCGTTCGTGACGGTGCCCGAGACCGACGATCTCCGTGCGTTCATCGAGGTTGTCGCCCACGGGACGTTCACTGCCGCAGCGCAACGCCTCCACACCAGCCAGCCCGCGCTCTCGCGGAGGATCGCCCGCCTCGAGCACCAGATCGGTGGCACGCTCTTCGAGCGGGAGAACCGTCGTGAACCCCTCTTGACGACGCTGGGCGAAATCCTGCTCCCGTATGCGCAGAAGGCGCTCGCCGACCTGGACGACTTCTCCCTGGTCGCCCAGGAGCAGGCCCGTGGCGCGACCGGCGAGCTGGTGGTCGTCATCGCGGACTCCCTGGTGGACGCGTGTCTCCCGCACCTCGTCCGTCACGCCCGGCAGCGGGTTCCCGGGGTGCGCCTCCGCGTGCGCGAGGTCCCTTCGGGCGAGGTGCCGGGCCAGATCGTCGAGCATCAGGCCGAACTGGGTCTGTTGACCTCCGCATGCGCGACGCCGCAGATCGAAGGCGTCACCTACGGCATCGTCCAGCACGTGGCGCTGGGGCTGCCCGACGTCCTCGGACGGACCACCAAGGGGATCGAGTGGGAGGAACTGGCCACGTTGCCGCTCCTCGACCAGGGCAGTCCCGGACTCCTGTTGGCGATGGCGCACGCGGGTCTCGGGGTGGCGGTCCTGGCCGGGTGGCGCGCACGGGGCGGCATGACGTGTCGGCGTATCGAGGTCGACGGTGTCCCACAGCGCTCCCAGGTCGAGTTGGCGTGGCGGCGTGGGGCGGTCCTGGGCCGCGGGGCCACGACCCTGGTCTCCGATGCCCGCAACCGGGTGGCCGAACTCGGCTTGCCCCTTCTCGAAGAGGGGGACTAGCTCCCGCCGTAGAGGACGCCGGCCCACCAGTTGTACAGGTGTTGAAAGCCCGTGGTGATCGGTCCGGGGTTCATGTAGAAGTTGATCAGGACGAGCCCGAGGATGATCATCATCGTGTAGGGACGGATCCGGAGATACGTCGGCCAAAAGCGCCGCGGCAGCAGGCGCTCGAACAGCACCGACCCGTCGAGCGGTGGGATAGGCACGAGATTGAACGCCATCAGCCCGATGTTGCCCAGGCTGAAGAGGAAGACGATCTCGGCCGGCAGGGAGAGCGCGCCGCCGTTGAGCAGCACCGTGTTGCGGAAGACCGCAATGAAGAGCCAGGCGCTCAGTGCGGCGAGCAGGAAATTGGTGAACGGGCCCGCCAGGGCCACGAGGACCCCCTGGTTGCGCGGGCTGCGCAAGCGGGCGTTGTTCACCGGCACCGGCTTCGCCCATCCGAAGACACCGAAACCGCCCAGGGCGAGGATCGCCGGCACGATCAGTGTGCCGACCGGGTCGACATGGACGAACGGGTTGAGCGTCAGGCGGCCGGCCCGCGCCGCCGTGTCATCGCCGAAGGCCCGGGCCACCACCCCGTGCGACACCTCGTGCAGGATGATCGAGGGGACGATGACGCAGAAGAGGATGATGTCGGCGCGCGAGATGTTGTGGTGCGCCACGAGGGCGATGAAGACCACGACACCCCCGATGATCCAGAGGGTCCGCCTGGTGGACTGGGCCATGGGGCCCCGTCCGGACCTACTGTTTGGCGGCGTCGACAATGCAGAAGCGCGCGGCGGGCATGGCTTCGAGACGCGCCCCGCCGATCGGCTTCCCGCACGCCTGGCAGAGCCCATAGGTGCCGGCGCTGATGCGTTCGAGGGCGGCGTCAACCTCCTCGAGGGTCTCCCGGAGCTCCGTGGCCAGCCGTTCGGCATCGGCCCGCTCCGCGGTCACCTGGCTGGAATCGGCGAAATTCGAGTCGTAATTGAGGCCCGTGTCCCCCCGGTCGGCGAACCCGAGCTCCTTCAGTTGTGCATGAAGCTCAGCCTGTTCCGCCGTGAGCAGTGCGACGTAATCGACCTCGGCTGATTCGGCGGTGGGGGCCTCGTTCGGCATCCTCTCATGCTACGTCTTCCCTGCCTTTGGTACTGCCCACCCGGGCGCCGGCCCGGGGATGTGCGTCCTCATAGGCCCGGCGCAGGTGTTCCGGCGAGACCCTCGTGTAGCGCTGCGTGGTGGCGATGGAGGCGTGGCCGAGGAGTTCCTGGACCACCCGGATGTCGGCCCCGCGGGCGAGCATGTGCGTGGCGCAGGAGTGGCGCAGGACGTGGGGGCTGACCCGTTCGGCCAGATCGACCCGACCGGCGTACTTCTTCACGACCCCGAACGCACCGACCCGGCTCAGGCGACCACCGCGTACATTCAGGAAGACGGCCTCGGCATCGCTGCGCCGCTTCCACTTCTTGGGCTCGAGCAGCGGCCGGCCCTCTCCCGACAGCCAGTGTTGGAGGGCGGCCAGCGCCAGGCGCCCGACGGGGACCAACCGCTCCTTGTCGCCCTTTCCCAGTACCCGGATCAGCGGGATCTCGCCGCCCTCGACCGCTTCGGCCACGTCCCCCAGGTTCAGGCCGACGACCTCGCTGACGCGGCACCCGGTGCCATAGAGGACCTCGAGGAGGGCCCGGTCGCGCAACATGGCCGGCCCGGTGCCGACCACCGCACCGAGCAGACGTGTGGTCTCGTCTTCGCTGAGGGCCTTGGGGAGCATCTCGGCCACACCGATCCCGGGGATATCGGCGGTCGGATCGGAGGGCGCTGCTCCCTCCTCGACCAGAAAGCGGTGGAAGCCCCGCAGCGTGGAGAGGGCCCGGGCCACCGTCGCTCCACTGCGGCTGCGCCGCAGGGATGCGATGTAGGCCGCCACCTCGTCGGCCGACGCCGCGTCGATCTGTGCGCCGGGGCCCCGTTTTTCGACGAATGATTGGTAGCCGATGAGGTCACGCCGGTAGGAGGCCAGGGTGCGCGGCGAGCGGCCCCGCTCGACATCCAACCAGGAGAGGTATTCCTCGGCGTTTCGCGAAAGGGCCGGCGTCACGGGGCCGCCGTGGCCAGGCGTGCCCGGGCGAGATACAGCCCGAGGACCGTCGTCTCGTCCACCAGGGTGCCGTCGGCCACGAGCTTCTCGACGTCGTCGAGGGCGATCGTCTCGATCGTCATGAACCCCTCCTCGACGCCCATCGGCTTGGGGGGGCAGGGGGACAAGCCCGTTGCCAGATAGATGGTCGTGTGCTGGTCGCTGATCCCCGGCGTGTTGAAGGTCTCGATCAGGACCTCCATCTTCTCGGCGAGCAGGCCCGCCTCCTCGGCCAGCTCACGGCGCGCCGCCACTTCGCGCTTCTCGTTGGCCACGTCGCAAGTGCCCGCCGGCACCTCCAACATCATCCGATCCACGGAAGCCCGGTACTGACGGACCAACGTGACCCGCCTGTCGGCATCGACCGGCACGATGGTCACGGCTCCGGGGTGATGCACGATGAAGCGTTCGAACGACCGGCCGTCGGGATCGACCAATTCGGCCCGACCCACGGTGAAGATCCAACCTCGGAACACCTCCACCTCGGACACCCGGCGGAATGGCACCGTGTCTGCCACCGGGTCTTACGGCACGCGATCGAGATCGAGCAGGTGGGGCTCGCGTCCCTCTGCCCGGTCGAGCGCCGCCGCCACCAGTTCACGGAACAGGGGGTGGGCCCGATCAGGCCGGCTCTTGAACTCCGGGTGGGCCTGCGTGCCGACCCAGAACGGGTGTTCGGTCAGTTCCACGAACTCGACCAGACGGCCGTCGGGCGAGGTACCCGAGCAGACCAGGCCGACCGCTTCGAGTCGGGCCCGGTACTTGTTGTTGAACTCGAAGCGGTGGCGGTGCCGCTCAGTGACGCCGAGCGCCCCGTAGGCCTCGGACACCTTCGAGCCCGGCAGGAGCGCGGCCTGGTAGGACCCCAGGCGCATGGTGCCGCCCTTGTCGGTGACGTGCGCCTGATCGGGCATGAGGTCGATGACCGGATCGGGCGTCAGGGAATCGAACTCACGGGAATTGGCCCGGTCCATCCCGACCCAGTCCCGGGCCACCGAAATCACCATGACCTGGAGGCCGAGGCACAGGCCGAGGCAGGGAATGGCGTGGTCGCGGGCGTACCCGGCCGCCGCGATCATCCCCTCAATGCCGCGCACGCCGAATCCGCCGGGGATGACGATCGCATCGAGCTGGCGTATCCGCTCCGTCCCCAAGAGGTCCGGCACCTTTTCCGCATCGATCCAGTCCAGTTCCACTTCGGTCCCGAAGTGGAACCCGGCCGAGCGGAGGGCTTCGACCACCGACATGTAGGCGTCGGGCATGCTCACGTACTTGCCCACGATGCCGACCTTGACTTTGCGCGACAGCGACTCGACCCGGCGCACCAGCTCCTCCCACTGGCTCAGGTCGATCGGGTGGGAAGCCTCGTCGATGCCCAGGGTCCGGCACACGAATCCGTCGAGACCCTGGTCGTGCAGGACGAGGGGGATCTCGTAGATGCTCGGTGCGTCCACCGCGGAGACCACAGCCTCCATGGAGACGTCGCAGAGGTTGGAGATCTTGCGCTTCAGGTTCTCCGAAATCGGTTTGTCACTGCGGCAGACGATCACGTCCGGTTGGATACCGCGACTGCGCAACTCGGTGACCGAGTGCTGCGTCGGCTTGGTTTTCTGCTCGCCGGTGACCAGGTAGGGCACCAGGGTCAGGTGCATGTAGCAGACGTTCTCGCGCCCCACGTCCCGGCGGAACTGGCGGATGGCCTCAATGAACGGAACGATCTCGATGTCGCCGACCGTGCCGCCGATCTCGACGATCACGATGTCGACGTCGTCATCGCCCAGCCGGCGCACCCACTCCTTGATCTCGTCTGTCACGTGCGGGATGACCTGGACGGTGCGGCCCAGGAAGTCACCGCGGCGCTCCTTCTCGATCACCGAGCGGTAGATCCAGCCCGTCGTGGTGTTGGAGTTCTGACCTAGGTCCTCGTCGATGAACCGCTCGTAGTGGCCGAGGTCGAGGTCCGTCTCCCCCCCGTCATGCGTGACGAAGACCTCTCCGTGCTCGCCGGGGTTCATCGTGCCGGGGTCGACGTTGATGTAGGGGTCGAGCTTGCACATGGTGACCCGTAGGCCACGGCATTTGAGGAGTCGACCGAGTGAGGAGGCGGTGAGGCCCTTGCCGAGAGAGCTCGAGACGCCGCCGGTGACGAAGATGAACTTGCTCACGCCGCCCGCTGGGCCCCGGAGGTCGGATGAGCGGCGAATGTCGGTTCGGCTTTCGCTTCGGCTTTCGCTTCGGCTTTCGCTTCGAATGATCGGTGCACGCTTTCAAGATAATCGAGGTCGCCCGTGGATGTCGCGGATCGATTCCGGTGCCGGCGGTGCGTGCGGCGGGTGCGTGCGGCGGGTGCGGGCGGCGGGTGCGGGCGGCGGGTGCGGGCATGGGCGCCGGCACAAGTGGGGTGTGAGCAGCGGTTACCTCTGTGGGGGGGGTCTCGGGGCGGGGCAGGGCGGGGCGGGGGGGGCAGGGGCCGGGGGCCGGGGGCCGGGACGGCCTGGGCGGCGGGGTCGGCGGCGGCTGGGTCTACGCGAAGGCTTCGTGGTCGGTGAAGGCCTCGCGGTCGGTGAACATCGAGTTCTCCACCAGGCCGAAACTCTCGTGTGCCGAATTCTCCAACCAGTGTCCCAGCTGCTCGACGGGCATCGGCCGTGCCAGCACGTACCCTTGCGCCGAATCGCAGCCCAGGGCCCGCAGGATCTCCCACACCACATCGGACTCGACACCCTCTCCGACGACACGCAGGTGCAGGTCGTGGCCGAGGTCGACGATGGAGCGCACGATGGCGGCGTGCGCAGGATTGACGAGCATGTCGCCGATGAAACTCCGGTCGATCTTCAGCTCGCGCACGGGGAGCGTGGACAGGTAGTCGTACGACGTCTGGCCGCGGCCGAAGTCGTCGATGCTGACGTTGACGCCGAGCGTATCGAGGTGCGCGAGTACCGCTCTGGCGCCTTCGGGGTCCGCGATCAGCGCCGCTTCGGTGATCTCGAGGACGAGCCGGTCCGGTGAAATCTGCGCCCGGATGAGAGAGCGTTCGACGAGGCCGGCGAAGCCGGGCCCACTGATGTTCCGGGTCGAGACGTTCACGGCCATGGTCACGTGGTCGGCGTTGCGCCCGAGACCGCGGAGATCATCGAGTGCCTGGCGTAGGACCCACTTGGTCAGGTGGTCGATCAGGTCAGTCTGTTCGACCAAGGGCAAGAATCGGTCCGGGTAGAGAAGGCCGAGCTGGGGATGGCGCCAGAAGACGAGGGCTTCGACCGCTTCGACCCGCTCGCTGATGAGGGTCGCTTTGGGCTGGTAATGCAGGACCAACTGGCCGGTTTCGATGGCATGCCGGAACTCATCGATGAGGGCCAGGTCGGCCGCCTCGGTCGCCCCCTTCGCCCCGTTCGCCCCGTTCGCCAGTCGCCTCGTTGTTCGGCTCCGGGTTGTGGTGAACCACGATCGTCCTCGGCATGATTCTTTCTCCCGTGTCCCGTACTCGGGTGTGAGACCTCGTGGTGCAGGGATGAAACGGTAACCCTCCAAGGTTGCCGGAAGGTGGCGTTTGTATGGCAAAAGGGGTGCTGCACGGGGGTTTTCTGCGGGGTCTCGCACCCCTCGGTCTGCAGTTACCGGGTGTGGCGGTCTGGGCCCCTCTGCCCCTTGCGGCCTTCCCTCCGTTTCCCCCTCCCGGCTGCACTTTCCCGGCCGTGTCACACCCCTCCTTTACGGTGCTCGTGTGGCCCTCCCCGCCTTCGACACTCTGACTCCCGCCGGTGCCCCATTGGCCGGTTCTCGCCCCGCCGGTGCGGCCTTCGCCGGGTTGCAGCGCAGGCTCGCCTCTTCGGTTGCGGACTTGCAGGCCCTGGTGCGTGGTCTCTCCCCTTCGTCCATCTCCGGCGAAGAAGCCGCGGTGCTGGTCGACCTGTTGGCCCAATGCGAGAAGGCGGCGGCCTCGGGGATTGCCCTGTTGACCCCGCGGGTGGTCGAAACCGGGGCCCATGCCAAAGGTGGCCATGGCTCGGCCGCGGCATGGCTCGGGTCACTCTCCGGTTCGTCTCCCTCTGTCGCCAAGGACCGGCTGGCCTCGGCCAAGCGGGCCCGGAGCGATCCGGACCTGACCAAGGCCCTCCACGAGGGGGAGCTCTCGCCCGCAGAGCTCAAACTGCTGGGGGAGGCCGAAGCGGCGGCCCCGGGGAGTGCCAAGACCCTGTTGGACCTTTCCGAGGGCGGGGCGTCGCATCAAGAACTGCGCGACACGGCTTCTCGGCTGCGGGCCGGCGCCCGCAAGAAGGAGGACGAGGCCACCCGGCGCACGCGGGTGCACGAGCGGCGCCACTTCCGCTCGCGCCAATGCCCCGAAGGCGGGGTCAGAGGCGAGTTCTTCTGTGACGAGGTGCACTGGGCCCGGGTGGCACCGAGGCTCGAAGCAGAGGCCAAGGCACGCTGGAAGGCGGCGGGGTCCACGGATCTCACCTCCCTCGAAGCCTTCCGGCTCGATGTCTTCCTCGAATTCATGGCCGGCGCCGGTGCGGGCGGTGGTGCAAGTGGGGGCCCCAGCGCCGGTGCGGGCACCAACTCGAGCGGATCGGGCGGCCCCGGCCCGGGCAACGGCTTCGGTCCGGGCAACGGCCCCGGCGGCTCCGGCTCCCCTGGTTCAGCTGGATCGGGCGGTTCAGCTGGATCGGGCGGTGCGGGCGGTCCGGGGCGCTCCCGGGTCGAGACCCTGGTCCTCATCGATGCCGAGGCACTGCGCCGGGGGACCACAGAAGGTGAGGAGACCTGTGAGATCGAGGGCATCGGCCCGGTCTCGGTGGCCGCGGCCACGGAGCTGTTGGGTGAAGGGGCCCTGCGCTTTGTGATCAAGGAGGGCTTCGACATCAAGACGGTGACCAAGTCCTCTCGGAGCATCGCCAAAGCGGTCGAGGCCGCCTTGATCGTGCGCGACCGCACCTGTTGTGTCCCGGGCTGTGGCAAGCGCCTCGGGCTCGAACGCGATCACGTGTTCATCGACTACGGCGACGACGGACCGACCGAACTCGCCAATTTGGTACGGATGTGCCCCGAGCACCATGCCCTCAAGACCTACGGCGGCTGGAGGCTCGAAGGGACACCCGGGAACTTCACCTGGGTCGCCCCCGCCCACCCCAAAAGTGCCAATGCCATCTCCCGGGCCCGCAAGGTGGCCACAGCCAAGGCGGACGGCAGAGCCGGGGTGACCAAGGACCGCAACCGGCTCAGGCGGACCTGAGGGCCGGAGCGGACGTGAGGGCCGGAGCGGACGTGAGGGTCAGGTAGATGCGCGTTTTAGGGAGTGGCGTTCCGCAGCTTCGGGATCAGTCGTTTCGCATTCCTCACGGATTCGAGGACTGACTTGAGGTCAGACAAGGTCGCATGTTCGTCATGCGCCTGGTTCTTGCGTTCCTCGGGGTCGGCGGTCAGGTTATGGAGTTCCCATTCGGGTTCGGCGGCTGCTGGCAAGAAGGGGTTGGGTGCGACGCCCTGGTCCTTGTACCAATCGTCGAGGCGCTCGTAGTAGTGGTTCAACTTCCAAAGCTCCGGAGCGCCGCCATCTCCGGTGGGCAATGTGGTGATCACCGATTCGATGTTGATCGGTGGGGAGATCGGCTCGAATGGTGTCCCATTGAGAATGTTCGTCTGGGTCACGCCTCGGGTGACATCGTCCTCGGTCATGAAATAGATGGGCGATTCCAAAGACGCGGCAGCGGTTGTGCCCAGCACAACCCCACTCAGATCGCGGCCCGGCAGGGGGTGCGTTTCGTCGTGGGAAACCGCAACCTTGGAGGCAGCCTCTTCGACGTCGATCCCGGCTACGCCCAGCAGCGTGGGGATCAGGTCCACGTGGCTGGTGGGAATGTCGACGCGACCACCCTCGGCGACGCCCGGACCAGCAATCAAGAGAGGCACACGGGTGGCCTCGTCGAAGGCGTTGCACCACTTCTGGATCAAGCCGCCATGAGCACCCAGCAGGTCTCCGTGGTCAGAGGTGAACACAACGACGGTGTCCTCGGCCATGCCGCTGCGTTCGAGCGCGGTGAGGATCCGCCCGATCGCCTGGTCGACCAGCTTGAGGAGGTAGTAATAGAGCCGTCGATAGCCGAGGTCGGTGGCCGTTTCGAAAATCATCTGGGGCCACATCGCCTTGAACGCCTCCTGGCAGGCCGGGCGACCGGCGAACGAATCGGACTGCGATGGCGCTTCGGGAATATCGGGAACGCTGTCGTCCGGCGGTCCGAACTGCAGCAGCTGCTCCCAGCCGAAGCCCGAGAAGGCGATGTCGTGAGGATTCACGAAGGAGGCCACCGTCAGCCACGGACCTTCGGAACGAGAAGCAGCGAGTTCGTCGAACAGCTCAACCACTTGTCCGGCAAAAACGCCATCACGCACCGTCCCGCAGTCGGACTTGGCGGCACCGTGTGGCTCACGGCCGATCCAGCCGGCGAAGCCGAATGGGTCGAGACGGTCGGCGCCCCGGTACGCGGCGACGGCCTCGGCGATTGGTTTGCCGTCGTCGTCTGAAGCCTTGAGTCCCTCGTGGGTGCCCGGAATAACCAGATCGGCGAAGGAAACGTGCCACTTCCCCCGATAGTGCGTCTGGTAGCCGCCCGCCCGGAACCAGTCACCGAGCGTGGGCACCGAGTTCGGGTCCAGCCAGTGCATACCGGGATCGGAGCTCTGCTTGGCCGTCCCATCCGTAGATGTGACCCCGTGCAACGACGGGAATTGCCCGGTGAACATGGTGGCCCGACTTGGCGTGCAGGCTGTCGACCCGGCGTAGTGCCGGTGAAACTCCAGTCCCCGTGACCTGATCGACTCGCGTGCGGTCAGCTGTGACCTGCGAAATTCTTTGACGGTGTCGACCTCATAGGGAGGGGCATAGCGCTCCTCGTCAGTCATGATGAGCAACACATTCGGTCTGGGCATCGGGGCAACATAGCCCCTGCGGACCAGGTAGGTCAGGCGCCGAGGAGCTCACGGGCATGTGCCCGGGCGACGTCGCTGTCCGGATGGCCCGACAGCATGCGGGAGAGTTCGATCACCCGCTCCTCCCCCGCCACGGCCACAGCCGACGTGAGCGTCCGCCCGAGCACCTCGTCTTTGCGTACGGTGATCTGGCGGTCGGCCTTGGCGGCAACCTGGGCCAGGTGGGTGACGACGAGGACCTGGCGGCTACGGGAGACCTCGTGCAGCGACTCTCCGAGTGACAACGCGGCCGCACCACCGACGCCGGCATCCACTTCGTCGAACACCATCGTCTGCGGCCCGCCCATGGCCACGAGGCGGATGGCGAGCATGGCACGGGCGAGTTCGCCACCCGAAGCGGCCTTGGCGAGGGGCAGGACCGCTTCGCCGACATTGGCCCCGAGCGCAGCTTCGATCGGATCCCCGGCCCCATCGGGCGCGACCCGGATTTCGACCCGCGCCCCGGGCATGGCGAGATCGGCGAGGCGCTCCCCGACGAGAGTGCCGAACGTCGCCGCGGCGCGGGTGCGCACGCCGCGCACTTTCTTCTCGGCTGCTTCCAGCCGGCGCGCCACCTCGATCTGCTCTGCGTCCAGACGCGCTGCGGTCTCTTCGGCATTCTCCAGTTCATCGAGACGCCTCGCTGCTTCTTTTGCGAAGGCGAGCACGGCTGTGAGATCGGTGCCGTACTTGCGACGTAGATCGGCGAGCAGCCGGCGACGTTCCTGCACCGCAACGAGACGATCGGGGTCGTCTTCCCAACCCTCGACCACGTCGCGCAATCCCCGGGCAACGTCGGACAGATCGATGGCCGCGCCGGCAATGCGTTCGCGGTATTCGTCGAAGGCCTCGCGTCCGCTCAGCGCGCCGACCGCTTCTGCCAGTTGGCCGAGGACACCGCCGTCGGAACCGGTCCCGGTCCCGGACCCGGACCCGCTCTCGAGCAGCTCGCCGGCGTGGGCTGCCGCCTCCCGGTGGGCAGAAGCGTCAGCCAGGCGCACTTCCTCCTGGCGCAGGACATCCTCTTCGTCGGGATCGCCAAGATGCGCGGCAGCGATTTCGTTCACCTGATAGCGCAACACATCGGCTTCGCGGGCCCGTTGCTGCGCATCACCCCCGAGTGACGAGACGGCATCGGCCAGACGACGCAGTTCGGCGCGCAGCGCGAGGACGGGGCTCAGATCAGTCCCGGCGTAGGCGTCGAGCACGGCCCGTTGGGCTGACGGTGTCACCAGTGACTGGTGCTCGTGCTGACCATGGATCTCGACGAGCTCCGACGTGACCTCGGACAACGTGCTGACGGGCGACATGCGCCCGTCGATCCATGCCCGTGAGCGCCCTTCGGCCGGCACTGAACGGGCGATGATGATCTCGTGCTCGCCTTCCTCTGCGTCGACGAGAAAGCGTGCTTCGACCATGGCCTCGCTGGCGCCGGCGCGTACGAGGGAAGGCGAGGCACGCCCGCCGAGCACCAACTGCAGGGCCTCGACCACCAAGGTCTTGCCTGCTCCGGTCTCCCCCGTCAACACGGTCATGCCCGTGTCGAACGTCAGCGAGAGGTCCTCGATCACGCCCAGGTCGCGCACACGAAGGTCGGTCAACACGGCGCGATCATCCGGCCTATTGCTCGCGGTCGGCCAGCAACCGGAACCGCAGCAGCGCGCCGAAGCCGTGGGGGTCGTTGCGCACGACGCGGACGGGGCGGGTCGGGACGCGGCAGGTCACGGTCGAGCCAGGCTCGAGCCGGCCGGTCTCCTGCCCGTCGATCACGAGGGCGGCGGCGCGGTTCGGGGCGATCTCCACCCGGACGCGCTGGGTATCGGTCAAGACCAGGCTGCGGTCGAGTGAGAGGTGCGGCGCCACCGGCGTGACCACCATGGCGCGCAGCGCCGGCGCGAGGATCGGCCCGCGGGCGGACAGGTTGTACGCCGTGGACCCGGTCGGTGTGGCGATGATGACCCCATCGGCCGAATAGGTGAACACGTCCTCGCCGTCGATCGATGTGGCCAGCCGCACCGTGTGTCCGAAGTCGATCTTCTCGAGCACGACTTCGTTGAGTGCGAGATAGGTCGAGACCGCATCACCCTGGGAACGGTCGGTGATGGTGACCTCGAGTGCGCAGCGGGCTTCGATGACGGCGCGGTTCTCGAACACTCTCGTCAAGGCCACCCGCACCTGATCGGGCACGAGGTCGGGCAGGTAGCCGAGCCGGCCGAAGTTCACCCCCAGGACGGGAACGTCTTCCGTCCAGGCCAGGCGCACGACCCGGAGGAATGTCCCGTCGCCACCCAGGCTGACGGCGACGGTCGAGCCGAGAAGATCCACGGCATCGAGGTCGATCTCCTTACCCGCTTCGGTGACCCGGTTGGGTGCCGAGAACTGGAGGATGCGGGCGGTGTCACCCTGGGCTGCGAGCCACTCGGCCGTATCGAGGGCGAGGTCAAGGGCGTCAGGGCGCTCGGGGTGGACGAGGAACGTCGCGGTCGACATGGGTCAGGTCGGCTCCGGACCGGCCGAGGCCGCCTCGTCGACGACGGCGGACAAAAGGCGGCCGACCGCGTCAGCGCTGAGCGCACCGGACAAACGGGAGCTCTTACGGGCGTGCAACAGGAACTCGACGTTGCCGGCAGGGCCAGTCAGGGGGGAAACCATCGCCCCCATGATGCCGGTTCCGGCGTCCTCAAGTGCGGACGTCACTCCTTCGAGCGCGCTGCGCCAGACCGCAGGGTCGCGCACGACGCCCTTGCCGCGGGACACGACCGCCCGCCCGGCTTCGAACTGCGGCTTCACCAGCAGCACCAGCTCGGCATCGGGGCGGCCGATCGGCCCGCACAGCGCCGGCGCCACTGTGACGAGGGAAATGAACGAGACGTCGGCCGTGAGCAGCGAGACGGGCTCGAACGAGGGGTCACGCTCGAGCAGTATCTCGGGCGTCAGCGAGCGGATATTGACCTTTTCCAGCACCGTGACCCGGCTGTCGTTGCGCAGGCGCTGATCGAGTTGGCCGTGCCCGACGTCGACCGCGTAGACCCGGGCCGCTCCGTTCTGGAGGAGGCAATCGGTGAACCCTCCGGTTGATGCTCCCGCATCGAGGACGCGGCCGGCCCTCGGGGCTCACGGCGAATCGTGTCAGGGCCGCTGCCAGTTTCTGGCCGCCCCGGCTGACGAACGGTGCCGGGGGTCCCCGCACGACGATGGGCTCGTCGGGCGCGACCAGCCGTGCTGCTTTGTCCGCTTGGGTCCCGGCGACCAGCACCGATCCGGCGGCGATGGCCTTTTGGGCTTCGTGCCGGTTGGCGACGAGTCGGCGACGGACGAGCTCGGTATCGAGCCGCCGGCGGGACCCAGAGCTCAGCTGCTTGCCTTCTTGGCGGGGGGTGCCTTCTTGGCGGCGGTCTTGCTGGCGGCGGTCTTGCTGGCGGCGGGGGCCTTCTTCGCGGCCGGCGCCTTCTTGGCCGATCTGGTCGCCGCCTTGGCCGTCTTCGCCGTCCTCGTCGCGGCCTTCTTGGCGGCCGATGTGGTGGCGCTCGTCGTCTTGGTCGCCGCCTTCTTGGCCGACGCGGCCGTGTTCTCGGCGGCGTCGCGGGCAGCCTTGGCTCCCTTTGCCGCCCGATCCGCCACGTCGGAGCTCGCCGCCCGGCCGGCATCAGCGGAGCGCTTCAGCAGATCCGCCACCTGGTTGGCCAGCTTCTCGAGGGAGGACCCGTCGATCTTCCGTAGCTGTTCGGCCACCTCGTGGCGCACCAGTTCCAGGATCTGTTCGCTCGTCTTGTGCCCTCGCTCAACCAAGTTGTCCACCCATTCCTGTGCCTGATCGCGCTGGATGTCCCCGGCGCTCACCAACTCGCGGACGATCTCCTCCGCGCGGGCCCGTGTGACCTGCCCTAATACCGTACCGGCGTCCAGATACTTCTTGATGCGTTCGTTGTTCACCATATAACAGGAGTATATCTGAGTTAGCTGCGAGCAAGCACTCTCTGCACGAGTGCGGAGAGGTCTGGGGCGACTTCGTCGGGGGCCGGGTCGGTCGGGACCTCGTCGGCGCCGGTCACGCCGGACAGGACCAGGGCGAACGGAATGCCCAGCTGCTCGGCCAGCGCACCGTCGGTGGAAGGCCGGTCGCCCACCATGATGGACAGATCGTCAGCCCGGGCCCTGATGGCGTCGGAGGTGGGGCGATGGGGCTTTCCCGCGACCTCCGGCGTGGTCTCGGCCGCGGTGGACACCGCTGCCAGCAAGGCCCCGGCCCCGGGAAGCAGCCCATGCGGTGTCGGATGGGTGGGGTCTTCGTTGGTGCCGATCAGCCGCGCGCCCTCGCGGACCCTGGTGGCCGCCTCCGCGATGGCATCGAAGGTGAACCCCCTGGTCCATCCGACCACCACGGCATCGACCGGACCCGACTCGACGATCGTGACGCCGCGGGCGAGGAGCGCCTCGCGGACTCCCCCATCGGCCAGGACCAGCGCCGTCGAACCCACCGGGAGCATCTCCGCCGCCACATCGGCCGAGGTGAGCAGGTCCTCGTCCGAAGCCGTGATGCCACAGTTCTTCATGCGGGCGTGGAGCTCGGCCCGGGTCGGAGCCGAGTTGTTGGTGGCGAACAACGTCCGGATACCGGCGGCGCGCAGGGCCTCGACCGCCGTGTCCACGCCCTCGATGGGCTCGCCGGTGAGCCAGATCACTCCATCGAGGTCGATCACCCAGGTGCCCGGCATCTGGCGGAGGTTAGGTCAAAGTTCACACTGCCGTAGCTTTTCGGTCGATCTCGTCTGTTATCACTGTGAGGTGATCGAGACTCTCGCCTCCCGTCAGTCCGAGGACACGCATCAGAAGGCGCTCCGCATCAACCTGGATCCTCGTTGGTACGGCACGGTGGCCGAAATCGGCGCCGGCCAGGAAGTGGCCCGTTGGTTCTTCCGGGTGGGCGGCGCAGCCGGGACGATCGCCAAGTCGATGTCGGCCTACGACATGGCGGTCAGCGACGCCGTCTACGGCGAGGCCGACCGCTACGTCTCCGAGGCGCGGCTCCAGGCCATGCTCGACCACGAGTTCGCCCTCAACATCGACCGGCTCAGCGACTCGCGGGGCGACAGCACCTCGTTCTTCGCCTTCGCCGACACCGTCGTGGCCCGGAGCTTCCGGGGCGGCAACGAGTGCCACGGCTGGATGGGCGTCAAGTTCCAGGCCCACCCGCACGACGAGCCGAGTCAGATCGCCCTGCACCTGCGCATGCTCGACGTCGAGGCTTCGCTCCAACAGGAAGCCCTCGGGATCGTCGGCGTCAACCTGCTGCACGGCGCCTTCTTCGAGCACCACGAGCCCGAGGTCCTGGTCGAGAATTTGCTGGATCGCCTGAGCACCGACCGGATCGAGATCGACATGATCCGCTTCCGGGGGATCGAGTTCCGCAGCGTCGACAACCGGCTCGTCGCCCTGCAACTCGTGCAGCTCGGCTTGAGCGGCGTGGCCATGTTCGGGCCGGACAAAGAAGTGCTGCAGCCGAGCGAGGTCCTCCGCAAGAAGGCGGTGATCGTCGAGCGGGGTAGCTTCCGGCCGACCACGGTCGTCAACCTCGACATGCTCGAGTGCGCCATGGCCAAGTTCGGTGCCGAGCCGGGCATGGAGGGCAAGACCATCCTGCCCCTGGCCGAGCTGACGATGCGGAACCTGCTCGCCGGCGGCAACGGCGTGGACCGGCGGGACTTCCTGGCCCGGGCCGAGCTGCTGGCCGCCTGCGGCCTCACCACCATGATCTCGGACTACTTCGACTACTACCTCCTCGCGGCCTTCCTGGCCGCACGCACGAGTGAGCGCATCGGGATCGTCATGGGTGTGCCGAGCCTGCTCGACCTCTTCGACGAGCGCAACCACGAGCAACTCCAGGGCGGGATCCTCGAGAGCTTCGGGCGCCTGTTCAAGAACGACCTCAAGCTGTACGTGTACCCGCTGCGCAGGTCGGCGGGCGATGAGCTCGAAACGGTGGAGAATCTGCACGTGGCGCCGGCGGTGCGGTCGCTGTACGACTACTTGGCCAATCGGGGCAGCTTCGTCCCGCTCGACAACTTCCGTGAGACGTGCCTCCCCATCTTCAGCCGCGACGTCCTGCGGCGGATCGCCGCCGGGGACGAGGCCTGGGAGGACATGGTGCCCGCGGGCGCGGCCGACCTCATCAAGAAGCGCGGGCTTCTTCGGCTACGTCCGTTCGCTCGACTGACCGATCACCCGTCGGTACACGTCGACGTAGGCGTCGACCATCCGGTCGTGCCCGAAGCGGGTCACCGCCTCGGACCGGACCCGGTGACGATCCAACGCCCCGACCCGGGACACGGCGTCGACGGCGCCGGCCACGTCCGCCACCAGGTACCCCGTCGTGCCGTCGTCGATGAGCTCGGGCATGGAACCCCGGTCGAACACGATGACCGGTGTGCCGCACGCCATGGCCTCGACCACGCTGAACCCGAAGGGCTCGTCGAAGTTGATGAGGTGGAGCAGCGCCAGGGCCCCGCCGAGGAAGGCGGAACGATCCTCGGCCAGCACCGGGCCCACGAACTCGGCCCCGCACTCGGGCTTGGCCAGGCGCGGCGCCACCTCCGTGTCGAAGTACCGCTGATCCTGGATGATGCCCGCCAGCTTCAACGGGATGCCCGCGGCGGCCGCGGTGTCGATGGCCTCAACCACACCCTTGTCGGGATGGATGCGTCCGAAGAAGGCCAGGTAGGTCCCCGCCGACGGCGAGAACGTGCACGCGTCCGGTGTCGATGCCGTGATGAATGGTGGCGACGTAGTCGAGCGCCGGGTGCCGGTCGGCATCGCTGATGGCGACGTACGTGCTGCGACCGTTGTAGCTGACGTAGACCGGGAGGATCTTCTCCGAGGAGAATCCGTGGATCGTCGTGACGACGGGCGTCGCGATCAGCCCGCTGTAGGTGAGCGGCAGGAAATCGAATCCGTTGTGGATGATGTCGAAGTTCGCCGCCTGCTCGAACACCTGGGCGATGTGGAGGCACTCGGCGACCTTCGGATCCACGTGCGGGTCCTCCGACCAGCCGTGGGGCACCACCGAGCACAGGCGGGCCGCGGTCAACGAATCACCGGAGGCGAACAGCGTGACGTCGTGACCGCGCGCCACCAGTCCCTCCGTCAAGAGCGAGGCGAAGAGCTCCCACGGGCCATAGTGGCGGGGCGGCACCCGCCACGAGAGGGGCGCAAGGACCGCTATCCGCAGCGGTCTCAGCGGGCCGGTCGTTTCAGCGGCCGAGCGGCCCAGGCCGGACGGCTCTCCTTCTTGTCGCGCTTGGCCTCTCGCTTCTCCTTGAGAGATTTGCCGGGCTTCTTCCCGGCAGGCTTCTGGGGTGACTTCTCTGGCATGGCGCTCTCCTTCGTGGTCAGGTCGTTGTCGGCTCAAGAGCGGCAAGCAGCGCAGCCAGCGGAACGGTGGCCACTCCGATAGCGGAGTCTCCTATGCCATAAGGCAGCACGAGGTTACCCCCGTGCAGCATGGCGCCGCAGGAATAGACCACATTGGGCACGTACCCGTCCTGCTCGTCGGTGGCCGGGCTCAGGAGCGGCTGTTGCAGCTGGCCGAGGATCTTGGTCGGTTCTTCGAGGTCGAGCAGCAGGGCGCCGATGTTGTAGGTGCGCATGGGCCCGACGCCGTGGGTGAGGACCAGCCATCCGTGCTCCGTCTCGATCGGCGAGCCGCAGTTCCCCAATTGCAGCACCTCCCAGGCCCGCGCGGGCACCTGACACGGACGGGCGTCGGTCCAGTGGCGCAGGTCGTCCGACGTGGCGATGGTGTTGGTCTCGCGGTCCGACCGCGACAGTGCGGCGAAACGCCCACCGATCCGGCGTGGAAAGAGGGCCAGACCCTTGTTGGCGGCGGCCGGGCCGACCAGTGGCGACGACGTGAAGCGCCGGAAGTCCGTCGTCTCCAGCAACTGCTGCGTGATGTCGGTCCCGTTGTAGGCCGTGTAGGTGGCGTAGTACACGTCGTCCTCGGCCGAACCGCACGAAGCGGGCGTCTTCCATGCCGTTGCTCTCGGCCGGCCATCGACGGCATCAGGACCCGCTCGTCGAGGTCGTGACGCCTCGTCGAATTCCACGGCATAGGTCCGCGCCGCGATGTCGTTGATCAACGGAGATGATGCGCTTGCCCTGCGGCCGCGTGGCCAGCTGCTGGTCCAGCTGCGCCAGTCGCTGCTCGAGCTCGGCGCCGCTGAATTGCGGGCGGAGGCCGTCGAGGACGAAGTCGGCGTCACCGCCCCCGCTCCGCAGGCGCTGCATCTCGCCCCGGAAGACGATGGCGTGCTGCGGCGTCTCGACGCGGCGGCCGACGGTGGCGAAGGTCGGTGCCGGGATCGAAGGTGAGCGCACCGTTCCCGTCGACGATGCCGGTGCGGAACCCGATGGACGAGCGATGCCCCTCCCCGATGCCCCGGACGCTCATCACCACGCGCACGGCATCCGCCGCCACGCCGCGCTGGTCGGGATGCGCCACCAGGCTGGGGTTGCACAGCGCGGCACCCTCTATGGCGTACTCACTGGTGAAGGTCGGCCCCGAGAAGGAGGCGGCGGGTCGGCGGAGAGCGTCGAGCGCCGGATCGAGCCGGCCCGACAGTTCATCGGCATGGCGGCTGAACGTCTCGAGCAATCCGTGATGACGCCCGGAGAAGCGGGCCACCACGTCGTCGAAGGCGCGCTGCACCTCGTCGTCGCCGAGCGCCAGGACCCGGCGCAGCACGGCCGACGGAGCGCGACTCCTGCTGGTCGTAGCCTTCGTCGCCCGGCACGAACAGTTGCGTCACGACGCTCGACGGGTCGGCCCGGAGGCGATCGGACTGGCGGCGGGCCAGGGCGAGATCGGCGTCCGAGGTCGGCTGCACTCAGTCGGGACCGGCGACCAGGCTGCCGGTGCACGTGCTGCAGCGTGGTGAGGAAGGCCAGGGTCGACTCGGTCCCCTGATTGAGGTTCACGCCGTCCTCTTCGAGCCCGTCGAAGCCCCCGCCGGTGGCCGGGATCCCACATGACCACCTGGGCGTCGTTGTCGCCGAGGAACCAGGCCGCGGCGGCCGCCACGCCAGCCGGCCACACGCGCGCTGTCGTCGATGGTGGCGGCCCGGGCGCACGCATCGGCCAGCGCTGCCACCTCAATGGGTTGCTGATCGAAGCCGGGGCCGACCTCGCCCGCGTGCCAGCGCCACCGGCCGGCGTGACCGAGATATGCCCGTCACGCCATTTCGTGCGCCAGCAGCCAGCCCAGCAGATCGAGCCCCTGTTGGCGCAGCGTGGCGTCGTCCAGTACGGCGCCGGCGGCGATCATGGCCTCGGGAAGCGACGGCATTGCCGTACGCCAGGCGGGCCTCGGGCCATGGCCAGGCGGCGTCGCCGCGTGGGGCGGGCCATGGCCGCCGCCGCGTCGACGAGCAGTGCCCGGGCCGGCGCATGGTCGGGCTGGACGCCGAGCAGTTCGGCCGCGCCCAGGGCGGCAAAGGCCATGGCACGGGGCCAGACGGACCGCTGGTCGGGCCGCCTGGGTCAGCAGACCGGCGGCCGTCGCTGCGGGCTTCGGCGTCGTCGGCATGGGCGGCGGCAGTGCCGAGACCCCAGATCGCTCTCCCCCACGCATCCTCGACCCGGGGCAGGTCCTCCCAGTGGCCGTGGCGGTTCATCCGGTTGCGGGTCCCTCCGCTCACGCCCTGGGCGTCGACCAGGAAGCGCAGGGCCAGGCGGACCAGGCGCGCGACGCGCGGGATCGCCCGCGGGCTCGCGGGCCGCCGCCACGAGGACGCGGGCCATGTCGTCGGTGCAGTAGCCGTGCTCGGGTCGGGGCACCGCGAACTCGGCATGCTCGAACGTGCCGCGCCGATCGCTCATGGAGACGATGTGGGCGAAGTTGGGGCGTGGTGCCGGGGTTGTGCCGGCCGTCGGCGTCACACGAGGACGGGGCGCGCGCGACGAGCCAGCGTCGCTCGGGCCAGTCCGAGATACTCCCCGGCCACGACCGGCCAGCCCAGAGCCGGGGCGAGCCGCGATGCTTCGGCCGCCATGCGTTCGGCCAGCCCCGGTTCGAGTCAGCACCCGGCGCAGTGCCGACGCCATGGCATCGGGATCGTCGTGCGGGACCACGATGCCGGCGCCGCTGGCCAACAGTTCTTCGGCGTGGGCGAAGGCGGTCGCCACGACCGGCTTTCCCGCGGCGATGGCATCGACCAGGACGCCCGAGGTGACCTGATCCGTCGAGTCGTACGGCAGCACGACAACGGCGCTCGACGGCGATCAGCGCGTTCAGCGACGTGCATGTCCCGGTAGTCGTCGTCGAAGCACACCGAGTCCTCCACGCCCAGCCGGCGCGCCTGCGCCATACGGGCTTCGCGGTACTGCTCCCCGTCGGCCGCCAGCACCTTGGGATGGGTGCGGCCCGCCACCAGGTAGCGCGGCGCGCATGGGCAGCCGCTGCAGGGCCGGCATGGCATCGAGGACACGTTCGATGCCTTTGCCCGGACCGATGAGGCCCCAGGTCAACATGATCGGCCGCTGGCGCGGCTGGCGTCGGCGGGCCGGGCCCGCGGGAGGGATCGGCCGCCCCGTGGGCGATGGTCACGACACGGGCCGGGTCGACGTCGAACGTGGTGCACAGGCGCAGCCGGGCCGCCTCCGACATCACGACCACCCGGTCGGACAGGGCCACGGCCTCGACCAGGACGTCGCGCTGATGTGGCGTGGGGTCGCGCAGGATGGTGTGGGCGATCACGATGGACGGGACCCGCAGGTTCGCCAGGACCTCGAGCACCTCGTCACCGTCGGCCCCGCCGAAGAGGCCGTATTCGTGCTGGATCACCGCCACATCGCACTGGTTCAGCAGCTCGGCGCTGGCCGCCACCGAGGCCGGCGAGCCGTTGCGCAGCTCGCCGATCACACGGCGGCGACGTGGCCGGTGTCCCATCGGCCACCCGGACGACGCCGACCTCGGCCCCGTGGCTCGACAGCCCGTCGGCAGTGCGGTGGTGAAGGTGGCCAGACCGCAGGCGGTCGGGGGGTAGCTGCTCAGGATCCCGAAGGAGAGGGCGCGGTCGAACGGGCCATCGGTTGGCAGGGTCGGTGAAAAGGCGACGCGCACTGAAGCTCCTTGCGGTAGCTCGGTCGAGGCGTCGAGCCTGCACGGGGCGACAGCAGGCATACCGGCCGTCCAGCCCAAGCGAAGCGACTCTCCCAAGGGGGTGAGAAGCACAGCCTACCGCGGTCGACCCGGCCTACCCCCCTCCGGGTCAGCGGCGACCCATGTCGACGGCGTTGACCTTGACCAAGTCCAGGGTGACGACCACGCGTGCCTGGCCGGGTTGATCGTGCACCCGCAGGTCGGCGCCGTATTTGGCCCCGACCAGGTCGGCGAAGCGGTACTCGTCGTCGGGCTCGACGACGGCGTCGCACCGCAGCTCGAGATAGCGGCACGTGTGCGCCAGATCGAGGATGAAGAGGGTGCAGGCGGGGTTGCGGAGAAGGTTCTTCGTCTTCTGGCGCGACGTCGTTGAGGGAAAGCCGGATGGTGTCGCCCTCGGCCAGGAACCAGACCTCGGAGAGCTGCGGCCGGCCGTCGGCCCCGACGTGGCAAAGGTGGCCACCTTGGCGTCGAGGAGGTCCCGGTGCGTGGCGGGGATCGCCGGCCGGGCACGGCCGGGTCACCGGGCCGCGTCGCCGAAGCGGTAGGGCCTCGTCAGCTCGTCCAGCTCGGCCTTGAGCGCACTGGACATGACGTAGTCGGCCGCCGCCAGGCTGTCGTCGAGCTGGCCGGGGCGGCTGGCCCCGATGATCGGCGCCGTCACCGCCGGGTTGGCCAGGACCCAGGCCACCGACAGCGTCACGAGCGAGATCCCTTCACGCTCGGCGATCTTGCGCAGCTCCTCCACCGTGGCGAACTGCTGGTCGTGCCAGTAGCGGCTCTGGTAGATGTCGGCCGCGGTGCCCAGGGTGAAGCGCGAGCCTTCGGGTGGCGGCGCCGACGGGTTGTGCTTGCCCGACAACAGGCCGCCGGCGATCGGGTTGTAGGGAATGATCCCCACGCCCTCTTCTGCGCACAAGGGCACCAGCTCGCGCTCGATCTGGCGGAACAGCAGGTTGTAGCGGGGCTGCACCGAGTCGAAGCGGACGACGGCCTGCGCCTCGCTCCGCCCGAGGGCCCGCGCCACCTGGTAGGCCAGGAAGTTGGAGCAGCCCACGTAGCGCACCTTGCCCGAGCGGACCAGGTCGTCGAGCGCGGCCAGGGTCTCGTCGATCGGCGTGCCCGGTCGGGCCCATGGAGTTGGTACAGGTCGATGTAGTCGGTGCCGAGCCGCCGCAGCGATGCCTCGACGGCCTCCAGAATGTGCTTGCGCGAATTGCCCTGCTCCCATGGCGCCGGACCCGGTGCGCCCGAAGCACTTGGTCGCCACAATGAAGCGGTCCCGCTTGCCGCGCAGCCAGCCCCCGAGGATCTCCTCGGTGCGCCCCACCGTCGGCAGACCGCCGCCCAGCGGATAGACGTCCGCCGTATCGATGAAGGTGATGCCGCCTTCGGCCGCCCGGTCGAGGATGGCGACCGAGGTCGTCTCGTCGCACTGCAACCCGAAGGTCATCGTGCCGAGGCAGAGTTCGGAGACGAGCAGTCCGGTGCGGCCGAGGCGAACGTGGTTCATGCGGCCAAGGTAATCGCGCGCGCTGACGCCGAGCGGCGGCGGCGGCGTCGGCACCGGGCGTAGGCGGCCCGAGCCGGCCGAGCGGCCCTGGCGCTACTCGTACTCGTACTGTTGGATCGCCTCGTTCACCGATGACGGCGAGCGCTCCCGAGCGTGGGCTCTTCGCGCTGGCGGTCCGGGTCCATGGTGACGTAACGGTTCAACGCGTCCAGCGTGGCCTTGGCCGCCGAGACCAGGTCGCTCTCGGCCCGGGCGATGCCCATGCGGTCGTCGTCGGCGGAGAGCGACCGGAAGGCGACGATGACCGAACAGCCGATCACCGTGTCGACCTTGGTCACCCCCATCAGGTAGAACGGGATGACGTAGCCCAGGTCCCGCAGGGCGCCCAGCGTGGCCTCGGCCCCGCCGATCAGCGGTCCGCTGCCGGCCCGACCGACGCCGGTCCGACCGCCGTAGAGCAGGTGCACCTCGCTGATGCCGTCGTGCTCGTTGAACTCGGCCGACGGTCAACGTGATCCGGGCCAGGTCCCCACCGCGCAGCGGCGCCGGCGCTCTGGCCTCTTCGAGAATCACCGCCGCGTTGGGGTAGTAGAGGCTGGCCACCTGGGCGGCGCTCTCACGGACCAACTCGGGGTCGTGGTTGCGGATGGACAGGACGACCGCATTCGACTTCGCCGTTCTGCAGGTGGTTGATGCCCACGTTCACGACGCCGGGAAGCGACCGCAGCTCGAGCTCGAAATCCTCTTCGATCGTCGCGCGTCATCGCAGAACCGTCATCGCAGCACGATGCCTTTCTTCTCGTACAGGCGGGCGTCCGCAATGCGGTAGAGCTCGGCCGGGTCGGTCGAATCGCCGGGCGACGTTGCGGTGCCGACCGAGAAGTCCAACTCGGGCAGCGAGACGAGGAGGGCCCGCAGGCGCTCGGTGAACGCCAGCACTTCGGTGCCCTCGGCGTTGGCCAGAATGATGGCGAACTCGTCGCCGCCCATCCGCGCCGTGGTGTCGCCGCTGCGCACGGAGCGCCGCAGGGCCCAGCCGAAGGAGCGCAACATGTCGTCGCCCACCGCGTGGCCCAGCCGGTCGTTGACCGCCTTGAACCCGTCGAGGTCGATCAGCACCAAGGTGAACGCCCAGCCGTAGCGGGCGCTCTGGACCGCGGCATTGCGCAGGGCGGCGTCGAAGTGCCGCCGGTTGGCGATGTTGGTGAGAGGGTCATGGTCGGCGCTGTGGCGGGCCAGGTGCAGGGTGAGGGCGAGCTGGCACACGTTGCGCACCACGTCCCGCACGACGTAGGGCACGACATCGGGCTCGCAGAACACCCCGGGCGCCGTGGCCATGTCAGCCGGCGAATCACTCGATCAGGCTCTTCTGGCCGAGACGGAAGGCCTGGGTGCCGAGTGCCTCATCGCGCAGGACCACGACGGCGTCGGTCAGGCGGTAGCGCCGGGCCAGCAGGTCGAGGACCGAATAGATGAAGCCGATGTTGACTTCGTTGGTCGACACCTGATCGAGCATGGTCAGGAAGACCCACGGCTCGTGCAGCTGCCCGGTGCTGTCGATCTCCCCCGAGCCGGCGTCGGCCATGGTGGTCACAGGGACCTTTCCGACAGAGCGGGGGCCACCTTTCCGGCTGGACGGAACTTGCGAGCATGTCGATGGCGCCGGCCCGCAGCACCGGTGCGAGCTCCTCGGGCGACATCGGCACCGACATCAGGTAGCCCTGGCCACGGTGGCAGCCCAACTCGAGCAGCTTGTCGATCGTGGCGCTGCACTCGATGCCCTCGGCGATGACGCCCAGGTCGAGGGCACGCCCGAGTTGGATGATCGCCTCGACGATGGCCTTGTCGCTGGGTCGGTGTCGATGCCCTGCGACGAAGGTCTGGTCGAGCTTCAAGAAGTTCACCGGAAGGTGCTTCAACTCGGTGAACGAGGCGTAGCCGGTCCCGAAGTCGTCGATGGCCACCTCGACCCCGAGTGCCTGGAACCCCCGCAGGATGCGGGCCGTCTGCTCGGGCTCCTGCAGCACGGCGTGCTCGGTCATTTCGATGCACAGGCGCTCGCCCGGGATCCGGTGCACCCGCAGGCAGTTCTCGACGAACTCGACCAGACCGCTGATGACGAACTGCGCCGGCGACATGTTGACCCGGACGACGACCGGCAGGTTCGGGTACTCGCGTCGCCATTCGGCCAGCTGGCGGCAGGCCTCGGCGAAGACCCAGCGGCCCATGTCCACCACGAGCCCGGTCTCCTCGGCCACCGTGATGAACGCCGACGCCGGCAGAAGGCCGCGCGTGGGGTGCTGCCAACGCACGAGGGCCTCGACCGCGAGGAGCTTCCCGGTGCGCAGGTCGACCTCGGGCTGGTAGTGCAGCCGCAACCCGTCGCCCTCGATGGCCTCGCGCAGCGTCAATTCCGTGCGTGAGCGCTCACTGACCGATTCCCGCAGAACCTCGTCGAACACGACCGCCTGGTTGCGTCCCTGACGCTTGGCGGCGTAGAGGGCCACGTCGGCCCATCCGAGCAGTTCGATCCCGTTCTTCACGCCCGGGCTCGAAAGCACGATCCCGATGCTGGCGGTGTGCGTCACTTCCTGCCCGGCGAAGTCGATCGGTTCGCCGATGACACCGAGCAACCGGTAGGCGGTGGCGGCCACTTCCATCTCGCTGCCGCAATCGCCGACCAGGATCACGAACTCGTCGCCACCGAGACGGGCTGCGAAGTCGTTGGGCCGGATACTGGTGCGGATCCGGTCGGCAATGGTCGTCAGCACCCGGTCGCCGCTGGCGTGGCCGAGGAAGTCGTTCATCACCTTGAAGCGGTCCAGGTCGAAGAAGAGGATCGCCGTCTCGCGGTTGGCGGCCAGGCGCACTTCCAGCTCGCGCAGGAGGGAGCGCCGGTTGGGCAGCCCGGTCAGGTCGTCGTGCAGGGCGATGTACTCGGTGCGCTCCTCGGCATCGATGCGGGCCTGCAGCTGTACGAGCATGGAGGCGATCGCCTGCAGGGCGCTGATCTCTTCGGGCGTCCAGGCGTGCAGGCCGAAGTGGAGGAATCCGAGAATGCCCCAGGTCGGTGTCGGCCAGGAGGAGGGGGACACAGGCGCCGCCGACGAGCGGTACGCCCGGACCCTTCTTCGACGCGGTCGATGTACTCGTCCGGCTGGTACGTCGAGTCCGGGCAGGTAGGGCTTGCGGAGGTCCTTGGTGGCGGCGAAGACCGGATCGGAATCGAACGGCACCTCGCCGAGGGGGTCGACACCGTCGACGGGACGCGGTGGCCATTCGGCCTCGAGAATGCTCAGGCCGCGTTGGTGATCGTTGCGGCGGAGGAACGCGACGTCGGCGCCGAGGAACTCGGCCAGCACGCGGGTCGTCCATGTGAAGACCTCCTGGCGGCTGCGCGACGGAGGCCGACATGAGTCGTTCGGCCACCATGCCGACGAGCTCGTCCAGGCGCCGCTGGACCAGCAGTGCGCTCTCCCGGGAGGCCAGGGTCACGGTGTGGCTCAACAGGCCACCGAAGGCCCGGGCCAGGGCACGTTCCCGGCTCGACCATGCCTTGCCCTGGCGGGCCACGACCAGGGCGCCGAGGACGCTCACCGTCCTGAAGCTGCGATGGGCTCGACGAGGACGCCCCAGGCCACGCTGGAGACGACGCAGGAGAACGAGGAGAGGCTGTCCTGGGACCCCAGAAGGCTGACGACGCGCTTGCGGATGTGCGGCGAGAGCGTGCTCGGTGCCGGGGGCCGACCACGATTCGGCTTCGAAACCGGCAAAGGTCTCATCGAGGCTGCCGACGATCTCAACGATTTCCGCGCCGGGGACGACCTGCGTGATCGTCTCGATGACGAGACGAGTCTGCAAGCCGGCTACGCCAGGGGAAATGTCGTCGATTTCGGTCATAGTGGAACCCCCCCCTCGAGGGTTCGCTGGGTCACCTGCGCTTTTCATGCGCAGATACCTGCCTACGAGTATGGCATAGGGCAGGCCGAAAAAGCCATACTCCCTGGTAGCAGGCAGGTTGCGAGGCCGCTCAGGCCATCTCGAATTCCCTGCTCAAAAGGTCGCTGAGCGGAAGCCGGGCGCTGCGGGCAGAGGGGGGCGGGGCATGGCTCAGGCGGAGCAGCAAGGCCACATGTTCGCCGTCGTCGAGGTCCCAGAACTCGTTGAAACGCTGCGAGAGATCGAACAGCGTGTCGACGTGCCGTTCGCCGCCCAGCCGCAGGAAATCCTTCTCGTCGACGGCATAGAGGAAGACGGGCGACACCGGTTGCACGGCCAGACCCGTGGAGCTCCGCCGTGAGCCACAGGCGCTCGACGGCGGCACCGCCTCGGACGTACCAGGCCGGGATCGGAGCGGGGCACGGTGACGACGGCCAGGGTCGAGCTGGACCCGACGATGGCCCGGGTGCGCGCGCCGAGTCCCCGCCCGGCCCGCCAATCGGCGAGGTGCCCCATCACGTCGGGACGCCGCAGGAGTTCGAGGGCAGCCAACTCCGGCGGGGAGAGCTCGAGGGTGCGGACATCGAGACCCTCCTCGAGGGAGTCGTGACCCGGGAAGCGGAGCTCGCCCACCATCTCGCGGTGCAGCGTCGGCAGGAGGAAGCGGATCCGGTCCGACTCCGCCAGAATTTCGGCCGGCGGCATCGATCCGCTCCCGGGTCGTGACCACGCGCAGTTGTGCCCCTTCCCGCTCGACCGACCGGGCCAGGAGTTGCACGCGTCTCGTCGTCGACCGGCTTGCCGTCGCCGAGCATCCGGTTGGCCGTCCTCGTGCGGATGCGGGGGGCGAGCCGGGCGATCTCGTAGTCGGTCGACTCGCCGAGCGAGAGGGTGGCGACGTGATGCGACTGCGCGCCACTCGGGAACAGGCGGCTCTCCCCGAGGTTGTTCAGCGATGCCGCCTCGACACGCGCGTTGAAGAGCGCGGCGCCGATGGCGACGTAGCTCGCCCGGTGGCGCACGTCCATCGTCGTCGTGCGCTCGGGGACGAGATACATGCGGATCTCACGGGCGTCGGCCTCGAAGCGCCACGGCTGGATGTTCCCCCCTGAGGGTGCCCACCGGGCGGCGTCCACGATGAGATCGATGGGATCGGAGTCCCTCGAAAGCGCGAACATCCGTCTTCGTCATGGAAGGGTCGTAGGCGGACTCCATGTCGGGGTCCTCCTCGAGCGCCACGGGAGCGATGCTCGAGAGCACTTCCTCCACGTCGAAGCGGACGCGTCCCGACGGGAGCTCGTCGCCCAGTCCGAACCGGCGCACGGCCGCGGCGGCGGTGGCGGCTCCGAGGGTCACCTCGCTCCCGAGCTGCGGCCAGCCCGTGATGGTGGCACCGACCTCCAGGAGTGATGCGGCTCCCCGGGCCGTGACGTCGGCCGCGCCCAACATGCGCAACACGTACGGCGCCTTCTGCTGGATCGACAGGCCGGCCAGGTCGCTGGAATGCACGCCCGGCAACAGGCCGTGGAAGATCGGTCGATCAGGCTCGAGGTCGTAGCGCTCGACGTCGAGCACGCCCCGGTCGCTCGTCTCCATCAACACCGGGATCCGGCGCTCACGCGCCGCCTCCCGGACCAGCAGCTTCACATCGAGCGAGTCGCACTCCTCAATGACCAGATCGAGCCCGTCGAGGAAGCTGCCCAGGTTTTCGGCGTCGATGCCCTCGGGGATGGTCAGCACCCGCAGATACGGATCGATCTCGCCGATCCGTCGCGCCGCCACCATGGCCTTGTTCACGCCGAGGTCGAGCACGCTGGCCGGGATGCGGTTGAGATTCGAAAGTTCGACCGTGTCGAAGTCGGCCAGCCGAAGCTCACCGGCCAGGCCTTCCATGGCCAGGACGTGGGCGATGGAATGGCCGGCGCTGAGGCCGACGACGCCGATGCGGAGCGTGCGCTGCCGGGCCTGCTCCGCGGCGGTGAGCTTGTTGCGGTTGCGGTCGAGCCGCAGGGTGCCGAACGAACGCGGGCCGAGGAGCCGCACCACGGCACGCCGCCAGGGGTAATAGACCCACCGTTGACCCTCGTCCTGCAGGGACGCGGAAGGCGCCGGCTTGATCTCGGCGAGTTGCGCGCGCTGCTCGGCCAGGCGATCGATCACCTGGAGCGAAGGGTCCTCACGCAGGACCCGGAGCACCTCGCGCTGGTCTCTGTGCCCGGACGTCGAGGACCAACGGGCGCCAGGAACGAGTCCGCGTGGGATCGGGCGCTGCAGGTCCGCCCGCCCGGGGCACGATCGGGATCGCGAGAGTTGCTCGGCCTCGAGGCGGAGCGCCGGCGCTGCTCGGGCGTGCCCAGCTCCTGGGTCCGTGACCGGTGCCACGACAGGGCGATGGTGCGGTAGCGCTCGTCGGGGAACGGGACCGACGACTCGCCCACCATGCGGCCACCGTTGCCGATGCCGAACGGCAGCAAGGTGTCGGAGACGGCGGCGATGGCGTACTCGGCGCCCAGCCAGTTCATGGAGTGGGTGACGGAGCGCGAGATGGTCTCGATGAGCCGGTGGCCCGTGGCCGCCTCGCCCTTGGACCAGGCTCCCTTGATCTCGATGGCGCCGAGGCTGATTTCGTCGTCGATCGTGCGGGCGAGCATGTCGATCTCGGGCGACGCGCCCATCTCCTGCATCAGGAAGGCCTGGTGGCTCGATTCGAGCGGGCCATGGCACCGCACGCCGGCCACCGCCTTGCCGCTGGGGTCGAAGCCCAAGAAGAACAGGGAGACGCCGGTGCCCTCTTCGAGCTCCTGCAGGTGCAGCTTGCCCTCAAAGCCGAAGTTCCGGTAGCGCCCCTCGGCTTCGTGGAGGTAGAGCTTCCATAGATCGGGCCGCTCGTGCGGATGGTGGCCTTCGAAGCGCACACCGGACGCGTTGTCGATGAAGCTGGCGCCGTAGCGGTACCGCCGACTGATCATGTTTCCCACCGATGGGCCTCGTTTACGGACTATCTCGAACTGGCACCTTCGTCGGGTTTCCCCTACCCGGTGCGAAATCTAGTTCGGCCAGGGGCGTTCGACGCGGATGCGGGCTGCGCACTTCCCCGTGTGCGGCTCGCATCCCTCGGCTTGACCATAGAGCACAAGGCGGTCGCACCGCACATGCCACTCAGGGGTGCCACCAGGACCGTTCTCAGGGGTCCACGGCAGGGTGCGTCAGACGGTCGCCGCCGCAAGAAGCAGGCCGTCGAGGCACTCGGCCGACATCGGACGGGCGAAGTAATAGCCCTGGTAGAACTCGCTCCCCAACAGCGAGGCGGCCGCACACTGCGCGGCCGTCTCGACGCCCTCGGTGACGACCGACAGGTCGAGCATGTGCGCCAACTCGATGATTTTGGTGACCATCGCATGGCTGGCCTGGTCATGGATGAGATCGGCGGTGAACGTCCGGTCGATCTTGAGGATGTCGACCGGGAACTGCTTGAGATAGCTCAGCGACGAATACCCGGTACCGAAATCATCGAGGGCGAGCAGCACACCGAGCTCCTTGAGGTCGGTGAGCACCACGAGGGCACGCTTGGGATCCTGAATGAAGGCCACCTCGGTGATCTCCAACGTGAGTCGACCCGGAGGGGTCTTGGTCGCGGCCAGCACCTCTGCCACGGTGCTGCACGAAGTCCGGTGCCATGAGCTGCTGTGCGGAGACGTTGACGGACATGCCGAACTCGAAGGCGCTCCCGCCTCTCCACCCGTGCAGATCGGGGCAGACCCGTTCGAGTACCCAGCGCCCGATGCCGCTCATCGAGCCCGACTGCTCGGCCAGCGGGATAAGCGTCGTCGGCGGGATCAGTCCATGTGTCGGGTGATCCCAACGGAGGAGCGCTTCGACGCCGAGGATCCGGCCGTCGTGGGTACGGACGATCGGCTGGTACTCGGTCCGGAGTTCGCCCCGTTCGATCGCACCGCCGAGGTCGCGCTGGAGCGTGACCAAGCGCTCGGCCAAGCTCTGCTCGCGCACGTCGATGACCTGGTGCGTGCCGCCTCCCCTGCGCTTGGCTTGGTACATGGCTATGTCGGCTTCCCGCAGCAACTGCTCGGGATCGTTTTCGTCCTCGGCCGAGAACGCGATGCCGACGCTCGCCGACAGTTCGACGAGGACGTGATCGAGCTTGAACGGGGATGCGAGCGCTTCGACGATCCGGCTGGCGATGAGGTGGATCTGGAGCTTCTCCGAAATCGCCTCGCACACGATGACGAACTCGTCACCCGACAGGCGGGCCAGCGTGTCGCCGGGGCGGATGAGGCTGGCCATCCGTTCGGCCACCGCGATGAGGAGGTCGTCGCCGACCAGGTGACCGTGGTTGTCGTTGACCGACTTGAAGCGGTCGAGGTCGACGAACAGGATCGCCACGGGATGGCCCAGTCGGCCGCTGCGCAGCAGGGCGTGCTCGAGCCGCTCGAGGAGAAGGAGGCGGTTCGGGAGACCGGTGAGGGCATCGTGGAGGGAGCTCGTGTGAAATTGCTCGGACGCATCTTGCAATTCCGAGCGTGACTTGGCGTTGGCCAGATATGCCGCCGTCACGTCGGCCAGCGTCTGGGCCGCCTCCATGTCCCGGGGTGTGAGCGGTCCCGGCGTATCGCGGTAGAGATCGAGCGCGCCGAGTGGGCCGTCCAGATTGCGCAACGGAAAGGTGAAGATCGCACCCAGGCCGGCCTCGAGCGCCTGCGGGCCGAACTCCGTGAACATGGTTGTGCCGGCGCAGATCGGGCACGACGACGGCTTCACCGGATTCGTAGGCGTGGCAGGCAAGGGCCCTCGCCGAGTTCGGTCTGCAACCGCACGAAGCGCAACGCCACATCATCGGACGCGGCCACGTCGTAGGGCGACGCCGTCGGCGAAATGAGGGTTACCCCGGCCCCCGTGACGGGGAGGATCTCGACGATACGTTGCACCAGGTGATCCAGGATCCCCTGGATGGGAAAATCGGTTGCCATGGTGCGTGCGAACTCACTCAGCACGTCAGCCAATTGGCGATCGGTTGCCACGAGGGCCACTCTCTAGCGCTCTTCGGTCTCCGTGTCGGGGTACCGAGTGCAGCCTCTACCAAAATTCTACCTGGTGGACCGGGTCGGCACAACGCTTTCGCCCCCAGGCCGTTCTATGGGCGCCTCGGGGCATCTCCCGATGCCGCCGCCGCTCGGCACGTCCATGACCGTCACGGGCCAACGGCGAGAGGCAATAGCCGTTGGCGGGTGTCGAGTCCGGCGGGAGGCGTTCTGAGTAGCGTTGGCCCGTGACCGGGAGCTAGGGGTGCGGCGGCGTGGACCGGCATGGTCCCCCATCAAGGGATGGTCCCCCATGAAGACCGGCCTGACCCTTGCCGGCATCGCCGCCGCCTCGGCGGTCACCGTGTCGATCGTCCTTGCGGTCAACGTCTCCACCCAACCCGCCCCCACCATCCCCCTGCTGAACCTTCCCGTGCCGCAGTTCGATCTGCAGGCACTCGACCCGAATCAGGCCGCGGTGTCATCGGCGTTGCTCCGACAAAGTGGTCCGACCGTGATGAACTTCTGGGGGTCGTGGTGCCCACCCTGTGTGCAGGAGATGCCTGCGCTCCAGGCGGTGCACCACGAACTCGGGAGCAAGGTGCGCTTCGTGGGTATCGACGAGGAGGACACCCGTGGCGCGGCCCTGCGCTTTCTCCATCACGTGGGGGTCACCTATCCGAGCGGCTTCGACGGCAACGGCGCCGTCGCGGACGGCGTTCGATCTCGAGGGGACGCCGACCACCTACTTCGTCGCACACGGGAAGATGCTCGACTTCCACACGGGTCGCATGACCAAGAAGCCAACTCCTCACCTACCTGCAACAGATCTTCGGGGTGACGTGACCCTTTCACGACCCGTTGCTCCTAGGACGCCTAGCGCTCTTGTTCCTCCGCCAGTTCTTTCGTCACGGCCTTCTCCCATACCGCGGGCCACTCGCTGCGTAACGTCGTTCGCAGCGAGCGTTCCACCGCGACGAGCTGCCGCACGACATCATCGACCTCCGGGGAGCCGGCGGCGGCTCCCAGCGAGCCATTCCTCGGCCAGCACCGTGTCCTGGTGGTCGCCGAGCACGGTTTGCAGGTCGGCAACCCCTGCGGCGAAGCGCGCGGTCGCCGGCCCCAAAAGAGGCGCCGTGGCCTCAGCGGCGTAACGGGACCTCTTCGCCAGAATGCGTACCTTGTGAAGTTTCGTATCGCTCGGATCCGGGCCGAGTGCGTCAACGGCCCCAACCACCCGGCGCCATGGCTTCTCCGCAATTTTGACGGCCACCTTGCGCGACTTGCGGCTGCTGAGCGAAGGGGGACCGATGAACGGGGGCGCGGCAGCAAGGTCCACGAGCGCATCGAGCAGGCGCACGTACCGCGGGTCCCGCAGGGCCCGCATCATGGCGTCGCGCGCTGTCGCCGACTCCTGCCCGAGAAGGTTCATGAGGCAGTTCGCACCCTGGGTGCCGCTCTCGGAGAGGGCATCCAGATGTGTGGTGAGGCGGATCCTGAGTACGTCGGTATCTCTGACGGCTCCGATGATCCCACCCAACCAGCTCAACTCCGCCCGGATCGGGTTGCACGCTGGCCGGGTCCAGCAACGGGGCGAAACTATGGAGATCAGAACGCAACCGACGGGTGGCCACGCGGAACTTGTGCACTTCTTCTTCGTCATCCCCTAGTCGCGCACCCGGATCGTGGCGGATGATCAGGGCCACCGAACGTGCAACGGAGTGTCGGACCAGGTCGATGACCGTGGCGTCGTCGGGCAGAGGGGGGACCACGACATCGGGCGGCCGGGTGGCGGGCTCCCCCAGCGCACGGACGAGCTTGGGCATCGGCGTCGCAGCGTCGCAGCCGGCGCCGACGAGGCGTGTCAGCGCCGCCTCGCAGCACGCGACGTCCCTTGGCCCCGTTGATATGGAGTTCGACTTCGACCTCCCGAAACCGTCCCACGGGCTCTTCGTCGTGCGCCACCGAGACCGTGTCGTCGACCACCTCGGCCAAAAGTTGGCCCCTCCCATCGCGTATCTCGACGGGACGACGCACCGTGGTGAGGCGTGCCACCGGTGCAAGGTCCTGCGTTCTGGTGGATGCCAGCACCAGATCCGCCGCCAGATCCGGCACACGACCGGACGGTCCATCGAAGCGGATCTCACGACGCACGAAATCGGACGACGAGCCGTCTTCGGGAAGCTTGACGGTCCATGGCGGCCCTGACTCCCCTCCCCGATGGCGCACCGTGATCCCCGAACGGGCCAGGCGGAGATCGGGCGTGTCGTAATACGTGGCATCCAGCCGTTGCACGGGTCGGGACACGGCCCTGGTCCCGGGAACCAGCTCGTCGAGGTTCGGCATTCCCAAGCCGGCGGGCGCGACGAGCTTCGCTTCGCGTTCCACGCTCGTCCCGGCGGAGGTGGGCGCCGCCGATGGGCCGGGCGAGGGCTGCACCTCGGGCGGCGCCGGTGGTGCGGGCGATGGTGCGGGCCTCTTCTTTCCGACGAATGAAGGTCGCGACGCCGCGGAAGTCAGCGTCCCGGGTGCAGACCGCGGCGTGCGGGAGGTAGCCGGTGCGGGCCGTTTGGGTGGTGCGGGCCGTTTGGCGGGCTCGGACTTTTTGGCGGGTGCAGAGCGTTGGGCGGCTTCGGGCCGTTTGGCGGGTGCGGCGTCGGACGGCGGCGCACCCGGGGCGACCGGCGGAGGGCTTGCCGCAGTTTGGGGTTCCGGGGGCGACCAGGGTAGGGCCGTGAGGTCGAGAACCGAGTCGGTGGTCCCGTAGCGGTTGGGCTCGTAGCGATCAGCCGCCCAGTCGTTCTCCCAACGAGAGCCGTCGAGGAGGTAGCGGAACCGGTAGGTGCGTCCGCCGTCGAGCAGGACAGTCTTCACGAAGCCCGATTCGACCTGGTCCATGACGTCCACTTCCGGCGACCACTCGTTCCAGTCTCCGCAGATGGCGGCGTGATGAGCCCCGACGGCCGACGGCAGGGTGAAGGTGACCGCTACCGCGCCACTCCGGTCCCTCTCCTTGATCATCGATCCTCCGTGGCTTGCCGACTCCGCCCCAGATAGTGTCGCGCGGTCCCGGCCTCGCTCCATGAATAGGCGGGTCAACGATGCGTTTGAGGTGCGTTTGAGGAGGAAGATCCTGGGTACCCACCTGGGTAACCCACATTTTAGGTCGAACGTGCAGTTCGTCCGGCAGAAGGAGAGGAATTATGGCAAGCGACGCACAACCAACAGAGGCAACCGAGGAAGCCGAGCAGATCGACGCGACGCAGTCCGCGGCCGCTGATCGCCTGCCGACCGAGGAAGAAGAAGCCGCAGCCGAGGAATCCCGAAAGAAGTTCGAGGGCGACGAGGCAGAGGTGGCAGCGCACTACAAGGAAATGGCGGACCTCGGTGCCCAGGACCAGGGAGAGGGCCGGATCGAGTAGCGCGCTGCGGCGGGATCATCGTCCATCGACGGGGGCGTGCAACCCGGTTTGGCGATTTTTGAACTGGGTATGCACGTTTCGTGCCAAGAGAGACCCCGTCACCCAGGCCCATCGCACCCCCGCCCCCGGCGGACGAACGGGAGGCCCCTCCGGTGCAACAACGCAGCCGGGCGGGCGAGTTCCCGGTCCTCGAGGTCATGGGCGAGCTCGACCTCGCCGTTGCTCCGTGGCTCAGCGAACAACTCGATGCCCTCTTCGTAGGAGGCGCTTCTTCGGTGATCGTCGATCTGTCCGCGGCAACATTTCTGGACTCAACGGCTCTGGGTGTGCTGGTGGGCGTGCTCAATCGGTGCAACGAACTCGGTGGTCGCGTGCACCTGGTGGTGACGGAACCCCAGATCCTGCGGGTGCTCTCCATTACCGGGCTGCGCGAGTCTTTTGTCATCCACGAAAACCGAGCAGCGCTGATTGGCGGAAGGGAATCATGAAGGCCTTGTCCGACGAAGACCTACGGACCTCCGAGAAGGAGGTCGTCGAAATTTCATTTCCGGGTTCCGTCGACTTCGTCGTCATTGCCCGCTTCACTGCGGCCACCATTGCGGCTCGGGCCGGGTTCGACCTCGACGACATCGACGATCTGCGGCTGGCGGTGGATGAACTCAGTATCTCGTTCGGTCCGCTCGACACCGAATCGTGCCTGCGCTACGAGTTCGTCCGCGACGGTGACTCGGTCACGGTGCGCTTCACACGCGAGCCGGCGCCGGGCGGCCGGGCCGCGGCCGCTGAGGGCGCAGACAAGAACACGACGGAGTCCGCACGCGACATGGCGAACTGGATGCAGGCGCGCGAACTCTCCGCCGTGCTTCTCGACGAACTCGTCACCGCGCATGGCCGCGAGATCAACGAGGGACGCTCCGTGGCGTGGCTGATGATGCGACGCGGGAGGATCGCCGGATGACTGCCCAGCTGACCGCTGTCGACGCCGATGTCCCGAACGAACGATCAAGCGTCGGTCCGGATGTGCGGCAACGTGACGAACTCGTCACCTCGCACCTTGGCCTGGCCCATCAGCTTGCGCGACGCTTCGCCAACCGCGGCGAAGCGCACGACGACCTCGTCCAGGTGGCGTCGCTTGCGCTCGTCCGGGCCGCTGAACGATTCGATCCCGAGCGGGGGATCATGTTCAGCACCTTCGCAGCCGCAAGCATCGTCGGGGAGCTGAAGCGTCATTTCCGTGATCGAGGTTGGGCGGTACGTGCCCCCCGGAGGCTGCAGGAACTCCTCCTCGAGATCGGGAGCACCGTTGAGCGACTCAGCCAGGAACTCGGGAGGGCACCGACCGTGCCTGAACTCGCCGAGGCCATCAACGCCTCCGAGGCCGACATTCTGGAAGCTCTCGAAGCCGGTCAAAGTTATCGGGCGTCCTCACTCGATGCCCCGCTCGTCGAAGGTCAGACCATGGCGGATTCCCTTGGTTCCGACGATGAGGGATTCAACCGGGTCGACCATCGCTCGGCCTTGTCGAAAGCCATGGAATCCCTTTCGGCACGCGACCGCACCATCGTCAATTTGCGCTTCATCGAAGGCCTCAGCCAGTCGCAGATTGCCACACAGCTAGGGGTCAGCCAGATGCAGGTGAGCCGTCTGCTGGCAGCATGCCTGCGACAGCTCCGCACCAATATGGACGTAAAGGAATAGGGAGCGCAGACGGGACCCACCTGAATCTCCGGCTCCGGCTCCGACTGCATCGCTTCAACGGCGCTACCCAGTTCCCCTCGTGATTCCGGTATTTCGTTTGCAAGTGGCCCCAGATGGGAACAATTCAATTGTCGGTCGACCCACGTACCGGGCGATCCGCACCACGGATCAACGAGGATGAGGAGTTCGAGTGATGGCGGAGCTGCTGAAAGTCGAAGAGGATCCGGTTCTCGAGGCGCTGACGAGTCTCTCTGATGTCGCAACCTCGAGCGCAGAAGACCTGGCGACACTCAACGAGGATCTGCTGCGCGTCCGCCAGCGCAGGTTGCAGGGGTCGTCGTGGCGGCACATCATGGTCGACGGCGGCTCGCCCCACATGCTGTCCACGTTGACGAAGATCGTCGCGGACCTCGGCCGGGCCTGCGGTGGGTTCCGCAGGGCCTTGGCCCTCGGACTCCGTAGCGAGGGCTTGCAGGTCACCGAGATCGGCTCCCTCTTCCGTGTGTCACGCCAGCGGGTGAGCGCTCTGATCCGCTCCAACGGAGCCAGTGACCCAGAGGAGATCGACGCAGCCGACGCGTCTTCTCCTGATTCGCCGTAAAAAGGCGGGCGGTCAGCGGCGGGCGGTCAGCGGCTCCCGACCCCGCTCAGGCGCAGCAAGTTATCCACCGTCTCAACGACGGGCTCGGAGCGCGGGGCGACAACGGCGGCGGAGACATCGGCCCGATAGTTGAGGTACCGGAACGGACCTGATGTGCGGAAGCTGTAACGCCACTCGCGCGGCACCGCGATGCTCGCCCCGGAGGCAACGGTCAATGGTCCGAAGTGGAGCTCCCCTTCAAGGACGTGGATGATCTCGTCTTGGGAATGGTAGTGCGAAGCCCCCGCATAGCCATCCGTGAACACCGAACCGTCGTAGAGGAAAAGGGTGACGCGACACGTCGGACACGTGCCATCGCAAAAATAGACCGAGGTCGCACCATCTCCGCCGCTGAAGTGGATGGACGAAGCCTGCTCGGAGCTCACGACATGTACACCTCGACCCTCCCCGGCCGGAGGTCCCAAGACGCCATCGGACGGTGCCTCCACCGCGACGGTCCCGAAGTGGACGACCCGGGCGCTTCCGACGGAGCGCACGGTCGTGGCGACCCCGGCTTCGACGATCAGCGTTGATCCTTCTTCGACTCGTCCCTCCTCACACTCCAGTGCGCCGGCGGTGACGTAGAGCGCCTCGTCTCCGTGGGCGCCCCGCCATTCCAACACCGCCGCCTCACCGAGCACGCCTTCGACTCTCCAGAGGGAAAAGTCGTCGGGGTGGAAGAACACGCCGTTGATATCCCCGCTCGCCGTGCAAGAGGGAGCGCCATACGAGCCCCTGGGTACGAGTGGCGCAGGTTCGCTTACGTGCGCTGTCTTCACGGGTCACCCCCATCGCTCAAGATGGCCCAGTCTGCCAGAGACGGACATTCCCCCACTCGCGCGAACCGTATGATCGGCATCGTGAGGCTCAGCCCAGAGGGAGCACGGGTCATCGGTTCGCTCGTCGAAAAGGAAATGACGACGCCCGATCAGTATCCGCTCACGATCAAATCGCTTGTTGCCGCATGCAACCAGGCCTCGAACCGCGACCCTGTGGTCAATTACGACGAAGACACCGTGCTGGCGGCCCTCGCTGTGCTCAAGGAGCAAAAACTCGTCCGCTTCGTCCTGCCCTCCCATGGACGCTCGGCCGTGCGCTATCGCCATGTGCTGCCCGAGGCCCTGGCTCTCGACCCGCGTCAGTCCGCACTCGTCGCGGTCCTCTTGCTCCGTGGGCCGCAGACGGTCGGCGAACTGCGAAGCCGGACCGATCGCATGGTTGATTTCGACACCTTGGACGAGGTCGAGCACGAGTTGGTCTTTCTCTCCCATGTCGAGGAATCTCTCGCCACGAAGCTCGACCGGAAACCTGGGCAAAAGGAAGAACGATGGATATGCCCGCTCGTCGCCTCCCCGCCCGCCCCGGTCGACACGACAGCGTTCAGGCTGACGACCCGTCCAACCGCAGGGGCAGAGGATCGGATCGAGGATCTTCGAGAGGAGCTGACGACCCTCCGATCCGAGATCGGCGAACTGCGCCGGGCCATCGAGGAGTTGCGGGAAAGCCTCGGAGGTTGACTGCCGGAGGTTTTTTCCTTACCCCCTGATTGCAACCGTCACGAACCCCACGCGCAACTCCCACCGCACAAGCTGCCCCCAATGACATCGGACCAGCAACGCTCGAGCACATCGGCGTTGAGCGAGAAGGAGGCCACCGTGAACTCTGTGGCGGATTGCAAGACATATGCCGATTACCTGGGCGACATCCCCGCATTCTCCGATTGCGCCACCGAGGTGCTCGAGGAATTCGCGACCCACGCCACATCGACGCGTCCACGTTGCCGCGGGCAAGACCCTGTGCTCGAAGGCGCAGTGCGATCAGAATCTCTACGTCCTCGTTTCGGGTGTGGCGTCGCTCGACGCCGGTGACGGCGTCCGCGTTGCCCTCGACGCCGGTGACTACTTCGGATGGAACCCGGGGCGCTACCACGGACCCAGCGCGACCGTGACGGCCGAAGAGGACGTCGTCGTCCTGGTGATACGACCGCAGGACGTCCTCCGGTTGGAGATGATTGCTTCCCGCCACCGCCACCCTTCGAAGATCGAGTGGCAGACCGAAGCAGACGACGCACGACCCTCCGGGCGTCGCTACGGGGCGCTCGTCACCTCCTGACTCTCCCGACGCACTTGCCCATCGGTGCGTGCGCCCTACGGGGGCCAAGCTCGAAGATGATCGGGTGCCGGACGTGCCCGGCCGCTATGGTGCGCCCATGGATTTTTGGGTCACCTATCCCCTCATCGGACATCCTTATGATCCGGCCTTCTTGACGAAAAAAGGACTCACACGATTCTGCGTGGCGGCGGAGGAAGCCGGCTTCTCCGGGATTGGCTTCACCGATCATCCGGTGCCGACCGAACGGTGGCTGCGGGCGGGCGGACACGATGCCCTCGACCCGTTCGCCGCACTCGCCTTTTGCGCCGCCGTCACGGACCGGCTGCGCCTGATCCCCAACATTCTGGTCCTGCCCTACCGCAATCCCTTCGTGGTCGCCAAGGCCGCGGCAACCCTGGACGCGCTCTCCGGGGGTCGGTTCACCTTGTCTGTCGCCACCGGGTACCTGCGCGGTGAGTACAAAGCGCTCGGGGTCGACTTCGCACAGCGCAACGCCCTCTTCGACGAGGCGATCGAGGTCATTCAAGGCATTTGGAGCAACGACGACTTCGCCCACGAGGGGTCGACGTTCGTTGCGCAGGGACAGACGGCGAATCCCAAGCCGAACCCGCATCCCCCGATCTGGGTCGGTGGAAACAGTCGGCTTTCCCGACGGCGTGTCGCACGCTATGGCAGCGGCTGGAACCCGTTTCCCGCTCCGCGCTCCCTGGCGCAGACGGCGAAGACACCCCAGCTCGAGACGATCGATGACCTGCAGGCGATGCTGGACGAGCTCTGGCAGTACGTAGAAGAGGCGGGACGCACGCCGTCGGAGATCGACGTGTCCTTCGGGTCGAATGCCGGCGGAGATCCCGGGAGCGAGACATTCAATCCGGAGGCTCAACGAGCGGGCGTCGCAGAGCTGGCCGCAGTGGGTGTCACCTGGTCCGGCGTCAGCGTTCCCGGTGATTCCGTCGACCACGCCATTGAGGCGCTCCAACGCTTCGGGGAATCTGTTATCGACTGAGCCCGGACGGGCGTCGGGCCTATCGCTCTTCGTTGACGGGCACGATGTCGAGCACCGTGTCGAGACCCGTGATCTCGAAAAGGCGCCGGACCGAAGACGGTGGAGCGAAGATCGTCGAGCCCCCCGCCCGCGTGCAGCAGCCGTTTGTGCTCGGTCACGATCACACTGAGACCGGTCGAATCCATGAACGAGACCTGGGCCAGGTCCAGAACGACGTGCTGCACATCCTCTATCTCAAGATCGGAGAGCTGGTCGTAGAGAAGTGTGGCCGTCGAGGCATCGAGCTCGCCCGACAACGTCACCAGCGTGCGCTCCTCCGCTCGCTGTACGTCGATCTCCAGTGGCTCAGGCACGGCGTCGCTCATCGGTGCAACACTAGTTCGCGCTCTCGGGGGGTGAACCGCGTCGACGCGCGCTACGGTTCGATGACCCAGGGCGCCGTCGAGTGGTGGGTTGCATCGTCGAGCATGTCGGGCGTCATCGGCCGGGCAAAGTAAAACCCTTGGCAGTAGTCGCTTCCGAGAACCGACACATGGTGGTATTGCTCAGGTGTCTCCACCCCTTCGCAGACGACGAGAAGGTCGAGGAGCTGCGCCAGCTCGATCGTCTTCGAGACGATGGCGTGACTCGCCCCTTGCTCGACCAAGTCGGCGACGAAGCTCTGATCAATTTTGATCATGTCGAAGGGGAACTGCCTGAGGTAGCTGAGCGAGGAGTACCCGGTGCCGAAGTCGTCGAGGGCAACCAGAATCCCAATTTGCTTCAACTGGGAGAGCACAGCGAGGGCGAGCTCAGCGTCTTGGACAAAAGCGCTTTCTGTCACCTCGAGGCACAGATGCTCCGCCAACGTTCCGCTTTCGGCGATGACAGCTTCGACCATCGCCACGAATCCCGGCGCCATGAGTTGGTGCGCCGAGACGTTGACGCCCATCACGAAGGACTCGTCCCCGGCGGCATCCCGCCAGCGATGGCGGCTGTTGCAGGCTTCCTCGAGCACCCAACGCCCGATTTCGATGATGTCTCCCGACTGTTCGGCCAGGGGAATCAATACTGACGGCGGAATCGGGCCACGCTCGGGGTGGTCCCAACGGAGCAACGCCTCGACGGACACGACGCCCCCGTCGCTCACCCGTACGACAGGTTGATACTCGAGCCGAAGTTGGTGCAGCTCGGCCGCGTGGCGAAGATCGCGTTGCAAGGAGTCCTTGTAGTCCATGAGGTCCTGTTCCAGGACGTCGAGGAGTTGGTGATGCGCTCCCCCTTTGCGTTTCACCTGGTACATCGCCATATCTGCCTTGTGTAGCAATTGTTCGGGGTTGTCACCCTGCTCTGCAAAGGCGATACCGATGCTGGCCGAAAGATCGACGGCGATTCCTCCGAGACTGAACGGGAGAGAGAGAGCCTCGCTCAGCCGCGCCGCGATGCCCTCCACCAACGTCTCATCGTCGAGTTCGTGACAGACGATGATGAACTCGTCACCGGAGAGGCGCGCCAACGTGTCACCCGGCCGGAGCATTGCCTTTATGCGTGCGCCGACAGCCACCAGAAGTTCGTCCCCCGCCTGGTGCCCGGAGCTGTCATTGACCCTCTTGAACTTGTCGAGATCGATGAAGAGTACCGACACGGTTTTGCCCGAACGTCGCCGACAGAGAAGCGCATGCTCGATGCGCTCGAGGAGCAGCGTGCGGTTCGGCAGCCCGGTCAGGGGGTCGTGAAGAGATGTCGCATGGGCCCGCGCATAGGAATCAGCCAGGTCTGTCCGAGCTTGCGCATTGAGGAGATAGGCGGAGGCCACGTCGGCCAACGTCTGCGCCACGGTCATCGCCTCGTGACTCAGGGCCCCAGGGGTGTTGCGATAGAGATCGAGTGCGCCCAGCCGTTTGTCCCCTTGGCGCAAGGGGAAGGTGAAGACCGCCGAGAGCCCCGCGGCAACCGCTCGCGGTGTGAACAGGGGGAAGCGCCGATCCTGGCGGAGGTCGGCGATGGCGACGGCTTCGCCCGAGCGGTAGCTGACGATACAGGGCCCTTCGTTGAGTTCTGTCTGCAATTTCTCGTACTGCAGCGCCGCGCTGTCCGACGCAGTCGCATAGTGCGGGCTGGTGGTGTCCGAAATCAGCGTCACGCCGGCGCCCGTGATCGGCATGACTTCGACGATGCGGCGCACGAGCTGGTCCAAGATCCCTTGGATGGGAAAATCTGTGAGCATTGTGCTGGCGAATTCGCTCAGCACGTCGGAAAGTCTGTGCTCTGTCGTGGTCACGCCAAAAGGCCGTTCACCACGAACCGCAGGGCAGCTGGCAACCGCCCGTGACCCGCCGACATACGCAGACATTCGATCGACACGAAGCCTCGTCCTTGTATGGACAGGCCCTCACTTTTGAAGGCCTCTCAAGTCTACACCTCAGGACGTGTAGGACCAGCCGATTTTCCCAGGTAGGAGGGATAAGGGGCCGTTCGCAACGTGGAGGCGCATTCCTCCTCTGAGGGGGGCCCATTTCGGACAACCCCTCCCGGCCCTACGGCCGGCAGTGGCAATGGCCGTGTCGGTCAGTGAGGGGAAGGAGAGCGGCGTTCTTTGGCCGCCCAGACAACCTTGGATGCTTTCGAGCGTCGCTCCTTCGCGGCACGACTGAACCGGTGCTCAGCGCCTTGTGGCGTAATTCCCCCCACGGCTTCCCCGATCTGCCGCCAGCTGGCGCCGGATCGTCGTCCGCTCGCGGCTGCTTCCTGACACAACCGATCCGCCGCTCGTCGGAGCTGATCGGCGAATTGCAGCGTGGCCAATCCCGCCTCGAGCCCGTCGGGCACCCCGGCAACGGCCTGGTCTCGGCCGCTTTCGATGAGCTGCTCGATCAGCAATTCCAGTTCTGGCATGGACTCATCCTACCAAGTCGGCCGACCTTCTTCAACTATGTGTTGACAACACTATGTTGAAGAACTACTCTTTCAACACATGGTTGAAGCACCGAAACACCCATCCACTCGCTTTCGGAGGCGCACCTTGTGGGCAGCGCTGGCAACGGGCGCCGTCCTGGCCGCGTCCGGGCTGACATTTCTCGCAAGCGGGCCCTCCACGCAGACCTCGCCTGCAGCGATCGCATCCGATGCCGCGAGTGCGACAAAAGACTCCCCGACCCCGGGTGCCGCGTCTATTCCCGTCACGCCCATCGCCACTGCGCCCATCGCAGCGCCCACCGTCACGCCCACCCCCACGGCGATTGTCGCGGCGACGGCCGCCACGCCCGTGAGTGGATCCGTCGCCGCACTGGTGGCAGAGGTGGAGGCCTCCGGAATGGAGCCAGGATCGAACTGGACGTGGACCATGGGCGACACCGCCACCTATTGCGGCCCCATTTCGGGGTCCGGCACCGGATGCACCTACGGTGAGGCAGGACTCGAGCACACGACGTTCGCCGGTACACCGACGCTCGCTCTCGTCGCCCACGAACTGGCCAACGCCGAGACTCAGAATGACGCGGTCCCGAGTTTGCTCAAAGAGGTGGCCGACGCTGCGGCGGGAACTTCGTGGTCACCCACCGATGCCGTGGCATCCTGCCTGGTCGAGCACTTCATGGGATTTCAGGACAACGCCGCGGGAACGTGGCAGTGCCCCGCGGCGCTCGCCACAACAGTGGCGGAGCACATCCACGACACAGACTGAGTACCCCTAGAGGCCGGGCGTGCTGCTGCTTGCGGCCGGAGTCGTCACCGGGGTCGTCGCCGGGGTGGTCGAAACCAGCGACGAATAGACCACCACATTGGAGAGGTAGTGGCCCGTGTGCGAGTCGAACACTCCCCCGCACGTGACTAACTGGAGCGTGCTCCCACCCTGTGCGTTGTAGACGAGTTGGGACGGGAACTGCGTCTTGAGGTACATGGCGCTCGAAGTGACCTTGAACTTCGCCGTTGATCCGTTCGCCATGGTCACCCCGATAAGATCACCTGCGACCAGGTCCCGCAGTTTGAAGAACACGGCGGGACCACGGTAGGAGTCGACGTGACCCAGAATGACAGCGGAGCCCGCCTGCCCCGGCGATGGTCCGAATTGGTACCAACCGGGCTGTTGTATGTCGGTCGGAACTTGCACCGTGCCGTCGATATTCACTCCGAGGAGCGCCAGCGGCTTCGTCAATCCGATCGCTGGAATCGTCAGCGTGAGCGGCGTCGAGCGATCCGCCAGGGGTGGCACGACGACGTTCGTCGGGACGCTCTTGGTACTGCCGGCCACGCCGTGCGGTGGCACGACGTGGTTGGTGGTCGGACCGGCCAACGAGCGCGGTTGACTCTGCAAGCCGAACGCCAGTCCGGCACCGCCCAGGACGAGCAGGCCCGCGGCCAGCGCCCACCACTTACGGTGTGAACGTCGTAAGCCCCCTTCGGAGGGGTCCGACGTCATGAACGATCATCGGCGGTCGGGGCGACACGAACCCGACGTCGGCGCGTGACGAGAGCCAACGCCAGTCCGGCTGCAATCAGAAGGCCCGAACCGAGAAGGACAACGACGTGGTGATTGCTGTGGGCCGCTCCTCCGAACCCCGTTTGCGGGGCGCCGGCGGGAACGAAACCGAGGGTGCCGAGGGTAGAGCCCGTCGATCCGCCAACCGCTTTCGCGGACCCCGTCTTCCCGGTCACCCCTGAACCACTTGCGGGTGCCTTCGCTGCCGTCGAAGTCCCCGCTTTCGCGGGAACTGTCGCGGTCGCCGTCGGTGTGGGCGTGGCTGTCGGTGTCGGAGTGGTGGCGACAGCGAGGAAGTTGTTCGTAAATGCGGTCGTACAAGTCACGGTGCTCCCACCGCCGTTCGCCGAGCCATTGCACTGGTTGATGGTGATCGGCAGGGCTGTCGCACCACCGGTTTCAGTGCACTTGACCCGCATCGATCCACCCCCTCCCGTCGCCGATCCGTTGCATTGCGTCACAGTGGCACCGGTCGTACTAGCCACCGGCGCGCACACGGTTGTGGGTTGGGTGCCACCACCGGTCCCTGAGCCGATGCACTGATTGACCGTCACACCCACCGAGTTCGTCGCCGCGGGGATCGTATTAATCACTGAGACGCTGCAGGTGACATTGCTCCCGCCGCCATCAGCGATTCCATTGCACTGATTCACGGTGGACACGAGCTGGTTGGATGTCGTCACGACGGTGGTGCAGCCAAAGGGCGGAAGGACGCCGGCAGCCGCCAAGCACGCTGTGGCAGTGATCGACGACGCGGTCAATCCGGTGGAAGTCACCGTGTTGTCGATCGTGATGGTGCAGCTCACCTCGAAGCCGGCACCTGTCGGATAGGCCGGGGGGTCGCACTGGGTGGCCGCGGGTGCGACTGCCGCGCCCACACTGGCTACTCCGCCGAAGCCGGCTAGGAACAGCCCGCCGAGGGCGGTGCAGGCCACGACGATCAGGACGAGGCGCTGGCGCATGCTTCCTGATGTCTTCGGCAAGCGATGTCCACCGTCGCTCGTTCCATGACGAGACGACGGGCGCAGCCGAAGGCTGAAGGGTGCATCGAGCATCGGAGGTCCTTCTGAGCCCCGAAATAGACACCGTTGTTTACGGACGTTCGAGGGCTACGTAGAAATTCTACGCTAGTTATGTATTACAAGCAATGTATTTCCAGATTTATTTTGATATATTTCCTACATAGCTATGTGGAGCCTTCTTTCCAACCACGGTCGCGCCCTGCTGTGCCTCGCTCAGGAGTCGGATATGCGCTTACGCGATCTCGCCGATCGTCTCGGCATCACCGAACGCCGGGCCTTCGACCTCGTCAACGATCTGACCGAGGCCGGCTATGTGATCAAGGAAAAGGACGGCCGGCGCAACCGGTATCACGTGCAGGACCACCTGCCGCTTCCGGATGCACCCGACGACCGGACCCTCGGGGACATTCTGGCTGCGCTCCTTTAGGGCACAGGCGGGACCTTCAGTACTGGTCCTTCTTGTTCCTCTTCTTTTTCTTCGTCTTCGCCGACTTCTTGACGGCATTGGCCAAGGTGAGGAGCTCCTCCTGAATGCTGTCGAGTTGGAGGCGTAAATCTGCAGGCACACCGTGCTCTTCGAGGCTCGCCACTCGTCGCATCAGGTCGTCGAGGAGCTCGCCGAGTGCGTAACAGGCGGCAATGGTCGCTGTGATGAGGGCGTCGTTCACCTCGGTCTTGCTGGACGGATCGAAGATGGTGGCCTGGCCAGCTTCGACGATGTCTCGGATCAGGTCGCGGGTGGCCATGACCGCCCCAGTCTGTCACCTGCACGTCGACACTTATCGGATCTCGCTGACCTCGATTATCCAATCTCCCCCGGCAGCTGTCCCCGCACTCTCGTCGACCATGTCGGCCGTCATCGGCCGTGAGAAGTAGAAACCCTGCGAGTAGTCGCTCGTCAGTGCCGCCACGTAGCCGTATTGCTTGGTTGTCTCGACGCCTTCGCAGACGACCACGAGACCGAGAAGGTGCGCCAGCTCAATTGTCTTCGACACAATGGCGTAACTGGCATTGCCTTCGTTGAGCTTCGCGATGAAGCTCTGGTCGATCTTCAGGATGTCCACCGGGAATTCCATCAGATAGCGCAGCGACGAATACCCCGTTCCGAAATCGTCGAGCGCCACGACGATGCCCAATTGTTTGAGGCGCGACAGCACATCGAGCGCGCGTCGGGCGTCGCGCACAAACGCTCCTTCGGTGATCTCCAGGCAGAGCTGACTCGGCTCGGTCTCTGTCCGGGCCAGCACCGACTCCACCATGGCGGCGAACCCGGGCGCCAGCATCTGATGGGCCGAAATATTGACGCCCATCATGAACGGCTCGTCGCCGGTCACGTCCTCCCAGCGATGGCGATCGACGCAGGCGCGCTCCAACACCCACTCCCCGATCTCGACGATGTCGCCTGATTCCTCCGCGAACGGGATCAAGAGTGACGGCGAAATTGGTCCCCGGATCGGGTGGTCCCATCGGAGTAACGCCTCCACCGAGACGACGCGGCCGTCCCTGAGGCGAACCACCGGCTGATACTCCAGCCGGAGCTCGTGCCGGACGATGGCATGACCCAGGTCCCGTTGCAAAGAGTCGCTGGAGTCGGTGAGCGCCTGCTCCTCAGGATCGACAATCCCGTGACCGGCGCCGCCGGAGCGCTTCACCTGGTACATGCCGATGTCCGCGTTGTGCAGGATCTGCTCGGGGCTGTCGCCGGAATTCGCGAAGGCCACGCCGATGCTGGCCGTCACGTGCACGAATATCCCCTCCAGGGTGAACGGTACCGAGAAGGCATGGTCGAGGCGCGCCGCAATTCCTTCCACCTCGTGCTCTTCATCAATTTCAGGGCACACGATGACGAACTCATCTCCCGAAAGCCGGGCGAGCGTGTCCCCGGGGCGAAGGATGCCCGAAATCCGGGTGCCCACCGCGACGAGGAGATCATCGCCGGTCTGGTGGCCGAATCCATCGTTTACCCGCTTGAAACCGTCCAGGTCGATGAAGAGAACGGCGACGCGTTTGGCCGTGCGACGACGACTCAGGAGGGCGTGCTCAATCCGCTCGATCAGAAGAACCCGGTTGGGCAACCCGGTAAGTGGATCGTGGAGAGAATTCGCATGGGCGCGTGCGGAGGAATCGACAAGGTCGGCGCGCGCCTGTGCGTTGACCAAGTACGCGGAGGCCACGTCGGCCAACGTCTGCGCGGCCACCATGGCTTCCGCCGTGAGGGGTCCTGCCGTGCTCCGGTACAGATCCAACGCCCCCAACCGCTTTTCTCCCTGGCGTAGCGGAAACGTAAAGACGGCGGAGAGACCGGCCTCGAGCGCCCGCGTGGAGAAGGATGCGAATCGGCTCTCCTCCCGGAGATCGGGGATGGCCACGGGTTGGCCGGTTCGGTACGCCACAATGCAGGGACCCTCCTCGAGCTCGGTCTGCAACTCCTCGTAGGCCAACGCCAATCCATCGGACGCCGCCACGAAATGGGGCGCAGTCGTCGCCGATATCAGCGAGACGCCCGCACCAGTGACCGGCATCACCTCGACGATCCGGTGCACGAGGTGATCCAAAATCCCCTGAATGGGGAAATCCGTCAGCATCGTCCGGGCGAACTCGCTCAGAATGTCCGAAAGTTGCCAATCGGGCTCAGGGAATTTCAGTTGCCTGGGCGCCGGGGGCGCGGATGCAGCGCCGGAGAGCGGCCGTTCTGCTCGTGCAGTCGACGCGGGGATCACCCCCTAAAGGTGACGATCCCTCACTATCGAAGGTCTCGTCAGAGTACACCGGGTGGTCTCCGCACCGAAGCACGGGTTTGTGCGGAGCCTCAGGCAATTCCCAGACCGTATGGGTACGCTTGCCCCGCTGCCGATGAGGTATGCGTTTCGGCCCCGCTCTCGCCAGCGGGGCCGTTTCGCGTCGCGACCCGTGGTTCGCGACCTGCACGTGATCGTGCATCCCCCCGTGCGGCGAGGCGGCTCTTCGTGTGCAACCTCGGTGAGGCCGAGGGCTCCGACCAGGCCCGGGCGCCGTCCGCCTCCTCCTGCGCTCCGTCGTTCATGGACGCAGCAATACTGATACTCCCAGTTCAGGAGGGATAAATACCGCTATCGACAAAACCGATTGCCAGCGATCGTAACTATTGTTACTGTCACAAACTTGTAGGTGATGGCATTTTTAGGGGGGGGCATATGAAACGATCCACTTTTCTGTCCCGGGTCGCAGCGACGGCGGCAGCATGCGCGCTGACGATGGCCGGGTTCGTCCTTACTTCGGCACCGAGCGGCGCCGCGACGAAGGCGCCGATTGCACTCGGTTACATCTGTAGCTGCACGAGCCCGCAGGCGTCGAGCGTGGTCATCAATCGATCCGCCTATGAGGCGTTTGTCGATTGGACCAACGCGCATGGCGGCATCGACGGGCACCAGATCAAGCTCTTCCTGGCCGACGACTCCGCCAACCCGGCCACGTCCTCTGCGGACGTGCACAAATTCGTGACCCAGGACCACGTACAGGCCATCGTCTCTCTGGCCGGAAGTCCCTCGTCGTGGCAACAGTACGTCGATGGCCTGCACATCCCGATCGTGGGAGCCGACGGCTCGGCGATCCAGTTCTTCACCGACCCGGACTTCTTCTTTCCGGGGCAGACAGACGACTCGCTGCCCGCTGCAGTGGCGTTGGCGGCAAAGAAGGTCGGCTCCACGAACTTCGGCGTGATGTACTGCGCCGAAGCGGCTGCCTGCCAGGAACTGGTGGCCCCGCTCGAGGCCATCGGCCCGAAGTACGGCGTGAAGCTGGCCTACAACACGCAGATCTCCTTCTCGGCGCCGTCCTACGCGGCCGAATGCCTGGCCGCGCAGCAGGCCGGCGTCAAGGCTCTCTTCATCGGCGACTCGGTCACCGTGGTGCAGTCAGTCGCGAAGGATTGCGCCGCGCAGGGCTACGACCCGACCATCGTCGCCAGCGACGGGGCGGTCGGTATCCAATTCACATCGACGCCCGGGCTCGAGAACAATCTGCTCGCCTTCGAACCGCAGATTCCCTTCAACGTAACCAATACTCCAGCGACCAAGGAGATGGTCGCGGCCTTCAAGAAGTACCAGCCCTCCCTTATGAGCAGCCCCAACTACAACGGTGAAGTCGATGAAGCCTGGACCAGCGGACTCATGTTGGCCAAAGCCGTCGAGGACGGGAGCCCGGGGAACACCATTACCTCGGCCGAAATCCTCAAGGGGCTTCATTCGTTCAAGGGCGAGACGCTGGGAGGCATGGCGCCGCCTCTGACGTTCACGGCCGGCAAGCCGAACCTCACCGACTGCTGGTTCTGGATGACCACAGCGCACGGAAAGTTCACCGAGAAATACGGTTTGACGCCGGAGTGCGCCACGAAGTCGTAATCCGGAGCCGCAGCAGAACTGCACGAAGAAGGATGGCGCCACGGTGCCATCCTTCTTCTGTGTGGCAGCCTCCCTGTGTGGCAGCCTCCCTGTGTGGCAGCCTCCCTGTGTGCCAACCCTCTCTATGAGCCGGCCTTCCCGTGAGCCAGAATCCAAGGGTGGTCCGCCATCGAAGGGAACAGCACTCGTGAGCAAGCTCGCACTCGTTACCGGCGCCTCGTCGGGCATCGGCCACGCATTCGCCGAACGGCTCGCCGCCGACGGCTATGACCTGGTGGTCGTGGGGCGACGGCGCGACCGCCTGGAGGCGCTCGCCGCCTCCCTCCCCGGGCAGATCGTCAAGGTCATGGTGGCTGACCTGTCCACCGACGACGGGGTGGACTCCGTCGCCGAGGTCTGTGCCGCAGAGCCGCTGGACCTGCTCGTCAACAATGCGGGCGTGGCGCACTACATGCCGCTCGCACAACTTTCCGCCGAGAAGGCCCGGGAACTCGTCCACGTCAAGGTCATCGCCCCCACGATGCTCACCCGGGCCGCCCTCCCGGGCATGCAGGCCCGTGGTGAAGGCACGATCATCAACGTCGCCGGAATGATCGCCTTCAGCGGCCCTGCCCCACCCTCCCAGATGCCTTACCGTGCCGTGTACGCCGGCAGCCTGGCCCATCTTGTGGCGATGTCGCAGGCCCTGTCGGCCGAGCTCGAAGGCACCGGGGTCACCGTGCAGGTCCTCTGCCCCGGTGTGGTGGCGACCGAGTTCCACGAGCGCCAAGGCCTCGACCTCAGCGCAGTACCCCGCATGGCCTCACAGGATGTCGTCACCGCCGCTCTGCGTGGCCTGGAACTCGGCGAGGTCGTCTGCGCGCCGGGGGTCGAAGACCCCCGGCTCCTCGATGCTGTTTTTGACGCTGACCTCGCGGCTTTCGGCGCCCAGAGTCCCGAGCTCGCCACGCGCTACCGGACCGGGTAATCAGCCGGTCCGTTTCGATGGTCGACACCATTCGAGGCCCGGAATGGTTGCCCCCGTAACATTCCGGCGATGACCGAGGCGGCGATTCCCTCATTGGTTCTCACCGCCATCGCGGCGGTTCTGTCGCCGATCCTCGCTGAGCCGTCACGGGGACTCGCCGCCCGGTCCGACGGGTGTCGACGGCCCGGGCTCAGGAGTCCGATCCGTCGAGCAGGTCGAGGAACCACCCGGGTCTGGCGACGCCGGCCCCGCCCTCTTCGGCGCGCTGGCGCAACGCCCGATCCGCAGACACGAGGGTGACCCGATCGGCCGTGGCGGCGATGAAGGAGACGAGCATGTCGTCGCCGCTGCCCGGTGCATGGAGGACGGTGACGCCGTCAGCCACTCCCGGCTCGACACCGCCCCGGGCCTGCCCCTCGAGCACCACGACCACCGGCTCGGCGAACACCTCCGCCCTGGCGGCGCGACGAATCTTTTCCACAAAATCGCGGGCCGCGCCTGAGCGATCCTTCCACCAGCCCGTCGGACGGGATCCGATGACGTTCGCGGCATCGATCAGCAGCACGGCTCCAGTCTGGCCCTGGCCCCCGGAGAGAAGGCGGCACTCAGCCCCGGGCAAGCCGCCGGCGTCGGCGCAGGCGGGACCACACCAGGAGGAGGATCAGTCCGGCCGCGAGCGGGGCGAGTCTTTTCACGACCGAGGGCCCGGCCGTGCCGAGGAGATCGACCGGTTCGGCGGGAACCGAATGGATAGCCCGGACTGGGGAGGGATCCGCACTTTCCGCGGCCCCGTCGGTCTCGGCCGTGGCTTCGCCGGCCGTCTCAGCAGGCTCCGGCGCGGAGCCCTGTGAGAGGACGTCCGCTTCGAGTCTCTGGGCGAACTCGTCCAGCATTTTGGCGCTGACATCGCCCATCACACTCCGACCGAATTGGGCAACCTTCCCCGTGATGGCCATGTCGGTGACGATGGAGACGGTGGTACCGCCATTGTCGGAGGTGGCGATCGCGGTCACGGTAGCCGAGGCATTGCCCTGGCCACGCGTGTCGCGCCCCTCGGCCAACAACACCGCACGATGCTGCTCATCGTCCTTCTCGAGAAAGCGGGCGGTCCCCTTGTACTGCGCGGAGATGGGCCCCACTTTCACTTTCACGATCCCCCGGTACTCGTCGCCCTCGACCTCTTGCAATTCGGCGCCGGGCAGGCAGGGCGCAACCCGCTCGAGGTCGGTGAGCACCTCCCATGCGACATCGATCGGTACCGAAACGTGAAAGTCGTTCTTCAGTTCCATCGGGTGAGATCCTCCTCGTTGTCGATGTCGGCCGGCTCGCCCTCGCAAGCTACTTCGCACACCAGGTCCGGCCGTTCTTTCATGAGCACTCTGGCCCCCTCGTCCCCGGTCGTGGGCAGAAGTGCCCAGACCGAGCGATCAAGCCGAACCGGAGGCCGGCGCTGGCCGCTGAATGTGGCGACCGCTATGGGGCTGGCCGCAGCGCCCACGGCAGCCCAGGCCGACGATGGCACCAGCGGCTGGTCCCCCAGCCCCACCACCATGGCCTCGTGCCTGCGTTCGACGGCCCACACCACTGCCGCCCGCAGGGAAGAAGCCTGCCCGCTCGCCCATTCGCGATTCTCGATCACCCGTACGCCCTGCGGCACCACAGCCCCCAGATCCACCGCTCCGACGATGACCACCACCTCGTCAAGGGAGGCACCGGCCGCGGCCGAGAGCGCCCACGACACGAGAGGCCGGCCCCGGAACTCGGCCAGGAGCTTGTGCTCGGTACCGACGAAGCGGGTACCTCCTCCAGCGGCCAGGACGACGGCGGCGACGCTCATTACTCGCTGGTCGAGATCATGCCCACGAGGGCATCGAGTGAGGCGGCAGAGTGACCCTCGACGAATTGATCGATGTAGGGCAGCGCAGCCGCCATCCCGCGGGCCAGAGGTTCGTACCCCGCGGATGCTTTCAGCGGATTGACCCAAATCGTCCGGTGGGCGGCGCGACGGAGCCGGGCCATCTCGCCGGCCAGGACCGACGGATCGCCCCGGTCCAACCCGTCGGACAGGATCACCACGATCGCCCCGCGGGCCATGCCGGGCATGCCGAAGCGATCGTTGAAGGTCCTGATCCCCTCCCCCAGCCGGGTCCCGCCCGACCAGTCCAGTACCTGCTCGATCGCCTGCTGCAAGGCGGCGTCGGGATCCCGCGAGGAAAGCTGTCGGGTGAGACGCGTGAGCCGGGTCCCCACGGCGAATGCCTCCACCTTGCCCTGACCGGCCACGGCGACATGGAGAAAGCGCAGCAGCGCGCGGGCGTACGGCTCCATCGATCCGCTCACGTCGCACAAGAGCACGATCCTGCGCGGCCGCAACGACGGCTCCCGGTGCACGAGGCGGACGACCTCGCCTCCCGACCGCAACGTGCGCCGCATGGTCGCTCTCGGATCGTGACGCCCGCGGTCAGCGCTTGGACCGGCGCATCCTCCGGGAACGGTGGGTGGCCCTGACGCGTGTCTCGCGAAGGAGGCGCGAGATCTCCTCGAGCTCTTCGGGAGAGCACGCAGCAAAGTCCTTGCGCCGGAGCTGGTCGATATCGCTGTAGCTGACCAGGGAAACTTGGCGGGGCGGTTCGTCGTCACTCGCCGGTGCATCGACGAGTTCGTCACGTTCCTGGTCGACGGACTGTTCGGGTGACGGAGGCGGGAGAGCATCCGCTGACGGGGCAGCGCCCAACCAGAACGAGTCGAAGACCCGGTCATAGGTCACGACATCCTCTTGGCGGTGGATCAGCACGCTCCTCCCCGCCCAGTAGACCCTGTCGCGCCGGTCGATCCCCACGGCATCGATGGCCCGCACGTACTGCACGACATTGTCCACCGGCACGGCCACACCGGCCCGGCGAAGGCTCCGTGCGAACGAGACCAGATGGCTGAGGGTCGACGCAGCATGACGTTCAGCCACACTGCGATGTTCAGCCACACTGTGACGTTCAGGCACGTCGCGTGGCTTCCTCGACCAGAGTGGCGAGGTCGCCCGTCGAGACCCGCTCGATGTCCTCGCGGTATTTGAGGATGCTCCCGAGGGTGCGCTCGACTGCCGTCTCGTCCAGCTGCGTGCTGCCGAGTGCGGCCAGGGCCTGGGCCCAGTCGATGGTCTCCGCCACCCCGGGCGCCTTGTAGAGACCCATCCCCCGGACGACCTGCACCGCAGCGGTGACCTGACGGGCCAACTGCTCGCCGGCCTCGGGTGCCTTGAGGCGCACGATCGCCACCTCGCGTTCGAAGTCCGGGTGTTCGACCCAGTGGTAGAGACACCTCCGCTTGAGCGCGTCGTGCACGTCGCGGGTGCGGTTCGACGTCAGCACCACGAGGGGCGGCTCCTCGGCGCGAAACGTCCCGAGCTCAGGGACCGTCACCGAGTAGTCGGCCAGGACCTCGAGAAGGAACGCCTCGAACTCATCGTCGGCGCGGTCGACCTCATCGATGATGAGGACCGGCGGGGCGAGACCGTCGGAGCGGGGAGCTATCGCGCGCAGGAGCGGACGCCGCACCAAGAAGCGTTCGGAGAACAACTCGTCCTCAATGATGTGCACATCTTCTGCACCGCCCGCGGTGCCCCGGCGTGCGGTGCCCCGGAGTTCGGCGGCCCGGAGATGGAGCAGTTGTCGGGCGAAATCCCACTCGTAGACCGCCTGGCTGACGTCAATTCCTTCGTAACACTGGAGACGGACCAACTCCCCGCCGGTCCATGCGGACAAGGCATTCGCCACCTCGGTCTTGCCCCCACCGGGCTCCCCCTCGAGGAAGAGCGGACGGTGGAGCACCATGGCCAGGAAGATCGCCGTGGCCAGTCCGTCGTCGGCGAGGTACCCGTGCCCCTCGAGGGCATGCCGCACGTCGTCGGGCGTCTTCGGGAGGGCGGCGCGCGCGCCCGGTGCCGGTCGTCAAAGATTGACGCTCTCGGCGCCACGCTCGAGGTCCTCGCCCGCGGCATCCTCCCTCGGGAAGGCCGCCATTTCACTCGGCGGCTCCCGCCACGGATCGGGCAACGTTCCCGCACGTGCATCGCTGATCGCCCGCCAGACACGCTCGGGGGTACACGGCATGTCGATGTGGCGGATGCCGAGGTGGCTGACCGCGTCGACCACCGCGTTCTGCACGGCGGGGGTGGAGCCCACGGTCGCGGACTCGCCGATGCCCTTGGCGCCGAGCTCATTCGTCGGCGATGGCGTCTCGGTGTGTGCCGTGGCGAACGACGGCAGCTCGGCCGCACTGGGGATGCCGTACTCGGCCAGGGTGGAGGTGATCGGATTGCCGTCGGCGTCGTAGAGGAACTGCTCCCACAACGCCTGGGCGATGCCCGATGCCAGCCCGCCGTGGACCTGGCCGTCGACGAGCAGCGGATTCACGATCACGCCGCAGTCGTCGACGGCGAAATGCTGCACCGGGACGACGCGTCCGGTCTCGGTGTCGACCTCGACGACAGCGACGTGGGCCCCGAAGGGGAACGTCGAACCCGCTTTCGCCGTGTCGTGCTGCACCAGGAGCGGCTCACCCCGGTCCGCGGCCACCCGCGCCACCTCGGCCCAGGCGAGGGCCTTGCTCGGGACACCGGCGACGCCCAGCCGGCCGTCACCGATCACGACGATGTCCTCGGGCGCCGTCTCGAGCATCTCGGCCACGAGCTCCTTGGCCCGCTCGACCACCAACTTGGACGTCTGGAGCACCGCGGTCCCACCGAGCTGGACCGAACGGGAGCCTCCGGTCCCACCGCCGCGGGCGACCAGTGCCGTATCGGACTGCACGTAGCGGATCTGCTCGATCGGCACGCCGAACTGATCGGCCGCGATCTGCGAGAACGCCGTGGCGTGACCCTGGCCGTGCGCGGAGGTCCCCGCCTTGACGGTGATCATCCCGTCGTCGTGGACCTCGACTTCGGCGAACTCCGCCCCGCCGCCGGTGACTTCGACGTAACAGGAGACCCCGATGCCGAGCTGCAGCCGATCGCCGTTCTGGCGCCTTCGGGCCTGCTCGCGACGGAGCGCGTCGTAGTCGGCGATGCGCAGCGACCTCGTCCAGCGCCGCTTCGTAATCGCCGCTGTCGTAGTCGGCTCCCATGACCGTGGTCAGCGGGAACTCGTCGGGTTGGATGAAATTCTTGCGGCGTATCTCGATCGGATCGATGCCGAGCTCGTCGGCCGCCATGTCGACGATCCGCTCGATGAACGCGGCCGCCTCGGGACGACCCGCGCCCCGGTAGGCGCCCATCGGCGTGGTGTTGGTGGCGACGACGGCCACATCGAAAGCGATCTGCGGAATGTGGTACACGCCCTGGGCCATGATCTTGGTCTGGCCGAGCACGAGGATCCCGCCGAAACCTCCGTAGCCTCCGGCATCGCCGATCATCCGGCAGCGCATCCCCACGAACGTGCCGTCCCGCTTGAGGCCCAGCTCCACGTACTGCACCTGGCCGCGACCGTGCGACAAGGCGACCATGTTCTCCGAACGGGTCTCGACCCACTTCACCGGGCGGCGGAGCTCGAGCGCCAGTTTGGCCGCCACGACACCCTCCGCCGACAGGTGCTTGCCACCGAACGAACCACCGACGTTCGGCGCGATCACCCGCACCCGTTCCGGATCGAGGCCCAACAGCCCCGCCAGGACGCCTCGGATCATGTGGGGCATCTGGCAGGACAGATGCACGGTGAGGTCAAAATCGGTCGCCGGTCGGATCGACGGCGATGGCACTCCCCTCCATGGGCACCACCGCCACCCGTTGGTTCTCGAAACGGCCGCGGACGACGACGTCGGCGTCCGCGAGGGGGTCCTTGCTGCCGGCGCGCAATCCGATGATGACGTTGCTGCCCATCGACTCGAACTGCAGCGGGGAATCGGGATCGAGTGCATCCTCCATGTCGACGACGGCCCCGAGCGGTTCGTAGTCGATCTCCACCAATTCGGCGGCGTCCATCGCCAGGGCCCGTGACTCGGCCACGACCACGACGACCGGGTCGCCGACGAAGTTGACGGTGCCCTTGGCCAGCGAAGGGCCGGATCGCGGCCGGATGCAGCAGCATCAGCGCCGGGGCGTTCGGGAAATCGAGGTCGTCTGCGCTGTACACGCCGACGCACCCCCGGCATCTCTCGAGCCGCCTTGAGGTCGATCGACCGGATCGTTGCGTGGGCGATCGGAGAGCGCACGAAGTACAGCGTGAGCATGCCGTCTATCTTCAGGTTGTCGACGTACGTCCCCGCCCCCCGCAGAAGGTCGGGGTCTTCGACCCGCCGTACGGGCTTGCCCGAGAATGTTCCTGCGCCAAGGGTCATGCGGTTGCCTCCTCGAGTGCCCGGCGGACCAGGACGGTCGCGAGGTGCCGGCGGTACTCCGAGGACGCGTTGATGTCGCTCGGTGGATCTGTGCCCTGGTCGGCGGCCGCGGCAGCGTCCGCGGCAGACGCGCCGCCGCCCACTGCCTCTTCGACCGCCGTGGCCCGCAGTGGCGTCGATCCCATGTTGATGAGTGCGATGCCGGTGGTGCCGTTGACGACCGCCGCCACACCGACGATGGCCCAGTCCTGGGCCCGGCGGTTGAATTTCTGGAATGACCATCCGGCGCCCGGCCACCTTCGGCACCCGCACCTCGACCAGCATCTCGTCAGGCTGCAAGGCGGTCTCGAGGAACCCGCGGAAGAAGTCGGCCGCGGCGATCTCCCTCCGGCCGTCGGGCCCCTGGGCGACAAGCGTGCCTCCGAGGGCCAGGACGGTGGCCGGGAAGATCCGAGGCCGGATCGCCATGGGCCAGCGTGCCGCCGAGCGTGCCCCGGTGGCGCACCTGCGGATCACCTACCTGGTGGGCGGTGAAGGCCAGCAACGGGAACTTCCGCCTTCAGCAACGCCGACGTCTCGAGGTCGTGGTGGCGCGCCAAGGCACCGATGGCGATCTCGTCGCCACGCTCCTCGATGTACGAAAGATCCGGCACCCTTCCGATGTCGACGAGCACCGCCGGGATGGCGAGTCGCAGCTTCATCAGGGGCAGGAGCGAATGGCCGCCGGCGACCAACTTGGCCTCGTCGCCGTGCTCGACCAGGAGGGCGATCGCTTCCTCGGCCGAAGCAGCCCGGACATAGTCGAAGGCAGCGGGAATCATGCGCTCGCTCCGCCAGTGCACCATCCGCCAGTGCACCATCCGCCAGTGCACCACGATCACCGGCACAGGCGAGGACCGCCTGCACGATGTTGTGATAGCCGGTGCATCGGCAGAGATTCCCCTCGAGGCCTTCGCGCACGCCCCGCTCATCGAGCTGGTCCTCTTCGGCCAGCAGCGAGACGGCCGCCATCACCATGCCCGGGGTGCAGTAGCCGCACTGCAAGGCATGATGCTCGCGGAACGCCTCCTGCACGGGGTGCAATGTCCCGTCCGGGCCGGCGAGGCCTTCGATGGTCACGATCTCGGCCTCGTCGGCCTGGACCGCCAGCAGCGTGCACGACTTGACCGACTCTCCGTTGAGCAGCACGGTGCAGGCCCCGCACGAGCTGGTGTCGCACCCGATATTCGTCCCGGTCAGCCCGAGCGTCTCCCTGATGTACTGCACGAGAAGTTGCCTCGGCTCGACATCGTTCCGGTGCCTGGTGCCGTTCACTTCGACAGAAATCTGGACCATCCGCGACCATCCTCAGCGTCGACACGCCCTCGGGGACTCACCTTAGTGGGGAGTATCCAGGACCACCCTTTTTGCGACGGCCATGCGGCAACCGTGAGGCCCGGCTACCCGGCTATCTCGCCTAGTTGATGGTGCAGCCCGTCGAGCTGGTCGAGGCTCTTGGCGTTCTTCTCGGCCCAGTAGTTCCGGATGCCCTTCGGGGCCCTTCCGGGTCGACCATTGGTCCATGGTGCGGTCGGTGACCCTCGAACGACATGAACGGGACGCCGTACCCGCACGAATCGGCGATCCGGCTCACGTCGGACGACGATGATCGAGCGCACGCCCACACCCGTCCCCCGGGGAACCGACCGGCCAGATCGGCGAAAGCCGGGGTCGTCGGTCAGCACCGCCCGGCCCCTCCCGTGCAGGCGCACGATGCGCGGCGGCCCCGGCGAAGGCGCAGAACATGACGACGATCCGGCCGTTCTCGCGCAGGTGGGCGATGGTCTCGACGCCGCTCCCGGTCTGGTCGAGGTACGCCACGGTCCGCTCGTCGACGACGACGAACTCGTCCCGGTTGCCCTTGGGCGAGCAGTTCACCAGGCCGTCGGCCGAAAGTGGCGCCGTCGAGACGAAGAAGACCGGCTGTGCCTCGAGCCATGCGGCGAGACCCTGATCGATGACCTCGTACGTCCGGCCCATCCCGCCAGTATCGCACCTCGGCCGGCCGCCCCGGGCAGCGATCCCTTGCGGCATCGTCGGCAGCGTCACCAGGGGTAACGTCACAAGGGTGACCTGAGCTCGACGCCAAGGTGCTGACCGTCTCGGAATCGGTCAGCCGCGGCACCCGCCAGGACCGTTCGGGCGACGAGCTCGCCGCCGCGCTGGCCGACCACGGCTACCGGGTCGTCGAACGCCGGGTCGTTCCCGACGGGGTGCGGCCCGTTGCGGCTGCCCTCACGGAGCTCTCCTCATCGTTCGCCGGACTGTTGGTGACGACCGGCGGCACCGGATTCTCCCCCACCGACCTCACGCCGGAGGCAACCCGCTCGGTCATCGAGCGGGAGGCTCCCGGCCTGGCCGAGGCCATGCGCGCCGTCAGCCCCCTCGGACGCCTCTCGCGGGGCGTCGCCGGCACGGTCGGCCAGTGCCTCGTCCTCAATGTCCCCGGGTCGCCCCAGGGGGGCGATCGAGTCGTTGGAGGCGGTCGTCGACGTCCTTCCCCACGCGCTCGAGCTGCTCGCCGGAGGCGCACCCCATTGAGCCTGCCGGTGCGTCGGCCCAGGTCGGGGCCACCATCGTGAAGCCTGATTCCCAGGCGGAAGGCAATAATTGGCCGATCCCTTATTAGTGTGGGTGGGGAGTCTCCGTCACACCAGGGGCGGCGGAGTCCGAAAGGGGCAGTTGTGAAGGACGTGCTCGACGACATCGAACAATGGCAGAGCGCCGGCCACCGGGTTGCCTTGGCCCGGGTCGTGGCCGTGATCGGCTCGGGTCCACGCGATCCCGGAGCCGCCATGGCGGTGAACGACCAGGGGGAGGTGGCCGGATCCGTATCGGGCGGGTGCGTCGAGGGCGCCGTGGTGGCCGAGGCGCTCGAGGTACTGGCCAGCGGAGAGCCCCGTCTCTGCACCTTCGGCTACTCGGACGAAGAGGCGTTCTCCGTCGGGCTGACCTGTGGCGGCACCGTTCGCATCTTCGTGGAGCCGCTGGACTAGTGGACGGCTTGTTCGCCCTGGTGCGCGACTGCCTGCGCGCGGAGGAGCCGGTGGCATGGGCCACCGTCATCGATCTCGCTCCCCGAGAAGACGGCGAGGCCGAAGTCCTTCCTCCCCTGGGCGCCAAGCTCGTCGTGCGCGCCGAAGCCGAGCCGATGGGCTCGCTGGGCGAGCCGGGCCTCGACGTGCGTGGTCACCCGCGACACCCGGGGAGCGCTCGAAGCACGGTCACAGCGTGGCCCGCCACTACGGTCCCCACGGAGAAGCCGGGCGCACCGACATCACGGTGTTCATCGAGGTGTTCGCGCCGCCGCCCCGCATGCTGATTTTCGGCGCGGTCGACTTCACCGCCGCACTGGTACGGGTGGCCAAGGTGCTCGGCTACCACGTCACCGTGTGCGATGCCCGCCCTGTGTTCGCCACCTCCGCCCGCTTCCCCGAGGCCGACGAGGTGGTGGCGGACTGGCCCCACCGCTATCTGGCCAAGGTGGCGGACCGCCTGGGTCCGGGGACGCCATCTGCGTGCTCACCCACGACCACAAGTTCGATATCCCCGCGCTCATCGGCGCGTTGGAGACCAAGGTCGGCTACATCGGCGCCATGGGCTCGCGCGAGCACGCACAAGGGCCGGGTTGAACGGCTGCGCGCTGAGGGTGTGGGGCCCGACGACATCGCGACGGATCATGGCTCCCATCGGCATCGACATCGGCGCCCGGACGCCGGAGGAGACCGCCGTCTCCATCTGCGCCGAGATCATCTCGCTGCGCGCCGGGGTCAAGGCCGCCTCGCTCCGCGATGGCGACGGTCCGATCCACCGGGTCCCGCACATGACCGCCGGGTCCCGACATGACCGAGCGGAGGTGGCGCCGCCGACGGACGGCGACTGGATCGCCATCAGCGGGGCCCGCTCCCCGTCGACGACGCCTGGACGTGGGTCGGCGTCCCCGAATGCGGCGGCATCGTCACGTTCTGCGGCACCGTGCGCGATCACTCCGACGGGCGGGCCGGGCGTGACATCGCTGGAGTACGAGGCCTACGAGGAGCACGTCGTGCCGCGGCTCGCCGATGTGGCAACGCAAGCGCGGCGCCCGATGGCCGGAAATCGGCCGCCTGGCCCTCCTCCATCGGGTCGGACGGCTCGAAGTCGGAGAGGTCGCCGTCGTCGTCGCCGTGTCGACCCCGCATCGGGCTGAGGCATTTGCCGCCGCGGAGTTCTGCATCGACACCCTCAAGCACACCGTTCCCATCTGGAAGCGGGAGACCTGGGAGGGCGGATCCGACTGGAGCGTGTGCTCCCAGGAGTCCCGATAGGTCGCCTCGCCTTCGACCGCCGGGTCGGCAGTGAAGCCCTCCGGCGGGCATGATCCCTCTCGACGAGGCGCAACGGTTCGTCCTCGGAGCTGTGCGAGCCCGCTGCCTCCGGTCGAACTTGCCGCTCGACGACGCGCTCGGTTGCGTGCTCGGCACGACGGTCGATCGCCACCGAAGAGGTCCCTTCGTTCGCCAACTCGTCCATGGACGGCTACGCGGTGCGGGCGGACGACACCGCGGGGGCACCGGTCCGTCTCACGGTGATCGGCTCCATCATGGCCGGCCACCTCCTCGGACAGACCGTCGGCCCGGGTCAGGCGGCACGCATCATGACCGGCGCACCGGTTCCGGCCGGCGCGGACGCCGTCTGCATGATCGAAGAGACCGAAACAGCTCCGGATGGAGGCAGCGTCGTCATCGGGCGTGCAGCTCCAACGGGGCGACTTCGTCCGCCAGCCCGGCCGCGACGTGGCCATCGGCGACGTGATCGCCCCGGCGGGCACCGTCCTCACACCCGGCGCACCTGGGCGTGCTGGCCAATCAGGGTGCGCAGCGTGTGCGCGTGCATCCCCGTCCGCGGGTCGGGGTGCTCTCCACCGGCGACGAGCTCTTCTCGGGAATCGGGTCCGCTCCCTCCCGGCAAGATCCGCGACGCCAACCGCCGGACCCTGCTGGCCCTCGTCCGCCGCGAGGGCTGGGACGGCATCGACCTCGGGATCGTCGGGGACGACGAGGCTGCGCTCGTGGAGGTGTTGTCCTCGGCGGCGATCGACGTGCGACGCCATCCTGACCAGCGGCGGCGTGAGCGTCGGCGACCTCGACCTGGTGCGGGTCGTGCTGGAGAAACTGAGTGCCGGGAAGATGCGCTGGATGCAGGTCGCCATCCGGCCGGCGAAGCCGTTCGCCTTCGGAGTCCTGGCCGATTCGGCGACGCCGGTCTTCGGGCTCCCGGGCAACCCGGTGTCGGCCATGGTCAGCTTCGAGTTGTTCGTCCGCCCGGCCCTTCGGCGCCTGGGCGGCCATCACGTCCTGCACCGGCCCATCGTCTCCGCCACCGCCGGACGTCGACCTGCACCGGAAGGCCGACGGCAAGCTCCACCTGCTTGCGGGCCCAGCTCACGCTTGACGACCCTGCCTCGTGGCGCGTCCGCACGACCGGCGGTCAGGAGTCCCATCAACTCCACGCCATGGCCGAAGCCAACGCGCTGATCCTGCTTCCCGACGGCGCCGGCGTGGACGCCGGAGAGCAGGTCAGCGTGCTCCTCATCGACCCCGACCGGCTGGGTGCCGACTCCTCGCCCGTCCTGCGCGCTCCCCATCAGCCAACCGGGGGCGTCGTGACGACGCCGGTGCCCGTCGCCATCTCGGTGAGCCCGCGTCGCAGTCGTCCCGAGCGTGACTCACGCGCCGGTGCAGACCATGCCGCTCGACGGACCACTGGTCGACCGCTACGGGAGGGTCCACAACGACCTCCGCCTTTCGGTGACCGATCGCTGCAACCTCCGCTGCGTCTACTGCATGCCCGAAGAGGGGCTCTCCTTCCTCCCGACAGGCGAACTCCTGACGTTCGACGAGATCATCCGGTTGGCCCGGGTGGCCAGGGACCTCGGCGTCTCCGCCCTCCGTATCACCGGCGGCGAGCCGCTGGTCCGCAAGGGCCTGCCCTCGCTCATCGCGCGGCTCTCGGCGCTCGGATTCGAGGACCTGGCCATGACCACCAACGGCACCGCACTGGCCAAGGTCGCCCGGGAGTTGGCGGCCGCCGGGCTGCGACGGGTCAACGTGAGTTGTGACTCCCTGCGGCCCGAACGCTTCGCCGCCATTCGCCGGCGGGGAAAACTCGACGTCGTCCTCGACGCCATGGCTGCGGCCGGAGACGGCCGGCCTGACTCCCCTCAAGGTCAACGTCGTGCTCCTGCGGGGCCAGAACGACGACGAGATCCTCGACTTCGCCTCCTTTGCCCGGACGACCGGTCGCATCGTGCGCTTCATCGAGTTCATGCCGCTCGACGCACAAGGAGCAGTGGGACCGCGACCAACTCGTCCCCGGCCGAGAGGTGTTCGAGCGCATTTCGGAGGTCTGGCCCCTCGAACCGCTCTCGGATCCCTCGGGCGCGGCGCCGGCGGAACGATTCCGCTTCGGCGACGGGATCGGTGAGATCGGCTTGATCTCCAGCGTGTCGGAACCATTCTGCGGTACCTGCAACCGGCTCCGTATCACCGCCGATGGCGCGCTGCGCAACTGCCTGTTCTCCGACGACGAGCGAACCGTACGTGACCTTTTGCGCAGCGGCGGCAGCGACGCCGAACTCGCCCTCTTGTTCCGGCGAGCGGTCTGGGCCAAGTTCCCGGGCCACGGGATCAACGAACCGGGCTTTCTCAGCCCGGCTCGCTCCATGTCGATGATCGGCGGCTAGCTGTGGTGCGCCTCCGCCTTTTCGGACCGGCCCGCGAGGCGGCCGGAACCGCCAGCGTCACCCTGCCCGGAGAAACGGTGGCGGCCGTCATCGCCGCCGCAGAACAGCGGTTCGGAGAGGCCTTCTCCGAGGTGGTGGCCAATTCCAATATCTGGGTGAACGGGGATCCCGTGGAGCCCGGCACCCACGTGCACGAGGGCGACGAGGTCGCGGTCATCCCCCCCGTCTCGGGCGGATGAGCACGCCACCGGCCGGAGCGGGACAGGGCGGGCACGACGGCGGCACCTTGACCCACATCGACGAGCACGGTCGGGCCCGTATGGTGGACGTCACCGCCAAGCCGCTCACTCGACGGGTGGCTCTCGCCAAGTGCGTCGTCGTCACGTCGGCGGACGCCACCAAAGTGCTCGCCGAAGACCCCGATGGGCCCGATGGGCCCGATGGGCTCAACGCCGTGGAGGGTGCCCGCTTCGCCGGCATCCAAGCGGCCAAGCAGACCTCATCGCTCATCCCTCTGTGCCATCCGATCCGTATCGATCGGGTCGCGGTCGACGTGGCGGTCGACGCACACAGGATCGAAATCAGTGCGGTCACCGAAATCGTGGAGCGCACCGGTGTCGAAATGGAGGCGCTGACGGCCTGCGCCATCGCCGCCCTCACGATCATTGCCTCCCTCGTTCCGGTGGACCCCGAAGCTTCGATGGAGGACCTCACCCTCTGGCACAAGTCCGGAGGCCGGTCCGGCAACTGGGAACGCAGCGGCCCCGGACCCGGCCCTGAAGCCCGGTTGACGCACTAAGACGGCGGCACACGCTCGGCGTTCGCGTTGACCGGGTTGTTCGCCTTGGTCTCCTTCAGCCACCCCGGAGCGTTGCGGGCCGCCCATGCTTCGCTGATCCAACCCTTGAGCATCGAGCGCAGCGATTCGGGATGTGTCAGGGCAAAGAGAATGTGGCCGATGACCACGATGAAGATGGCCAGAGCCAGCAGATCGTGGACGAAGGTGGCACCGGTTCGCCAACTGACCGGGAAGAATCCGAACCACTTCATGACGAAGCCGGTCGCCAGCATGACAAGAATCGCTCCCCCGACAAAGATGGCGTTCAGCTTCTGTCCGGGGTTGAACTTGTCCACGACCCGGGGTGCATTCATCCCCAGCTTGCGCAGCCACCTCAGCTCGTCGGCGGTCCACACGTTGATGCGCCGAATGTCCTTGCCGCATCTGCACACCCCAAGGACCGAGAAGGGAGATGATGATCGGGACCGGGAGCACGACGCCACTCCACACGTGGATGGCGGCCACCAACGCGCGACGCCCGACCACGTCGGACAGGGAGGGGAAGTACAGGGGCAACGCCGTGAGCATCAGGATCCCGAACAAGAGGGCGTTGGCCCAGTGGGCGGCACGCTGCACGCCGTCGAATCGCAAGATGCGAGACGACGGACTGCTTGGCGTTGTCCTCTCGCGCCAGGGTGGCTTTCATGTCAGCGATTTGTCCGTCGGTCCGGTCGAGCCGTCACGCCAGCCATTCACCGGGTAGCCGTTGAGCTCCCAGAAGCCCGGAATGACGCGGTCCACGACCCGTATGGCGGAGAGCCACTTGAGCGACTTGTACCCGAACATCGGCCCGACATAGAGACGGACCGGACCTCCGTGCTCGGTGGTGACGGGCGCCCCGAGCATGCGGTAGGCCACGATCACGTCGGGGAGCCGGGCCTGATCCAACGTCAGGCTCTCTGAATCGGCTCCGTCGTACGACTCGAAACTGAGCGCGACGGCTTTGTCCTGCAGGCCGGCTTTGTCGAGGATGTCGGAGAGTTTCACGCCTTCCCAGTGGACGTTCGAAACAGTCCACCCGGTGACACATTGGAACTCCTGGACGAAGGACGTGCTGGGCATCGCTTTGAGGTCTGCGAGCGTGTACACCTGGGGGTTATGGACGAGTCCGCTGACTTCCAACCGGTACTCGGACTCCGAAATCTTGGGGTACGAGCCGGTGATCGTGTAGATCCGGAAGCGGTTCCCACCCGGGAGCAGGCCACCCAGCCCGGACCCGAGGGCGTTCCCGATGGCATTTTGGACTTTGGCACCGAAGACGATTCCCACGGCCCCCAGCACCCCCATGCCGAGAAAGACTCTGCGTCCCACGGCGATCTGGGAGCCGGGCTTCCTCTCTGTTGGGCCATTCGCCGCAGGAGCCACTCCGTGAGCCTAGGGATGCTGGCGTGCCGAGGGGGGTCAGGCACCGCCGGGGCGTGTGACGCCTGATCCGGGCTACTGCGTAGGGCCGAACCGCTCGACACGGATGCGTTCGCTCTCCACGCCCGTACTCAGGACAATTTCGGTGGCCGCATCAGAGAAGCCCGATGAGCCGCAGACGAAGACAGTCGTGTCCTTCCCGATCGACGACGGCAGATCACCCGCGGTGAGCCGACCCGCAGGACGGGGCCAGCCTTCGGGGGTCCTGCGGGTGTAGAGGACCGTCTCTCGAAGGTGACCCAGTTCGGTGGCGTAGTACAGGTCCTCGGGCGTGCGGGTGGATACGACAAGCTGGACGAGGTCGGAGCGTCCCGTCGCGTGCGCCAAGCGCAGCATTGCCATGAGGGGCACGACACCTGATCCTCCCCCGAGAAGCAGGGCGGGCGTGTCACCGCGCCAGACGAACCAACCCCCTATCGGACCGCGAACCTCCAGTTCGTCCCCGACGACCACCTCGTCATGGAGGAACGATGAGACCTCACCATCGGGGAATCGCTCGACGGTCAATTCGATCTCGCTCGAGCCGTCGGGCGCTGACGCCACCGAATACGAACGAGAAGCGGTATAGCCATCCGGCGCGGTCAGGCGCAGCACGTAGTGCTGACCAGCCAGGTACTCCGCCCGCTGGTCCAACGCCATCCGGAATGTCTTGGCGGTTGCGGTTTCGGGGCGGACCTCAACGACGGTAGCCCGTTGCCATTTCCCCAGGGAAGGAACCGAAGGGGACGCGTCAATCACCCTGATACCGCTGTTCCAACCAAGGGTCGCCGTGATCGTGATAGCCGTTCTGTTCCCAGAATCCCGGCTCATCATGATCCATCACCTGAAGGCCTGAGACCCATTTGGCGCTCTTCCAAAAGTACAGATGAGGAACGAGAAGACGCGCCGGACCACCGTGCTCGCGGGCGAGCGGCTCACCCCCGTATTCCCAGACGACCCAGGCCTGACCGCCGGTCACGTCCTCGAGGGGGAGGTTCGTCGTGTACCCGGTGTGGGTCGTGGCCAGCACATGGCTCGCCGCGACGGACGGCCGAGCTGCGGCGAGAAGGGTGTCGACCGACACCCCTCCGAATGTCACGCCCAACTTCGACCACGTCGTCACACAGTGGATGTCGCCCGCAAAGGTCGACCCCGGGAGGGCTTGTATCTCCTCCCACGTCCAACGCATCGGTTGCTCGACCAGGCCGGCCACCGAGAATGTCCAACTCTCCGTCGAGATCGTGGGGGTCGGCTCTGCAGTGAGCACCGGCCAATCCCGCCCTACGTCATACTGGCCCGGAGGCAAACGGGGATTGCGATTGCCGCGACCGTGGAATCCTCTCGTCGGCTTCATGGCTAGATGCTCCTTCTCTCGCACCTCGACCCTATTCCTTGTCTTTGCGCGACTCTCGAGGTCGCGTTCGCTCGCAACCCGTCCGGCGTGGGTAGCTTGCCGACATGGCCGACCCCCGCGTCCGGCCTTCGACCGGATGATCAATGCCTTCTACGACCGGGTCGAGCACGACGATCTCCTTTCGCTCTGGCGGCTTCAAAAGGTGGGCGCACCGCCGGACACTTCTGAAAGTGGAACGCTAGAAACCTAGCGTTCCACTTTCAGAGACCCCTCTTCAAGGGGTGAGCGCACCGACAGCGACCTGTAATTTCTCAAGGCTAGAGTTCTAGCAATCAGAAATTACAGGCTCTCCTGACACATCCGTCGGTCCGTTGACCAGCGGGTAGGGCCAAAATTGCCAGGTGCGCTGGGCTTTGCCTCTCCCCCTCCCATCGCCATCAGGGTTCGTCAAGGGGCGCCGCAGGCGAGGCCGGACACGAGTGGCCGGCCGACCCCTTTACGAGCCCGGTGGTGCACTCTGCGCCAGCCACGATTGAGCTGGTCAGCCGCCCTGCGGCTGGCCTAGTTGCCGCCTTTTCGCCTTTTCGCCTTTTCGCCTCTTCCGTGAGCCGGGAGGGAGAGGGTGGAGGAGTGCACGAAGAGCAGCGGCGTAACGTGGCGTCCAAAGGACTTCAGGAGAGCTCGGCGGTTACGCGTTGAGCAGCGAAACGATGGCGAACGGGCTCAAGGGGAGGCGGGTCACCGTCACGCCCAACGGGGCCAGAGCGTCGGCCACGGCGTTGATCACGGCAGGGGGAGCACCGATCGCGCCACCTTCGCCGACGCCCTTGTAGCCACCGGGGCCGGTGCTCGGCGTCTCGATGTGGCCGTATTCGATGAGGGGGATCTCCGCGGCCGTCGGCAGCAGATAGTCCATGAACGTCGTCGCCAAGGGATTCCCATCCCCGTCGTAGGCGAGATGCTCCAGCAGCGCGCCCCCGATGCCTTGTACCGATCCTCCGGCGATCTGGCCCTCGACCACGTTCGGGTTGATCATGGGCCCGCAGTCCTCGCTCACGATATAGCGCAGAAGCTGGACCCGGCCTGTTGCCACGTCGACCTCGCACGTGCAGAGATGGGAGGCATTCACGAAGATCGAGCCGGGCTTGGTCGTGTACCGGGCACTCGCCTCCAGTCCGGCCTGTTGGCCCGGAGGGAGCGAGTGCGGGTCGAAGTAGGCGACCGTGGCGATCTCCCGGATCGTCATGCCCAACGACGGCGCACCCCGCACGCTGGCACGGCTTCCTGCGATGTCGATATCCTCGACAGCCGCTTCGAATTTGTTGGCGACGATGGCGACGATGCGTTCGCGCAAGATCGTCGCGGTCTCCCGGATGGCGCCCGCCGTCATGGAGCCGCTCCGGCTGCCCGCAGCACCGGGGCCGAAAGCCGTGACGGCCGTATCGCCTTGGATCGTATGCACGTCTTCGATGTCCACGCCGAGCGCGTCCGCGGTCAGCTGCACCACGGTCGTCTCAATGCTGTTCCCCGCTGAGCCCCCGGCGATATAGACGTTGACCTTGCCTGACGGCTCGATACGTATCGTCGCCGCCTCCGTGGCGTAATACCCGAAGCCGGGCGTCGACGGTTCCACGTACGTCGACATGCCCACCCCCAGGTAGCGACCGGCCTGGCGGGCGCTCGCCTGCTCACGCCGGAAGCCGTCGTAGTCGAGCATCGCCAACGCCTGTTCGAGTGTCTCGAACGGTGAGACGTTGTCGAACGTCATGCCGTTGGCGCTGGTGTACGGCAACTCGTCGGCGCGGAGCAGGTTCCGTCGCCGGAGTTCCGCCGGATCGATCCCCATGCGCCGCGCCGCGATATCCAACAGCACCTCCCTGGCCACGGATTCGAATTGCCACGGACCCCGGTACGGGGTGCGCCCGACGGTGTTCGTGTACATCGCCTTCGAGGTGAAACTGGCCCGGGGCACACGGTACGGGCCCGGAAACATGGCTCCCACGACCGAGGCGGTCCCCACCGGCCAGGGTGTCGGGTACGCACCGCAGTCGGAGACGAAGTCGATCTGCGCCGCCAGGATCATCCCGTCCACGTCGAAGGCCAATTTGGCCGCCGCCTGTTCATGGCGGGACTGACCGGCTGCAAGGAGGTTCTCGCGCCGATCTTCGATCCACTTCACCGGAAGCCCCACCTTGCGCGCCACGAGCATCAGGCACATTTCTTCCCGTTGCACCATGATCTTCTGCCCGAACCCACCGCCCGTATCGCGCATCACGACCCGTATGAGGTGCTCCGGCATCCCGAGCAGACGGGAGCAGAACATCCGGACTTCGTGGGGCGACTGCGTCCCCGCATAGATGGTGAGCTCGCCCGTCGTCGGCGAATAATCGACCACAAGGCCCCGGCACTCCATGGGGACCGCCGCGTAGGCCTGCTGCACGATCGTCTCGCCGACCACGTGCGCGGCCGCGTTGAACACGTCCTCGAGGGCGGAGGCGGGGAGCCCCCCCATGGCGCCGATCAGGTTCGAGCCGTGGCCCGCATGCACCAGCGGCGCCCCTTCCCGGTCGGCCGACATGTAGTCGGCCACGGCGGGCCGCGGTTCGTAATCGATGTCGACCAGATCAGCCGCGTCCTCGGCGATGTAGCGGTTCTTCGCCACCACCAGCGCCACCGGGTCACCCGCAAACCGAGCCTCGCCCTCCGCGAGCGGGGGCCGGGGCGTCTCCGGGCTCGCCGGGCCCAACGAACTGTGCCATTGCTCCTTGACGTCGCCGTTGAGGTCGGCGGCCGTGAAGACGGCGTGGACACCGGGGAGCGCCAACGCCGCATCGGTGTCGATGCTGCCGATGCCGGCGCGGGGGAACGGGCTGCGGACAAAGCAGGCGTGGAGCATGCCGGGGAGCGAAATGTCGTCGACGAAGACACCCCGACCCGTGAGCAACCTGGCGTCCTCCACCCGGCTCACTCGCGCCCCGGCGTAACGCGCCGCACCACCCGTCGCCAAGTCAGTCATCGCCCGCATCTCCGGTGGCAGCTTGACGAACTGCTTTTAGAATGCCCTGATACCCGGTGCAACGGCACAAGTTTCCCGACAGCGCCTCGCGGATTTCGACATCGGTCGGGTCCGGGTGATCACGCAGGAACGCCGTCACCGAAATGATGAAGCCCGGCGTGCAGAATCCGCACTGAAGACCGTGACAGGCGCGGAACGCCTCCTGGACGGCTGACAGAGTCCCGTCGGGAGCCGCGATGCCCTCGATCGTCGTGACCTCGGTCCCTTCGGCCTGCAGTGCGAACATCAAGCACGAGCGCACCGCTTGGCCGTCGACGAGAACCGTGCACGCTCCGCAGACTCCGTGCTCGCAGCCCAGGTGGGTCCCCGTGAGCCTGCACTCTTCGCGCAGGAAATCGGCCAAGGTGACCCGGCTCTCGACCGTGCCCGTGTAGGCCTGCCCGTTCACCGTGAGGTGCACGACAGCCTCACCCACCGCGAGCCTCCTCCGTGGCGCTCACCCACGCACGTGCCACCATGACCCCACCCACCTGTCTGCGGTAGTCGGCGGAACCGTGGAGATCGTACGGTATCGACGCGAGACTCTCGACCGCGAGTCGGCCGACCTCAACGGGATCGACCTCAGTGACGAGCTCGCCGACAAGAGCCGACTCCGCAGCGACCGCACGCTCCGGCGTGGAACCGAGACCGATCAAGCCGATGGCACAACGCCGGATCCGATCGTCGTCGTCGACCTCGACACCCAGAGCAGCCCCGGCGATGGCGAAGTCCCCGTGGCGACGGGCGAATTCCTCGACGGCAAAGCCGCAGCGGCCGGACCAGAGCGGAAAGGAAACCCCCGCCAACAACTCGTCGGGCTGCAGGCTCGTGCTCCACACGCCATCGAAGAAGTCACCGGCCGCAATGGTCCTCGTTCCCCGGGGCGACAGCGCCTCCATCGTCGCATCCAGGGCAAGCGCCACGGCCGGGTACTCGGCGGCCGGGTCGGCATGGGCGATCGATCCCCCGAGGGTGCCCCGGTTGCGGATCTGGAAGTGGCCTATGAACGGCGTGGCCTTCGAAAGTAAGGGCACGGCGGTAGCCACCTCCGCACTCGCCCCCACGGCCGCTTCGGTCGTACCGGCACCGACCCACAGCGACCCGTTGCGACGTTCGATCCCCTGCAACTCGCCGATACGGCCGACGTCGATGAGGTGATCGAAGACAGCCAGACGGAGCGCCAGCATGGGTATCAGGCTCTGCCCGCCGGCCAGCACCTTCGCGTTCTCGCCCAAGTCGGAGAGGATCGACGCCGCTTCGCGTGCCGTCTGCGGCGCGTGGTAGTCGAACTGGGTCGGCTTCACGGACCGTCGGGCGACCCGGGCCGGCTCGAAGCCGTCGCTCTGTTGCCTTCCCCGCACCCCACTGCAGTCCTCCCCCTCCGGCGTACCGACGCCCCGCAAATCAGTGTCATGATCCTATGACATGAATACGGGGCCCGGGAACGAGAACCGACAGCGGAGGCTGGTTACGTCGACGGCGCTTCCCCGGGTTCGTACTCTTTCTTCGGGCTGAGGAATGGACTTCCCTCGTTGGCTCCCGGCTTGACGAGGTAGCCGCAAAGAGGCTTCTGATCGGCACCCCAGATGAACTTCTGGTTCTTGACCGAAATGTAATACCAGCAGCTGCGGTTGGAGTACACGCCCTTGGTGAAGTGGATCGCTTGCGGGGCTATTCCCCCGAGGTTGTCCCCGGCGGGCAGATTGTAGAGACCCTTCTTGACGACGGCCGGTGTCACGGCGGTCCCGCTGGACGGCGCCGCCGACCTGATGGCGTCCTGGAGAAGAGCCCCTTCGGCCCAACCGATGATCGCCTGTTCGCCGAAGTTCGGCGAAAGGTGGAGCGTGGGGGCGTACTTGTCGAGCGCCGCCCAGAAATCCTTGGTGGCCGCGTCATGGACGAAGTACGGGAATGTCCTGCTGGGACGCGAGCATGCCCTCGAACTGGGGATCGGTGTTCATGTTGCTACTGACGGCGGCGGCGATCTCGATGGGACTCCAACCCTGCGCGGCACACTCCGTCGCCGCCTTCTCGGCGACCACGGACGCGTCACCGATCTCGAGCACATCCGCTCCGGCTTGCTTCGCGGCAATGCATTGGGCGTCATAGCTCGGCGCCGAGAACGAGATTCCCGAGGTGTAGACCACATCGACCCCGTAGCGTTTCCCGATGATCCCGTCGAGGGACGTCTCCGATTGGCACACCGCCGCTTCGACGCAATAGAAGATCGCTTCTTTCTTCAGGTTCGTCAAGCGTGCGATGCCGAGTTGCTGCCCCGTGTCGCCGTAGTTGAGGGTGGGACCGGGCGAGAACGTATCCAGGTTGTTGTAGCTGAGGTTGCTGTCGGCGGCGCCGATGATCGGGACGTTCGCGGCTGGCGGCAATCTTCGCCCAGGCCGTGTCCGCGTTGCTGTTGTCGAAGATTGCGGCGACGTGCTCCGTGTTGATGGCCTTTTGCACATCGGTGACCGACACCGCCGGGTTGGTCATGTCGTCCGTCGCGATGACCTGCACCGGATGTCCGTTCAGGCCGCCGTGCGCGTTCTCCCACGATGCCCAGGCCTGAAGGGTCGGAGTCGTCTGCTGCGCTTGCGCGCCCTGCGGTCCGGTACAGCTGCAGATGTCGGCGATGACGATCGGGGTGGCACCGGTCGCCCCGGCCGGTGCCGCGCTGCCCACCAGGTCGACCGCGACCAGCGATGCGCTCGCCATCGCGGCGGCGACGACTGTGCCGATCCATCGGCGAGTCACAACACGCCTATTCTTGACACCTCTCCGGTGCGCGGATTCCCCGACGTGACGCGTCATGGCGACGTTGACCCCCCTTGGGCGGCCACGGATGACCACCCCAGATAATTCCCTCATTCAGCGGGAAAACTGCCCCACTCTTCGCTTGCGGGTCTTCTCTCAGACGCCGATACGCCACGCCTCTACGCCCGCAGATCTCGATGGTAAACGAGGTCTCTGCAAATTGCAAGGGTCCCTTGCAAATGCGCGTGGGCCGGCTTTCGCCACTCTCTCGCGGACAATTCGGCTGACCGAACGGAGGTCGCCTGACGACTTCTCAGACGAGTGCCGGCGCCTCGAGTCCGTAGAATCGTTGGGCATTGAGGCCCAGCACCTTGGCCCGGTCGGCCTCGCTGAGGGCCTCGATCCGCGCGCGGATCTCGTCGACGACGCCGAAACTCGCGTCGATGTGGGGGTAGTCGGACGCCCACACGAAGTAGTCCGCGCCGACCGCTTCAATGATGGGAGCGATCACTGACTCGTCGGGATCCGCCGAAACGAGACATTGGCGGAAGAAGTACTCGCTCGGCTTCATGCTCATTGGTGCAATCGACCGCATCACCTCGAACTTGTGGTCCATGCGGTCAAGCCACGCGGCGATCCAGGTGGCTCCCGACTCGAGCACCGTGCAGCGCAAACGGGGGTGCCGTTCGAACACGCCGCTCGCAAGGATTTCGGTGAACGCCGCCATCACATCGATCGCCAGGAAGGCGAAGCCGAACAGGGCCTGCCCTCCCGCCGTCTGAAAGACGGGTCGGGAGAAGGAGGTCTGATCGCGCACCACAACGTGAAAGCCGATCGGCATGTCCAGATCCTCGACGGTCGACCAGAAACGGTCGAAGGCCGGATCACTGATCCCCCGCCCACCGCGCGGCAGCATCGGGCGACAGATAGATCGCCTTGCAACCGGCGTCCCGGGCCCGGACGGCTTCTTCGACGGCACCGACCTCGTCGATGAGGGAGATATGGGCCACCGGTACCAGACGCACCGGATTGTGGGAACAGAAGTCGACGATGTAACGGTTGTACGCCCGTGCATAAGCTCTCGCCAGGTCCGGTTCGGTCACGAAGCCCTCCCAGCAAATGCCGAGTGTCGGATAGAGCAGGGCGATGTCGATGCCCTCGTCGTCCATGACGGCAAGGCGCGCTGCCGGGTCGTAGCCGCCCGGCGGGCACCCGTCTTCGTAGCGAAGCTTGCCGCTCCGATCCAAGGCTGCAGCAGCATCCAGGTTGATGCCGCCCATACCCGCCAGTCCGTTCCGCATCCCCTCGACCGGGTGCCCGTCAATGAGGAGGACCTCGTCTCCGCGCTCGTCTATGGCGATGCGGATGGCTCGCTCCCGGAAGGCCGGATCGATGTAGTCGACCCAGGTGGTGCGCGGTTCGAGGACATGGCTGTCGGCGTCAATACAAAGAGGGCGTTCTGCGGACATGCCTGACTCCTTGCTTTGGTCCAATTCGGCGTACGTTAACGTATGCGCCGACGAAGTCCACTTCCGGATGTATTTAACAGGACTCGCTGGTTCTCGTCTTCCTTGGTTGTACGAGACGAGTGAGCGCATTCCTGAGGTGACGCATTGACTGCCGCACTGACCGGGGGCCACGGGGCATACGATGAAGCCCAGGTGGAGACCCGCTCGGAACCGGACAGCGCCAGCGCCTCTATAGGTGAACGTACGAAAAACCGGTCCGCAAGATCCCGCCGTCGCCGACGGCGGTTGCTCCTGGCTCTCGGGGCGATCGTCGTGCTCTTCGTGGCGGCGACCCTCGCCCTCTTCGTCTTCGCCCCAACGGACCAACCCAGGCATGTGAACGGGATATTGAGTCTCAATGGCGGAGATGAACCAGCCCGGGAGGCAAAGGCAGTCTCTCTGGCCGAGAAGGGTTACGCCCCGGTCATTCTCTTTTCTCAGGGCTCACGCGCCAACGACACGTCGTGTCCCAAAGTGCCCGGGATCTCGGTGGTGTGCTTCTTCGACGTGACGAACAACACCAGAGGTGAAGCGCGATGGGCGGGACGCTACGCCGAAAGCCACCACTGGCACAGCCTCATGATCGTGCCGGGCCGCGTGCAGGCCACACGGGCGCGCCTCCTCGTGGAACGCTGCTTCTCGGGACAGGTGGTGGTCGTTCCCGCCACGGAGCCACTCCGGGCGATCCCGGCTGATGCCCTGCATGAGTGGGGCGGTCTCCTCGCCGCACTCGTCATCTACCGAGGCTGTTGAGGCCGATACCCGGGGGAGGCCACGATTTCTCCCGCTCCCCGACCAGCAACGATCAAGTCGACCGGGATCGGCGGTGCCTCGGATACCGCTGGATCCTCCATCATTCGGCCGCCGTCGAGGGACTCACCCACCACGGCGCTCGCCCGAGACGCGAGGTAACGGGTGAGGATTCCGACACACGTGCACCGTTCGCCAGCCGAGAGGGGCGCCCTGTAAATGGCCACCAAACAGGCCCACATGTATTCCCCATAGAGACGAATCACCGGATTCCGCAGATGGTCAGCACGTCGAGGGTCCAACACGGTGCATCCTCGCGCACAGTGCGCGGCGGTTGCGGTGGATGTTCTCGGCGGAAGTACAGCCAGTCGCTCACCTGTCGGAAACGACCGTTCAGGGCGAGTTCGATGTTGAACACCCGATCCGCGAGATGGTAACTCCCCTGGTGCGACATACGTCGCAGGACCTGGGTGCGCATCACTGCGTACTCGTAGTCATGGCTACCTTCGTAGAGCACGCTACGGAACCTGTCGGCTGCCCGCGCTGCGTCAAGCGCCACACCGGGGCCGAACGTTCCTACCACGCCGCCGGAATTGTCGACGAGCGCTGACCAGGCATGTGCCAGCACGGCGTCCTGATCCTCGTCGAGCGCTTCGATACAGCGGGCCAGCAGGTCTCGCGCATAGAGATCGTCGTGCGCTGCACTCTTGAACAGCTCGCCTCTGGCCTGCTCGATCACGAAGGTGTGATTAGGAATGAGGCCGATATTGCGTTCCTGGCGGATGTAACGGACACGGTCGTCCTGCCGTGCATAGCGAAGGCATATCTCGGCTGTCCCGTCGGTCGATGCGTTGTCCGACACGATGAGCTCAAAATCCTCGTACGTCTGTCCGAGTAAGGACTCCAACGCTTCAGCGAGGTGCCGTTCCCCGTTGTAGACGGGCAGGCCGATGCTCAATCGCGGCACAGCGTTGATTGCCCTCGCACGTATCTCCTCCGCACGCGGCCGGCCCGCTACTCCCCCACCAACTCGATGGCGCCCGTGCCGAGCCTTCTCAACCACGGCGCTCCCCAGTCCCCGCTGCAGGCTTCGGTCGGCATACGTAGATGTACTCGACGGCGAGCCGGCTCGTGACAATCGGCACACTCACGTTGAAGTGCATGTTGGGTGCTCGTACCAATCGCCGTCTGGGCTCGCTGTGGTTCCAGTTGTGCGCGGTCGGGATCTTCCTCTCGATGACAAAGCGGTCGGCGAGGGATCTCCGGAAATCGGCCGAAGGCTGGATATTGCTGTAGGGCGTGTAGTAGTCAGGTCGCCGATGGTCGAAGTTGACATAGGTGGCGACGAACCTGCCGTCGGGCTTCAACAACTCGGCGATTTCGGCGAACTTCTGGGACTGGGCATCGGCCATATACTCGAAGAACCCCTGAGCAACAATCAGATCAAAGGGCGCGTGATCGGAATCGATCGGATCCCGTAGGAGATCCCGCTCGACGAGCTGCGGGGAAGGTTCCTGGATCGCGATGTCGACGCCGAAATAGGAGATCTCCGGGTCGAGGAGATGACGCAATGCGGCCGGGCCGCATCCGACGTCAAAGAGACGGCACGCACGCCCGTCGGACAGACGATTCAACAGGCGCGCAACCTTGCGCATGCGGTAGTGCGGAATTGCGTACTTCAAGTTCTCCGAAGACCAGAAGTCCCGCTTGTAGACCGAGAGACTCGGCGAGCTCATACGAGAGCCTCCGTTTTCTGCAGGGCAACTCCCGGGCTGAACAGGGCGTCGTCCAATTCGTCGAACTGGCGTTCGAGCTCTTCAGCCAATTCCAAGGTATGCGAGCACAGTCCCTTGCGTAACGTGTCAGCGCGGCGCTCCATGTCATGGAGTTGTTCGAACAGGACGGTGAGGTCGTACGCCTCGACCGAGTGACTGAACTCGGCCAGGCCCGCGTCCGCCATCAGGTCGCGATGCTTTGCGGAGTATCCCAGAGCTATGGTCGGCTTGGCGAGTTTGAGTGCCGCTATGAGATTGTGGAACCGCGTCGCGATGATCGCTCCGAGGGGCTCCATCCCCGCCATTATCTCGCTGAAGGTTGTCACCGGTTCGAGGACGACCCAGCTTTCGTCCAGATTCGGGCGCCGCTCCCGAACTGCGGTGAGGATCTCGTGTGCCGTCGCTTCGTCGGACCCGTCGGTGTCCCCAATGAACAGGCGCACCTTGCGGGCCTCGTCGAGGAGCCGGCATACGATCTCTTTCATCCCCTCGACGTAGGCGTGGTAGATGTCCGGGGCCCGGTCCCGGTCGTCGTTCGACCCGGAGTAGGCCATGATGCCCACCCCGATGGTCGACCAGTCGCCACCGTCCCGGTCCCTCCCCGGAGTGGAAAGGGAAAAGGCCAGATCGGGATACACCGAGTCCATGGCAGTCAGGCCGCGCCGTCGCATCGCGTCACGAGAGCGGCCATCGCGGTAGGAACGGTATGCCGCCAATCGGGCGGCCCAGGTGGAGAGGGTCCGCGTCGCCTGCTTGTTGATCGGACCGGCCCCGACGCAGACCAGGGCCACTTTCGTCCCGAAGAGTCTCCCGGCGGCGGTAAGGAGGAAGAGCCCGTACGGCGTGTTCCACGGTCGCAGCGGGAGACTCGCCTCGAGAACACCGGCACCCGGGACGATGACGATGTCGTGGTTGCGCACCCAGCCCGAGACGCGGAATACATCGAGGATCCGACTCGGGACCCGTAGGAGGTTCCAGGGTTTTGACGAGAGGCGATCCTGGTGCCGGTCGAACCAGAACATCTGGACGGCACCGAGCCCGTACTCCGCTGTCACCCTTTCGGGGCCGGAGCACATGACATCGATCACCGCCGAGGGATGCCGTGCCTGCAGATAGCCGAGCACGGCTTCCATGGAGGCGTCATTGCCGATGTTGCCCGACCCCAGCAGGCCGAAGAGTCCGATGCGGACGCCTCCGACCGGGCGATTCCTATGTGATCTCACTCAACGCTCCCGACATGGCTGATTGACCCCACCTAAAGCGAGCGGCTGGGGGTCGCCGTGATACGCACGCACGCTCAGACGGGCGTGTGGGAGAGATCAGTCTCGGCGAGGATCTGTCGCAGGTGTTCCAAACAGCGACCCCTGGTGGGTCCGATGCTGCCGATCGGCATGCTGAGCTGCTCAGCGATCTCCTTGTAGGGAAGGTCATCGTCACCCATGAGAAGGCCGAGCAGCCGCCGGCAGCGCGGCGCCAGCCGTTCGGTCGCGATCCGGATCATTCTCAGTTGCTCGTCTTTCAGGAGGCCGGCGTCGAGCGGATCGACGTCATCGTCGGCCATCAGGTACACCTCATCTGTCGCGGAGAGGACTACCCGCCGCGTCGCGATCCTCAGACTCTCCCGCCTCGATGTGGTAGCCAGCCACGCGCCGAGGCGTTCCGGTTGCTCGATCCGGTCGAGGTTCTCCACGAGGCGCAACCACGTGGTCTGGCTCACCTCGGCCACATCGGCGTCACTCAATCGGCACCGCCTGGCGATCGCGATCACCAACCCACCGAAGCGGTCGACGAGGATCTCCCAGGCCGCGCCCACCCCGGCCGCGGCCTCTTCCACGACGCGGGTCAGGTCTCCCCGGTCCGTATCTTCCCGCGGGAAGTCTTCGGGTGCACCCGCGGGTCCGCTCACCGAATCTCTCACCCACCACAACCCGCCACCCTCCCGACACCGCCTGATGTCGTTGCCCACTCTTTGTCAGCCATAGTCCCCGAATTCTTGGGACTCGTCATCCCCTGTTTTGAGGATCCGCGCTGACTTTCGAAGGCATCGAGCGACGAACGTACGTCGAATGTCCCGAACCGACAGGGTGACGCCGCGTCGGCGTGCGCTCAGATCAAGCGGGCGCAGCAGGCTTCGGAGCCGGCGGACGGGACCGCAGCGCATGCAGGATCACCATCGGAACGGTCGCGAAGAGAATCATCAGGTCGAGCCCGATGGACCAGTTGTCGACGTAGAGGAGGTCGAGCCGCCGGTACGCGTGGAACGAGGGACTGTCCCGGGCTTCGAGCTGCCATAGCCCAGTGACTCCCGGTCTCATGTCGTGACGGCGCAGAAGGTCCGGATCGAATTGCGCCACTTCCTCGGGGAGGGCGGGCCGCGGGCCGACGAGGCTCATCTTCCCGTTAAGGACGTTGAACAGCTGAGGGAGCTCGTCGATACTGAGAGCGCGTAGGACCGCCCCGACCCTGGTCACCCGAGGATCGATTGCCGCCTTGAACAGAGGTCCGTCTGTGCGGTCGTTGATGCGCGCCAGCTCTTCGACGCTGCTGTCCTCGGTCCACTGTCATGCTCCGCATCTTGTAGAGCACGAAAGGTTGGAGGTTCAACCCGATCCTCGTCTGCCGATACAACGCCGGTCCCTTGCCTTCGATCCGGATGGCGATCCATGCCAGCAGGAGGATCGGAGAGACGATCACCAGGGCGATGCCGGCTCCGATCACGTCGATGACACGTTTGGCCGCCAACTGCCAATTGGCACGCCGTCCCGGTTCGACGTAGAGAAAAGCCTCGCCACTGACCGGGAGATGGCGGACCCGGCTCGTCGCTAAGCCTCGATACCCTGGACAGATCTGCACATGCAGACCGTTCGCCGTACTCAGGTCGATCACGTCACGAATCTCCGCCGCCGAGAGCGCGTTCGCCACCACCAGCACACCGGTCGACTCCGTTTTCATCGCGAGATCGGGGAGCCCGGCGATGGTCCGATCGTGGGGAAGTTCGGCCCATTCGGGACAGAACCTGGGCTCGCCGATGATCCCCCTCACCTCGTAACCGAGCTCCGGTTGCGAATCGAGCATCCTCCATACGTCGACAGCGTCCTCGTCGGTCCCGACCATCACGATGCCTCGTCGGTATCGGCCACGTGCGCGTTGCGCCGTCAACCATTGACCGAAGGCCCAGCGGAGCACCACGATCGCCAGGACGCATGATCCTGCGGCAACGATCACCGCATCATCGTCGCCGAAGGCGGCGGCTTTCACCAGCCCGAAGGTCACTGCTCCGGTGAGACACGCAATGACGATCCGCGAGGTCTCGCGTCTGCGCTGGATGCACAGGCGCGATCGATAAAGTCCGAGCAGCGGCATGGACACCAGGGTGACCAGGATCGCTAGGCTGACCGCCCCCAACCTGCGACTCGTGCCGACGCCCGGTGTTGCGAAGGCGCCCAAGACGACCCACGTCGTGACCACAGCGGCGACATCGAGGGCGAGCAAGCGGGCCCGGAGGCCGCTGCTTCGCGCCTGTATCGACACCACCGGCGGAGCCGATGATGCTCCCGAGTCACCTTCAGGGGTAATAGCTCGAACAAGACCATCGACCAGGCCGATCGGAGGCAGGTCGGGCACCTGCGTCAGCGTGGCCTGTTCGGCCGGCTCTGCCAGCGGATCCGTGCTCAAGTCCGAGGACACGGCGACAGCTCCCCCGGGCCCGAGAGCTGGCTCCGAGCCTTTCCTTGTATCCGTCTGCCCCCGGGCGTCAGATCCACGACCGGGGACCGCCAGACGGCTGGTCGACGTCTTCGCACTCCGCGCCAGGCGCGCGCCACCATGCCTCGGGCACCACTCGACGGACGGAGATGTTGGGTTGCGTGCTCATTCGGAGGGTAAGTACATGGATGGTGATACGTGGCGAGTGGGAGAAAAAGGGCGAGTTACTCCACCAACGGAGCCGGGATCGCCCAAAACTGACGCCGCCCAAACTAAAATCCCCAACCACGCAATCTTCGAGGGGGCTTGGTTTGCAAGACAGTCTCAGTTCGCAGTCGCAGGCTGACCAGGCTTCCGAGAGTGACGAGCGTTGTGAAGCCTGCGCACTCGTACGCTCCGGAGTTGTTGCCTGCGGCGTGGGGTCATGGCTTGCCGGAGCCGAGGTGGCGGTCGAATCAGATGTCGTCGTGATCAGCGGGCCGCACATTACGGGCCGGGTAGTCGTTCCCCATCAGCACATCGGCACCCTCGATGAGCTTCCGCCACCCGGTCGAGCCCACGTTCTGGCGGCCGTTCGGCGTGCCGTGACGGTTGTCTCCGCCGGGGATGCGCAGACGCAAGCCCGGGTGATCCTGTCGACGGACTCCCCCGCATCGTCGTCGCACGTGTCCTTCCATGTGCTGCCGCAGGATCCGCACTGCGCCCTAAGCAGTACGGCCGTAGCATCCTGGGCTTATGCGTCACATCGGGCGTGCATGATCGCGCGCGGACGCCAGGCTCGACATCGATGTTCACCGGCCCGAACAGGCCTCCCGGGTGACGACTCCCAGATTCTCGACGGCTCGAAATTAGCGTCCGACCTGGCAAAAAAGTGACTTTAGCCCCTAACGAAGCGTGCCTTTTGACTCCATAGTTACAAGGCTGCTCTATGTGTGAGAGACGCACGTTGATCAAGGGCCGGGGAAGCTCTCAACTGCTCTCGGATCCGACGAGCACGTGACATGACGGTGACGCGGACCGAACATTCGAGGATAGGAGTCGATTAATTCGTATGAGTACGGGCCGAATCGGAGCGGTCCAGAGAGGTATGGGCCCGCAGCGGATCTGTTGCGACAAGTGGTGACGCCGCGGGTAACCAATTCATGAGCCGTAACGGCAACAGTTCGCCTGATCCTCCGGCACAGCCGGAGTCCGCGCGCGTCCTCATTGCCGGGAGGAATCTTTTTGCCGGTACGCTGGCTCGCACGCTGGGGACGCACGGATTCGTCACCGCCCAGACGGCAGCGAGCGCTGAGGAGATCGAACAGAAGCTGGCGTGGAAACCGGACCTCGTCCTGATCGACCTCCGGTCTTTCAACATCCAACCCGGATCGGTGATCGTGCGGCGCGTCCAAGGGTCCGGGCGCACCGTGTGCGTCATCGATCATTCCGCGGACAGCGGCCGCTCCTCTGCCTGGTTGCGAGCCGGATCGTCAGCCGTCGTCGGTGAAGACGAGCCAGTTGACCAGCTATTCAAGACGATCACCCGGCTGCTGCGTGTCAGCCCTCCTCTCAGCGCCTCGAGCGGCGTGGTCGCATCGAGGGCCGCGCCACCTGAGCCCCGTCGCCGTGGCTCCCGGCTCGAACTGTTCGCCAGATTGACCGAGCGTGAACAGTTCGTGTTATCCGAACTCATGGAAGGCCATGGCGCCGAGGACATAGCGAAGGCAGCCTTCGTGTCGATCTCGACCGTCCGATCTCAGATCAAGGCGATCCTGCAGAAGCTCGGCGTGAACTCCCAACTGGCCGCAGTTGCCATGGCGCGGCGTGCCGGTTGGTCACTGGAACCTCCCGCCGCTCGTCCTCAGAAGTCGTCGAACTCCCGGCGTCACCAAGCCTCCTGACCGAGGAGAAGAGCTCCCCGGGCCTCGCGGGCCGCCTCGGGAGCTGACGTAGGCCACCTGATCGCCGCAGTCGTGTATCTCAGCGGCGCTGCGCTGCTCATGTTGTTCATGATCGCGTCACGCTGTGGGCTGGTTCCCCTCCTTCCATTTCCGAACGCATGAAGGTCGCAGTCTTCGGTCTCGGCTATGTCGGCACCGTCTCCGCGGCGTGCCTTGCTGCGAACGGCCACGACGTCTGGGGAGTGGACCCTGACGAAATGAAGGTGGCGGCCATCTCGGCGGGTCAGAGTCCTGTGGTCGAGCCGGGCCTGCAGGACCTGGTCGCGCATGCGGTCGCCGCCGGCACGCTCCGTGCCTCGGTTCGGCCTGCTGACGCATTGGAGAACGCAGACGTTTCCCTCGTCTGCGTCGGCACACCATCCACCTCGAGTGGTGGAGCCAACCTTGCCTACATCTACCGCGTGGTGGAAGACGTCATTCAATCTCTCTCCGAATCAGTCTCCGAACACGCGAGCCACACGATCATCATCCGGAGCACTGTCCCTCCGGGCACCGTCGAGGATGTGACCGCAGTTGTGGAGAGTGCTTTCGTCGACGGTGGGCCCGAAGTGTCGGTTGCCGTCTGCCCCGAGTTCCTCCGCGAAGGTACCGGTGTCGCTGATTTCTTGTCCCCGCCGTTCACGGTGATCGGGTCGTTGGACCTGCGGGCGATCGAGAACGCGTCGCGGCTGTTCGCCTTCCTCGAGGCCCCATCGCGCATCGTGCACCCGCGAACAGCCGAAGGGCTCAAGTACGCATGCAACGCGTTTCATGCCACGAAGGTCACCTTTGCCAACGAACTCGGACGGATCTTGAGCCGGCTAGGTGTCGACAGCCGGGAAGTCATGGGGATCCTCTGCGAGGACACCGAGCTCAATATCTCTCCCAAGTACCTTCGACCAGGCTTCGCTTTCGGTGGCTCATGCCTCCCGAAGGATTTGCGCTCACTCCTGTACCTGGCGAGGAACGAGAGCATCGACGTCCCCTTGCTCTCCGGTGCTCTTTCGAGCAACCGGTTGACCATTGACGAGGCCATCGACCGCGTCATGGCCAGTGACGGATTCCGGGTCGCTCTTTTCGGTCTGAGCTTCAAGCAGGGAAGCGACGATCTCCGCGAGAGCCCGTACGTCGATCTGGCAGAGACCCTGCTCGGGAAGGGATACGAGGTGCGTATCTACGACCCCGCCCTCAACTCGTCCTCCCTCATCGGCACGAATCGTCAGTACGTGGAGTCGAAGCTCCCGCACCTCAAGCGGATCCTCACCGACGGACCCGAGGAGGCTCTTCAGGGCGCTGATATCGCGATCGTGTCGCATGCGACGCCGGAGGTGGTGGCGGCTCTTTCGGCCTCCCCTCCTGAGAGGATCATCGACCTGGCCGGTCGCCTCGGACCCGACATCGAAGCGTTGGGATGCTACGAGGGCTTCGCCTGGTGAACGGCAGCGGGCACAGAGCGCAGAGGCGAGACAAGGGGCGGCAGCACGGACCGACGAGGATCGGCACGCAGAAGCGTGGGCGCGTCCTCATTCTGGTCCAGAACCTGTCGGTACCGTTCGATCGACGGGTCTGGCTCGAATGCCAGTCGTTGATCGCCGCCGGCTTCCAGGTCGCGGTGGTCTGCCCCAAGGCCCCCGGCGACCCGACCTACTACCGATTGCGTGGCGTCGATCTGTTCAAATACCGACCCTACGCACCGGGTACGTCGAGCGTCTCCTTCGTCCTCGAGTACGTGTACTCATTCATCATGACGTTGGTGCTCAGTCTGCGGGCGAGCCGTCGCGGGCGGTTCGACATCGTGCAGAGCTGCAACCCTCCCGACCTCTTCTGGCCGATCGGCGTCCTCTTCCGGGTCATGCATGGGTCGTCTTTCGTGTTCGATCACCACGATCTCTGTCCGGAGCTCTTTCAGTCCCGCTTCCCCGACGGGAGCCGGATCGTCTACCGAGGGCTGCGGTTGATGGAACGATGCACGGCAAGGACGGCCGACCACGTCATCTCCACCAACGATTCCTATCGACGGATCGTCCTGGAGCGGGACGGCGTTTCCCCGACGAGCGTCACCGTCGTCCGTACGGGGCCTGACCTGGCTTCGCTTCGTCGAACGACCAATGCACCGAGCCTCGCGGCGGCGAAACCTCATATGGCGGTCTATCTGGGTGTGATGGGACCACAGGACGGCGTGCATCTGGTCCTCGAAATGGCGGATCACGTTGTGCACCGACTCGGGCGGCACGACATCGGTTTCACCCTCATCGGGTCGGGCGACTGTTACGACGAACTCGTCGAGCTGAGCCACCGCCTCGGCCTCACTGACTACGTCACTTTCACGGGCCGAATTCCTGACGCCGACGTCGCGGCGATTCTTTCGATGGCCGACGTGGGCATCTCACCCGACCCGAAGAACCCCTTGAACGACGTCTCCACCATGAACAAGACCATGGAGTACATGACGTTCGAATTGCCGGTGGTCGCATTCGACCTGCAGGAAACCCGGGTCTCGGCATCTGAGGCAGCCGTCTATGCGACGCCCAACGACGTCGAAGAGCTCGCGAAGTTGCTGGTCGACTTGATCGACGACGAACCCCGACGGCTATCGATGGGGCGCGCAGGCCGAGCACGAATCGAACAGGAGCTCGCCTGGGAGCATCAAGCTCCTCGCTACGTCGGTATCTACCAGAAGCTTGCGGCGCATTCGCCGCAACCCGTCGCTGCGACTGCCTGAGGCCGACATGTGCGGCATCGCCGGGGCATACCAGCAAATCGACGGCCGTGCTGCGGCACTACGGATGGGCCAATTCCTCCAGCATCGAGGTCCTGACGAGGCGGGCGAATTCTCCTACAGCGACGGACGAGTGGATGTGCACTTCGCCCACCGTCGTCTTTCGATCATCGATGTCCAACATGGCCAGCAGCCTCTGGTGAAATCGCCGTTTGTTCTTTGCTACAACGGTGAGCTCTATAACTACCGTCAGATCCGGGCGGAACTCGCCGCCGGAGGTGCCGTCTTCACCACCACCTCCGATACCGAAGTCGTTCTCGAAGCATGGCGGCGGTGGGGAACGGGGTGCCTGCGACGCTTCCGCGGCATGTTCGCGTTCGCCATTCTCGATCAGAGCACGGGATCGCTCTTCCTTGCCCGCGACCAGTTCGGCATCAAGCCGCTGCACTACATGCGCCGGAAGGACGGCGTGGTGTTCGCCTCCGAAATCAAGGCCCTCGTCTCCACGTTCGGTCGTGAGCTCCATGTCTCGACGACCGGACTTGTCGCCTCAATGCTCTACTACTGGGTTCCGGACCAGATGTGCAGTTTGCGCGGCATCGACAGACTCCCGCCGGGCACCTGGGTCGAGTTCCGCCCCGACGGCACCGAGAATGCCGGCCGGTATTGGGACATCACCGAAGAGGCCGCTAACGCTCAAGAGAGCCGCTGGGACCTCCGAGAAGTCATAGAGGAGTCGGTGAATGCGCACCTTGTCGCCGATGTCCCGGTGTCGAGCTTTCTCTCCGGGGGTCTCGACTCGAGCATCGTGACGGTGCTGGCCAAGCAGGCCAACCCGCAGATCGACGCATATACGATCACCTTCCGGGACCAGGACCGGCGGCTCGAGGCCATGCCCGATGATGCGGTCTACGCGCGGAAGGTCGCGCAACGCTACGGGATCGAGCTCCATGAGATCGAACTGAATCCCGACGTTGTGGACCTCTTGCCGAGGATGGTGGGTGTCCTCGACGAGCCGATCGGAGATCCGGCCGCCATCAACACGCTGCTCATGTCGGAGGCGGCCCGAGCGGCGGGGGTCAAGGTCCTCTTGTCGGGGATGGGTGCGGACGAGCTCTTCGGGGGGTATCGCAAACACCTCGCCTGCGTGCTCGCCGGCCGGTATCGGAAATTGCCCGCAGTCGTCCACCGGTCGACCAACGGCGTCGTCGGGCGTCTGCCGGTGACCGCAGCAGGCCGCGGCCTCCGCTATGCCCGCTGGGCGAAGCGGTTCGTCACCTTCGCCGAGCTCCCGGAGGAGGCGGCCTTCCGCAGGAGTTACAGCCTCTACGAGCCGACCGAGTTGGCCGCGCTGTTGGGCCCGGACCTCCAGCACGACGTCTATGACGTCATCAAACAGCATCAGGAGCTGTACGAGGACAACGACCTCGACGACAGTGTGAACCGGATGTGTCTGGCGGACACACGCCTTTTTCTCCCTGGGCTCAACCTCGCCTACACCGACCGTGCCAGCATGGCCGCATCCACCGAAGTGCGTGTCCCGTTCGTGGATCCCATGGTCTTCCGGGCCGCGTTCTCCCTGGCAGGCAAGGACAAGATTTCCGGAAAGTCCGGCAAGGTCGCCCTCAAGCGGGCTGCGGAGGCATGGCTCCCCCATGAGATCATCCACCGGCCCAAGGCATCCTTCTCCGCACCGCTCAGGGCGTGGGTGAGCAACGATCTGCGGACGCTCATCGACGACACGTTGCTCGAAGGCAACCTGGTGGAGACCGGGTTTCTCAGCCGCCCCGCCGTCCGGAACCTCGTGGAGGACCACCGGGCGGGGCGACAGGACCGGTCCAAGCAGATCTGGCAGCTGCTCACACTCGAACTCTGGTATCGCCAAACCCATACCGCGGGAGTGGGTTTGTGAGAAGACAGAAGAGGAGGTCGGACGACCGGTGAAACAAGTGGTTCAGAACTACCGCTCCGGGGAGCTGGCCGTGATCGACGCTCCTCCCCCTACCTGCGCGCCGGGCGGGGTGCTCGTCCGATCGCTCTACTCGCTGATCTCCACCGGCACCGAAATGATGAAGGTCGGCGAATCCAAGATGTCCCTCGTCGGCAAGGCACGCGCCCGGCCCGACCAGGTCAAGAAGGTGTTCGAGACCGTTCAGCAGCAAGGCCCCGTCACGGCATACAAGAAGGCGATGCAGCGCCTCGACTCCTACTCACCCCTGGGCTACTCCCTCTCCGGTGTCGTCGTCGACGTCGGAACGGGGGCCGAGGAGTTCTCGATCGGCCAGCTCGTGGCGTGCGCGGGCAACGAGCACGCACTCCACGCCGAATTCAACTGGGTGCCGACCAATCTCTGTGTGGCAGTGCCTGACGGGGTCTCTCCCCAGCTTGCGGCTTTTGCCACCGTCGGCTCCATCGCACTGCAGGGGGTTCGCCAAGCTGGCGCGCAGATCGGGGACACCGCCTGCGTGATCGGCCTCGGACTGGTGGGCCAGTTGGTGGTGCAGCTCCTGGTGGCGTCGGGGGTGCGGGTCGTCGGCATCGATCCCGACCTGGACCGGTGCCGCCTGGCGGAGAAGGCCGGCGCACTCCTCTGTGCGGCGCCCAACGAGGACGGCATCGTTGCGGTGGAGCGGTCCCTCGCCCGAGCCTCGGGCGGCCTGGGTGCCGATCGGATCTTCCTCGTCTCGGGTGGTTCCTCCAACCAGCCCGTGGAACTGGCCGCACGGCTCGCCCGCGATCGGGCCATGGTGGTCGACATCGGAAAGTGCAAGCTGGACCTGCCCTGGAACGACTACTACGAGAAGGAACTCGAACTGCGGTTTTCACGCTCGTACGGTCCCGGTCGCTACGACCCCACCTACGAGCTCGACGGGATCGATTATCCCGCCGGCTATGTGCGCTGGACGGAACGACGCAACTTGCACTGTTTCGTCAATGCCCTGGCCACCAAGGAGGTCGATCCCCAACCACTGATCGCCGGGATCTACAACGTGGAGGACGCCCCGAGCGTCTACGAACAACTGGGCGCCGGTTCCCTGCAAGGAGTCGGCTTCCTCTTCGAGTACGACAGTCCGGAGGAGAGCGAGCCCATCCCCGCACGGACGGCCACGGTCCGAACTCTGCCCGCCCGCAGCCCGGACGCGAGTGCGAACTCCCGACGCGCCGCCCTGCCACAGGGTCCGGGGAACACGCGACCTCTGCGGGTCGGCTTCGTCGGAGCCGGGAACTATGCGTCGTCGATGTTGCTTCCACACCTCGTCAAAAGCCCGGGCGTGGAGCTGGTGCGGGTCGCGACGCGCCGGTCACTCTCAGCCGTCAACGCCCAGCGGCGGTTCGGGTTCGCGGCAATGGGCACCGATGCCGACGCCGTGATCGAGGATTCCTCCCTCGACGCCGTCTTCATCGTCACCAGACACAGTTCGCACGCAGAACTGACGTGTCGTGCCCTCGAAGCGGGAAAGTCGGTCTTCGTCGAGAAACCCTTGGCGCTCTCAGGGGAGGAGCTCGACCGCGTGTTGCAGACGGTGGATGCCACGGGGAACGATAGGATCCTGGTCGGCTTCAACCGCCGGTACGCTCCGCTCCTGGTCGAGATGCGCAGACGGTTCGGGGCCTCGTCCGAGCCGACGAACGCGCGCTACCTCGTGAACGCCGGACGGCTCGCCTCGGACAGCTGGTACGGGGACAGCGACACGGAGGGAACCCGGTTCATCGGTGAGGGGGGTCACTTCGTGGACACGCTGAGCTGGTGGATGGGGAGTGATCCGGTGGAGGTCGTGACCATGCCCGCCGCGGGACCCGACGAGTTGCAGATGAGTCTTCGCTACGAGGATGGATCGTTGGCGACCATCACCTACCTTGCGAACGCGCACCGCCGTTTCCCCAAGGAGACATTCGAGGTCTCGACGGGCGGTCGAACGGCCCGGCTCGACAATTTCACGCGCACCACAGTGTGGTCGGGTTCGCGTGCTCGCGTCCGCCGGCACCTGGGTGCACCGGACAAGGGGCAGTCCGCGCAGATCCAGGGATTTCTCGAAGCTGTCCGCAGTGGCGGGGCCATGCCGATCTCCTTGGAATCGCTGGCGACCACCACGCGTGCCACCTTGGCCGCCGCCGCCGCCGACGCCGCCGGTCCGGGCTGTACGACGACACGGCTGTGAGGGTTCGGGCGGACCCATGAACACAGCTGACCTCGAGTGGCAGATCCGACGACTGTCGAAAATGTCGCCCTCCGAAGTCAAATGGAGGCTGTCTGATGAGGCACGACGCCGACGGTGGGCCTCACGCCAGGTCGCGCCCGACCTTCCGCGACAATCGTGGGCGCAACGTTCCGTCGGACGCTCCACCGCTCCCTGGGACTGGGCGCCGGACGTCACGTTTCGGGACCTCGCGACACAGGACGCGCTCGTCGCCGTCCCCGCTGGTGCGCGCCACGGATTGATCGCCGTCGCTGATGAGATCATGGGCGGTACGTGGCAGCTCCTCGGGTCGGAGCGCCTGGACATGAAGGATCCCGACTGGTTCTTCGATCCCGTCACGGGACGACGCGCGCCCCAGCTGGACTACTGCTTCAAGGTCAACCACCGGGCCGAGGACGTCACCGGGAACGTCAAGCAGATTTGGGAATTGTCGCGCATGCATCACGTGACGGTTCTCGCAACAGCCTTCGCGCTCTCCGGCGATGAGCGCTACGCCGACCGTGCGGTTCTGCATCTCCGCTCGTGGTGGCGACAGAATCCCTTCCTTTCCGGCGTGCATTGGACGAGCGGGATCGAGACCGGCCTCCGGCTCATCGCCTGGGTCTGGGTACGACGATTGCTCTCCGGGTGGCCCGAGGTCACGCAGCACTTTGAAGGCAATGAGGAGGCCCGGGCCCAAATCTGGTGGCATCAGCAGTATCTTGCGAACTTCCGGAGCCGGGGGTCTTCTGCCAACAACCACGTGATCGCCGAGGCCGCCGGCCTCTTTGTGTCGGCGCTGGCCTTCGACTGGTTTGCCGAGAGCCCTCGTTGGCGTGACGACGCGGCCCACATCCTCGAGGAGGAACTGAAGCGGAACACGTTCCAGAGCGGCGTGAACCGCGAGATGGCCTTCGACTACCACGGCTTCGTGCTCGAACTGGGCGTCGTGGCCGCCGTGGAGGCCGAGTGGGCCCGACATCCCCTTTCGGACGAGCTCTGGGCCCTCCTCGCCCGCATGTTCGACGTGATCGCCGCGACGGTGGACGTCACGCTCCGCGCCCCCCGCTACGGGGACGGAGACGACGGCCGGGCCCTGGTTCTCGATGCTCCGACGGCGGAGCGATGGCCGGGGCTCCTGGCAATCGGTGAAGCCTTGTTCGAAACGCCGCCATGGTGGCCGACCGTCGAACCGACGGTGACGAGCTCGCTCGTGGCATTGATGTCCGTTCGACGTCCAGCCGTACACCCCCCACGCCGTCCGAACCATTACGAGGACGCCGGACTGACGCTGCTGCGGAGCCGGCCGTTCGACGGCGACGAGATCTGGTGCCGCTGCGATGCGGGGCCCCTCGGGTACCTGTCGATCGCGGCCCATGGTCACGCCGACGCGCTCGCGGTAGAAGTTCGCCACAACGGGACGGACGTGCTCGCCGATCCCGGCACCTACTGCTACCACGGCGAACCGGGATGGCGCAGCTATTTCCGTTCCACCCTGGCCCACAACACGGTCGAGGTGGCCGGACGGGACCAGTCCATCGCCGGCGGCCCGTTTCTCTGGACCCGCCACGCCCGGAGCACCCTCCTCGGGCTCGAGACGGACGCCGACGGGGAAGTGACCGCCTGGTCCGCCGAACACGACGGCTACCTCGAGCTCACGCCGCCACTCCGGCACCGGCGCTCAGTCCGGCTGGTGCGCGAGTTCCACCGCCTTGAAATCGTCGACGACCTCACGACGACGGGAGGACATCCGTTCCGCCTCGCCTTCCTGCTCGGCCCAGCCGTCGATGCCCGGATGGCGGGATGTGAGGTGGCGCTCACCTGGGACGAAGGCGATCGGGAGAAAGGTGCGACCCTGTCGCTTCCCGCCGGCGTTTCGTGGACATTGACCCGTGGCGGCGACGATCCCGTTCTCGGCTGGTACTCCTCGCACTTCGGGGAGAAACAGCCGACATGGATTCTCGTCGGCGAGGGGGTCTGCAGCGGGACCGGCACGGAGACGCTGACCACGGTGCTGCAGTTCGGGGTATCAACCCCGCGGAGACCTCCTCCCATGAATGTGCCGACGCAGGACGCAATGTGATGGCGGTCGATACCGGGACCTCCCCCTCCCCGCTCCCGCGCGTCGTGCCTTCGTCCCCCGCGACCGCCCGCCCCCGACTGCGTATCGCGCTCAATCTGCTCACGGAGGATCCGCGTCAACCTTCGGGGGCCCACTGGTGCTGGACCCGCATCGTGCCCGCCATGGCCGACCGACTCCGCCCGGGCGAGGAACTTCACCTGATGGTGAGCCCGCAGATGCAGCAGTACTTCTCCGACCAGGGCGACGCCGTCAGGTACCTCACCTTCCCGTACTCGAACGAGCACCGGGTCCTCCGCACGGCCAGCGAGCACCTTCTCACGCCGCTCCGCCTGCCGCTGCGTCACATCGACCTGCTCAGTACCGCCATCGCCCCCGTGGTGAATCCCACGAGATCCCTGGTCATCCACATGAAGACCATGCACGCGTTCAGCGCGCCCGAGGCGATCGGCTTCTGGCCTCGGACCTACCGCCGGCTCAACTACCAGCGTTCCCTTCGAAGAGCCGACCTCGTCATCGTCAACTCCAAGAGCCTGCAAGCCGAGATCGACGAGCACCTGCAGGTAGATCCGCAAAAGATCCGGCTGATTTACGAAGCGGTGGATCACGACATCTTCAAGCCCGGGGACCGCGACAGTGCGAAGGCACACGTGGCGAAGTTCGGCGTCGCACGCCCTTTCGTCCTGTTCGTATCCTCCCTGTGGCGCTACAAGAACTGTGAGGGTCTCCTGCACGCCTGGAAGCTGGCCCGTGAGCAGCTCGCCGGGCGGCAGCTCGTCATCGTCGGCGCCGAACGCGACGAGCGTTATACATCGGAGTTGCGCGAACTGATCGACCAGCTGGGCATCGGTGAGGATGTCGTCTTTGTCGGCGGCGTACCCAACGAGGAGACCGTCCACTTCTACCGGGCGGCCGACCTCCTCGTCTATCCGTCCTTCAACGAAACCTTCGGATTGCCTATACTCGAGGCGATGGCCTGCGCCTGCCCGGTCGTGACATCCTCCGTCAGCTCCATGCCCGAAATCGCGGGGGGTGCGGCCATCCTCGCCGACCCCCACGATCCGCACTCGATCGCCCGCGCGATGGTCGATGGGTGTGGAACTGCCGCCGATCAACTCCGCACCGAAGGCATTCGGCGCGCCGGGCAATTCACGTGGGCCGTCGTTGCGCAGGCCACCCTTGATGCATATCGCGAGGCGGCCGAACGGAGGCACTGAAGCCCTCCTCCTCCGCCTCAGGGACCTTCTTCGACTCGCCCCTCAACGTTTTCGAGGAGCTTCTTCAACTCGCCCTCGAGGCCGGCGAGAAGCACCTTCATCTCGTTCTCTTCCGGCTCCGGCTCCGGGTCCGGGGCGGGTTCCGGTTGCGGGTCCGGCTGCACTTCAGCCTCACGTTCCGCCGCCTCGACCGTCCGGCGCACGCGCGCCTGAATGAACCACATGACCACAACTGAGGCTGCCGCCGTGACGAGACTCGCCGTTGCCACTCCCGTTACTCCCCACGTTGCCGCGAACACAACGGTCAGCACGACAGAGAGGGCCAAGCGAGCGAGTTGGACCACGAACAGAGAAACAACACGGCGGGTTGCCGTCAACGTCAGGATCGGCCCGACGCCGCAGGACAAGACCACGACCGAGACAGCGAAGATCCGGGCGCTCGCAGCGTAAGGGACAAAGTCGGGACCGTAGAGCACCCGCATGAGTGTGGGCGCGGCGAGCAGAACTGCGACGGCACATGCCAGAGCCGCCGAGAACCCGGCCCCGGTCACCAAACGACTCACGCGGACCATCCCGACCCATCCGCGTTCGGCGAGCTGCCGGGTGACCTCGGGCAGACCGAAGCTCCCTCCGGCGTTTATCACAACGTTGGTGGGTCCGATCACCAGTCCCTGCGCAGCCTTGAGGCCCCCGAGTGCCGCCGGACCGAGCATGGCTCCGGCCACGATCAGATAGAGCTGACTGGCGCCCCAGCTGGCTGCCCGCTCACCCGCCAACCACCGGCTCGTCGGCCAGCGTAACCACAGGAATGCTCTTCCTCCCCGGATGGACGGACGCACATGGAACTGATGAAGTCCGTAGGCGGCCGCGACGGCTGCACCAAAGCCCCAAGCCGAAACGACGGCGAACACCGAGTGCACGCCCAGGATGAAGACCGCCCCGAAGGCAAGAGCCTGCACCGCGTTGAATAACAGGTCGTTCATCAGGGACTTCCTTGGCGCTCCTTGCATGAAGCCGATCCAACGCCAGTAGTCCTGCAGGTCGAGCACAACGATCCACGGAGCCACCGAGAGCAGGCCGATCCCGAACGCATGCTGCCCGACGCAGAGGAACACTGCACCAAGAGCGGCGACGATGCACCCTGCCGACACGCCCAGCGTGACGTCGGCGGCGAAGCCGCGTCGAACGAACGCATCCGGATCGTCGCTCCGCATATCCCCCATGATCGCCATCGGGTCGGTGATCAACGAGCGGTGCATGGTGGTCAACAGGATCCATACCGTGTACGCCAAGGCGAAGGCCCCGAGACCCGCAGGGCCCGTGATCCGCGCCACGACGATCCCAACCGAGAAGTTCGACACCGAGGCCACACACTGGTCCACCATCGTCGTCGATGCGCGCGACGCTATACCGCCCTTGAATCCCCACCGTGCCCCGAGTCGGGTGGCGGACATGTACCCATCTCCTATCTGTCACGCCGGGGTAAGACACTCGCCGCCCGGGTAGCGCCGTTTAGACTGACGTCCAACCGCCGCCTTCCACCTGGAGCACCCGCGTAGAGCACCCCCGTGTACAACAGAGTCGGCAAGATCCCCGTAGATACATCCGGCAGAACCCCCGAGTTTTTCCGATGATTCCCGGGACATTGTTACTATTGCGTTCCATGAGGCCGATCACGCTTGGCATAGGCCTGTCGATTGGCGCATTGCTGGTAGCGAGTTGCGGGTCTACGGCGACACACGATGCGGTAGGAAAAGCGAAGCCCGCGAAGTCCTCGAGGACAACAACGACAAACCATTCGCTGACCCCGACGACCGCCACCACCCTCCCGCCGACCACCACCCCCACGACCACTCTCCGGCAATCCAAGGTCAAAACCATCCCGGCCACGACCCCCACCACGACTCCGCCGCGGATCGCCACGACGACGACTGTCCCGACCACGACCACCACGGCTCCCCCCTCGGTTGCGAGCTGCACGAATCCGTCGTTCTCCTCCAGTGAAGCGGAGGGAAGTGACAACACCGACCCCAACGACGGCCACCAGTACTGGTGGGTCAGCAACGACGCATGGAGCGGTTCACACGGCCCCCAGTCGATCAACGTCTGCAGCCAATCGAATTGGTACACAACGTCGAATCAGCCCAACAACGGCGGCCAGGTGGAGACCTATCCCGACACCGAATACGACGTGGGTGGTCGAGAAAGCATGTCCACCACACCCATCTCGGGGTTCACCTCCATCACCTCCACGTTCTCCGAGTCCTACCCCGCGGCCGGCGGCTGGGATGCGGCGTACGACCTCTGGCTGAACAACTGGTCCACCGAGATCATGATGTGGAACCAGTGGGCTGGGAACAACTCCTTCTGGGCGAACTGCGCCAACGCAACGAACAGCGAGAATTTCTGCGGTGATCCGCAGGGTGTTGCGCTCACCCTCGACGGAGTGCCGTTCCATTTCCTCAATAACGGCGGCGAGCTCATGTTCTTCCGCGACCAGCAAATCGCATCGGGTTCGGTCGACATCCTCGCCGCGTTCCAGTGGCTGGTGGCGCAGGGGCTGGTGAAGTCGACCGACGTGCCCACGCAGTTGGAGTACGGGGTCGAAATCTCCTACACCAGCGGTACCGAGACGTTCCCGACCACAGGACTGACGTTCAGCTTGAGCCAGTGAACAGAGGGGCGCCTCGCGCTACGAGGCGGCGGCACTTTTCTCTCCAGGCTGATCGGAGGATCCGGCACGAGCGCCGCCGATCACAAATTTCTTGGAGCGCCGGGCCTCAGCAACCTGGGGGTTACCTGGGGGTGTTCGGTGAAGAATCTGAGGTCAGCGCCCAATTCGCAACGTCGATGAGGGAAGAATGCCCCAGGGACAGTCCCGGGATCGCCGGGAAAGGTCCCAACCGTGCGTATCTTCTCGAGCCTTGTTGCCTCTGTACGGGCATCGACACGGCAGAGGGCTGTCGTGCAGTAGATAGCGTCGCCAACCCGGGCCCGCTGAACTTCGACCACCAACGGGGGTCCGATGGTAGTACTCGACAACGACCTTGCCCAAAATCCGGAGGAGGCGGAGAACACGTCGCTCGCGTATTCCAAAGTTTCGGTCATCGTGGTGGCTGCCGAACGGCTCTTCCGACTGGGCGTGGCGCGGCTTCTCGGCGAGGACGATCGCCTCGACGTCATCGGGGTCTCGGAGGGCGAGTTCGAACTGTTGGGCGTGTGCGCTGCCAGCTCCGTCGACGTCGTATTGATCGATCTTGATCTGACCAAGGTAGACAGCATCGATCTGGTCCGCTTGATTGCGTCAGAGTGCCCTGCCACCAAGTCGCTCATCGTGACGTCGCAAGCAGACTGGCGCGTCAGACCAGCCATGATCGCCGGCGCTGCGGGCATCCTCCTGAAGGACACCTCTCCAGAGTCGATCAGAGCCGCGGTGATCTCGGTCCATCTCGGCGACCAGGTGCTTTGCAACGAGGCGGCCCGCTGGGTTCTCGGGGAGGAGTATTCCGCCCATCTCACCCAACGTGAATCGGACGTCCTCCGGATGGTCGCCCAAGGTGCGAATAACGCGGAGATTGCCGCAGAGTTGCATCTCGGTCAGAAAACGGTGCGCAACTACGTCAGTCGCATCTACCAGAAGCTCGAGCTGACAAACCGCTCCCAGATCGCCACGTACATGGCGCGAACCGAGGCCGGCCGTGGTCCCGATGGGCCCAACCCGTCGCAGCCCTACAACGAGTCGCGGGTCCGCGGAGAATGAACGAGCAGCCACTCAATCTGCGTACAGCGCTGCGGGAGATCCGGCGGCGGCGCGCCCTGGTTCTGATCGTCGCGGTGCTGTGCGCAGCCGCGGGGGTTGCCTATGGGGTCATAAAGCCTGCCAATTCCACATCGGTTGCCCTGGTACTCCTCCCCCAGTCGGGGAAGTCGAGCGCCCTCGGGTCCAACATCAGCACGGACGAAGTGATTGCCAAGAGCACGCCGGTCCTGGCCGCCGCCGGTGCCAAGCTCTCCCCACAGCTTGGAGCGTTGGAAGTGCGAAATCTCGTGTCCGTCAGCCAGCCAAGCGGGCAGATCCTGCAAATTGCGGCGCAGGGCCGGACCAGCTCGGACTCGGCCCGTCTGGCAAACGACGTCGCGGCAAGCTTCATTCAGTACGTCACCCGATTGGCAGCCGCAAACTCGGGACCCGCCGTCGCATCACTGAAGCACCAATCCACCCTCTACACCCAGCAAATCAACAACCTGCAGTCGCAGATCAATACCGTGCAGAATCGCTTGGACTCAGAGGGCGCCGAATCGAACGCCGGCCAGGCTGACGCCACGACGCTTAGTCAACTCCACAGCGAGCAGAATCAGGTGGCGCTGCAGCTCAACTCGGTCAACAACAAACTCACAACTGCGCAGGCCGCGAGCGGTGCGGCAGCGGGATCGTCGTTGGTACTGCAAAAGGCCACTGTCGAGCCGTTGTCCAAGTACAGACTTCCGATCGAGGCGGGCATCATCGGCTTCTTCATCGGTTTGCTCGGCGGCGTGGTGTTCGTGCTCGTCCGGGCTCAACGCGAAACTCGCCTACGGACCCGGGACGAGATCGCCCGTGTCGCAGGTGCCCCGGTCGTCGCCTCGCTCGAAGCACCGGGCTGCGCCACCGCTGCGGCATGGCGCGAATTGCTCGAGGGGGCTCACCGAGCAACCGACGAATGGGCACTCCGCGTTCTTCTCGAAAGCGTGCGAAATGGAGGAGCTCAGTACTCGGCCGTCCGGGTGATCTCCTTCGCCAAGGATTCTGCGGCCCTTACTACCGGACCTCGGCTGGCCCTGCACGCTGCAGCCAATGGAATTCGTACCTCCTTCGCACCAGGAGACGAAGCTGCCTTCGCTCCGTTGCGTGCCGCGTTGTCCGGAGCGGATGCGGTGGGTCAGGGGCTCCCTCTTGCCTTCGGCCCAGAGGCCGACGGCGGTGCGGCGTCACAGCTGCTCGTCGCAGTCGCCGTTCTCGATCAAGTGCCTTCTACGCTGACGCCTTCTGAGGCGGTGAACGTGCTCTCGGTCTCGCCGAACTTCCTGACGGCCGATGAATTGGCGCAGCTGGCCCTGGCCGCGACCCAGGACGGGTCGACTATCGAGGGGGTAGTCGTCGTGAACCCTGATCCCTCCGACACCACGACAGGCAGATGGAGGGACGAAGTTGTTCGCCCATTTTCCCGGATCCCACACCGAACGGCCAGTGAGAGCACGCCCTCTCTTGAACCGCTGAAGGGGAAGGGAAACGGCTCGCCCGGAAAGCTCATCATCACCGGGAGGAAGGGCTGACATGGCCACCTCGACGGAAGAGGACCCCGTGCTTGGCCGGGTCGTCCAGCTCCGCTCCCTGTGGGCGGCCATTCGGCGCAGATGGAGAGTCATCGTCATTTTCGGCCTTGTGGGCCTCGTGGTGGGCGCCGCTCTCCAATATGTCCTTCCCCGGAAATACGCGGCAACCGCCGACCTCTATCTGGCCATACCTTCGGGCGCCAACCCGCCGGAAGCCATGGCGGACAACGTCGCTCTCCTCCAGACGGCCACGGTCGCCAAGCAGGCCATCGCAGCAGGCCATCTGAATATGAGCCCGCATTCGTTGCTTACCCACTCTTCCGCACTCTCCCTGAGCGACAACATAATGTCGATCAAGTTCAACGCCTCCTCTCAATCGCAAGCGGTTGCAGGAGCCAGGGACGTCGCACAGGCCTTTCTCGCCGTGGAGGCAGGGGAGCTCCGCCGACAAACCGACGGGCTCGTGCGCTCACTTCGTTCGCAGATTTCCGCGCTCAACTCTTCCATCACCACGCTTGACGCGCAGATCGAAGGCCAAGCCGCGCCCACCTCTACCGATGCAAGCGACAACCTCAGCAATCTGATCAATGAGCGGAGCGGCGATGAATCGCAAGTCTCGCAGCTCCAAGGGCAGATCGATCAGGCACTGACGCAGGAGCAGTCCTCCAGCAATGTCAGCCATGTACTCGACCCGGCCGCGCTGGTTCCGGTGTCGACGAAGAAGGTACTTCTTATCGACGGACTCTCCGGGCTTGTCGCCGGTCTCTTCATCGGGCTCCTTGTGATCGTCTTCAGTGCGCTGTTCTCCGAAGAAGCTCTCGACCGCGTCACCGTGGCCGAGACGATCGGTGCGCCTGTGGTCTTGAGCCTCGGCCGGTACCGCAAGCCGCTCCTGATGCGCCGCACCCGATTGCGGAGGCGCCTGCGAACACCGGATCCGTCTATGCGCATGATCGAACGGCGGCTACGGGTACAGCTCGAAACGGCGCCGGGGTCGGCGCTGGGAGTCGTCACCATGGGAGATCCCGATGCAGCCGCGCTCGGGGTCGGCGCGCTTGCACTCGAACTATCCTCCGAGGGGCGCCGGGTCGTCGTGGTGGATGCGGCGGAGGGTCGCCCCCTCGCCTCCATGCTCGGTCGCTCCCGCGAGTCCGAGACGATGGAAACGCTCCCGATTCCCAAGGATGGAGACTCCTCCCTCCGCGTGCTCGTCGCGCCACAGGACCCGGTACAGATGGCAGAGAAGCCTCCTCCTGAAGACACTGATGCCCTTCTCGTCCTCGCCGCACTCGATCCCGCGTTCGGAGCCGAGCACCTCGCTCCCTGGGTCTCCGACGCCGTGGTGGTTGTGCCCAGCCGGGGCGTCTCCCTGGCTCGCATCGACGTCGGTCGGGAGATGTTGCGCCAGGCCGGAATTTCCTTACGGTCCGTCATCCTTTTGGACGCAAATCCCGACGACGAGACTTCAGGCGCGCTAAGCCCTGGCTGACGCGCGACTCACTCCGCTGCAGACCGCCGCGTGGCCGCAATAGGCGCTCAGCTGCAGACCGTTCCCGCTTTGGGCGGGTCCCGGGCAGCACGCGGCGACGCACCGCTACGGCGGGTCTTCGCCATCTGGTGCCTGCTCTTCTTCAATGCACTCACGCCCACTGAGGGTGCGATCGTGCCCATACCCCACAGGGTCGCTCAGCTTCTGACCCAAGGTGCTTTGGCGGCGGCGATCGTCCTGGCCCTGACGATCAACCCCCGCCTGAAGGTACGACCCAACTGGTTCTTGGGGCTCTATACGGTACTGGCGACCACCTCACTGATGATGAGCGTGCGATTGGTCGGCCTGGGCACTGCGTTCCGGAGCTTTCGGCTTATCGCCATCCTCGCCGTGCTGTGGCTTCTCACGCCGTGGTGGGGAAGGCGGGACCTCACTATCTTGCGTTGTCAGGTTCGCTTCCTCCTGGTCATTCTGGCAACCGTAATCCTGGGCCTCCTTATTTCGCCGGGCAAGGCCATGCCGGAGGGACGCCTGAGCGGCGCGATCTGGCCAATCTGGTCGACCCAGGTGGCGCACTTCGGGGCTGAGGTCGCCGGTCTGTCCGTGGTGCTCTGGCTGTCTCGACTCATGCCGGGCCGACGCGCCATCATGCTCGCCGTGCCGGCCATGGCCGTTCTGGTGCTCACGCACACCCGAACTGCGCTCCTCGCCATGGGCATCAGCCTGCTGGTTGCGGGAGTCAGCTTGTTTTCGGCCCGCCGGCGTGTCCGCCAGACCTTCGCGATCGCGCTCATCGTGATTGTGGTCGTCGGAATCCCGGCGGCGCCCTACCTGACGCACTGGTTGGCCCGCGGTGAAAACGGCCAGCAGATTCAGGACCTGACTGGTCGCACAAAGGCATGGTCAGCCGCGCTCGAGACTCCACGACCGATCACCAACGTGATCTTCGGGAGCGGCCTGTCCAACGACGCAGTGAACGGATCCCCGGACACGGCTGAGAACGGGCTACCCATCGACAGCAGCTGGATCTCGATCTACCAGGACCAAGGGATCGTCGGCGAGGTGTTGGTCGGTGCGATCTTCGTCCTCCTCCTTGTCATCGCCTTCACCCGGGCACGCGGGCCGACGCGCGCAATAGCGCTCTACCTGATCATTTACTGCCTGATTGCGGGATTCAGTGAGAGTGGCCTGGGCGGTGCGTCGCAATACCTCTTGGACCTGACCCTCGCAGCCTCTCTGCTGGCGCAGCCGTCGAGCACGGGGACCGACCTCTCGTTCGAGCTCAGGCTACCCCGCCGTACGCGGAAATCCGAGAAGAATCCTGAGCAGGAAGCGCACGCCGCAAAGTCGTAGCGCCTGGCGCGTCACCCAGCCAGAACGGACATAGCCTGTCGAGGGTGACCAGATTCCCTTACGCCATCGACAAGCGCTACCTGCCGGTGCTGGTGCCGTTCTTGCTCCGACCATCGAAGGATGGTGTCACGATCACCGATGAAGGCGTGGTGGTGGCAACGTTCGGATTGTTCAAGGTCACTACCCCGCTTGCCAACATCACGGGTGCCCACATCACGAGGGACTACCGCTGGTGGACGGCATGCGGGGTTCGCATGTCACGGGCTGATGACGGGTTGACCTTCGGGACGAATCGCGACGGGGGCGTCTGCATGCATTTTGCCGAGAAGGTGTCGTCGGCCCTTCGCCGAAGCGGCCATTCGGCCCTCACCGTGACCGTGGCCGATTTGGAGGGGCTGACAAGAACGCTCGGTTCCGTCTGAGCCATCCGGCGACCGCGTTCGTCAGGGCGACCTCAGGACGACAGCGAGGCTCAGGGCGACAACCGCTCGACCGTCCAACCTCGGGTGTGCGGCCGGTAGCGGAGCCGGTCATGGAGACGGTCCGCCCCTTCTTCCCAGAGCTCGACGACATCAGGTCGCGATGCGGTAGCCGCCCCATCGGGCGGGACGGGGAGGACCCTCCTCCTCCGTCGAGCGCGTCGATCAGCTCGGCTCTGCCGCTCTTCGAGTACCGCACGCCCGGCGATAACGTCGCTCTGGTGACTGATCACGGCGCTGACGCGGGACCCCAGGGGCCGCGAGCGCCAATAGGCGTCCGACTCCTCGTCATCGACCTCTTCGACCGCCCCGTTGACGCGGACCTGACGATGCGACGGGAGGAACCAATGGAACAGGACGGCCGCGAAGGGATTCGCCGCGAGGTCCCGGCCTTTGTCGCTCTCACGGTCGGTGTAGAAGACGAGACCGCGGTGATCGATGCCCCGGAGCAGCACCATTCTCGACGACGGGCGCCCGTCGATCGTGGCCGTTGCAAGGGCCATCGCCTCCGGCATGGGTTCGCCGGCGACCCGTGCCGACTCGAGCCACCGGGAAAGCTGGGTCAACGGGTCGGGATCGACGTCTGCTTCGTCCATGTCCAGAGTCTGCTCGATGCGGCACCGGCCGACCTCAGGAACCGGCCGACCTCAGGATCTGGCCACCGGCAGATGCTTCCAACCGCGGATATGCGAGATATCGAGTTCGGCCCGCTTCCCAGTCCACTTCCCAGTCGGGGAAACGGTTCGAGACCTCGTCGAGGGCAACGCGGCCTTCGAGGCGGGCGAGGGCGGCGCCCAGGCAGAAGTGAATGCCGTGCCCGAACGTCAGGTGCGTGCCGATCGTCCGATGGATGTCGAACTCGTCCCCGTCCGGGGGAAACGCGCGGTCGTCCCGATTGGCCGCCGGGGGCAGGAACATCATGATGCTCCCCTCGGGGACCGTCTGGCCGTGGTACTCGACGTCCCGGGTCACGAAGCGGGAGATCGTGTGCGGAGGTGGCTCGTAGCGCAGTATCTCCTCGATGGCGTTCGGAATCAGTGAGCGGTCGGCCGCCAGCTCCCGCCGGGCGTCGGCATGTTCGGCCAGGATTTTTCCCGTCCAGCCGATCAGCCGGTTGGTGGTCTCGTTGCCGGCGGAGGCCAGCACGCTGACATGGTTCTGGATCTCCTCACGGGTCAACCGGCGGACGGTGCCGGTCTCGTCCTCGAACTCGGCTTGGAGCAGCTCGGTCATCAGGTCGTCGGTCGGGATGCGAGGCCCGCCAGTCGATGTAGTCGGCGAAGAAGCCGGCATCGGAGAAGGGCTTCCCTCGTTCGATCGGCTGGCCGGGTTCGCGCCGGATGTGGTCGAAGGCCCGTTCGCGCACATCCACCTGGTCCTCCTCGGGGATGCCGAGCAGCATCCCGATCACCCGCATGGGGAGGGGTGCGGCGAGATCGGTCACGAAGTCGAAGCTCCCGGCGCTCGACAAACGGGTCGAGCATCTCGGCACAGAGGGCGCGGAGCTCGGGTTCGAGCGCCGCCATCTTCTTGGGCGTGAACACCCGTGACTCGAGGCCGCGGTGGGCGCTGTGGATCGGCGGATCCTCGGTGATGTAGACGCCGGGAACGCTCGGGGCGTTGGCCCGGATCTGCTCGAGGATCACCCCATGGGCGGAGCTGAACGTGCCGTGGTCGAGCAGACCCTTCTGCACGTCATCGAAGCGGCTGAGCGCGTAGAAGTCGTAGCGCTCGTTGTAATAGAGGGGCGCCTCTTCCCGGAGACGCCGGTAGACGGGATAGGGGTCGATGTAGATGTCGTTGTCGTAGGGGTCATAGGACAGGTCCTGCGGCGCCGTGGTTGTCATGTGCCTCCGTTCCGGACGGTGGTGGAGGATCAGACGGACCGAATGGACCAGCCGCCGTCAACCGGCAGGGCCACCCCGGTGATGAAGTCCGCCGCCGGCGAGATGAGCCACAGGGCGACTCCGGCGATCTCCTCCGCCGTCGTCTCCCGTCCGAGGAGGGCTTTCGCCCGCATCGTCGCGAGCATCTGTTCCCGGGCTTCGGGTGAGGGCTGCGGGCGTCCCTTGCCGATCATCGGGGTGAGGACGAAACCGGGAAGGATGCAGTTCACCCGCACACCGCAGTGGGCTGTACTGGATGGCCGCGTTCTTGGTGAGGCTGATGACGCCCGCCTTCGACGCCGAGTACCCGGGCGACATGCCCGAGGAGATGATGCCGCCGATCGATCCCCAGTTGAGGATCGAACCGCCACCGGAGTCGACGATCGCCGGCGCCCCGTACTTGATGCCCGAGGAAGACGCCCTTCAGGTTGACGGCTTGGACCCGGTCCCAGGCGTCAGGGTCGTCGTCGGCGATCATGCCGCCCCCCAGGGCGATCCCGGCGACGTTGCACAGCACATCGAGCCGCCCGAATTGCGAGACGGCCGTCCTGATCATCGCCTCGACCTGCTCGGGCACCGAGACGTCGCACTGGACCGGGAGGATGTTCCCGTCGGCTTCGGCCGCCGTCTCCTCCTGCTTCCCGCTGATGTCGGCGGCGACCACCCGGGCGCCCTCGGCGGCAAAGAGCAGCGCAGTGGCCCGGCCCTGGCCTTCGCCGGCACCGGTGACAACCGCCACCTTCCCCTCCATCTGCTGCGCCATGGCTTCCCCCCGCCGCACTCGGCCAATTCCATGTCAGTTGGCCCTGGCATCAAACGTACAGAACGAGAATCGGCCTCCGCAAGGCGCGCGCAGGGCGACCCTGGCGGCCCGGTCGGACCTGCGGCCAGGTCAGAGCCGGTAGAGCTTCTTGGCGTTCTCCCCGAGAATCTTGCGCTGCGCCACCTCGGACAGGACGGCGATTTTCGGCGCCACCGATTGCAGCGGGTCGGGATAGAGGCACGTGGGATGGGGGAAGTCGGTCTCGAAGAGGATCTTGTCCTCGCCGAGGGTGTCCACCAGCCAGGACAGGTTGTTCTTCTCGAACCAGAACGTGGCGTAGAGGTTGCTCTGGAAATACTCCGAGGGCTTCCTCTTCAGCGCCCGCACCTCTTCGGGGGCGTTCTCGAACATTTCGTAGTCGAGCGCCTCGAGGATGAAGGGGATCCACCCGCAGGCGCTCTCCACGGAGACCCACTTGAGGTCCGGGTGGCGGTCGAAGAGCCCCGAAACGATCCCGTTGGCCACCACGCGGGCGTTGCCCACGAAGAGCAGCGTGCCGGTGAGGGCCAGCTTGACGTTGTCGGAGTGGGAGGCCCACGGGTACTTCGCGGACCACGAGCTCGCGGTGACGCTGGCCCCGATGTGGAAGTGCACCGGAAGCTCGAGGCCGGTGCAGACCTCCCAGAGCTCGTCCCATGCCGGATCAGCCAGGTCGGGACCGCCGACGTCGTCGGGGTCCGAGGTCATGTTGACACCCCGCATGCCCAGGTCGGCCACCCGGCGGGCCTCGGCCGCGGACAGCTTGACGTCCCAGGCCGGAAGGAGCGGCATCGGGAGCAGCCGGTTGTTCGACTCGGCCTGGATCTCCGCCATGATGTCGTTGTACATCTGGATGACCGTCAGGCTCAGCGCGGGATCGCCCACAGAGGCGAGGTCCTGCCCGCCGAGGCTGAGCGTGCTCGGGAAGATCACCTGGGCATCGATCCCGGACTCGTCCATGACCTCGAGGCGCACCTTGGGGTCGTAGGCGCCGACATGGATGTCCTCGATCCCCCACTCGTACAGGCCGAGCTGGGCCGACACCTTCTTGACCGTCACGGCCCACCACGGCCGCCGCCGTCGCCATGCCCATCGGATGGCCGTCGAAGACCCAATGCGGCATGCCGTCGATCTCCTCCACACGGGGGACCCGGTCCCGGAGATGTGCCGGAGCCCGCTTGGTGAACAGATCGTGGGGCTCGGTCCAGTGGCTGTCGGCATCGATGACGAGCGAATTTTCGTACATGGCATTTGATACTAAGGCTTTTCAAAACACCACGAGGTGGAGTCACTCGAGACGGCGGCCCACGACCGGTAACCCGTAACGCGGCGTCGCACAGGGGTTGCCGCGAAACTCTTCGGAAAAACATACGGGAGTCACAGGGTCGGCCAAGGTCCTTCACGGACGATGGGGTATGGAATCATCCATGGCGGCCCAATCCATGGCGACCCAATCCGTGGCGACCCAATCCGTGGCGGCCCAATCCATGGCGGCCCAATCCATGGCGGCCCAGAAGAGCAGTGGGCTTCTTTCTGCACGGGCCCCCGCACTCGACGGCATGCGGGCCCTTTTCGTCCTCGGGGTCATCGCCTACCACCTGTGGGCCGACGCCCACGGGTGGAAGGTCGACACGGGCAACGTGGGCGTCGTCGGGTTCTTTGCCTTGTCGGGCTACCTCATCACCGGACTGCTCATCACCGAGCACGACCGCAACGGCTTCATCCACATGAAGTACTTCTACGCGCGTCGCGCCCTGCGCCTCCTCCCGGCGCTGTGCTTTCTTCTTTTCGTCTGGCTCGCTGTCGACATCGTTTTTCAGAACGGCCAATTCCTGGCGACGGTGCCGAGCGCGCACACCCCGGGGAGTCCGGTGTCGTGGATAACGGGACTCGAAGGCGTCACCGCCGCACTCCTCTACGTCACCAACTGGCTCAACGTGGAGCCGAGCTGGCACCTGTGGTTCGGCTACAGCCCCATCAGTCACCTGTGGACTTTGGCCGTCGAGGAGCAGTTCTACGTGATCTGGGCTCCGGTGATGATCCTGCTGCTTCGCCTGCGTCGGCACGCCGCCACCATGGTGGCCGCAGCCATCGCCCTCATGGCACTTGTCGAACCCATTTTCTTGTCCGGAGCGAACTTCAATCGCGTCTACTTCGGGACGGACACGAGGTCTGCCGCCCTCTTCTTCGGTGCACTGTGTGCCTTCGTCGGCTCGACCCGTGGATGGCATCGTCTTCGGAACGCTGACTGGGCTCCCCTCCTCGGCGCCGCCATTGTCGCCGCCATCTGCTGGTCCGCCTACGGGTTGCGCCAGGAAGCCCACCGGGGCCTGTGGAACACAGCGCTGATCGTCGGGACCCTGGCGTGCGGCCTGGCGGTCGTCTTCGTGGTGGAAAGGCCCAAAGGGGCCTCCGCCCGCATTCTCTCCTCGAAGCTGCTCGTCGCCATCGGCAAGCGCTCCTACGCCCTGTATCTGTGGTCGTACGTCCTCAACACCTGGCTGCGTGACACCGGGATGTTCGAGCCCTACCTCGTCATCGGGGCCTCGTTCGCCGCCGCCGAAATCTCCTACCGCTTCGTCGAGCTGCCCGCCCTGCGGCTCAAGCACCACTTCGCGACGACCACCCCGCCGGCTCTTCCCGAGCCGGTCATGTCCGAAGAGAGGGTGCTCGTCTCGCGCTGAACCCGCACATGCGCGGCATCGTGGTTCGATGGGGGTGTGCGACGCGGCCTGCGATCTCGAGGGAGGCTCTTCCTTGCTGTGTGCGTCACGCTGGGCGCCGCGGTCGTGGCTATCGCCTGGGCCGCGACCCGGCCGCCGGCCGGCGCATCGAGCGTCAGGACAGTCACCTACTGCGTGGAGGGTGGCGTCCCGCTCGCCATGACGCTGTTCGACCCGGACGTCATCGGTGGCGACGCCCGGCCGGCGGTACTCGAGGTCCACGGCGGCGGCTGGCAGCACGGGGGTCGCCTCCTCTCGCTTTCTGCGTCCGGTCCCGCCACCGATCTGGTCGGTGCCGGCTTCGTCGTGGCGTCCATCGACTATCGGCTCGCCCCCGAGAACCCGTGGCCCGATCAGATCATCGACGCAAAGTGTGCCGTCCGGTATCTGCGAGCCCACGCGGCCGACCTCGGTATCGACCCCGACCGGATCGCCGCTCTGGGGACGAGCGCCGGCGGTCAGCTGGTCAGCCTGCTCGGCACCACCGGGTCTTCATCGCTGTGGGATGTCGGTCCCTACCCGAGCGTCTCCAGTGCGGTCGATGCGGTGGTCGACGAGTTCGGGCCCGCCGATTTCAGTGCAGCCGCTTGGCCCGCGCGCTCCGACGCCATGATCCGCCGGGTCTTCGGGGCTGCCCCGGGCACCCCCAGCTCCGTCTTGACGGAGGCGAGCCCGCTGACGCATATCGCGGCGGGCGACCCGCCCTTCTTGATCGTCCAGGGCACCGACGACCAGGTGGTCCCGGAGATACAGTCCGAGCTCTTCGCCGCTGCGCTCCGCGCCGCGCGCGTGCCGACCGACGTGGTTCTCGTCGAAGGGGGGCGCCACGGCTTGGAGACGCCCGGTGAGGATCCTTCACCGTCAGCGATCGCAGCACTGATCACGACGTACCTCGAGCGTGCACGGTAAAGTCGGCCAGACCGAGGCCATAGCGAAGGCCGTCGTCGCGGGCTAGACATCGGCGCCGCCGATTCGCCGTGGAAGCCGGGGTGCTGGCACGAAGGCGATCCGGATGCTGCCCCCCTTGGCCGCCGACGGACGGTGCACGACACTTTGGAAGTGGTGGCGCCCGTGGAGCGGTCGAGGAAGGTCTGATGCCGTGAGGACGGCGTGCTGACCGTCGCCCGGTACCGCTTCCGAGCCACCTTCGGTCGCCGGTGGCCGGGCTATCTCGCCATCGTTGTCCTCATCGGACTGTTGGGTGGCCTCGCCATGGGCTCGATCGCCGCCGCCCGACGGACCCAGTCCTCCTACGCCACGTATCTCGCGTCCACCGATCCCTCGGACCTCACGGTGACTCTCGGGGTTCCCACGTGCGCCACGTGCTCGGGGTATTCCCCGGCGGTCGAATCCAAACTGGCCCGTCTCCCTCACGTTGCGGGTGTCGAGGCCTCTGTCGAAACCTATGCCCAGATCCTCAACGCGGATGGCACGCCGCCGAAAATCAACGAGACCACCTTCAACGAGGTCACCCCCATCGCCAGCACCGACGGCCTTTACTTCCACCAGGACCGGGTCACGCCGGTGGCCGGTCGCATGGCCGATCCGGATCGCGTGGATGAGATGGTCATGAGTGCCGCGGCCGCCCGACTGCAGGGGCTCCACCTGGGCGAGACCGTGCCGGTCGGGTTCTATACAAACGCCGAATCCATCGAGCCGGGATTCGGTACTCCGAGTGTGACACCGAAGACCAGGGTCCGGATGAAGCTGGTGGGCCTCGTCGTCTTCCACGATGCGTTGATCCAGGACCAGGTCGATCAGTATCCGACTGACGAGCTCTTCACCCCGGCCCTGGCGAGGAAGATCGGGGCAAGCGGAGCCGGGGTCGGGCTCTACGGGCTCCGGCTACACGGAGGCGCCGCCGCGGTCTCCGCGGTCGAAGCGGAGATCTTCAAGGACTTCCCCACGGGTTCCTACGTCGAGTTCCACGTCACCGCCACCAGCGCCTCCCAGGCGGACCGGGCCATACGTCCCGAGGCCATCGCTCTCGCCGCCTTCGGGGCCATCGTCGCCCTCGCCACCCTGCTCATCGCCGGTCAGGCCATCGGCCGTCAGCTCCGCCTGGGAGGAGACGAGGAAGCCACCATCCGCTCGCTCGGGGCCAGCCCCACCATGACGATCGCCGACAGCCTCCTGGGCATCGTGATGGCCATCGTGGCCGGATCCGTCCTGGCCGTGCTGGTGGCCGTCGCCCTATCCCCTTTGGCCCCGATCGGCCCGGTGCATTCCGTCTACCCGTCTCCCGGGGTGTCCTTCGACGGGGAGGTCCTCGGTATCGGTTTTGCCGTGTCGATCCTCCTTCTCGGCGCCGTCGCCCTCGGCCTGGCCATCCGGATCGCACCCCACCGTGCCCTGGCGGGCCGCCCACGTCCGGGCGATCGGCCGTCTCGGGTCGCGACCGTGGCGGCCTCCTCCGGCCTCCCCCTGAGCGCGGTCACCGGAGTGCGTTTCGCTCTCCAACCGGGAACCGGTCGCACCGCGGTGCCGGTGCGCACCGCCATCGTCGGCGCAGTCCTGGCGGTGCTGGTACTGACCGCGACGGTGACCTTCAGCGCCAGCCTCGACTCCCTCGTCTCCCATCCCGCCCTCTACGGATGGAACTGGAGCTACGCCATAGAGTCGACCAACGGGGAGGGCTCGACCCCGCCCGTGACACAGACGCTGCTCGACCACGACCCTGATGTGGAAGCGTCATCGGGAGTCGACTTCCGCACCGCCGAGATCGACGGGCAAACGGTGGCCGCGTTACAGGGAACGGCAAATGCCTCCGTCGGACCACCGGTCCTCTCGGGGCACGCGGTGGACGGGAGCGGCCAGGCCGTGTTGGGCGAGGACACCCTGGCCCAACTCCACAAGAAGATCGGCGACACCGTGCACGTCGTGACGGAGGGCGGGCATGCCACCTTCGTCATCGTGGGCACCACCACCCTGCCCGCCGTCGGGATCTCGCAGGGACTGCACACCTCGATGGGCACCGGTGCCTACGCGGCCCTCGGAAGCCTCAGCAACAACGCCCCGGCGGCGTGTGACGGTCCGACCATGATCTTCGTCAGGTTGCGCCGCGGCGTGAGCGCCCGGATCGGCCGGGCCTCGTTGCAGCGCATCGCGGCACGCAGCAACCGGACCTTCGATGCCTTTGGCGCCACCAATCCCTGTGCCGGACAGTTCGTCTCGGTGGTCGGTGCCCAGCGTCCCGCGGAGATCGTGAATTACCAGTCGATTGGCGACACGCCCGCGCTCCTCGCTGCGGGACTGGCGGTCGGGGCGGGAGTGGCGCTGGGCCTGACCCTGACGGCCTCGGTGCGACGGCGGCGCCGAGATCTGGCGCTGTTCAAGACACTGGGCTTCTCCGGGCGCCAGCTCATGTCCGCCGTGGCCTGGCAGTCGACGACTTCGGTGGGGATCGGCACCCTCGTCGGAGTGCCCCTCGGTATCATCGTCGGGCGCTTCCTCTGGAACCTGTTCGCCCGGGCCATTTACGTCGTCCCCGCCCCGAGTGTGCCGGCCGCCGTCATTGTCCTGATCGTGATCGGCTCTCTCGTCTTGGCCAACGTGGTCGCCGCGATTCCGGGACGAATAGCGGCCCGGACGCCTACAGCGTTGCTCTTACGGGCCGAGTGAGCCTCACCCGGGGCTCACTCCCTTACGCCTCGGTATCCGTCGCGGCCTCCGAGAGATAGTCGTCGGCCCAACCGGCCAACTGCTGCAGGATAGGGAACAAAGCCGCACCGGCTGCCGTCAAGGCATAGGTCACCCCGGGAGGCTTGGTGTCGGTCACGGTCCGTTCGATCAGACCCCCGGCGGCCAATTCGGTCAGGCGGTCAGAGAGGACCGAGTCGGTGATGGTACCGACGCCGCGACGCAGCTCGGCGTAGCCGACCGGACCCGTACTGAGCGACGCCAGAATCACCCCGCTCCACCGTTTGCCGAGAAATTCGAAGGCCCGAACGAGCCCGGCATCGCAGGCATGCTCCACGATGGCCACCGTGGATTGTTCGTCCCGCTTTTCCCGGGCCACCATGCACTCCACTCTACCGGGTCGCATCCTCGTCACTTGTAGCATCCGTGTAGCTATGATTATCCTAGCAACTTCGTTACCCACACTCTCCCGGAGGACTTATGCCCCTGTACCGCCTGGACGCCAGCATCCGCGTCGAGGGTTCCCACAGCCGTGCCCTGGCCGACATCGTCGAGCAGGAATGGGCCGCTGCATACCCTGAAGATGCCGTGATCCGTCGGCACGTCGGTACCGATCCCCTCCCGTCCACCGCGTGGCCTCTTGCCGCACAAGCACTGATGGCTCCTCCGGGCCACGAGCGCACGCCAGCAGAGCAAGAGGCCGTAGCGCTGGCCGAGCACGAGGCCGACCAGCTGCTGGCGGGCGACGCCGCCCTGTTCGCGGTGCCGCTGTACAACTTCGGCGTGTCCCAGCATTTCAAGACGTGGGTGGACCTCGTGATCACCGATCCACGTATGGCCGGCGAGGAACCGGCGACGGCCGGCACTCCGGCGGTGCTGGCCATCGTGCGCGGCGGGTTCTACGGTCCGGGATCCCCCCGTGAAGGATGGGACTACGCCACCGGCTGGATCACGCGCATTTTGGCGGACGTCTGGAAGTTCGACCTCGAGGTGGTCGAAGAAGAGTTCGCGCTGGTGGGCGTCAATCCCGCTCTTGACCAGTTCAAGGACATGGCAGATGAGCTACGGGTCAAAGCCGCGCAGACGGCCAAGGAACGGGGACGGAATCTGGCAGGGCGCCGGACGACTTCGGTCCCACGTTGAGCCCGGTTGGTTCCGACCACCACCGAGCCGTCAAGGACGCGTGGTCGTGGTGGTCGGCATCGAGGGTGGCGACGTCGTGGTAATCGATGTCGGCGTCAGCAACGGCTCCGCCGTTGCAGGCATCACTGTGGAACCGCAGGCTCGGCTATACGTTCCCATGCCAGGCTGGGAGCCAAGGTCGAAAGGCTTGTGGCCGCTGCGCAAGGCGTAATCCCTCCCGTTGACGCGAACGATGAGGACGTCACTCTGCGATGACACGTTTCATGGGACTCCCCCTGTCGCCGTTCACGACTGCTCTTGACGACATACCACATGCGCGTTTTCTGGCCTTCCAGCGAACGTTCCGCCCAAGACGCCCTCGACCGGGATGGACTCCGTGACCGAAGTCGACCCACTCAAGGGGGCTCCGATCCGGGCTGTCTCCCCTGCGACCTTGCGACCCGAACGGAGGATGTCGATTGTGCACGAAAAGTTGCCCGAAACGCGACTGACCGTGAAGTCCACTTGTTCAGCGGCGATTCCGTGGGTGGCAAGCTGCGGGTTGTACGGCTCAAGAGTCGCGGTGACTGAGTCGACGTGGACCGGGAGGGCTCCGGCAGTCTCCGGGGAATCGACGCCCCCTCTCGTCGATGGAAGGGTCGTCCCCCCTGGACACGTCGTGGCCACCACCCGCCTCGTTGCCTCCACGGGCGAACGAGACAGGGCTGCGACAGCAGCGAACTCGAACGAACAGTCGTCTTGTAAGTCGGTGGTTGCGTTGCCAGCCACAACGGAAACCCCTTGGCCTGCGCAGTCAAAGGCACTCGCGACCATTGTCGGGCGAGCACCCTTGCGGGTCAGAAAGCTCACCGTAAAAGGAACGAGCGTTTCCTGGCAGTCCGACGAGGATGACTTCAACCCCAAGTCTTCGAGGGCGGCTCGCAGCGTGGACGCCCTTTGACCGTTCACCACCACCACCACCGGACCGAAACTCATCGCCTCCACCACTCCACCCTTGGGCGGGGTCACCGCACCCGCCGCCTCGGCACGATGACGGCACCGAGGGCGAGAGAGACCACTCCAAGAGCTCCTAAACGGCGGCCGATCATTGGCTGACAATCGTAAGGGAAATCGCTTGAAGGCCGGGCCTCACATCTTCTAGGACGCTCCTGCGACTGGTTTGGTTCGATGTTCTATCCGGACCGCGATTCCGCCGAGTCATCCGTGCCGGACCGGAGAGACTTCGTACGGGTTGTGGTGGACTGTTGGCGTGCGAGCACACAGGACCCTGCGTGTGGCCGTTGCCACAATCATCGCAGTCGCAGTCGCAGTCGCAGTCGCAGTCGCAGTCGCAGCTTCGTCATCCTCGGCTCGGGCCAGCGGTGCAACTACAAGCGGCGCCGGTGGCGCCGGTGCGGCCGCCGCCGCGGATCCGACCTCGCACGTCGTGGATCCGACCGGGAGAGACATCGGCTGTTCTACCGCCGTCGCCGCTGCCCCGATACTCGCGCAGGTCGATACTCGTTTCGTAACGGGCCTGCTCGAGCCATTCGGCGTGGCCTTCGCCTCTGACAGCAGGCACCTCTTCGTCGACTCCCTCTTCAATCCTTCCGCTGGTGCGTTCAACTCGACGCCCTACCGCGATGACAGCGGCGTCAGCCTGTACTCGGCCCACGACTCCGCCTTGACGCCTCTGCGGGTCGGCACCTTTCCCAGCGGTTCGCTCGTCGGCATGGCCGTGAGCCCAAATGGTCGGACATTGGTGGCGGCGAATGACAGTGGCGCCAGCGTCTTCTCGGTGACGCGCGTGGAGCAGCCGAGGTCCTCGCCGTCATCTTGGTTGCGTGGATCCTTCGTCAGCAAAGGTCAGGGCGCCATCGAAGTCGCGTTCTCGCCTGACGGCGATTACGTGTTTGTCACTCTCGAATGGAGCGACGAAATGGCAGTCTTCAACTTGCAGAAGGCCGAAAGCAACGGCTTCGGCTCCTCCGACTTGGTCGGCTATGTGCCTCTGGGCGTCGCTCCAGTGGGTATGGCCATCTCGCCGAATGGCCGTTACCTGTACGCAACCAGCGAAGCTGCGACGGCTGTCGGTGGGGAGGGGACCCTGAGCACCATCGACCTCCGCCGCGCCGAGCACGATCCCGCTGGCTCAGTCGTCTCCTCCGTGTGGGCGGGTTGTAGCCCGGTGCGTGTCGCTGCTGCAAAGTCCATGGTCTACGTGACCGCCCGCGGAAGCGACGACGTCATCGCGTTCTCCGCCACTGGGCTTGTAGCGACCCCGGAATCGGCCATGGTCGGACAGGTCCAAGTCGGCGAGTCCCCGGTCGGGCTGGCTTTGGTGGATCACAACAGGAGAATCGTGATCGCCGACTCGAATCGCTTCACCGTTGGCGGGGCAACGTCGAACCTGGCAGTGGTGTCGACGAGCCAAAACGGAGCCCTCAGTCTCCTCGGCTACGTGGGCGCAGGTGGATTTCCAAGGGACATGACCGTAAGCCGGAACGGCAAATCCTTAGTCGTGAGCGATTTTGATTCCGGCGATATCGAAGAGGTTGTCGTAGCAACTCTGCCGCCGCGCCGAGGTTGGCTTCTGTCGCCTCGATCATCTCGAGCAACTGCTGAGCGTCGGCAGCCTGGTTGGACACCGAGTGGGCCAAGATGACCTGCGCCTCTTCGTCGACCACGGCCTGGGCGTTTTGGGCATAGTTGAAGCCGTCGGTCGTCTTCATCATGCGTGACGCGGGGTCGGTGAAGTTGCGCTGGGCCCGGCCAGACGGTGTCGCCCCCGCCGCCGCCTCGGCCCCGGCGGCTTGGGCCTCTTGCTCGCTGGCCCCTCGCTCTTTGGCCTTTTGCTCAGCCTTTTGCGCTGCCTTCTCCCTGGCCTCGGCCTCGATGGATTCCTTGGCGGCGCGCAGCTTGGACAGGCGGCCCTCTTTGGTGGCCAACTCGGGTGGGAGCTCGTCACCGCGCCTGTCCTCACCGAACTCTTCGTCTTCGGCCACGTCGGTGGCCTCAGCCTGGGCCAGCATGGCCGCCACCTGTTCCTCGAGCTCTTCGATCCGCGGACCGATGCGGTCATAGCTCATGGCTTTATGCCTACTCGCAGACGCCCGCAGCTTGGTGCCGTCGAGAGCGACGCGGCCGAGTTTGACCAGTCCGGCCTCGGCGCACAGGGCCAGCACCTGGACGAACAGGGCATCGATGGCACCGAGGTGCCGCCGCCGAAAGCGCGAGAGGGAGCGGTAATCGGGTGCCGCGTTCGCACTCAGCCAGCGGAAGGCCACGTCGGTGTGGCAACGCCGTTCCATCTCGCGTGAACTGGTGACCCCGATGGAGTAGGCGAAGAGCAAGAGCTTGAGCATCATGGCGGGGTCATAGGGCGGCGCGCCCGAGGCCTCGGTGTAGGAGTCGTAGATGCAGTCGAGGTCGAGCATGGTGTCCACCACCTCGGAGATGAAGCGGGCTTCGTGGTTCTCGGGCAGCCAGTCGTCGAGGGAAGGTGGGAGGAGGAAGGACTGGGACTGGTCGTAGCGGCGGAAGCGCTTTTGCACCCCCGCCGGTGCTCGCTTTTGCACCGGGACCGACCCCGATTCCACTTCGAAGAGCTTGTCGCCGACCCGATCCTCTGCCATGGGCAAATTCTCCCAAACCCCGAGGAGAATCGCGAGTACCCGCACCGAAGGGAGGGCCAATCAGCCCTTTGGCGTCATTGGCGGGTTCTGACCCACGCTCCTAGCCGCTGAGGAGCCTGCCTACGCATGCACAGAGGCCACTCGGTGACCCTTCTTCTTCTTTTTCTTCTTCTTATTCTTCGTCTTGACCTGTTTGTCACCTGCTGCCTTCGCGATCGCCGCACAGCGGGAGCAAATGATCTTGTCGCTGACATCCCCCGTGACGCCATGACCGCGGGTGATTACCTGCTTACCTGCACCGCACTCGGATTGATTATGGAAGACGTTGCTCCGGACCATAATTCGCGTCGCATAGAAGGGTTCGACCTGCATAGCATTAAGAATACGGCGAACCGCGGTTGCAGAATGGTTGCACGTGTCAGGAGACGATGCCATGTGGCGGCCGAGGCGGAGGTCCGCATGCCGGACAGACGACCTCCCGCACTCCCCTGGCTGCAGGATGCTACCGCCGCGCTGAAGCTGAAACCTCATTGATCCCATCAGGAGCGGCAGGTGCGGGCCCCCTCGACTGCGACGCCGAAGGAGGTCTCTCCCTTGGAAAGGAGGGCGCTGTTCGGAGGGGCTGAGACGCGTACGGGTACGCCATACTCATTGAATGTGAGCGTGGCGACCGTGGTCACCGGTCCGCGGGGAACGTCGTCGAGAGCCGCCGGCAGCTTCTGACCGCCGGACGAGTTGTCGCTGAAGTAGAGCGTGCTGCGCACTCGGATAATGCGGCCGGCACTGTCGAGCCATACGCGGCTGGGGCGTTGGGTCAACACCTGCGGGACCTGGCGCGGCGCGCAGACGTGCAGAGGTGCGTAATCGACCTCGTATTGTGTGGTCGGGACTCCCTCGACTTCGTCGGGTCCGAGGTCGGTCACCGATGCCACCGGATTCGGCCCGCGCAGGGTATCGAGAGCGACAGATGCGTTGAGAGCCAGGGAAAGTCCGCGCTGGGAGCGCGGCAGGGCAGGGAATGGGAGTTTCCGGTACTTCGGGGTCAACGTCAACCCAGGTATCGAGAAGGCCTGGTACACGGTCCCGCCGATCACGATGGCGACCATGGTGCTCGTCGACGCAACAGGGTGCAGTGGCTGGTTACCCGTACTGCTGAAGCTGATGTCCCGATCAACCTCGGTGACCCGCACGTCGTCGGTGCTGAAGTCCACCTCCCCGTGGCCCGACAACGAACCCCGGAGGTCAGGGTTGGGGCTGGAGGTGAGATGGGTGTACGAGAAATGTGCGCTCCCGGCCATCTGAGTCGCCGCAAGTGCTTCGGCGACCCACTGGGAAGGAGATGACGTTGAGGACCCTTGCGCGATCCCGAGCGCAGCGCCCGCAGCTGTACCCACCAGGAGAAGGGAGAGCAAGAAGTACGGAGCGAGGCGATGCACAGGAGGGAATTGTGCCTCAAATTGACCTCTCCGTGTCGCGAGCAACTGCACCACCGGCGACGGGATCATCCGGCTGGCTGCCCGAAGAGGCATGAACCAGTCCCCGAACACTTGGGCCCCGAAGCACTCGAGCAGACCGAGAAGGTCGCCTGGCACGATATGCACGTGACCGAGAGTGAATTCATCGAGGAGGTCGTCGCCGCGTGCCGTCATCTCCCCAACGCCGAAGCGGTGAACCTCGGCGGGTCAAGGGCTCGTGGGGACTTCCGTCCTGACAGCGACTGGGACTTCGCCGTCTACTACCGGGGAAGTCTCGATCCCCGACCATTGGAGGAGCTGCACTGGCCGGGACGGGTGTTTCGTCCCTTCGAGTGGGGGCAGGTGATGTACGGCGGAGCCGTCTTCGACCTCGACGGACGGCACTTCGATATCCACTTTCGTAACCTCGATGTCGTGGAGCACTGGACGCGTGAAGCCAATGAGGGCAGATTCGAGGTCCACGTCCTTGGATTTCACCTAGCCGGCATCCCGACCTACATGCTTACCGGCGAACTGGCCGGCAGTCGGGACTTATGGGGGGAATTGCCGCGACCGGACTATCCGGCGGCACTCCGCAGGAGTGCGCCTCCCGCATGGCTGGATCGAGCGACACGAGAACTCGATTACGCGAGGTATTGGGCCACTTCGGGGAATCCGATCAGTTGCGCCGGTGCGCTCGCCAAGGTCGTGCTGCAGGGGGCTCATGCCCGGTTGGCGCGCCGAGCAATCTGGGCATTGAACGAGAAGCGAATGGTCGAATGGGCGGACATGACGAACCTCGATGAAATCGAATCCGAGGTGGGAGGCTTCGTCGAGTGACGATTGAGAAGCGGTCCAGCTCATCCCTGCGCAAAGAATTGGTCGAATCACTCGATCGAATGGGTGCGACTCGCAGCCACGCGGTGCGGCGGGTCTTCCGGACCGTGCCGCGCGAGCTGTTCGTGCCCGAGATCGCTGCCCGCGATGGGATGGCTGCCGTTTATCGACCAGAGGTGGCGCTCGCGACGGCAACCGATAGTCGAGGCACTCCAATCAGCTCCTCGTCCGCACCGGTGATCATGGCCCTCATGCTGGAGGACCTCGACGTCAATCCCGGCCAGCATGTCCTGGAGATCGGGGCGGGTACGGGCTATAACGCGGCCCTTCTCAAAACCTTGGTCGGATCTCGGGGCCGGGTGACCTCCCTCGACATCGAGGCTGCTTTTGTGCGGCGAGCCAAACGTGCTCTGGCAGCGGGTGGCTATCCCTGTCGCGTCGTCGTAGGAGACGGCCGGGAAGGTTGGGCCGCGGGAGCGCCTTACGACCGGATCATCGTGACCGCTGCCGCCGACGGCATCCCTCCGGCATGGCGTGACCAGCTCGTTGACGGCGGTCTGGTGCAATTGCCGCTGCGACTGACCACTGCTCACTTGCCCCAGGTCGTCGCAACTTTTCGACGCGAAGGAGAGACGCTTCGCTCGCTTGCGATCCTCTCGGGCGCGTTCATGGTCCTCCGCGACGCTGACGGGGCTGATTCGCCAGCAGACGTAGGTCCGGCGCTCCGGGCAATGATCCGGACGAAGAGCAACCAGAAGGGGCTCCTTTCGCTAGACGGAGAGGCACTCTCGCGGCTCTCCGCGCCGGCCGCGAAGCGAGTCTTGACGCTCCTTCTGGGAGAGAGTCGACGAGTGCGCACCTTCCAGAGTCAATCCGCGCTCGGACTCGTCACATTCCTCCAGTTGAGCGGCCTACCGAACCTGGTGCGTTGCGCTCTTGCCAATCGCTACGGGGTTGCTCTGGTCGGTCCGCGCGCGGCCAGCGTCGCTGCGATCACCAGGGCTGTCGGCCAGCCCGGCTCGTTCGAATCGTGGGGTGAGGGACGAGCGGAGGAGCTCCTTTCCACGCATGTGGAGCGCTGGGAGCGGCTCGGCAGCCCAACTCTGCCTGAACTTCAGCTCACCGTCCGCTACGGACCAAAAGCGCGGGCGGCGGGTATCTCGTGGACGCAGCTTCGCTCTGCCGATTCGACTATCCAGATCGACTGGAAATGACGCGGCGGCGATCAACGGCTCGATGCAGCATCCACACAGCCCCTCGTCCCGTGTGCCCTGTGGCGAGGATCTCGCGGTCTTCTTCCTTCATCAGGGAAAAACCGAGCTTCGGGGGCACGGACGCGCTGGCAGAGTTCGCCAGGTCCATCCGGATCACGATCTGAGACGCACCGCTCAGATGGCTGAACGCAGCTACGACCAGCGCGCGAGCGGCGGCGGTTGCATATCCCCTCCGGGTTCGATGCGAACGCACCCAATAGCCGATCTCAAAGCAAGATGGATCGTCGGTTCGGTGAAGTCCGGCACATCCCAAGAGGTCGCCGGACTCTTCCTCGAAAATGGTGTAATCCCAACTGCGGTCGGCGTCGAAGTCCTCATCACCCTGCGTCAAGACCCGACAAAGATCTTCCCTCGTCGGCATCGTCTGAGCCCAGGGCATCCACATTTGCAGCTCAGGGAAGCTTTCTTCGATCGCCACCAGCATCGCATCAACGAAGGCGGGATTCCAGCACCGGAGTTCGAGACCGTCTGCGAGGAGCGTTTTAGGCAGCGCTGCCATCTGCAAAGCATGGCACGTTCGTAACGACGGCCGCCCCCGCGGCATACTCTGGTCTCGCCGGTCTGAACCGGAGTTCGGAGACCACCCAGGTGAAGAATGCGAGCGCTCCGGCAAGCACGAGTGTGTCAATCAGACCGCGCCCTGGCCACCCATGGAGGTGCCAGGCGTAGGGACCGATCGACGCGACCAGGCAGAGCAGGACCATCGATGGGGCAACGAGTGGTTGACCGTCAAAACCACGGACCAAAAGCACGGGGACGAGGACGATCCACGCCCAGTGATGCGACCATGAGATAGGGCTGATCAGTTCTGCGCACATACCGAGGGCGACGATCGCATCAATCATTCGCTCCCGGAGGACCAACCGTCGGGCGAGGAGAACACCGGCTCCAAGAGTGATCAGGCTCAGTATCGACCACGACACGACGGCCAAGTGGGGGGAGAACGGCCAACGGTGCACCAGTCCGTACCAGGACTGATTCCGCCAACTTGCGATCGTACCCGTGCGCCCGGGCTCGAAGACCTGATGGAACCAATACGTACGTGACTCGCGGGGAAGGACGGCGAACGTCACAGCCTCGACGCCGACGAAGGTCACCGCTCCTCGGAGCACCGAGCGCCATGCTCCCTTGACCGCGAAGTAGAGCAGATAGGCGAGCGGGGTCAGCTTGATTGCGCCCGCCAGGCCGATCAGAACACCCGAGACTCTTCGTGGGCTCCCGGTGATGTCAATCACCACCAGGAGCAACAGCACGATGTTGATCTGACCGTATGTTGTATTGGAGCGCAGCGGCTCGAATGCCAATCCGATGATCGGCCCAAAGGCAAGTGCGATCCATAAGGACCGGGCCTTTGGCATCTCCAAGGCCGTCCGGACGCCGAGGTAGAGGATGGCCACAAGGGCCAGTGCGTTGACGCACCACCACAGTGCCTCGACGAGATGGACGGAACCAAACGAGAGCGGGCTCAATGCAAAGAGGGCTGCGGGCGGATAGGTAAACGGGAGGTGATAGCTGGTGAATTGCAGCTGATAAGGATCGTGACCGGCGAGCAAGGACTTGGCGGCTGCTCGATAGACCCGAAGGTCAAGACTGAAACGGGAGCCCAGGTCGGCGTACGCAACTGCAGCCGTCCACGCCACCAGGGCAACCCCGGCCAATGCCCAGACCGGCACGCGATGGAGCGCTCTGACTATTGGGGTACCCGCACCTTTAGCCACGAGGTCCATAATGACTGCAAATCCGTTTCCGCCGTATCATCATTCAATCGTCCCGAGAAACGACGGGCAAGGAACCTCGCACTCCGCGGCTCCGGCCTAACCTTAGGCCGTGGCAGATTGTGAGGTTGCGGGTCGAGCTGCGAACTTGGCTCGGTGGGACGAGGCAGCGCCGCTGCATGCGGCCAGCGAGCTCTACGATTTAGCGGGTTTTCGCAGCGGTCGTGATGACATTCGGCCTTTCGAACTCATCGAACTAGAAAGCGTCGCCGGCCTTGACCTGGTCCATCTTCAGTGCCATCTCGGAACGGACACTCTGTCGTGGGCTCGGCACGGAGCACGCGTGGTCGGCCTCGACTTCTCACCAGCTGCTATCGAGGTGGCCACACAACTCGCCATCGACTGCGAAATTGATGCCGAGTTCGTCTGCGCCGACGTCTACGACGCGCGAGATGCGCTGGCCGGTCGCTGTTTTGACATCGTCTACACGGGTATTGGCGCTCTTGGGTGGCTGCCGGATATCGACGAGTGGGCTCTTGTAGCGGATGGACTGCTTCGGCCCGGTGGCATTCTGTACCTAGTGGAGATTCACCCGATCGTGCTTGGCGTATTGGGTGATGGGCGCACTCTCGATCAGGACATTTTCGAGGCTCGGTATGTCAGGTGGAATGAAAAGGGCGGCACGTACGCCGTCCCGAACGCGACGTTCGCCAACACATCGACGTTTGAACGAACGCACGCGCTCAGCGAAGTGATGAGTGCAGTTCTCGGCGCCGGACTCACCGTGGAACTCTTTCACGAACAGTCGTATACCAACGCACCTTGGCCTTGGACGGTCAAAGGTGACGACGGCTTTTACCACCTCCCCAAAGGATGGCCGAAGTACCCGCTCACCTACTCACTGCGAGCTCGCAAGCCATTCTGAACAACGGCTCTCGAAGCCCCTGATGTCAGACTTTCTCCATCGGTAGCTGGTGTTCGGTGACGAAGTCGTCTCCTCCTTTTTTGAACGGGCCGATCAGCAGATCCCGTCCTGGTCCTTGGACCGAGTAACCATGATCTTCAGCCCACCGAGCGAGCTGGGCATACAGGGGCCCGATCTCATCGTGCCCTGATCGACCACGGTGGATCGTGGTAGCCGCAGTGATGGCCGGAAGTTCGACTTCGGTAACGAGATCGTCGACTGGTACCGGCTGGTCGCCGACATCAACGGCGACGTTGGGGATCAGGATGTCCTCGGAAACGGGCTCATAAAATAGGAAGAGCGGTCCGACACTCCGGACATGAGCGTCGTGAAGCCGTTTCGTCAGCTCGGTGAAAGCGGGCCCGACGATTGGCGTCATGGTGTAGAAATCCAGGTCCGGCTGAGCACACCGGATCACGGCGGCACGTAAGACAGGAATCTCCTTTAGGACGATGTCAATGGGCATCTCGTTCTCCCTTTCGATATGTCGGAGGCGACTCTCTACTCGGTCGAGCCGGGCCTGGTCTTCGGCTAGCTGCTCTTGTAGTTCGGCGCGCTTGCGCACGAGCATTCCTCGGAGCTGTTCGGCACTCAGTTCGTCGAGGAGCGGAGCCAGTTGGCGAATAGAGAGGCCGAGGTCCTTGAGGGCGACGATGCGGTGCAGGCGCGGCAACTGATGGGCCGAGTAACTGCGGTAGCCCGTCGTCGAGTCGACGGCAGCGGGTGCAAGAAGACCGGCCTCCTCGTAATAGCGCAGTGTGCGTACCGACACCCCCCCGAGCCGAGCGAAGTCTCCGATGCTGAACATGACATATCCAGCTTTCAACTCTTCCGCTGCGGCAAAGTCAAGGTGGTTTCCTCAGGACGCCCGGCTACCGATCCTTCAGTGACGCCGGTCGCCCGCTCCATTGGACTCGGCTGTTTTGCTGTTCTCGCCGGCTGTTGCTGAATTGTCGGCAGGAGCTCCAGGTAGCAACGCTTGCAGCCCACCAATCAGACCACCTAATTCCATGGGGACCACGATTTTGGTCGATGGAGCAGCGCCGACATCCTTCAATGTCTCGAGGTACTGAAGTCGCATTGTGTTTGGATCGAGGCCCCGACCCACCTCAGCAATCTTCTCCAGACCGGCCGCCAGACCTTCGGCCCGAAGAATTGCGGCCTGTCGCTCACCTTCGGCACCTAGGATCGCCGCCTGCCTGTTGCCCTCTGCCAGCGTGACAGCCGCCTCCCTTTGACCCTGGGCTTCGGTAATGACGGCACGACGTGTGCGCTCCGCCGACATCTGGCGGGTCATCGCCTCGAGAACCCCAGCGGGCGGGTTGACCTCGCGCACCTCGACCGTGGTGACTCTGACTCCCCAGCGCTCCGTGACATCGTCCAACCGTATGCGCAGCGAGGCGTTCATCTCCTCTCGTTTGGAGAGGACGTCATCGAGCGCCATGTCACCGACCACACTGCGCAGTGTGGTCGCCGCCACGTTCTGGGCCGCCGCCGCGAAGTTCTGCACCTCGAGCACCGACATGGCCGGGTCCATCACTTTGTAAAAGATGATGAAATCAATGGAGATGGTCGCGTTGTCCTGGGTGATGGCCGTCTGCTGGGGAATCTCGAGGAACCGCTCGCGAAGGTCAACCAGTGAGGTCCGATCAGTAACGGGGTTGATAAAGACCAGTCCAGGGCCCTTGATGCCCATGGAACGACCTAGCCGGAAGAGCACAACCCGCTGATACTCGCGGACGATTCTCACCGAAAATGCAAGAGCAGTAAGGAGCGACGCAGCTACCAGGCCGCCGACGACCTCGACGACGATCACTGGAGTCCTTCCAATGCGGCGTCCTCGCGTAGTTCGAAGAGCCCCGCGGGTAATTTCATTTCCGTCTCATCGCCCCAGACTTCGACGCGTACGCCGGTGGCGCGCACCACTTGCACCCGGGTCGACGCAGGCACCGTCCCGTTAATGGATACAGCGGACCAGAGTTCTCCTCTGACCCGCACGAGGCCCTCCGGTGCCAAATGGGTCGTGGCAATTCCCTGCTCCCCCTCCAAGGAGTTCGAATGGCAATCTCCCGAGTCTTCAGGACGGCGCGTCAAGCCCTTCCATCCCAAGACTCCGATCCCCAGCCCAAGAATCACGTCGGCACCGAGAAGGGACCACAACACGGGACCGGGCCGGGTGACCACCATGTAGGCGAGGCAGGCGGCTGCTGCGAGACCGATGACACCGGCTAGGACATGGGTGTGCGGACCGGAGTGAAAGCCGATGAACGCAGCCAAGCCGGCTAATCCGAGCAGAACTCCTGTGACGATCCACATGAGCGCCTCCTTGCATGCTCAGAGTACCGCAATGACTTTCACAAGTTCCAGCGCGAGCGGGCCCGTTGCTCCGGCCCCCACCGCTGGTTCGGACCCACCACCGCCTCTGGCCTCCCCACATGGCCGGAACCGGATTTTTGCCGTGCGCGGGCAATGGACTGGTGACGACTGAGGTCATACCCAAGGTCGGTCTCGGGACCAGCAGCCCGGCGCCGTTCAGAAGCACAGGCCGAACGGGTGCTCTTTAGGATCACTCGCGGCACATCAGATGGAAGGTGGCACGGCCATGACGAACAGAGAGAGGCCTCTCGACGTACCCCCGGTCGTCACGGTGGACTGGGTGGCGTCCCGAACCGACGAGGTGATCCTGGCCGATGTCCGGTGGTACCTCGACGGCCGGTCGGGCCGCGACGCGTATCTGGCCGAGCATCTCCCGTGCGCCATCTGGGTCGATGTCGACACCGACCTCTCTGATCCACCGACGGTGACCGGCGGGCAGCATCCGCTGCCAACCCCCGAAGAATTCGCCAAACGCCTCGGCGACCTCGGGATTGGCGATGACACCCTGGTCGTTGCCTACGACGACCAGGGTGGAGGCTTCGCGGCCCGGCTTGTGTGGCTGCTACGCCGCACCGGTCAGCGCGCAGCCTTGCTCGACGGCGGACTTCACGGTTGGCCCGGGCGGAGAGAGTCCGGACCGGTGACCCGACCGCCCGTCGCACGATCCATTCGTCCTTGGCCAGCGGAGCTGTTGCGCGACGCCCACCAGGTTCAGGCTGCGGCGGCCTCACCGAGGGCTGTCGTCCTCGACGCTCGCGCCCCCGGTCGCTACGCCGGCACCGAGGCGCTCCCCGGAGAAACGCGCACCGGCCACATACCCGGTGCCCTCAGCGCTCCATGGGCTGCCAACGTGAACGACCAGGGCTCGTTCTATTCGGCCGACGAATTGCGGTCCCGGTTCGGAGAGCTGGGGGTCACCCACGCCGACGAAGTCATCGTCTACTGCGGATCCGGCATCACGGCCTGCCACGACCTACTCGCCATGGAACGAGCCGGGCTCGCCCCGGGCGCCCTCTATCCCGGGTCGTGGTCGGCCTGGTCGGGCGATCAAACCCTTCCCATGGCCCGCGGCAATAATGCACTCGAACACGGCTCACCCTCCGGCCACCCGCCATCGACACACAAGGAACCCCAGTGAGCCCAATCTCTGGAGCCCAACTCGGTTTCGGTGCCGAGATGGGCCGCCCCTTCGATCCCGACCGTCTCGCCGACAATGCCCTACAAGCCGAGACCCGTGGCTTCGGCGACTCGACCGAAACTATCGGACACGGTCGAGCGAGCGTCGTATCCGTGAACGTCGGCGCACCGCGCACCGTTGACTGGCGAGGTCGTCGAGTCACCTCCGCCATCTGGAAGGAGGCCGTCGAAGGGCCAGTCACAATCGAAGGAGTGAATCTCACCGGTGATGATCAGGCAGATCGGCGAGTTCATGGCGGCCCCGACAAGGCGGTCTACGCCTACTCCGTCGAGGACTACAACTGGTGGGCCGCGAAAACCGGGCCTCTCACCGCCGGGACGTTCGGAGAGAACCTCACGACCCTCGGCATCGACCTGACCGCCTGCTACATCGGAGACAGGTGGCGCGTAGGGTCAGCGGTCTTGGAGGTGTCCCAACCTCGCGAACCCTGCTTCAAACTCGGGATGCGAATGGGCGACGATCACTTCCCGGGAGAATTCGCAGCGGCAGGTCGCCCGGGGGTCTACCTCAGAATTGTCACTGATGGCGTCGTCACCTCGGGCGACACGATTGACGTCATCGGGGCCAAGCAGCCAGCAATTGCAATCAGCAGCCTTGTAAAGGAAAGCATCCCCGACGAAGTGCTGCGCCTTGCGGCCGAAGACCAACGAGTTCCCCTTGGCTGGAGGCGGGCGGCACGACGCGCACTCGGTCGTGGCTAGGACTCGCATCAGCGATCCCGCGTGGCAGATCCACGCAGACCTCGGGACCCTCTGACCACAGACGCACGACTCCGCACAATCAAGAGCGAGGGTATCCCTCGTTCACGCCGGCGGCGTAGTGAGAACGACAAACTCAACCAACCTCTGCTGGCGGAACCCAAGGGCTTCATAAATTCGTCGGGCGTTCGCATTCGACTGGGCCACGTGCAGAAACGGTTGCCTTCCTTCCTCAATGATCCCTCGCGCAACTCGGTTCGTGAGTGCCGAAGCGAGTCCTTGGCGCCGAGCATCGGGGTGGGTGCACACGGCAGACACTTCAACGAACCCGTCGGGACGAAGTCTCTCTCCGGCCATCGCTATCAAACGCCCATCCCGAAAATGTCCGAAGTAGTTGCCCATCGCAATAGTCCCGGGGCGAAAGGGTCCAGGTTGGGCGATTCTGACGAGTTCCAACATCTGCGGGACGTCATCCGTCGTCAAGCTCCGTGCCTCGATCAGATCGCCCACCTCGAATTCTTTCGGGTCGAGGTGCATCTGGCACCCCGTTCCCCTCGCCGTCAACGACCAACCCGATGGCAGAGCCGTTGGTATGTCAGCACCGAACAGAACGCACGCGCTCGATGCACCAATCAGTGCACCCAAGTCATTCCAAGAATCCTCGTTGAAGGATTCCAAGCCTGCGAAGGGCGAGATGTCGGTGCGATACCGGGCAGCACGACCACGGGTCTCCGCCAGGTGTCGGTGGTCGGAGTGGAGAGACCACCACACCGCGTTGTCGAGAAAGCGTTCGTGCGTCGACATAGTACGTAATCAGATTCGATTCCAGTCCACGACGCAACTCTCAGAACTCCGGCGGTGAACTTTTGCAACGGCCCTTGAGGCGAGCACAAAGGTGGCTCCGCAACCAAGCTGCAACCGAAATGCGCACCTGGGGGGCGTACATTTCGAATTGGCCGCCCATCCCCGATAGAGGGAATACAAGGTCGATCTCACGAGACATGGTGCCTCGTCACTCCTGGAACAATTCGCCGAGTGACTGGTCGATCGGACACGAGCGGAGTCATCACCTTCACGCCTCGAAATAGCAGGAGGACCAATGAAAAAGACCATTATCACTGCCTTTGCATCCTTCGCCGTTTCCAGCATCCTGCTGCTCGGCATTGGCGCGTCCGGTGTCACGAACAATCTCGCGCTCCGAGCTGGGAACTCAGAAGCGATCACTTGTCCGAATGCCTTGACGTACACAAACGTGAAGGCCAAATCAGAAATGGCGAATTGCGCAAAGGCCACGCCGGTTTCCACCACCACCACAACGACGCTTCAGAAGGCTCCGCCCACACCAACAACGCCTTCGACCCCAACAACGACCGGCAGCTGCTCAAACCTGGCGTTCTCTTCCAGCGATCCCGAGGCAACCTACAACACCGACCCTGATGACGGCGAGTACTACTGGGTGAACAACGACGCATGGTCCGGCTCGCACGGCCCTCAAACAATCAACGTGTGCAACCAGTCATCGTGGTATGCCGCCTCGAACCAGCCCAACGTTGGCGGCCAGGTGGAAACGTACCCCGACACCGAGTACGACGTGGGTGGCCGGGACAACCCTTCCACCACGCCGATCTCGGGATTCACGTCCATCACGTCTACCTTCTCCGACCTGAACTCGACCGCGGGCGGGTGGGACGCCGCCTATGACCTGTGGACCGACAACTGGTCGAACGAAACGATGATTTGGAACCAGTGGGCTGGCAGCAATGCGTTCTGGGCGGACTGCGCAAACGCTGCGAACAGCACCACCTACTGCGGCACCGAGCAAGGCGTCGCCTTGACCCTTGACGGCGTGCCATATCACTTCCTCGCCAACGGACCGCAGAACGCCAACGGCACGCCGATTCCCTGCACAGCGAAGAACGAGAGCAACTGTGAGTACATGTTCTTCCGTGACACCCAAGTGTCGAGTGGTTCGGTCGACCTGTTGGCAGCGTTCCAGTGGGAAGTGGCGCACGGCTACGCCAGTGCATCAGACGTCCCGACGCAACTCGAGTACGGTACCGAAATCAGCTACACGAGCGGCACCGAGACGTTCGCCGTGAACGGGCTGACGTTCAACGTGAGCAAATGATCACTTGGTCCGGCTCGGGGAAGCTTGCAGGTATCGGCGCATCGGCACAGCTGGGCTCGGCGTGATCAGGACGCGCTGGCAGCGTCCGCATCAGCCCGAGGCATGACTCGGTTTCTTGTACACCATGAGAGACTGGGCGTGCTCTTGAACCTTGAAGGTGCCGATGAATTCCCACCCATCGCTGCCTGCGTTATTGAGCCTCGCCAAGAAGGTACTTTGGCTGATTTCCGTGCTTGGTAGCTCCAATTTGTATTGCCATACTGTGGTCATAACCCCTAAGTGCTCCCGCTTGGGGCGCCTACGGCCTCCCGTGGCACCAGCTAAATGTGAGGGTGTTCAGCGTCCTCAGTGACAAACAGAGCTTTCGACGACAGCGTCAGATACCGCCCGAAGGGCCACGGCCATCGGGCGCCGTCCCCCCCTTGATCGACGACTTCGGCGTCGGTCGCCTCGGCCGCTCGCGCAGCGGTCTCTGCGGCTCGTTCTGGCAGTTCGGACAGATCAGGCCACCGCCTTCCTCCACGATCCACCTGTCGATGTCTTTCACCGTGCCGTCCTCGACGCGCCTGCCGCACCGAATGCAGTCAGCTCGCTCGGATACCCCTTTTGAATTGTCGCTGTCGACCATCAGCCATTTCCCTTGAACGTGCACCCCGTCGCCCTGGCCCATTTCCCGTTCTCGAGGATCTTCCGAATCCAACCGGCAGAGATAGCGCCTACTGGCTCTGGGCATGACTCAGTCGCTGCCAGCTGATCAACCTCCTGCAGGCTCACGCCGAGTATCTCGGCAATCCTCGGTTATTCCAACCAAAAAATCCCGCACCCGCCTGAGGATACTTGAACGCGCCAAGAGAGTGGTGTCTTTTCAATGCGTCAGACCCCTCCGAAGAGGAAGCGCCCTTGACGCTTACTGCGAAGAACTCCCTGTTACCAACCCTCGATGTCCTCGAAGACCAGTCGTAGTCCGATGCGTGTTGGCCGCGCACGCACCCCGATGAGTTCGCACACAAGCAGGGTAGATCCTACGAGCCAGCGGATCCCCTCAGGCGATTGACGCCCCGTGCGGCCGCCCCGAGGATCAGGCGGATGACGACGGCCACGACAGCGAGATCCGCGAGCATCTGAACGGTGACGACAAGACGTGCGAGGTCGGTCTTCGGCGTGATATCCCCAAACCCGACCGTGGAGAACACCGAGACGGTGAAGTAAAGGGCTGAGATCCGATCAAGCCGTACTCCGAAGGCGGCCGGATACGCACGGGCCATGGTCAAGTAGATCCAGGCGAACGAGACGAGGAAGAGGGGGATGATGGTGGCCATGGCCACCGAGGCCCGAAGCATCGGGCGGTCGTGACCCACTATCAATCGGATCTCGTTGGCTAACACGACGACGAAGAGGACGAGCGCCACGCTCAACCGCAGGACTACCGATTGATGGGGGCGATGTTCGATCGGTAGTACGAAGTACAAGAAGACCAGCAGTGCTGCTGTGATCAAAGCCCGGGTGCCCGTCCTGGCCAAGTGGATCCAGTTCACATCGCCGAGATCTCCGGCAATCACTGGTAGGACCAGCCGTTCCTCACGGTCGCGTTCGCCAACCACGGAGCGCACGACGATTCATCGCGACCCTCAGCATTTCACCCACCCCCCAATACTTGCCAATTGCCTGACCAACGGAATCACCCGCGGAGGGTGACGCGCGCCCCGGCAAGCAGCCTTCATGTACGACCCATGCTGATCGACCCACCGATGAAGGAGTGGAATCACCCCTCCAGGGTGAGGTCGGCGAGGCCGCTGGGCCCGCCGATGAGATGGCGGGCGATGAGGTGACGGCGTGAGCGGTCGGACCTTCGAGGTGGTCACCTCAGGGAGCCTGAATCCAGCATTGGTCGTCGATCTCCACGGGTTCGATGTCGTTCGTGTCGAAGGGTGACTGAACTCGTGACCATCGAGGCAGTACCCCCCGATCGACGCATCCGTAGGTTTACGGAATTGTGACAATATCGAAGACCCCCGGCAACGGCCGTGAGAGGACATTACGGTCAAACCTTAACGGCGGCTGGGAACCGCCCTGTCGGTATCTGCCATGACCTCGGTAGCACCTCTACGGTGCGGAATCGGAGTGTATGTGTCCCTCACCATACGACCAGTCGTACAGAACTATGAACTAGCCGTGAGAGGCCAATTGCATTCGGCGGATGTGGACGCTCTGGACGGATTTGAAGTCGTCGGCGTCGATCAAGGATGCACGTACCTTTCCGGGAGGGTTGACGGCCAGGGCCACCTCTACGACGTGCTTGCAGCCCTGAGAGGCTGCGGGATCGATCTGGTCTCGCTAAAACCAACGTTCGTGGATTCGGTTGAAGATTGATCGACCGTCCTCAGGACCTGAGCCGTGAACGACCGCGGGAGCCCTGTCGGTCCGGCTCGTATCGCCCTTTCGGTGCCGAAGAAGCTCAACGACAGATGTCTTCAAGTGGGTCCAACGCACATCTGTTCACTCCATTGGCCATCGGCGAGCCAGGCGCATTCGGGCGGTCTCCGCTGCTTGGGCCGCCGGGACGGCCGCTGTCTCCTCCGCAATCTTGCCAACGGCCAACTTGGCGCTCATCTTGATCGCCTTGACGGAACTGGTTGCTCCAGTCTGCAGGACGGCCGCGATGACCAGAAGGAAGATCGCCAGATATCGGAAAGTATGCGAACCCAACAACAGAATGGCGACGCGACCCAGCGCAAAAGGCGGAGTACACACCACCGCTCCGACTGCTCCTCCGACGGCCGAAGCCGTGAGCTTGTCCCTCGTCGAACGCTCTGATTTCATGCCAATGAGCCGCGCCGGCACCGCAACGTAGGTGACCATCATGACCGCAACGACGATGCTGAGCGCTAGGGAGAACCAGAACTTCCCCCAGCGATCGACAACCATGGTGGCGAAGCCAAGTGGCAGGCCCACAAGTAAACCCCAGGCGAGGATGGTGCGGACGTGGGTTTTCGCTTCGGCGAACGCCGGGCGAATCTCGGGGGCACCTGACTTTGAGATGGCGAACGCGAAGACCGCGTTGAGGAAGTAACTGCCGGCGGTGAGTCCCGCGATGACCAGCAAAAACGAGCCAGAGGAGCGATCCACGCAGTAGGTGAAATTCCTTTCCGTGCAGCGCATGGGCCTTGAGATCGAGCATCGCGGCCCAGATCCACATAGCGGGCAGAATCTGAACCAGCGTGAGCCTCCAGTTTGTGAAGAGGAGCTTCACGCCTTGGAAGAGCATGGCGAAGGCCCCCACGAGCAGCCCGAGAGGCGCCAGCCAGCGGCTGCGTTGGCTGAGCGCCAGCACCGTTCTCTCAACCATCGCTTCGTCACCGGTGCGAATGGCCGTCACCAGACGTTCGACCAGCTGGACGATTGCCACTCTGCGCGATGCGTGGACTGGCTCGTCAGCAGATTCGCTTACCGGAACAGGCATCTTTTCCGAGGTCATGATGCTGAACTCCTCAGTAGAGACGAGGCGACCCCCTCCTCCGGATGACCGAATGAGATCGGGCTACGTGGGGAGACTAACCGGGTTCATCGGCCGTCCTGACCCGGGAGCCCAGGCCGCAATCAGTGGCGGCAACCTCGTTCTCCTTGCTGACCGATTCTGCGGACCTGACGACGAGGCCTGCGACAGAGACCCGGTGTAGACCAGGTATCGATGGCAATGCCACACGCGAGGTAGGGATCACGGCGGGTCCGCCAAAGGCTGCTCTCAGGCAACGGGGCGCACGATCGTGGAGAATGGGTGACATCACCGGTTCTGGCGACGGCCCGGGTTACAGAAAAGGGGAATCCCACTATGCGCTACCTGGTAGTAATCGATCACACCCTCGGCGGAACGGGATTGACGTCGGCAGTTCGCGGACACACCTCTGAAGAGAGAGACACTCAGGTGGATGTCATCGTCCCCGCCGACCAATCCGAAACCGACGCGGCTCAGGGACGCCTTGAAATAGAGCTGCAGAGACTGGGAGCGGAGGGAATCGCGGCAACTGGCCGCGTCGTCCAAGCCGATCCCTATGAGGGAATCTGTGAGGCGGCGGGTCGCCAACACTACGACGGCGTAATTATCGCAACTCATTCCCCGACAGTTTCACGATGGATGCGCCATGACCTCCCTCGGCGAGTGGAGCGGGAACTCCAAATACCGGTGGAATGGATAGACGCCCGTACTGACGATCCTTCGGAAGAATCCGAGATCAACATCGATTTGCCGCGAGAGGCTGTCCGCAACGAGGGCCCTCCCGGTTTGACATAACACTGGTGCCCAAGTCTTCCGGCCTCATGTATTACTCCGAGGCTCCGCAGCGATTTTGCCCTCGCGCCCGGCATCGGTCCAATCTCCGGCCCCCTACTGGCTCGCAAACAGTGGTGTCCGACCTTGGCGAGAGGGAGGACCCAGCCTCCGAAGGCGACTGACAGGACCCGAGCTGAATCCCATCCATAGGACAGCGGTGGAGATCAACCGTGCTCGTTCACGCCACCGTCACTCGGCGCCCAGGGTGGCGACGCAGCCTGCGTCCTGATCTGGTAATTGTTGTTGTGACAGCCCAGCCGCTCGGCGGGCGCGAGAGTCAGGAGACCAACATGGCCAGCGAAACACCGGTGCTCGACACGATTGCCGCGATGACCTTGGAGTCGATCGAGCGATGTGGCCTTGACGCCGACGCGTTGCTCTTGGTCCGCATCGCTGCTTTGGCTGCCATGGATGCCAAACCCGCTTCCTACCTGCTGCATGTCGGGCCTGCGGTGGAAGCTGGAGTGACGATCGAACAGGTTCAGGACGTATTGGTGGCGGTAGCGCCGATCGTGGGCACAGCGAGGACGTTGTCGGCCTCGGTCGCTATCACTGAGGCCCTGGGCTTGGCCATCGCAGTCATCGAAGCTGAGATCGACGAAGAACTCGGGTCGTAAAGCGGCTGGGCTACCGAGCGGGCCCCACCGCGCAAATGGCTAGCCGCCTCCACCTTCGGTGCATTGTGGACAGATCCATCCGTCCGCGCCAAATCGTCACGCCACAGCTTGTGGTGCACCGGCCTCTGGAAGACCAATCAGCTCGCCAAAGTCAGGCCCTGTTCGCGAGCAGGCCCGACATTTCGTGACTCCGGACGTGTCCCCGCTCGCCCCATAAATGGGAAACGGAGGCGGACGAAAAGGGAACTCTCCCTGACGACTGCAAAGTTCAACGGTCTTCAGCCGTCCTTCTCGGCCTCTGTTCCCCTCTCAGACATTCCCAAACGTCGCCTCAATCACTTGCCAACCTTGGCAGGGCGCGCAGCCACTCACCAAAACTCGGACTTCGGCACTTGCGACGTGACGTTGATGGTCGTGGGATGAGACAGGGCGGTAATCCGTCGTGAATACGCCGCCATGATGAACACCTGGCGCTTATGAGGCGTGACCCCACTGACATTTTGGAAATAAGGACTCTCCAAACGAGTCTCCGCTCCGCAACTCAGTGCGTAGGCGCGATGAAGCGCACGCCGAGTCCAGGTCGAGATCCTAGGACCTCATCATTGGAGTTCCACCTGTGTCAGCTGTGCGTTTTCTGTGTGTGCTCGTGGCCTCAATGTCCTCATCGATTTCACAGAGAGTCGTGAGGTTCCATTCAGGCGAGGCAGTCATCATGAAATTGCATGGCCACGTCGAATTCGCTAGTTGCGCAGTTGCCGCCGAACAAAAGGGAGTTGCTCTCGACCACGCCATCGAAGGGTTACCTGGAGTCGCTGAATCTGTATCGAGTCCTCGCGTGCGCCGCGGTCGTCGGGAACCACTCGTTTATCTGGGCGAACATGTCGACGAACGTGATCGGTACAGGATTCATCACCATGCTCCACCTGAGTCGGAACGCGTTCTTCTTCCTTTCAGGCCTGGTGATCTGCTACTCACAGATCACCCACCCTCGCGGGCTGCGCGAATTCTGGAAGCGTCGTTACGTCCAGCTAGGCGTTCCCTACCTGGCGTGGACCGCCATCTACCTTGTTTTCACGCTCATTATGGTCAGTCTCTCGTGGCACGAAGTGTGGCTGTTCCTCAGGCAGAACCTCTTGATGGGCTATTCCCAGCTCTATCCCGCCTTCGTGATCTTCCAGTTCTGTCTCGTCTTTCCGTTATTCCTCAGGATGCTGCGATCGACCCGACGCCATAACCTGATCATGGCAGTGAGTCTCGGCTTCGCCCTCGTCTTTGGGTTCACCCTCCACTACCCATGGCTGTCTCCTCCGCTCACTGACGTATGGAACGCGATGGGTTCTGTCGTACCCTGGAGTCGTGATCTGCTCACGTACCAGGAGTTCTTCGTCGCCGGTACGCTGGTGGCCCTCCACTTTGATGAAGTAAGCGATTTCGTCTCTCGGCATTATCGTCACATCTTTGCGCTCAGCGTTGCCATCGGAGGATTGATGGTCCTTTGGTATGCAATCCAGGTCGATATCGGGACGTCGCTCTTGCGTGCGTCCGACCCTTATCAAGCCGGAGCGGTGATTTGGTACTTTGCGGCTATCGCTGCCATCTTTGCCCTGAGTCAGTGGTGGGAACAGAAGAAACCCGAACGCTCCGCTCCTCGCGTGGGACTGAAAACCTCAGCGGGTCTGGCGGCGCTAACCGGTGGGATATGGCTGTCGCACAATCTTTTCCTGAGCTCCCTGCGGGCCGTCCTTGGAGGATTGGGTTTACGAGCAAGTCTGCCGTGGGAAGCCACAGTCGGCATCCTCTTTTTTGGAACCGTCATACTTTCAGTCGCCTTTTCTTCGCTTATTCTGCGTACGCCACTCAAATGGGTACTGGGAGGGCCGGTGCGATCCGAACAACGAGCAGAATACGAAGCGGACCTCAACGGTGCAGTAGGAAGTCGCAACAATGAATTTGCCACGCCTTGACCGGGCGGGCCCCGCATGGAATCGCTCTTCAATCTCGAGGAGCGATCCGGGGTCCTCACGGCTCATGCCCGCAAATCACTTATGACGAGTCGCCGTAATTGCGCTCGCTCGAGCTGATCGACGGCGTTTTCGAAGGATTCAACGTTCTTCCAAAGCGGCGGACAACTCGCGCGGTATGGCTCGGAACGCCCGCTGTGGGTCAGGATGGGACGACGGCGGCGATGGCCTCGGCGATGCTCTCGTAGCCGGCGTCGTTGGGATGCAGCTTGGAGCGGTAGGGCACTGAGGTGCAGTCCCAAGTCAGCTGGCACGCGCGGGCAACGTCCAGCGGTACGTGGTTTTCGCCGGCGAAATCTGTCGGCTCCGTCCGATCGATACCGAACGCCTGCGCCACGTTCGCCGTAGGGACGCCGGCGGCCTTGTAGATGTTGCGCAGGGTGTCATCGAGTCGAAGTATGACGGAGAGACTGGCCTCGGCAAAATCCTCGCCGGTTGCGCTACGGAGATAGTCCCCGAGGTACGGGTCGTAATGGCCCACCCCGACGATGTGCATGGTAGGGCTGCCCGCCCCACGCAGGCTGGCGATGATCTGTGGCAGCTGTTGGTCGATGGCCTCGAGGCGCTGGGCGACGCACGGTTGGTTGACCGTGTGAAAGGCCAGGCAGTGGTCGACGTCGTTGAATCCCAGATCGATGGTTGTCAACACCGTGGCGGGATGAGCGTGGAGGAAGTCGAGCGCCTCGGTCAGTTGTGGCACGTAAGGATGACACCGATCTCCCCCGCCCAAGAACGCGTCCGTTGTCTCCCCCGCGCATCCAAGTTGAACCAGTTGCAGGCCGTGCCAACGGCTCCGTTCGATCGACAGAAGATCGTTGGCGTAGCCCGAATCGGTAGGTTGCCCCTGAGGACGGGTGACGGTGGGCTGAAATCCGATCGAGGCAGAGCCGCCCAGGGCGAGGTAGTAGGTGGCAACGGGAGGAGAGGCAGTTGTCGCCCCGGCGACATCCTGAGTCCTCATGAGAGGGAGGAGGAGCATCATGACACCCAACCCTGCCGCAACTGCCGCAGGCCACGGTCGACTCAATTTCACCTCCGCCCACCTCCCGCGGTCTCGGCGCCGCGGAGAGGGTACCCTCCACTGCTCTATTTCACCTTGTCAACGCGCCGCCGTCGACTTCACGGCGACCGACCTGGGGCAACACAATCGTGGGGGCAATGAATCGGTCCGCCGTCGGCACGTTGGTGGAGCGATTCACCCGGTTCGTCCTGCTGCTCCACCTCGCCAACAACCACGGGGCCGAGACGGTGGAAGCAGCCATGCGGCAGGCCGTGATGACCCTGCCCGAGCTGCTCTGTAAGTCCATCACCCGGGACCAAGGGAGCGAGATGTCGGGCCACGCCCGCTTCACCATGGCCACGGGGAGAGCGGAAACGACAATCCGTTCGCGAGTATCGGCAAGCTTCTTCTCCCGTACGCCTGGCCTGTCGGTCACCTTCTGTTCAGTGTCACGGTCCGTCGACCTATCCGGCAAAGAGGCCATTTTTATCGTGTCGGAGTGGGGACTCCAACCTTGCTCGGTGGGCTGCGCCCTATTCCACTTGATCGTGCACAAGGTGAAACCTCCTCTGTGTGGTCTGTCCAAAGGTTAGACCGAGAAATGGCTAACTTCTTTCTCATTCGGTGCCTTATCGATGCATCCACCCGCCCCAATTCACCACGCCGAAGCTTGTGGTGCACCAGCCTCTGAAGGACCTGTCAGCGAGCTCAGCTCGTGCCGCAATTGGGGGCACTCCAAGGACATTGGTCGACGGAGTCGCGACCCGGTGGCTTCAGGGTAATCCGTCCGACACGGTCACCTGGCGGCTGGACGTATGTCAATTCCCTAATCTCTCGCCGTTCTTCAGCGCCGATACCAACGCCTGATAGTCGAGACGCGTCTGTTTGCCGTACTTCGCGGCGAACGAGACCATTGCTTCATCAAACTTCGTGCTGTTGCCCAGATATCCGCTGATGATCGCCGCGTGTCCGGAGCGTGCGTGGGCTCGGGACAGCGTATTCCCACACACCTCGCAATAGCTGGCGAAGCCTATTGGTTGCATCGCTTCGATCTCAACCGATCCTTTCATGTCACGGAACTGTCGTACGTAGTAGTCGTGGCCAGCAAAGCTGGTCCATCCAAGAAAGATATCGCTCGCTGCTTGCATCAAGCGCTGGCCTACGACGACTCTCTGACCCTGATTGGAGTACTCCGATCGCCCCGCGTGCCGGGCCAATGCACCCTCGTTGGCTTCTTTGAGCTGCAAGAAGATCGGCGTCCGACCGTCTGGATCCATCAGCAAGGAGAGAAAGCACCGAGTCCCCACACTCCCGACACCAACGACCTTGCGAGCCGTGTCGATCACGACATACTGCTCGAGCAATAGGCGGCGGTCCGAAGGAAGGGACTCTGCGTACTGGGAGATCATGCTCGCGCCCTGTTGTGCTTCCGGATCTTCGTGATCGATCAGCGGAGGGTCGTCCACGATGCGACGACCGCCTTCGTCATAAGCCGTCAATTTCGGGAGGGCGGTCAGGCTGGTGCGCTGACGAATTTTATCCACTCTCAGCGCCCGCTTGAGGTCCTTTGCCTTCCGCTGGCGGGCAATCTCCAGCACCCGCTGCACGTCGATACGGTCATACCACACGTCGAGAGGTCCGAGCTCCGCCAGATCTCGCATGCGTTCGCGATACGCCTGGACCGTTCGAGCGACGGAATCCGCGGTTTGAGTGACGTCCATGTCCAGACTCTCGGCTGCGAGTTGCACGCTGACCACCATGCGTTTGACGTCCCACTCCCAGGGAGCGGGAAGCGTCTCGTCAAAATCAGTGATGTCGAAGTGGAGGTTCCGCTCGGGTGTGGCAAAGATGCCGAAGTTTCCGAGGTGTGCGTCGCCACAAGTCTGGACCCGCACGCCGATGTTCGGCGTGCGAGCAAGATCATCCGCCATGATGGCTGCCGCTCCCCGCAGAAACGCGAAAGGCGACTGGAGCATTCGCTCGTAGCGCACCGGCACAAGTACTGGCACACGAGTTTTGTCATCTTCTTGTAGGCGAGAGACTGTATCCAACCGTTCGGCTGTGGCCTGCCATTCGCCGTGGGACTCGAGGGGCACGCTGTCGCGCAAGGAGCGCCCCATCCGGCGACGCTGTTCGGATGATTTCTTCTGTGTCACGTACCCGGTCCTGTCGTGGATCAAGACACCCGTCGACGTTAAACGGGTGAGTCGCCAGGGTGGCGGCGATCCCTCAACCCCTAATGTGTCCAATGGCAAACGCTCTCACATCCCGCGGTCACGTAGTGCCATCGTGATTCAGACGAACCTCACACGAGCTCTACAGGCGCCAGCTGATCCGGAGTGACACGCATGAGCGGTCGATTGTCACCGCCAGGAGACTTCCCATTCGCAATGGCTCGGAACATGTCGTCAACGCCATCTGATCGCTATGAATTGGTCATTGGGACAGCACTGTGGCGACGAAAATGGCATCGGATTATACCTCACCACCTTCGATGATGCTGGAGCGGAGATGGCGCAAGCTGGACGCTAAGACACGGCATATCTGCATTTGACTAACTCCGGTGCGAGCGGCGATTTCTTTCTGGCTGAGTTCACCGACGAACCGCAATCGGAGGATGAAACGGTCCCTGGCTGAAAGCCTCTCGATCGCTCGCAGGAGAATGGCATGATTGTCAACAGAGGCAAATCCGCTGTCTTCCAACCCAGGAGTTTGAACAATGCCCCATTTCCCCCCGTCGTCCGCGCGTCAAGAGATGATGTACGGTAGCCCTGGCTCGCTTTAAGGGCTTTCAACACGTCTTCCTCAGTAGTGCCTGCCGCCTCGGCTAGCTCGAGTGCGACCGGCAATCGACCCAGTTCTTGACTCAGACGATTGACATGGTGTCCGATCTCCGTGCTGAGCTCCTGGAGCGCAGCGGCGGGCGAACTGCCCATCCTCGATCTCGGAAGTGTCGCTTTAGTTCCCCAACTATTGTTGCGGTAGCGAAGGTACAGAACATCACTCCCGCGATCAGCATCAAACCGTCCTGCTGCTGTCACCAGAGCGAGCGACGCCACCTGTACGAGATCCTCGTGGCTCTCTCCCCGATCGGAAAATCGACGAGCCAGTCGATCGGCCAGATCCAAGTTCGAGGTAATGAGTGTCTCCCTCACATTTTCTCCAGATATCATGCACTTCCCACGATTGGTTCTGCTTTGCGCTGACGTCGAATCCTTAGTCTCTATTGCAATGGAATTACCGGCGAGGCGCCCGCTCGCCGTTTCGTGTGCCTAGCGCTCTCACACCGCATGTCGTCGGCTCGAGCGTTCGTACAGGGCGACTCCTTTGCGCTCGAAATCTCTTGCACCACCAGAGATAAACCCCCTCAGGCAGCCGCCGATGAGCCTGCGGTTGCCTTGGCCACGACCTTGGTCTCGTCTGAGCTCGTCGTGACCTCGACCTTTCGGGGCTTGGCCTGTTCGGCAACCGGAATGGAAAGGGTCAGTACTCCGTTGTCGTAGCGGGCCTCGACGTGCTCGGCGTCGAGGCTCTCTCCGAGGAACAGTTGACGGCTAAAACTACCCTGGACCCGCTCGGAGATGACGATCTCCTGGTCCTCACGAGCCTCCCATTTTCGTTCGGCCCGAACCGTCAACACGTTCTTCTCTACGGTGAGGTCGATGGACCCAGGATCGACTCCGGGGAGATCGAACTGGACGACGAAGTGGTCGCCATCACGATAAGCGTCCATTGCCATAGTCAAGGACGGTGTGCCCAGCTGCCGATTGAACAACTGGAGTCGGTTCTCGGCATCACGGAATGGGTCAAAGCGCATGAGCATCAGTCTGTCCTCCTATCGAGTGTCTCTCTTCCACGACTTCATCAAACATGTGAACTCTTCGAGGAGAATCGGGTTGTCTGAGCCAGTGTCGCATCAGCTCGCTTAGCGAACATCCCTCGATCGCGTGGTCTCGTCGCTGTTATGCCGCAGTTGATGCGTGGGTGACGCTAGAACGCTTCATCCGTTCACACTCCTCTTCGACGAGGACTCCCCGGTCCCTGAAGTCCAGCAGTTCCGCGATTCCGCAAAAACGGCGGACTGCACGACGTATCGGCAATCATGAGGCACTTCCCTGCTCTGGTGACCTGTTCTTTTCTTCCGGAACAGCGGTCAATGTTGATACCACGAGGTCGTCGTCTTTGACTTGTAGGTGAATGGTGGAACCCTCGCTTACTGTGCCAGCCAGAAGCGCGGGCCACCCGAGTTTCCACGCTGTGAGCGATGAACCTGCGCAATGGGCGAGCGCCATAGACCGGGTCAAAGCCCCTACGAGCGATGAAACGCTTCCCTCCTTCGTCGACATCGAGCGCAATATGTCTTTCGGCCAATCGTGCCCTCAAGTCATTCAAGAGGAGGTCGACGATGCGCTCGATCTCGGATTGTGTCAGGGGTTTGAACAGGACAGTGTCGTCGACACGATTGAGGAACTCGGGTCGAAAGTGGTGTGCCAGTTCGTCAAAGACATGCTCCCGAGCGTCAGGTTTGATCTCGCCGTTGTCCGTGATCCCGTCAAGCAGGTAGAGCGAGCCGATATTCGAGGTCATGATGATGATGGTGTTACGGAAATTGACGGTCCGACCTTGAGCATCGGTCAGCCGACCGTCGTCGAGGATCTGTAGCAGCGTATTGAATACATCCGGGTGTGCTTTTTCGATCTCGTCGAAGAGAACGACCGAGTAAGGCTTGCGACGAACTGCTTCGGTGAGCTGGCCTCCTTCGTCGTACCCGACATAGCCGGGAGGGGCACCGACAAGGCGGCTGACAGTATGACGCTCCTGGTATTCGCTCATGTCGAGCCTCACCATGTTCTCTTCGGAATCGAAGAGTACACCTGCCAAAGTTCGCGACAACTCGGTCTTTCCAACTCCCGTGGGACCGAGGAAGATGAACGATCCGATAGGTCGGCGGGGATCTTTGATGCCGGCGCGTGCTCGCATCACAGCGTCGGCGACCAGTTGAACAGCTTCGTCTTGACCGACGACCCGTTCGTGCAGGATCTCATCCAGATGAAGGAGCTTTTCGCGTTCCTCTTCGAGCAGGCGATTTACGGGAATACCAGTCCATCGAGAGACGATGTCCGCAATCTGATCTTCGCTCAATACTTCGTGGAGCAGGGGATGATCTCCTCGCTTGGCGGCGAGCTGTTCCTCCTCCGCTTGGAGCCGACGCTCCAACTCCGGGATGGTTCCGTGGCGTAACTCAGCGGCGCGGTTGAGATCGTAAGAGCGCTCAGCGGATTCGGCTTCAAGACGTGTCCGTTCAGTTCCTCGCGCAGAGACTGGACCCGGTGGATGGCTTGACGCTCGGCCTCCCAGCGAGCTCGCATGGCGTCGACTTCGGCCCGCACGTTTGCAAGCTCGTGGCGCAGCTCTTCAAGTCGCTGTCGACTTGCCAGGTCTTGCTCCTCGGCGAGAGCGGCCTCTTCGATTTCGAGGCGCATCGCCTTGCGGCTCGATTCGTCTAACTCGGCCGGAAGTGAGTCAATCTCCGTGCGTAACATAGCGCAAGCTTCGTCCACCAGGTCGATTGCCTTGTCCGGTAAGAATCGATCGGTGATGTAGCGGTGGCTCAGGTTGGCCGCGGCTACGAGTGCACCATCTTGGATATTGACGCCGTGAAATACCTCGAACCGCTCCCGCAGGCCACGCAGGATGGATATGGTGTCTTCGACTGTAGGTTCGTCGACGAGGACGACTTGGAATCGTCGCTCCAACGCGGCGTCCTTCTCAATGTGCTTGCGGTACTCCTCAAGCGTGGTTGCTCCGATCAGATGGAGCTCACCGCGAGCCAGCATTGGCTTGAGCATGTTTCCGGCGTCCATTGACCCTTCCGCAGCTCCCGCCCCAACCACATTGTGGAGTTCGTCGATGAACAAAACGATGCGACCCTCGGCGCTACGAATCTCGGCCAAGACGGCCTGGAGGCGTTCTTCGAATTCACCCCGGTATTTGGCCCCCGCAACCAGCGAACCCATATCGAGAGCGAAGATTGATCTGTCTCGGAGACCTTCGGGAACGTCGCCGCGCACGATTCGCTGAGCCAGTCCCTCGACGATGGCGGTCTTGCCGACGCCAGGGTCTCCGATGAGGACAGGATTGTTCTTGGTCTTCCTCGAAAGGATTTGGATTACGCGACGGATTTCGCCGTCTCGACCGATGACCGGGTCAAGGCGCCCCGATCGGGCGTCTGCAACGAGGTCTTGCCCGTACTTCTCGAGCGCCTCGTAGGTACCTTCCGGAGTGGCCGAGGTCACCCGCTGATTGCCCCTGATCGTCGTGAGTGCGTCGAGGAAGCCGTCTCGAGTAATCTTACTTTCCCGCAGGGCCCGCCCTGCCTCGCTATTCACTCCTTCTTCAATGAGCGCCAGCGCCAGGTGTTCAACGGATACGTACTCGTCTTTCAGGCGCTTCGCCTCAGCGTCAGCGGTGTCGAAGAGCCGTGAAAGCCGTTGAGTGACAAAGACCTGTCCCGGCGATGTACCGGGCCCAGAAGTTCTTGGTCTGCGTGCCAAGTGGGCTTCCAAGCTCTTGACTAATCCGCCGACGTCACCGCCGGCCCGTTCGATGAGCCGAGGAACCAATCCATTCTGTTGGTTCAAGAGGGCCAGGAGAAGGTGCTCGCCATCGACTTCGGTGTGTCCGAGCCGTTGCGCAATCGATTGAGCCTCGGTCAGTGCTTCTTGGGACTTCTGGGTAAGGCGGTTTGGGTCCATGGGTGGTCAGTTCCTCCTGGGCAGTGTGGGGCGAAGACGAAGAGCGACTTCCAGCTGGTCTATTCGGTCAAGAAGGTCCATGACGAGTCCCACTGCCGCGTAGTTGAGGGACAGACCCGCGAAGTCTCTGGATGCGGAATGCTCGTGCGACCTGAGTCGGCGCAAACCGCAACTGCCGATCGGCGCTGTCTTCGACATCGAGGAGACCTAGTTCTACGAAGCGCACGACCAGATCGGGGTGAAGCCCAGTTGTGGACGAGAAAGTCTCGAGATCAAGCCGGAGCGGACGAGCAAGCAGAGGCGTCATGGCCGCCGCCGAGGGTCGAAGTCCGATTCACGGGCAAGCTCTTCGAAGAGAGACTTCTCTCGTTCCTTCAGGCGGCGAGGCACCATGATCCGGACTTCCGTGTAGAGATTGCCAGGGGCGCCCTTAGGGTTCGGGAGGCCCCGGCCCCGCAGTCGGAGCTTGCGCCCTGAAGAGGTTCCGGCTGGAACGGTGAGCTTGGCGTCACCCCCCGGTCCCTCGACGGCGACTTTGGCTCCGAGAGCCGCCTCCCACGGTGCGACAGGGAGATCGACATAGATGTCGCGCCCGTCCAGCCGAAAACGTGCGTGCGGAGCGATGTGGACGATCAGGTAGAGGTCACCGGGCTGACCGTTACTACCTTGGCCCCCTTGACCGGCCAATCGAATGCGTTGACCCTCGATAACTCCGGGAGGAATCGTCACGTCATAGTTGCGTTCACCGTTGACACCGGGCAGGGTGATCCGTTTCTTCGCCCCTTTGAATGCGTCTTCAAGAAAGATCTCGATCGTTGCTTCCTGGTCTGCACCGTGGGTTGGACTCCGTCGCCGGCGGCCGAACGTGCCGCCGAAAAGATCGTCCAAATCGATTCCTTCGAACCCACCTGCGGTCCAGGAATCGAAGCCCTGTGTCCCCTCCCACCCACCATGGTTGACCCGCTGGCTCCGCTCCCAAGTTTCCGGGCCTGCACCGTCTGGCACCTGACGGAACGACGATCCGAATCGGTCGTACTTGATCCGGGTTTCGGGATCGGACAACACGTCGTAGGCCTCGGATATCTCCTTGAACCGCTCTTCTGCCGCCGGGTCCTTGTTCACGTCAGGGTGGTAGGTGCGAGCGAGCTTGCGATAGGCGCGTTGGATCTCCTCGGCGCTCGACGACCTGGTGACGCCCAAAACCGAATAAAAGTCCTGGTTTTCCGCCACTAGGTCTCCTTGGTTGCCACCACCACCGCGGCCGGTCGCAACTGGTGCTCACCGTCGCCATAGCCGGGGTGGACCACATGCACGATGGTCCCGGGGTCTGCGCCGCTGCCTGGTGCCGTGCTCACCGCTTCATGGCGCACCGGATCAAACTGCTCCGCCAGTGGATCGAAGCGGATAAAGCCCAACGTGGCCAGAATCGCCACGGCCTGGTCACGAATTGCCTCAATCCCTTCTTGCACCTTTGAGGGATCGGAACCTGCGTGGGACAGGGCCAGTTCCAGATTGTCGAGGACGGGGAGGAACGCCGTGGCGACCGCCGCCCGTTCTTTGCTCCGAGCCCCTGCGACTTCGCTGGCCAGTCTCTTGCGTAGGTTGTCAAAGTCCGCCAACACTCGTTTCAACTGATCCTCAACGTCGCTGACTTGGCTGTTCGGTGTGGTGGCTGGTTCGGCTTCCTCAGCTTCGGGTCGGGGGACTGCCGCTCCCCCCTGCGTCCTCGAAGCGGCAGCGGGGGGTTCTGCCTCCCCGGCGGACTCGCCACAGGGGGGAGCGGCAGGGCCTGAACGAGAAGGTTGAGCCCGCACGACCATCACCTCAGCTCGGGGTGAATTCGGCGTCGATCACGTCGTCGTCCGCGCCTTGGGGTGCCGCTTCGTAGCCGTTCCCAGGAGGCGAGCCCCCCTGAGCCGACAGTCCCTGATGTACGCTCTGTAGCTCGCTGGTGAGTGATCGGACCCGGTCCAGCGGAGCTTCATCTTTGAGGGCTTGCCGGGCATCCCCGATTAGCATCTCCGCTCGAGTCTTCTCGTGCAGCGGGGCATTTTCCCCCAA
>CAVWKU010000008.1:0-136047 GCA_963755665.1 uncultured Acidimicrobiaceae bacterium
CGCACATCTCCTGGCGGATGCGCTTGAGGATGTACTCCTCACGCGACGTCTGGAGAAGTTGGTAGTCCTCGATGGTCGACGAGTGCGGCGTCAGGCCCTTCCACGATTTCTCCTGCGCCTCCTCGTAGGTGTCGCGAAAGAGGAAGAACTCGAGCTCGGTGGCGCTGAGCACCCGGTAGCCGCGCTCAGCGGCCCGGGCGATCTGCCGGCGCAGGATCTGCCGGGGCGACACCTCGACCGGAACGCCCTCCTCGTCGGTGAGGTCGCCGATCACCATGGCGGTGCCCGGAAGCCAGGGGATGGCGCGTGCCGTGGCGTAGTCGGGCTGGCAGAGCATGTCCCCGTAGCCCAGGTCCCAGTTGGCGAACCGGTAGCCCGGGAGCGGATTCATGTCCACGTCGACCGCCAGCAGGTAGTCGCAGACCTCGATCCCGTGTTCGGCCACGTGGGCGGTGAAGAAATCCGGGGTCACCCGCTTCCCCACCGGTCGGCCGTGCATATCGGGAAACGCCACAATGACGGTATCGATGGATCCGTCGGCGATCCCGTTGGCGATGAACTCACGTCCTGGCATGACGCATGATGGCGTGCCCGCGGGGTCCCGTCCAACCGTTTTGTACGCTGGTGGCGGTGATCCCGCTCATCGGCATCTCGACCTACATCGCCAAGGTCGCCTGGGGCGGCTGGGAACGCCCCTCTGCGGTACTTCCCCAGTCCTACTACGAGCTCGTCGCGTCGGCGGGTGGCCGCCCGCTCCTGCTCCCTCCGTTGCGGACCGCCCCCTCCGGGCCGACCTTCGGCGCCGAAGAGGTGGTCGCCCTCCTCGACGGCCTGGTGTTGACCGGCGGCGGCGACGTCGATCCGGCCTCCTACCGGGAGGAGGCCTCGCCCGAGGTGGTGGGCGTCAACGCGATTCGCGACGAGAGCGAGCGGGCGCTGCTGGCGGCAGCGTTGAAGGTCGATCTGCCCGTGCTCGCCATCTGCCGGGGTTGCCAGATCCTCAACGTCGAACGCGGGGGAACGTTGCACCAGCACCTGCCCGACGTCGTCGGGCACGACGAGCACCGCCGCGCCCCTTTCGTGTTCGGGGAGGTGAAGGTCACGACCACCGCGGGGAGCGTCGCGTCGTCGATCTTCGGGCCCGGCACCACCGCGCTGTGCTCCCACCACCAGGCGATCAAGGACCTCGGCGCCGGGCTGGTGCCAGACGGCCAGCGCGGACGACGGTGTCGTCGAAGCGGTCGAGCTCGCCGGCTCGCCCTTCGTCCTGGGCGTGCAGTGGCACCCCGAGGAGGCCGGGGACCCGCGACCCTTTGCCGCTCTGGTGGCTGCCGCCACGGCCCACAGCGAAGCGCGCCCCGCTCCCGTCTGAAGGCCCGTCTGAGCGGGGGCTCCGCAGCTCACCGGGCTCCGGATCCTTCGAGGACCGCCGCCCCCACGCACGCGGGCAGTAGTGTCTGCCCCCATGGCAAAGAGCGGGGCCAAAAAAGTCGTGAAGCCGGTGGCGGCCACGGTCGGCATTCTGGGAACGATGGCGAGCATCTGGTGGTTTGCCCTCAAACCAGGCGGAAGGCCAAGTCAGAGGGCGAGTAGCCGGATCGGGGAGCACGATCGTCGCGCCTCAATCCGCAAAAATCGTGTCCCACGACACCGGGTCCTCGGGGTAGAACCACCGCTCGAGCTGCATGCCGTGGCGGTAATGGAAGATGCTGACGACCCGTGTCCGCACATCGACGTTCGGACGTCGTGCGCCCATGATGCTCAAGGCGCACACATGCACATCGTTCCCGAAGACGTCGTGCTCGGTGAGCCAGAACCCTTTGGGCCGCAGCTGCGTGAACCAGGCCAACAGCGAATCCCGCCCGCGGATGTCACCCGCCATCACGTGCGATCCCGGAACGTGCCAGACGACATCGACATCGACGAGTGAGGCCAACAGGGCCAGGTCGCCGGACCGGAACGCATCGGCCGTCCGGCGATAGGCGACGGCGTTCGGATGCTCGGTGCCTTCCACCCGCCGAAGGTTAGGCAACGTACGGTCGCGCCCTCAGTCCTCCCATTGCAAAGTCCGCTCGATGTCCCACAAATGATGGTGCGCGTCGTGGGTGGTCGCCGCCACGATGTCGAGCAGATCCATCTCCCCGCGTTCGGGGTGGATGAGCACAGTGCCCTTCTGCGGTGCGAGAGCGATCGCCTTGACCCACTCGGTGATCGAGAGCTGCAACGACCACATGGCGGCCTGCAGCGGGATCGTCTGGTAGTTCCTGGCCACGGCCAGCTCGCTCTCGTCGTAGCTGCCCACACGGCGCGATGCCCCCGACGCCACGCCGTGGAGCCGTTCGGTCCAGATGCGCAGGTTGTCGGCGACATGGCTGACATAGGCGGCGCTGGACCAGGAGAGATCGGGATGCTGCTCACGTCCGGTGGCGCCACGGAGTAGGTCTTCGTAGGCGGTGGCGAGCGCAGACATGCCCGGAGCGGCATCATCGAGAGCGAGGGTCCACTCGAACGCGCATTCCCGGCAGGGTTGGCCGTAGGTCGAGGGGCCCCAGTCGTTCACCCGGGGCCGGCGACCAGCACCGGCAACAGCTCGCCGATCGGGCCGTTGACCACGACGTCGGCCAGCGGGTCCATGTCGGTGGGGGCACCGTTGAGGATCACCACGACTGCCCCCGCCGGCGACGCGATCGGCACGAGGCCAGCGGCGGGGAACACGGCGAGTGTCGATCCCACGGCCAGCAAGAGGTCGCATGCCGCCGCTGCCGCTTCGGCCCGGCGCAGGTCACGCGCGACGAGATTCTGGCCGAAGCTGATCGTGGCCGACTTGAGGATCCCCCCGCACGTCGATCCGTCCGCGCGCACCTCCTCGCAGCTGGGGTCCGGTTCGCCCGCCCGGACGCGGTCGTGCACGGGCTCAGCCGGCTGGCGATGGTCGCAGCGCAGGCAGACGATTTCCGAAGAGTTGCCGTGAATCTCGACAATGCGGGCCGGATCCGACCCGGCCTTCTGATGGAGGCCGTCGATGTTCTGGGTGACGAGGGTGTCGAGGCGGCCGGCGCGCTCCAGCGTCACCAGCGCCATGTGGCCCTCGTTGGGCTCGGCCAGCCAGAGGGGGGAGGTCAGGCGGTTCTGCCAGGCGCGTCGGCGCACCTCGGGATCGTGCACGTAGGTGTCGAGGGTCGCCGCTTTCTCCGCTGCGGGGTCCTTCGTCCACACCCCGTTGGGCCCCCGGAAGTCGGGGATGCCCGAATCGGTGGAGATACCGGCGCCGGTGAGGACCACGATCCGCTGCGCACGGGCCACGAGGGAACTCGCCATCTCCACGTCCGTGCGGGTCACAGCGCCATCGTCTCACGGGAAGCGGGCGCGACGGTCGGTACGCTGCCGGGGTGACGAAGAGCGCGCCGACGGTGGAGGTGCTCGAGGCGGCGGACGCCGAGGACCGTCAACGCCGGGTGGCGGGGGCGCTGCGCGCCCGAGGCTGCGCGGTGGGCGATCGCGTCGCCTTCTGCCTCCCGTCGTCGGCCGATCTGATCTGTGCCGTCCTCGGCGCGGCACGCTGCGGGGTGATCCCGGTCCTCCTCAACGCCACGCTCACCACGTCCGAGCGCGACCTTCTCATCGCCGATGCGCAACCGACCCTCGAGGTCCTCGACCACGCCGTGCTGTCGCGCCTGCTCGAGGGCGCGCCGGCGGAGTTGGCGCCGTACCCGTTGACCCGCCCGATGCACTACACGTCGGGCACTACCGGACGACCCAAGGGCGTGACCACCGGGGTGTGGGACGAGCGCACCGCACAGGCGGTCTTCGAGGACGAGGCGGCAGTCTGGCACTTCGATCCCGCGGACCTGCACCTGGTCTGCTCGCCGATGTACCACACGGTCTCGGTGCGCTTCTGTGCCGGCACGCTGCTCTCGGGCGGGTCGCTTGGCCATTCTCAGCCGTTTCGATGCCTCGACCGCGCTGGATGTGCTGCGCCGGCTGCGCCCGACCACGGCCTTCCTGGTCCCGACCCATCTCCAGCGGATCCTGCAGGCGCCCGAGCTCGGCCCCGACGAGATGTTCGATTCGCTGCGCCTCCTGGCCCATGCCGGTGCCCCGTGCCCGCCCTCGGTGAAGCGGGCGATCATGGAGCGGGTCCGACCCGGGCGGCGTGTGGGAGTTCTACGGCTCGACCGAGGCCCAGTTCACGGTCTGCGGCCCCGACGAATGGCTGGCCCACCCCGGGACGGTGGGCCGGGCCCGGCCGGGCCGACGGCTGTTCATCGGGTCCGCCGACGATGACGCGGCCGCCGCGGCGACGGCCGGCGACGGGCCGGGAGCGGCGACGAGGCGATCGCTCGGCACCATCTGGTGCGACATGCCCGCCTTCGCCCGTTTCAGCTATTGGCGGAACGAGGAAGCCACCCGTCGGGCCTGGCGGGGCGCGGCCTGCACCGTGGGTGATCTGGGCCGGCTCGATGCCGAGGGCTATCTCTATCTCTCGGGGCGCCGGCACGACCTCATCATCAGCGGAGGGGTCAACGTCTATCCGGCCGAGGTGGAAGCGGTGCTCTCCGGCGTGCCGGGGCTCGTCCAGCTGGCGGTGTTCGGGGTGCCCGACGAGCAGTGGGGCCAAAAGGTGTGCGTGGCCTATGTCGCCGACGCCGAGCCCAGCGGGGTCGAGGAGGCCCTGCGGGCGGTGGCGGCGGCGCAATTGGCGCCCTACAAGCGGCCCAAGGACTACTTCGCCACGACGGAGCTGCCGCACACGGCCACCGGGAAGCTGATCCGGCGGGCCGTTCCCGAGCATTTGGGCCTGGGCGGCCCTATGGCCCCGGCGACCCTCTGATGCCTCGGCGGCGGAGAAGAGGCCGCACTGCGGTAAGAATCGGTTCATGTCCTACGCCACGATCAATCCCGCCACCGGTCAGACCGAGAAGACGTTTCCGGCGCACACCCCGGCCGAGGTGGAGAAGCTGTTGCAACAGGCCTTCGACACCTTTCTCGAGTACCGCACCACCAGCTTCGCCGAGCGGGCCCGCCATCTCAGCAACGCGGCGGATCTCTTCGAGGGCGAGGGGCCGGACATCGCGCGGATCGTGACCACCGAGATGGGCAAGACGTTCGCCGCCGCACGGGCCGAGGCCTCGAAGTGCGCCATGGGCCTGCGCTGGTTCGCCGAGCACGCCGAGTCGCTGTTGGCCGACGAACCGATCACCACCGGTGCCTCGCGTTCGTATGTGCACTACCAGCCGATCGGCCCGGTCCTGGCCATCATGCCGTGGAACTTCCCGCTGTGGCAGGTGGTGCGCTTCGCCGCGCCGGCGCTCATGGTGGGCAACGTCGGCCTGCTCAAGCACGCGTCCAACGTCCCGCAGACGGCGCTCCTCCTGGAGGACATCTTTCGCCGGGCCGGCCTGCCCGCCGGGCGCGTTCACCAATCTCTTCATTGAGAGCAAGGACATCGCCGCACTCATCGAGGACCCGCGGATCGCTGCCGTCACCCTCACCGGGAGCGAGAAGGCCGGCATGTCGGTGGCGTCGACGGCCGGGCACGCCCTGAAGAAGAGCGTCCTCGAGCTCGGAGGCTCCGATCCGTTCATCGTGTTGGCCTCGGCCGACCTCGACGACGCCGTGCGGACGGCGGTGACGGCCCGGGTGCAGAACAACGGCCAGTCGTGCATCGCGGCGAAGCGATTCATCGTGGTCGAGCCGGTGGCGGACGAATTCCTGCGAGCGGTTCACCGCGGCCATGGACGCGCTCGTGGTGGGAGATCCCTTCGATCCCGGCCACGCAGGTGGGGCCCATCGTCTCGGAGGCGCAACGGGCCGAATTGCTGGGACAGATCGAAGAGGCCCGCAGCCAGGGCGCCGTGGTGCACGGAGGCGGGGAGCCGATGGAGGGGCCCGGGTGGTACCTCAAGCCGACCGTCCTCTCGGGCGTCACCTCGGACATGCCGGTGGCCCAGGAGGAGTTGTTCGGTCCCGTGGCCATCGTCGAGCGGGTCCCCGACCTCGATGCCGCGCTCGAGGTTGCCAACTCCACCACCTTCGGACTGGGTTCGAGCGTCTGGACGAACGACGAGGAGGAGCAGCGGCGGTGCATCGAGGAGCTGGAGGCCGGCGCGGTGTTCGTCAACGCCATGGTCGTCTCCACGCCGGAGTTGCCCTTCGGCGGGATCAAGCGCTCCGGCTTCGGTCGTGAGCTCTCCGAGCTCGGGTTGAAGGAGTTCACCAACGCCAAGACCGTCTGGATCACATGAGTCGAGGGTGTCACGACGTATCTCGACCACGGCGCCACCACACCGCTGCGGGCCGAGGTGGCGGACGCCATGGCCGAGGCACGGTCGGCCCCGCTGGGCAATCCGACCGGGAGCCATCGTCCGGCGCAACGGGCCCGGCGCCTGCTCGAGGAATCGCGCGACGAGGTGGCGGCCGCGCTCGGGCGCGATCCCGGCGACATCATCTTCACGTCCGGGGGCACGGAGTCGGCCAACCTGGCGGTGCTCGGCACGTTGGGCGCCGGGCCGACAGCGCCGGTGCCGGGCGGCCGACGCACAGTCTCGGTGGTGAGTTCGGCCGGTGGAGCACCCTGCCGTGCGCGAGTCGTGCCGGGCCGCCGCGCGCACGCTCGGGGTGCGCTGGTGCGAACTGGCGGTCGACCACAACGGGGTGGTCGACGTGGAGGGGTTGGCGGCGCAGATCGACGAGACCACGGCGTTGGTGGCCGTCATGCTGGCCAACAACGAGACCGGCGTGGTGCAGCCGCTGGGCGCGGTCGTCGAGGCGGTGCGCGCCAGGAGTGACACGGCGCGGCGTCTTCACCGACGCCGTGCAGGCCGCGACGTTCATGGACCTGGCGGCGTGCGACCGCCGGCGCCGACCTCGTCGCGCTCAGCGCCCACAAGGTGGGTGGACCGGTCGGGGTCGGGGTGCTGGCCGCGGGTGCCGCCACCGCCCTCGTCGCGCAGCACGTCGGAGGCGGCCAGGAACGGGAGCGGCGCAGCGGCACCCAGGACGTGGTCGGGGCGGTCGGTCTGGCCACGGCCCTGCGCCTGACCGCGGCCGAACGACGCGCGGCGTCGTGCCGGGTCGGCGCGTTGCGCGACCGGTTGGCGGAGGGGCTCCTGCACTCGGTGGCCGGGACCCACCGCACGGTCGCCGCCGGAGGTGGCCACCCTGCCCGGGCCACCTCCATCTGTGCTTCGCCGGTATCGAGCGCGAGGAGCTCCTGCTGGCGCTGAGCGAACGGGGCATCTGCGCCTCGGGGGGATCGTCGTGCGCCAGCGGCGCCCTCGAGCCGAGCTACGTGCTGGCGGCCATGGGCATGCCCGATGCGCTGGCCCGCGGCGCCATCCGGTTCACGCTCGGCCACGACACCTCCGAGGCCGACATCGAACGGGCCTTGGCCGTCGTCCCCCCGGTGATCGCCGCGTTGCGACATGACCCCTGAGCAGCGGTGGCACACTGGACGGATGCGAGTGCTGGTGGCCATGTCGGGAGGAGTGGACTCTTCCGTCGCCGCCGCGCTGCTGGTGGAGCAGGGCCACGACGTCGTCGGGGCCACGCTCAAGCTCTGGGGCGGCGCAATCGGATTCGGGCTGCTGCTCGGTCGCCGATGTCGATGACGCCCGCCGGGTGGCCCAGCAACTGGGCATCGACCATCACGTCTTCAACCTGACCGAGGAGTTCGACCGTCACGTCGTCACGCCGTACATCGAGGCGCATGCGCAGGGCCGGACGCCGAACCCCTGTATCGAGTGCAACCGGTCGATCAAGTTCGACCGGCTGCTCGAGCGGGCCGACCGGCTGGGATTCGCGCGTCTGGCCACCGGCCACCACGCCCGGGTCACCGATGAGGGCGCGCCGGGCGGCCGGCTCCGGCTCCGGCGTGGCGCCGATGCCGACAAGGACCAGTCCTACGTGCTCTCGATGCTGGGCCAGGCCGAGCTGGGCCGTGTGATCTTCCCGGTGGGGGAGATGACCAAGGCCGACGTGCGGGCCCATGCCGTCCGCCTGGGCCTGCGCACGGCCGGGAAGCCCGACAGCCAGGACGTCTGCTTCATCGGGAGCGTCGAGGGTCGGCAGGGCTTCCTGGCCGACAAGTTGCAATTCCATCCGGCCGAGGTGACCAACGGCAAGGGTGAGACGGTGGGTTCGGTCGACGCGGTCGAGCTGGTGACCGTGGGCCAACGGCGCGGCATGGGCCACGGGACCGATGGGGCCCGGCGCTACGTGATCGCCGTCGACGTGCCGGCGCGCCGGGTCACGGTCGGGAGCGCGGCCGAGGCGATGACGGCCAGCGTGACCCTCGGCGACGCCTCGCTCACCTGGGTGGACCGACCGCTCCGGCACGGCGACCGTGCCGTGGCCCAGGTCAGCGCGCACGGCCGGCCGGCGCCGTGCGCCGTGGCCCGCACGGAGGCCGGGTTGGTCGTGCGGTTCGACGCGCCCCAGCGACCGGTCGCGCCCGGGCAGACGGTGGCCCTCTACGACGTCACTGATCCGGACGCCGTGGTCGGCGCCGGCATCGCCGCCTGACCGTGGCCGACGACGTGCCGCCCGCGACGACGACGCACCGCGCCGACGAGCACCGTCGCCCGAGGAGGCCGCCCGGGCGGCCGAGCTGCGCGAGGTGATCAAGTACCACAACGAGCGGTACAACGTGCTCGACTCGCCGGAGATCCCCGACGCCGAGTACGACCTCCTGGTGCTCGAGCTCCGTGAGCTCGAGGCGGCGCATCCGACCCTGGTCACTCCCGACTCGCCGACGCAGACCGTCGGTGCGGCTCCTCTCGGACTGTTCCAGCCCGTCCGGCACCGGGTCCCCATGATGAGCCTGGACAACGCCTTCGAAGAAGCGGACCTCCGGGCCTGGGCCGAACGCCTGCGCCGCCAGGTGCCCGATCTGGACCTGGAGCATCTCGCTTTCTCGAGTGAGCCCAAGGTCGACGGCGTGGCCATGTCGCTCACCTACGAGCACGGGCGCTTCACCCAGGCCGCCACCCGGGGGGACGGGGTCACCGGCGAGGACGTCACGGCGAATGTGGCGACGGTCAAGGTGGTGCCCAAGACGCTCGACGCCAAGGCCGGCCCGTTCCCGGCCCTGCTCGAGATCCGGGGCGAGATCTACCTGCCCCTGGCCGACTTCGCGGCCATGAACAAGCGCCAGGAGGCGGCCGGTCTCAGGCTGTTCGTCAACCCGCGCAACGCCGCCGCCGGCGCGCTGCGCCAGAAGGACCCGGCCGTCACCGCCACCCGGCCCCTCTCGTTCTGGGCCTATCAGGTCGGCGAGGTGGAGGGGGCGCCCGAGGGCAGCCACTGGCCTGCGGCATCGCAGTCGGCCACCTTGGCCCTGCTCAAGAAGGCCGGGTTCCCGGTCAGCCCCGACGCCCGGCTGGTCACCGGGGTCGAAGCAGGTCATCGCCCGCTGCCTCGAGCTGGCCCGCGAGCGCCACGACCTGGCCTACGAGATCGACGGCGTGGTGACCAAGGTCGACGACCTGGCGCTGCACGCCCGGCTGGGGGCGACCTCGCGGGCCCCGCGCTGGGCCATGGCCTTCAAGTTCCCGCCCGAGGAACGCACGTCGAAGCTGCTCGACATCATGGTGTCGATCGGGCGCACCGGCCGGGCCACGCCGTTCGGGCGCATGGAGCCCGTCTTCGTCGGCGGCTCGACCGTCGAGATGGCCACGCTGCACAACGAGGACCAGGTGCGGATCAAGGATGTCCGGCCCGGTGACCTCGTCATCGTGCGCAAGGCGGGCGACGTCATCCCCGAGATCGTCGGGCCGGTGCTCGCCGGTCCCGGGCGTGCCGAAACGGCGCAAGCCGGCGTGGAAGTTCCCGACCGCCTGCCCTTCCTGCGGCCAGCCGCTGGTACGGCTCGAGGGCGAGAGCGACACCTACTGCACCAACATCGACTGCCCGGCGCAGCGGGTCCAGCGCATCGTCCACTACGCGTCCCGCTCGGCGATGGACATCGAAGGGCTGGGCGAAGAGCGCGTCTTCCAGCTGGTGGCGGCCGGGCTGATCGCCGACCCGGCCGACCTCTACGACGCTGACGGTGCCCCAACTGTCCGCGCTCGAGCGTTTTGCCGCCATTTCGGCCGCCAACCTGGTGGCGGGCATCGCCGCCTCCACCGCCCAGCCGCTGAGCCGGCTGCTGGTCGGGCTCGGGATCCGCCACCTGGGCCCGACGGGAGCCCGGGCGGTGGCCCGCGGCCTGGGCACCCTCGACAGCCATCATGGCGGCGACCGCGGACGAGTTGGCCGCCGTCGAAGGGATCGGCCCGGTCATCGCGGCCAGCATCGCCGAGTTCCTGGCCATGCCCACCAACCAGGGCGTGCTCGGGCGCCTGCGTGCCGGCCGGCGTGACCGCTGGAGGAGCCCGGGGCGCGAGGAACCGCAGGTGGGGGCGCTGCGGCGGTCGGGGGCCGGCGGCGGCGCAGACGGGGGCGCAGGCCCGGCCCAGACCCTCGACGGCCTGACCGTCGTGGTCACGGGCACCGTACCCGGGCTTCACCAGGGAGGAGGCCGAGGAGGCGATCCTGTCCCGCGGGGGGAAATCCCCAGGCAGCGTGTCCAAAAAGACCTTCGCCCTCGTCCTGGGCGATGCCCCCGGGGCCAGCAAGCTCAAGAAGGCCGAGGAGCTGGGCATTCCCATCGTCCCGGCGGAGGGGTTCGAGGCCCTGCTCGAGTCGGGGTCGCTGCCGGACGCCTGCTCGTCGGAGCCGATAGCGTCGTCGCCGACGGCGCCGTAACGGCCGGGGTGTCCACCGGAGGCGGCCCGTGAGTCACTAGCCTACGGGGAGTCCCGATGCCCCTTATCTCTGATTCCATCGGCCGGGTCCTTGGGAAGCGGTACCGGCTGCTCTCCGCTTTGGGCACTGGCGCCTCGGCGCACGTCTACCTCGCCGAAGACGTGAGCCTGCAGCGCCACGTCGCGGTCAAGGTGCTGCAGCCGGGATTGGCCAGCGACGAGGCCTTCCTGAAGCGTTTCCGGGCCGAAGCCCGCTCGGTGGCCTCCCTCAACCACCCCCACGTGTTGCGGGTGTTCGACTGGGGCGAGGACACCGATGGGCCGTACCTCGTGCTGGAGTATCTCGGCGGCGGGTCGCTGCGCGACCTGCTCGACCGGGGCGACCGTCTCAGCTATTCCCAGGCCGCGCACCTGGGGGCCGAGGTGGCGCAGGGCTTGGCCTACGCGCACGCACGGGGGCTGGTGCACCGCGACATCAAGCCGGCCAACCTGCTCTTCGATGAGGAGGGCCGGGTCCGGGTGGCCGACTTCGGCGTGGCCCGCGCCCTGGCCGAGGCGGCCTATACCGAGCCGGCGGGAGCGATGGTGGGAACGGCCCGCTACATCTCGCCCGAGTCCGCCGAGGGCAAGCCGCTGGACGGCCGGGCCGACGTCTACTCGCTGGCGCTGGTGCTCTACGAGGCGCTCTCGGGCACCGTGCCGTTCGTGTCCGATACGACCCAGGGCACGATCATGGCCCGCATCGGATCCCCGTTGCCGCCCAACGATGCCCTCGGCCCGCTCGATGACGTCCTGGCCCGCGCCGCCGCTCCCGAGGCCTCGGCCCGCCTGGACGCGGCAGGGTTCGAAGCCCGCCTGGGGGCGCTGGCCAGCGCCCTCCCGACGCCCGAGCCGCTGGCCCTGCACCCGCCCGACCACGTCGCCCCCGCGCCCCTCAACGGGTTTCGCCCCCCGGACGTCTCCGAGCTGACCCAGGTCCCGCCCTCCGGTCGGGAAGACGACCAAGCCGGCTCCGGTCGGCACCAAGGCCGGGCCGGGCGAGCTCTTCGACGCCGAGCCCAGCCTGCAGGGCAAGGCGAAGCGGCAAGGCCCGAGCCCGGCCGAGAGCTCCGTGATCGCCATGCGCCGCAAGAGCCGCCGCAAGTGGGCGTGGATCATCGGCTCGGTCGTCCTCGTGCTGGCCCTGGTGGCGGGCGGTCTGGTGGCCTGGCAGAAGCAGGTCTTCACCGCCTCGCACCCCGTGCCGACCTGACCGGACTGACCCTGGACGCAGGCCCGGGCGGCGGCCGGCAAGGACCACTTCACGCTGCATGTTGCCCAAGGGCGTGCAATCGATCACGATCGGCGAGGGCGTCATCCTCGATCAGACGCCCAAGCCCGGCAAGGTCCTCAAGGAGGGTGCGACGCTCTCCGTCGTGCCGTCGCTCGGCCCGCCGTCGGTCGCCGTGCCGTCGCTCACCGGCATGACCTGCGGCCAGGCCGTGGTCGCGCTGAAGGCGGCCCACCTCCAGGGCGACTGCGTCACGGCCCAGTACAGCGACACGGTCCAGAACGGGCTCCTCATCTCGTGGTCCTACAACGGGGAGCAGAATCCCGACCAAGGCGCCCTACGGGTCCACCATCGACATGGTCCCCTCCATGGGTCACGGCCCGGTTCCCGTCCCCACTTCGATCTCCCAGGCGGATACCTACAACGACGCCCTCGTCCTCCTGCAGGCGGTCGGGGCTCACCGGCACGGAGGCGTACGCCCCGAACGACGCCATCCCGAGGGCAACGTCATCTCGCTCAGCCCTCCGGCGGCACCCTCGTGCCCTACGGATCGACGGTGACGGTGACGGTGTCGACGCGGGCCCCCACGGTCCAGGTGCCCAACGTCATCGGGATGACCGTGGCGCAGGCCACGACGACGCTCGCAGAATGCACGGGTTGAAGGTGGCCGGGGTGCAGCGGCAACCCCAACGGCACCGCGCAAGGGACACCAGCCCGCCGACCAACACGACGGTGCCGACGGGGTCGTCCGTGACGATCCTGGCCCAGTAGACGCGAGACGCCGGTGGCCCTCCCCTTCGACGCGTCCTGCGACCTCTGTGAGGCGGCACACATCTCGCCGTGGCACCACGAGGACGACGTGTGCTGGGTGGCCGACTGCGAGGTCTGCGACGTGCCGATGGTGGTCTGGAAGCACCACGGCGCGGTGCCCCCCGAGGCCGAGCTGGCGCACATGCTGGAGCAACTGACCCGGGTGGCCGACGCGCGGTTCGGGGATGGTGGCTGGTCGATCGATCGGGTCATGCGCCAGATCCCCAACCATTTCCACGCCCACGGCCGGGATCCGAACTGGTGGTCCCGCCGCTTCGGCTGACCGTCTCGGGCGGTGGCGCCGCTCTCCGGGCGGTACCGGACACGGCGGGCGGCTCCCTCAGGCGGTGATCTCCTTGAGCCGGTTGGCCATCTCGGCCGCGCTCGAGTCGGCGCCGACCGGAGCGGCCTGCAGGGCCATCAGCTTGCCCATGTCCCCTTCGACCCGGACCTTGCCGGCCATGAAGGCCTGCATGCCCGCCTGCGGGTTGCCATCGATCAGAATCGCCTTGGCGGTGTCGTAGTCGACGGTGACCTTGAGGTCCTGGTTCTCGATGTGGCCCACGTCGAGGACGAGCTCGCCGCTCGAAGTGTCCATGTGGGCATCGATGTCCTTGTCGCCGAAGGGAACGGCGGTGACGACCAGGTTCATGCGGACCGGATGGGGGAACGGAACCGACTTTCCCTCGTACTCGGCGCGAATGCGACGGGCCTCCTCCAACCACTCGTCACTCAAGAACGGGTACGGCATCGAGATGCTCCTTCGTCGGCGTCGTCTTGTGTCGTGGATCTGACGTGGGGGACGGCCCGATCGGCACACAGGGCCTCCCTGCCCGGCGGAACGTTAGTCGGCTCCTCAGTAGGATGGTCACGCGTGACTGCCCCCGTTCTCCCTGGCGCTGAGCCCTATTCCGCCGTTGGCGACGCCCGCGGGGCGCTGGTCCTGCACGGGTTCACCGGCAATCCCCAGTCGATGCGCGGGCTCGCCGACAGCCCTGGCCGACGCCGGTCTGACGGTGGAGCTGCCGCTCCTGCCCGGGCACGGCACCGCGGTGGAGGACATGGTCCCCACCCGGTGGGAGGACTGGTCGGCCGCCGCCGAGGCGGCCTACGTCGAGCTGGCGGCCCGGTGCGAGGCGGTCGTCGTCGTGGGGCTCTCCATGGGTGGCACCCTGAGCGTCTGGCTCGGCGAGCGGCACCCCGAAATTGCCGGCACTCGTGCTGGTCAATCCACTGATCGAGCCGCCCGATGCGGACACGGTGGCCTTCATCGACGCGTTGATCGACGGCGGCGACGAGCTGGCTCCCGGCATCGGGTCGGACATCGCCATGGAGGGAGCGGTCGAATCGGCCTACCCCGAGCTGCCGCTCCGCGCCGCCCGTTCGCTCTTCGGGGCCGCCGCCGAGGTCGCCGCCGGACTCGACTGCCGTGACCTGCCCGATCCTGCTGTTCTCGAGCACCCAGGACCACGTGGTGGCGCCGGTGTCGGGTGACCGTCTGGTCGAAGGGGTCAGCGGCCCGGTGGAGCGGATCGTGCTGGAGCGCAGCTTCCATGTGGCCACCCTCGACTACGACAAGGAGGAGATCGAGAAACGGACCGTGGCGTTCGTGACCGACCTCTCTCCCCCCGGCGGGGGCATGACCGGCGCGACGGAGCCGGGCCACCACGAAAGCGGGAGCCCCGGACAACTCAGTCGTGACGACGTGATCCATGTGGCCAACCTGGCCCGTCTCACCTTGAGCGAGGAGGAGGTCGATCTCTTCACCGCCCAGCTGCGCACGGTGCTGGACCATGCGGCGGACGTGGCGGCACTCGATCTGTCGCATCTGGCCCCCATGGCGCACCCGCTGCCCGGTCGAGAACGTGCTGCGCCCCGACGAGCCGCGCCCGAGCCTGGACCGGGCCGAGGTGCTGGCGGCCGCCCCGTCGGTGGAGGACCACCGCTTCCGGGTGCCGCGCATCGGCGGTGAGGCACCGTGATGAGCGCACGGGGGACGGCCGCGGCCGTGCGGGCCGGCCAGCGCTCGGCGCGCGAGGTGACCGAGGAGGCCCTGGCGGCCGTCGCGGCGCGCGACGGGGAGACCCATGCCTTCTTGGAGGTGCTGGCGGACAACGCCCTGGCCGAGGCGGCCGCGGTCGATGCCGCCGTCGCTGAGGGACGGGACCCGGGTCCCTTGGCCGGCGTGCCGGTGGCACTCAAGGACAACCTCTGCACGCGGGGGATCCCGACCACGTGTGGCTCGAAGATCCTCGAGGGCTGGCGGCCGCCCTACGACGCCACGGTGGTGGCGCTGTTGCGCGCCGCCGGTGCGGTCGCGCTGGGCAAGACGAACATGGACGAGTTCGCCATGGGCAGCTCGACGGAGAACTCCGCCTTCGGGCCGACCCGCAATCCGCGCGACACGCGACAAGGTGCCGGGCGGGAGCAGCGGCGGCTCGGCCGCCGCCGTGGCGGCCGGGTTCACCCCGCTCGCGCTCGGCTCGGATACCGGCGGATCGATCCGTCAACCGGCCGCGCTGTGCGGGGTCGTCGGCATGAAGCCGACCTACGGGCGGGTTTCGCGCTACGGGCTGGTGGCGTTCGCCAGTTCGCTCGACCAGATCGGGCCCTTTGCCACCACGGTCGAGGATGCCGCGCTCCTCTACGACGTCCTGGCGCAGCACGACCCGTGCGACACCACGTCGCTGCGCCTCGATGCGCCATCGACCCTCGATGTCGTGGACGCCGGCGTGGACGGGGTGCGCATCGGCCTGTGCCCCGAGCTCATCGAGGGCTGCGCGCCCGACGTGCGGGCACGCGTGCACGAGGCGGCGGAGGCGTTGGCTGCGGCCGGGGCGAAGGTCGAGGAGATCAGCGTCCCCGAGTTCGGCTTCGGCCTGTCCGCCTACTACATCATCGCTCCGGCCGAGGCCTCGTCCAACCTGGCCCGTTACGACGGGGTGCGGTACGGGCTGCGGGTCGAGGGCGACGACGCGGCCGCCATGAACATGGCCACCAGGACGGCCGGCTTCGGGGATGAGGTGAAGCGCCGCATCATGCTGGGGACCTACGCGCTCTCAGCCGGCTACTACGACGCGTACTACGCCCAGGCGCAGCGGGTCCGCACCCTGGTCGTGCAGGCCTTCGAACGGGCGTACGCGTCCGTCGACGTCCTGCTGGGCGCCACCGCGCCGACGACGGCCTTCGCCCTGGGCGACAAGGTCGACGATCCCATGGCCATGTACATGAACGACATCTGCACCATCCCGTCCAACCTGGCCGGCCACCCCGCGGTGTCGGTGCCGTTCGGGGTGGGGGACGACGGCCTCCCGGTCGGGGTGCAGGTCCTGGCCCCGGCGCTGGCCGAGCAGGTGCTCTTCCAGGTGGCCGGCGCGGTCGAGGCGGCCGCCCCGAGAACGGAGTGGTCACCATGAGCACGGACACTGGAATGGGCACGGACGTGAAGTGGGCACGGACGCTGAAGTGGGCACGGACGCTGAAGTGGGCACGGTCGGCACCGACACGGTCTGGGAAACGGTGGTCGGCCTCGAGGTGCATTGCGAGCTGGCCACGACGACCAAGCTCTTCTGCGGCTGTCGCAACAAGTTCGGCGAGGAGCCGAACACGAACGTCTGCCCGGTCTGCCTCGGCCTTCCCGGATCGTTGCCCGTGCTCAACGCCCAGGCCGTCGAACTGGCCATGCGTATCGGGACCGCACTGCACTGCGACATCCACGCCTCGAGCTTCGCCCGCAAGAACTACTTCTATCCCGATCAGGCCAAGGACTATCAGATCAGCCAATACGACGAGCCGATCAACCTCGGAGGCTGGCTCGAGTTGCCCGGGGGGTTCCGGGTCGGGGTCACCCGGGCCCATCTCGAAGAGGACACGGGCAAATTGACCCATGTCGGTGCGGGTGGCCGCATCAACTCGGCCCACCATGCCCTGGTCGACTACAACCGCTCCGGGCGTGCCGCTGGTGGAGATCGTGAGTGAGCCCGACATCCGTTCGGCCGCCCAAGCACGGGCCTACGCGTCCGAGCTGCGCGGGATCCTCGTGGCCACGGGCGCCTCCGACGGCCGCCTCGAAGAAGGGTCGATGCGCTTCGACGCCAACGTCTCGGTGCGTCCGGTGGGCGCGGCGACGTTCGGGACGCGCTGCGAGATCAAGAACCTCAACTCACTGCGCTCCCTCGGGCGCGCCATCGAGTACGAAGCGGCAGCGACAGATCGCCCTGATCGAAGGCGGCGAGTCGGTCAGCCAGGAGACGCGGCATTGGGACGAGGCCGCGGGCCGCACCCAGACCATGCGCTCGAAGGAAGAGGCCAACGACTACCGCTACTTCCCCGAGCCCGACCTGGTTCCCCTGGTGCCCGACGAGGCGTGGCAGGAGCGGGTCCGAGGCTGGCTATGGGCCCCATGCCGGCCGATCGGCGGGCGGCCCTGGTCGACGCTCGTCGGCGGATCCGCCAGTGAAGCCGAGTCGGACCAGATCCGCGCCGTGGTCGACCTCGGTCTGGACGGGTTGGTCGTCACAGCGGCGCGGGCGGGGGCACCGGCCCGGCTGGCGTTGGCCCGGGCCGCCAACGAGCTGGCCGCCGAAGGGGAGGCCGGCCTGGCCCTGCCCGAGTCGTCGTTCGTCACGCTGCTGCAGATGGAGTCGAAGGGCGAGCTGTCGGCCACGCAAGCGAAGGCGGTGCTGAGCGCCGCGGTGGCCGCTGTCGGGAGCGATCCCCGTGCGCTGGCACGGGAGATGGGCTTCGAGGCTCTCGGCGCCGACACGTTGGCGGCTGTCGTGGCCGACGTGGTGGCGGCGCACCCCGACGAGTGGGCGCGCTACGTCGAAGGCGACGACAAATTGACCGGCTTCTTCACCGGGGCGGTCATGAAGGCGACGTCGGGCCAGGCCAACGGCAAAGAGGTGGCGGCGGAGCTCCGGCGGCTGCGCGGCGGCTCGAAGTCGAGCTCCTTCCAGCGCGACCCGCGGTGCTGTAGCGGTCCAGCGTGGGCCCGGCCCAGCGGCCGATCGTCGGCGGGTGAGGCGGTGGAAAGCGGCGGAACGCGGAGGATATATCTGGCATAGGCCAAGCCGAGCAACTGTGACGCCACCAGACCCCGGCGGATGTCAGTGGTGCTCTCGCCCTCCCCGGCGACCGGACGGATCTGGCCCCAGACCCTCTCTTTGACGAACTCGCGGAAGGCATCGGCCACGGTCGGCGACGCCGCCATAGCCCCGGCGCACGAGGCGAAGGACGATCCCGTGCCCTCGGCGAGATCCCACATGGCGAGGAACCCCTCGACGGTGGCGGCGCCACTGGAGCCGGACGCGGTGGCCTCCGCTTTGGCGGCGAGATGCACATGGCGAGGGTCGAACGGCAATGCCATCGCCGCCATGAACAGGTCGGCTTTTCCGTCGAAATAGTGATGGACCAGGGCGGCGTCCACTCCGGCCGCCCGGGCGACGGCGCGCAGGCTGGCGCCCTCGTACCCGTGCGTGGCGAAGGTCTCCCTCGCTGCCACGATGATGTCTTCGCGCGCGTTGCCTTTGCCGGGACGCCGACCGCCAGGGCTCACCGGGTGATCTCCTCCGGAAAATTGCGCGAGAGATATTCACCAATGGTGAATTCTATGGTAAAACTCATCAGTGATGAACATTAGGCCATGCCCGTGACGGCCGGGACGGCGGTGCAGCAGCTCCCCTCGGACCCGGCTTCAGACCCGGAGCCCCGGTCCGCCCTGGGCCGCTGGGCGGCCCGGTGCTACGACCACCGGCGCACGGTGCTCCTCGTCTGGATCCTCCTGGTCATCGGCGTGACGGTGCTCGCCCAGGTGGTCGGTACCCGGTTCCAGAACGATTTCACGGCGGGCAACACCCCCTCACAGCAGGCCGCCGACATTCTGCAGTCGAGGTTCCCCACCCGGGCGGGGGACACGGCCGACGTCGTCTTTCACACCGCCGCTCCGGTCGGATCGGAGGCGAACCGGGCCGCCATAAACGGGGTCGTGCAGAGACTGGAGCCCCTGGCCCACGTGGTCGGCGTTACCGGCCCGTTCTCGCCGGGCGCGGCGCACCAAGTGGCTGCGAATGGCCACATCGCCTATGCCGTGGTCCAGTTCGACGAAACGGCCGACGTCCTGCCGGCGGCGTCGGTCAAGGCCGTCATCGCGTCGGCGGAGGGTGCCGCGCACAGCGGGTTCGCGGTCGCATTGGGGGGCAATCCCATCTCCTCGGTGATCACGGCCGCGCCCGGATCCAGCGAAGGGATCGGCATCACCGCGGCCATCCTCATCATGCTGCTGGCCTTCGGTTCGGTCGTGGCCATGGGGCTGCCCATCATCACGGCCCTTTTCGGGCTCGGGGTCGGTATCGCGCTGTTGGAGTTGGTGACGCACCTTCTCGTCGTGCCGACGTTCGCGCCAGAGATGGCGGCCATGATCGGCATCGGCGTGGGCATCGACTACGCGCTGTTCATCGCCACGCGCTACCGGCAGGGGCTCTTCGAAGGGCGCGGGCCCCGCGACGCCGTCATCGTGTCGCTCATGACCTCCGGGCGATCCGTCCTTTTCGCCGGAAGCACGGTCGTCATCTCGCTCTTCGGCCTCTTCCTGATCGGGCAGGCCTACATGATCGGACTGGCCACCGCCTGCATCGTCGCCGTACTCCTCGTCCTGTTGGCTGCGCTCACATTGCTGCCTGCGTTGCTCGGTTTCGCCGGTGAGGCCATCGACAAGCTCCACGTGCCCGGCTTGCTGCAAAGCGGCGGGCCACCGCCGCCCGACGGATTCTGGTTCCGGTGGAGCCGCTTCATCCAACGGCGGGCGTGGATCACGGGCACCGTGGCCGCACTCGTGCTGGTCCTGTTGGCACTGCCACTGTTCAGCATGCGGCTCGCGTTCACCGACGCCGGCAACGACCCACCGTCGCTCACCACCCGCCAGGCCTACGACCTCCTCGCGCAGGGATTCGGTCCGGGATTCAACGGGCCGCTCGTGGTGGCGGTCGCGCTGCCCGGACCCGCGTCCGCCCCGACCGTGCAGCACCTGCGCGCCGCCATTGCGGATACCCCCGGCGTGGCCTACGTGGTGCAGCCGCAGTTCAACGCCTCGGAGAAGGGAGCGGTGCTCGTGGCCTATCCGACGACGTCTCCGCAGGCGGCCGCCACACAATCGCTGGTGCGCACCCTGCGCACAGAGGTGATTCCCCAAGTGGTCAGCGGGACCCGGGTCGACGCGCAGGTCGGAGGTGAGACAGCGGTGAGCATCGACGCCGCCACGTTCCTCGGCAGCCGGCTGTTTCTGGTGATCGGCGCCGTGCTCGTCCTCTCCTTCCTTTTTCTGATGGCGGTCTTCCGATCGGTCGTGCTGCCCCTCAAGGCGGTCGTGATGAACCTGCTCAGCGTGGGCGCGGCCTATGGCGTGCTGGTGGCCGTCTTCCAGTGGGGCTGGTTGGGCAGCCTCGTCGGGATAGGCCAGACCGGACCCATCGACCCGTGGATTCCGGTGACGATGTTCACCATCCTCTTCGGCCTTTCCATGGACTACGAGGTCTTCTTGCTGTCCCGTATCCGTGAAGGTTGGCTGCAGACCGGCGACAACTCCCTCGCCGTGGCCGACGGGCTCGCGGTGACCGGGCGTGTGATCACCGCCGCGGCGGCGATCATGTTCTGTGTCTTTGCCTCGTTCGTCATCAAGGATCCCCTGCACATCTTGAAGGTCTTCGGGCTCGGTCTCGCGGTCGCCGTGGCCGTCGACGTCACCTTGGTGCGCATGGTCCTGGTCCCCTCGCTGATGGAGCTCCTCGGACCGCGGAACTGGTGGATGCCGCCCGTCCTCCAGCGCAGCATTCCCAACATCGGGGCCGAGGTGACGCCGCCACCGGTGCCGGCGCAGGCCGGCGTAGGAGAGCCCGCGCGTTAGTTTGGGTCCCGTGCGCAACGAATCGGAGACGTTCGTGTCCATCAATCCCGGGCGCGACGTGCAGAGGGTCGGCACGGCCGCCTTCCTCGGTGAGGACGTCGGGAAGATCCACGACCCGGTGTGGGCGGTCATCGGCAACCTCGGCGACAGCCAGTGCTACCTGGGCGTTCCGCAGAAGGTGCAAGCCCTGCAGGCCGCCCTGTCGCGCCGCATCGCCGAAGACGATCTGGCGGTCAGACTGATCCCGCCCGTGTTCACCCTGGGCGTCTCGGACGGCCAGCTCAACGGCACCCCGCAGATGCGGTTCTCCCTGATCGGCCGCGAGCTCGTCCACGATGTCGCAGACGTCCACCTGGCGGCGAACAGCGTGGCCGGGCTGGTCGCCGTCGTGGCCTGTGACAAGCCGCCGGTCGGGACCGTCGCCGCGGTCCTCGAGAACAACACGCCGGCCGTCATCGTCTCCGACGGCCCGATCAGGCCGGGCATCGATCCGGAGACGGGTGGCCGGATCGATCTCGTCTCAGCCTTCCAGGTGGCCGATCAGGACGCCGAGGTCAGGGCCCGGTACGCCCTGAACGCCTGTCCCGGGCAGGGCAGCTGCGGGGGCATGTTCACCTACAACACGATGCAGACCTTCATCGCGGTGCTCGGGCTCGAACCGTTGCACATGGTCGCCCCGCCCTCGGACGACCCGCGTCGCCTGACGGAGTTCCCCGACGAGACGGTCGACTGCCTGCTCGCCATGACGAAGGAGGGCATTGCGCCACGCGACATCGTGACGCCGGCATCGCTGCGCAACGCCCTCACGGTCACCATCGCGATGGGCGGGTCCACCAACGTGCTGCTGCACAGCGTCGAGATCGCACGGGCCGCCGGTCTCGACCTCTGGGCCGACGTACTGAGCCAGACACGACTTCAACGAGCTGGCCCGGCGCCTGCCGGTGCTGGTCAACATGCGGCCGTTCGGCGACTACTCCATGGTGGACGTGGACGCCAAAGGAGGCCTGCAGGTCATCGCCAACGAGCTCCTCCGGGCCGGGTTCCTCGACGGCGACACCATGACCTGTACGGGCGAGACGCTGGCCGAGCAACTGCGGCGGCTCGATCCGCCCCCGCCGGACGGGGAGGTGATCTTCGGGATCGACAAGCCCTTCAAGGACACCGGCGGACTCCGCCTGCTGCGCGGCAACCTGGCGCCCGCGGGCGGGGCGATCCTCAAGATCGCCGGCGTCGAGGGCGGCGTCAAGGACGGCGTGTTCACCGGCCGTGCCCGCGTGTTCAACGGCGAGCGTTCCCTCATCGAGGCGCTCGACGGCGACCCGGACAGCTTCATGGACAACGACATGGTGGTGATCCGCTACGAGGGTCCCCGCGGCGCGCCCGGCATGCCCGAGCTCCTGGACCCGACGCTCGCGTATCACGGCCCTCTGCCGCCAGCGGCACATCACCATCGCGTTGATGACGGATGCCCGCTTCTCGGGGGGATCCGTCGGTCTGGTCATCGGCCACGTCGCACCCGAGGCCTTCCTCGGTGGACCGATCGCCCTCGTCCACGACGGGGACACCGTCGTGGTCGACCTGACGACCGATCGCCTCGACTGCGTGCAATTCGACGATGGGGATGAGGTGGACCGGCGCGCCGCGGCGTGGCAGGCGGCGGCCGGCCGCAACGGCGGCGTCCACCCCGACGTGGCGCCGGTCACCGACCGGGTGCTGGCCCGGATGCGGGCGACGGCGCTCCCCGCGCTCCTCGGCGGGGGAATGGCGACCCCGTGATCCCCCGACAGACCCCCGGGGTTGTCGGGGCGGCGATGACGTGCCAGAATGTAGGGATCATGCAGACAGGCCGCGACGACCGCACGCAGATTCTGGTACTCGTAACGTAAGCGCGCGGCCACACTGCAACGCGCGCTTTACGACCTCCCAGCCGGGGGGTCGTTTCATTTTCCGGACCAAGTCAGCAGCACCAACCAGCCAACGTTGCACAGGCAGCACCGAGAGAGAGACAGGGGAAGCAACGATGCAGCTCACCGGAGCACAGGCACTCATCAAGAGCCTCGAGATGCAGGGCGTCGACGTCATGTTCGGCCTGCCCGGCGGGGCCATCCTGCCCGTCTACGACCCGATCATCGACTCCTCCATCAGGCACATCCTGGTTCGCCACGAGCAGGGTGCCGGGCACATGGCCGAGGGCTACGCCATGGTGACCGGTAAGCCCGGCGTGGCGATGGTGACCAGTGGGCCCGGTGCAACCAACATCGTGACGCCGCTGGCCAACGCCTACATGGACTCGACGCCGCTGGTCGTGGTCTCGGGCCAGGTCGCCACCGGCTCCATCGGCACCGACGCCTTCCAGGAATGCGACATCACCGGCGTGACGATGGGTATCACCAAGCACAACTGGCTGATCAAGGACGTCAACGACATCCCGAGCGTGGTGGCCGCCGCCTTTCACGTCGCCACCACCGGCCGCCCCGGCCCGGTGCTCATCGACTTCCCGAAGGACATCGCCAACGCGACGATGGAGTGGTATTGGCCTTCGTCGGTGGATGATCTCGATCTCCCGGGTTACCACCCGCATACCGTGGGCGACGCCGAGCTCATCCGCCAGGCCGCCGCGTTGATCGGCCAGGCGCACCGCCCGGTCTTCTACGTCGGAGGCGGCGTGCTCAAGGCACGCGCCGCCGACGCGCTCCGTGCCCTGGCCGAGCGCACCGGGATCCCCGTGGTCACCACGTTGATGGCACGCGGCGCCTTCCCCGACTCGCACCCCCAATGTCTGGGCATGCCCGGCATGCACGGCAACTACACCGCAGTGACGGCCATGCAGCGCAGCGACCTTCTGATCAGCCTCGGGGCGCGGTTCGACGACCGGGTGACCGGAAAGATCGACGCCTTCGCCCCGGAGGCGAAGATCATCCACGTCGACGTCGACCCGGCCGAACTGGGCAAGGTGCGGACGCCCGACGTGGGCATCGTCGGCGATTGCCGGCTGGTGATCGAGGAGCTCTTGTCGGCCATGAACGCCCACAGTGAGGTGCCCGCGGTCCAGGACCTGGAGCCGTGGTGGGCGCAGGTGCACCAGTGGCAGGAGCAGTTCCCGCTCTATTACGACCACGCCGAAGGTGGTGCGATCAAGCCGCAGATGGTGGTGGAGCAGTTGCGCGATGCCGCGCCCTCCGATGGCATCGTGGTGGCGGGTGTGGGACAGCATCAGATGTGGGCCTCGCAGTACTGGCAGTTCGACCACCCCTACACATGGGTCAACTCGGGCGGCGCCGGCACGATGGGTTTCGCCGTGCCGGCCTCCATCGGCGCCAAAGTGGGGCGTCCGGACCGCACGGTGTGGGCCATCGACGGCGACGGTTGCTTCCAGATGACGGCACAGGAGCTCGTGACGGCCACGGCGGAGCAGATTCCGGTCAAGATCGCCATCTTGAACAATGCCTACCTGGGCATGGTGCGGCAGTGGCAGGAGATGTTCTACGAAGAGCGCTACTCGGAGGTCTACCTCTCGCCCGACCTGCCCGACTACGTGAAGTGGGCCGAGGCCATGGGCTGTGTCGGCATCCGGGCCGAGTCCCCCGAGGACGTGGGCCCGGCGATCGAGAAGGCCAACTCCATCGACGACCGGCCTGTCGTCGTGGACTTTCGCACCGACGCCTTCGAGAAGGTGTTTCCGATGGTGGCCGCGGGTCGTTCCAACGACGACATCGTCGTCCATCCCGATCAGGCCGCGGCCCGATGAGCGCCGCCAACGTGAGCCCCCTGCACCGGCGCACGCCGGGCAAGCCGCGCCACCACATCCTCTCGGTGCTGGTCGAGAACAAAGCGGGCGTCCTCTCGCGGGTCGCCGGGTTGTTCAGCCGGCGCGGTTTCAATATCTACTCGCTGGCGGTCGCCCCGGCCGACGAGCACGAGCACTTCAGCCGGATCACCATCGTGGTCGACGTCGAGTCGGCGCCGCTGGAACAGGTGATCATGCAATTGGACAAGCTCGTCAATGTGGTCTCCATCGGAGAGCTTTCGCCGGCCGAAGCGGTCGAGCGGGAGTTGCTCCTCGTCACGGTGGCGGTCGGTCCCTCCGAACGCTCGCAGGTCATTCAGCTCGTCGGGGTATTCGGCGGCGAAGTGGTCAGCGTGGGCGCAGAGCAGCTCACGGTGATGCTGGCCGGCCGTCCCGAGAAGATCGACGACTTCGAGGGCCTCTTGGAGCAGTACACAGGTCGTCGAGCTCCAGCGAACAGGGCGGGTGGCCCTGCCTAAGCTGGACCGTCACTGATTTTTGCCCTCGCAGTTTCACGTCACGCACGTCATCGCAATCGAACGAGAGAAAACGAGAGAAAGAGCACACCATGGCCACGTTGTACTACGAATCCGATGCCGACCCCAGCCTGATCGCCGGCCGCAAGGTGGCGATCTTGGGCTACGGGTCGCAGGGGCATGCCCATGCGCTCAACCTGCTCGAGTCGGGAGTCGACGTCCGGGTCGCCCTGCGTGAAGGATCGAGCAGCAGGCGTAAGGCAGAGGAGGCCGGACTCCGGGTGACCTCCCTGGCCGATGCCGCCGCCGAAGCGGACGTGATCATGGTCCTGCTCCCCGACACCGAACAGAAGGCGGCCTACGACGAGCACATCGCGCCGCACCTCAACGAGGGTGACTGCCTCATGTTCGCCCACGGGTTCAACATCCGTTTCGGCCAGATCGTCCCGCCCGCCGGGGTCGACGTGGCCATGGTGGCGCCCAAGGGCCCCGGGCACCTGGTGCGCCGGACCTACACCGAAGGAGGTGGCGTGCCCTCGCTCATCGCGGTCCACCAGGACGCGACCGGCAAGGCGCGCGAGCTGGCCCTGTCCTACGCCCACGCCATCGGAGCGACCCGCGCCGGCGTGCTCGACACGACGTTCGACGAAGAGACCGAGACCGACCTTTTCGGTGAGCAGGTGGTGCTCTGCGGCGGATTGACCGCTCTGGTGACGGCCGGGTTCGAGACGCTCGTCGATGCGGGATACCAGCCCGAGTCCGCCTATTTCGAATGCCTGCACGAGCTCAAGCTCATTGTCGACCTCATGTACGAGCAGGGCATCGCCGGCATGCGCTACTCGATCTCCGACACGGCCGAGTACGGCGACGTCACGCGCGGACCCCGGGTCATCAATGCGGCCGTCCGGGCCGAGATGCAGACGATCCTCGACGAGATCAAGAGCGGCGCCTTCGCCGAAGAGTGGATCGCCGAGAACAAGGCGGGGCGCCCCAATTTCGAGGCTTTGCGCAAGGAGGGTCAGGCCCACCCCATCGAAAAGATCGGGCAGGAGCTGCGCGGCATGATGCCGTTCATCTCCGCCGGCAAGACCCGGGTGCAGGACGCGTCAGGGGGCTGAACCACGCGGGAGCGCTCGCAACCTCACCTATTGGGCCGGCGGTAAGCGCCACTGCGGTGCCCGCCCTCCGTGCAGCCGCCACCTGTAAAAACTAAAGGCTAGACATCTAGCGGTTAGTTTTCGCAAGTGTCCGGCGGTGCGCTCACCCCTTGGGAAGCCGCCTGTGATGGATCAGCCGGCGACCTTGATATGACATCAGAGTGATGTCATACTGACACTATGAAGATGTCACTCGTGATCGAGGGACTGCGGTCGGACGTGGCCGCGGTGGGCGAGCTGGGCGATGAGACGGTGGCCGAAGTGGCGGAGCGCATCGCGGCCATCGTGGCCCGTTCGGCCCCGAGCCGGATCCTGGACCTCCTGACCGAGGTGGCGGCGGAAGTGTCGGCCGAGCTCCCCGAGGGTCGCGTCGAGATCCGTCTCGTGGGCGACGACGTCGAATTCGCCTACATCGACGAGCGCACGCATACGCCCGAGCCCGAGGCCGAACAGTCCGCCCGCATCACCCTTCGCCTCTCCGACCAGCTGAAGTCCCGGGTCGAGGAGAGTGCGGGGAGCGAAGGGCTCTCGGTCAACAGCTGGATCCTGCGCACCCTCGAACGGGGGACGTCGGCATCGAAGGTCCGCACTGGCCGCGGCGGCTCGCGCCTGCGCGGCTACGGGACGAGTTGAAGGAAAGGATCCCCATGGAACAGACATTTGCCACGCCGCGCCCGGTGTTCGTGTTCGTGCACAACGACGTCGGCTTGACGGTCATCACCGGACGTGCGGGCGACACCTCCGCAGGTCGTCGCTGACGGCCGAGACGGCGGGCGGGCGAGGAGCTGGTGGAACGCGCCACCGTCGACGTTCGCCAGAACGCGGGCCGCGACATCGTCGTGGTGAAGATCCCCCGGGTGCACGGCATGAAGTTCATCCGGCGCAACGGGATCACCGTGCGCGTCGACGTGCCGCCGGGGAGCGACGTGCGCGTGGTGTCCGCCTCGGCCGACGTCGAGCTCAACGGGTCGCTCGGCCGGGCCAACGTCAAGACGGCGAGCGGGGCTCTGACCGCCGACGACCTGGCCGAACTGCGGGCAAAGACGGCGAGCGGCGACGTCGAGGTGGGCACGGTCGGTGGTGCGCTCCGGATGCATTCGGCCGCGGGCGACCTCCGCTGTGTGCGGGTTGAGGGCCCGGCGTCCGTCACGACTGTCTCGGGTGACGTCGAGGTCGGCGCAGCCACCGGCGCGCATGGACATTCGGGCCACGTCGGGTGATGTCCGCCTGGGCGACGTGTCGGGCGACGTGAAGGTCGTCGCCGTTTCGGGACGTGTCCAGGTGCTCTCGATCACCGAGGGCAACGCGCATATCCGGTCGGTGTCGGGGAAGATCGACGTGGGGATCGCCCGGGGATCGACGTTGCGCGTGGACGCGGAGTCGATGTCGGGGAGCGTGCACTCCGACATCCCCCTCGACGAGGCGCCGACGAGCGCGCGCACGCGCAGCCGCGCATCGCGCTCACCCTCAGGAGCGTGTCGGGCGATCTCCTCATCACGCGTGGCGTGGAGGCGTTCGTTCCCTGACTCCGTCTCACTCGCGATCGTGGTGGCACACCGCTTCGAGCATGAAGCCGAAGGGGTCGAGCCAGAATGTGGCGAAGTAGGGCGGTGGGTACTGCGGGAACTCCCGGGGGACGTGGAGGACCTCACTGCCCAGGTCGACGACCCGTTCGTGCACGCGCCGCACGGCGGTGCGGGTAGGGACGATGAAGGCCAGGTGCTGGAGCCCGGGGCGCTGTCGTGTGTACCCACCCGCTTCGGACGCCGGATAGAAGCCGTCTTCCTCGGACCGGAACGGCTCGTAGTCGAGGAGGGGCAGGACGTCGCCGTAGTACGCCCGAGCTGCATCGATGTCCGGCACGTTGAGACCGAGATGACCGAGCACCTCCCCATTGTTGCGCGTCGAGAAGAGCTCCGGCGTGCCGAGATCGCAACGGTTCGCCCACCGGCGGCGGTGGTCGTAGCCTTGGGCCATGTGCCGAAATATCACGACGCTCAGAGGTCTCGAGCCCACCGCGACGCCCGAAGAGATTGAGGCGGCGGCGCGCCAGTATGTCCGCAAGGTCAGCGGCGTGCAGAAGACCGCGCCCCGCACCGAGGAGGCGTTCGAGCGGGCTGTGCGGCTGGTGACGGCGGCCACGGTGGAACTCCTCGAAGATCTGCCGCCCCGTCAGCAGCCGCCACCGACGCTGCCGCCGTTGCGGCGCATCGCCGCCCGCGCCGGCTGATTGCCGGGCCGATCGCCCGGTTGAACGATCAGCCGGTCGATCCGACGACCTGCCTCAGGCGAGCGCGCCGACGATATAGGTGATGCAGGCGCACAGCGAGGCGACGTCGTCGGGCTCGATGGCGGGGAACATGGCGATGCGCAGCTGGTTGCGCCCGAGCTTGCGGTAGGGCTCCGTGTCGACGATGCCGTTGGCCCGCAGTATGGCCGCCACCGCCGCCGCGTCCACCGCGTCGACGAAGTCGATGGTGCCGATGACGTGGCTGCGCTGGTGGGGGTTCTCCACAAATGGACGCGCGAAACCGGACTGCTCGGCCCAGGTGTAGAGAATTTCGGCCGAGCGGTCGCACCGCGAGGCGGTCCACTCCAGGCCGCCGTTCCCGTTCATCCAGTCGAGTTGCTCGGCCAGCAGGAAGATGGTGGCCAGCGCCGGCGTGTTGTAGGTCTGGTCGAGCACCGAGTTGTCGACCGCAGTCTTGAGATCGAGGAAGGTGGGGATCCAACGCCCCGAGGCCGAGATCCGCTCGACGCGCTCGAGCGCGGCCGGCGACATGAGGGCGATCCAGAGGCCGCCATCGCTGGCGAAGCACTTCTGGGGTGCCAGGTAGTAGGCGTCGAATTCGCCGGCCTCCACCCGGAGCCCACCCGCGCCCGACGTGGCGTCCACCGCCACCAGGCCGCCCCCGTCAGCGGGGAGGTCCGCGCCGACGGGCCGGCGGATGGGCATGGCCACCCCGGTCGACGTCTCGTTGTGGGTGAGGGCGTAGAGGTCGACGGCGGCTGTCGGCCACCGGGAGGGGGTGGGTGCCGACCTCGGACGCAATGATCTGGGGGTCCTTGAGGTGCGGGGCGGCGGCGGCGCACGAGGCGAATTTCGACGAGAACTCGCCGAAGCTCAGATGCTGGCTCTGGGCTTCGATCAGCCCGAAGGTGGCGGCATCCCAGAAGCAGGTCGTCCCGCCGTTGCCGAGCACGACCTCGTAGCCGTCGGGAAGGGAGAAGAGCTGGCGGAACCCGGCGCGCACCCGGCCGACCTGCGACTTGACGGTCTTCTGGCGATGGCTGGTGCCGAGGTAGGTGGTGGAGACCTCGGCCAACGCCGCTATCTGCTCGGGGCGTACTTTGGAGGGGCCGGCGCCGAAACGGCCGTCGCTCGGCCGCAATTCGGCGGGAATCGTGATGTCAGGGGTATCGGGCACGTATGGAATCATTACAGCCGTGACGACGACTCCCGACGCGCCGACCCAACACCGCCGGATCTCACGACGAGCCGCCGCGGTCGCCCCGTCCGCCACCCTGGCTGTGGACGCCAAGGCCAAGGCGCTGCAGGCCGCAGGCGAGCATGTGATCGGCTTCGGGGCCGGCGAGCCCGACTTCCCGACGCCGGCGCACATCGTCGAGGCCGCCGTGGAGGCCTGCCGCGACCCGGCCAACCACCGCTACACCCCGACGGGCGGGATCCCGGCGCTGCGCGAGGCGTTGGCCGCCAAGACCCTGCGCGATTCCCACTTCTCGGTGACCCCGCAACAGGTGCTGGTGACCAACGGCGGCAAGCAGGCCATCGCGAACGCCTTCGCCGTGCTGTGCGACCCGGGCGACGAGATCATCGTCCTCGCCCCCTTCTGGACCACCTACCCCGAGTCGATCGCGCTGGCCGGGGGGGTGCCCGTCTTCGTGTCTTCCGACGAGCGCACCGGGTTCCGCTCCTCGGTCGAGGACCTCGAGGCGGTCCTCACGCCGCGGACCAAGGCATTGCTCTTCGTCTCGCCGTCGAACCCGACCGGGGCCGTCTACCGGCGCGACGAGATCGAGGCGATCGGGCGTTGGGCCGCCGAGCACGGTCTGTGGGTGCTGACCGACGAAATCTACGAGCACCTGGTCTACGGCGGGGCCGAGCACCATTCGATGCCCGTGGTGGTGCCGGAGCTGGCCGACCGCTGCCTGGTCGTCAACGGGGTGGCCAAGACCTACGCCATGACCGGGTGGCGGGTGGGGTGGCTCATCGGGCCGGTCGATGCGATCACGGCTGCGACCAACATCCAGAGCCACGAGACCTCCAACGTCTCCAACGTGAGCCAACGGGCGGCATTGGCTGCCGTCTCGGGCGGGCTGGAGGATGTGGTGATGATGCGCGCCGCCTTCGACCGGCGGCGCCTGACCATCCATCGCATGCTCAACGAGATCGACGGCGTGGTCTGCGTGGAGCCCGAAGGGGCGTTCTACGCATTCCCGTCGGTCAAGGGGCTCCTGGGCAAGTCCATTCGCGGACAGCGTCCGTCGACCAGTGCCGAGCTGGCCGAGCTCTGCATCGTCGAGGCCAAGGTCGCCGTCGTGCCCGGGGAGGCGTTCGGCGCCCCGGGATACTTCCGCATGTCCTACGCGTTGGGTGACGACGACCTCGTGGAAGGCGTGACCCGTTTGGCTGATTTCTTTGCCGAAGCGCAAGACTGAATCTGCAGCAGCAATGTCAAGGGGGGTAGTGAGGAGACCACCACGGTGGCACGTGTACTCGTAACCGAAAAGATCGCCCAGAGCGGCCTCGACCTGCTGGCCAAGGCCGGCCACGAGGTCAGCGTCCAGGAAGGGTTGAGCCCTGAGGAGCTGCTGGTCGCCATCGTGGGCGCGCAGGCCCTGATCATTCGTTCCTCCACCCAGGTGACGGCCGACGTCCTCGACGCCGGTTCCTCGCTCGAGGTGGTCGGACGGGCCGGTGTGGGTCTCGACAACGTCGACGTCACCGCGGCGACGCAGCGAGGGGTCATGGTGGTCAACGCCCCGACCTCCAACATCCTCTCGGTGGCCGAGCAGGCCATGGCGCTCCTGCTGGCGCAGGCCCGCAACATCCCCCAGGCCCACGCCGTCGTTGGTGGCGGGGCGCTGGGAGCGCTCGAAGTGGGAGGGCGTCGAGCTCCACGGCAAGGTTCTGGGCGTGGTCGGGCTGGGGCGGGCGGGCTCTCTGGTGGCCCAGCGTGCCCACGCCTTCGGCATGGAGCTGATCGGCTACGACCCCTTCGTCTCGGCGGAGCGGGCCAAGGCCATGGGGATCCGGCTTGGTGGGTATCGAAGAGCTGGTGGGCGAGGCGGACTTCGTCTCCATCCACACGCCCAAGACGCCCGAGACGATCGGCCTCTTCGGGCGCGACCTGCTGGCCAAGGCCAAGCCGGGTATCCGGATCATCAACACGGCCCGCGGTGGCATCGTGGACGAAGAGGCGTTGGCCGAGGCCATTCGCGACGGCATCGTGGCCGGGGCCGGGCTCGACGTCTTCGCCAAGGAGCCGTGCACCGAATCCCCCTTGTTCTCCCTGCCGCAGGTGGTGGTGTCCCCGCACCTCGGGGCGTCGACCGAGGAGGCCCAGGACAAAGCCGGAGTGACCATCGCCGAGCAGGTGCTGCTCGCGCTGGCCGGGCGACTTCGTCCCCTATGCCGTCAACGTCGCCGCCACGGACGTGTCGGACGTCGTGCGACCCTTCATGCCACTGGCCGAGCAGCTGGGCCGCTTCTTCGGGTGCCTCCACGACGGCCTGCCCGACGGTCCTCGAGATCGAGTACCAGGGCGAGTTGGCGGCGGTGAACACCGGCATTCTCACGCTCTCGGCGCTCAAGGGCGTGTTCAGCGGCTCCACCGAGGAGCCCGTCTCGTACGTGAACGCGCCGCAACTGGCCGAGCAACGCGGGCTCGAGGTGCGCGAGATCTCGACCGCCACCTCGCGCGACTACAAGTCCCTCATCACGCTGCGTTCCAAGTCGCATGCGGTCGCCGGGACGCTGAGTTCGGCCGGGCACCGCAGCGAGCCGCGCATCGTCATGGTCGACGACCACGTCGTCGAGGTCGCGCCGGCTCCCCACATGCTGGTGGTGCGCAACGACGACCGTCCCGGCATGATCGGGATGGTGGGTACCGCGCTGGGCCTGGCCGACATCTCCATCTCGTCCATGGCGGTCGGACCGAGCCCGACGCGCCGCGACGGCGATGATGGTCATCTCCACCGTGGGGTCGACGCCTGATGCCGTGGTCGATCAGTTACGGGGCGAAGAGGGAATCCTCGACATCCACCGCGTCAGTCTGTAGGATATATAGAGCTTTAGGAGCTTCAGTCTGCTGGACGGCGTGGCACCTCGGGCCACGTGTCGATGCTGCCCACCACCGGCTGCGTCCCCTGGAGCGAGCGCTGCGGGGAGCGGTCCGCCAGCACCGCGCGCACCACTCCCACCACGGCGGCCAGCAGGGCCAGGCGGATGACGAGGGTCAAGAGGCGGGGCACCGCACCAGGGTAGTCAGTAACCTTGGCGCCCGTGCCCGCCTTCCTCGCCATCGCGCCGATCCTGCCCACCGCCGACGTGGAGCGGATGCAGGCGCACTATCGAGCTGCTCGGATTCGTGGTCGACATCCACCAGAGCGGGTACGCCACGGCGACGCGGGACGGCATCAAGCTGCACTTCCATCTCGCGGCCGACCACGATCCCGACAAGCAGGGCGGGGCCGTGTACGTCTCGGTCGACGATGCCGACGCGCTGCATGCCGAGTGGTCGGCCGCCGGCGTCGATGCACTGGACGATCTGTGGGATCCCGGTTTCGGCGTGTGGGAGTCGGCCCATACCGATCCTGACGGGAACAAGATCAGGTTCGGGTCGCCGGTAGGAGGGTCCGCCCGCCCTTGACGATGGGCGTTCCCGATGGGAGAATCGACCGCCACGATGGTGACTGCCCCGACGACCAGCCTGCTGCTTACCTGACAACGAACGCCACATCGCGTTCGTTCGCAACCTCCTGCGCCATATCGGCCAGGGGGTTTTTTGTTGGGCCGGCAACAGCGCAAAGCCGGGAACGGCGCAAAAGCGAGAAAGAGGGAGATCAGAATGGCAACGGCACAGAGAGGGAGTGGTGACGACAGCGAGCGGGGTCGTCTGGCCCTGCCCTGTGACCCCTCGCCGATGCACTTCGACAAGTACCGCTCGCACGTCCCGCTGGTCTTGAAGGACCGGACGTGGGCCGACCGGCAGTTCACACGGGCGCCACGCTGGGCCAGCGTCGACCTGCGCGACGGCAACCAGGCCCTCATCGATCCGATGGACTCCGAACGCAAGTTGGCACTGTTCCGGACGCTGATCGATGTCGGGTTCAAGGAGATCGAGGTGGGGTTCCCGTCGGCCTCCCAGACCGACTACGACTTCCAACGTCTCATCATCGACGAGGAGATGATCCCCGACGACGTCGAAATACAGGTGCTCGTGCAATGCCGGGAGGAGTTGATCGAGCGGACCTTCCAGTCGCTCGTCGGCGCCCGCCGGGCGGTGGTGCACTTCTACAACTCGGTCTCGGAGTTGCAACGGCGCGTCGTGTTCGGTCTGGACAAGGCCGGGATCATCGACATCGCGGTCAATGCGGCCATTCTCTGCAAGAAGTTCGAGCAGTCGGTACCGGGCACCGAGATCCGCTACGAGTACTCGCCGGAGAGCTTTACCGGAACCGAGCCCGAGTTCGCCGTGGAGATCTGCGAAGCGGTGATGGACGTCCTGGAGCCGACGAGCGAGAGCCCGATGATCCTCAACCTGCCGGCCACCGTCGAGATGTACAGCCCCAACGTCTACGCCGACGTCATCGAATGGTTCGGGCGCACGATCAAGAACCGCGATGCCGTCGTGCTGAGCCTGCACCCCCACAATGATCGGGGAACCGCGGTGGCGGCGGCCGAGCTGGCGGTGCTGGCCGGGGCCGATCGGGTCGAGGGCACCTTGTTCGGGAACGGGGAGCGGACCGGCAACGTCGACATCGTGACGCTGGCCATGAACCTGTTCTCCCAGGGGATCGATCCTGCGCTCGACTTCAGGGACATCGAGAAGGTGCGTCGGGTGGCCGAGTACGCCACGCGGCTGCCCGTGCACCCCCGTCACCCGTACGCGGGGGACCTCGTCTACACGGCATTCTCCGGCTCGCACCAGGACGCCATCAAGAAGGGCATGAGCGCCATCGGCGACGACTACGACGAATGGGAGGTCCCCTATCTGCCCATCGATCCCAAGCACACCGGCCGTACCTACGAGGCGATCATTCAGGTCAACAGCCAGTCCGGCAAGGGCGGCGTGGCCTACCTCATGGACACCGAACACGGGCTCGACCTGCCCCGGCGACTGCAGATCGAGTTCTCCAAGAAGGTGCAGGCGATCACCGAGGCCAGTGGGACCGTTATCGGGACCGGCGAAATGTGGAACGTGTTCTCCGAGGCCTACCTGGCCGAGGATGCCGGTCTGCGGCTCGTCGGGAGCGAGGTGACGACAGGCAGGGGCCATACCTCGGTCACGGCGCAGCTCCTCGTCGACGGGCAACACCAGACCATCGTCGGCGAGGGGAACGGGCCGATCGATGCGCTCGTCTTTGCCATACGCAACGAGCTCGGTATTCTTATTGAGGTGAAGGACTACTCGGAGCACGCACTCACCGAGGGTTCGGGCGCATCTGCGGTGGCCTACGTCGAATGCGCGGCTCCCGACGGATCGACGTGGTGGGGCGTGGGACGGGACTCGTCCATCCTCGACGCCTCACTGGCTGCCGTGGTGTCGGCCGCGAACCGGGCCCGCACCGGGTGATCCGACCGGCGACAGAGGACGACCTGCCCGAGCTTCTGGCCATGATCCAGGAGCTGGCCGAGTTCGAGAGCCTCTCCGACCAGTGTGTGTGCACCGAGGACGATCTGCGACGCGTCCTGTTCGACGCGGGAGCGATGGTCAGCGACACGTTGGCCCTGGCGGACGACGGCTCGGTGGTCGGGCATGCCTTGTGGTTTCGGACGTTCTCCACCTTCATGGGCAAGTCGGGCATCTGGTTGGAGGACCTCTACGTGCGGCCGGCCCACCGCCGGCAGGGTCACGCGGGCGAGCTCATGGCGGACCTCCGGGCCCGCACGGACGGTCGGATCGAGTGGGAAGTGCTCGAGTGGAACGAAGATGCGATCGATTTCTACCAACGGCTCGGTGCCCGCCCCATGGCCGGGTGGACCCCCTACCGCTGGATGCCACAGGCCTAACCCGCAGCGAGAAGCACCTCGGCCGCCGCGGCGTCACGGTTTGACGCCGCGTTGCACCGGCGCCACCATGCTTCATGGCACGCGCCCCCTCCTCCCCCATGTTCTGGCGGTCGCCCGCGGTGACGCACCGGCCGATCTGCTCCTGCGGGGCGGGCGGGTGCTGTCGCCCTTCGAGCCGGGAGTGGGTGACGACCGACCTGGCCATCGCTGAGGGCGTCGTGGCGGGCTGGGGCCCGCGGGATGCCGTGGAGGAGATCGCCCTCGATGGCGCGGCGGTCACGGCCGGCCTGGTGGACGCGCACATGCACCTCGAGTCGACGAAGTTGTGGATCGACGAGTTCGTGCGCACCGTCCTCCCCCTGGGGACGACTGCCGTCGCCGCCGATCCGCACGAGATCGCCAATGTCCTCGGCATCCCCGGCGTGGCCGCACTCATCGCCGCGGCCGACCACCTGCCGTTCACGTTCGGCGTGTGCGCCAGCAGCTGTGTCCCGGCCTCACCCTTCGAGAGCCCCGGGGCCGAATTGTTCGCACCCGACGTGGCCACATTGCTGGACGAGTACGCGGCCATCGGCGTGGCCGAGGTCATGAACTTCCCCGGCGTCATCGCGGGCGACCCCGAAATGCTGGCGCGCATCGCCACCGCGGGGCGGCGCCGGGTCGACGGTCACGCCCCGGGACTGAGGGGCGCTGCGCTGGACGCCTATCTGGCGGCAGGGGTGGAGTCCGACCACGAGTGCACGGAGCTCGAGGAGGCCGAGGAGAAACGACGCAAGGGAATGTGGGTGTTCATCCGCCAGGGATCGGCCAGCCAGAACCTGCGTGATCTCATCCCGATGGTCCTGGCCCACGGTACCGATCACGTCGCTCTGTGCAGCGACGACCGGGAGCCCGACACGCTCCTCGAAATCGGACACCTCGACGACTGCCTCCGGCTGGCCGTCGAGGCCGGAGTCAGCGAAATCGACGCACTGGTCATGGCCACCCTGAATCCGGCCGAGTACCACGGGTTCACCGAGCTGGGCGCGCTCGGGCCGGGCTACCAGGCGGACATCCTCTGCTTCGACACGCTGTCGGGTTTCCACCCCTCCCGGGTTTTCCAGCGCGGCCGGTTGGTCGCGCGGGACGGTGCCATCGTGCCGGGCGCCGTGGCGAGTCACCCGGCACCGGGCTTCATGCGCCGATCGGTGCACCTTTCGACGCTGCCCCCCGCCGCGGCGTTCGATGACGGGGTGCAGCCCGGAGGACACGTGCGCACGATCGGCATCCACGACGGCTCGCTCACCACCGCGTCTCTGGTCACCGACCCTTCCGACCCCGACGCGGCGGTGGCCCGCCTGGCGGTGGTGGAGCGGCATCGCGAAACGGGCCGGATCGGACTCGGATGGGTGCAGGGATTCGGGCTGACCAGGGGCGCCCTGGCCTCGACCGTCGGGCACGATGCGCACAACTGCATGGCTGTGGGTTCTCCCTCCGCCCGTGGCCCGATCGCCATGGCTGCCGCGGTGGCGCGCCTGGCCGAAATCGGCGGAGGGCAGGTTGCGGTCGACGATGAGGGCCGCGTCCTGGCGGAATTGCCGCTGCCCATCGGGGGGCTGATGAGCGATCAGCCGGCCCGGGTCGTGGCCGACGGCCTCCACCGTCTCGTCGAGGCGGCCCGGTCCCTGGGGACGTCGATCCACGCCCCGTTCATGCACATGAGCTTCCTCGGCTTTCGGTCCTGCCCGACGTTGCGCCTGACCGACAGAGGCCTGGTCGACGTGGAGAAGTTCGCGCTGATCCCCGTGGCGGTCGATCCGGCGACTACGCCGACGGCATGAACGCCGGGCGGCGCTGCTCGTACGCGGTGATGGCGTCAGCGTGGCGGAGCGACAGACCGATGTCGTCCCAGCCATTCAGGAGGCGTTCCCGGGTGAACTCGTCCAGCGGGAAGGTGGAGGCGAGCCCCGCCGCCGGTGCTTCGATGGTGCCGCGGGCGACGTCGATGGTGATCTCGAGCGTGGGGTCCTCCGCCACCGCCGTCAGCAGGGCACGGTCGAACTCGGGGGTGACCTGGACCGGGAGCAGCCCTTGCTTCGTGCAGTTGTTGCGGAAGATGTCGGCGAAACGCGAGGAGACCACGGCCTCGAAGCCGTAGTCCATGAGCGCCCAGACGGCATGCTCCCGTGAGGAGCCGGTGCCGAAGTTGTGGCCCGCCACCAGAATGTTGGCGCCGACATATTCGGGGTGGTTCAGCACGAAGTCGCGGTCGTCGCGCCATTCCGAGAACAGGCCCGCGCCGAACCCGGTGCGCTCGACCCGCTTGAGCCAGTCGGACGGAATGATCTGGTCGGTATCGACGTCGGTGCGGTCGAGAGGGACGGCACGACCGGTGACGATGATGACGGGCTTCATCGCTCGAGGTCCTCGGGAGTGGCGAAGGTGCCGGCGACCGCCGTCGCTGCGGCGACCGTCGGGGAGACCAGATGGGTACGCCCACCTCGGCCCTGCCGCCCCTCGAAGTTCCGGTTCGAGGTCGAGGCGCAGCGTTCGCCTACCGCCAGCTTGTCGGGGTTCATGGCCAGGCACATGGAGCATCCCGGCTCGCGCCATTCGAATCCGGCCTCGAGGAAGATCTTGTCCAGTCCCTCGGCTTCGGCCTGGTTCTTGACCCGGTGCGACCCGGGCACCACCAGTGCCCGCAGGCCGGGGTGGACATGCCGGCCGTCCAGCACCGCCGCCGCCGCCCGGAGGTCCTCGATGCGCGAGTTCGTGCACGAGCCCAGGAACACGGTGTCCACACTGATCTCGCGCACCGGGGTCCCGGCTTTGAGGTCCATGTAGGCCAGGGCCCGTTCGGCCGCTTCCCGGTCACCGGGGTCCTCCATGGCCTCGGGATCGGGGATGGAGCCGCTGAGGGCGACCACCTGGGCCGGATTGGTGCCCCAGGTCACGTGGGGCGAGATACTCGCCGCCTCGATCACGACTTCCTTGTCGAACGCAGCGCCCTCGTCGGTGGTCAGCGTGCGCCAGTAGGCGAGCGCGGCATCCCACTCCTCGCCGGCGGGCGCGTGGTCCAGTCCCTTGACGTAGGCGAACGTCGTCTCGTCGGGTGCCACCAGGCCGGCCCGGGCCCCGCCCTCGATGCTCATGTTGCACAGCGTCATACGGCCTTCCATCGACAGCGAGCGGATCGCCGATCCCCGGTACTCGATGACGTGGCCGATGCCCCCGCCGGTCCCGATGGTCCCGATGATGGTCAGAGCCACATCTTTGGCGGTCACTCCCGGGGCCAGCTCCCCCTCCACGGTGACGGCCATGGTGGCCGGCCGCACCTGGGGGAGCGACTGGGTGGCGAGCACGTGCTCGACCTCGCTCGTGCCGATGCCGAAGGCCAATGCACCGAACGCGCCGTGGGTCGACGTGTGGCTGTCGCCGCAGACGATCGTCATGCCGGGCTGCGTCCAGCCCTGCTCGGGACCGATGACATGGACGATCCCCTGGTTGGGGTTGCCCATCGGAAAGCAGGTGATCCCGAATTCGGCACAGTTCGCATTGAGGACTTCGAGCTGCTTGGCCGAGATGGGGTCAGCGACGGGCTTGTCGATGTCGGTGGTCGGGACGTTGTGGTCGGCCGTGGCCACGGTCAGGTCGGGTCGGCGGACGGTCCGTCCCGCCAGGCGCAGCCCGTCGAAGGCCTGGGGGGAGGTGACCTCGTGGATCAGGTGCAGATCGATGAAGATCAGGTCCGGCTCACCCTCGTGGCTGTAGACGACGTGGGCGTCCCAGATCTTCTCGGCCAGCGTGCGGGGGGCGGTCATTGGTCCACCGCCACGATGGCCACGCGGAGGACGCCCCCGGGAGCCTTGTATTCGACCGTGTCGCCCGCGCTCTTGCCCAGGAGGACCTGGCCCAGCGGTGCGCTCGGGGAAAGCACGGGCAGGTCGCCCTGGCGCTCCTCGATCGACCCCACGAAGAACTGCTGCGTATCGTCCTCGTCGTCGCCCTCATAGCGCAGGGTCACCGTGCTGCCCGTCGAGACGCTGCCGTCCGCGAGGCTCGGATTCGTCCAGCACTTCGACGTTCTTGAGCAGGGCCTGGAGCTGGCGGATGCGCGACTCCATCTTTCCCTGGAAGTCCTTGGCGGCGTGGTAGTCACCGTTCTCGCTCAGGTCCCCCAGGGCCCGGGCGGACTCGATCTGCTCGGCGATCTCGACCCGTCCCCGCGTCGTCAGGTCCTCGAGTTCGGCCAGCAGGCGGTCGTAGGTGCCCTGGGTGAGGTTGGCTGTCACGGTCTCGTCGTTGATTGATGGATTGGTCACCGCGTGTCCTTCGGATGGAGGGTGCCGGCGGCCAATTTGCGGCGCGACGGCGGCCATAACGCTAATCGCCCCCGAGGTGGCGGGGCGACGTCCGGGGAGCCGTCCGGGGCACCGTGTGGTTGACGGGACTCCCCGGCCGCGGGAGACTGGTGGGGTCATGTACCCCTCCGAGCACTCTGTAGGCATTATTCACTAGGCGCGCCACATCCCCGCGCGCCGCTTGACCGTCCACTGCGTGGGCGGTTTTTCAATTCCCGGCAGAACAGCGGAGCGAAGAAGCAGAGCGAAGAAAAGGACAAAGGCAGAATCAGTGAGCACAGGGACGGTCAAGAAGCGGGTTGCGGTCATCGGCGGCGATGGCATCGGGCCCGAGGTCTGCGCGGAGGCGCTCAAGGTGGTGGCCGCGGCAGGCGTCGAACTCCAGACGACCGACTTCGATCTGGGCGCCGCCCGCTATCTGCGTGACGGCAGCATTCTCCCCGATGAGGTGCTCGAGGAGCTCCGGGGCTACGACGCCATTCTCCTCGGCGCCGTCGGACCGCCCGTCGGCGACACGTCCGTCCCGCCCGGCGCCCTCGAGCGCGGTCTTCTCCTCCGGCTACGCTTCTCCCTCGACCTCTACGTCAACCTTCGTCCGTTCAAGGGCGTCCCCGGCTCGATCGCCGAAGGATCGGACTTCGTCGTCATCCGCGAGAACACCGAGGGGACCTACGCGGGCGAGGGCGGGTTCCTGCGCAAGGGGACCCCGCACGAGGTGGCTACGCAGGGCTCGGTGAACACCCGCATGGGTGCCGAGCGCTGTGTGCGCTTCGCCTTCGAGCTGGCGGCGCAGCGGCCGAGGCGTCATTTGACGCTGGTCCACAAGACGAACGTGCTCACCTTCGCCGGCGACCTGTGGAACCGGACCGTGACCGAGGTGTCGTCCGAGTTCCCCGAGATCACCTGGGACTACAACCACGTCGATGCCGCCTGCATCTACCTGGTGGAGAACCCCGGCCGCTACGACGTCATCGTCACCGACAACCTCTTCGGGGACATTCTGACGGACCTGGCCGGGGCCGTGAGCGGGGGCATCGGCTTCGCCGCTTCGGCCAACCTGAACCCGGATCGGACGGGACCGTCGCTCTTCGAACCCGTGCACGGCGCAGCGCACGACATCGCCGGAAAGGGGATCGCCAACCCGTTGGCCGCCATACATTCCGCCGCCCTCATGCTCGAGCACCTCGGGGAGCACGACGCGGCGCAGCGAATCCTCAAGGCGCTCTCGGAACAGTCCGACGCCATGTCGGCCACACCATCCGCACAACTGTCCACGACGGCCGTGGGCGACGCCATTGCAGAAAGGCTCTGAGAATGCCCATTACCCCGACCGAGAAGATCTGGATGGACGGCGAGCTCGTCGACTGGGCCGACGCCAAGGTGCACGTGCTCACCCACACCATGCACTACGGCTCCGGCGTGTTCGAGGGGATCCGGGCCTACCCGACCTCGAGCGGGGTGGCCGTGTTCCGCTTGGGTGACCACATCCGCCGGCTCTTCGCCTCGGCCAAGGTGTTCATGATCGACGTCCCCTTCACGGTCGACGAGATCATCGAGGCCACCCGCGAGGTCGTCCGGGTCAACGGGCTCACCGACGGCTGCTACCTGCGTCCGCTCGTCTACCTCGGTTACGGCGAAATGGGACTGAACCCGTTGCCCTGCCCCGATCAATGTGTCCATCGCGGCATGGCCCTGGGGCACCTATCTGGGTGATGACGGCGTGGCCAACGGTGTCACGTGCAAGGTGAGCTCGTGGCGGCGCCACGATCCCAACGCGGTTCCCACCGCGGCGAAGGGGACGGGGATGTACGTGAACTCCTCGCTGGCCAAGGTGGAGGCGATCAAGGCCGGGTACGACGAGGCGATCCTGCTGGCACCAAATGGGACGGTGAGCGAGTGCACGGGCGAGAATCTCTTCATCGTGCGTGACGGTGTCCTGCTGACGCCACCGACGTCGGACGCAGGCGCACTCGACGGGATCACCCAGAGCTCGGTCGAGACCATTGCGGCCGACCTCGGCATCGAGGTGCGGCACGAGCAGATCATCCGCACCGACCTCTACCTGGCCGACGAGGCATTCCTGACCGGGACCGCAGCCGAGGTCGTGCCCATCCGCGCCGTCGACGACCGCGAGGTGGGGAACGGGAAACCGGGACCGATCACCGTCGAGGTGCAACAGACCTACTTCGCCGCCGTGCGCGGCGAGGTGGATCGCTACAAGGACTGGCTCGACCATGTCGACTGACGGGCATACCCACGCCCCCGAAGGGGGCCATACCCACGGCCCCGAAGGGGGCCATACCCACGGTGGGTCACACACGCACTCGCACCTGGCGCACGACTACGAGGTCCCGGAACTGCCCGAGTCCGTCGACATCTTCGACACGATCCTGCGCGACGGGAGCCAGCAAGAGGGCCTGTCCCTGACCGTGGCCGACAAGCTCCGGGTGGCCGAGCAGCTCGACCATCTGGGGGTCACCTATATCGAGGGCGGGTGGCCCGGAGCCAACCCCAAGGACATCGAGTTCTTCGCCCGGGCCCGCCAGGAGCTCAAGCTCTCCACGGCGACGTTGGTCGCCTTCGGGTCGACACGCCGTGCCGGGGTGCGGCCCGAGGATGACGCCGTCCTGGCGAATCTCATCGACGCGGGTGCGCCGGTCGCCTGCATCGTGGCCAAAACATGGGACCGCCACGTCGCGGAGGCGCTCCGCACGTCGCTCGACGAAGCCGTCGACATGGTGCGTGATTCGGTGCGCTACCTCGTCGCCCATGACCTGCGTGTCTTCCTCGACGCCGAACACTTCTTCGACGGGTACCGGAACAATCCCGATTTCGCACTCTCCGTCCTTGCGGCAGCCGAGGAAGAGGGTGCAGAAGCACTCGTCCTCTGCGACACCAACGGCGGATCGTTGCCCGACGCGGTCGGGCGGGCGGTCGCCGAAGTGCGTGCCCGCACGAGCGCCCAACTCGGCATCCACTGTCACAACGACGCCGGGTGCGCGGTCGCCAACTCGTTGGTCGCCGTCCAGGCCGGGGTGACGCAGGTCCAAGGATGCATCAACGGCTACGGGGAGCGGGCCGGCAATACCGACCTCTCCGCGGCGATCCCCAACCTCTCGCTCAAGCTGCACATCCGGACGATCCCCGACGATCGGCTGGAGCGGCTGACGCCGGTGTCCCATCACATCGCCGAACTGGTGAACATCGCGCCGAATCCTCAGCAGGCCTTCGTGGGCAACTCCGTCTTCGCCCACAAGGGCGGCCTGCACGCCAGTGCCGTGGCCCGGAGCGCGGACCTCTACGAGCACGTCGTCCCGAGCTCCGTCGGGAACGGCACCCGCGTGGTGGTCTCGGAAATGGCGGGCCGCTCGACGCTCGCGATGAAGGCGGCCGAGCTCGGCCTCGAGCTGGACGGCGAGGTGCTCGGCCGCGTGCTCGACGAGCTCAAGCGGTTGGAGCACGAGGGCTACCACTTCGAGGTGGCGGACGGGTCGCTCGAGTTGCTGCTGCGGCGGGCGACCGGCTGGACGTCGGACTTCTTCACCCTCGAGTCGTTCCGGATCATCACCGACCACGGAGAGAGCGCGGAAGGGACGACCAGTGCGCCCTTCGGCGTGACGACCGAAGCCACCGTCAAGGTGCATGTCGGGGGGGACCGGATCGTGGCCACCGCCGAGGGAAATGGCCCGGTGAACGCTCTCGATGCCGCCTTGCGTGGGGCCATCGGGCCCAAGTTCCCGGTCCTTTCGACCATCCACCTGACCGATTACCGGGTCCGGGTGCTCGATACGGGCAAGGGGACCGGGGCCGTCACCCGCGTGCTGGTGGACACCACTGACGGCGAGACGGTCTGGACCACCATCGGGGTATCCGAGAACATCATCGAGGCCAGTTGGCAGGCGCTGTACGACTCGGTCGTCTTCGGGCTCGTCCACGGGACCTGACCCCGAGTAGCCTGCCCGCCTATGACCCAGCCGACCTTTGTCCCCATCACCGAGGCGGATCAGGTGCGGCCGGCCCGCCACCTCCACGTGCCGGAGGCATGGACGACCAGCCGGCCCGCCGAGCTCAGAACGCCCATCGCCCCGAAAGGCCGCAGCATCGGCACCCCTGGCACCGACGCCGGATTCGCCCTGCGCCTGGCCGCGCGCTTCGCGCACGACCTGAAGCTCAGAGAAGGGGAGACCGAGCACGACGTCCTCCTGGGCAGCGCGCTGATCGCAGCCCGCCGGGCCGCCCTCTACGGCCGCGGGCCGAGCATCTACGACGTCCAGGTCGCACTGGCGCTGTGGGGATTCCTGGTCGATAGTCCCCCGGAGGAACTGGTCGCCGCCCGCCGGCAGGCCTTCTCGTCGGTCTCCCACGACTACGTGGCGCAACGTCGCCTGGTCGACGCCATCCCCGACGAGAGCCTCCGGCTCACCCCGGCGGAGGCGCGGGCCACGCTCGAGCCATCGGAAGCCCTCCCGCAGCACGCCGACGAGCCGGCTGCCGTCGTCTGAAATCTGCCCGCGGGCAGCGAACCGGCGAAGGCAGGCCGGTAGGTGCACCCGGTCAGCTCTGCGAGAATGAGGGGGTGACGAACTCGACCTTTGCCCTGACCGACGAGCAACGACAGTTTCGCGACACCATGCGGCAGTTCGCCGAGGAGCGGGTCGCCCCCTATGCGGTCGAAGTCGACCGCGATGCCGTGTTCCCGTGGAAGTCGTTTGCCGCCTGCGTCGAGATGGAGCTTCCTTCGCTCGGGATTCCCGAGGCGTACGGGGGTGCAGGGGCGGACATGGTGACCCAGGCCATCGTCGCCGAAGAACTCGCCCGGGTCTGCGCCTCCACGTGTCTCACCATCCTGATCTCCAAGCTCGGCATGTTGCCGGTGATCAACTGGGGCTCGGAGGACCTGAAGCAGCAGTATCTGCCCCGGGTGGCGTCCGGCGACATTCAGGCCAGCTATTGCTTGTCCGAGGCCGATGCCGGAAGTGACGTCGCTTCCATGCGGACCCGGGCCGTGCGCGATGGCGACGACTACATCTTGACGGGCTCGAAGTACTGGATCACCAACGCCGGCATCTCCGACGTGTACGTCGTCTTCGCCAAAACCGACCCGAATGCCGGTGGGCGGGGCATCTCGTGCTTCCTGGTCGAGCGGGACTGGGGAATCACCATCGCAAAACACGAGGACAAGCTGGGCATGCGGGGCAGCCCTACGGGCGAAGTCGTCCTCGACGAGGTACGGGTGCCGGCGTCGCACCGCATCGGAGAAGAAGGTCAGGGCTTCACCATCGCCATGCACACGTTGGATCGGAGCCGCCCCACCATCGGCGCCCAGGCGGTCGGCATCGCCCAGGGTGCGATCGATTACTCGGCTGCCTACATGAAGCAGCGGCACGCATTCGGCGGCCCTATCGCCGACATGCAGGGGTTACGTTTCATGCTGGCCGACATGGCCATGCGCAATGAGGCGGCCCGGGCGCTGATCTACCGCGCCTGCGCGATGGTGGACGACGATCCGACCGGCGAACTGACGTTGTTCGGCGCCATGGCCAAGGCGTTCGCCTCGGACACGTCAATGTCGGTCACCATCGATGCGGTCCAGCTCCTGGGGGGTTACGGCTACACCAAGGACTTCCCGGTGGAACGTTTCCTACGCGACGCCAAGGTCACGCAGATTTACGAGGGGACGAATCAGGTCCAGCGCGTGGTCATCGCCCGCGAGATACTCAAGAAGTTCTGAGCATCACCCACGGTCGACGACGTTCGTCGACCGCACCACCCACCTACGCCAGAGAGTGAGCTGACCGCTGCCACCAGCCGCACACGCTGCATCCGGGCGACCGGGCGAGCCGACCTCGACCGGGGACGAACCGCTCAATCGACTCGCCGCCGCCATACGTCGCATCAACGGGGTGGCTGTGGGCCATCCGATCCCCGATGACGAGGTCCTCCGGGCAGTCCGAGCAACTCGAGCGGATCGCCGAGGGGCTGGAGCACAGGGCTGACGCCTCGCGGCGCGCCCGTACGCCGCCCGACCTGACCGGGCATCCGCAGGATTTCTTCCCGAGCAGCCCGATCATCGGCTACGCCAATCCGATCGCGCCTCCCGTCGAGGTGTGGTTGGGGGAAAACGAGGACGGCGAGGCCGAAATCCATGGCCGTGTCACATTCGACTACCCGTACGAGGGGCCGCCGACGTGCGTCCATGGTGGCGTTATCGCCGAGCTCTTCGACGAGTTGATGGGGGCGGCGAACGTCATTGCAGAAAAACCGGCGATGACGGGGACCCTCACGGTGCGCTACCGCAAGCCCACGCCCTTACTGACGCCGTTGGATCTGGTGGCGCGCTGTCAGAGGAGCGAAGGTCGCAAGGTGCACACGTGGGCCGCCATCTACCACGAGGGCGCGATCACGGCCGAGGCCAACGGGCTCTTCATCGAGGTGCGACCGGGCCACATGCTCGACATCGTCACCACCAACGCCGACGTGACCGACGACCCGGTCATGGAATCGGACTTCGCCCAGAACATCGCCGAGAAGGCCTCCGACTGATCCGGATCACGGTGCCCGGAGTGCTCGTCAGTTTCTCGATCTGCAACAACCGTGATTGGGCGATGAGCCACTCTCTGGAGCGGGCGACCTGACTCGGATGTGGCACATGCTGCAGGCCCACGGGGCTGTCGGTCAGTGCGCCACACTTCCGGCAGACCGACATGCGCCCGTTCGTCTCCGGCGCATGATGCTCGTCGAGCTGGGCGCCGACGAGAGAAGACTCGGCTGAGGCCATGATCCTCCGATCCATCGCCGAGCCCGGTTGCGGCCAAGGCCGAACCGGAAGGACGGCAACAGGCCCGAGTTGAGCGGGACGGTCCTTCGGTCACCCCACCCTATGCCGCGCGTCAAGGTCCGACGCACCGGGAGGCTCCACGGCGTGGGTCCGGGATCAGAGCGACGGGTGGAGACGGGCGGGGCAGATGAACGCTCCGTTCCGTGGGTGCCTCGGGGGAAGGAGCATCGCCGGGGACGGCGGCGCGTCGCCCGGCGCGTGATGTGTCTGTCGCCACTCCTGCCAGCGCCTACGGGTCCGGAACAACACGATGCCCCCGCCTACGACCAGCAGGACCCCGGCGATCTGGACGAGGAGCGAACCGAGATGCCCGTCTTCGCCGAGCCACAGGTGCTCGTCGAGGGAGCGTTCGATACCCCAGAGCACCATGGCCGTCCCGATGACCGTGCCGGCCGGGTAGCCGGTCCGGACCGATCCATCGGGCCACCGGTTCAGGCGCCGCTCAATGAGGATCAACACGATGTAGACGCTGAAATCTTCAGCCGCCTGGAAGAGAGGTACGGGGAGGCGCCTGCCGCTCTGGCCGGCGTAGTACATGCCGAACCACTGGTGGGTGGGGTGCCCGCCGCCGGCCACCATGAGCTGGGGGCCCAGGAGCCGGCCCATGGCCCACGCGGCCATGAGGACGGGGGCGACGAGGTCGAGGGCCCGGCCGATCGGTAACTCGGGACAGCGCTTGCGGGTGAGGATGAGGCCGGTCGGCACCGCAAAGAGGAGCCCGCCGAACGAGGAGAGACCCCCGTGCCAGACGGCCAGCACCTGACCCGGATTGTTGGTGTAGTAGTGCAGGTTCGACAGCACGTGCAGCGCCCGGGCGCCGACGACGGCCGCCAGAATGATCCAGAGGAAGACGCCGGCGAACCACTCGGTGCGGTAGCCGTTCTTCCTGAGCCGTCGTTCGAAGTAGGCGAAGGCGAACCAGAACGTGAGGGCGAGGCCGATGCCGTAGGTGTGGACCTGGATCGGTCCGATGTGGAACTCGACAGGGATCGGTTTCATGGCTGGCCCGCCGAGAGATTACGACAGCGGAACGAAGCCGTGGGCGCGGCCGACGTCAGGGACGGCCGGCGCCGACGAAGCCCCCACCGAGCCGCAGGCCGGTCAGATGCACGACTTGGCCGGTTTCAGGAGCTTCGATCATCTCGCCGGGTCCCACGTACATGGCGACGTGCTCGGAGCCCCCGGGGCCGTAGAAGAGCAGATCGCCCGGCTCGCAGGTCGCTGAGCGGCACCGGGGTCGAATCGCTCATTTGGGCGCCCGAGTAATGGGGAAGGCCGACGCCAACCTGACCCCAGGCGTAGGCCGTGAGCCCCGAGCAGTCGAATCCCGGATGCGCCGATCCCTTGGGGGACTCGGCACCCCAGACGTACGGAACGCCCAGTTGGCTCTCGGCCGCCTGCACCGCCCCCTCTCCGCCGGGTGCGGTCGGCGGCGGGGCGAAGTCGCCGAGCCCGGGCGACGTACCCGATGCACTCGATTCGCTGGCCGTGCTCGCCTGCGCTTCCGCCTCCTCCTCAGCTGCGGCCTGTCGGGCCCGCGCGACCTGCGCCGCGGCAGCAGCCGCTTCCGCCTCCTGCTGTTGCTTGATCGAGCGCGGCGATCTTGCCGTTCTCCTGGGCCAGTGCGTTCTGCTGAACCTGAATCTCCTGGGCGTTCTGGGTTACCGCGGCCTGCTCAGTGGCTACTTCCTGTTCGGCCTGACCCTGCTGAGCGTCAAGCTGCGCCTGCTGGGCGTTGAGCGTGTTCTCGGCGGTGTGCAGGTTGGCCACAGCGAGATTGATGTCGCCCTGTGCGATCAGGTTGTACTCGGTCGCCGCCCCGACGGTCTTCTCGTTCCCGCTGAAGATCGGGTTGTTGCTCGATGCTGCGCCGTCGGAGACGTAATTGGCGATGGCCGCCTTCGAGAGGCGGGTGCGGTCCGTCGACACCTGTTTCTGGTCGGTGGCGATGGCGGCTTTCGTGGTGTCGATGCTGGCGTTGATCTGCTGGAGCTTGTAGGCCGCAGCGTCGTACTGCTGGCTCAACGCCGACATCCTGTTTTGCGCCGTTGTCAGTTGCGACTCGATCGCCGCGGCCTCGGCTTTGGCGCTCGAGATGGAGTCACCTGCGGCGGGGCGCGTCACCAGGAGCACAGTGCCGGGGAGCACTGTGACAATGGTCATAACGGGCAACAGCGCCCGCCGGAGCACCCGAGCGCTCCGAGCTGACCGGGGCGTGGAGTGGCTCCGAGGCCGCTCTACGTCAGTCACTATGGGGGACATTCTTACTGCCCCGCTTGACAAGTTTCAAACACGTTTGGGCTGAAACGGCCGTTCTAGATCCTACTGGCGGTAGCAAAACCCTGGCCAAGGGGCTGGCTCGAGCGGAACCGATTATTGACAAGCGCTGCTGCGCCGGCCGGGGCCCGGGCGAGGTACGGTCGCCTCCATGGGCGAGATGATCGAATTCCCGAGCAATGGATCGACGGCCGTGGGCTACCTGGCCAAACCTGACGGGGGCAAGGGGCCCGGCGTCATCGTGATCCAGGAGTGGTGGGGTCTCGTCGACCACATCCGCGACGTCTGCGACCGCTTCGCCGCCGCCGGGTTCGTGGCGTTGGCGCCGGATCTGTACCACGGACTGACCGTGGCGGAGCCCGATGAGGCGGCCAAGGAGATGATGGCGCTGCAAGATGGATCAGGCAGCTCGGGACATGAGCGGCGCCGTGGACGAGGTGATCCGTCAGAGCGGGGCCGCCCACATCGGCGTCATCGGTTTCTGCATGGGGGGCGGGTTGGCGTTGGTCCTGGCCACGCAGCGGCCGGACGCCGTCAGCGCTGTGGTGCCCTGCTACGGCGTCATCCCCTGGCCCGATGCGCAGCCCGACTACTCGTCGCTCTCGGCCGCCGTCCTGGGCCACTACGCCAGCGAGGACGACTTCTTCACGCCGGCTGCCGCCGAAGCTCTGGGGGAGCAGCTGCGGGCACTGGGTAAGGACGTCGAGATCATCATCTACCCGGGTACCGATCACGCCTTCTTCAACGACACCCGACCCGAGGTGTACAACGCCGATGCGTCGAAGGCGTTGTGGGAACGCAGCCTGGCGTTCTTCCACTCGCATCTGGGCTGAGGGCTCCGTCGGCCGGCCCGTCGGCCGGGACGGGCCGCAGGGGGGGTTTGTTACCATTTGGCCATGTCTGCACGCTCTCGTGACCTGCCGCGCCGCTCCTGCCTCTCCACCCCCGGATCGAATGAGAAGTTCCTGGCCAAAGCACCCACGGTCCCGGCCGACATGACCTTCCTCGACCTCGAGGACGCCGTGGCCCCGCTGGAGAAGGAGGGTGCCCGGCCCAAAGTGGTCGACGCCATCAAGAACCTGCCCTGGGACGACCGTGTGCTGTGCGTCCGGGTGAACGCCTGGGATACCGAATGGACCTACGGCGACGTCATCGAAGTGGTGGGGAACTCGGGCGAGCGGCTGGACGAGATCATGCTGCCGAAGGTGCAGTCGGCGGCCGAGGTGGTGGCGCTGGACCTCTTGTTGACCCAGGTGGAGAAGAAGTCGGGACTCCCGGTGGGCCACATCGGGATTGAGGCGCAGATCGAGACGGCGCGTGGCCTCATCAACGTCGACGAGATCTGTGCGGCCTCGCCCCGGCTCGAGACGATCATCTTCGGGCCGGCGGACTTCGCCGCCAGCATCGAGATGCCGGTGCTCACCGGCGGGATCGAGATCCCCGAGTACCCGGGCGACCACTTCAACTACGTCTTCAGCCGGATCTTGATGGCGGGGCGCGCCAACGGTCTCCAGGTCATCGACGGGCCCTTCCTCAAGGTGCGCGAGCTCGACGCGCTCCGGCAGTACTCCTTGCGCACCCGCATGCTCGGCTACGACGGCAAATGGGCGCTCACGCCCGACCAGGCGGCCGTGCTCAACGAGGTCTACTCACCCACCCAGGAGCAGTTCGACCGGGCCTTCGACATTCTCGACGCGTACCGTCAGGCCACCGAGGGCGACCGCAAAGGGGCGGTCATGTTCGGTGACGAGATGATCGACGAAGCCAGTCGCAAAATGGCCATCAAGTTCGTCAGCCGGGGCGAGCGGGCCGGGTTGAGCCGCAGCGCCGAACTGAGCCGTCGACCAGTCAGGCGCTCAGCCCATGAGCCGGCGGGCGATCACCTTGAGGGCCAACGTCTCGTCGGCGCCCTCGAAGATCGACAACACCCGGGCGTCCACGAAGTAGCGACTGACGGGGAACTCCTCGGCGTACCCCATCCCTCCGTGGATCTGCATGGCCTCGCGGGTGACCCACTCCGCCGCCCGGCAGACGTACGCCTTGATCATCGAAGCCTCCAGCGCGCCGTCACCCTGGGCCATCAGGCGCGCCACGTGGTACGAGGATTGCCGGGTGGCCTCGATGATCACGGCCATGCGGCCCAAGCTTGGCCTGGGTGAGTTGGTAGTCGCCGATCGGCGATCCGAAGACCTTGCGATTGGCGGCGTAGGACGCAGCGGCTTCGTAAGCCGCCTGCATGACGCCGAGGGCGCGGGCTGCCGTCTGCAGCCGCCCGTTCTCGAACCCCTGCATCTGGAGGTAGAAGCCCTTCCCGAGGCCGTCGGCGCCACCGACCAGGTTGGCCTCGGGCACGAACCAGTCCTCGAAGGAGAGCTCGTAGGAGTGCATCCCCCGGTAGCCGAGGGTGTCGATCGGGCGCCCCTCCAGCCGTCCCGGCCCGGCGCCGGCGGGACGCGCGCCGGCGTCCTGGGTGAACACGAAGCCGTGCCCGTCGCCTTGGGGCTTCTCGACGACGAACATCGAGAGCCCCCGGTGTGCCAGCGAACGGTCGGGATCGGTGCGGGCGAGCAGCATCAGCACATCGGCCCGGGCGGCGAAGGTGCACCACGTCTTGACGCCGTTGATGAGCCAGCCCCCCTGCGCCGGCGTGGCCGACGGTCACGATGCCGGCGACGTCGGAGCCGAAGTCGGGCTCGGTCACCGCCACCGCGGCGAGCACTTCGGCCGAGGCCAATTTGGGCAGCCACTGCTTCTTCTGCGCTTCGGTGCCGCCGTAGACGAGGGCGCGCGTGAGGATCTCGGGACGGGTGATCAGCGACCCGCCGATGCCGAGCGAGCCCCAGCTCAACTCCTCGGTGGCGACGACCATGCCCAGGTAGTCACTCTCGCCGCCGGTGGCGAAGCCTTCGTACTCCTCGGGGACCGAGAGCCCGAACCCGCCCAGTTCGGCCAGGCCGCTGATGATCTCCTCGGGGATATCGCCGTTGGTCCGGTGGACGTGCTCGGCATGGGGGCGCACCTTGTCCTCGGCGAAGCGGTGGAACGTCTCGCGGACGAGCTCGAAGTCGCTCCCGAGATGCCGCGGCCCCTCGACGTTGGCCAGCGCAGCCAAGGTGGCCGGGTCGCGGCCCGCGTGCAGGAAGTCGGCCGCCGGCGCGATCCAGTCGACGCTGCGTTCCCCATGCCGCTTCTCTCCCCGCCACGCGGCCGACCAGATCGGCCAGGACGTCGGCCACAAAGGCGGTGGCGAGGCGCCCTTCGGTCTCGCCCAGGGCGCCATAGGTCGAGCGCGGCGCGGGCGGTGGCGACGGCCGCCGCGGCGTGCGCCACGTCGTAGGCCACGACCTGATTGGCGTCGACCCCGCCGCCGGCACGCACGGCGGCACAGGCCGCGTCGACCAGACTGCTGGGCCAGCTCGACGGCCTCGGAGGCCGCGTCGAAGGCTGGGTGGCACGCGGGCTCCGTCACGGCATCGCACCCTACAGGTTCGTGGGCCTGATCTCCCGATGCGGGACGCGGCGCCCGATGACGGTGACCAAGGGTGGCAGCACGACGGGATCGTCCTCAGGGTCGACTCCGGTCAACGACTCGAGGTAGCGGGCCACCGGCCCCTCGCCCACGCCCGCCGGTGCTTCGGCCCAGGCGTCGATGACCTCGAGGCCGGCGTCTCGGACGAGCGATGGGAGAAACGCGCCGATGTCGGGATGGCGGGCATCGGGCATCGACAGCGGCGAGCCCGCGATGCGTCCGGCGGACGTGATCGGCTCTTGGACGACCACCCAACCTCCGGGCTTCACGACGGCGGCCATGCGGCGCACGACCACCGAGGGGTCGTGGACGTGGAGGAGCAAGAACCGGCAGAACGCCAGATCGACCTGTTCGGGCAGGATCAGGTCCTCTCCCGCCTGGGTGAGCGCGATGACCTGGGTGTGGGCCGCGGCCGTGCGGGCCACCTCGTCGCGGGACAGGGGGTCGCTGTCCACGGCGTAGACCCGGCCCTCGCGGCCCACCATTTCGGCCAGGGCGACCGAGACGTCGCCGCCTCCGGCTCCCACGTCGAGGCAGCGCCAGCCCGGGCCCAGGCCGAGGCGCTCCAGGGCCGTGGCCAGCGGCCGCCGGTAGACGTCGTCGCGGAGGCCCGTGAGCTCACTCACGACCGAACTCCGGGCCGGGGCGGCATTCGTTCATGACCCTGCACTCTACGGTGGGTCCGCGCGGCCTATATCCTCCAGTTCGTGAAGGTAACCATGTTGCTCTGCGACGCCGCCCAAGTGTCCGACGGAAAGCTCTACATCCTCGGTGGGGGGTGGAGCATGACCGGGCCGGATCCCGTGCCTTCGGCCGTTGCCCTGAAGATCGACGTCGACTGGCACGAAGCCGAGACGTCGCACCACTGGGAGCTCTTCTTGGAGGACGCCGACGGGCAACCGGTGCTCATGGAGACGCCGGACGGCACCCAGCCCGTCGAGGTGCGGGGCGAGTTCACCGTGAGCCAGCCGCCGGAGATCCCCGAGGGTTCGCCGATCGACGTCGCACTCGCGGTGAACCTGGGCCCGATTCCCCTGGCGCCGGCGACCCGGTTCGCCTGGCGGTTGACGATCGACGGCGAGTCCCTCCCCGGGGCTTCGTTGGGATTCACCACCCGTCCCCGCCAAGGCGTGGCGGAATAGGCCCCGTCATGACGATCTACGACCGGCCGTTCGGTCGCTATCTCGAAGACTTCGTTCCGGGGGACGTGTACCGGCATTGGCCCGGCAAGACGATCACCGAGGCCGATGACCATCTCTTCTGCATGATCACCATGAACCATCACCCGCTGCACACCAACGCGTGGTTCGCCGAGCACGAGACGGTGCAGGGCAAGAACGTGGTCGTCGGCAACCTGGTCTACTCCTTGGCGCTGGGCATGAGCGTGCCCGACGTGAGCGGGTCGTGCATCGCCAATCTCGAGGTCGAATCGCTCCTCCACCGTTCGCCGACGTTCCATGGCGACACCATCTACGCCGAGACACGGGTGCTCGAAGCGACGCCGTCGAAGTCCAAGGACGATCGGGGCATCGTGGCGGTAGAGACGAAGGCGTTCAATCAGCGGGGCGAAGAGGTCTGCTACTTCCGTCGCAAGCTCATGGTGTGGAAGACGGCGCACGCGCCGGCAGCGCCGTCGCCCCTACGACGACGACGTCTGGGACTGAGCCGCTTTCGGCCGCTCGGGTCCGGCGGTTCCAGCGCCGGGTGCTCGAGTGGGGTGCGCGCACATCGACGGGATCTGCCGTGGCGGGCGACACGTGATCCATGGCACATTCTGGTCAGCGAGGTGATGCTCCAGCAGACGCAGGTGGACCGGGTCGTCGGGTACTACGAGGCCTTTCTCGCGGCGTTTCCGACGGCGGACCATTGTGCCCGGGCGCGTCCGGGCGACGTCGTGCGTCTGTGGTCGGGGCTGGGCTACAACCGGCGGGCGCTCAACCTGCACCGGGCGGCCGTGGTGGTCGCGAACGAGCACGGAGGCGAGCTCCTCGAGGACGAGCGGGCCCTGCGCGCGTTGGCCGGCGTGGGTCCGTACACGGCCCGCGCCGTGCAGGCCTTCGCCTTCGAGCTCGACGTGGCTCCCGTCGACACCAATGTGGCGCGGGTTCTGGCGCGGTGCGTCGTGGGGACCGGCGTGACCCTCAGCGAGGCGCAGTCGGTGGCCGACCGCCTGCTGCCGGCCGGACGATCCTGGGAATTCAACCAGGCCATGTTCGATCTGGGCGCCACGGTCTGCACGGCGACCCGGCCGGCGTGCGGCGTCTGCCCCCTGCGTCTCCAATGCCGTTGGAGGCGCCGAGGGTCTGCGCGACCCTGACCCGTGGCGGGCCAGCCCATCGGTGCGGCCCGCAGTCCCGATTCGCCGGTTCGGATCGGGAGGGCCGGGGGCGTCTCGTGCACGCCCTGCGCCAGGGTGCGGTGTCTCGGGCGAGATGGTGCCCGCAGCCTGTGGGTGGTCGGGCGATCGGCCGCGGGCCGAAAGGATCGCCGACGCGCTCGTGGCCGAAGGCTTCGCCGAGTGGTCGCGCGGGCCGCCCGCCGCTGCTGCAGTTGCGCTGAACCAGCCCTCTCACCTGGTGCTTTTACACGGCGACCCTACGCGTTGCGCGGAGCACGGGTATCGTCGGTCAGGTGATCGTGACGTTTTACGGCGTCCGGGGGTCTTGTCCGTGTTCGGGGGATCGCTACCGGCGATACGGGGGGAACACCTCATGCCTCCTGATCGACATCGAGGGGGACGAGCCCTTGATCCTCGACCTCGGCACGGGTCTACGGGCGCTCGGCGATGTGCTCCTCGAGGAAACCGCGTGCGGTCGGGCGCCCCTCTGCGGGCAACCGCCCTCCTGACCCACCTCCACTTCGACCACATTCTCGGCCTCCCGTTCTTCGGCCCTCTTCAGGACCCGGGGGCGCACGCTCACGGTCCATGGTCCGGCTCAGGCGCAGGGAACGCTCAAGGACGCCCTGCATGCCGCGGTGCAACCACCCGTGTTCCCGATCCACATGGATGAGTTCCGCGGCGAGATGGTCATCGTCGACACCCGGGACGAGGACTTCTCGGTCGGGTCGGCCAAGGTGATGGCCCGATCGATCCCGCACAGCGGCACCACCCTGGGTTACCGCATCGAAGCCGAGGGCCGGACGATCGCGTACCTGCCCGACCATCAGGCGCCCCTCGACCGCCGCACCATCTCCGATTCCGTCCTCGAGCTCTGCCACGATGTGGATCTGTTGCTCCACGACGGCCAGTACACCGAGGACGAGTTTTCGACGAAGGCCGACTGGGGCCATTCGACGGCGGCGTTCGCGGTGCACGTTGCCGCGGAGTCCCGGGCCAAAGCGACTCGTTCTCACCCACCACGACCCGTCACACGAGGACGGCGATCTCGATCGCATCCTGTGCGCGGGCTCGGCATCTTCCCGAGGCGAAGGCAATCGACGATGTCTCCATGGCGCGCGAGTCACAGTCCATAGACCTCGGGCGGGCGTAGATGTCGGGCCTCGACCAGGCCCGGTTTCGCGAGGTGCTCGGCCACTTCGCCACCGGCATCACCATCGTGACGGCCACCGAGGAAGGGGAGCCGGTCGGCTTCTCGTGCCAGTCGTTCTCCGCCCTCTCGCTGGATCCCCCGATGGTGATCCTGGCCCCGGCCAAGATCGTCCACCAGCTGGCCTCGCATCGCCCGGGCCGGGGCGTTCTGCGTCAACATTCTGGGCGAGCACCAAGAAGCGCTCTGTCGCGCCTTTGCCGTCTCGGGTGGCGACAAGTTCGACGGGGTCGAATGGAGTCCGGGGATCACGGGTGCCCCTCTCATCGCGGGCTCTCTCGCCGTCGTGGAGTGCACGCTCGGCGCCATCTACGAGGGTGGCGACCACGAGCTGGTGACGGGGCACGTGGTGACGATGGAGATCGGCGAAGGAGCGCCCCTTTTGTTCTACCGTTCCGGGTTCGGTCGCTTCGTGTCGTGAGCCGGCGCGCTGCTACCGTGCCTCGATGCCCGAACTGATCGCCTCCTCGACCATCAACGACGTCGTGCTGGTCCGACCGGACGTCCACGGAGACGAGCGAGGTCGTTTCGTCGAGACCTACCGGCGCAGCTGGTTCCCACTCGGCCGAGAGATGATTCAGGGCAACCGGTCCGAGAAGCAGGCCGGAGCCCTGGTCGGGTTGCACTACCACTTGCACCAAGCCGACTACTGGTATGTCCTCCGCGGCCAGCGCCCGGGTCGTGCTGCACGATCTGCGGCAGGGCTCTGCCACCGACCGGGCGACCGAGGTCATCGAACTCGACGGGGACATCGACCAGGGGCTGTTCATTCCACCGGGTGTGGCCCATGGCTTCGCCGCCCTGACCGATCTTTTGCTCTGGTATCTCGTCGACGGCTACTACAACGAGTCCGACGAGCTCGGCCTGGCCTGGGACGACCCGACGGTGGCCGCCGACTGGGGGCTGACCGACCCCGTTCTCTCGAACCGGGACAAGAGCAATCCTCGGCGCGACGACATTTCGGACGGATTGCGGCCCCGGGTCGCGATGCGCACATAGGGCGCCGCTCCGGCGCGAACAGGCGGGCGGCCGCAATGGGCGTTGATGCGGGGTCCACCAGTGTGCGTGGAATTTGTTGGGCGCGCTGTTTCTTCGACGCACCGCGTCCTGTTGAATAGAAGGTAATGCTCATTGGTGGGATCGTGGCGGCTGTGGTGGTGGTGGCGCTCGCCGCGGTCCTGCTCACCAGGAGGACGGGCCGCAACGACGTGCACTCGGTCGAGGGATATCACCGCTCGATTCACACGCTCGAGACCATCAACGCGCATCCTGTGGCCCACGGTGCCGCCGCCGAGACCGACCCCGGGGTCGACCCCGGGGTCAAATCGGCGTTTCCCGAGAGCGCGTTGCGGGTCGGGGGGTCAGCGTCAGTCCGGGTAACCGATGCCAGGCCGCCCGTACCGCCCGTGCCCCTTCCGGTGACGAACCTCGACACGCCGGTGACGTTCGACGACGCCGGATCTCCTCCGCCGCCCGTCGTGCACGAGCCTGTGGGCAAGCGGGACAAGGCGATGGGCTCCATCAATCATCGACCCCGGCGGCTGGCTGCGCCGGCGACCGCCGTGGCCGTCGTCATCGTCCTGGTCGTCGTGCTTCTCTTGACCGGGTCGCACACCGTGGCACCTCCGCCGCGACACCACAGTGGAGCGACCAGCAGGAACCCCACCTCGCCGAAGGCCGACTCGGGTCAGACGGCGCCGAACACCACGTCGACCACGTCCCCGCAGGTCGTCGTGCCGCTGTCCGGATCGGCCACGCAGCGCGACCTACGACGTCGCGGCCACCAACTTCACCCTGGCCCTGTCGGCCACCTCGGGTCTCTGCTGGGTCGACGTCACGAACTCCACCTCGGGGGCCACGCTCTTCGAGGCGACCCTCGAGCCCGGTGAGCAACACTCGCTCGCCGTCACGGGCCCGGTCACCGTCGTCATCGGCGCACCCACGGTGCTGGGGGTCCTCGTCGACGGGAGCGCTGTCGCGCTGCCTTCTGGGTTTCGGACGCCGTTCACCATGCACTTCGTCACCGCAAGCTGATCCGCTACGACGACAAGCCCAATGCGTCGAGCAGGAAGGCGAAGACGAGTGCTTCTTCCTTCCACGCGTCGTAGCGGCCGGAAGGCCCACCATGGCCTGCGCCCATTTCTGTGCGGAGCAGGACTCCGGTCGAAGGCGAGAGTGAGCGGATTTTCGCCACCCATTTGGCCGGCTCCCAGTAGCTGACACGGGGATCGTTGAGACCGGCGGTGACCAGCAGACGGGGGTACGTGCGGACGGTCCCATCAGGATTGCGCCCGCTGACGTTGTCGTACGGCGAGTAGGAGAGCATCCGGTCGTAGGCGGCTCTGTCCGCGAGCGGATTGCCCCACTCCTCCCATTCTCCGACGGTGAGGGGGAGGTCGGCGTCGAGCATGGTGGTCAGGACATCGACGAACGGAACCTGCGCCACCAGGGCCGCGAACAGGTCCGGGGCCGCATTGGCGACAGCGCCGACGAGGAGCCCGCCGGCGGAACCGCCCCGGCCGGCGACCGCATCGGGCCTGGCGATGCCCTGCGCCACCAGATGTCTGGCGCAGGCGATGAAGTCGCTGAACGTGTTGGCCTTGTGCTCCATCCGCCCGTCCTCGTACCAGGCCCGGCCCATCTCACCGCCGCCCCGTACGTGGGCTACGGCGAAGACCATGCCGCGGTCGAGGAGCGAGAGCCGGTGCGGCGAGAACGTCGGGTCGATGGAGATCTCGTAGGCGCCGTACCCGTAGAGGAGGCAAGGGGCGGGGAGCGCCAGCCCTCGCCGGTGCACGAGCGATATCGGGACACGCGTCCCATCGTCGGCTTCAGCCCAGATCCGTTGTGTCGTGTACTCGTCTGCATCGAATCCACCGAGGACCGGCTCCTGCTTGAGCAGTGTCTCCCGTCTCGTGTCGAGCGCGATCTGCAGAACCGACGTCGGCGTCACCATCGACGTCCGGCCGAATCGGAGGGATGTCACGTCAGGCTCGGGATTGGGGCCCAACCACGATGATGAGGGGCTCTCCGTCGAAGGGATGATCCAGCTGGCCGCAAGGAGATCCCCGGCCAGCGGGTCCGCCCCGCCCTGCAGTGGCACGACCCTGACGAACGTCTCCGCTTCGGAGCGCTCGCTGAGGACCAGGACGGTCGAGAACGCGTCGACGTCTTCGATGCGCACGCCGGGCCGGTGGGGAACGACCTCGTTCCAGCCTCCCTCGCTCCCCGCGGCATCGTCGGCGGCGGCGAGGACCCGAAAGTCCTGTGCGTTCTCGTTGGTCAGGATCGACGAACCAGCCGCGCTGGTCTTCGCCTCCCAGGTGGTCGACGGAGTACTCGCGCCCTTCGCGCCGAGGGAGCACGACACGGGGTGCGGCCGTGGGGTCGCCGGCCGGTATGGCCAGCCATTCCGTGGTGTTGGTGCTGTGTACCGCGATCAGCACGAAGGCGCCGTCGCGGGTGCGCCCCGTGCCGAGGGAGAAGCGCCGATCCGGCTCCTCGAACACCAGGGCGTCGTTCGACGGTGCGGTGCCGAGCTCGTGGCGCCACAACTGGTACGGACGCATGGCTTCATCGAGCCGGGTGTAGAAGACCACATCGGAACTGCTCGACCAGGCCAACCCGTACCCGGTGTCGGCCACCACCTCGGGCGCCCGGTCAGCTGCGGTCGTCGGGAAGGAGCGACGTGAAGCGCAGCTGGTAGCGCTCGTCACCTTTGACGTCGGTGCCATAGGCGATCATGGCGTGATCGGGGCTGACCACGGCCGTGCCCAGGGCGAAATACTCGTGCCCCTCGGCCAGCGCGTTCTCGTCGAGGAGGATCTGCTCCTCCTCACCGGGTTCTCCGGCCGGGGGGAGTTCATCGGCCGCCCTCGCGGGTCGCCGGCAGTGGATCGCGTAGTCCTTCCCCTCCTCGGTGCGGCCGTAGTACCACCAGGGGCCGCGGCGGGTGGGAACGGACATGTCCGTTTCGAGGATGCGGGCCTTCATCTCCTCGAAAAGGGTGGTGCGGAGACCTTCGAGAGGGGCGAGGACGTGCTCGGTGTACGAATTCTCGGCGTCGAGGTAGGCGAGGACCTCGGAATTGTCCCGTTCTCGCAGCCAGTACCAGGGATCGACCCGCTCGTGGTCGAAAGCGCTGAGTATGTGGGGTCGCTGGGTGGCCCGGGGCGGAGTTTCCATGCTCGGAGCCTGCCACGGCGGGGCTCGGGTCGTCGCCAGATTGTGCGTTTCGGCTGGCCCGGGTAGTTGTTACTATCTACATAGGGGAAATGCCTCCCCTGTGAGCTCAGGAGCCCTATGGCTACAACAGATCTCGATCTCGGTCGCTACCAGCTTGGATGGAGCGATGCCGAGGACTACATCTTCAAGCCCAAGAAGGGTTTGAACGAGTCCATCGTGCGGGAAATGTCGGAGATGAAGAACGAGCCCGAGTGGATGAGGGACTTCCGGCTGAAGTCGCTGAAGTACTTCGAGCGCAAGCCGATGGCTCCCTGGTTCGCGGCGCACATGCCCGACCTCGACTTCAACGACATCTACTACTACATCAAGCCCACGGGTGGGCAGGTGGACGACTGGGAAGACCTGCCGGATGCCATCAAGAACACCTACGAGAAGTTGGGCATCCCCGAGGCGGAGCGCAAGTACCTGTCCGGCGTCACGGCTCAGTACGAGAGTGAAGTCGTTTTCCACCGCAACCGGGCCGACCTCGAGGCGCAGGGCGTCCTGTTCTGCGACATGGACACGGCCGTACGCGAGTACCCCGAGCATGTCCGTCGCTGGTTCGGGACGCTGATACCCCCCAACGACAACAAGTTCGCCGCACTCAACTCTGCCGTGTGGTCGGGTGGATCGTTCATCTATGTGCCGCCGGGCGTCAAGGTCGAAATGCCGCTGCAGGCGTACTTCCGGATCAACGCGGAGAACATGGGGCAATTCGAGCGCACGCTGATCATCGCCGACGAGGGATCCCAGGTGCATTACATCGAGGGTTGCTCGGCTCCGGTCTACTCGACCGACTCGCTGCACTCGGCCGTGGTGGAGCTCGTCGCCCTCCAGGGGGCGCGGATCACCTATACGACGATCCAGAACTGGTCGACGAACGTGTACAACCTGGTCACGAAGCGGGCTCGCTGCGAAGCCGAAGCCCACGTCGAATGGATCGACGGCAACATCGGCTCACGCTTGACCATCAAGTACCCATCGGTCTACCTCATGGGCCCCAAGGCCTCGGGCGAGGTGCTCTCGGTCGCCTATGCCGGCGCGGGGCAGCATCAGGATGCCGGGGCCAAAATGTTCCACGTCGCTCCGGAGACGACGTCGACGATCGTCTCCAAGTCGATCTCCAAGGACGGCGGCATCACGACCTATCGAGGCAAGGTGCACGTCGATCCGGGAGCAACCGGGGCCAAGTCGTTCGTTCGCTGTGACGCGCTTCTCCTCGACGACGAGTCGACCTCGGAGACCAAGCCCTACATGGAAGTCGGCGAGCGGGACGCCCGGATCGGCCACGAGGCCACGGTGTCGAAGGTCGGCGACGACCAGCTCTTCTACCTGATGAGCCGTGGTCTCTCGGAGAGCCAGGCGATGGGGATGATCGTCAACGGGTTCATCGAGCCGGTCACCCGGACCCTTCCCATGGAGTACGCGGTGGAGTGGAGCCGGCTGATCGAGCTCCAGATGGAAGGTTCGGTCGGCTGATCGACTCCGTCCCGGGCGACGTGGCACCATAGAGACGTGCCGATGCGCGAGGAATGCACCCACTTTCAGAGCAGGACCTACGCCTCGGGAGAGGCAGCTCGCTTCTGCGTGCTCGACCTCGCTCCTGAGGCTCCCTGGCGTTGCCCGGAGAACTGCCCCTCGTACCATCGGCGGCTGGCGGATGTCGGCTGGGTACACGGCAGTCTCGTCGAGCCGGCCATCGAAGAAGAGCCAGGCGGCGGAGGCCCCGAAGTGGCCGCTTTCCTGAACTCGGTGGAGGAGATCGTCAACGACGTCGCTCCGGGTGTGCTGGCTGAGGTCAGGGCCGAGGACGAGCGCAAGGAACGCGCCGAAAATCGTTGGTGGCGCCGGAAGCGCTGAGCCTTCTCAGCGCCCGGTGAACGTGGGCAGCCCGGCGCTCCATGAACGCCGTCATCGCCTCGACAAGGTCGTCGGAGCCGAGCATGCCGGCATTCCAGGTGGCGACGTAGTCCAGGCCCTCGGCCACCGTCCTGCCTTCGTTCGACGGCCAGAATGGCCTTGGTCCCCTGCACGGCCAGTGGCGAGTTGGCGGCGATCTCGTGCGCCATGGCACAGCGCTGCCTCGTGCACGCCTTCTGCGTCATCGGCCACGTCGTTCACCAGACCGATCTCCTTCGCCCGGGCGGCGCTGATGTCCTTTCCGGTGAAGGCCAGTTCGGCCACATGTCCGGCGCCGATGATGGCGGGGAGCCGCTGCAGGCTCCCGAGGTCGGCCACAATCGCCACCTTGGCCTCTCTGACCGAGAAGACCGCATCGGCCGAAGCCAGCCGGATGTCGCACGCGGCGATCAGGTCGACGCCACCGCCGATGCAGTAGCCGTGCACGGCGGCGATGACCGGCTTGGGGCACCGCGCCACCGCAGTGATGGAAGCTTGCAGGCGCAGGATGTCCTGACCGGGCGTGCAGGGCCTTTTCCGCTCCCGACGATTCCGGGCCCGCCGCGGCCCCGATCCCGCTCAGCATCCCGCCCATCGCCTTGAGGTCGAGGCCCACGGAGAAGTGGGGCCCCTTGGCGGCCACGACGACGGCGCGCACCTCGGGGTCGCTGCTGAGCACCTCCATGGCTTCGGGCAGGTCACGCCAGAGGTCTTCGCCCATGGCGTTGCGGGCTTCGGGCCGGTCGAGCCACAGCGTGGCCACGGCGCCCGAGCGCTCTATGGAGAGAACGGGCGATTGCGAATGTCGGGGTGTCACCCATAGCGGGCAGGCTAATCCCCCGGCAGCGGCTGCCCAGGGGGCCACTAGAGTACGTGAGGGCGATAGGTCCGCCCCTGGGGCGGCGCCGTCGGGATCCGATGCAGAATCCCCTCGCCGGGCACCGTGCCAACCGTACGCCGCACCGCTCCAGCATCTGAAAGAGGTTCACCCTGTACACGTTCAACGCCGAGAGTTCTGCCGCCCTCACGGGTCCGGCATGGCTCCGCGACCGGCGCGCGGCGAGCGTGGTCGCCTGGGAGTCGGCCGCCATGCCCTCAGAGAGCGAAGAAGTCTGGCGCTACACGCCGATCGACGAGCTCAAACTCGAGGAGTTCGCTCCCGTCGTGACATCGCCCGGACCCCTGCCGGAGGAAGGTGAGATCTTCCGCAGGCTGGTGGCGTCGACCATCGGCGGCCTCTCGGCCGAGGCCACGGTGCACAACGGCCACCCCCTTTCGTTCCGCATCGCGGAACGTGAGAGCACCCTCGGGTTCGGCGGCAGCAACGACGTCGCCGGTGGCCCGGAAATGGTCGGCGGCGCTCAGGTCGGTGGCGACGCGCTCGTCCTCCTCAACGACGCGTTCTTGCCTGATGCCGTGCTCATCGACGTGCCCGCCGGCGTGACAATCCCCGACCCGATCCTCGTCGTCCACTGGTGTGAAGGAACCGACGGTGCCGCCGCGGGCACCGCGGTGTTGCCGCGCACGTGCATCCGTCTCGGCGACGGCGCGCGCGTCGCTGTGGTGGAGGTCTATGCGGGGCCGATGAGTCGGGAGCGCGCGCTGGTCGTGCCCGTGACCGAGCTGATGGCGGCCGACGGCGCCTCACTCTCCTACGTGTCGCTGCAGATCTTGAACGACGCGGCCTGGTCCATCGCCCGCCTGGCGGCCCGCGGTGGAGCGGACTCTGTCATGCGCACGTTCACCATCGGACTCGGTGGTGACTACGACCGGGTGCGCGCCGACGTCTCGGTGGACGGCCGCGGGGCGCGCAGCGAAATTCTCTCGACCTATCTCGGCCACGGGACGCAGGTGCACGACATCCGGACACTGCAGGACCATGTGGCCGGCCGCACGAACAGCGAGCTTCTCTGTCAGGGCGCCGTCGCCGGCACCTCCCACTCCGTCTACAGCGGCCTGATCAGGGTGCACCGCGGGGCGGTCCGCTCCGACGCGCGGCAGACCAACCACAACCTCGTGCTCGACGAGGGTGCGCACGCGGATTCAGTTCCGAACCTGGACATTCTGGAGAACGATGTGAAGTGTTCCCACGCGTCGACCGTCGGGCCGATCGACGAGGACCAGCGTTACTACATCGAGTCGCGGGGCGTGGCGCCCGATATCGCAGAGGGTCTGATCGTGCAGGGTTTCTTCGATCACATCATCGATCGCGGTCCGATTCCCGCCGTGACGCCGCTCCTCAAACGAGAAGTCCACGCGCGGCTCGACGCCGCCTTCGGCGATCGCCGGACGGCCAGGGAGGCGGAACATGCCTGAGACCGTCGTTCTCTGTCGCGTCGACGATCTGTCGTCGGGCCAGGCCAGGCGGTTCGATGTCGCCGGTCATCGCATCGCCCTGGTCCGCACAGACGACGAATTCCACGCGGTGGGTGATCGCTGCAGCCACGAGAACTACTCGTTGGCCGAGGGCGAGGTGTGGGTCGAAGAACGCGAGATCGAATGCCCACGGCACGGCAGCACCTTCAGCTTGCTGACCGGAAGCCCCTGCTCTCTCCCGGCCACGCACCCCGTCGCCGTCTACGAGGTGGAGATCGCCGACGGCAACGTCTCCGTGGTGCTCCCGTGACGGCGCACACCTTCGTCGTCGAGGGTCTGCACGCGTCTGCCGGTGGGCGAGAGGTGCTCCACGGGGTCGATCTCGAGGTCAAGAGCGGGGAGGTGCACGTCGTGATGGGGCCGAACGGCTCCGGCAAGAGCACCTTGGCGCATGCCCTCATGGGTCGCCCCGGCACAACCGTCACCTCTGGCAGCATCCGGATGGACGGTCAGGAACTGGTGGATCTGCCCGCATGGCAGCGGGCCCGTGCCGGCTTGTTCCTGGCCCTGCAGAACCCGGTGGAGGTACCCGGGGTGGGTCTGCGGGCATTGCTCGACGCTGCAGTCGGAAGGGCAGGACGAGGCCACGCTCGACGAGCGATTGGTGGCGGAGGCCAAGGCGGTCGGCCTCGACCGGAGCCTCCTGACGAGGCCGCTCAACGTCGATCTTTCGGGAGGAGAGAAGAAGCGGACCGAAATGGTGCAACTCGGGGTTCTCCAACCGGCGTTGTGCATCCTCGACGAGATCGATTCGGGGCTCGATGTCGACGCGCTGGGGGATGTGGCCCGACGGTTGCAGCGGGCGACGGTGGAGTGGGAGGTCGGTATTCTCGCCATCACGCACTTCCACCGCTTTCTGGTCGAGCTCGAAGCTGACATGGTGCACGTGCTCGTGGACGGGCGCATCGTGGCGCGCGGTGATGCCGACCTCGCCCTGCAGTTGGAGCAGACGGGCTACGCCGGCTACAGCACCTGCAAGAGGCGGGGTGACCCGGTCCGGGAGCGGTCCTTGGTACCGTAACGCACCCATGGCAAACGGTCGTCCACCGGACGACGGGTCCAGCCGCTCCCGAAAAAGGCGGAGCAAGGTCGCGAACGCAGGCGGGCTCCAGGCCCTCGGCGAGCAGATCGGCAGCACCTCCACCGCAGGTGGGGTGGCCAACGAGTCCGGCCTGTCGGCACTCGGTGCGCGTATCGACGAACGCCGACGACGGCCGCAGCGGCGGCCGGGGCGGCCGGGGAGGCGGTGGTGGCAGGGGCGGCCGGGGGCGACGGCAAGGCCGACGGCGCTGGAGCATGCGGCGCAAGGTGGTCACGGTGGTGGTCTGCCGTCGTCGTTCTGGCCCTGCTGGCGGTCGGCGGCGGGTACATCTTCTTGCAGCGGAGCATCGACTCGATCAACAAGCTCCATGTCAGCGACGAGGTCGCGGTCCGAGAACGGGGCTCCGTTCACCGTCCTCGTCATCGGCTCGGACACCCGTGTCGGGCAGAACAGCCAGGCCTTCGGGTCCTCCGCCGAGGTGACGGGACAGCGCAGTGACGTGGTGCAGCTCTGGCGGGTAACGCCGTCGACCAAGGAGATTCAGGTCCTCTCTATTCCCCGTGACACCGTCGTCTCGCTGCTCGGGGCGAACGCCACCGAGTTCGGCACTTTCAACCGCATCAACTCGGCCTTCGATTCGGGGACCGACCAACTGGTCGCAGACCATCACGGCCAACTTCGGTATTCCGATCAACCACGTGGCGGTGATCGATTTCTCAGGGTTCGAAGATGCGGTCGAATGCGGTGGGCGGCGTGTACCTCGACTTCAACTATCCGGCCAAAGATGCGTACTCCGGCCTCGACATCACGACGCCCGGGTGCCAGTTGGTGAGCGGGAGCCCAGGCGCTGGCGGTGGCCCGCTCGCGCCATTACCAGTACGACGCGAACGGTGAGTGGCAGTACGACGGGACGAGTGACTTCGGGCGGATCCAGCGCCAGGACGCCTTCCTCCGAGCGCTGGTCACCGCGGTCAAGTCCAAGGAGACCAACCCCATCGCTCTCGCCAAATTCGCCGGTTCGCTCCACGAGGGCCTCGAGATCGACGACGGGTTCAGTGCCAACCAGCTGATCGGGCTGGCGGAGACCTATCGCTCCTTCGACGCCGGGGAGCTGGCGGCACAGACGTTGCCGACGGAGGACAGCTCGGCCTTCCCCGGCCTCGGCGACGTGCTGGTGGCCGCCCAGCCGGCGGCACAGCAGATGCTGGTGGACATCTTCGGGTCTTCCCTGGTCACGCCGACCAATCCGCCGCCCGACGCCGACGGTGTGGCCGAACCCCCGCCGACGGTCACCGCCACGACTGCACCGACCGGCTTCGACAGACCGGTACGACGACGCCGACCACAACGGCTGTTCCGTCCTTCGACCCCACGCCGTGCACCCCGGCGTGAGAACGTCGGCGCGCCACGAAGAGCAACCGAATTGCACCCCGGTCGACGAAATTCGCGGTGCATTTGGTCGTAGAGTGTGCGCTAGCTCACGACGAGCGAAGCGCCTCCGGCTCTCGGAGACAACGATCGGCGGTCCCCATGGGACGCAAGGGGAACGCAGTGCAGGACAGGGCCACTTGCCGAGGGGAGCTCCCGAGACTCACCATCGCGGCCCACGAATGCGGCAAGAGCGGGGGCATCTTGAGGATGCCGGCGCCGATGGCGGCGCTGCGCCACGCCCTTCCCGGTGGTCCTCGAGGCCATCGTGGCCCCGCTGGCCCTCTTCTACCTCGTGCTGACCTTGTGGGGTTTCAGGGGTGCGTTGATCGCGGCGCTGGCCTGGTCGTTCCTCGCCTTGGCCCGCAGGCTGCACCGGGGAGAGCGCATTTCCATGTTGTTGATGTTGGGAACCTTGCTCCTCCTCCTGCGCACGACGGTGTCGTTCATCACGGGCAGTGCGTTCATCTACTTCGCCCAGCCGTTGGCCGGGACGATCGTGATCGCCTTCGTGCTCTTCGGCTCGGCCCTGATCCGGCGTCCCTTCACCCAGCGCTTCGCCGGGGACTTCTGCCCCATCGACCCCGAGATACTGGCCCGACCGCTGGTGCACAGGTTCTTCGTGCGCATCTCGGTCCTCTGGGCCACCGTGCTCCTCCTCAATGCCCTTTTCGTGCTCTGGCTGCTCGTGACCTCATCGCTCCACGCCTTCGTGCTGGAGCGGGCCGGCCGTGACGTATTCCATGACGGCACTGGCCATCTATCTCTCGATCAGGCAGTTCGTGGTGATGATGCGGAGCGACGGGATCACCGTGCAGTGGGGGGCCAAGGTGGAAACGGCGCTCCTCACGGTTGACGCGTAGTACCGCCTTCGTTCACTCGCCCCAGATGGACTGCCGTTCCGTCCCCGTGTCGAAGAAGCTGTCGAGGTAGTCGTCGGACGCCAGGTCGCTGTCGCGGATGAGCGAGAACACCTCGGCGCCACTCGTCGGATGGCCCGGGAGCAGGCAGACCTGGGCCAGGTCGAGGTAGTCGACCTTGGCGGTCGCGGCGTACGTCGCCGCCTCCTTCTCGGCGAGCGCGATGGCATCGTCGAAGCTGTCGGTGTACCAGAGCGTCATCCGCTCTTCGTAGGAGAAGCCTTCCCCCCGCGGAGGATCCGAACAGGCACCTGACCGTGTACCACTGGGGTCCGGACGATTCATCGGGCATGGGCCAAGGGTAGATCGACTTCGGGCCCCGGCCGGACCGAGACGGCCGGAGTGCTGATGCAGATGTGCGTGGAGGCCGGGGAGGATTGACCCGGGGCCGGGTGATCTCGAAGAAGCCCGGCTCGAGGGCGAGGACGGTGATGGCATCCCAGAGGTGGACCGCGGCCTCGCCGGTGGGGGCCGGCGCCATCACCGGGCCCTTGAAGCCGTAGGGCGGCGCGGCCCGGACCACGATGGTCGGCGTCTGGGTCTTCGGTCCCCCGAATGCGTAGGCCACCTCCATCGACTCGACGATCGGGGCGTCCCACTTCGCTTCGTCGGCGGCACCGGCGAGGGCCGCGTCGAGCCCGCTCGAGGAAAGGCATTCCGCCAGGAGCGCGTCGCCGGCCACCGGGGGCGGTGTCGAAGTACAGCCGTCCCCATTCCGTGTAGAGCGCGTCCACCGCGGCTTCGCCGCTCTCGGCCCGTGCCGCCTCGAAGATCCGCAGCATGCGGTGCGAGAGGGCGTGCGCGGCCAGCGGCGACCTCCCGCATCTGCAGCGGGCACAGTCGGGGCGACGTCATAGTCGTCGCGGATCTCGAGGCAGTACGACCGCCAGGTGAGGGTGAGGTCGCGTGCGGTCGCAACTTCCTTGGCCCAGCGAGAGGTGATCCAGGCCCAGGGGCAACTCGGATCGACGAAGACCTCGACGTCGGTCACGTCAGGAGGCTTCCGCCGCCACTTCGTCGAGTCCCTGCGCCAGGGCGACCCAACTGAGGGTGGCGCATTTGATGCGTACCGGGAACTTCACGACACCTTGGAGCGCCGCCAACTCGCCGAGCTTGCTGAGGTTGATCTCCTCCGGCTCCTCGTTCTCTCCGTCCTTGCCCAGGTGTGCCTCGTGGATCGACATCATGCCCTTGAAGGTATGAATGAGCTGGCGCACCTCGTCGAGCGACTTGCCCTTGACCGCAGAGGACATCAGGGAGGCCGACGACTGGCTGATGGAGCACCCGGAGCCGTCGATCTTCAGATCGGCCAGCTTGCCGTCCTCGACGAGAAGGCTGATCACGACCTCGTCGCCGCACAGGGGGTTGAAACCCTCCACGCGGTGCGCCGGGGGAGACTCGAGCTCACCCCGGTTACGCGGCGAGCGGTAGTGGTCGAGGATGATCTCCCGGTAGAGATCGTCGAAGTCTGAACTCACCCGAACAATCTACCGGCTTCCACCAATCCCTCAATCAATACTTCGATGTCGTGCTCGTCGCTGAACAGGGACAATGAGGCCCGGGCGGTGGCCTGGACCCCCAGCTTGCGCATGAGCGGCTTGGCGCAGTGGTGACCGGGACGCACGCAGACCCCGAACTGGTCCAGCACCTGTGCCAGGTCGTGGGCGTGGACGTCGCGGTAGGCGAGGGAGATCACCCCGCCCCGGTCGTCGCCGGCCGGCGGTCCGAAGATCCGGCAGTCGCCGCCCAGCTTCTCCTCCAGGCGTGCCAGCGCGTAGTTGGTGAGATCGAGCTCGTGGGCGCGGATGCGGTCCATGCCGATGTCGCTCAGGTAGTCGACGGCGGTCGAGAGCCCCACCGCTTCGGCGATCGGCGGCGTGCCCGCCTCGAACCGTCCCGGAGGGGGCGCGGGGCGGAAGGAGTCGAGCTTCACGTCGAGGATCATGCCGCCGCCACCGAGGAACGGTGGCATGGCATTGAGCAGCTCCCGGCGGGCCCACAACACGCCGATCCCGGTCGGCCCCATCATCTTGTGGCCGGAGAAGGCGAGGAAGTCGGCCCCGAGCGCGGTGACGTCGATCGGTGCGTGGGGCACCAACTGCGCGCCGTCGACCAGGACGAGCGCACCGGCACTGTGGGCGACGCGCCGCGATCTCGGCGATCGGATTGATGGTGCCGAGGACGTTCGACATGGCGGAGACGCCCACCAGTTTGACCCCGGCCACCAGGGTGGTCAGGTCGCTCAGGTCGAGGCGACCCTCTCCGTCGACGGGTAGGTAGCGCAGTTCGAGGCCAACCTCTTCGGCCAGCATGAGCCACGGGACGATGTTGGCGTGGTGCTCCATCTCGGTCAGGAGGATGCGATCGCCCGCCTTGAGATTGGTGCGGGCCCATGTGTGCGCCACCAGGTTGATCGACTCGGTCGTGTTCTTGCTGAAGACGATCTCGTCGGCCGGCGCCGGTGCGCCGATGAAGCGGCCGACCACCACACGTGCCTGTTCGTAGAGATGCGTCGCTTCCTCCGCCGTGGCATAGACGCCGCGGTGCACGTTGGCATGCGTCGTCTCGTAGTAGCGGGCCATGGCATTGATGACGGCGTGCGGTTGCAACGACGACGAGGCCGAGTCGAGGTAGACGATCGGGCGGTCGTGCACGGTCCTCGTCAGGAGCGGGAAGTCCTTGCGCAGTGCTTCGACATTCAGCGGGATCGTCGTCATCGCCACGCCTCGTATCCTTCTATCTCCACCCGCTTGGCCAGCTCGGCGCCGCCGCTCAGTACGATCCGGCCGTCGACGAGGAGATGGACGACATCGGGTATCAACTCATCGAGCAGGCGCTGGTAGTGGGTGATGGCCAGCACGCCGAGCTCGGGACGCTCTTCCCGCACCGCATGCACGCCCCGGCCCACCACCCGCAGCGCGTCGATGTCGAGGCCGGAGTCGGTCTCGTCCAGCACGGCCACCCGGGGCTTGAGGAGCGCCATCTGCAGGATCTCGTTGCGCTTCTTCTCGCCGCCGCTGAAGCCCTGATTGAGGTGCCGGCTGGCGAAGGAGGAGTCCATGCCGAGACGCTGCATCCATTCGGTCATGAGGACGCGCACTTCGAGTGCCGAGACGTCGTCGTCGGTGCGCGCCGCCATGGCCTGGCGCAGGAACTGGGTGACCGAGACACCCTCGATCGACTCGGGGTACTGGAACGCCAGGAACAGGCCCGCCTTGGAGCGGACGTCCGTCGGCCAGTCCGTCACGTCTTCGCCGTCGAGGAGGATCGATCCCGAAGTCACCGTGTAGGACGGGTGTCCCATCAGGGCGCCGGCCAGCGTCGACTTGCCCGCGCCGTTCGGACCCATGAGGGCGTGGATCTCGCCGGTGCCGACCGAAAGGTCGACCCCCCGCAGGATCTCCTGCCCCTCGGCCGCCACATGGAGGTCGCGGATCTCGAGCAAGGGGGTCGTGGTCATTGCTAAAAGTCTATCGTTTTGGTCAGGTATTGCGGACGGGCATCGTGGATTACCAACCACGATCCACCCATTCTTGCAGGTGGGGGGACTCGTTCCCGACGGTGGTGGCCGAGCCGTGGCCCGGGAGGACGACCGTGTCGGGGGCGAATTTCGCAAAAATGCGCCGATCGATCGAGGTGATGATGGAGGCGAAGTCGCCGCCCTCGAAGCCCGTATTGCCCGGCCCGCCCGGGAAAAGGGTGTCGCCGGTGAAGAGAAGCGGTGTCCCCTCGACGGCGAAGCAGATGGAGCCGGGCGTGTGCCCCGGCGTGGCCAGCGTACGAATGCGCAGGTCACCGACGGTGAGTTCCTCCTCATCGGTGAGAATGAGGTCGTAGCTCGGCAGCATCCCGGCGTCCGCCTGGGTCACCGCCACCGAGATCCCCGCGTCGCGGACGGCGGGCACCGCCTGGATGTGGTCCCAGTGCCCGTGGGTCTCCACCACCTGGTTCACGCCCAGGTTGGTGCAGATCTCGAGCAGCGCCTCGTGCTCGTTGGCGGCGTCGATGAGCATGGCATCGCCCGACCTCTTGCAACGGATCACATAGACGTTGTTGTCCATGGGGCCGACCACTATCTGGTGGACTTCCGCCGCCGCATCGCTCCATATCATCTCCAGCTGTCCCATGCCCCCAGCGTCTCACAGCGCGAGAGCCCTCTGGTCGCGGCGGTCCCGATTCTGGTAGACACCATCTGACGCATCTGACGTATCTGACGTAGTCGTGAGGCAGAGGGAGCCCCGGATGAATTTCGCCTTCAGTGACGAGCAGGAGGAACTGCGCACGTCGGTGCGCCGGTTCCTGGCCGAGAAGTCTCCCGAGACCGAGGTGCGGCGCCTGATGGAGACGACCGAGGGCTACGACCCGGCGGTGTGGAGCCAGATGGCCGACCAGTTGGGCCTGCAGTCGCTGACGATTCCCGAGGAGTACGGGGGTTCGGGCTTCTCCTACGTGGAACTGGTCGTCGTGCTCGAGGAGATGGGCGCCGCGCTGCTGTGCGCGCCGTTCTTCTCCACCGTGGCCCTGGCCGCCAACGCCGTGCTGACCTCGGGTGACGAGGATGCCAAGAAGTACCTCCTGCCCGGCCTGGCCTCGGGCGAGACGATCGGGACGCTGGCCATCACCGAGGACAACGGCAAGTGGGACTTCAGCGGGATCGAGTGCCAGGCCGAGCCGAGCGGGTGGTGACGGCTGGGTCCTCAACGGCCACAAGATGTTCGTCATCGACGGGCACATCGCCGACCTGATCGTGGTGGCCGCCCGCACGGGCAAGGGCGTCTCGCTCTTCGGGGTCAAAGGCGACGCAGAGGGACTGACCCGCACGCCGCTGCCGACGATGGATCAGACCCGCAAGCAGGCCCGCCTCGAGTTCTCGGGCACCCCGGCCTGGTTGATCGGCACCGAGGGCGGGGCCGAAGCCGGGCTTTCCAAGACGCTCGACCTGGCGGCGGTGGCGCTGGCGGCCGAGCAGGTAGGCGGGGCCCAGCGTGTGCTCGACGCTTCGGTGGAGTACGCCAAGACGCGCATCCAGTTCGGCCGGCCCATCGGGAGCTTCCAGGCCATCAAGCACAAGTGCGCCGACATGCTGCTCGAGGTCGAGTCGGCCAAGTCGGCGGCGTACTACGCCGCCTGGGCGGCGGCCGAGGACTCCGACGAGCTGCCCGTCGTCGCGAGCTTGTCGAAGTCGTACTGCTCGGAGGCGTACTTCCACGCCGCGGCGGAGAACATCCAGATCCACGGTGGGATCGGCTTCACCTGGGAGCACCCGGCCCACCTGTACTTCAAGCGGGCCAAGTCCTCGGAGCTCCTGCTCGGCGATCCGTCGTACCACCGCGAGCTTCTGGCACAGCGCATCGGGATTTAAGTGTCGGGGCCCTTCCGGCTCCTGCACGGGCCAGCGGGCGATCTCTGGTCCTACGCCAGCACCACGCCGCCGGGCGCGCCGGTCAGCGGCCATGTCGTCCTGTGCCACGACCTTCCGCGTGCCACGGGTTCGGCGAACGACGTGGCCCACACCTACCCGGCCCTGGCCGACCGGCTCACCCGCGAGACGGGCCAACGGGTCGTCACCGGGATCTCTGCGGGGCGGCGGTGCCTCCGTCGGAGACTTCTCGGCCCAGGGCTGGTTGGAGGACCTGCGTTGGCTGATGGAGACCGAGGTGCCGGGCGAGGCGCGGCGGTGGTTGGTCGGCTTCGGATTCGGCGGCGTGCTCGCCCTCCGTGTGGCCGCGGACGACGACCGCGTGGCCGGCGTGGCGTGCCTCGGTACGCCGGCCGATCTCACCGCGCTCACGCGCGGATCCCGAGCAACTGGTCGAGCGGTGCGTGCGGACAGGCGTGATCAGTACGCCCGGGTATCCCGCCTCGCTCGAGTCGTGGGCCAAGGAGCTCTCGGTCCTGCGGCCGAAAGAGGATGCCGAGCTGTTGAAGGGGCGGCCCCTCCTCGTGGTCCACGGTGCTGACGACCCCGACATCTCCGTCGACGATGCGCGGGCGCTGTCCGAATCCGCCACCGGACCGTCGGACCTGCGCGTCGTCTTCGGCGCGGGTCATTGGCTGCGGGCCGACCCCCGGGTGATCGCCATCCTGGTCGGGTGGTTGGAGCGGCGCCGCTGAGGGTTCTGCGCGTCAGAGTGCGGCCAAGGTCTCGGTCGATGGCGCTGCGCAGGTCGCGCGCCGCCCGTTGCGGATCGTCGGCTTCGGTGAGGTGGCGCACGACGACGAAGTGGCGCGCCCCGGCGCGGGCCAGGTCGGGGATCTTCGCCGGGGTGACGCCGCCGGTGACGAAGACAGGGACCGGCGACTGCTCCGTGGCCGATCTGCAGGTAGCCGAGCCCGGTGCCGGGACGCCCGGGCTTGGTCGGCGTCGCCTCGACCGGCCCGGCGGAGATGTAGGAGACGTCGGGTCCGGACGGGCCGACGACCTCGGCCAGATCGGTGGGGCCGTGCGTCGAGAGCCCGATGATGGCGTCGCGGCCCGAGAATGCGGCGGGCGAGCGCAACCGGGGCATCGTCCTGCCCGACGTGGACTCCGTCCGCGTCCACTTCGAGGGCCAGGTCGGGTCGATCGTTGAGGATGAAGGGCACTCCGTGGTCGCGGCAGACGGCGCGGACGAGGCGGGCCCGCTCGATGAGCGGCTTCGCCTCAAGATGCTTCTCGCGCAGCTGGACGATGTCCACCCCGCCGGCGATGCAGGACGCGACGAAATCGCTCGAGGTCAGGCCGATCGGGTGTGCAGAGATACAGGTGGCAGTCGCGTGATGGCGCGCCGCGCCGTCACGCTTTGGCGCTTGCCTTTGCCTTTGCCTTCGCCTTCATGGCTTGCTTGTGCTCCCGGACCTTGGCCAGGCTCTCGGGGCCCGTGATGTCGGCCACGGACAGGTACGAACCCTCCTCGCCGAAGGGTGTGGTGACGGTGCGCCAGCCCTCTGGCTGAATCCCGAGCTGCTTTCCCAGCAGGGCGGTGAAGATCCGGGCCTTCTGCTGACCGAACCCGGGGAGCGCGGTCGACGCGCTCGAGTAGGGTCTCGGCGTCCGGGACCTTGGTCCATATGTTGCTGGCCTTCCCGCCGTAGTCCTCGGCCACGATCCGGCAGACGGCCTGTACCCGACCGGCCATGGCGCCGGGATAGCGGTGCAGCGCGGGCCTCTCCTTGAAGAGTTCCGCAAACTTTTCAGGGTCCATGGCGGCGATTTCCCCGGCATTGAGAGGTTTGCCGAGGCGTCGGGTGAGTTCCGCCGGAGCCCAGAATGCTCGTTCCAGGGGGATCTGCTGGTCGAGCACCATGCCGATGAGGAGAGCCAGAGGATCCTTGGTGAGGAGGGCGTCGGCCTCCTTGTCGCCGGACAAACGGATGGGTGATTTCGCCATGTTGGAATCTTGGCACGCCTGCTCGTGCTCGATGAGACGTGCCCTCCGAGGTCTGGCGGGGCAGAATCTCGTTATGCACATCCCGGCCAAGGTGGACTATGGCATCCGCGCCCTGCTCGCACTCACTGCGGCCGGCGCCCCGCAGACCGCCGAATACCTCGCCGTGGAGCAGGGGCTCCCGCCCCGATTCCTCGGAGCGATCCTGGCCGACCTGCGGCGTGCGGGCATCGTGGCCAGCCAGCGCGGTGCCGAGGGTGGGTACCGGCTGGCCCGTGATTCGAGTGAGATCACCATCGCCGACGTCATCCGCGCCCTCGATGGTCCCTTGGCCGAGGTCCGGGGCTATCGACCGGAGTTGACCAGCTACGACGGGGCGGCCGAAAACCTGCAGCAGGTCTGGGTGGCGGTCCGGGCCAGCCTGCGCTCGGTCCTCGAGAAAGTCTCACTGGCCGACGTCATCGCGGGGACCCTCCCCGCCCATGTGAAGAAGATGACGGCCGACCCCGATGCCTGGGTGGCGCACTGACCTACGTGGGTGACGCACCGATTTAGTGGGTGGCGCACTGACCTACGTGGGTGGACCACCGTCGGACACTTGTAAAAACTGATTGCTAGACCTCTAGCCTTCAACTTTCAGAGCGCCGAGGGACAAGTGTCCTGCTGCGTCCCGAGGATTCTTTGATCACCTGCTACCCCGCCACGTGGTCGGGATCTTGGGTTTTCGCCTCTTCGCCCTTATCGCGAGGAGGAACCGTCCGGGGGCGCCGAAGGCGAGGCCGGACACGAGTGGCCGGCCGACCCTTGACGGATCCGCTGTGCACTTTGCGCCAGCCACAATTCGGACTGGTCTGCCGCCCAGCGGCTGGCCTACCCGCGCCGCTCGCCTGTTTCGTGACCCGTTTGCCGCCTCACGCAGCGGCTCGACCGCTGACCAGCGAAGGAGATCCCTCACAGCGCAGCTTCGGTTCAGATGTCGAAGGGCGCCGAGCGGGCGGTGTCGATGCCGAGGTCGGTGATGGCCTTCTCGACGACCGAAGCCTCTATCTTCCCGGCCCGGGCCAGCTCGCTGAGCACGCGTCACGACCAGATGCGCCGCATCCACCTCGAAGTGCTCCCGCAGGGCGGCGCGGGCATCGGAGCGACCGAAGCCGTCGGTGCCGAGCGAGGTGTAGGGGCGGTCGATGAACCGGGACACCTGGTCGGGCACGGCGCGCATGTAGTCGGTGATGGCGACCACGGGGTCGGTCCCCGAGCCGAGCGTCGTGGTCACGAGCGGCCGGCGCTGCTCTTCGGCAGGGTGGAGGCGATTCCAGCGCTCGGCCTCGATGGCGTCGTGGCGCAGTTGGCTCCACGAGGTCACCGCCCAGGTGTCGGCCGAAACCCCCCAACGTGAGGCCAGCAGCTCCTGCGCTTCTTTGGCCACGCTCCACATGGGGCCCGAGAAGCACAACGAGGCGCGCAGATTTTTCTTGTTCTTGATCTCGGGCCCGGCCGAGAACGGTAGATGCCGTCGATGATCCCCTTGGCGATGGCCTCGCCCGCCTCGCCTTCGGGCAGGGCCGGCATGGGATAGGTCTCGTTGTAGAGCGTGAGGTACCAGAAGCGGTCCTCGGGGTGCGGGCCCAGGATTCGGGTGATCGCGTCGCGCATGATGACGGCCACCTCGTAGGCGAACGAGGCGTCGTAGATCATGGCGGCCGGGTTCACCGAGGCGAGCAGGGGCGAATGGCCGTCATCGTGCTGAAGGCCCTCACCTTGGAGGGTCGTGCGTCCCGCGGTGCAGCCCGCCAGGATGCCCCGCCCCCGGATGTCGCCCAGGGCCCACGTCAGGTCGCCCACCCGCTGGAACCCGAACATCGAATAGAAGAGGAACACCGGGAGCATGGGGTGGCCCCACGTGGCGTAGGCCGTCGACAGGGCGGTGAACGCAGCCAGGGCCCCGGCTTCGGTGATCCCCTCTTGGAGGACCTGGCCCGAGGTGCTCTCGGCATAGTGGAGGGGCAGATCGGCGTCCACCGGCACGTAGTGCTGGCCCTCGGGGGCGTAGATCTTCGCCTCGGCGATGATCGACTCGAGACCGAAGGTCCGGGCCTCGTCGGAGACGATCGGTGCCACCTGCGCGCCGATGGCCGGGTCACGCACCAGATTGCGCAGCAGGCGGGCGAAGACCATGGTGGTCGAGACCGACTGGCGTGCCCGAGCCCGAGGCGAACTCCTCGAAGACCTTGGCGTCGGGGAGGGCACCGCGGGTCGGACGGACGACACGCACTGGCACCGGGCCGGCCAGGACCCGCCCTCTGGCCCGCAGGTATTCCATCGCATCGGAGCCCTCGGGCGGGCGTATGTAGGGCGGATCGCCTTCGAGCGCGGAGTCGGGGATGTCGTCGGTGAGGTAGAGGCGGTCCCGCAGCTGTCATCGAGCTGCGCCCGGGTCATCTTCTTGATCTGATGGGTGGCGTTGCGCGACTCGATCTCAGGTCCGAGCGTCCATCCCTTGATGGTCTTGGCCAGAATCACCGTCGGCGCGCCCCGCTGCTCGGTGGCGAGCTTGTAGGCCGCGTAGAGCTTGCGGTAGTCGTGACCGCCGCGGGGCAACGAGACCAGTTCGTCGTCGCTCAGGTCCTCGACCAGGCGTCGCAAGCGCGGGTCGGGCCCGAAGAAGTGCTCCCTGATGTAGGCGCCGGACTCGACCGCCAGCTTCTGGTATTCGCCGTCCAGCGTCGTGTTCATCCGGTCGAGGAGGACCCCGTCGACGTCCCGCGCCAGGAGGGCGTCCCACCGCGAGCCCCAGATCACCTTGATGACGTTCCAGCCCGCCCCGCGGTAGACCGCCTCGAGCTCCTGGATGATCTTGCCGTTGCCCCGCACCGGTCCGTCGAGACGCTGCAGGTTGCAGTTGACGACGAAGATCAGATTGTCGAGATGTTCGCGCCCGGCCACGCCCAGGGCGCCGATGGACTCGGGCTCGTCCATTTCGCCGTCGCCGACGAAGCACCAGACCCGACTGGCACTGGTGTCGACCAGATGGCGCAGGTTCAGGTACCGGTTGATGTGGGCCTGGTAGATGGCGTTGATCGGGCCCAACCCCATCGACACCGTCGGGAACTCCCAGAAATCGGGCATGGCCCGGGGATGGGGATAGCTCGGCAGCCCGTTTCCGCCCACCTCGTGGCGGAAGTTGTCGAGCTGGGCCTCGCTCAGGCGGCCCTCGAGGAAGGCCCGGGCGTAGATACCCGGCGAGGCGTGCCCCTGAATGAAGACCTGGTCGCCGAAGCCGCCGTCCGCCTTGCCCCGGAAGAAGTGGTTGAACCCGACCTCGTAGAGCGCGGCCGAGCTGGCATAGGTCGAAAGGTGCCCGCCGATGCCCTCGGTGCGGGTGTTGGCCCGCACCACCATGGCCGCCGCGTTCCAGCGTATGTAGGCCCGGATGCGACGCTCCTGGTACTCGTCGCCGGGAAACCACGGTTCGGCGTCGGCCGGAATGGTGTTCACGTACGGCGTCGAGACGGCGGCGGGATAGTCGACCTGCTTGGTCATCGCCCGCTCCAACAGCTTCATGAGCAGGTAGCGCGCCCGGGCCCGCCCCCGGACGTCGACGATGGCGTCGAACGAGTCCAGCCACTCCTGCGTCTCGCCCGGATCCGTGTCGGGCACCTGATGACTGATCCCGTCGAACAGCATGTACCTAACGGTACCGGCCGTGCGAGGGGTCCGGTGACCGTGTCCGGCGGGTGTTACACATAAGGCATGGACAGCCCCGCCACCTCAGTGACCGTGTACACCGACGGGGCCTGCCGGGGGAACCCCGGGCCCGGCGGCTGGGCCTGGGCCGTGCCGGGCGGCCACTACGCCAGCGGCGCGGATCCAGCCACCACCAACCAGCGCATGGAGATCACCGCGGCGCTCGAGGCGTTGCGCTACTGGACCACACAGCCGGTCGCCGAGATCGAGGTGGTGAGCGACTCGACCTACGTCGTGAACTGTTTCAAGGATCGCTGGTGGCAGGGCTGGCAGCGGAGGAATTGGCTGAATTCCCAGAAGAAGCCGGTGGCCAACCGGGATCTGTGGGAGCCCCTCATCGAGCTGGCGGTGGCCTCGGAGGCCAGGGTCAACTGGCGCTGGGTCAAGGGGCATTCGGGCGATCGCTGGAACGACCGGGTCGACGAGCTCGCGACCACGGCGGCCGCCCGTGGGCGGGGGGAGAGCGATCTGGGGTCGTAAGGCGACATCGCGTGCATGATGCAACTGATTGGATCCGTGCCCGCGTGGATGCCACGAGTGGGTTGCGTGTCGCGACCCCGGAGTTTTCGAGGAGCCCGAACGGTAGGCTGATGGACAGCACCGACGACGTGTGAATTCGCGGGCAGTGACGGCGCGCACGGGGCAGTTCGGGGAGGGACCGGCCGCGCGGCAGACGGAAGGAAGAAGGGACGACGATGGCAACAGAGGACGAGTTCGACATCGTCGTTATCGGTGGCGGCCCCGGAGGGTACGCCACGGCGCTCTACGGTGCGGCGGCAGGAATGTCGGTGGCGATCGTCGAGCGGGACAAGGTCGGGGGCACATGCCTCCACCGTGGTTGCGTGCCGGCCAAGGAGTTCCTCGAGACCGCAGCCGTCTACCGCACCGTGAGCTCTGCCGGGGACTTCGGTGTCAACGTGGCGGAACCCACGCTCGAGTTCTCGGTGAGCCAGGACAGGAAGAACGGCGTGGTCGACAAGCTCTTCAAGGGTCTCAGCGGACTTCTGAAGGGCCGCAAGGTGACCATCTTCTCGGGTACCGGCGCCCTCGAAGCCGATCGACGGGTGCAGGGTCATCGACGGTGAGGATGCCGGGCGGGAACTGATCGGTCGCAACGTCGTCCTTGCGGCAGGCTCGGTGCCGCGGTCCCTTCCGGGTCTCGAGATCGATCAACGCTGGATCATGAGCTCCGACGAGTTCTTGGACCTCAAGGAAATTCCGGCCCGGGTCGCCGTCATCGGCGGCGGCGCCATCGGGTGCGAGTTCGCATCGCTTCTGGCCGACCTGGGCGCCAAGGTCACCGTGCTCGAGGCGCTCGACTCCATCCTCGCCGGGTGCGACGAGGACATCGTCCGGCTGATCGCCCGCTCCTTCAAGAAGCGCGGCATCGACGTCGTCACCGGAGTCCAGGTGCAGGGACACACGCCGAAGAAGGACGGAAGCTGCACCACCGTCACCGCGGGTGACCTGACCCTCGACGTCGACGCCATCGTCGTCTCGGTCGGACGCCGGCCCCGCACCGAGGGTCTGGTGGCCCCCGGTGTCGCCGTGGAGATCAACGACAGAGGATTCGTCGTGGCCGACGAGTTCCAGCGCACCGCCGTGCCGGGAGTATGGGCCGTGGGCGACGTCGTGGCCGGCACGCCCCAGTTGGCCCACGTCGGCTTCGCCGAAGCGATCGTGGCGGTCAAGACCATGCTCGGCGAGACCGTGGTGCCGGTCGACTACGGCCGGGTGCCATGGGCGATCTACTGCCATCCCGAGGTGGCCTTCTGCGGGATGACCGAGGCGCAAGCCAAGGCCCAGGGCATTCCCGTCGTCACCAAGAAGGACCCGTTCGGGGGCAACAGCCGGGCGCAGATCATCGGTGAGACCGAGGGCGTGGTGAAGATCGTCGCCGAGCAGCGACCCGACGGGTCGGCGGGCCGCATCCTGGGCGTGCACATGGCGGGACCGTGGGTCACCGAGCAGTTGGGAGCCGGCTACCTGGCCGTCAACTGGGAGGCCCTGCCCGAAGAAGTGGCGTACTTCATACAGCCGCACCCCTCGCTGTCCGAATCATTCGGCGAGACGATGCTGGCGTTGACCGGAAGGGGAATGCACATTGGCTGATGTCACGATGCCGCAGTTGGGCGAGACGGTGACCGAGGGGACCGTCACGCGCTGGATGAAGGCCATCGGTGACACGGTTGCCCGCGACGAGCCCCTCTTCGAGGTTTCTACGGACAAGGTGGACTCCGAGGTGCCTTCGCCGGCGGCGGGAGTCCTGACCGAGATCCTCGTCCCCGAAGGCGAGACGGTCGAAGTCGGTGTCCGACTCGCCGTCATCGGCGACGACTCTTCCGCGGCGGCGGCACCTGCGGACGCCGCTCCGGCCGCACCCGCAGGCTGCGGCCTGCACCTGCGCCTGCACCCCCAGCACCCGCGCCACCATCGCCTGCAGCCACGCCGACCGCACCCGCGTCCGCGGCACCGCCACCAGCGCCCACGCCGGCACCGGCACCGGCACCGGCACCGGCACCGGCACCGGCTGCCCGCAACACCAGCCCCTGCGGCGGCAGCCCAACCTGCGCCCGCGGCACCGAGCGCCGATGGCAGCAGACCCGTTGGTCCTCTCTCCGGTGGTGCGCAAGCTCTTGTCGGACAACGCGATCAATGCCGCTGAGGTGACCGGTACCGGGGTCGGCGGTCGGATCACCCGAGAAGACGTGCTCAAGGTGGTCGACGCCCGGCGTTCGGCGGCTCCAACCGCTGCTGGTGCTCCAGCCGCTCCGGCAGCTGCGCCTTCGGCGGCTCCCGCTCCACCCCCGGCAGCCGCTCCGGCAGCGACGCCTTCGGGTGCTCCACCCGCAGCTCAGCCTTCACTCGCTCCGACCGAGACGTTCCGTCGCGACGAGGACCAGATTGTGCCCTTCTCGAACATGCGTCGTCGGACGGCGGAGCACATGGTGCGCTCAAAGGCGACGTCGCCCCATGCGTTCATCGCCTACGAAGTCGATTTCGAGAACGTCGAGCGGGTCCGCAAGGCATGGGGCGCACGCTTCAAGGAGGAGGAGGGCTTCTCGCTCACCTACCTTCCGTTCATCGCCCGCGCCACCGTGGAGGCGTTGCGCGACTTCCCCCTGTTGAATGCATCGGTTGTCGATCAGTCCCTGTGGTGCATTCGGAGATCAACCTCGGGATCGCGGTGGACCTGGCGAACCAGGGCCTGATCGTGCCGGTCATCCATCAGGCCGAGGAAGTGACCCTGCGTGGGGTGGCTCGGCGCATCCGCGACCTGGCGGACCGGGCGCGGAACCGCAAGCTGAACGCGGACGACATCGCCGGGTGGCACGTTCTCCATCACCAACGACGGTCCTTTCGGGACCTATTTCACGGTGCCGATCATCAATCAGCCCCAGGTGGCGATTCTGGCCACCGACGGCATCGCACGCCGTCCGGTCGTCGTCACGCATGACGATGGGTCAGAGTCCATCGCCATCCACTCGACGGGAATCATCGGGGTGAGTTGGGACCATCGGGCCGTTGACGGTGCGTACGTCTCATCCTTCTTGGCCCGGGTGTCTGATCTGCTGAGTCGGTCGTAACTGGTCCGACGAGCTCTAGACCGTCGGCCGTGCTCCGCATTCGTAACCTGGGAATCGTTCCCTACCACGAGGCCTTCGCGTTGCAACACGCGCTGGCCCTCGGGACCGGTGACGACTACTTGTTGGTGCTGCAGCATCCCCATGTCTTCACACTGGGTGCGCATGCGGATCCTTCGCACGTCCTGACCGATCCCGCGGCGGTGGGGGCCACCTTGGAGAAGACCGACCGGGGCGGGGACGTGACCTACCACGGACCCGGACAACTTGTGGCCTACCCGATCGTGTCGGTGCCCGATGCGTTGTCGTCGGGGACAGCGCACGTGCATCGTCTCGAGCAGGTTGTCATCTCGACGTTGGCAGATATCGGGTTGCCGGGAGCAACCAGTGTGGACCGGTACCCGGGCGTGTGGATCGACGCCGACGGTCCGGCACCGAGGAAAATCGCCGCCATCGGCGTGCGGACCGTGCGCGGCCCTTCGGGCTCGCGGCGCACGCTGCACGGCGTGGCCCTCAACGTCGAATGTGATCTCTCGATGTTCGGTCACATCGTTCCCTGCGGCATTGCCGACCGGGCGGTGACCTCGCTGCGGGGAGAAGGGATCGACGTGCCGATGGCAACCGTCGTCGAGGCCTTCATCGCCCGGGCCATCGAAGCGTTCGGCCCGGAATCCGTCGATCGCCACGATGTCGTCACCGGCTCTGCCCGCACTCCGGGCGCCACCGAGGTGGAGACCGAAAGGCCGCTCCTGCGCCGGCTACGCCAAGCCGGGGTGTCGCCCGAGGCGGGGTTGGAGATCTCCCAGCGCAAACCGGAATGGTTGCGGGTGCCGGTGCGTATGGGCAAGGAGTACCTCTCGCTCGGCAAGACGGTGCACGATCTCGGGTTGGCCACGGTCTGCGAAGAAGCGGGCTGCCCCAACATCTACGAATGCTGGTCGCAAGGGACGGCGACCTTCATGATCAACGGGGAGCGTTGCACCCGCGCGTGCGGGTTCTGCCAGGTCGATACCAGGCACCCTCTGGCGCTCTCGCCCGACGAGCCGGATCGGGTGGCGCGAGCGGTCGAGCGCATGGGCTTGGGACACGCCGTCGTGACCTGCGTGGCCCGCGACGACCTGCAAGACGGTGGAGCCGGAGCCATGGCGCAGACCATCGGAGCCATACGGGAGCGTTCCCCCGGCACGACCGTCGAGGTGCTGATCTCGGATTGTCGCGGCGACGCGGAATCGCTGGAATTGATTTACGCGGCGCGGCCCGACGTCCTCAATCACAACATCGAGACCGTGGCCCGGTTGCAGCGGGCCGTCCGACCCTCCGCCGGCTACGCCCGCAGCCTGGGCGTCCTGGCCCGGGCAGGCGCGGCCGGGCTGGTCACCAAGTCGGGGCTCATGGTCGGACTCGGTGAGCAGGAGGATGAGGTCGTCGCCACCATGGCCGATCTCCGGGCCGTAGGCGTTTCGATCATCACGATCGGCCAGTACCTACGGCCGAGCAGCGCCCATCTCCCGGTGTCGCGGTACTGGTCACCCGAAGAGTTCGAACGCCTCAAGCAGATCGGCGCCGAGTTGGGCGTGCCGCACGTGGAAGCTTCGCCGCTCACCCGGTCGAGCTACCACGCCCGTGATGCAGCGGCGTCCGTGACGGCAGCGGCGTCCGTGAAGGCAGCGGAGTCCGCGACGGCAGCGTCGCCGGGCGGCGTCGGACACAGGCAGCCGGTCCGTCTCACCTGATGGCTACCTTCTCGGTTCGTAGCGCATCGCCACTGCCCCCGAGCTGAACTCCAGCCGGCTCACGAGCTTCAGGTCGACCTGCTGCGAAAGCCCGGCGAACAACGTCGGCCCGTGACCCGCGAGTCGGGGATGCACCACGAATTCGTATTCGTCGATCAATCCCAGCTCCATCAACGCCAGGGGGAGCTTCACGCCTCCCACCAACAGTCCCCTGCCCGGCGCCCGCTTGAGTTGCTGAACGCCCGTGCGCAGATCCCCGCGCACGAGTTCGGCGTTCCAATCCACCTGCTGCAGGGTGTCCGACACGACGTACTTCTTCGCCGCATTGATCGTCTGCGCGAAGGGTTCCATCCACTCAGGTCTCGCTCCCGTCGTCGTCGGCGGCCGCCACGCTGCTTCCATCATTTCGTACGTCACCCGGCCAAAGAGAAGGGCATCGGCCGCGTCGAGGTTCTCGGCGGCGTGACGATGCAAGTCTTCGTCGGGGGGGATTGCACGATGATCGCAGCACCCGTCCAACGTGATGTTGATCGAGTACCGGAGTGGTCGCAGAGTCACGCCACGAAGTACTTGGCCTCAGGGTGGTGGCAGATGATGGCGTCGGTGGTCTGTTCCGGCTCCATCTGGAACCCCTCGCTCACCGTCACGCCGATGCGTTCGCCGCCGAGGAGCTCGACCACCTTTGCGTTGTCGGTGAGGTCCGGGCAGGCCGGATAGCCCCAGGAGTAGCGCCCGCCCCGGTAGGTCTGGCGGAAGAGGCCGGCCAGCGAGGGGCCGTCCTCGTCGGCGAAGCCGAGCTCTTCCCGTACGCGGTGGTGCCAGTACTCCGCCGTCGCCTCAGCCATCTCGACGCCGAGACCATGGAGGAACAGGTAATCCGAGTACCGGTTTTCGTCCTTGAGCCGGGCCGCCTCCTCGGAGGCGCGGTGCCCGATGGTGCACAGCATGAAGCTGGCGAAGTCCTGGTCGCCCGAGTCGGTGGAGCGGAAGAAGTCGGCGATGCACAACCAAGGCTCTTTGCGTTGGCGCGGAAAGGTGAAGCGCATCCACTCGGCCGTCCGGGACTCGTCCTTCCAGATGATGAGGTCGTTCCCTTCGGCGTTGGCGGCGAAGTGTCCGTAGGCGACCTGGGGGATGAGGAGGTCACCCTCCTTGGCCTTGGCCAACTCTTCACGGAGGGTGGCTCTCACCCGGGTCTTGAACTCGTTGTCGTCCTCGCCGTTCTCGGGGCGGAAACCCCACTGGTTGCGGAAGAGCGCGGTCAGGTTCAGGTATTCGGCAATGTCGTCGATCGGTATGCCCTTGGCCACCCGGGTACCCACGAACGGGGGCACGAACAGCGGATTGTCGGCGGCCACGGCGGATCGGGCCGGTTGACCCTCGACCGGTGTGGTCTCCTGCGGTTCCAGTCGGCTCCGCTTCGGCACGTTCTTCTTGGAGATCTCGCGCCCGAAGACCTGGTCTTCCTCGCCTGACTTCTTCAGCTCGACCAAACGGTCCATGGTGCGCAACCCTTCGAAGGCGTCGCGCCCGTAGAAGAGGCGACCGTCATAGATCTCGCGCAGGTCGCGTTCGACGTACGTCCGGGTGAGCGCGGCACCCCCGAGGAGGATGGGGAAGTCGGCCAGGTCGCGTTGATTGAGCTCGACCAGGTTCTCGCGCATGATCAAGGTCGACTTCACCAGGAGCCCGCTCATCCCGATGGCGTCGGCGTTGTGCTCCTGGGCGGCAACGATCATTTCGTTGATGCCGATCTTGATGCCGAGGTTGATCACTTCGTAGCCGTTGTTGGTCAAGATGATGTCCACCAGGTTCTTCCCGATGTCGTGCACATCGCCCTTGACGGTGGCCAACACCACCGTGCCCTTGCCCCCCTGATCGGACTTCTCCATGTGCGGCTCGAGGTACGCCACCGCCGCCTTCATCGTCTCGGCCGATTGCAGGACGAAGGGAAGTTGCATCTCGCCCGAGGCGAAGCGTTCCCCGACGACCTTCATGCCCTCGAGGAGGACATCGTTGACGATGGCCAACGCAGGCAGTCCCGAGTCGAGGGCCTCGGCCAGGTCATCGTCGAGCCCGTTGCGGTTCCCGTCGATGATCCGCTGCGAAAGGCGCTGGTCCACGGGCCAGTCGAGATGGGCGTCCTCGCTGCCTGCGTTGACCTTGACTCCGTCGAAGAGAGCCAGCAGTTCCTGCAGCGGGTCGTAGGAGTCGGTGCGCCGGTTGTAGACCAGGTCGAGGCTGAGCTCCTTGGCCCGCTCCTCTATGCGTGACAGCGGGAGGATCTTCGAGGCGTGCACGATGGCCGAGTCGAGCCCGGCTTCGACACACTCATGGAGGAACACGGAGTTGAGCACCTGGCGCGCTGCGGGGTTCAGGCCGAACGAGACGTTGGACAGCCCGAGGATGGTGGAGACGCCGGGCAACTCGGCCTTGATGGACCGTATGCCCCCGATCGTCTCTATCCCGTCGTTGCGGCTCTCCTCCATACCGGTGGAGAGTGGGAGTGCCAGCGGGTCGAAGAGCAGGTCCTCGGGCGCCAGGCCGTAGCGATCGACGGCGATGTCGCGGATGTTGCGCGCCGCCCGCAGCTTCCACTCGGCCGTGCGCGCCTGGCCTTCCTCGTCGATACATGTGCAGACCACCGCGGCGCCGAACTCGCGGGCAAGACGCAAAAACGTATCGAGCCGGGTGCCCGGTGCATCACCTTCTTCGAGGTTGACCGAGTTGAGGATGGGGCGTCCGCCGATCCATTCGAGAGCAGCCCGCGCCACGGGGCCCTCGGTCGAGTCGACCATCAGCGGCACGCTCGCCTGCGTGGCGAACCGGCTGGCGATCGCGGTCATGTCCGCCACGCCGTCGGCCCCGGTGTAGTCGACGCAGACGTCGATCACGTGCGCGCCTTCCTTGATCTGATCGCGGGCCATGGCCACGCACGTGTCCCAGTCCGCTTCGAGCATGGCCTCACGGAAGCGCTTGGAGCCGTTTGCGTTGGTGCGCTCACCGACCACCAGGAATGAGGTGTCCTGGCGGAAGGGGACCGAGGTGTAGATGGAGGCGGCCGAGGGCTCCTCCACCGGGTTCCGCACCGCCGGTGTGGCGTCGGCGCAGCGCTCGACGACGGCTGCGAGATGCGCCGGGGTCGTGCCGCAGCATCCCCCGACTGCCGTGACGCCGAACTCGGTGATGAAGCGATGCAAGTGATCGGCCAACTGGTCGGGGGTCAGGTCGTAGTGCATCTGGCCGTCGACCACCGAGGGGAGTCCCGCATTGGGGACGCAGGCGATGGGGACGAGGCTGGCCGAAGAGAGATGCCGGAGGGCTTCGCTCATCTCGACCGGCCCGGTGGCGCAGTTGAGGCCGACCACATCCACCTGCATCGCGCTCAGCACGGTGAGGGCCGCCCCGATCTCGGTGCCCGGAAGCATGCGACCGGTCAGTTCAATGGTGACCTGGACCTGGATCGGGACGATCCTGTCGAGGGCGACCATGGCGCGACGGGCGCCGTTGATGGCGGATTTGGCCGAAAGGAGGTCGAAGACCGTCTCGATCAAGAGAAAGTCGACGCCGCCCTCGAGGAGCCCCAGGGCCTGTTCCTCGTAGGCGTCCCGCAGGTCGGCGTAGGGGATCTGGCCCAGAGTGGGGAATTTGGTGCCGGGTCCCATGCTGCCGGCTACCCAGCGCGGGCGTTCCGGGGTGGCGAACTCGGCCGCAACTGCCTTCGCGATCTCCGCCCCGGAACGGCTGATCTCACGGGCGCGGTCGGCCAGCCCGTACTCGGCCAGCACGACCGGGGAGGAGCCGAACGTGCCGCTCTCGACGACGTCGCACCCGACCTCGAAGAACGACCGGTGCACCTGGGCGATGAGATCGGGGCGCGTGCTGATCAGGATCTCGTTGCACCCCTCGAGGTCGGGGCCACCGAAATCGTCAGCGTCCAGGCCGAGCATCTGCAGGTTGGTGCCCATCGCACCATCGAAGATGAGCACCCGTTCCCGCAGCGCCTGAAGATAGGTGGATGCCGCAGGGTCGAGGCGGCCCAGGAGTTCCGGCGAGCGTGACATGGTGCTTCCAGGATACCGGGGAGGCCCGGGGGCCCTGGACGAGCCCCGATAGCATCGAGTCCAGCGTGACTCCGAAGATCTATACCAAGACGGGCGACGACGGGACGACCGGGCTCTATTACGGCGGGCGGGTGCGCAAGGACTCGGCGCAGATTGAGATAAACGGCGTCGTGGACGAGGCGCAGTCGGCCATCGGCGTGGCCCGGGCGGAGTCGGCGCCGGGCTCCGAGCTCAACCAGAGGCTCACTGCTCTCGAGCGGGACCTCTACATGCTGATGGCTGAAGTCGCCACCGCCCCGGAGAACCGGCACAAGCTCAAGCCGGGTGTGACCCTGGTGACCGCAGAGATGGTCCTTGCGTTGGAGCGCGATATCGACGAGCTTCGTGAGCGACCCGACATCCCGAGCGACTTCACCGTTCCCGGCGAGAACCGAGTCTCGGCCGCCCTCGACTTCGCCCGGACCATCGTGCGGCGGGCCGAGCGCTTGGCGGTGGGTGACCCGGTGGAGGGTTCTTCCGTCATCACCTATCTCAACCGGCTGTCGGACTTGCTGTGGGCGATGGCGCGCTGGCAGGAGGGTCCGGATCACCTTCTTTCCCGCCGGGAGGGCTGAGGGGGGGTCCTGAGGCGCCGCCCCGGCTCGGTGGCGGCCGAGTGGGCGCTCTCGGCGGCTAATTCAACCGAGGGGTTGCAGACGCTGCCATCCCGGCCTAGTATTCAACTCAATGGTTGAAGAAAGAGGTCCGGTGTCGGCGTCGACGAGCGAAGGCTGAACGCCGTGTTCGCGGCCCTGGCCGATCCGACGCGCCGCGCCATTGTGGACCGGTTGTCGTCCGGAGAGGCCACTGTTGGTGAACTCGCCCAGCCGTTCTCGATGAGCTTCCAGGCTGTCTCCAAGCACCTGGGGGTGCTGGAACACGGCTGGCCTCGTCGACAGGAGCCGGAGGGCGCAGCAACGGCCCTGCCGCTTACGACCTGAGGCTCTCGCCTATGCGAGCGGCTGGTTGGGCGACTACCGCCAACTTTGGGCAACTTCCTTCGACCGCCTCGAGCAGCACCTCACCAACCAGGAACAGGAACAGGAAGGACCACCGCAATGACCGACCGAGAGACCGACATCTCGATCACCCGCACGTTCACTGCACCACCGAAGGCCGTCTTCGAGGCATGGACGGATCCGACCGCGTTCGGCCGCTGGTTCGGCACCGCCTCCACGGCCGTGGAGGATGTCAGCATGGACCTGCGGGTCGGCGGTGCGTGGAGCGCCCGCATGATCCTCGGGGACGGCACGGAGATCGGTTGGCACGGTTCGTACCTCGAACTTGACGCCCCGCACCGACTCGTCCTGAGCCTGAGCGATCGCCCCGGCGACCAATTCGAACGGGTGACGGTGGACTTCAAAGAGATCGATGGTGGCACCGAGATGACGTTCACCCAGAGCGGCGGCCACATGCCGCCCGAGAACTATGCACAAGCCGAGGCAGGGTGGCGAGCCTTTTTCGACGACCTGGCGGAGGGGATCTCAGGCTGAGGTCGTCGCGCTTTGTCAAGCCCCCCAGCGGCCGCGGTGGATCCGCGCATTCGGGTCGGGACGGGCACGGTCCAACGAGCGGGATCGGTGGTCGTTGCCGTCGGGGTACCCGAGGGTGACCGCGCAGAAGAGGTGCCATGTGGAGGGGACGGACAGGGACCGGGCAAGTGCGTCCTCCCCCGGAAGTTGCCCAGGATGCACGCCCCAAGACCGGCGTCGACGGCGCCCAACAGGACGGTCATCACGCCGAACGCCGCATCGCCGGTCCAATACGGCACGGGCCAAGCCGCGTCGTCGGTGCCCAAGCGCGGGTCGGCCTTGTCGGGTTCTGCGTACCGGGACACGTATGCGTTGGCCGAGGCATAGGCCAGGAGGATCACCGGCGCCCGTCGCAGCCCGGCGGCCCGCGGGCTGGTCGTGCGCCAGGCCTCGTCCGTCGTGGCCTCCCAGTACCGGGCCGTTTCGGCGGGGCCGGAGAGCACGATCCAACAGGTCCCTCCGGTATTGCCGGCGCTCGGAGCCCGCAATGCCGCCGCCACGATGCGGTCGACAACCGCCGGGTCCACGGCATCGGCTGCGAAACTCCGGACCATGGCCCTGCGGCGGATGGCCTCATGGAGTTCCATGGGCGCAGTTTCCCAGAGGGGAACCCACAGGAGGGAATGTTGACCCCGCTGGTAGTGTTTCACGCACTTGGAGGTAGAGAATGCCGACACCACGAGATCTACTGAACGAAGCGAAGAAGTCCATCCGTGAGGTGGAGCAGCAGGACGCAGAGCAGATCCTGAGCGAGGGTGGTACGACCTTCCTCGATGTGCGCGAGCCCGACGAGTACGAGCAGGGCGCCATCCCCAACGCCGTCCACCTGCCCCGCGGCCACCTGGAATTCCAGGTCGAGGGCAAGCTGCCCGACAAGAGCGGCCCGGTCGTCGTGTACTGCGCCGGTGGCGTGCGTTCGGCCTTCGCCGCCAAGACCCTGGGTGAGCTCGGCTACACCGACGTGCAGTCCCTCGTCGGCGGTTTCAACAAGTGGAAGGACGACGGCCGCCCCTGGGCCGCGCCACGGACCCTGAGCCCGGCCCAGCGCAACCGCTACCAGCGCCACCTGCTCCTGCCCGAGATCGGCGAGACGGGTCAGCTGAAGTTGCTCGACTCCAAGGTGCTCCTGCTCGGTGCGGGCGGCCTGGGCTCGCCCGCGGCGCTGTACCTGGCCGCAGCCGGCGTCGGCACGCTCGGCATCATCGACATGGACGTGGTGGACGAGTCGAACCTGCAGCGCCAGATCCTCCACAACATGGACCGGGTCGGGGACCGCAAGGTCGACTCGGCCAAGAAGACGCTGACCGCGCTGAACCCCGACGTGAACGTCGTCACCTACGACGTGCGCCTCGGCGCCGACAACGTCCTCGACGTGATCGACGGCTACGACGTGATCGTGGACGGGACGGACAACTTCCCGACGAGGTATCTCGTCAACGATGCCGCGCTGCTCAAGCGGATTCCGGTGGTGCACGGCTCCATCTTCCGCTTCGAGGGCCAGGCCACCGTCTTCGACCCCTACAACGGACCGTGCTACCGCTGCCTCATCCCCGAGCCGCCGCCGGCCGAGCTGGCACCGTCGTGCTCCGAAGCGGGCGTGCTCGGCGTGCTGCCGGGCATCATCGGTTCGATCCAGGCGATCGAGGCCATCAAGATGCTGCTCCACCTCGGCGACCCGCTCGTCGGCCGCCTCCTCTCCTATGACGCGCTCGAGCAGTCGTTCCGCACCTTCAAGGTGCGGCGCGACCCGGCCTGTCCCGCCTGCGGGCCCGACGCCGGCGAGATCGTCATCGCGGAGTACGACGATCTCTGCATGCCGCACGCGCACTGACCCTCACACTGATTCCTCCGCCCTCATCCCCGAACGTCACCTCTCCTCCGGTGACTGACGTCGCCGTGCCGCAGGCCGGCGACCGCATCACGCTCGCCGGCTCGGACGTCACGGTGCCACCTCTCGGGGTGGGCACCTGGGCCTGGGGGGACAAGGGCACCTGGGGCATGGGCGGGTACGACAGCTCGTACAGCGAAGCGACGATCCGCGAGGCATGGAACGCCTGCATCGAAGCGGGCGTCACCCTGTTCGACACCGCCGAGGTCTACGGAGGCGGCGAGAGCGAGCGCATCATCGGTCGCCTGCTGGCCCGCGATCCTTCGGCGCGGTCCAAGGTGGCCATCGCCACCAAGTTCATGCCGATGCCGTGGAAACTGGCGGTCACCTCCGCGCTGCGTCCGGTCGGCGAAAGCCTCGCTCGAACGCCTCGGGATCGATGCCATCGACCTGTACCAGATTCACGGTCCGATCTCCTTGCGCTCCCACAGCGCCATGGCTGATGCGCTGGCCGCCGCCCACGCCGAAGGGATTGATCAAGGCCATCGGCGTCTCGAACTATTCGGCGAAGGAGACCAGATCGATCGACGCCGCGCTCCGCAAGACGGGGCCTGCGCCTGGCCACCAACCAGATCGAGTTCTCGCTCCTGCGCAGCGATGCCCGAGACGGTGGGCCTACTGGACTGCTGCCGCGAACTGGGTGTGGTCCCGCTGGCGTATTCGCCGATCGGCCAGGGCCGGCTGACCGGCAAGTTCTCCGTCGAGAATCCGCCCCCGAAGGCGCGCGACTTCTCGACCGCACCCGATGGAAGAGGTGGACAAGGTTGTCGACGTGCTGCGCCGCATCGGCACAGCACACGGGGACCGCACGCCGAGCCAGGTCGCCCTGGCCTGGATCATCGCCAAGGGCGCCATTCCGATCCCGGGCGCCAAGAACGCAAAGCAGGCCCTGGACAACGCCGGCGCACTGGGCTGGCGTCTGGACGACAACGAGCTGGCCGAGCTCGATGCGGTCGCGCTCCACGGCACCCGGACCCTCAACCAACGACTCTGGCAACACGGCTGAGCCGACCTGGTGGCCCCTGAAGGGCCGCTGTACGGTGGACGCGCATGATGACCCTGCTGGCCGTCGCCTCGCTGCCGCCGTTGCAGGGGAGTCAACTGCTCTCCACCACCTTCAACGCCATTCCCGTCGTGCTGATCCTGGGTGCCCTGGTGCTCTACCTCTGGGGTGTCCAGCGAGCGAATCGGCTCCACCCGCGCCATCCTTGGTCCACCCTCAAGACGGCGGCCTTCATCGGCGGACTGGTCACCACCGCCATCTCGATCTTCACCTTCATCGGCGTGTACCAGCAGGAGTTGTTCTGGGACCACATGGTCCAACATCTGCTCCTGATCATGGTGGCGGCGCCTCTCTTCGCGATTTCGTCCCCTATCAAGCTGTTGTGGACGGCCACGACCGGAACGGCCCACGCGCGGGTCACAGCGGTGCTGCGTTCGCGCGATCGCCCGTGTGCTCGGCCACCCCGCCGTGGCGTTCGTTGCGTACGCCGTGCTGATCCCGATTACCCACTTGACGGTCTGGTACAACTACACGCTCGAGCACCCCGCCATCGACAACGTCGAACACCTGCTCTTCCTGGCGTTGGGTTACATGTTCTGGCGACAGATCTTCGGGGACGATCCCAACTGCTACCGGCTGCACCCCGCCTTGAAGTTCGGGTACCTCTTCCTGGCCATTCCCATCGACACCTTCACGGGGCTCTCGCTCGACCAGCAGGTGAAGGAGTTGTTCCCGGCATACCTCACCTTCCACCGCACGTGGGGCCCTTCGCTGGTCGACGATCTCCACATCGGCGGCGTCCTCATGTGGGTGGCCGGTGACACCCTCATGCTGTGGCCGATGATCCCGGTCGCCCTGGAGTGGATGCACCTCGAGGAGCGCAAAGCGGTCCGTATCGATCGCCAGCTCGATGCGGCCGACGACGCCGAGGAGGCAGAGTTGGCCCGGTTCCTGGCCGGTCCGAGCGGCCCGGTGGATCCGGTGGGTCCCGTGGGTCCGGTCGGCCACAGCCCGACGTGACCGCTCCGACACCGTTGGCCAGGTGTCGCCGGCTGGCCAGCCCCGTCCCCGGCTACTGTAAAAGTTCAACGCTAGAAGTCTAGCGGTCAGATTTACAAGGCGCCCAGGCCCACCGTGCGGGTTGTCACCGGCCCCGCGTGCAGCACTCACACTGCCGACTCTGCCGCCGGGCGGCCAGCCTTGACATGTGACTAAATGGTCACCTATTCTGTCCCACGTGGACGATGTCTTCAGGGCCCTCGCCGATCCGACGAGACGCAGCCTGCTCGACGAGCTCTTCCTCCGGGACGGGCAGACGTTGGGCGAGCTGGAGGGGCGCTTCGAAATGACGCGATTCGGCGTCATGAAGCACCTCAAGGTTCTCGAGGAGGCAGGGCTGGTGGTGACCCGGCGGCAAGGCCGGGAGAAGCTCCATTTCCTGAACCCCGTCCCGATCAGGCTCGTCCACGACCGTTGGGTGAGCAAGTACGCGGAGCCCTGGGTGGCCGGGCTCAGCGACCTCAAGAAAGGACTGGAGCGTCAGATGGAGAAGGTATTCGAGATCTACATCCGCACCACGCCCGAGCGCCTCTGGGAGGCGATCACCGACCCCGAGATCCGCAAGAAGTACAACTTCGGCGCCGGCGTCACCTCGGACTGGAAGGTCGGTTCTCCTCTGCAGATGGGCGTGCCCGACGTCGACCTGCTGCTCGGCGGGGGTGAAGTCCTCGAGGTCGACCCGCCCGGCGACTGGTGCACACCATGACGGCGCTGTGGGGCGACGACGTGAAGAGCGAGGGCCCCTCCCGGGTGACGTGGGAGATCACGCAGGTCGAAGACTCCTGCCAACTGACCGTCATCCACGATCAGTTGCGTGAAGGCGCCAACGCACAGCTCTACGGCGGCTGGCCCATGATCCTCTCCGGCCTCAAGACATGGTTGGAGTCGGGCGAGTTACTGACGACGCCGGGGTCGCTGATGTACGGCAGCTGACCGGCTGCCGTCATGGGCGGCCGGCTCTCAGGGGGCGGCCACAGGGTCCAGCCCGTCGACGTCCTCCGCCGGGTCCGTCATGCTCAGGGTGCCGAGGACCGTCGAAATGAACACGACGAACGTCAACACGTGCACCGCGGTGCACCACAGGCAGATGGCGTCGATCCTGAACAGCTCCGTCGAAAGCAGGTAGAGGACCGTGGCCAGCCCGACGACTGACCACGCCACCCTCACCCGACGGATCAGGTGATCCGTCCGCCTCCACATGGCGGGCAGTTGGAGGACCACCATCACGGCGAAGAAGACCAGACCCAGAACGGCGACAGGCACGCCGGCCACCTTCGAGTACGCGCTGGTGGTCACGGCCAGGCAGTTGACGATGCCTTTGTCCGAGCACACCAGGTTGGCCGAGCCGGTGTAGTGCTCATAGGTCAGGTAGCCGGCGACCCCGAGGCCGGCGAGGCTGGCGGCAGTTCCCACCAGCCCCGCCCAGCGGAGGGAGCGGCTCTGTACCTCATCCATTGCCGACGGCGTTGCAGACCGCGGCGGGCTTGTTGCCGCTCAGCGTGCTGCAGATCGTCTGAATGAGCACCTTGGCCGACGCGTCGATGTCGGCGCCGATCGCCGTGGAGTTGTTCCCGATGTCCTTGGCGATATCGGCGAACGAAGCGCCCTCGAGCACCGTCGGGTCTGTACTGCGCGGTGGTGAGCTCCATCTTTCCCCCGAAATCGACCCAGGGGAACGACTCGTCCGTGTGGGACGTCCACAACTTCTGTTGCGCTGCGGTCGGTGTCTGGAGGGACACGTAGTAATTGCCATCAGGCTGATTGGTGGTCGTCTCCACCGGCGTGAAGGTGAAGTAGGGACTCGAGTACGTCGAGTTGTAGAACGTCAACGTGGGGATGTCCCCGTCCCGTACGGCCGAGTGGATCTCTCCGGGCTGACGGCTGAAGGTTCCGAACTTCGAGAGAGCCACATACATCGCCCACCGTTCGGTGGCGCAGACCGGGCAGAACTCGGCGCCGATGTAGAGCAGATCGGGCTTTCCGTCCGCCGTCAGCTTGGCTGTCGCTGATCGCTTCGGGAGCGGCCACAATCCCGCTGCTCGGCGCATCGGCCAGGCTGCTGAGCGAGACCGATGCCAATTTGCTCGTGACGGCCGCTGCGATCGGCGTGCCGGCGGCGGGTGACGTCTCGGACGCACCGGTGGATCCGCCATGGCCGCCCGCCCAGACGGCGACGAGTACGACGACGACGACAACGGCCATAACAATGGATCCCAGCCCGAGGAGGCGGTTCCTTCGCCGGCGCGCTGCCACGGCGGCGGCACGCTGTTTGGCGGCCTGTCGTTCGGCGAATTTCTAGGGTTATTTCCGGGTTTCTTGGCCGGCGGCTCGTTGGCCGGCAATTTGTTGCGGCTTGCGGCGCGTCGCCGGTCAGAGGTGTGTGACGCGAAGGGTCTTTCGACATGAGAGTTCTCCGATAGTAAGTACGGGCGCGAAGGCGCGCCGCAAAGGGTTGAGATCCGTGAGAACCGCACGCGCGATTGCGCGGGCCCCACGGGCAGGCGTGGCTGCTCAGGCAGCCAGAAGCGCGTGCGTGGAGAACTGCGGGGGATGGAACAACGACGAAGCGATGCCGCGGGGAAGCCGCCGGGTGAGGGTGCGGAGGCGGCGGGACAAGCCGCCGCCCGAGGCCTTGAGGAGTACACCCACCGTGCCCGCCAACGCGGCGATGGTGAGGACGGGAGTGGGCGCGGCCGGAGCGCTCTTGCTACAGCTGGTGCCGGCGCACCCCGAAGGGAATGTGGGCGGACCCGGGCGAGCGATGGCCATCTGACCGGCTGCGGCATAGGTGCCGGTCAGGAGCGCCTGCGGCATGAAGCCCCCGAGCACGATGGCGGCCAACACGACCACCATCGACAAGCGTGCACGGAGCGACATGCCGTCAATTCTAGGAGGAGGGGCATGGGCCCAATAGGTCGTCGGCCTCCGCTGTCTCGTAGGCTCTATGGACGTGACGCCACAAATGAAGGACAGCCAGGAGCATCGGACGGATTCGGGAATTGAGATCCAGCCGGTCTACCGAGCGGACGATCTCGTCGGTTGGGATCCCGCAACGAAGCTGGGCGAGCCCGGATCCTTCCCCTACACGCGGGGCGTGCATGCCGAGATGTACCGCTCGAAGCTCTGGACGATGCGCCAGTACGCCGGATTCGGTTCGGCCGAATCCACCAACGAGCGCTTTAAGTTCCTCCTCGACGCCGGCCAGACCGGCCTTTCGTGCGCCTTCGACCTCCCCACCCAGATGGGCTACGACTCGGACCATCCGCGGGCCGAGGGCGAGGTGGGAAAGGTGGGCGTGGCCATCGACTCGCTGGCCGACATGCGGCTCCTCATGGCCGACCTGCCGATGGACAAGGTCACCACTTCCATGACCATCAATGCCACCGGTGCCATCCTGCTGCTCCTCTACGAACTGGTGGCCGAGGAGCAGGGCGTCCCGGGGGAGAAGATCCGCGGCACCATCCAGAACGACATCTTGAAGGAGTACATCGCCCGGGGGACGTACATCTACCCGCCCCGGCCGTCGATGCGGCTCATCGTCGACACCTTCTCGTACTGCGCCGCCAACCTGCCGAACTGGAACACCATCTCGATCTCCGGCTACCACATTCGCGAGGCGGGATCGACGGCGGTCCAGGAGATCGCCTTCACCCTGGCCAACGGCATCGCCTACGTGGAAGCCGCGATCGCGGCCGGCATGGACATCGACGCCTTCGCTCCGCGGCTGTCGTTCTTCTGGAACGCCCACAACAACCTCTTCGAGGAGGTGGCCAAGTACCGGGCCGCCCGCCGCATGTGGGCCCGCATCATGACCGAGCGCTTCGGGGCCAAGGATCCGCGCTCGAAGATGCTGCGCTTCCACACCCAGACAGGCGGATCGACGTTGACGGCCCAGCAGCCCGAGAACAACATCGTGCGGGTCACCCTCCAGTCCCTGGCCGCAGCCATGGGCGGTACGCAGAGCTTGCACACCAACGGCTTCGACGAGGCACTCGGCCTCCCGACGACGCGGGCCGCCAAAATCGCACTGCGCACCCAGCAGATCGTCGGCTTCGAGTCGGGGGTGGCCGACACCGTCGATCCTCTCGCCGGTTCCTACTTCGTTGAGTCGCTCACCGATGAGGTTGAGAAGGCGGCCAATGAGTATCTCGACCGTATCGACGCGTTGGGAGGCGCGGTGGCGGCGATCGAGGCCCGCTTCATGCAGGATGAGATCGAGAGTGCGGCGTACAGCTTTGCCAAGGCGGTCGACAGCGGGGAGAAGGTCGTGGTCGGGGTGAACCGCTTCACGGATGCGGAGAGCGAGCCGGCCGAGGTCTTCCCGATCGACGTGACTCTCCAGCAGACCCAGATCGACCGCACACGTTCGGTCCGCGCCGCACGTGATCAAGCGGCGGTCGACGCCGCACTGTCAGATGTCGCGGCGACGGCGAAAGGCGACGGGAACCTCCTCGTCCCGATGAAGGCCGCTCTGGCCGTCATGGCCACTTTGGGCGAGGTGGCCGACGTGCTGCGCGGTGAATTCGGGGTTTATTCACCGGGTGGCTGAGCCGGGTGGCTGAGCCGGGTGGCGAGCCGGACAGCCGCGATCTATGCGGTGGCGATGGTTTCGAAGTGCTCGACCACGGGGAATGGGTCGTAGAAGTGGTGCAGCAGCGCCCGCCATTCGCCGAACGCGTCCGAATTGCGGAAGCCCTCGATGTGGGCTTCGAGCGATTCCCACTGGACGAGGAGGAGGAACGAGCTGGGTTGCTCGATGCAGCGCTCGACACGTAGCGAGATGAATCCGGGGGCCGAGGCGATGATCGACGTGGCCCGGTCCATCGCCTCGATGAACGCTCCTTCTTGACCCGGTATGACCGGGAGGATCGCGTGCTCGGTGATCACGAGTTTGCGGGGATCACGAGCCGAGCAGCCGGTCGCGCAACGCCGGGTCGGTAGCTGCGTCGATGGCTGTCCAGGCGAGAGCGAGGGCACCGTCGCGCACCGCGGCGTCGGCCGAGGGGGTGATGCACGCTGCCGCGAACTCGTGCTGGTGATTCACGGCACCACCGGTCTCGATGCCGATGAGCGGATGGATGGTGGGGACCGCCAGCGACACGTTGGCCATGTCCGTCGAGAATGTCGGGAGTGGCGTGTCGGCATCGTCTGCTTCGAAGGTGCGGCCGAGTGATTCAGCGTTGGCTCGATACGCCGCCACCAGCCCCGGGTCCGCCTCCATGTGGGAGTAGTTGGGCGACAAGCTCTCGTAGCGGACCGTGCAGCCCGATGCGAGGGCGCCTGCCTCGAAACAGGCCCGGACACGCGGTTCGAGGGCCGAGAGTCCGCCGATGGTGCGCGACCGGGCCATGAAGCGGCCCGTGACAGCGGCGGGGATGACGTTGGCCGCACCGCCGCCGCGGGTGATCACTCCGTGCACCTGGTCCCCGGGCGGCAGCTGTTGGCGCAGGAGGCCGAGGGAGACCTGCGCGATGGTCATCGCGTCGAGCGCGTTCACCCCTTCCCAGGGAGCGGCGGAGGCGTGGGCCTCCTTGCCGGTGAAATGCACGTCGAAGTGGGCCACCGCGAGGCAGGCGCCGGTCATGCGCTCGACCGGCCACGGGTGGACCATCATCGCCGCGTGGACATCGTCGAAGGCGCCGCGCTCGAGCATGAAGATCTTGCCGCCGCCACCCTCCTCGGCCGGCGTCCCGAGGATCCGGACCTGCAGGCCGATGTCGTCGGCGACGGCGGCGAGGGCCAGCCCGGCTCCCACAGCGCTCGCCGCGATGATGTTGTGCCCGCAGGCGTGTCCCACGTCGGGGAGGGCGTCGTACTCGGCGCAGACCGCGACCACCAGTTCGCCTTCGCCCGACCGCGACTCGAACGCCGTGGGTATGTCGTAGACGCCCTCGGTGACCGAGAGGCCTCCCGGCGCGGATCGCCGACGCCACGGCATGTGCGGATCGGGTCTCGGCGAAGCAGAGTTCGGGCGTTGCGTGGACGGAGTGGCTGAGCGCCACCAGGTCGGGCAGGCGCTCGGCGATGACGGATGCCGCAGCGGCTTTGGCCGCTTGTCGGTCGATCGTCACAGCACCTATTCGATCACAGCCACGATGTCGCCGGCGCCGACCGAAGCTCCCGCGCTGACCCGCACCTCTTTGATCACCCCGTCCTTCTCGGCGTTCACCGCGTTCTCCATCTTCATGGCCTCGAGAAGGCAGATCGTCTGCCCCACTTCGACCTTGTCACCCACGGCCACGAGCACCTTGACGATGGTGCCCTGCATGGGTACCGCCACCTCGCCCGAGCCGGTCGCCGCCGACGCGGAGGTGGCCGAGCGCCGGGGCCGGGCCGTGCCCGCCTGGGGGGCCGACGTCGGGCCGAGGTCGGGCACCCAGAGCTTGACCGAGAACCGCCTGCCGTCGACTTCGGCGGTCACGTCGCGCTCCACGGTGGGCACTGCTTCGTCTGCGTCCGCCGGGGGGACGTCGACCGGGGCGACGGTGAGCTGACTCAGGTCCAGCACGTCCTCGACCCACTTGGTGGAGTGCTTGGCCTCGGCGAAATCCGGATGCGTGAGGATGGCCACGTCCGCCGGAATCGTCGTGGCGATCCCCGTGATCTGTGTCTCGTCGAGGGCACGCAACATGCGGCGCCGGGCGGCCTCGCGGTCGGGAGCCCACACGATGAGCTTGGCGACGAGGTTGTCGTAGAACTGGCTGACGAGGTCTCCGGACTCGTAGCCCGCATCGAGCCGGACACCGGGACCGGACGGAGCGGTGAACTTCGTGATGGTGCCGGGCGAGGGGGAGAAGCGCCCGCCGCTCGGGTCCTCGGCGTTGATGCGCACCTCGATGGCGTGGCCGTTGCGTTGGACGTCGGCCTGGCCGAAGGTCAACTCCTCACCCGAGGCAATGCGGATCTGCCAGGCCACGAGGTCGAGGCCGGTGACCAGCTCGGTTACCGGGTGCTCCACCTGCAGCCGCGTGTTCATCTCCAAGAAGAAGAATTCGCCGTCCTGGAAGAGGAATTCGACCGTTCCGGCGTTGTAGTACCCGCAGGCTTTCGAGACCTTGACCGCAGCTTCGCCCATGGCCTGGCGCACCGTCGTCGGGGAAGGCCGGTGCGGGGCTCTCCTCCACCAACTTCTGGTGACGGCGCTGGGCCGAGCAGTCGCGCTCGCCCAACCACAGCGTGTTGCCGTGCGTGTCGCCGAGCACCTGCATCTCCACGTGGCGCGGCCAGCCGAGATAGCGCTCGACGTAGATTTCGGGACGGCCGAAGTACGCCTGCGCTTCGCGGGCGGCCGACTCCATCGCCTCCGCCGCTTCGGAGGCGGACTCCACCACCTTCATTCCACGGCCACCGCCGCCGTACGCGGCCTTGATGGCGAGCGGCCACCCGACCTCCTCGCCGAACGCCACGACCTCGTCGGGCGACGTCAACGGTTCGGACCGGCCCGGGACGCCGGCCACGCCCGCCTGCTCGGCGGCGATACGCGAGCTGATCTTGTCGCCCATCACCTCGATCGCTTCGGGGGGCGGTCCGATGAAGGTCACGCCGCGGTCGGTGATAGCCCGGGCGAAGTCGGTGTTCTCGGAGAAGAAGCCGTAGCCGGGATGGACGCCGTCGGCCCCGCTCTGCTCGATGGCGGCCAGAATCGCCTCGGTGTTCAGGTAGCTCTCCGCGGCCGTTTCTCCGCCCAACGCATACGCTTCGTCGGCCATGCGGACGTGCAGTGCTTCGCGATCGAGGTTGGAGTACACGGCAACCGTGCCGATGCCCATCTCGCGGCAGGTCCGTATGACACGGACGGCGATTTCGCCGCGGTTGGCGATGAGGATCTTGTTCAACACAAAGGGCCTTTCGACTCGGAAGGGGACTTCACAATTGCACGGACCCTAGGGTGTCTGCCATGTGGGGCGGGACCTGGGACGTGCGCCGGTTCGACGAGATCGACTCGACCAACGCCTATTTGCGCCGAGAAGCCCGGGCCGGGGCCCCCGAGGGACTGGTGGCGGTGGCGGACCACCAGAGCGCCGGGCGGGGTCGTATGGATCGCCGCTGGGAGTCGCCGCCGGGGGCGTCGCTGCTCGTTTCGGTGCTCTTTCGTCCCGAGTTCGACCCCTCTGAGCTGCATCTTTGTACCGCAGCGGTGGCGTTGGCCGCGGCGGAAGCCTGCCGCCGGGTGGCCGGATGTGGATGCGGTGATCAAGTGGCCCAACGACCTTCTGGTGGGGGACGCCAAGTTGGCCGGCGTCCTGGCCGAGGCGGAATTCCTCTCCGGGAGCTGTGCCCTCGTGGTCGGGCTCGGGCTCAACGTCGGATGGCCCGGTCCCGTCGGCGTGGGCGGCACCTGCCTGAACGATCTGAGCGCGACGCCGGTGGACCGCGACGCCCTGCTGGTCGCCCTGCTCGACGCGCTCTCGCCCCGGCGGGTCCTCCTCGACAGCGCTCCGGGACGACGGGAGGTGGCGGCCGAGCTGCGCCAGCGCTGCGCCACGTTGGGACAGCGGGTGACGGGTGGAGCTGGCGGCGCGACGCCGTGGTGGGCGTGGCCGTCGAGGTCGACGACGCCGGTCATCTCGTCGTGCAGACGGCGCAGCGGACCCACACGGTCTCCGCGGGTGACGTCGTCCACCTTCGACCCCGCTGATGCACCTATTTCCCCAGGTGAGGGCACTTTGTCGGTCCGCGGCGGGCTGCCCCGGGGTGGACCCGTCACCGAGCAAACGGAAGATGGCGGCTACACTCTCGCCCTTATGCGCCTTCTCGTGACGGGAGGAGCCGGTTTCATCGGGTCGAACTTCGTCCGCTACTGGGTCGAACAGCATCCTGAGGACCACGTCGTCGCCTATGACGTGCTCACCTATGCCGGCAACCGACCGAATCTGGCCGACGTCGAGGATGCCATCGTCTTCGTCCAAGGTGACATCTGCGACGGACCGCTGGCCGAGAAGACGCTACGTGACGAGGAGATCGACACCATCGTCCATTTCGCGGCCGAGTCCCACAACAGCCTGGCCGTCCTCAACCCGGGGCTGTTCTTCCGCACCAACGTGCTCGGGACCCAGACGCTGCTGGAGGCGGCCCGCCAGGTCGGCATCGCGCGGTTCCACCACATCAGTACCTGCGAGGTCTACGGCGATCTGGCGCTCGACACGGACGAGGTCTTCCGGGAGGACTCGCCCTATCGCCCCCGTACGCCCTACAACGCCAGCAAGGCCGGGGCGGATCATGCCGTGCGGGCCTATGGCGAGACCTACGGCCTGCCCGTCACCATCACCAATTGCTCCAACAACTACGGCCCCTATCAGTTTCCCGAGAAGGTCATCCCGGTGTTCACGACAGCGGCCCTCGACGACAAGAACCTGACGCTCTACGCCACCACCGAGAACCGTCGGGAATGGCTCCATGTGCGCGACCACTGCACCGCTATCGAAGCGGTACTCGAGCGTGGTGTCGTCGGCGAGACCTATCACGTGGGCAGCGGTATCGAGGCGTCCATCATGGAGATCGCCGATCTCGTGCTCAAGACGCTGGGCAAGCCGGCGTCGCTCAAGGAGATTGTGCCCGACCGCCCCGGGCACGACCGCCGCTACCTGCTCGACTCGAGCAAGCTCCGTACCCAGCTCGGGTGGGCCCCTTCGGTGGCCTGGGAAGACGGGTTGGCCGAGACGGTCGAGTGGTACGCCGCCAACCGCTCCTGGTGGGAGCCGCTGCGCGCCCGGGCGCCGGTCGTCGAGGGCGGATGGGGTTCGGTCGGCTGACGCCGGCCCGACGTATGCGAGTTCTTGTCACCGGTGCCGACGGGCAGCTCGGACGCGATCTGCTCGATGCACTGAGCGGACGGGTGCCGGTGGGCGGACGGCGGTGTCGCCTGCTGGGACCCGGAGGGCCCGTGGCCCGTGGCCACCGACGAGGTGTTGGCGACGGACATCGGCACTATGCGTGTCGACGATCGTGATGCCGTGCAGTATGTATTCCGTGCCTTCCGGCCCGACCTCGTTCTGCACGGCGGAGCGCTCACCGCGGTCGACGCCTGCGAGACCGACGTCGATCTTGCGTACGCGGTGAACGCCATCGGCACCCGGAACGTGGCGGAAGCCGCGTCGGCAGTCGGCGCGCACATGCTCTACGTCTCCACCGACTATGTCTTTGACGGGACGTCGTCCCGGCCCTACCGCGAGTGGGATACGCCCAATCCCAGGTCCGTTTACGGCGCCAGCAAACTGGCGGGTGAACGCGAGTGCCCGCCCGGATCGACCATCGTGCGCACCTCGTGGGTCTGTGGTGCCCACGGGAAGAACATGGTCAAGACCGTCCTCCGGCTGGCGGCGGGGACCGACCCGCTGCGCTTCGTCGACGATCAGCACGGCTCGCCCACCTTCACCGCCGACCTCGCCGCTGCCATCGTCACCCTGGGGACGGACCGGCGGCCGGGCATCTTTCACGTGACCAACAGCGGGGCCACCACGTGGTGTGGTTTCGTCCGGGCGATCATGGAGGCGGCCGGCGCCGACCCGGCGCGCGTGCAGGCGATCTCCACCGCCGACCTGGACCCGTCGAAGTACCCCGCGCCCCGGCCGGCCAACTCGGTGCTCGACAACATGGCGCTCCGGCTCAGCGGACTTGCCGGCCCTGCCGGATTGGAACGATGGACTGGTCCGGCTGGTGCGGGCGTTGGATGCCGCAGGGGCCGCGGCATGACGGCACGCACGAACGCGAACAAGAACAAGCGCGCCACCGATCCCGAGTCGCGGGCGGTGGCGGTCATCGGCGCCGGCTACGTCGGCCTCCCCACCGCGGCCACGCTGGCCCATTTCGGCCACCGCGTGGTGTTGGCCGAGCGAGATCCGTCGCGGCTGGCCGCATTGCGCAGCGGGCGGATGCCGATCGTCGAGATCGGCCTGGACGATCTGGTGGCCGAGGGGGTCGCCGCCGGCAATCTGCACTTCACCGCATCGGCCGCGGAGGCCGTCGCCGGGGCGGCGTTCGTCTTTTTGTGCGTGCCCACGCCCCAGGGGGACGACGGCTCGGCAGACCTCTCCTTCGTGGAGGCGGCCGCCAAGGAAGTGGGGCCCTTGCTCGAGCACGGCACCATCGTGGTCAACAAGTCGACCGTCCCCGTCGGTTCGGCCACGTTCGTCGAGCAGGTCATCGGTCGTTCCGACGTCCGTGTCGTCTCCAACCCCGAGTTCCTGCGCGAGGGGAACGCGGTGCGCGACAGCCTGCATCCCGATCGCCTCGTGGTGGGAGCCGACGATGCACAGGCGGCGGCCATGGTCGGCAGCGCTGTTCGCCGGCACCGGGGCGCCCCTCATCGTCACCGATGCCACCACCTCGGAGACCATCAAGTACGCCTCCAATGCGTTTCTTGGCCACCAAGTTGAGTTACGTCAACGCGGTCGCCGGGCTGTGCGAGGAAGTGGGCGCCGACGTGCGTGACGTCATGCTCGGCCTCGGCTACGACAAGCGCATCGGCTTCGAGTTCCTGCACCCCGGCCCGGGCTGGGGCGGGTCGTGCCTGCCCAAGGACACCCGGGCGCTCCTGCACATCGCACAGGAGGCGGGCTACGACTTCTCGTTGCTGGCCGGGGCCATCGCCAGCAACGAGCAGCAGTTGGCGCGGGTGGTGGCCAAGGTCGAGACGGCGTGCGGCGGCTCGGTCGACGGCGTGACGGTGGCCGTGTGGGGCCTCACCTTCAAGGCGAACACCGACGACCGCCGGGATTCGCCGAGCCTGGAGATCGCCCATCGCCTGACCGCGTCGGGCGCGCGGGTTCAGGCCTTCGACCCCACGGTCCCCGTCGACGCACTCCGGTCGCAGCGCAGGACCGACCTGACGAGCGTGCCCGACGACCTGTCCGGCCTTGCGTTGCGGGCGGACCCCTACGAGGCGGCCCGGGATGCGTCGGTCGTGGTGGTGCTGACCGAGTGGGACGACTTCCGCTGGCTCGACTTCGGCCGCGTCCTGTCGCTCATGGCCGTCCCCTCCATCGTCGATGCCCGGAACCTGCTCGATCCCGCGGCCGTGCGGCGCCTCGGGTTCACCTACACCGGGATCGGGCGCCGGTGAGCCGCGTCGTCGTGGCCGGAGGGGCGGGCTTCTTGGGTTCGCACCTGTGCGAGACCCTGCTGGCCCGCGGCGATTCGGTCGTCTGCCTCGACGACCTGTCCACCGGGAGCCGCGACAACGTGGCGCACCTGCTCGGTTCGTCGCGCTTCTCCTTCGTGGTCAGCGACGTCAGCGAGAAGGTGGAGATCGAATCGAGCGACAAGGTCGACGCCGTCTGCAACCTGGCCAGCCCGGCTTCGCCCCCGGCGTATCTGGAGCATCCGCTCGAGACGCTCGCGGTCGGGAGCGAGGGCACGCGGCGGCTGCTTCGAGCTGGCGCATCTCCACGACGCGCGTTTCCTGATGGCCAGCACGAGCGAGATCTACGGGGATCCCCTCGTCCATCCTCAGGTCGAGTCGTACCGGGGCAATGTGGACCCGACCGGTCCGCGCAGCGTCTACGACGAGGCCAAGCGATTCGCCGAGAGCATCACCATGGCCATGCACCGCTTCCGCGGCGTCGACGTGGCGATCGCCCGCATCTTCAACACCTACGGCCCGCGCCTGGCCCCGGGCGACGGGCGGGTCGTGTCCAACTTCATCAGCCAGGCCCTGCGGGGGGAGCCGCTCACGGTCTACGGCGACGGATCCCAGACCAGGAGCCTGTGTTACGTCGACGATGAGATCGCGGGGCTGCTTGCGCTGTTGGACTCGTCGCTCACCGGGCCGGTCAACATCGGCAATCCCGACGAGCGCACCGTGCTCGGAGCTGGCCCACATCGTGATCGAGTTGTCGGGGTCGGATTCCCCGATTACCTTCGAACCCCTGCCCACCGACGACCCCACGCGCCGCTGCCCGGACATCACCTTGGCCACGTCCGCGTTGGGCTGGTCCCCGAAGATCGGTCTGCAGGAGGGCATCACGCGGACGATGGAGTACCTGGCGCCCCGGGTGCAGGCGACATGATGGACGCGCCGACCGAGTCCGAGCGGCAGAGGTTTCCACCGCCCCCCCTACAAGACGCTGTCGGTGATCATGCCCGTCTTCAACGAGCGCACGACCGTGGCCGAGATCATCCGCCGCATGCGCGCCGTCGAGTTGCCTCTCACCGCTGCAGATCATCGTGGTGGACGACGGATCGTCCGACGGTTCGGACAAGGTGCTGGGCGCCCTGGAGGACTCGACCGTGCGGGTGATCACCCACGCCCAGAATCAGGGAAAGGGTGCGGCCATCCGGACCGGACTGGAGGCGGCCACCGGGGACCTGGTCCTCATTCAGGATGCCGACCTCGAGTACGACCCCGACGACTGGCCGCGCCTGCTCGATCCCATGCTCAAAGGCAAGGCCAGCGTCGTGTACGGCAGCCGTTTCACCGGCGAGCGCAAGAACATGCTGCCCTTGCACTGGTTCGCCAACCGGGTCCTCTCCTTTACGACCAACCTCCTCTACAGCTCGACGTTGTCGGACATGGAGACGTGTTACAAGCTGTTCGACGCGAAAGCGATCGCCGGGCATCACCATCGTCTCGAACCGCTTCGACTTCGAGCCCGAGATCACGGCCAAGGTCCTCCGCCGTGGGCTCCGCATCTACGAGGTGCCGATCTCCTACGCCGGACGCGAAGTGGACGAGGGGAAGAAGATCACGTGGCGCGACGGCTTCAGCGCGCTGGTCGCCCTCGTGCGCTTCCGCTTTGCCAAGGACTACTGAGTTGCCGAGGAGCCCTGCGCCCGCCGTGCCGGGTCAGGTGGCGGCTGTCGTCGTGGATCACGACGCCGGGGCGCTCCTCCACGAGTGCGTGCGCTCCCTCCTCAGAGAGGGAGCCGGTCCCGTTGTCGTCGTGGAGAACGGCTCTCCCGGGAGCGCCGCGCGTGCGCTGGCCGGGCTCTCGGCCGACGACCCCGGAGCCCCGGTCGTCGTGGTCAGGCCGGGGAAGAACCTCGGCTACGGCGCAGGCGTGAACCGGGGACTGGCCGCGCTCACCGGGCTGCGCGCCGCCGCCGCCGTGGGTGCTTGTCGCCAACCCCGATCTGCATGTCCATCCGGGGGCCGTCGACGCGCTGCGCAGGGTCCTCGAGGCACACCCGGCGTGGGCTCTGGTCGGGCCGCAGATTCATGCCGACGACGGGTCGGTCTATCCATCGGTGCGACGCTTTCCGTCCTTCCTCGACGCGGCGGGCCATGCGCTGCTTGCGCTGTTCAATCCGGAGAACCGCTTCACCAAGCGCTACAACCCCGGCGTCCCCGAAGGTGCCGAAGCCGTCGAGGCCGACTGGATTTCCGGCTCGTGCTTCCTGGCCCGTCGCGGCGCGCTCGAGGAGCTGGGCGGGTTCGACGAGGCGTATTTCATGTACGCCGAGGACATGGACCTGTGCTGGCGGGCGCACCAGGCGGGTTGGGGGATCGGGTTCACCGGTGCAGCCGAGGTCACGCACATACAGGGCGTGAGTACGGCCAGGCATCCCTACAAGATGATGGCGGCGCACCATCGTTCGGCCTTGCGGTTCACCGTCCGGACCACATCGGGCTGGCGCCGGGTCGCTGCTGCCCTTGGCCGTGCTCGTCCTCGGTCTGCGCATGGGGATCGCCACGGCACGCCTGGCTCTGAAGCAGGCATAGCCCGTGCACCGGTTCGCCGGATCCCTCGTTGCCTTCATGGTGGCGACCTCCCTGTTGGTGGGCGCCCGGGTCAACGCTTCCCGCCCAGCACATCCGGGTCGAGCCAATCGTCAATTTCGCCCTGCCGCCCGCGGCAGCCGGGTGCGGAGGCGCCACGGTCCTGGCGGGGGGCGCCGAGCGCATCCCGATCACCGTGAGCACCGTGGCGGGTCAGGTCGCCGAGACGGTGAACGTCTGCATCGCCGGACGTGGGCCCTATCCGTTCGTTCTCGACTCCGGGGCCGGCGAATCGATCATCGATCGACGGCTGGCGACCCAGCTGCAGTTGGCCCACGACGGATCGTCCAGTCGAGTTCGGCGGCGTGGGTTGCATCGGGAACGCGCAGCCGGTCGGCGTGCCCTCGTGGTCGGTGGCCGGCGTTGCACTGGCTCCGCAGACCGTGACGGCGGCCACCCTTCCCGACTTCGGTGGGGCCGGACAACCGGTCGGGCTCCTGGGCTCCGACGTGTTGAGCCGTTTCGGGGCGGTGCGCCTGGACTTCACGGCGCAGACCCTCACGTTCGGTGGCCCGGAGGGTCCGGCGACAGCACGCCGACGCGCCGGACGTGCACGGGCCGACGGGTCCTGCGCCGTCTGCGGTCCTGACCCAGGGTGAGGTGGGCACGACCGTGCCGCTCACCGTCGTGCTCACGCCCGGCGATGTCTCGCTCGAGGTCCGCTCGCGGTTCGGCCACGGGCCGGCCCACACCTTCGTCGTGGATACCGGCTCGTCCCAGTCGGTCGTGGCCAGGTCGTTGGCCAAGAGTGCGCATCTCGCCTCCACCGACGTGGCGCAGCGCCAACCGACCGTGTGTTCGATCATCACCGACGCCGTTGGTGCGCAGCGGGCCATGGTCGATCCCGGGGGTGCCGCCTCTACCCCCAACTGCTCGGTGCGGTGAACTTCGGGCCGGTCAGCGTGGACGGAACGTCCGGTTTGATCGGCTCGGACCAACTGCGCCGTTACGGCTGGGTGATCTTCGACTACAGCGGCGGGCGGTTGGTCCTGGGGTCACCGTCCCGACGCCCAGTGACGTCAGCCGAGCGGGCGGCAGATGACGGACCGGGTGCTGGGGGACCACCGCGTCGAGGATGCCCAGGTGGACCACCCGGTAGGCGTTGCCATGGGCGGTCAGGTAGGCGGTGAACGCGCCCTCGGAATAGCCCCCCGGGCCCGGGCTCGGGATTGGAGAAGGCGGCCCCTGCTGCGGCCTCGCGTCCCGGGGGCGAAGAACAGCCATGCCTGCGGGCGTGCCGTGGCGGACGCGTCCGGGCCAGGCTGGCCGAGCGCTGCACGTCCAAGGGCGACGGGCTGACCGTCACCGTGTGGGGGGCCAGGAAGTCGAGGTCGTAGGCGGTCCAATAGTCGCCGTAGGCGGTGCGGATGTGATGGGCGGCCATGGACCGGATGACCTGACGGGCCGCCTCGTTCGGATCTGACCATCCGGAGAAGAAGGCCCGGGGGTGTGATCGGGACGCCGGCGGACTCGTGCGCCAGCACGACGGTCGAGCAGACGCCGGCCGCGAGCCCGAGACTGGCCAGCGCGACCGCAGCTCGGCCCGGCGGGACGTCGGCGTCGGGCATGGGTCGCCGTGGTGGACGGCCGCCGTGATCACGCCCGGGAGCGACCAGACGGCGAGCAGCACGAGGAGCGGCGGCAGGTAGACGCCGTAGCGGCCGTCGACCCAGTACCAGGATGTGGGGAAGTACGCATAGAGGAAGGGGAAGGCCACCACGGCCAGCCCGGCGGCCAGCAACGGAGCAGCCACGCGCGACCCAGCCGGGCCACCCACGCTGCACGCACCAGCATGACCGCCAGCGCGACGAGGATGACCACGAAGAGCGCGTGACCGACGGTGCTCCCGCCCACCCACGCGCCACCCGGGATCGTCCGCAGGCCCAGCTGCGACGGGAGCACATCGTGGAAGAAGATCGACACGCGGGTCCCGATAGCCGAACTGAGGTGGCGCAGGATTGCCGGAGATGCAGCGAAGCGAAGCCCGACCGCAGGTTCGACGTAGATCCAGGGGAGAGCGCCGACGACGACGCCCAACAGCGGTCAGCACGCAGGCGCCGACGTGCCATGGCGCGGACCAACGTCGGTCCGCGCCGGGCGGCGGTGGCAGTACAGGCGATCCCAACTCGCCACGAGCAGGACGACGGCCGGGACGACGAAGTAGACGATCTCGGGTGAGGCCCACCATCCGACGCCGGCGGCCAGCCCCAGGACGCACGCGTGATGGCGGGACCGGCACGGTGCTGGTGTACCCGCAGTGCGCACAGCACCAGCACGAGGCCGCAGCACAGCGTGGCGCCGCGAAAGCCGATCTCGCGCACCGAGTTCCAGATGGCGGCATACGGCCAGACCCAGACCATGGCCGCGCCGACGGCGGCCAGCCGGCGGCTGGCGTGACCCGTGCGGAGCACGACGTAGGCCAGCACAGAGGCCGCGGCGGCCAGGACGCGCCGGGGTGGCGTTGAGGCCCATCGGTCCGCCGTTGACCGGTCCCAGCACCGCAGCCACGACGTAGGGCTCGACCCCTCCGTAGTGCTGGCCCCAGTAGAAGGCGTCGAGATGCCCGGCCAGGATGCCCCGCCCCATCAGCCCCACCACGGCCTCGTCCCCGAAGAGCGACATGTGGGCCAGCAACCACACGCGGAGCAGAACGCCGTAGGTCCCGGCGAGGACCACGAGCACCCAGGGCACGACGTGCGCGGCCGCATCGGCGACGCCGCCCCCGTGCGTGTGGGGCGTGGCCTCCGCACCGGGTGTGTGGCCGGGACCCGATGGTCCCGGACCGGGCTCCTGGCCGGGTGCGCGAGCAGGCGGGGCCGCAGTCGGGACCACCGGTGGGAAGTCGGTGGAGCGAACTGCGTCAACGGGACGGGGCCGGGCGGATGTGAGCGAGACGGGAAGAACTGGATAAACACTTGCTACAACGCCGGATCGGGCTTGTCGAGTACCCCCTCCTATCACTGCATGGCTCACTGCATGGCTCACTGCATGGCGATGATGGCGTCGACCTCCTCTTCGGGGATCGATGAAGGGCTCGCCGTCGACCTCGACGAAGAGCGAGTCGATGCGTCCCGCTGAAGCGGAAAGGCGGCGTGATCTCGTCGGTCACCGGGAGGCCGTTGCTGTAGCCGCAGGTGAGGCCGGCGCCGGTGACCGAGAACCGCCCGGGGGTGAAGAACGCGATGGTCCCTTCGGCCACGACACGTGCCGTCGGCCAGGAGCCGCGCCCGGCCCCGGTGCTCGCCGACCTTGGCGTATTCGAACGCAAGGGTGTGAGGGCCCGGATCGAGGCGCACCTCGCCGCGGAGGTGATCGGGCTCGGTCGCCGCCCGGTTGTGGACGTAGTGCAAGGCGCCACCCGCCACGTAGAAGCACCAGCCGCCGAGCAACGAGCCCTGCGCAGAGGAGCACGCCCTCGCGCGCCGCCTTCGGGAATCGTGACGTCGGCCACCACGCGATGGGTGCGGTTCTTCACGTTGACGGCCACGAGCTCGGGCACCGGTGCCGCGTCCTGGTAGTAGTCGTAGCGCTGTCGGTGCGGCACGCTCAGAGGCCGCTCGGTCACGAGGACCGGCAGCGGACGAGGGTCGAGGGGCAGCACCTGGTACCGGCCGGCCTCGACCCACCAGCGCTCGACCATCTGCGCCAGGCGCGCCGGTTCCTGCTGCGCCAGGTCGTGGCACTCCGACGGGTCCACGGCGACGTGGTAGAGCTCCCACTCGTCGGCGTCGATGCCCGGTTCGGTCTGCATGATCGGGTGGTACGTCACGGCTTTCCAGCCCTCGTGGTAGAGGGCCCGGCAGCCGAACATCTCGTAGTACTGCGTGAGGTGGGTGTCCGGGGAGGCAGGGTCGGCGATGGAGGCGAAGAAGCTCGTCCCCTCGATCGGGCGTTGGGTCGACGCCACGGATCTCCTCGGGCGGCTCGATCCCCACGGCTTCGAGCACGGTCGGCACGATGTCGATGGCATGGACGTACTGGCGACGGAATCCCGCCCCGCCCACGGCGCCGCCGCGGGGCCAATGGACGATCAACGGGTCGGCCACCCCACCCTCGTGCACCTCGCGCTTCCAGCGGCGGAAGGGCGTGTTGCCGGCCACCGTCCAGCCCCAGGGGTAGTTGTTGTGCCAGCGGGGCCCACCGATCTCGTCGATGTGCGCCAGCGCCTCCTCCAAGGTGGTGGTCACACCGTTCCACGGCCGTACGTCGTTCAGCGATCCGGTCGGGCCGCCCTCCGAGCTCGCCCCGTTGTCCGAGAGCACGAAGAGCAGGGTGTTGTCGAGGTCGCCCGTGTGGCGTAGGTACTCGACGAAGCGGCCGATCTCGTGGTCGGTGTGCGAGAGGAAGCCGGCGAAGGCCTCCATGAAGCGCGCGTAGAGCCGGCGCTCGTCGGCGGACAGCGAGGTCCACGCCGGCACCCAGTCCGGCCGGGCGGAGAGCTCGGTGCCCTCGGGCAGCACCCCCAGCTCGATCTGGCGCCGCGCGGTCGCCTCCCGCCACTTGTCCCAGCCGTCGTCGAAGGCCCCGCGATAGCGCGCGATCCACTCCGCCGGGGATTGGTGCGGCGAGTGGCAGGCGCCGGTGGCGAGATACACGAAGAACGGCTTGTCGGGGTCGGTGGCCCGCAGGTCGCGCACATTGCCGATCGCCCGGTCGACCAGGTCCGTCGTGAGGTGGTAGCCCTCTTCGGGCCCGTACGGCGGGCTCACCGGATGGTTGTCGTCGATCAGGTTGGGGACGAACTGGTGGGTTTCCCCGGACATGAAGCCGTAGAACCGCTCGAAGCCACGCCCGAGCGGCCAGCGGGCCCGGCTGGCCCCGGCGTGGCACTCGTCTTCGGGGGTGAGATGCCACTTGCCGATGGCGTAGGCGGCGTAGCCGGCCTCGACGAGCATCTCGGAGAGGAACCCGTTGGCGAACGGGATCCGCGAGTTGTAGCCCGGATAGCCGGCGGCGATCTCGATGACCCGTCCCATGCCGTTCGAGTGGTGGTTCCGGCCGGTGAGCACGCAGGAGCGCGTGGGCGAGCACAGGGCGGTGGTGTGAAAGTTGGAGTAGCGCAGGCCCTCGGCGGCCAGGCGATCGAAGGTCGGGGTGGCGATGTCGGAGCCGAAGCAGCCGAGCTGGGCGAAACCGACGTCGTCGAGAACGACGATGACGACATTCGGCGCACCCGAGGGAGCCCGCATCGGTTCCGGCCAGCTCGGCGTCGATTCGTCGAAGTAGCGCCCGATCACTCCGCCAAACGGTTCATCCCGCACTGCTCACCCCTTTTCGCGCCCGACGCGCATGCCAACCCTATCCAGCGAGGATATATCCCGGCGAGGGTGGCCACCCGTCGAGTCCTTGCTATGGCAGATACACTCACCCCCCGGGGGGCGCATCGTCAGCCATGCGTTCGACGGGCACTGATCGCACCGGGCTCGAGGGATCGTCGCCAAGGAGGAATCGAAGATGCGTGCGCTTCTATTCGGTGTAGAGCCTGACCCCTGGACTCCGTCAGATCCGACCAATCCGCTCATGGCGGGCATGGTCACGACGCCGATGAAGCTCACCGAGCTCGAAGAGCCGCATCCCGAGCGATCCGACTGGGTCATGGCGAAAACGCGGCTGACCGGTATCTGCGGGTCCGACGCCAAGCACGTGTTCCAGGATTTCGGGGAAGGCAACGGGGACAACCCCATGAATGCGTTCTTCACGTATCCGACCGTGCTCGGCCACGAGGTCGTCGCCGAGGTGGCCGAGCTCGGCCCTGATGCCCGTGGACTCGAGATCGGCCAAAGGGTCGTCCTCAATCCGTGGTTGACATGCGGGCCCCGAGGGATCGACCCGCAATGTGCCGCATGCCAGGCGGGCGACCTGAGCCTCTGTCACAACTTCCTGCACGGCCGGCTCGCCGCCGGCATGCACACCGGGCTCTCACGCGATGCCACCGGTGGGTTCGCCGAATTCCTGCCGGCCCATGACTCGATGTTCATTCCGATCCCGGACTCCATCTCCGACGAGGTCGCCGTCATGGCGGACCCGTTCGCGGTATCGCTGCACTCCGTGACGCGGCATTCCCCGCCTCCCGGCGGCAAGGCGCTGGTCTACGGCGCAGGAGCGCTCGGAACGTGCGCCACGGCGATCCTGCGGGCCTTGCACCCCGACGTCGAGGTACTCGTGGTGGCCCGTTTCCCCGCCCAGGCGGCGCTGAGCCGGTCTCTCGGGCGCCACCGTCGTCGAACCCGGGGAAGGCCGGGGACCTGATAGAGGAGATCGTCGACTGGTCGGGTGGCACGCTCCTTCCGGCGCAGGGCGGGGGGCTGCCGATGGCCCACCCGGGCGGCATCGACGTCGTCTACGACACGGTCGGGACGAACGAGACGGCCGAAGTGGCCGTGCGGGTGCTCAAGGCACGCGGCACCCTGGTCAAGAGTGGCGTGAATGCGCCCGGCCGGTGGGAATGGACGCCGCTGTACTTCAAGGAAATATCGTGGGTCGGCTCGAACGCCTTCGGCGTCGAGGAGGTGGACGGCGTCCGTATGCACGGCATTCGCCACTACCTCAAGATGGTCGAGGAAGGCCGCATCGATATCAGCCCCATGCTGACCCACACGTTTCGCCTCGAGGACTGGCACAGCGCGTTCGAGGCTCTCGCGACGCAACAGGAGAGCGGCGCGATAAAGGTGGCTTTCGACTTTCGTTGATGCCCCGACGCCCCGGGAGACGCTCGGTCAGCGAGGACTGCTCGCTCAGCTGGGTCAGCTCGGATCCTGCGTCAGCTCGGCATGGCGGAAGCAGCTCACGACGTGGTCATTGACCAGCCCGGCAGCCTGCATGTGCGCGTAACAGACGGTTGGCCCGACGAAGCGGAAGCCACGGGCGCGTAGGTCGGCGCTCAGTGCATCGGAGGCCGGGGTCGTGGCCGGCAGCTGCTCGATCCGACGCCACTTGTTCACCTTCGGGCGTCCTCCGACGAACGTCCACATGTAGGCGTCGAACGAACCGAACTCTTTTTGGACCGCCAGGAAATGACCCGCGTTGCGCACCGTGGATTCCACCTTGGCCCGGTTGCGGACGATGCCGGGGTCCTGCAGGATCTTGTCGATCCGCTTCGTGGTGAAGCGGGCCACCTTCTCCGCATCGAAATCGGCAAAGAGACGGCGGTAGCCATCGCGCTTCTTGAGGATGGTGAGCCAACTCAGCCCGGCTTGGGCCCCTTCCAGCACCAGGAACTCGAAGTGGGTGCGGTCGTCGTGCACCGGGACGCCCCATTCGGTGTCGTGATAAGGCACGTTCCACGGGACCTTGGGCCCACTGACAGCGGGGGCGGTCGTCGGCGACGAAAGCGTCAGGATCGACGGGAGCCGGATTGCGCGGGAGTCACGGCGCGACACTACGTGCCGGTTGCCTGCGATCGGCAATCGACCTGCTATCGGCAATGATCAGAGCGTGGAGAACGAACAGAGCGGACCACCCTCGTCCGAAATCCCGCGACGGGGCAGGAGATCACCAGGGTCCCCTCGCTGGGCGAGCCCGAGGTGGACGAGGCCATCGCCCGTGCCGCCACCGCCTTCGAGACGTGGCGACACGTGGCACCGGGCGACCGGGCGCGCCTGCTGCGCCGCTTCGCCGCCGCGGTGGACGCGGCTGGCGAGGAGCTGGCCCTGCTGGAGGTGGCGAACGCCGGCCACGTCATCGGGAATGCCCGCTGGGAGGCGGGCAACGTGCGCGACGTGCTCGAGTACTACGCCGCCGCGCCCGAGCGCCACAGCGGGCTCCAGATTCCCGTCCCCGGTGGCGTCGACCTGACGTTCCACGAGCCCCTGGGCGTGGTGGGGATCATCGTCCCGTGGAATTTCCCGATGGCTATCGCCGGCTGGGGCTTCGCCCCGGCGCTGGCCGCCGGCAATACCGTGGTCCTCAAGCCGGCCGAGCTCACCCCGCTCAGCGCGCTGCGCATCGGTGCGTTGGCCCTGGAGGCGGGACTCCCCGAGGGCGTGCTGCAGATCCTGCCGGGCAAGGGCAGCGTCGTAGGGCAGCGCTTCGTGACCCATCCGGCCGTCCGCAAAATCTGCTTCACCGGTTCCACAGAGGTCGGGCGGACGATCATGGCCGGTTGTGCCGAACAGGTGAAACGGGTGACGCTCGAGCTCGGCGGCAAGAGCGCCAACATCGTCTTCGCCGATGCCGACGTCGCGTTGGCCGCGGCGCGTGCGCCGTACGGCGTCTTCGACAACGCCGGACAGGACTGCTGCGCCCGCTCGCGCATTCTGGTGCAGCGATCCGTCTACGAGGAGTTCCTCGCCCTGCTGGAGCCGGCCGTGGGCGGGGTGGTGGTGGGTGACCCCACCGAGGAAGCGACGGAGATGGGCCCGCTGATCTCGGCGGCGCACCTGGCCACGGTGTCCTCGTTCGTGCCGGACGGGGCGCCGGTGGCATTCCGGGGATCCTGCCCCGAGGGGGAGGGAAACTGGTTCGCCCCCACGGTGCTGGCCCCGGTCGACCCTCGGGACCGGGCGGCAACCGAGGAGATCTTCGGACCGGTCGTCGTCGTCATCCCCTTCGAGGACGAGGCCGACGCGGTGCGCCTGGCCAACGACACGCCCTACGGGCTGTCGGGGTCGCTGTGGACGCGCGACATCGGACGGGCCCTGCGCGTGGCACGGGCGGTCGAGACCGGGACGCTGTCGGTCAACTCACACGCATCGGTCCGTTACTGGACTCCCTTCGGCGGAGCCAAGCAGTCCGGCATCGGGCGGGAGCTCGGGCCCGATGCCCTCGATGCCTTCAGCGACGTCAAGAACGTCTTCATCAGTTCCGACTGACGGCCGCAAACGAGACGCCGCGCCGTCTCCAGGGACGGAGCAGAGCGAGAGGAGAGCAATGAGCGACAGCATGCCGTACGCCCACCGGCTGGTGGGGAAGGTGGCCGTGGTCACCGGGGGGGCGAGCGGCATCGGGAAGGCCATGTGCGAGCGGTTTGCGGCCGAGGGAGCCAAGGTGGCGGTGGCCGACCTCGACCAGGCCGGTGGCACGGACCTGGCTCTGGCGATCGACGGCCTGTTCGTCGAGGTGGACGTCACCTCGGCCGAAGCCGTGGAGGACCTCTACAAGGCGGTCGCGGAGCGCTTCGGGGGAATCGACATCTGCTGCAATAACGCCGGTATCAGCCCGCCGGACGATGACTCGATCCTCGACACCGGCCTCGACGCCTGGCGGCGCGTGCAGGAGGTCAATCTGACGTCCGTCTACCTGTGCTGCAAATTCGGGATCCCCCATCTGCTCGCGCGGGGCGGTGGTTCGGTCATCAACACAGCCTCTTTCGTGGCGGTCATGGGCGCGGCCACCAGCCAGATCAGCTACACCGCGAGCAAGGGCGGCGTGCTGGCGATGAGTCGTGAGCTCGGCGTGCAGTTCGCCCGCCAAGGCGTGCGGGTGAACGCACTCTGTCCGGGGCCGGTGAACACCCCGTTGCTCCAGGAGCTTTTCGCCAAGGACCCCGAGCACGCGGCGCGGCGCCTGATTCACATCCCCATGGGCCGCTTCGGTGAGGCCTCCGAGATCGCCGCCGCTGCCGCATTCCTGGCGTCTGACGACTCGTCCTTCATGACGGCGTCGACGTTTCTCGTCGACGGTGGCATCTCCGGGGCGTACGTCACCCCACTTTGAGCGCGACACACAGGGGATGGGGAAGAGTTGGGGATTGCCGAGATCCCGCTGGGGATGACCGAGGAAAAGGTGGGGAGAACGTCTGGATTTCGCGAAAACGCATTGACCTTCTGCGACGCGAGGAGCAAGGTTGCACCAGTTCGGAGATGAAAGCCCGCCGAACCCCGACGGAGAGCCGCAAGGCAGGACGGAGGGAAGCCGGAAGGGAAGCCGCAAGGCGGACCGGAAGGTGGCCGAGAGAAAGCCGCAAGGCCGGATCGAGGGTCGGCATTGAGTTCCGCAAGGAGCTCGCGGCCGGAGCGGGGAGAAGTTTCCGACGACAGGCGTACCGTGTGACGGAAAGGTGACTTCCCTGGAGCCGCCGGACCAGGCCCGGGGTGGGATTGTCCGACACGATCCCGCAACGGTGTCGACGGTGCGTCTCAGACGTGGCCCCGAGGAGCACGGGAGGCTTCGGCCGAACGGTTACTCGGGGTTGCGTCGCGCCTGGGGTCCTTGTGCGGGAACGCCCGGTGAGGCGCAGCCGCCGATCAGACGCCTTCGAGCTCGGCCCGGGTCCAGAGCGTGGCCGGGCGCTCGCCTTGGCTGACCTGCTGTGCCAGATCGCCCTGTACCAACGCCAGGTCATCGGGGTGCGTGACCCCGATGCACCGTCCGCTCGCCGGTAGCACGGTGAACGGGGAAGAGACGAGGGACTCGGCCCACGACTTCGGGCAGCAGGACCTCGGCTTCTTCCGACGCGTCCGTGGCGGCCGCCATGGCCACCTGCAGCGTCTTGTGGAAGGACGGGGTGAAGCCCCAGAGGTTCATCGATACCCGGGCGTCGGGGGAGAGCTCCGACGGTTCCTGTCCGTCGGCCGAGGCGAACGTCCCGTCGGGCCGGGCCGTCACCTGGCGCCGTTCGTCGACGCCGAGCAATTGGCCCGTCGGGTCCCACCTCGCAGATGCCCCGGGTGACCGGGGCCTGCCCGACGACGGCGTCGGCCAGTCGGAAGCCGACCAGTGCATTGGCTGGGGTCGAGTGCCTCGAGGTGTGCGGCCAGGAGGGCGCAGGCGGCCCGTCCGTAGATGTCGTCGGCGTTCCCTACGCCGTAGGGGGTGTCGCCGACGTGGTCCGAAGCGCTCAGGACGGCGTGGACCGTGCCGAGGGGAGCCTCTTGGAGGGCGAAGCGGACGTCGACGTGCGAGGGCCACGTGCGCTCGACGTGGTAGCGGATCGCCGGTCCCGTGGCCGGGCCCAGCACGAGCACGATCGTTCCGAAGCCGGCTGCCAACGCATCGCTGGCGACGAGGTCGATGACCGCCTCACCGCGCGGTCCGACGGGTGCCAGAGGTTTGACGCCTCCATAGCGACGGGCTCGACCGGCGGCCAGAATTACGAGTGGCGGCCCGGTCGACGATGCGGCGCTCACGGGCCCCAGCGCAAGACAGCGCTGGCCCATGTCATGCCCCCACCGAAACCGGTCAGGAGGAGGTTGTCGCCGTCGTGGATCCGGTCGTTGCTGATGGCATCGTGCAGGGCGAGGGGAATGGAGGCGGACGAGGTGTTGCCGTAACGGTCGATGACGACCACGGTGCGCTCTTCGGGAATGCCCAGCCGTTGGCACGCCGCCACGATGATGCGCAGGTTGGCTTGATGCGGCACGAGCAGGGAGACGTCGTCGGGGCCGAGCCCCGGCATCGGCCATGGCCCGCTCGGCCGACTCGACGACCACCCGGACAGCCTTGCGGAAAACCTCTTTGCCGTCCATGTAGAGGGTCCCGCCGTGCTCGCAGTACAGCAGGTGACGGAGTGACCCGTCGGAATTCAGGTTCCAGCTCAGCAGTTGCCCCGGCCCCTCGACCGGTTGCACGACGACGGCGCCGGCGCCGTCGCCCACGATGATGGCGATGGCCCGATCGTCCATGTCGGTGATCTTCGAAAGGGTCTCCGAGCCGATGAGCAGGATCGGGCCGGCGCCCATGGCGATCAGGCCGGCTGCGGTGACCAGGCCGTAGACGAAGCCCGAGCAGGCCGCATTGATGTCGAACGCGCCGCCGTTGATCCCCGAGCGCGTTCTGGACGGTCGGTGCCGTGCCGGGGACGATGCCGTCGGGCGTCGTCGTGGCCAGCACGCACGTGCTCGATGTCGGCCCCGGTGAGACCCGGCGCAGCGGAGCGCGTTCTGCCCGGCCTCGATGGCGAGGCCGGAGGTCGTGCCCCCGATGCGGCGCTCGCGGATGCCGGTGCGCTCGGTGATCCAGGTGTCGCTCGTGTCGAGGCTCACCGCCATGTCGTCGTTGGTCACGATCTTGTCCGGCAACGCGATGCCCCAGCCGGTAATGCGGATGCCGGTCATGTGGGGCTGGACCCGGCGCGGACGGCGTGGACGCCGACAAAGCCGGCGTCGCCTTCGATGATGCCACCTGTGTTCACGGCCAGACCCAGGCGGGCCCCGCTGATCTGGCGCGCCCCGGCGCGCCCACGGATCTGCGTGGCGAGCTCGACCACTTGCGCCAGGCCGGTGGCGCCGAGGGGATGCCCGCGGCCCGACCAGACCGCCGCTGGAGTTCACGACCAGACCGGGGCTGTCCATTCCGGTGAGGCCGGCTTCGGTTGCCGGTCCGGCCTCTCCCAGTCCGAAGAACCCGAGCGACTCGAGGGCGAAGATCTCCTCGGGTGCGGTGGCGTCGTGGAGCTCGACCAGATCGAAATCGTCGGGCCCGAGACCCCACGCTTCCCATGCTGCGTCCGCGGCCTGGGAAAGTCGGTCGTGGTAGTCGAGCAGTCCATTTCCGGAGCGGGCCACCGAACCGATAATACGGGGGGCGGAGGCGGGGGCAGAAATCGCCGCTCCCGCCACGACGACGGCTGCGGCGCCGTCGGTGAAAGAGCTGCACATGAGCCGGGTCAGGACACCGGCCACCTGGGGCGAGGCCAACACCTCCTCCACCGTGGTCGTGCGCTGACATTGGGCCAACGGATTGCGCGCCGCATGGTCGAAGGCCTTGACGGCGGCCGAGGCCATCTGACGCACCGTGACGCCCCGATCGGCGATCAGTCGCTGCGCCCAGCCGTTGTTGAGACCCATCAGGATGCTGCCGGCCGGGTTGGCATCGGCATGGCGTTGGTCGTGCAGGTCATGGCGGTAATCGGCCGGCAGCCCGTCCTCGATCCCCGCCATGGTCTCGCTCCGGTTCCCCGTCCACATCTTCTCGACGCCGAGTGCGAGAACAGGGCGCGTCCGGAGGAGGCGGCGACCAGGGTGGCGAGATGCAGGGCCGAGCTTCCCCCGGCACAGGAGTTGTCGACGTTGACGATCGGGACATCGCTCAAGCCGGCCTTGCGCAGCCAGGATTGGCCGCGCACACAGGCCTGGTCGTTCAGTCGACCGGCCGTGGCGTTGGCGAAGATGACGAGCCCGAGCTCATCCGGCTCCAGACCGGCATCGGCCAGCGCCTCGTGGGCGGCCTGGTACGCCATCGTCTCGGGCGAGAGATCGCGCCGGCTCATGTCGGTCATGCCCGTGCCGAGGATGGCGACGTCGGTCGCCGTCACGGAGCGCAGGCTGACGTGAACGACCTCATGCGGACACCGCAGCAGGGACGGGGTGGGTGCGGGCGATGAAGGCGGACGCGCAACGACGCGAAATGCCCCACGGCGCCGGTGCCGGCCACCATGACGATGACGTGGCGGGCCCCGGCTTCGACATAGTGCCCGAGCAAGGCGGCACACGTCTCGGGCTCGCCGGCGACCAGGTGGCGCTCGAATGCCTTGGGCGGGACGCCGTACATGTCCGACAGCCACTCCGCACCACGGGCAGGAGCCTCGTCGTCGGGACCGACGCGGGCAAAGATCACCACCGCCGGTTCGACGGCGTCAGGGTGGCGCCCGGCCGCTTCGGTCTCCTGACGCAGCGCCGACAGCGCCGGCCCGTAGTCGTCCGGAGTAAGGAAGAGAGGAGCCCAGCCGTCGCCCACCGCAGCGGCCCGCCGGCGCGCGGCGGGACTCGAGCCGCCGATCCACAGGGGCACGCGGGGCGAGGGCGGAAGCTGGCGATAGCGGCTGCCGGGCGCGTCGAGGTTGCCCTCGGCGGCGGCCCAGGCCTCGTTCATCTTGGCGATGCCCTCGTCCATGAGGCGGCCGCGCCGGTGGTAGTCGACGCCCGCACGAGCGTACTCGTCGGGATGGCTGCCCACGCCCACGCCCAGAATGAAACGGCCGCCGGAAAGGTGCTGGAGTGCAGTGGCCTGTTTGGCCACCGCGGCGGGCTGGCGCAGGGGAAGTTGCAGGATGCACGATCCCAGCGTGGGACGCCGGGTGGCGCCGGCGCCGATGGCGAGCGTGGTGAGGCATTCGTTGATGGGGTGAGGCCAGTAGAGGTGGTCGACCGCCCACAAAGAGTCGGCCCCGGTCGCCTCGGCCCGTCCGAAAGAGCTCGGCGAGGTTCTGCGCCGTGCATGGGGTACTACCAGAGGTAATACCACTTTCATCAGGGAGTTCTTCCTGCAAGCTGGCCGGGAGGATGAGTCCGAGCATGGGAGACAGCGCTCCGTTTCCTACCGGCGTCACACCGTCATGTTACGCCCGGCGATTGTGCCGCGCCTACCCGTTCCCAGCGGAATTCACCGACGACCCCGGTCGCCCCTCCGGGTCCTCCGAGGACGGCCAGGGTGCAGCGGGCGGCGCAAATCGCCCGATCGTCGTCGTCGGTCACGGCGATGGACCAGACCTGGACGGTCCTGCCCACCCGCAACGGAGTGGCGGTTGCGGTGAGATGCCCGTCCTTCACCCCGCGCAGATGGCTGGCGTTGAGCTCGATGCCCACGACCTGGCGATCCTTCCCGGCAGCCAGCGAGGCTCCGAAGCTGGCCGCCGATTCGGCCAGGAGGGCGGACACGCCCCCGTGCAGAATGCCGTAGGGCTGGTGCACCTTCCACGTCACCGGCAGCCGCAGGACGACCTTCTCCGGACCCGCTTCGACAACTTCGACGTCGAGCAACTCGTGGATGTCGTGCCGACCACTCGGGAAGAGCCGGCGGTCCTCGGCGTCGGGGGCGGCGAGTCGGCACGGGGCCATGTTAGTGGCCGCATGGTTAGGCTCACCGGGTAATGGCCCTGGTCGACCTGCGCAGTGACACCGTCACCCAACCGACAGCCGGACATGCGCCGCGCCATGGCCGATGCGGTCGTGGGTGACGATGACTACGGGGAGGACCCGACGGTGCGGGCGTTGGAGGCAGCGTTCGCCGAGCGCATCGGGAAGCCGGCGTCGCTTTTCGTCCCCTCGGGGACGATGGCCAATCAGATCGCCGTCCGGGTCCTGGCGACCGCGGGGACCGCCGTCGTCGCCGGGCGCCGCCAGCACCTCGTGGCCTACGAGTACGGCGCCGCCGCCCGCAACTCGGCTGTCCAGTTCCACGCGGTCGACGACGAGGACGGCATGCTCCAGCCGGCCGACGTCGCGTGGGCGCGTGCAGGCGTCGGCGTACCATCAGCCCGCGGTGTCGCTGGTCAGTATCGAGAACACGCACATGGCGGCGGGCGGCGCCCCCTGGTCGATGGAGCGCTTCGACGCCGTCGTCGCTGCTGCGGGCGATGTGCCCATCCACCTCGACGGGGCCCGCCTCTTCAACGCCGAGGCCGCCACCGGGGTGGCCGCAGCGGCGTGGGCCAGCGCCGGTGACCACCGTGATGTGCTGCCTGTCCAAGGGTCTTTGCGCCCCCGCCGGCTCACTGCTGGCCGGGCCCGAGGACCTGATCGCCACGGCGCGCCTGGAGCGCAAGCGACTCGGTGGCGGCATGCGCCAGGCGGGTGTCCTCGCCGCACCCGGGCTCGTGGCCCTGCGGGACATGGTCGAGCGCCTGCCCGAGGACCACGCCCGCGCCGCCCGGCTGGCCGAGGTCGTGGCCGACCGTTGGCCCGAAGCTGCGGGCTCGATCCGGCGTCCGTGCGCACCAACATCGTGACCTTCCGCCACAGCGCACCGGAGAAACTGCTGGCCCACCTCGAGAACGAGGGGATCCTGGCCGGCACCATCGCGCCCGGACACGGTGCGACTGGTCACCCACCACGACGTGGACGATGCGGGCCTGGCGCGCCGTCGCCGCTGGCCGCCGCACCGGACTGAGGCGCGCCGCGCCAGACTGCAGGCGCCGCGCCAGAGCAGAAAGGAGGACGATGAAGATCCGGATCGGCATCAGCGCCGGCGGAGATGACCTGGGGCCCGACGCCATGGTGGCGCTCGGCCAGGCCGTGGCCGGGTACGGCTTCGACTCGGTATGGCTGCCCGAAGTGCTCTCGCGGCCCGGACCCGATCCCCTGGTCGGGTTGGCCTGGCTCTCGGGAGCCTGCCCGGGCCTCAAGATCGGTACGACCATGCTGCTCCCGGGACGGAACCTGGTCTGGTTGGCCAAGGCGATCGGCACACTGGACCAGCTCTCGAGTGGTCGCTTCCTGCTGACCTTCGTGCCGGGTCTGGCGATCGGAGGTGAGCGCACCGCCGTCGGCATCCCGCCATCCGAGCGGGGCGCCCTCATGGAGGAGGCGCTTCCCGTGTTGCGCCGCTTCTGGGCCGGAGAGTCGGTCAGCCACGATGGCCCGTCCGGCTCGTTCACCGACGTTTCGGTCTCACCCCGGCCGGTCCAAGATCCCTTCGACGTCTGGCTCGGAGGCAATGCGCCGGCAGCCCTCGATCGCTGCGGGCGGTTGGGTGACGGGTGGATTCCCTCTCTGTGCACGCCGGAAGAGGCGGGGGAGGGGAAGAGGGTCATCGACGAGGTGGCGGCGTCGCACGGACCGTGCCATAAGCCCGGAGCATTTCGGGATCAGTGTCGCCTACGCCCCCGCCGGCACCGACTACAACAGCGAGGCGGTCTCCGCACTGGCCCGGCGAGCCAAGGGTCGGCCCCTGGACCAGCTCCTCCCGGTAGGACTGGAAGCTCTGCGGGCACTCCTCGAATCCTTCCTCGATGTCGGCTTCTCCAAGTTCATCGTCCGCCCCATGGCGGCCCCCGGTGTATGGGATCGCGAGCTCGAGGCCCTCGCCGCCGGTGTGGGGGATCTGCAGACGTGACGGAGACGACGGCCGATCGGCGCCGGGCGGTGGTGGAGTTCCTGCGGGCCCACGGTGCGGACGGCACGCCCCACATTTTCGGCGACCTGCTGAGTCATCTGGTGGGCGTGGAGACCCTGGTCGCGCGACTGGGGCGGCTCCGACCTCCTGGCGCTGGCCGCGCTCGGCCATGCCACGTACGGGACCGATGGCTTCGAGCCGTTCATTCTGGAGCTCGGGCAACGAGCGGAGCTCGTCGACGTCATCGGACCCGAGGCCGAGGCCTTCGTGTACTTCTACGCCGCCTGCGATCGCGGCGTCTTCTACCCGCAGCTCGCCTCTCCGGACACGGAGCTCGACGCCCTCTCCTTCCGCGACCGCTTCACCGGGTCCCTTTCGACGCCGAGCGCCGAGTACGTCGACGCGCTTCGTCGATCTGACCTACGCCAACGAGGTCGAGCTGGCGTGCGCCTCGCCGGGCGGGCCGACGGGATGGACCTGGTTGGCCGACTTCTGCCGGGATACGCGTCGGTGGGCCAGCCCGGAATTCTCCGCCGGCGCATCCGCGCTTCTGCAACCGACGCGCTGACCGCCCCGTCCGCGACGTCGGGCCGAACCCGTACGCTCAACGAGATGGCAGACCCCGTGCTCACGCTCATGGCCGTCCACGCCCATCCCGACGACGAGGCGCTCGGCACCGGGGGCGATTCTGGCTCGCTACGCCGACGAAGGGGTGCGAACCGTGCTGGTGACCTGCACCAATGGTGAGTTGGGCGATGCCCCGGGCGGGATGAAGCCGGGTGACCCTGACCACGACGAAGCCGTCGTCGTCCCTCTCCGGCTCGAGGAACTCGAGGCCAGCTAGCAAGGTGTTGGGAGTGTCGCACCTCGAGCTCCTGGGCTATCACGATTCGGGCATGGAGGGCTGGCCCCAGAACGGCGCACCCGGTGCGTTCTGGCAGACGCCCGTGGCTGAGGCAGGGCATCGGCTGGCCGAGCCTCATGGAGAAGTATCAGCCGCAGGTCGTGGTCACGTATGACGAGAACGGCTTCTACGGGCACCCCGATCACATTCAGGCCAACCGGATCACGCTGGCTGCCATCGCCGAGTGCAAGGTCCCCGCCAAGCTCTATTACACGGCTGTGGCGCGCTCGGCCATCCAGGGCATGGGTGCCCTGTTGGTGGAAGCCGGTATCGAGACTCCGGCCGAAATTGAGGAGAACCCCGACTTCGGGACGCCCGACGAATTGATCACGACCACCGTGGACTGCCGTTCGGTGGCCGATCGAAAGTTCGCCTCGCTGGCCGCACACGCCAGCCAGAGCGACAACATCTTCTTCCTCCAGATGGGGGAGGAGCTTTTCGCCACCATGATGGGCACCGAGAGCTTCGTCCGGGCGCAGGACTCGACCGGCGCACCGACGCCCGAGGACGATCTGTTCGCCGGCCTGCGCTAGGCCTTACGTCGAGGGGACTCCGACCGGGGCGGCAGAAGCTGCACTGGTCACCGGAGCACTCCCGAGGACGCACAGGGCTCCGGCGAGGAGCAACACGACGATGGCGGCCATCTCGACGCAGAACGCCAAGCCGGCGAATGGTGCCGCCCAGGATTCCTTGAAGTTGAAGAGCCCTTTGGGCAATCCCACCGTCAGGAGGAAGCCCGCCGCGGTGGAGGCGGCGAAGCCGATGCCGATGATGGCCGCCCACACCCGGCGGACGGCCGCCACGACGATCGCCACGACGAGCCCCCCGATGGACTGGGCCAGGAACAAGGGACCGATGGTCGCGATGTGGCGGTACCCGTCCGTCTCGTGCCACAGGTGGAAGTGGATGTACGCCGACCACAGGATCAGGAGAGCGCCGGCGGCGAAGGCCACGGTGGCCGCCAGGGCGACGCCCCGCGACGCACCCCCGGCCCGTTGCCGAGCAGGCCGAGAGGGCCTTTCCTGGTTTGCCTCATGATGCTGCAGCGGTGCGGTGCGACACGGTGACCACGCTCCCTTCACCCAGTTATACGGAGCGGGGGGCCCTCCGGATTGACCAAATCCCGTCCCGGATGAATCTCGGCTCCGCCTCTCGGCCGTACAGCTGTCCATGGGAGAGTTGTTCGTGATCGATAGCGGGTCGACCGATGAAGCGCTCCTGGCCGGCATGGCCATGGGGGATCAGGCCGCCGCCGTCGTCTTCGTCCGGCGCTATCAGCGTCGGATTTTCGGTCTCGCCTATTCCATGACCAGCGATGCCTCGGTGGCCGAGGAAGTGGCCCAAGAAGCGCTGATCAGGGTCTGGCGCCACGCCCCGGTCTTCGATCATCGCCGAGGTTCGGTCACGTCCTGGGTGCTGACGATCACCCGCAACCTGACCATCGATGCGCTGCGAATGCGCCGGGCGGTGCCGACAGATCCCGATGATTTTGCGGCGTCCGCCATGATCAGCCTCGAGCACAATCCCGAAGACGCCGTCGGGCGCGGCGACGTGAGCGACGTGATGCGTGCCGCTCTCGCCGAGCTCCCGCCCGAACAGCGGCGGGCCGTGGTGCTGGCGGCGGTCTACGGACGCACCGCGCTCGAGATCAGCGAAGAGGAGGCCATCCCGCTCGGGACGGCGAAGACCCGCATACGGACGGGGCTCATCCGGCTGCGCGCCGCAGTCGAGCACGTTCGCCAGACTGAGGAAGAACGATGATCGAGGACCTCCATCCCACCACCTGCGACGAGTACGCCGACAACCTGGCCGAGCTCGCCCTGGGCATCCTGACCGGGCGCGAACGGGCCGCCACCTTGGCCCACGTCGATTCCTGCCCGCGCTGTGCCGAAGAGCTCGAGCAGTTGTCCCACGCCGCGGATGCCGTGGTGAGCGTGGCTCCCGAGATCGAGCCGACGATGGGGTTCGAGGTCCGGCTGTTCAACCGCATGGGGTTGGACGAGGCACCGGTGCCCTCGGCGACACCCCCCGCACGCCAGCAGAGGCCGGCGCGGTGGAGCGAGCGGGTACCGCGCTGGGCCCTGGCCGGCGCGGCCGCGGTGATCGCCCTCGCGCTCGGGCTGGGCATCGGTTGGTCGACGGGCTCGGGTCACAGCGGCCCGACGCACCCGCAAGTCCCCGTCCGGAGCCGAGATCGCCGCGGGCAACCTGACGGCCAACGGCAGCACGGTGGGCAGCGTCAACACCTACGGCGGGTCCAAGCCCTGGATGATCGTGACCCTGGCCGACTCGTGGACCGACGGGAAGGTCACCTGCGAGGTCGTCACCGATGACGGCGTCACCCACGAGGTGGGCTCCTTCACCGCGACGGACGGGTACGGCGCCTGGGGCGCACCCCTTCGGGTGTCGCCCCAGGACGTGCAGAAGGCCGAGGTGGTGTCGTCCACCGGCAAGGTGATCGCCACCGCCACGTTGCGCAGCGTGTCGCTGACACCGGGCGGCTCAGTAGCGGTACGAGTCGGGCTTGTACGGCCCCTCGACGGGCACGCCGATGTAATCGGCCTGGTCCTGGGTGAGGACCGTGAGCTTGACGCCCAGCGCGTCGAGATGCAGGCGGGCCACCTTCTCGTCGAGGTGCTTGGGGAGGACGTACACCTCGTTGACGTACTTGCCGGTCTGGGTGAAGAGCTCCAGCTGCGCCATCGTCTGGTTGGTGAAGGAGTTGGACATCACGAAGCTGGGGTGCCCGGTGGCGTTGCCGAGGTTGAGCAGCCGACCCTCGGAGAGGATGATCACCGCGTGACCGTCGGGGTAGACCCACTTGTCGACCTGCGGCTTGATGTTGATGCGCTCGATGCCCGGGGTCTTCATCAGTCCGGCCATGTCGATCTCGTTGTCGAAGTGGCCGATGTTGCCGACGATGGCCTGATGCTTCATGGCGGCCATGTGCGCCGCCGTGATGATGTTCTTGTTGCCCGTCGTCGTGACGATGATGTCGGCCTGCGGGAGGATGTCCTCCAGCGTGGTCACCTGGTAGCCCTCCATGGCGGCCTGGAGCGCGCAGATGGGGTCGACTTCGGTGACGACGACCCGCGCCCCTTGGCCGCTGAGCGACTGGGCGCAGCCCTTGCCGACGTCGCCGTAGCCGCACACGACCGCCACCTTGCCGCCGATGAGCACGTCGGTGGCCCGGTTGATCCCATCGATCAGCGAGTGGCGGCAGCCGTACTTGTTGTCGAACTTGGACTTGGTCACCGAGTCGTTCACGTTGATGGCCGGGAAGAGGAGCTCGCCGCGCTTTTGCATCTCGTAGAGCCGGTGCACGCCGGTGGTGGTCTCCTCGGTCACACCGAGAATGCCGTTGGCGATGGAGGTCCAACGCTGCGGGTCCTGCGGCGAGGCTGCGGCCCAGGAGGGCCAGGACGAACTGGAACTCCTCGGAATCGGCGGTTGAGGGATCGGGAACCGCGCCTGCCTTCTCGAACTCGACGCCCTTGTGGACCAGCAGGGTGGCGTCCCCGCCGTCGTCGAGGATGAGGTTCGGGCCGCCCTCGCCCGGCCACAGCAGCGCCTGCTCGGTGCACCACCAGTACTCCTCGAGCGTCTCGCCCTTCCAGGCGAAGACGGGGATCCCCTTGGGGTCCTCGACGGTGCCGTCGGGACCGACCGCCACCGCGGCGGCAGCGTGATCCTGGGTGGAGAAGATGTTGCAGCTCGCCCAGCGCACCCGGGCTCCGAGCGCGGTCAGGGTCTCGATGAGCACGGCCGTCTGCACCGTCATGTGGAGCGATCCGGTGATCCGAGCGCCGGCGAGCGGCTGGCTCTCGGCGTACTCGGATCGCATGGCCATCAGGCCGGGCATCTCGTGTTCGGCCAGGACGATCTCCTTGCGGCCGAACTCGGCTGCGGTGAGGTCGGCCACCTTGAACGGCAGGGCTGGTTTCAGTAGCGGGCATGGCAACTCCTTTTTCGTGGATGTCTCGTGCGCGGGCGCGCAGGCCTGGCGTGGGCCATACGGCGGAAGCGCAACGCACCTGCTCCGACATCTGTCGGAGGCCGTGTACCCGCTCCAAGGATAGATCGTGGTCCGAGCGCAGGCGAACACCGTCGTCGAGACTGCCGCGGATGACCACCTCTTTCGAGGTCGAGTTGTTAGCGTGACCACCCATGCAAGGTGGTGGGTCCCCCCGGGGCGGGCAAGGCCCCGGGCCGGGGAACCGGGATCGGGCCACCTCTGTTCCGGTGGCCAACGAAGAAGGCCTGCGTGCGCTCGGTGAGAGCATCGCCGCGGCGCAACCGCGGCGCATCGACGCGTCGCCGACGGGTCAAATGGACGCTCGGCATACTCGGGATCGTCATCGTCCTCATCGTGGCCGGCGTAGGAGGCTACGCCTGGTATCTGAACCACCTGGTGCACCGCATCGCGGTCAAAGGTCTGGCGGCCGGAGAGACGCACGGCACCGAGAGCGGGACCGAGAACATTCTGCTCGTCGGGTCGACGGACCGGTGCGCGCTGAAGAAGCAGTACATCGGCTACGGGATCTGCAGCCAGGGAGTCAACGGCATCAACAGCGACGTCGTCATGATCCTCCACCTCAATCCCAACACCCGGACCGTTTCCATCCTCTCGATCCCGCGCGACCTCTTCATTCCCAACGCGCGGATAGAGGGCGCCAACAAGATCGATGCCGCGCTGTATCAGGGCCCGACGCAGCTCGTGGCGGCGATTCAGGAGGACTTCGGGATACCGGTTCAGCATTATGTCGAACTGAACTTCGACAGTTTCGCCAGCGTGGTGGACGCGCTGGGTGGCATCAACATGTACTTTCCCGAGCCCGTCTACGACCCCGAGTCGGACCTCGATGTGCGGACGGTCGGTTGCGTACACCTCAATGGATTCCATGCGTTGCAGGTGGTGCGGGCCCGGCACCTGGTGCACAAGGGACCTGGCGTGACATCCGACAACCCGGCCAACTGGACGCCCGAAGGGCAGAGTGACCTGGCTCGGATCCGTCGGGACCACGAGTTCCTGCGCGTCCTGGCCACGGCAGTGGCCAAGAAGGGGTTGAGCAATCCCCTCACCGACCGCGACATCATCCAGGGGGTGGCGCCGGATCTCACGGTCGACGACGGCCTCTCGGCGTCGCACATGCTCAACCTGGTGCTCACCTATCACTCGGTCAACGTCGACGCGGCGCCCGCAGCTGACGCTCCCGGTGCTGGAGGACACGTTCGGGAGCTATCAGTACAAGGGCGGGAGTTACGGCGACATCGAGTTCCCGACTGAGCCCACCGATCAATCGGTGGTGGACACGTTCTTGGGAATCTCGGCCGAAGACCAATTCGATGACCGGGACCCCGCTGCCCAAGCCGGGACAGGTGACCGTTTCGGTGGCCAACGGCACCGGCGTGACCGATCAGGCATCGACCACGTCCGCTGCGCTCGGAGCCCTGGGATTCCACATGATGGAACTTGGCGACACGCCTCCCGTGGGCCAAGAAGCCGAGACGGTCGTCTATTACGGATCCAAGAAACCGTCAGTCGTGGCGGCCGCGCAGATGGTGGCCCGCTCCATTTCGGGGTCGGTCATCCTCGGGTACAACCCCTCCGAGGTGCTCGGTGGCGCCGAGGTCACCGTCGACACCGGTACCAGCTTCTCGGTGAATGGCCCACAAGCCACAACGACTCCTTCGACCAGCCCGAAGTCTTCGAAGACGACCACGACCTCGAAGACCACGACAACCACCGCCACGCCCAGCACGACGACCACGACGACAGCGAGTCCGAGCAACGGTCCGTTCGCGGCGGCGACCCCCGCCAACGAGGCGCTCAAGCCCTGGGACCCCCGTTCGTGCACCGCCTCCGGGGGTGAGGGTCCCTGAACTCCGTGCGAGCCACCCCGAGCGACGTTGCCCGTGGGAGGATTACGGCTGAGGAATACAGAGAAGTACAGCGCTGCCCCCGTAGCTCAGGGGATAGAGCATCGGTTTCCTAAACCGTGTGCGCAAGTTCGAATCTTGCCGGGGGCGCCAATAAAAGTCCAGTTCAAAGGCAGTTTTCGATTTTCACCGAAATCGAAAACTTGCCGCATCCCTACAGCATCCCTACAATCCATTCGTGGCCGGTACGATGCGGGAGAAGGCACCAGGGCGTTGGGAGCTTCGGGTGTTCGTCGGCAAGGACGCAGTCACCGGAAAGCCAAAGCAGATCAGTCGCGTGTACATCGCGCCGCGACGAGAGCCGGGAGCCGGCAAGCGCGAAGCGGCCAAGCAACTCGCCGCGCTCGTGGCAGAAGTAGAGCGGGGCGGTCACGGTGGAGGCACGTCGACATTCGGTGCCTTGCTCGACGAGTGGACCGCCCACGGCGAGAGGATGGGTCGGTCGCCGAAGACGCTGTACGAGTACCGCCGCAAGATCGACAAGCGGATTCGGCCGGCACTCGGAGCCAAGCGTCTCGACAAGTTGACGGCGCATGACCTCGACCGCTTCTACGCGGCCCAGCTGGCCACCGGGCTCGGCGAGCGCTCGGTGCATCACCTGCACCGCATGATCAGCGCCGCGCTTCGCCAGGGTCGCAAGTGGGGGATGGTCAAAACCAATGTCGCCGACGACGCTACGCCCCCGACGCCGCAGAAGACGGAGTTGTCAGTCCCCTCACCCGCTCAAGTGTCAGCGTTGATCCGAGAGGCGGCCCGGCCATCATCGCGTTCCCCGGAGTTGGCGTCGGTCATCACGTTGGCCGTACTGACCGGCATGCGTCGGGGCGAGCTGTGCGGGCTCCGGTGGTCCGACGTGGACTGGAAGGGCTCGGCCGTGACCGTACGGCAGTCGGTCTGGCAGACGTCCGAAGGCATCGGGACCAAGGCACCCAAGACACATCAGACCCGACGCCTCTTGCTCGGCGAGCACACCATGGCCGTCTTGGCCGGTCGCTTGGACCGGGCGAAGGCGGAGGCGAAGATGGCGAAGGTGAAGCTGCCCGCTGACGGCTACATCTTCAGTCCCGATGTCGACGCCGCCAGCCCGACGCGTCCGGATTCGGTGACGCAGGCGTTCACCCGGCTGTGCCGGCGCATGGAAGCACCGGCACTCGCGCATTTGCGCGAGACCAAACCAAAGGCCACCCGGGTCAATCTGGCCCCGGCGGATCGTTGGGACTACCGGCTGCATGACCTTCGTCACTACACGGCGACCCAACTCTTCGCCGCCGGACTGAATCCCAAGACCGTGGCCGACCGCCTCGGTCACGCCGACCCGTCGATCACACTCCGGGTGTACACGGCCAACACCGACGCCCAGGCGCAGGAAGCGGCCGACTCGCTGGAAGCCGGGTTGGAGTTCGCGGTGTTGGGGCCCGGGTAGAGAGGCGTTCGGCGATTAGGCCGGCGTCAGCTCGCGCCCATGACCGAAGTATCGAGAGTGCGTGTTCTCCAAGGCTTCTCTGCTTGAAGCTCCGAGCACCACCACTTCAACTTGGCCCCCGGGAAATGCGATCTCTCGATCGAACCGTGCGCGCAGCGCCGCTCCGGAGTCCGCGAACTCCTCGACCTCACCAATCAGCCTTCGATGCTGTCGGTCAAAGACCAAGAGGAAGTACGTCATAAGGTCCAACATAGCGGAATGACAAGGATCCCTGTCATCCGAAGGTTTCACGCAGTTGCTTGACCAGGGATTTTAGGGGAACGAACCGACTATTCATCTCTGATTCGAGTTCTTCGAGGCGACGCTCCGCCGCGTCAGTCACGGGGGCAGCGCGCAGCCTGGCGGCTTCGTTTTCCAGCTTGGCAAGCTCGTAAAGCTCGTCGGCTTGGATCTTCCACAGATCGGTGAATTGCTTCCGGGTCATTCCGCCGTCACTGATTGGTTCGTCCGGGTTGTCCGGTTCACCTCCGTACCGGATAGCGCGGCCCCAGGCATCACCGAAACCCTCCATTGCCTGCGCCCAAATATCCTGATAGTCAGTCCGAAGTTGGATTTCTACCTGACACCCATCAATGCGCGGGACGATATGCACCGCGCGGTACCCGTGCGACGGCTCCTCCCTTCGGTCGATGAATTTCACGTCAGACCAAAGCGCCCGGATTTGTGTTGCAAGCTGATCCTGTTCATCGAGAGTCATCCGCCGCACGATTCTGGCGCCTGCAAGGTCACGAATGGTTCTGAGGTTCAGGTGGGATTCGCGGCGGAGCTTCTCGATGATCGTTCCGGACGTTTTCAATCGAGTCGTCGGCTCAAGCCCGATGACCCGCAACTTGTCGGATACCGACATGAGAATTCGGTCGTATTCGAGAAGCACGTCAGCGAGCATCTCTAGGTCATCGACCGTTGGTTCCGGCGAGTCCCGCAGTCGTTCACCCAGTTTCACGATCTGACGACCTGAGTGAGCGGTCATCGAAGCAGCCTATTGCCGAGCGGCCGGCAACTCAGCGGTTTTTCAGCCATTCATCGTCTCCCGCAAGTGCTCGGCGGCCTCTTCCGCAGCGTGAATGATGTGTTCCAGATCCTCTCGTTTCAGCCGATGGCCCTGGCGATCCGATCTTCAGCGGCGACTCGGTTCAGGATGTCCAGTCGTTCTTCATCCGACAACGTGCCATCGAAGGGGCTTGATTGACGAAGGTCGCGTGATGCCTGATCGGTGGAAGTCATCGCTGCTTCGAGCTCGTCAATTGGTCCCGAAAGAAGTCGGTCCCAAGTGTTGATGTAGGACGCTGAACGACCCTCGGGATCTCTCGATCGCATTACGTCGATCCGCGCCTTGGCGCGCTGAATAACGTTCTGTGGATCAGCTCGAAGCTTCTCGGCCACGAGTTTGTGAAGTTCAAGGGTGCGTCGTTCCGGATGGGTCAACCGCGGGCGTACTTCCACAATGAGGTCGCAACCAGCCGCGTCAGCAATCCGCTGCAGGGTGGAGAGCTTCGGCTCGTGACGCCCAGCCTCGTAATCGACCAGAGCGGGAGCCGACGTCTTCGCCCGACGTGCCAGTTCCCGGAGCGTATGTCCGCTGTTCAATTTCATCGTTCGCACGAGTTCCGCTGTCGGGATCATGTAGTTATTATAATACATAACACCCCCGTACACACCACCACTAACCTGGGCGTATTCCAATCGTGCTCGCCATGATCCCGCTCGTGGCCCCCAAAATTGGTCTCTGCGGATTCCTGAGGCGGCGCGGGTTGATCCGTCTGTCCGGGCGCGCCGACCCGAGCCAGCGAGAGGCGGGTGATCGGCGGTCACCACGATGTTTGTCACGGCCGTGACAGCCTTCGGACATCATGGCGGAGGACCCATGACGAAACGACTGATCGGCCTCGACGGCGAAATGAGCGACAGTGAGCTCGCGGACGGCGCGGTCCTGATTCAGATCGGAGTGGCCTTCGACGCCACCGAGCGCTTCAGTGCCCTCCTCGGGTGGCCCGACGGACTCGTATTTCAAGACCGATCGGGCCATGGCCGTCCACGGCATCGACCCCGTCACCATCGCCGCCGCCGACCCACCGGCCGAGGTCGACGCGCAGCTCGAGCAATGGTTGCTCGCCCGCGGCGCCGACTCCGAGAAACGCGCGCTCGTGCCGGTGGGTTACAACGTCGGCGCCTTCGACCTGCCGTTCGTGGCGGCCTACTTGCCACGGACGAGCCAGTTGCTCTCGCGCCGGGTGGTCGACCTCAACGCTTTCTGCCTCGCCTACGAGGGCCAGGTCCCCTACGAGGGCTCACTGCCCACCTTCTCCGGCTGGAAACGGCTGGCGAAGCGCTACGCCGCGGAGAAGCTGGCGGCGGTCGGATTGGAAGAGAGCTGGCATGACGCCGGCTACGACGCAGCGGCAGCCATCCTTCAGGTCGAATTCTTCACCTCATTGGCCATTCCATGAGCAGCCCATCCG
>CAVWKU010000009.1:0-253094 GCA_963755665.1 uncultured Acidimicrobiaceae bacterium
GCCTAGTGTGGTGCGCCGTACGGGCCACACGAGGGGATCCGCACGCAGGAGGAGCTCGGCCGATGTTGGTAACGGACCTCAGTCGCGACGTGGCGGGGCGGTTCTGCACGAGGCTCCTGGCCCTGGGCGGAGCTGACGTCGTGTCGTATCCCGGACCGCGTGCGGTGCGTGGGGACACACAGCCGGACGAGCCGCTGGTCGCGCAGCAGCTCACGCCGCGTGACGGCCGCAGGTCGATTGGCTGAGCGCCTACCTCGACCCCCACAAGTGGACGATCGCCAACGACGAAGGCGTGGACGCCACCCCTGGCGATGCGCATCACCCGATGCTGGAGGAGCTGGTGCGCGCGTCGGACGTCGTGGTCACGTCGTTCGACCGCGGCCATTACCTGGGACCACTTGACGCCGACGGGGTGCGGACTCTGAACGCCGGGGTGGTGCACGTCACGACGAGTTCATTTGGGACCACCGGTCCCGCAGCCGCCTGGCGCGGCGGGCTCGTTGGCGGAGTGGGCCGCCGGCGGCTATCTCTACATCACCGGAGATCCGTCATGCGAGCCGTTGTGCGGGCCCGAGCATCTGTGCGGCTACGTCGGCGGGTACACCGCGGCGATCGCGGTGCAAGCCGGATCCATTCTCCGGAAGAGGACAGGGCGTGGGAGTCATATCGACGTCAGCGTGATGGCGGCGATGTTGAGCATGCATCAATCCACGTTCTCGCGCCTGGGCGTGGGGATCGTTCGCCTGCGGACCGGCCGGTACACCGAGGTCTATCCACTCACGGTCCTGCCCTGTCGTGACGGCTACGTGTCGCTCGGCTCGGCGCTCGACGAGGAGTTCGATCGCCTCGCGCTTGCCGTCGGGATGCCCGAGATCCTCGGAGATCCCCGCTTCGCCGACCCCGCCGCTCGCGCGCAGCATCGTGACGACCTCGATGCGCTGCTGGTGCCGTGGCTGGCCGAGCGTGATGCGGCCCAAGTGGTGGAGATCGTGCAGGCAGCCGGGCTCCCGTGCGCGAAGGTGGCAACCCCCACCGAGGTCCTGGCCAATCCGCAACTGGACGCCCGGGGCTATTGGGAATATGTCACCGTCGACGGAGTCCGCGGCCGCATGCCGGGAAGCCCGGTACTGCCGGCGAAAGCAGCAGAGGCCGCGCCATCGCCATCGCCAGCGCCGTGGCCATCGCCGTCGGCGCCCCCACCCGTGCCCTCATCGCCGCCGGCAGAGGGCACTTCGGGTCTCACGCCCGAAGAGCTGCGTTCGCTCATCGCTGCCCATGCGCAACCGGTCGTGAGCCCCGCCCACGGGTCCACATCCCGTTTGCCGCTCGACGGTGACCCGCCGATTCTGGTTCTCGACCTCACCGCCTTCTGGGCCGGGCCCAGCGCCACCCGGAATCTGGCCGACCTGGGGGCGAGAGTGATCCGGGTGGAGCGCCCGCGTTCGCGGGTGGACTTTGCCGACACCTCCGACGAAGGGGCGCTCATCGGCTACCTCTTCGACTACAAAATGAACCGCAACAAGGAGAGCGTGGTCATCGACCTCCGGACAGAGGACGGCAAGCAGGTGTTCCGGTCCTTGGCCGCCCGGGCCGACGTCGTGGTCGAGAACTACAGGGCCGGCGTCATGGATCGTCTGGGCCTCGGCTACGAGTCGCTGTCAGCCGACCATCCCGAACTGGTCTATGTCTCGCTGAGCGGATTCGGGGCCACGGGTCCGTGGTCCCCGTGGCGTTCGTACGGCCCGACCATCGAGGCGGCGTCGTCAATCGAGGCACGCACCGGCTACGTGGACGGAGAGCCGCTCCGGCTGGGTCACACCCTGCCCGACGGGGTGGGCGGGCTCGTCGGAACGCTCGCTGCGCTCGACGGCCTGCGCCGTCGCGACCTCAACGGCAAGGGCGGTCGCTATGACCTGTCCCAGCTCGAGGCGTATTGCGCGTTGAGCGGTGAGGAACTCCTGGAGGCCTCCGTGCGGGGCCAGGATCAGCCACGCCGCGGCAACCGTGGGAACGGCGTCAGCCCCCACGGGGTCTATCCCTGCCGTGGGGACGATCAGTGGATCGCCCTCGCGGTGGCGAGCGACGACGAGTGGGCGCAATTCATCACCGTGGTGACGGCCGACGGCTTCAATGACGAGCGCTTCAGGCTGCTGGCCGGGCGTCTCGCGCACCGCGACGACCTTGACCGGTCGATCGCCCGGTGGACGAGTTCGGTCGACAAGGTGGCGCTGGCGGTTGCGTTGCAGGCGAAGGGCATAGAGGCGTTTCCCGTGGCCACGGCACCGGAGCTCGTGGCCGACGCCCAGTTGGACGCACGAGGGTATTTCGTCGAGGTCCCCATGCGAGGGGTGCAGGTCAAGGTCCCGGGGTCACCCCTTTCGTCCTCGCCTCCTCTCGTGCGCACCGATGGCCATCCACCCGCGTTCGGTGAACACACGGCGGGTGTGTTGCAGGAGCTCGCTGGCTACACCGAGGAGGAAGTGGCGCGACTCGGACGCGACGGTGTGGTCGTGCTCGGTGGCGTCGCAGTTCCCCTCTGACGGCAGCCGCCGTGTCGCAGTTCCCCTCGGTCGGCAGCCGCCGTGACGGCGCCCCCGTGGTGGCGGAAGAGTGCGTTCAGGTGATGGTGGGCCGGACGCGATTGTCCAGGAACGCCACGACAGCGTCGGAGAACGCATCGTTCTTGTCCCCGGCGATCATGTGCGCCGCCCCCGCCACGCCCACCACCTCGGCTCCGGGAATGCGCGACACGAGCTCGTCGGCACCCTCTTCGGTGACGACGTCACTGAGCAGGCCGCGTACGAGGAGCGTCGGCACGTGGATATTGCTCATGGCCACATCGAGCAGGCCGGCCAGACGGTCCGGTACGACCTCGGTCCGGCCTCGGCCGATGAACGCGGGGTCCCAATGCCAGTACCAACGACCGTCGCGCTCCCGCAGGACCTTCTTCAACCCGGCCGGGTTGACCCGCTTCTCCCGGTTGGGCGTGTAGGCGGCGATCGCCTCCGCCGCCTCCTCGAGTGTGGCGAATCCGTCGAGGCCCGACTGCATGAAAGTGCGGATTCGCTCGATCCCTTCGGGGTTGGCCTTCGGGGTGATGTCGACGAGGACCAGCCCCGAAGAGACCGTACGGTCGCTCGTCCCTTCGGCCAACATGGCCGACATGCCGCCGAGAGAGGCGCCGACCAGGACGGGTGGTTTTCCCAGCTTGTCCACAACGGCCAGGGTGTCGGCACAGAAGGACGTGAACGAGTAGTCGCCGTTGGGTGCCCAGTCGCTCTCCCCGTGGCCTCGCAGGTCGAGAGCAACGGTGCGCCAGCCCTCGCCGGCCACGATCTCGGCCGTGCGACCCCAGGCGTAGCGGGTCTGCCCGCCTCCGTGGAGGAAGAGCACGGGCCAGGCATCGGGGTCCCCGCGCACGTCGGCCACCAGGTGCACACCTTCAAAGCCCTCAAAGACCGTTCGTTCAGATTCCATGGGTTCTATCGTCACACCTTTTTGCGGCTTCGGGTTTCCTGCGGCTAGCGGCCTGTCCAGTTCGGCGCCCGCTTCTCGATGAAGGCCTGCGCCCCCTCCTTGGCATCCTCGCTCTCGAACACCTGGGCGAGCTCCTCGGGCGTCGCCCAGCCGCGCTTCGGATCGTCCAGGACCGCCCGACGCACGAGTTCTTTGGTCGTCCGAATGGCGAGGGGACCGTTGGCGGCGATCGTGGCGGCCAGGGCCAGGCTGGCCTCGAGCAGCTCTGAAGCCGGCACCACCCGGTTGACCAACCCCCATTGCGCCGCCCGGGCGGCGTCGATGAGCTCGCCCGTCAAGGCCACCTCGAGCGCCAAGGACAGTGGGAGACGGGTGCCCAGCAGGGTGCCCCCACCGGCGGCCAGCAGTCCCCGTTTCACCTCGGGCAGCCCGAAGCGTGCGGTGTCGGCGGCCACGACGAGGTCGCAGGAGAGGACCAGCTCGAAGCCACCGCCCACGGCGGCGCCGTTGACGGCGGCGATCACCGGCTTGGGGTTGAGGTTGTTGAGGCCGTATTTGGGAGCCGGCGCCGCCTGCGCAGCGTCGGCGCCCCCTGATCCTTCCTCGGGGGATTCGTTCCGGTTCTCGCTGAACGCGCGGAGGTCCATGCCGGCGCAGAAGATTCGTTCCCCCGCCCCGGTGAGGATCACCACCTGGGTGGCATCGTCCGTTGCGATCTCTGTCAATGCCTTGCCGAGCTCCCCGATGAGCTCGGGGTTCAGGGAGTTGGCCGCTTCGGGTCGGTTCAGGGTCAGGACCTGGACCAGGCCGTGTTGACTGCGTTCAAGAATCATGGTCACCCCACTGTGCGCTGTTGTGGAGCGACACGGTAACCGAAGGGCGCCTGTCCCGGCGGGGACCAGGGCCGGAGCGGGCATTTCGCTGATCACCCCACGTCGTTGCCCGGGGGTAGCTACATTTGCGGCATGCGAATTGTCGTCGATTTCGATCTGTGTGAATCCAACGCCCTGTGCATGGCGGCCGCCCCCGAGGTCTTCGAAGTACGGGACGACGATTTCCTGTACGTCCTGCAGGAGGAGCCGCCCGAGGAGTTGCGGGAGAAGGTGCAAGCTGCGGTCAGGGCCTGCCCGAAAGCAGCGATCACGGTCGTCGACTGAACGATCGCGGCGGCCCGTCTCTCGACGTCGCCGCTGGACTGGCCGTTCATCCGCAACCCCGCACGTGCGCTGTCGCACGGAGTGGCACCAGGAAGGATCACATGAAAGAACAGCGTCGCTCCCGACGAATTGCCATGTCGCCCGAAGAGCGCGACGAGTTCCTGCGCACCGAACGGACATGCCGGGTGGCGTCGGTGAAGAGCAACGGTGCCCCTCATCTCAGTGCGCTGTGGTTCGTGTGGGACGGTGCGTCGCTCTGGCTCACCTCCATCGTCAAGAGCCAGCGGTGGACGGACATCGAGAAGGAGCCCCGGGTGAGCATTCTCGTCGACACCGGACACGACTTCGGCGAGTTACGGGGCGTCGAGATCTCCGGGACGGCCCAGACTGTTGGCGAGGTTCCCCGCACCGGCGAGCCCAACGACGAGCTCGTGACGCCCGAACAGCTCTTCGGCGACAAGTATGCCGGCGGTGCGTTCGGTCACGATGGACGCCACGCGTGGTTGCGAATCGTGCCTGAAAAGATCGTGAGCTGGGACTTTCGAAAGATGGGTCTGGGCTGACCGGTCCCCCCGGGTGCCACCTCGTCGTGGTCTCCGCCGGGCCATCCCGGTGTGCTCCGGCGCTGGCATCCTGACACGGAGGACCGCGGTCCTCATAGAGTGGCCGCCGTGACGCCACCCTTGCCGATGCTCGTGCCCGAGTCCGAGTTCTTCTGGACCAGCGGTTCCGAAGGGGTGTTGCGGTTCCGCCGTTGCGCCGACTGCCGGTCCTATCAGCACCCGCCCGGACCGATCTGCCGGACGTGTGGTTCCTCGAATCTGGCGCCCGAAGACGTCTCGGGCCGGGGCGTGCTCGTCGGTTTCACCGTGAACGAGCACATGTGGATACCTTCGATGCCGCCGCCGTATGTCATCGGCATCGTGGCCATCGACGAGGACCCCCGGGTCCGGCTGACCACCAACATCATCGACGTGCCGGTCGAGGAGCTCGCCGTCGGCCGCCGGGTCGAAGTGCGGTTCCAACAGGCGGAGGACGTCTGGCTGCCGTTGTTCACCTACGCCGCCGACGATCAGTCGGAGGGTCCTGTACCCGAAGACGAGCCCCCGGAGCGGTGGGTGCGGCCCATGGTCAGCCCCGACAAGTTCGAGGACAAGGTGGCGATCACCGGCATCGGCATGTCGCGGCTCGGTCGGCGACTTGGTGTCGATCCGCTCAGCCTCACGATCGAGGCGGCTCGCAACGCAGTAGCCGACGCCGGCCTGACGATGGCCGACATCGACGGACTGTCGACCTATCCCGGGGGTTTCGCGGCCGGGGGGCATTCCGAGGGCGGGGTGACGGCTCTCGAAGAGTCGCTGCGGATCCGCCCGACCTGGTTCAACGGAACGGGGGAGACGCCGGGCCAGGGTGGTTCGGTCGTGGCCGCCATGCTGGCGGTGGCCGCCGGACTCTGTCGCCACGTGCTGTGTTTCCGCACGGTGTGGGAGTCGACATGGGCGGAGCGCCTGCGGAGCCGTCCGCCGTCAGGCGGTTCCAGGGTCGAGGGCGATTTCATGCAGTGGCGCACGCCGTTCGGCGCCATGAGCGCCGCCAATTGGATCGCCATGAACGCGTCCAATCACTTTTACCGCTACGGCACCACCCGCGCCGCGCTGGGAGCCATCGCCACCAACGCCCGCCGCAACGCAGGACTCAATCCGGTGGCGATCTATCGCGACCCGATGACGATGGACGACTACTTCGCGGCCCGGATGATCACCAGTCCCTTCGGTCTCTTCGATTGCGACGTGCCGTGTGACGGGTCGATCGCCCTCATAGTGTCCGCGGCCGACGTCGCACCGGACCTGGCGCAAGCCGCCGGTCTACGTCGAGGCGGTGGGCACGCAGATCATCGACCGTGTCAGTTGGGACCAGGGGACCCTCAGCCATGAGCCGCAGACCCAGGGTCCGGCGGCCCACCTGTGGAGCCGGACCTCGTTGCGTCCCCAGGACGTCGATTTCGCCCAGCTCTACGACGGTTTCACCTTCAATTGCCTGAGCTGGCTGGAGGGCCTCGGCTTCTGTGGAATCGGGGAGGCCGGTGATTTCCTCTCCGATCCGGGCCGCATCGCGCTGGGTGGCCAGTTGCCCCTCAACACCTTCGGCGGGCAGCTCTCGGCCGGGCGTACGCACGGGTACGGCTTTCTCCACGAGGCGGTCGTCCAGCTGCGCGGCGACGGTGGGGAGCGTCAGGTCGCCGGCGCCGAGGTGGGCGTCGTCAGTACCGGTGGCGGGACGCCCGGCGGGTGCTTCCTCTTCAAAGCTGGACGCTGACCGGGGCAGCTCAGCTGTCGGCGGTGAAGACCCGCTGGGTGAACTTCCAGGAGCCGTTCTCCTTGACCAGCGTGTCGTTGTACTTGCCCGAAGTCGCAACGACCTGTTGCCCGGGCTCGCCGCTCAGGATGAACATCTGGATGTAGGCCTTCAGGGTGGCCTTGTCGCCGTCACCGTCGATGACGATGTTGTTCGCGATGTGGCGCGGCTCGCGGACCGAGCCGGCGAACTTCTTGGCGAAGTCGCCCAGCGCATCGTGCCCCTTGACCTCGAGCTCGCCTGCGCTCAGCACGCCATCCTCGGTGAAGGTCGCAATGAAACCCTCGGAGTCCCCGCTGTCCATGGCGTGGTTGTAGCGGGCGGCCAGTCCCTGAATTGTCTACGATGTCCTCGGTGCTCAGGCCCATGATTCCCCCATCTCCTTCTGGTAGCTGCGGATGACGCGTCTGCGTCCCCTGGCGGCCGGCTCCTTTCGGCGGAGTCGGCCTTTTCTCGCAATGGTATAACTACTCGGGACCGACGGCGTCGGTCCAGTGATCCGGGGGTGACGCTGCCGGGAGCAGCGGATGCGCTCATGCTCGCAACGCCGAGATGAGGGAGGTTCATCGTGGCAGTGAACGGATTGTTGGCCGCCGACAGCGACATGCATGTGATGGAGCCGGCGGATCTCTGGCAGCGCTACATGGACCCACGGTGGGGCCATGCCATCCCGGTGGGCCTCGAGGAGATCGAGCGGGACATGCGGGTCCGGGTGAAGAACGAGGTCATGCTGCGCTTGGGTCGCATGCGCCCACAGGCCGAAGGGCGCGCCTGGAAGGCAGAGCAGGACTCGTCCTTCGTGCACGCCGAAGCGCAGCGTTGGGACGCTGCTTCCCAGGTGATGGCCATGGAGATGGAACACCTCGATTCGACGGTGCTCTTCCCGAGCCGGGGCCTCTTCGTCCTCTCCATGCAGAGCACGGAGCACATCGGGCCGAACGGCCTCGAGCCGGAGCTCGCCACGGCCATCTCCCAGGGCTACAACGACTGGATGGCCGATTTCGTCGCCGATTGCGAACGCCCCGGCCGGGTCTTCGGCGCCGCCATGCTCGCCCCGCACGACGTAGGGAGGGCCGTGGACGAGTTGGCCCGCAACGTCGAGCGTGGGTTCGTCGCCGCATTCCTCACGCCCGGCCTGGTCGACAATCTGCCGTGGCACGACAAGAAGTACGACCCTCTGTGGGCCGAAGCGGAGCGCCTCAACGTACCCGTCTGTTTCCACGGTGGAGGCATCTGCTCGTTGAAGCCCGACTTCGCCTTCAGCGAGCATCTCGACAAGCTCATGCTGTGGCATCCGTTCAACCAGCCGCTGGGCATCATGTTCGTCGCCACCTGCTTCACGTCGGGCGGGATACTCGAACGCTTCCCGACCTTGCGGGTCGGTCTTCTCGAGGGCAACTGCTCGTGGGCCCCCTTCATGGCGTATCGGCTCGACGAGCACTGGGAGTGGACCGGCCGGTTCGAGGCGCCCGAGCTGCGTATGAAGCCGTCGGAGTATCTCGTGCGCAACTGCTACCTCTCCTGCGAGGCTGACGAGACGCCGGCGACCCACTACTTCGAGGACTTCGGGGACGACAACGTCGTCTTCTCGACCGACTATCCCCACGCCGACTCGAAGTTTCCTCATGCCACCAAGGCCTTCATGGAGCTTCCCTTCGACGACAGCACGAAGAAGAAGCTGTTGTGGGACAACTACGCCAAGCTCTACAACCTGCCCGACATCACACCAATGACAGTGGAGGAACGCTGAAATGACCGACGAGACGGACTACGACGCGGCCGGGGCGGCGATTCAGGCCCAGCTCTGGGGCGAGCGGGTCGGCGGCTCGACGCCTCCCGCCATGCCAGGGGCAAAGCTCGCGCCCGACTACTTCGCTCTGGTGCGCAAGTTCTGCTTCGGCATGTTCTGGAGCCGGCCCAATCTCGCATTGCGGGATCGTTCGCTGATCACGGTGGCGATGCTGGCGGTGCTCGGACGTCAAGAGGAGCTGGCGGGGCACCTTCGTGGCGCCCTGAACGTCGGGCTTGAGCAAGGAAGAGCTGGTCGAGGTGCTCATGCAGGCAGGCGTCTACGCCGGGGTGCCCGTGGGTGTGGCAGCGCTCAACACGGCGGGGCCGGTGCTCGGGACCGAGTAGCTCGCCTACTCCTCGGCCGGTCCCAGCACCAGCGGGACGCCGGTGAGACTCTCCATCACTTCGACGAGGTCACTGATGTCGTGGCCGCCCAGACCCTGTGCCTTGGCGTACACCAGCATCTGGTGGATGGCCGAGGCGACGGGGAGCGGCACGGATGAATCGCGTCCCAACTCGAGCATGAGCCCGGCGTCCTTGGCCGCCAGCTCCATGGCGAACTCGGGCGTCCTGCCCCTGGTCGCCGATCTCGTCGACGCGCTTGTCCAGGTAGGAGTTCGCCCCCCCGGTGAACCGGACCATCTTGAGCAGGAGTTGGAGATCGATGTCGTTTCCGGCCGCCAGCGCGAGGCCCTCGAGGGAGACCCACATGGTGGTGAAGGCCATGAGGGAATTCACGAGCTTGCCCACGTTCCCGGTCCCGAGGGCGCCGAGGTGGAACTGGCCGCGACCGAGCGCCTCGAAGTACGGGGACACGCGCCGCGACCTGATCGGCGTCGCCGCCCATAATGAAGACGAGTTGCCGGTTGCGCGAGCCGATGGCGCCGCCCGTCAAGGGCGCTTCGACGAGGTGGCATCCGCCGCCGGCGAGACGTCGCCCGACGGCGCGCACGGTGGCGGGGGAGTTGGTGGTGAGGTCGACGAGGAGCGAGCCGGCCGCCGCCCCGCGCAGCCAGTCCTCCGATACCGCGGCCATGACCTCAGGCGTCGGCAGGGAGAGGAAGGTGATGTCGGAGTTCGCCGCAACGTCCTCGGGTGATTTGCCGGCATGCGCCCCCGCCTCGACCTGGGTGGCGAGCCGCGCCGGGTCGGTATCGAATGCGGTCACCGAATGGCCGTCCGCCACGAGGTTGGCGCACATGCCGCTCCCGATATTGCCGAGGCCGATGAACCCGATGCGTGCGTCTTGTTGCCCGTGGTATCCCCCATAGGCACAGCGTACGGCAAGTCGCCCGCCGAATTTCTCGTGACGAGCTGTTTCTCGTGACGAGTTGGGTCCGGAGGTCTACGCCGAGCGGGTGCTTCTCAGAGCGGCAGGACGACCTCGGGTAGCGGGTGCCGGTAGAGCTTGGCCGCGTTCTCGCTGCACATCATGCGCAACTCGTCGTTGGGGATATGACCCCAGAGCTTCTCGATCACGAGTTGGGTATCGGGCCAGGTGCCGTCCCCGTGGGGGAAGTCGGTCTCCATCATGATGTTCTCGACGCCTATGCGGTGGCGGGTGTCGATCGTCGAAGGGTCGTCGATGGTGCAGAACGAGAAGTTGCGCTTGACGACGTCGCGCCGGCCGCTCGTCCCAACCGGCGCCGTATCCCGAGCGGTCGATGAGGTTGTCGAGCCGGTCGAGCAGCATCGCCACCCAGCCGATCCCGCCTTCGCTCATGGCGATCTTGAGGGTCGGGTTCTCGTAGGGGTATCCGGACCAGAGCCATTCCGCGCACGACGCCAGCGACAGCTGACCGAAGAGCGTGGCTCCGAGCTGCAGGCCCGGTGCACCCTCGGGGATGTTGATGCCGCCCGAGCTGCCCACATGGAGCGAGACGACCGTGTCGGTTTCGACGCAGGCCCGGAAGATCGGGTCCCAGTGGGCACGGTCCCACAACGTGGGCAAGCCGATCAGGTGGGGGCGTTCGGGCATGCTGATGCCGGTGAAGCCGCGTGCGGCGTTGCGGTGGATCTCCGCCACGGCCGTCTCGGGGTCACTGAGGAAGGCGATGCCGAGCGGGATGATGCGAGTGGGATGGGCCAGGTACCACTCCTCGTAGAGCCAGTCGTTCCACGCCCGGATACAGGCCTTGCCGAGCTCGGGGTCCTTGGCGTTGAAGAACACCCGGCCGCAGAAGCCCGTGATCATGGAGGGGAAGTTGACCGCCGCCCACACGCCGTTGATGTCCATGTCCCGCACGCGTGCGTCGACGTCATAACAGCTCGGGCGCATCTGATCGAAGCGGAAGGGCTCGAATCTCTGGGTGGGCCGCCGCCCGGCGATGGCGTTCATGCCCGCCTGGGTGAAGAGCTCGTCTTCGAACTTCCAGATCTGCTGTCCCTGGGGCGTGTCGATCACCGCCGGAGCGCGGTCCTGCAGATCGGCCGGGAGTCGGCCCTCGAAGGTGTGCGGTGGCTCGACGACATGATCGTCGACGGAGATCACCGTGTACTTCACGTCCCGAGGCAACGGCTCGGGAAGAAACAGTTCCTCCGACAGTTCAGGCTCTTCCATCGCGCACCCCCAACATTGGCCGTTCCGGGCATCGCTGACCGGCGAGAACCCCAGCTCGACCACCCAGCTCGAATACCCGGCTCTCTGCCGAACCGCCAGACTACTTCACGGGTTTCGTCGCCTTCATCGACGACGTCGGTACCCCTTCCCGCTCAGCTCCCCGCGGGAGTGCTCGAAGGCCGGAAGTACGGGAGCGTGATGGTGTCGCTGGCCGGATGGAACTCGACTTCGACCCGCATGCCGGCGTCGAGGTCCGTGTCCTCACAGCCGATCATCGCCGACATGAGGAACGCCCCCTCGTCGAGCTCGATGATGGCGGGGGCATAGGGCACGACGAACGACTGGTTCTGCGGGCGCCAGACCACCGTCCAGCTGTAGAGCGAGCCCTTTCCGGCGCTGCGCTCCCAGCTCAAGGCCCGACTGTGGCAGTGCGGGCAGATTGCGCTCGGGCCGGGTGGGGATGGTCCCGCAGACATCGCAGCGTTGAAAGCGGATCTCGCCCTCGCTTGCACCCGTCCCAATACGGCTGGGAGAGGCGACCGGGGTGGGGCGTCGGGGTCCCGGGCTGTTGTGTCCGGAGGAATGTCACGGGCGCTCGCTTCCGACGAGGAGCACATCGGTGAAGAGTGCTCCGGCTCCACCGTTCGAGGAGATGGCAACCGCGGCGTCGGGGACCTGCATGGGTCTCGCACGATCCGCGTACCTGCTCGACGGACCGAATGACCCGCTGGAGAAGTTGGGCGGCGTGTCCGGCATGCCCGAAGGACATGAGGCCGCCGTCGGTGGTGATCGGCAGCGACCCCCCAGGGGCGACGTGACCGTCCGCGACGAACGGTCCGCCCTCGCCGTCCCCGCAGAACCCGAAGGCCTCCAGTTGGCGGATGATCTCGAAGGAGAAGGGATCGTAGAACTCGGCCACGTCCACGTCGGACGGTTGGAGGCCGGCCATCGCAAAGGAGCGCCGGGCGGCACGCCGGCCGACGAAGCCGTTGGGGAGGTCCGGGTCGTTGCTGCCGCGCATGTCCCAGCGCGGGAGCGATGTGGTACGACGGCCCCATCGAGTCCCCGGCACCACCGAGGATCCAGGCCGGGGTCGACGCCAGGTCCGGCACGCGGTCGGCCCGGGCCAGGACCAGGCCGCAGGCGCCTTCGGAGGTCGTCGAGCAGTCGAGGAGGTGATAGGGATCGGCGACCATGCGCGAGGCGAGGATGTCGTCTGTCGTATAGGGGCCACGCCCGAAGTAGACCGCTTTGGGGTTGACGCTGCCGTTGTTGCGAATGGTGGCGGCGACGATCGCCATCTGCTCGGACGTGGTCCCGTAGGTGAGCATGTGCCGGCGGGCGATGAGCGCGAACTCCGCCGCCGTGAACAGCCCGTAACCGACGACGAACTCGTGGGCCGGCCTGGTCCACGGCGCGGTCGCCGTCCGATCGGTGTACACCCCTGCCCCACCGGCAGCCATCAGAACGACGTCGGACTGTCCCGTCGCAATGAGCGCAGCCGCGTCGAGGACCGATGTGATGCGGGGGAGCATGCCGCGCGTGGTGGCCGGCCCGAGACCGAGGGCGAGGACATCCTCCGACGAGAATTGGGTGCAGACGGTGTCCACATCGCTCGGCGTCATCCCGGCGTCGGCCAACGCGCCGAGCGCACCCTCGAGTTCGATCGAGGCCGAGTCGTGCTCGGGGAACTCCCGAGCCTGCACCGTGTTGTAGACGCCGACGATGGCGACGTCTCTGAATGGATGGGGCATGGAGGGGGATTCTGGCAGGGATTTTGATGGGCCGCGGACTAGAGTGTCGGTCAGTCAGTGATTTCACCCGATGGCGGCCTGCCGGCGCGCTGGTCGCGTGCATAGGGGACGGGGGCGAACAACGTGCCATCGAAAGCACCAGGCGAAGAAATCCGGTCCCGACTGGACCACCCGGTCCTCGATGCAGACGGCCACACCCTCGAGTTCGGGCCGCTGCTCTCCGAATACCTGCGCGAAGACGGCGTGGCCGACGACCTGGCGGGCGTCTTCGAGGGGATGCCGATCTTCTCGACCCGATGGCGCGATCTCTCGCCCGAAGAGCGCGTGCGCACCCGCGCCTATCGCTCCGTGTGGTGGTGGCACCCGACGGAGAACACGCGGGATCTGGCCACCGCATATCTTCCCGAACTGCTGTACGGGCGGTTGGACGAGCTCGGGATCGACTTCTCCATCGTCTATCCGTCGATCGGGTTGATGTTCCCTCTCGTCGACCACGACGATCGTCGGCGTGGCTCGTGCCACAGCCTCAACCGCTACCACGCGGAGCTGTTCAAGCCGTATGCAGACCGCATGTTGCCGGTCGCGGTCATCCCCATGCACACACCCGAAGAGGCGATTGCGGAACTCGATCACGCCGTCGGGGAGCTGGGGTTCCGTGCGGTGACCCTGGCCGGCTACGTCAAGCGTGACTGGGCCAACGGCAACGTGCCGAAGACAGGCGAGGGCCCGGCGTGGCTCGACCTGATCGGCATCGACAGCATCCACGACTACGACCCGGTATGGCGCCGGTGTGCGGAGCTCGGTGTCGCCCCGACGTTCCACTCAGGATCGCAGACACTGGGCTTCCGCCAGTCGAATTCGAATTACGTCTTCAATCATCTCGGCAATTTCGCCGCCGGGGCCGAGGCCATCTGCAAGGCACTCTTCCTGGGCGGCGTGCCGCGTCGATTTCCCGAGCTCTGCTTCGGTTTCATGGAGGGCGGCGTGGGATGGGCCACCCAGCTCTACATCTCGCTGGTCAGCTATTGGGAGAAGCGCAACGCGGACGCGATCCAGCGCTACAACCCGGCGGCCGTCGACATGGACCTGCTGACCGATCTGTTCGCGCGGTTCGGCGAGAGGTTTGCGCAGGGTGACGGCTTCGACCTGCGCAACGCGCTCGGGATCGGGATGACCGAGTCCGATGAATTCGTGGACGAATGGGCGGCCGCCGAAATCAAGATGGCCGAGGACATCGCGACCCTGTTCGCCGAGCCGTTCTATTTCGGCTGCGAAGCGGATGATCCGATGGTGTCGCTCGCCTTCGATACCGGCTTGGAACCGTTCGGGTCGACGCTGAACGCCATGTTCAGTTCGGATGTGAGCCACTGGGACGTCATCGACATGCGCGAGATCCTTCCCGAGGCCTACGAGCTGGTGGAGCACGGCCGGATCACGACAGCGCAATTCGAGCGCTTCACCTACGGCAATGCGCACCGGTTCTACACCACGGGAAACCCGTCGTTCTTCACGGGCACACGTGATCGAAGGGCCGCCGATTGAGGAACCCGACGCCAGGGTGCGGTGATCGGGGATCTCTACCACCTGCTCCACGCCGGTGACGAACTGGCGCCGATGGACGAGTGGTACGACGAGGTCTTCTCGCCCCGCCGGGGAATCCTCGATGACGACTACTTCGCACCGCAGGTCCGTCAGGCTTCGATGGTCGCCATCGCGGACTGCATCGTCGAAGCGATGGCGCCCCGCAAGGACGTCGCCGGCTGGGAGTCGACCCCTATGGGGAAGTTCAATAGCCCGCTTCGGCAACCACTGGCACTCCGTCGCCTTTTATACCGATGACGTCGGGGCTCTCTGGGATCGCCTGATCGACCACGGCATCCGGGTCGTCAAGGGTGGCACGTCCGAGGACGGTGCCGACGGGCGTCCCGGTACGTTCACGCCGATCTACACCCATCCCCGCGACACCGTCACGCAGCTCGAGTTCGCGCGGCGCCGGCCCCGCCTGCACGCGCGCGACTTCGCCGACTCGGGTGAGGTCGATCCTCGCTACCTGCCGGGTTGGTCGAGCGCATGGTGGAGCACCCACCACCCGCTGGGGATCGAACGCCTGAGCTACATCACCGTCGTGTCGGACGACGAGGACAAGGCGCGTCGGGTCTTCCTCGACGTGCTCGGGGGGACGCTGCTCGAGGAGGGCCATTCCGCATTGACGCGAGACCCGCGATCTGTACGTCGCCCTGGGGACCCAGACGGTGCTCCAGCTCTCGTTCCCGGACAACGCGACGTCGCTCGCCGGCCGCGATCTGGCCACGAGCGGCGAATCTCTCCATGCGGTGGCGTTCACCGTGCGCGACCTGCAGGCGGCGGCGGACTTCCTGACGTCGAAGGGTCTCTCGATCGCGGGGCGGGACGACGAGACCATCCTCATCGATCCGGCGACCAGCTTGGGGGCGTCCTTTCGCTTCACGACCCTGCGGCTACCGGGGGACCCGCGGGAGGCAGGCCAGCGCCCTGGTCCATTAGGTTCACCGGGCCGGATCGCTAGCCTGGCCGGACAGGCCGCACGCCGCACGCCGCACGCCGCAGGCCGCGGCAGCGAACAGGGGAGGGACACGTGACACAACGACAGTACCGAAGGGTGGTCAACGGCAAGACCAGCGAAGGGAAATGGGGCGTCCTCGAAGACGGCGAGGCCGGCGCGCGGGAGAGCTACGACGTCGAAGACGGGCAGTTCGACATCGTGCACTTCTGGAACGTGGATTCGCTCTCGCTGGAGACGACGGACCGGTCCTCGGCGTCCCGATTGGCGGACATTTTCACGTTGCCCCCGGGGTCGAGCAAGTTCTTCATCGAGTCGATGCCGTCGACGGCGGAGCCGACGGGCTGGCACCGGACCAACACCATCGACTACGAGTACATCGTTTCGGGCCGCATCGATCTGCTCATGGAGGACGGCTCCTCCGTGACGCTCGACGCCGGTGACGTGAACGTGCAACTCGGCGGTATGCACCAATGGTGGAACCACTACGGGGAGCCCTGCGTCCTCGTCGATCGTGATGGTCGGGCGTCCCGAGCGACGATCCGCCGGGGATACCCGACGCGCCCCTCGGAGAGTGAGAGGCGCATGCGGGCCTCAGCTGGGTGTTGCTGTCTCTGAGATCTGCGCCCCGGGGCGCGGGCTCCGGTGCCCGGCCTGTCTCGAGAATGCAGTGGACGAATTAGGGTGCATGCAACGTGGCGCTGGCCGCGGGCATGTGCCGGTCCCGAGCGTTGCGGTCCAATGTGGCAACGTCCGGCTGTGACGGCGGGGCCTTTGCCGCCGGCGAATGGGCAACGTCCGAACGGACGCACTGGATGACGGACACAGGCGACAGACGAGCAGGCACCAGTAGAAGAACCGTGAAGGGGAGGACGAAATGACATCGGTCGTGACGGAGGGTGTGCCTTTCGGCACCCAGATCCGCCGGATCGCAGAGGCGGATCCCGACGGGATCGGCGTGATCTTCGCGGCCGAGGACGGCACCGAGCGCGAAGTGACGTGGCGCGAGCTGGACGAGCGCTCGACGCAGTTGGCCCATGTGTTCGTGGAGGAGGGCCTGACGGTGGGCGACATCCTGGCGGTGTGCATCCGCAATTCGCCCGAGCACCTCATGGCCTGCTTCGCCGGCTGGAAAGCCGGTGCGGCGGTCGTGCCGATGCGCTGGGACCTTCCCGAGTGGGAGCGGGGTCGCGTCCTGGCCACCATGAAGCCCAAGCTGATCGTCGATGCCGATCATCTCGGCTACATCGAGGAGAGCCTCGTCGGCCTCCACGACGCCGTTGCCCGACGTCGTGCCCCCACGCGGCTGGGGCGTGTGCAGCTCGGGGTCGACCGGGACGCCCAAGGTCATCATGATGAACGGCGAGGGTGTGTTCTACGCCGCGACGGGCATGAACATGATTGTGGAATCGTTCGGCGCATTGCCGCAGCCACAACGGGTCCTGGTCCCTGCGCCGCTCTACCACACCAACGGGTTCACGGCGACGAGGAACCTGATGGCCGGCGAGACGATCGTCCTGCTCGAGCGTTTCAATGCGGCAGCGGATCCTCGATCTCGTCGAGAAGTACAACGTGACCGGTTTCATCGGCGCCACGCCGATGCTCCAGCGCCTGGCGCAGGTGCCCGACATCGACCAGCGGGACCTCTCGTCGCTCGACTGGGTGCAGCAGGGTGCTTCACTGTTGCCGCTGTGGCTCGGTCGCCGCTGGTGCGATCTGGTGGGGCCCGAGCACTTCTTCCTGAGTTACGGCGCGTCGGAGGGACATGGCCTCGTGTGTTGCCGCGGCGATCAGTGGTTGGCGCATCCGGGCACCTTGGGCTTGCCGTTCGGGCCGACCGAGGTCAAGATCCTCGACACCGACGGCAAGGAGCTCCCGACGGGCGAGGTGGGGGGCATCTACATGCGCACGCCGACGGGCCCCGCGGCCTCGTACGTCGGCGACAACGTCTCGCAGCTGACGAAGACCGACGAGGGCTTCGTGACGGTGGGGGACCTCGGCTGGCTCGACGAGGACGGGTACCTGTACATGGCCGACCGCCGCGTCGACATGATCGTCACCGGTGCGGCCAACGTCTACCCGGCTGAAGTGGAGGCCGCCCTCAGCGAGCACCCCCAGATCCTCGACGTGGTCGTCATCGGTTTGCGCGATCCCGAGTGGGGCCGCCGGGTCCATGCCATCGTGCAGCCGGCCGACACCGCCAACCCACCCGAGGAGGCGGACATCATCGCCTTCGCCAAGGACCGTGTCGCGCCCTACAAGGTGCCGAAGACGGTCGAATTCGTCGAGTCCCTCCCGCGGAGCGATGCCATGAAATTGAGCCGCCAGGCGCTGGTGCTCGAACGCGACGGGCCGGATCCCGAAGACGTCCCCGGCCAGGCCACGGCGTAGCGGCTCGCACATGGGGATCGACGCGCAGCATCCGCCGGACACCGGGTTCGATCTGGCCACGGTCGACAAGCTCCTGACCACGACGAGGGCCGTCCGCAAGCGCCTGGACTTCTCCCGCCCGGTTCCGCTCGACGTCGTGACGGAGTGCCTGCGCATCGCGTTGCAGGCGCCGACCGGCAGCAACGCCCAGAGGTGGCGTTGGGTCGTGGTGACCGACCCCGAGGTCCGGGACGCGCTGGCGGATCTCTATCGCCCGCCGCGCGCCGGAGGACCGTCTGGAGCCCGCCATGCCCAGCACGCCCCAGCAGGATCGGGTGATGGACTCGGCGCAATTCCTCATGCAGCACATCCACGAGGTACCCGTCATGGTGGTGCCCTGCATCGAGGAATCGGGGGGCGCCGCTGGATGGGCGCCGTCGATCTATCCCGGCGATCTGGAGCTTCATGCTCGCCCTCCGCAGCCGGGGACTCGGTTCGGTGATCACGACCGTGACCTTGTACTACCGGGAGGAAGTGGCGGCGCTTCTCGGCATCCCCGAGGGCTACGCCCAGTCCTGCATGCTCCCGGTGGCCTATTACACCGGGGACGATTTCAAGCCGGCGGTCCGTCGTCCGCTCGAAGAGGTGTGCTTCGTCAACCGGTGGGGCTGGGTCGCTGACGGCCGACTCGCCCACGGCTGGGTCGCTGACGGCCGACTGAGCGGCCCGGATCCTCCGGCGGGGATGGTAGGCAGGGGCGGACAGAACAGCGAGAGGTGAGAGGTGGGAGCGAGATGGCAGGACCCCTTGAAGGCACGCGGGTCATCGATCTGGGCACGTTCGTCGTCGGTCCTTCGGCGGCGGCCATCCTGGCCGACTGGGGCGCCGACGTGATCAAGATCGAGCCACCCGATGGCGATCCCAACCGGGCCTGGACGACGGATCGCAACCCGACGTTCGAGCTCGACAACCGGGGGAAGCGCAGCATCACGCTCGACCTCAAGGTGCCCGAGGGGGTCGACGTCCTCCACGACTTCCTCTCCGACGCGGACATCCTCGTGACCAACCTGCGCCCGCGGGTCCTCGAGTCCTTCAGCCTCGACTACGAGTCGGTGGCGGCCCGGTACCCGCAGCTGATCTATGCCGCCATCACCGGCTACGGCTCGAAGGGACCCGATCGGGACCGGGCGGCCTACGACGGGGGAGCCTTCTGGGCCCGGGCCGGCGTGCTCGCCACCATGACGCTGCCCGGGGGCGAGCTGCCGTACGCGGCCGGGAGGCTCGGGCGACCACATCACGGCGATCACGGCGGTGGCGGGAATCGGGGCGGCGCTGGCCAACCGGGCCAAAACGGGCCGTGGGCAAGAGGTGTCGACGTCGCTCTTCCGGGCCGGTATCTTCACCATCGGCGCCGACGTGAACCGGGTCCTCCGGCTGGGCGACGCCTTCGGCACCCGGCACCGCACCGATGTGCCCAACCCGCTCTACAACTCCTACCAGTGTGGGGACGGCAGGCACCTCTTCCTGCTCGGGCTCCAGCCGGACCGCCACTGGGAGTCCCTCGTGGCTGCGGTCGATGCGCCCGAGCTGCTCACCGATCCCCGCTTCGGCACGGCCGGGGACCGGGCGGCGAACGCCCCGGCGCTCATCGCCATTTTGAGCGACGCCTTCGCGTCGGACACGTTTGCCCACTGGGCCGCCAGACTCGATGCGCATGGCATGTGGTGGGCCCCCGTCCAGGGCCCCATGGACATCCCCGACGATCCGCAGGCCGTCGCGGCGGGTGCCTTCGTCGAGGCGCCGGTGACCGAAGGCACCGCCACCATGGTGGCCACGCCCTGCGACTTCTCGGCCACGCCGTGGTCGGTGTCCCGACGGGCCCCCGAGGTCGGGGAGCACACCGAGGAGCTCCTGCTCGAACGGGGCCTCAGCTGGGAGCGGATCAGCGCACTGCGCGACGCCGGGGCCCTGGGATGAGCACGTGACGATGCTCGAACCGACCGAGTCTCGGTGGCAGCCGTCGCCCGACGACTCGCTCGTTGGATCCGACAGGTCGTGGGCGATTCGCGGTGGCGTTCTGGTGTGGCCGACAGCTGGTGGCCCGCGGTGTCGAGTCGAGCTCGCCGCCCTGTATGACCCGTGCGGATCGTGAAGCCGGTGCCGGCCATTACCCGTGACATCGACGACTCCGTGTCGCTGCGGCACTGTGCCTCCCTCCGAGGGTTGCTCGGCGAGCTGGCGGCGGGCCCCGTCGTCATGCTGGTCGGCGCACTCCCTGCGACAACGATGGTCACTCAGGAGCTGCGCGCTTGGTGGCGCCAGCACGCCATTACGGCAGCAGTGCAGAGGACGCGGTGAACCACGATCCCCGGGTGATCCCGAGCACGTGCGGCCTGTTCGATCAACGAGCTGCTGGACGAGGATCGTGATCTCGAGCCCACGGGTCGGCGGCCCTGTCCGAGCACGATGCAAGGCCGGCCTTCATTCGATCCGATGGCAAGCCATGACGGGACTTCGACGCGCTTTCCGCACTCGCGTGACCATACGACACCCGGTGATGCTCCATCCGCGGTGTGATCGGGCACGGGCCCACTGAACTCACCGTGCGCGCTTGGTCGATCGGCGACTGGCCGGCGAGCGTGGAGCCCGAATGTCGCCTCCGCCGCTAGATGACGTCGTGGCCGGCGAGCTCGAGTGCGACCTGGCCGAGCCAGGACGCGCTTCGCGCCGCCGACCCTGCCGTCCACGCCGACGGGCTTGGTCATCATGGCGGCAGCGACCGGCCACATGGCGACCGGCCGGGGACCCGGCGACGTATCGCGGAGACCGCCTCTGTAGACGTCGTGGATTCCTCGACACGAGGCTCGGCTGCTGGACGGTACGCCGCACACGGGCTGCAACTCCGGCCGCCTGCACTCGCTCCCCGGGCTGGACGCCATCCGCGGCCCATCGGGCCCAGCGATGCGACGGTATAGCGTACTGCCCCGTCGATCGGGGGCCCTCGACCTGGGACGCCCGTACACATGGTGATCGACCAGGTCGCAGAGGAGAGGGACACGCCAATGCCTGACTACGAATACGTGCGGTACGAGGAGCTCGAGGAGGGCAAGATCGTCCGGATCCTGCTCGACCGGCCCGACACCCGCAATGCCCAGAACCGGGGCCTGCTGGTCGAGCTCGACGACGCCTTCCGCACGGCCGAGAAGAACGACGACGTGCGGGTCGTCATCCTCGGCGGCGTGGGCCCGCTCTTCTCGTCGGGCCACGACATGGGCTCGGCCAAGGCCCATCGAGGAGCGCACGAGCCACCCCACCAGCAAGATCGACGGTGCCACCCGGCTCGGGCGCCGAGAACCGCATGCTCCAGGAGTGGCACTACTACTTCCAGAACACGCTGCGCTGGAGGAACCTGCGCAAGATCACCATCGCCCAGGTGCAGGGCACGGTGTTCGCCGCCGGCCTGATGCTCATGTGGGCCTGTGACCTGATCGTCGCCGCCGAGAACGCCTACTTCGCCGACGTGGTCGGTACCCGTCTCGGCATGTGCGGCATCGAGTACTTCGGCCACCCCTGGGAGTTCGGCCCCCGCCGGGCCAAGGAGCTCATGCTCACCGGCGACGCCATCGATGTCCAAGAGGCCCACCGCCTCGGCATGGTCTCGAAGATCTTCCCGACCGACGAGCTGTCCGAGAAGACCCTGGCCTACGCCCGCCGCATTGCCGAGCTGCCCACCATGGCCGCCCTGCTGATCAAGGAGTCGGTGAACCAGACGGTCGACAACATGGGCTTCTACAACTCGCTGCAGGCCTGCTTCACCCTGCACCAGCTGAACCACTCGCACTGGGCCGAGGTGCACGAGAGCAAGTACCCCGTCGCCGTGCCCGAGGACGGCGTGGCCGACTGGAGGAAGCCCCCGCCGGTGCTCGTCTCCGTGCCCGACGCGGTCGAGGGACCCTCTACGAAGCGATAGGGACGAGCGAGAGCGATGTACATCGCATCGTTCGCCGAGACGGCGCCCGACCGGGCGGCCGTCGTCATGGGCGAGTCCGGTCGGCGGATCACCTACAAGGAACTCGACGAGGGCTCCGATCCGCTTCGCCCGCGTCCTCTACGACCTCGGCCTGCGCCGGGGTGACCACTACGCCGTCCTGCTCGAGAACCATCCTTCCTACTTCGAGATCGTCTGGGCCGGGATGCGTTCGGGCCTCTACATCACCGCCGTGAACTCGCATCTGACGGCGGCCGAAGCCGGGTACATCGTGGCGGACTGCGGGGCCAAGGTCCTGGTGACGAGCGCCGCTCTGCGCGAGGTGGCCGACGCGCTCGTCGAAGACACGCCCGCGGTCGAACATCGCTTCATGGTGGACGGAACCAGTGCGTTCCACGAGTCCTACGAAGAAGCCGTGGCCGGGCAATCGACCGAGCCCCGTGAGGACCAGTCGCGCGGGATGGTGATGCTCTACAGCTCGGGTACGACCGGTCGTCCGAAGGGGATCAAGTTCCCGCTTCCCCCGGCGGACTCGCCGCTCGGTGAGTGGGAGATCGCCGAGAGCAGCCGGGTCAGCTACGGCTTCGGCGAGGGCATGGTCTTTCTCAGCCCGGCCCCGCTCTACCACTCCGCACCGCTCGCGGGTGGCCATGGCGGTGCAGAGCGTCGGTGGCACCGTGGTGGTCATGGAGCGTTTCGATCCCGAGCAGGCGCTGGCCCTCATCGAGCGGGAGACAGGTGACCCACAGCCAGTGGGTGCCCACCATGTTCATCCGGATGCTCAAGCTCCCCGAGGAAGTACGGAACCGCTACGACCTCTCGAGCCAGCGCAGGGTCACCCATGCCGCAGCGCCCTGCCCGGTCCACGTCAAGGAGCAGATGATCGAGTGGTGGGGCCCGATCATCGACGAGTACTACGCCGGCACCGAGAACATCGGCAGCACGTCCATCAATTCGGTCGACTGGTTGGCGCACAAGGGCTCCGTCGGGCGCGCCCTCAACGCGGTCATCCACATCTGCGGCGACGACGGCGAGGAGGTCCCGATCGGGGAGACCGGGGCCGTCTATTTCGAGACCGAGGCGGCGGCGTTCGAGTATCACGGGGACACGACGAAGACGAACTCCGTCCAGCACCCGGCGCCACCCGACCTGGCGCTCCCTGGGGGACATCGGACGGGTCGACGAGGACGGGTTCCTCTATCTCACCGACCGCCGCGCCTTCATGATCGTCTCGGGCGGGGTGAACATCTATCCCCAGGAGATCGAGGACGTGTTGTTGGCCCATCCCGAAGGTCCTCGACGCCGCCGTCTTCGGGGTGCCCAATGCCGACATGGGCGAAGAGGTCAAGGCGGTGGTCCAGCCGATCGCCGGGGTCGAGCCCGGCGACGACCTCGCCGCCGAACTGCTCACGTGGTGCGAGGGCCGGTTGGCCCGCTACAAGTGGCCGCGGAGCATCGATTTCGACGCGCAGCTGCCACGCCTCGACAACGGGAAGCTCTACAAGACGGCCCTGCGAGACCGCTACTGGGAAGGGCGAGACACACCCGGGTTCTCTGAGCGGTCCCGCCGGCTGGTGGGAGCTCCGCGCTCAGCGGGTGCGGTGCACGGGCACGTTGGAGTAGCCGGCCACATTGGACATCTTCACCCGGGCCAGTCCGGCCTCGTCGACCTCGTAGCTGCGGCCACCGCTTGGCCAGCTCCTCGACGGCGATCCGGCTCTCCATGCGGGCCAGGGCGGCCCCCAGGCAGCTGTGGATGCCGTAGCCCAGGCCCAGGGCCAGGGTCGGCGTGCGGTCTGATGTTGAAGACATCGGGCTCGTCGTAGAAGCGCTCGTCCCGGGTGGCCGATCCGGTGATCAGAATGGTCGGGAAGCCGGCGGGGACCGTCACGCCGCTCCAGGTCGACTCGCGCACCGAGAAACGGCCCTGGTACTGCGAAGGCGGGTAGTAGCGCAGGATCTCCTCGACGGCCGGGGCTACCAGCCCCGGGTCATCGATGAGCTTCTTGTACTCCCCCGGGTTCTTGTAGAAGAGGTAGACGGCGTTGCCGACCAGCTTGGTGACGGTCTCGGCACCGGCGCCCCCCAGGAGGCTGGCGAATCCGGCGATCTCCTGGTCGTCGAGCCGGGTCATCTCGCCGTCGCCGCGATCGACTTCGACCTGGGTCAGCCGGGTCATCATGTCGTCGGTGGGATTCTTGCGCTTTTCCGCCGACCAGCTCCATCCAGTAGATGCCGCTCTCCATCTGGGCCTGTATCCCCTCGGGCGTGGGATCCATCTGACCCGGCTCCCGGCTGAGGCCGACGTCGAGCCAATGCCTGATCTGCTGGCGCTCGCTCTCGGGGACGCCGAGCATGCGCGAGATGACCTCGACCGGGAAGGGGGCGCTGAAGTCGGCGACCGCGTCGAAGGAGTCGGCGTCGTCGAACTGGCCGAGGAAGGAGACGATGACCTCGCGCACCATCGGCTCCAGCGCGCTGACGGCTTTGGGGGTGAACACACGCGAGACCAGGGCGCGGAAGCGGTCGTGCTCGGGGGGGTCCATCATGATGATGGAGCGGTACATCCGGATGACTGCCTCGTCGGTGTTGAGCGTCGACAGGTCGACGCCGTGGGCCGAGGAGAAGGTCTGCCAATCCTTGTGCGCGGCGCAGACGTCGTCGTAGCGGAACAGCGCCCAGAATCCGTACTGCTCGTTGAAGTAGACGGGCGCGTGGTCGCGCATGCGGCGGTAGAGGTCGTAGGGGCCGTTGAAGTACTCGTCGGAGAACGGGTCGAATTCGAGTGGCGTCTCGCTCAGTGCGGTGTCAGTCATTGGGATCCCCCGTTGTGTGGTCGTGCGCAGGGCTCTTCGCCCTCCCGCGATCGTATCGGCCTCCGGGGGCTGCGTCGGTGCCTCCGGCTCCCGGGCGGCCGTGTTTCAGCCGACCGCGTCGGACGGGTCGGGCATCACGTGGACCTCTTCGACCCGGGCGCCGCTGGCCAGCACCCGGATGATCTGCACCGCCATGTCCTCGGTGGCCATGGCCAGTCCTGCGGCGTAGCCCTCGACGGACCAGCGCCCGAACATGGCCACGGCCAATTCCTGATCCCATTCGTTGGCGAACTCGCTCATGGTGGGGCCCACGACGAAATTGGTCACACGGAGCCACGGGTACTCATTGCGCAGGCCACGGGCAAATTCGTGGAGGGCGGCCTTCGATGTGGCGTAGGCCACCAGTCCCGGGTACGGCCGTCCCACCGAGGACGAGCCCAGGAAGAGCAGGCGGCCCGAGGATGCCTCGAGGTGCGGCGCGCGGCCCGGCTGACCATTGCCGCGCCGATGACGTTGGTCTCCACCAGTTCACGCCAGACGGCTCCGTCCGGCGTCCTCCAACCGGAAGAGCGGGGACCTCCCGGTGGCGTAGACCACGGCATCGAGCCCGCCGAATCTGCGCACCGTCTCGCTGACCGCGCCGGCGCACTGGTCGTCGTCCCGCACGTCGAGGGGGAAGGCGAACGACGGCTCCGCCCGCGGCCTGGACGGCTTCATCGAGCCGGTCCACCCGCCGGGCGGCGAAAGCCACCGAGGCACCGGCTTGGGCCGCCTGGATCCCGACCTCGCGCCCGATGCCCGAAGACGCCCCCACGACCAGGATCCGAGTACCCCTCCAACGACCTGTCATCCGCTCCAGCCTGCATCCCGCCTCCTCCTTCCGTCCGAGCACCGGCCTCCGTCACTTGTCCGCCAACGTCGGTGACCATCGCCTCGAGCTGCTCGATGTAGTGGTCCCTCGAGTGGTGGATCAGGCGGAGCTGGATGGTGGTGGCGCCGGCCTCCACCAGGCGGCGGATGATGTGGCGGGCCCCGTCGGGATCGACCAGCGGGTCGGCCGGCCGGTTGTTCGTCAACACGAAGTCGAGCGGGTGGGTCCGTTCCGCCCAGGCCGGGGTCTCCCGGGCCTTGGCGATGAAGGCCCCCATGTCGTCGGCGCCCAGCCCGAAGGGGAGCCACCCGTCGCCGAGCTCGACGGCCCGGCGCAGCGACCGCCTCGTGCGGCCCCCGATCCACAGGGGCACCCGCTCCTGGCGGGCGCAGGGATCGACCACCACGTCGGAGTACGAGTAGAAGGGGCCGTCGTACTCGGGCCGCAGCGTGGAGAGCGAGGCCCGCAGGGCCCGCAGGGCATCGTCGCCCCGTGCCCCGCGGTCTTCGAAGGGGACGCCGAGCAGATCGAACTCCTCCTTCAACGAGCCCACCCCGAGCCCGAGGATCACCCGTCCGCCCGGTCACCTGGTCCAGGGTGCCGTAGCGCTTGGCGATCTCGAGGGGATGGTGGTAGCCGAGCACGAGGACGTTGGTGACGAAGCGGACCCGCGTCGTCACCGCGCCGAGATAGCCGAACGTGGCGAGGGGATCCCAGTAGCGGCTGCCGCGCACGGCGCCCACGTCGGTCGGGATGATCACGTGCTCGCTGCAGCTGACATGGGAGTAACCGAGCCGGTCGGCCGCCTTGGCCACCTCCGCCACGTCCTCGATGGTCCCGTCGACCTCCCAGCCGGCGTGGTTGTCGGGGAGCATGGTGAGCACCGGCGTCGTGATGCCCATCCGCAACGGCTTGCCCTCGAACGAGACCGTCGCTGTCCCCGCCGTGCCGCCGTCCGCTGCTGCCACCGTGCCTCCCTCCGTGCGCTACGCCGAATGCCGAACCGGCGCCGAAGCTAGCACCGCGCTCCGTCGACCGGCCACCGGCGCCGGACCGCGCGGGGATGCCCGAGCCCCCGGGCCGAGCTTCACCGCCCGCGGGGACCGGCTTCGACCCCCGCGGGGACCACCGGTAGTGTGTGCAACCCGATGAAGCTCCGTCCCACGTACCAGGCCCCGGACGCCAGGCGCTATCGCGCACCCGGGCGGTTCCTGGGACGTCCCGGTGCTCGACGCGGTCATGCAGCCAGCGGTCTCCCGAGGCGGGCGCCGTGCTGGTCGACGGCGACCGGCGCTTCAACGGGCCGCGAGCTGGAGGAGATGGTGGCCGGGCTGGCCGGCGGCCTGCGCTCGCTGGGGATCCGGCGGGGCGACGTCGTGTCGTGGCAGATGCCGAACTGGTGGGAGGCGCTCGTCCTCTACCGTGCCTGCTGGCGCTGCGGCGCGCTGGCCGCGCCCCTGCACCACCAGTTCGGCGCGGCCGAGGTCGAGTACATGGTCGACCTCCTCGAGCCGAAGGTGACCTTCTCGTCGCCGACGCTGCCCCTGATCGAGCACGAAGGTGCCATGGGGTTGCGGACCGAAGATCTCAGGTTCGAAGAGCTCATGGCCGGCACGCCGGTGCGCACGAGCCCCAACCGACCTTCGGACCTGGCCGTCGTCCTGTTCACCTCGGGATCGACCGGTCGCCCCAAGGCCGTGCTGCACACGCACCGGGGGCTGGCCTACAAGTCCCGCGTGATGATGGGCGTGCACGGGTTGTCCGAACCCGACGCCGTGCTGATGCCGGCCCCGATGGCGCACGTCTCGGGCTTGCTCAATGCCGTCCTGCTCCCGGGCGCGGCGGCCATGCGGACGGTGCTGATGGAGCGCTGGGACGTGCAGCGGGGCTTGCGGCCTCATCGAGGAGGAGGGGATCAGCTACATGATCGGCCCCCCGACGATCTTCACCGCCCTCATGGAGGATCCCGTCGTTCACGCCGTCCAAGGTGGCCAGCATGCGCGTGATTTCGAGCGGGATGATGGGCGTGACGCCCGAGTTCATCGAGGCGGCGCAGGCCGGATTCGGCGCCATCGTCAAGCGCAGCTACGGCTCGACCGAGGCGCCGACGGTGTCGACCTGCACCAACGCCGACCCCGCGGAGCGCTGCCGTGACACCGACGGCCGGGCGGTGGGCGACGCGGTCATCCGGATCGCCGATCCGACCACGGGGCGCTGGCGCCGGCCGGGGCACGAGGGCGAGGTGTGGATCCGCGGGCCCGAGCTCTTCGCCGGCTACTCCGATCCCGAAGAGACGGCGGCGTCGATGCACCGGGGCTGGTTCCGCAGCGGCGACCTGGGCGTGATGGACGACGAGGGGTGGCTGGTCATCACCGGCCGCATCAAGGAGCTGATCATCCGCGGCGGGGAGAACATCTCGTCGTCGGAGGTGGAACGGGCCCTCGAGCTGCATCCCGGCATCAGGCAGGCCGTCGTGGTGGGGCGTCCCGATGACCGGCTGGGCGAGCGGGTGGTCGCCTTCATCGTGGGGTCGGCCGAGATCGACACGGCCGAGTGCAGGCGCTGGTTCACCGAGCACGGCGTGGCCCGGTTCAAGACGCCCGAGGTCGTGGTGCACATCGAGGAGATACCGCTCCTGGCGGCGGGGAAACCGGACCGGACGGCGCTCAAGGCGCGGGCGGCGGCGATGAGCGTGGCAATCTGATGGCGATGGTGTCGTCCCCGATGTCCTCCCCGTATCCCGAGACTGGAAGGATGGGCTCGTGGATCTCGCGCTGACCCCCGAAGAGGAGGCCTTCCGCGACGAGGTGCGGCACTGGCTCGAAGCCAACGTCGAGCTTCCCGCCGCCTTCCGCACCCTCGAGGAGGAATTCGAGTGGGGCCGCAAATGGCAGGCGCGCCTGGCGGCGGATCGCTGGGTCGGCATCCATTGGCCCGAGGTCTACGGCGGCCGTGGGGCGACGCCGGTGCAGGTGGCCATCTTCAACATGGAATATGCCCGTTCCAGGGCCCCCCAGCCGGTGAACCGCAACGGGATCAACCACTGCGGGCCGACGATCCTGGCCCACGGCACGGACGAGCAGAAGGCGCGCTGGATCCCCCGCATCCTCGAGCGCGGAGGAGATCTGGTGCCAGCTCTTCAGCGAACCCGGGTCCGGATCCGACCTGGCCTCGCTCACGACCCGGGGCATCGCGACCGAGGGCGGCTGGGTGCTCGAGGGCCAGAAGGTCTGGACCAGCTACGCCCAGTTCTCCCGGTGGGGGATCGCCCTGGTGCGGACCGACCCCGACGCCCCGAAGCACAAGGGCATCTCGTATCTCGTCGTGGACATGACGTCACCGGGCATCGACATCCGCCCGCTGGTCACGATCACCGGAGAGGCCGAGTTCAACGAGGTCTACTTCGACGAGGTCTTCGTCCCCTCGGACTGCCTCGTCGGGGGACTGAACCAGGGCTGGGCCGTGGCCAACACCACCCTGGCCCACGAGCGGGGGACGACCTTTCCCTTCAAGGAGCAGGTCGTCCACGAGGTCTATCTCAACGAGCTCTACGCCCTGGCGGCGGAGCTGGGCACGCTCGACGACATCGAGGTGTCCGACGCCTTGGCCGAGGCGGCCGTCAAGCTGCGCGTGCTGCGACAGCACAACTGGCGCACCCTGACCCGGCTGACCCATGGCGAGGAGCCGGGACCCGAGTCGAGCGTGGTCAAGCTGACGTGGGCCGACATGACGCAGACGCTGTCCGACGCCGCCCTGCTGGTGCTCGATGCCAGCGCGCCCCTCTGGGGTGACGCCGAGGGCAATCCGATGGCGGGGAAGTGGCAGCGCCAATGGCTGTGGTCCAAGGCGGCCACCATCGCGGGCGGGACCTCGGAGATCCAGCGCACGATCATCGGCGACCGGATCCTGGGGCTGCCGCGCTGATTGCGCGCCGCTGCGCGCAGCCTGCCCCGGTCCCGGTCCCGCTCCCGCGCGCGCTCCGCATGCCAATCGAACTTAGACCCTGCGATCAGCTTCCACGGCTCAGTCGTAGCCCCCGGCGAGCCGTCTCCGCAACGTGCCGCAAAATATGCAATAAATGGTTGCATATCTGCTCCGAGACGTGCTACCTTTGGTTGCACATCGAGACCACAAGGCCATCGACGAGAAGAGGAGAGGAACGCATGTACGACATAGGGCACCGGGTGGGGATGAACGCCCCCCTCAGCGAGGTGTACGACGCGCTGGCAACCCGTGAGGGCGTCGCCAGGTGGTGGACGCGGGACGTGCGAGGGGGAGTCGAAGCCGGGTGGCAGGCTCGCCTTCAGCTTCGGCCAGCCCGAACCGTGGGTGGCGATGGAGGTGGTCGAGCTCCTTCCCCTGACCCGGGTGCGGTGGCGGTGCGTCGAGGGGCCCGATGAGTGGATCGGCACGACGATCACCTTCGAGCTCAAGGCGACGGGGGACGAGACCACCCTGCTGTTCACGCATGCCGGCTGGCGCGAACCGGTCGAGTTCATGCAGCACTGCAGCACCAAGTGGGGCTACTTCCTGCTCGGGCCTCAAGGCCGGGTTCGAGGACGGCAAGGCCACGCCGTGGCCGAACGACATGCCTGTCAGCAGCTGGGGATGACGACCATGGCTGATTTCAGGATCGAACGGGACATCGTGATCGAGGCACCGGTCGAGGTCGTGTGGCGAACCGTCACCGAGCCCGACCAGATCGCCCAATGGTTCGCGAACCGGGTGGAGCTCGACGCCACGCCGGGTGGGGCGGGTGTCTTCGTGTTCGAGGACAAGGAAGGCAACGTCACACACACGGCCCCGCTTGTCGTGGAGACGGTGGAGCCACCGACGCTCGTTCTCGTTCCGTTGGTGTCACCCTGACGGGAGCGATCCGGTGTCCGGCAATTCGATGCTCGTCGAGTTCACCCTCGTGAGCGAGGGGAGCGAACGGACCCGCCTCTGGGTCGCCGAGAGCGGCCTCGATGTGATCGCCTGGTCCGACGACGACAAGGTGCGCTACGCCGAGGAGCACCGCGACGGCTGGTCCAACTTCATGGATCGCCTGGCGGGGTTGCTCGCCGGGCAGCTTCCCGAGTCGCCTGCCGTAAGCGATCACGCATGGGGACAGACAACGATGACGAGCTGTGGTCGGCCATTGCCGACCCCTCTCGTCGTCGCGTCCTCGACCTCCTGGTGCGCAACGGTGAGGTGACCGCGAGCTGGTTGTCCGGACAGGTCCCGTTCACCCGCCAAGCCGTGTCCAAGCATCTGGCCGTTCTCGAACAGGCCGGCCTGGCGGCCCACCGCAAACAGGGGCGGGAGGTTCTGTACCGGGTGGACGCCAACCGACTCGACGAGGCCGCGCAGGCCATGGCAGAGCTCGCCCGGCAATGGGATCGCCGGCTCGAGTGCGATCAAGCGCCTTGCCGAGGCCGAGCACGCCGGGACCAAAGAGAGGCCCTGAGGTCGCGACAGCGAGAGACCGGATCGGCTCCGGCTGCGCAGATGGGCTTAGCCGGGTCTAGGCCGAACGGGCGGCCTCGAGCACGGCCAGGATCTCGTCGCCCCAGCGCTCTAGGCGGATCTGCCCGATGCCGCGGCACTTGGCCAGTTCGGCCAGCGTCGAGGGATCGCGGGCGGCGATGCCGGTGAGCTCGGCGTCCTTCAAGATCACGTAGGCCGGTACCGCGTCGTGACTGGCCATCTCCGACCTCCACAGGCGGAGCGCCTTCTCGGCCTCGCCGTTCGCCGCTGTCTCCGGCCCCTCCCTGCCGTCCCTCGCCGGCACCGTCCGCCGCCTGGCCCGGACCGACCAGCGTGACGCTTTGCCCATCGATCCGGACGTCTGATCCGAACGACACCCGGAGCCGGACCGCTCCCATGGAGAGGATCGCCGCGTCGTCGGTCAGCTCGACGACCGTGCCGATGTTGCCCCTGTCCTCCACGACGAGCCCGATCGTCGCTTCCACGCGTGGCAGCCGCACCTCGGCGAAGACGCGCGGGCACCCGGGCTCGCTGCGCTTTCGCCTGCTTACCGTTCGACGCTCCCTTGTTCCGCCGGTCGAGCCGGTCGCCTGGTCGCCGCGAGACTCCGAGCGCCGCCGGCACGTGCGCCTCGTCGCGAGTGCGGGCCGCGGCAGGGGCGGGACGGACCCGGGAACCGTCGAGCTCGGCCAGGAACATGGAGGGCGCGTCGGTGTCGGCGAGCGCGACCACCTGGGTGCGGGCGCGGGTGAGGGCGACATGGAACACCCGTCGCTCGCCTTCTTCGTCGTTGCCGAGCCGATGCGGGAAGAGGCCTCTCGAGACGTCGAAGATGAGGACGTGGTCCCACTCGCGGCCCTTGATGCGATGGATGGTGGAGAGCAGAACCAGAGGGCCCTTCGACCGACGTACGGGTCAGCACCTCGCGGAGCCAGCGTTCGAAGGTGGCGACCTCGGGATGCAGGGCGGCCACCGATTCCAGCGCGGCCAGGTCGTCGGTGTGGGTCGAACGGTCGGCCTCGCTGCGCGAGGAGTCGAGGACGTCCATGGTGTCGCCGAGCCCGACTTCGACCCGGATGGCCTTCGAGCGCGGCGGCGGAGGAGGTGCGGCAGCGCGCGCACCACCGTATCGAGATCGCTGGCGTAGGTCCCGAGCTTGGGTACGTCGCGGCCCGAGAGCCGTCCGGCCAGTCGCCGGATGTCCGTGATCGACGTGGTGGGTCGGCTGGTGAGCATGTCGACCACCTTGGGGGCGATGCCCCGGGAGGGGCGACGGATCGTCTCGAGGATGTCCTCGCGCCTGATGTTCTCGGGATCCGACCCGATGCGCAGGTAGGCGAACGCCGTCCGGATGCCGGTGCGTTGGAGCACGGCGGTGGAAAGGGGAGTGGTGCACGGCACGCCGGCTTCCATGCACGCCACCTGGACGGGCAGGAGGGCGGAGTTGACCCGGGCCAGGACCGCGATGTCGGCCGGATCGACCCCGCCCTCGGCGCCAGGCGCGATGGTCTCGACGGCGAGGCCGGCCAGCGCGTCGGCCGGGGCGTCGAGCACGGCCACCGGCCCGGCTCCGGCCAGGGGCCCGCCGAAAGCGGTGGGCGCATCGACGCGGCCCTGTGGCGCGTGGATCTCCTTGTCGATGCGGCGCGCGTTGTACGAGAGCACATGTCGGGCCGCGTCGATGACGGCGGGCGGGCACCGGTAGTTGACGGTCAAGGGGTGGGTGGCCGCGGCGGGGAAGTAGCGGGAGAAGTTGATGAGGAATTCGGGTGTGGCCCCGGCGTAGCCGTAAATCACCTGATCGTCGTCCCCGACGCCGAAGCAGTCGTAGGTCGGGGCCGCCAGAAGCCGGATGAGCAGCAGGTGGGCCGGGTTGAGATCCTGGAACTCGTCGACGAGGAGGTAGCGGCACTTGGCCTGCGCCACGGCCCGCGCCTCGGGATCGGTCAGCAGGATCTCGAGGGCCCGGTAGATCTGCTCGTCGAAGTCGACCGCGCCGAGGTCGGCCAGCGCGGCCCGGTACGGCGCGAATCCCTCGGCGATGCCGGCGGCGTCGGGCATGGCTTCCTCGACGAGTTCGGGGGCGGTGAGACCGAGCCGGATGGCGGAGAGGGCCTCGATGTACGGGGCCACGGTGTCCGTGTTGGCTTGGCGCCGGATCTCGATGTGGCGCTGCAGGAGGTCCCGGACGGCCGGCTCCTCGAGGACCCGCAGCCGGCCGGCTGCGGCCGAACTCGTTGCAGATCCACAGCCCGAGGCTGTTCAGCGTGCGGATGTTGAGCGCCTGCGCACCGTCGATATCGCCGCACCGGAGCCGGAGCTCGCCCGCCGCCTTGTTGTTGTACGCCAGCGCCGTGACGGTGCCCGGATGGACGCCGCAGTCGCTGACGAGATGGCGCAGGCGCTCGGTGAGGACGCGGGTCTTGCCCGAACCGGCCGGCGCAATGACCCGGGCCGGTCCGGAGAGGTGGCCGACGGCCGCCAATTGGTCGGGCGCGAGATCGGCGACGGACGGCGCGTGGCCGGCGGGCCGGAGCCGGCCGGCTTCGGCATTCCAGCGATGCACCACCGCGACCCCGGAGGCGAGTCGGGGCGGCTGCGGCGGGCCGCCGTCGACGAAGAGCGGCGTCCCGTCGGCGAGCAGGATGTCGGCCTGCGCCGCCTCTCCGTCGCCGCCGTCGGCGAGCCGCCTTCTGTGACCCCATCGTCGGCGAAGCGGCGGGCCGCCTTACGGCCGTGCCACCAGATGGGGTCGCCGCCTCGGGCGTCGTAGTTGTTGGCCCAGACCAGGAACTGCAGGCGCTCGCGGCTGAACTCGAAGGCGGGCGCGTGCTCGTAGACGGGGCGGTTGCTCGACTCCGGCTCCCGGAGGGCGGCCGGGTCGGCGCCCAGTTCGACCACGACGGGCTGTCGGTTGGACCAGTAGCCGTGGAGTTCCTCCACCACCGGGCCGAGGTCGGCCAGGGAGGCGTCCCCGATGAGGACGCGCGGGCAGCGACGACCACGCTTTCGGTGGCTCGACACCCGGGAGGACCACCACGCCGCGGCCCAACTCGACCGGTGGCTGCGAAGTCATGAGGCCATGGTAACGAGCGGGTGTATCCCGCCCGATCGGCCCGTTCGATTCAGGCGCGGACCTCGACCTCTCCGTCGGCCATCATCGGTTGCTTGAACCAACGGTCGGGCGTGTCCTCGATGAAGGCCAACATGTTGGGCCTTCCCATGAAGCCCGTCTCGATGCGCGAGACGATCACGACGTCGCCCGCTTGCGTGCGCACGGCATCGCCGGCGCGGACCTCGTCGGCCTTTACTTTCTTCCAAGATTCCGACATGGTGAAGCTGTCTCCCTCATTCGATTCGATTCGATGCGTGATGGGCTGATGCAGCCGGGGCATGCGAGGGTCGTTGCGCTGAGGTCAGTTGGGCAGGACGGACTCGAGGGCGCCGACGAGCTCCTCGGCGTCGGGCGTCACGGTGGGCCGAAAACGTCCCACGACCTCGCCCGTCGGGGGAGATCAGGAACTTCTCGAAGTTCCACTGGATGTCACCCGCATCGCCGCTGGCATCGGGCTTCGCCGTCAGCTCGGTGAAGAGCGGGTGGCGCTTCTGGCCGTTGACGTCGACCTTCTCGGTGATCGGAAAGGTCACGCCGTAGTTCGCCGAGCAGAAGGTCGAGATCTCCTCGGCCGTGCCCGGCTCTTGGCCGCCGAACTGGTTGCAGGGCACGCCGAGGACAGTGAAGCCGCGGTCGGCGTAGGTCTTCTGGAGCTCCTCGAGCCCCGTGTACTGCGGGGTAAGACCGCACTTGGAGGCCACGTTCACGACGAGGACGGCCTTGCCCTTCAGCCCGTCCAGATCGAACGGTTCTCCATCGAGCGAGGCAATTGGGTGTGTGTAGATCGACATGGACGAAACCCTAGCGGCCTCGCGGTGATGGCGCAGCGGCCGTGCGTGATCGTCCGGGGTCCATCCTGATGGCAAAGCAAATGCTCAACGGCGCAGAGAGGCCGGCCGCTGGCGCCCGGCCAACGTCATTGTGAGTGACGGGGACTCTCCGTCGCATCCAGGGCCACTGCGGGACTTCGCTCCGCTCCGTGTCCTCGTTCGGCCTTCGGCCGCCCCTGGACCCGACTGGCGCCCACGGGCAGGGATGGTTCGCTGCGCCGAATTTCTGCAAAAGTAGCGACGGGATCGGTGCCGGCGGCGTCGGCGATGCCGTCCATTCGTGATGCGAGCTCGTAGCGGTTCCCTCCGCTGCGCTTCGCTCGATACATGGCCCGGTCCGCAGCGAGGTTGACCGCACGGCCGTCGCTGTCAGGCTCGCCCGCGGCGATCCCGATACTGACACCTGAGGAGCTCCCCGCTGAAAGGAGCGGCGCCGAGATGCTGTCAACATGCGCTGCGGCCACTTCGCGCCCCGTCGTCTCTCGTCGGCGTTGAACAACAATCCGACGAATTCATCGCCCCCGACCCGGGCGAACATGTCGCCATGACGAAGGGTTGCGGCGAGGACCCCGGAGACGTGGACCAACATGCTCGTCGCCGGCCGCGTGCCCGAACGTGTCGTTGACCCGTTTGAGCCCGTCGAGGTCGATGGCCAAGATGCAGAACGGGAGCCGTCCCGGACGCCGGGCCAACAAATCGTCGAACGCCCTCCGGTTGGCCAGACCGGTGAGCTCGTCCGTGGTGGCTTGCGCCTCCAGGCGCTCGTGGGCGCGGGCATTCTGCAGGGCCAATTCGGTGATGTGGCCGAGGGCCTTGCAGTACTCGAACAGTTCGTACGAAACGGGTTCGCCCCGAGTCGTCACCGAGAGCACGCCGTCGATAGCCCCATCGAGATGCACCGGCACATAGACGCCATGCGTCACACCCAACGAGGCCAACCTCTCCTGCACTTGTGGTCCGGCCGCCGTGGTGATGATCGGCCGATTCACGGCGGCCCCCGTCATCATCACCTCCTGCAGATTCGGGAGCTCGGACAGAGGGAGATCGGGGGAGATGGAGTCTCGCCGGTCTCGTCGTATTGGGCCACGACATGGACCATCGAATCGATCACCCGGGTGTACTGCGCGCGGCGACCCGGGGTATTGCCACCGGGACACCAGTTCCGCCGCGATCCTCGAGGCGGTAAAGAGGACGTCGTCGGCGTCGAACATCACGGTCAATTCCGTCGCCGCCACGGCGAGGGCATTGGTCCGGCGCAACATATCCTCGCGCTCGGACAGGGTGTGACGCAAGCGGTCCCGCAAGCCATGTGTGCTCATCGACGATCAGGAGCCCGATCATCGTCCAGAAGACGATCCTGCGCGCCAGGACTGCGTCGGCGACATGGACCGGTGTCAGCGAAGTGACGATCTCGACAGCAACGATGTTGGCGAGAACGATGAACGAGTCGCAGCGGCGTTGAAAGAGAACAGTCCAGAACAGCGGGATGAGGATCACGATGCCGACCCCCGACGAGGCCAAACCGGTCGCAAGAGTGAGGGCGCACACCGACCACACGTACGTCACGGGCACAAGCACCGCTGACCAGGCCGGCATGCGCTCCATGGCAGAAAGGCCACTGCGGCAATGACTGCGGCCAGCAGCAGCTGCGCTCAGAGTGGTGTACGCCGCCGAGGTCGGGCCCGGCGGAAGTGCCAGGCTCGCCTCGGCGATGACTGGCCACGACGCCGAACGGAAGGGCCCGCCAGAGCAGGCCGGATCGACGAGAGCGTGATGATGGAGCACGTGGACGACGGTAACGGCCGCAGTAGACTGTGCGCGGCGGAACGACTTGGGAGGGTCGACTGAAGCTTGGCGCAGCGACAACGGGTGCCTCGTGGGTATTCAGCGAGGCCATTGAGCAAAATTACCAGGGCCCGGGTGCGAAACGGTCGCTTTGGCGTTGCGTCGTGTCGGTCCCCGCTGCGGCTGTCTCTGGCGATTGGGCCCCGAGTCGCGCGTTGCGGCGCCTCGTTGCGAGCGCATGCGAACTACTGTCTCGTCCGCGGCGATGCGTCGATGCATCGCCGACGAGGGGAGGGTGGAACGGTGGTCGATTACTCGGAACTTCACGTCACGCGCACGACGACGGTGGAGGTCGCCGCCGGACGTGGTGTACGACATCATCGCTGACGTGACGCGTATCGGTGAGTTGAGCCCGATCTGCAAGGCCGCGTGGTGGGACGAGGGGGCCGCGCCCGCGCAAGGGTCCGCGCCGCAAGAGGGTGCGTGGTTCACCGGTCGCAACGAGATGCAGGGGCGTGACCCGTGGGAGCGCCGCTGCGAGATCGTGCTGGCCGAGCCGGGACGGGCACTCGGTTGGATAGCGGGTGGACGCGACGAAGGTGTCGCTGAGTGGACCTACCGGTTCCGACCCGTTGCGAAGGGCACCGAAGTCGAGGAAACGTGGCGCATCATCCGCGATGACGAGCGCATCACCGGCCTGCCCGACGAGCAACTGAAGGGACTGTTGTCGATGACCGAAACCGGTATCGAGACGACGCTCGCCAATTTGAAGAAGATCGCGGAGGCGTAGCGCCGGCTGTCTTTGAGGATGGGGGTAGCGCCTCGGGGACCGGCGGGCATGTGACAAGTCTCGCCCGCCCGCCCGCCGGCCCGCCGGCCCGCCCGCTCGCACCCCGCCCCCCCGCCACTCGCCCCCGCCGCCACTCGCCTCCCGCCGTCCCCCGCCGTCCCCTGGCGTCCCCGCCCGTGCCGTCAACGGTCGCCCGTTTCGGCGTTTTGTACGGGAATTCTTTTCTTTTTTGTGGCCCTGAGCAGGGGGTAAATGTCACACCCCCCTGATCTACTTGGGGTATGGATGTTGTGGAGAACCTCGCGGTGGCGCTGGATTGTTTGTCCGAGGCCGATCCGTACTCCTATAGCGATCGGGAGTCGATCATGGCCTTGGAGCGTGGCTATGCCCGCCATAGCTGCTCGATGGCCAAGGCAGTGGCCAGTTTCGCCGAGGCGGGCGAATGGGCGGCCGAGGGGGCCCAAAGTGCGGTGGCCTGGATCGCCGCCTCCTGTCACCTCCCCCTGGGCGAGGTCAGAGGACACCTGCGCCGGGGGCGGGCCTTGGCCGTCCATGCCCCTTGTGGCCGAGGCGTTCTCCTCGGGCTCGATCTCTTGCGCCCATGTCGACGTGTTGGTCAAGGCAGCCAAGGCGGTGGCCCACGCCAACCCCGAGGCCTTCGGCCTGTGTGAAGAGGCGCTGGTGCAGGCGGCCCAGGAGCTCACGTTCGTGCCCTTTGCCAACGCGGTGGCCTACTTCACCCAGATGGCCGACCCCGACGGGGCCGAAGAGGCCGATATGGCCCGGCGGGCCCGCCGTGACGCCTATGTGATCCAGAGCATCAACGGGATGTACCTCTTGGGGGGCAACCTCGACCCGATAGGCGGGGCCATCGTGGCCGGTGAACTCTCCCGCATCGAACAGTTGCTCTTCGAGGCCGAGTGGGCCAAGGCCAAAGAAGACCTCGGGCGTGACCCCAAGGTGCACGAACTGCCCCGGACCCCGGCCCAACGCCGCGCCGATGCCCTCGTCGAGATGGCGGTGCGCTCCAAGGGGGCCAAGGCGACCGACCGCCGTCCGGCCCCCCTCTTCAGCGTCTTGGTGGGTTATGAAACCCTCAAGGGGCGTATCAGCCAGATCGAAGGGGGACCCGTCGTCAGTCCCGGCGCCCTGGTGCCCTGGTTGAGCGAGGCCGACTTCGAACGCATCATCTTCGGACCCGGGAACAGGATCGAGTGCTCGAAGAAGGCCCGGTTCTTCACCGGGGCGACCCGCCGGGCCATTGAGGTGCGCGACCAGTGCTGCACCCACCCTTTTTGTGAGGCCCCTGCACAGCGTTGCCAGATCGACCACATCACCCCTTATTCCCAAGGGGGCGAGACCACCCAGGAGAACGGACAGGTCCTCTGCGGCTTCCACAACAGGCTCCGCAACGGCGAAGCGCCGGGGGCTGGGGGCGGGGGCGGGGGCGACGGTAACGGTGGCTGGGAAGCCGACGAGGACGACGAAGACGAGGACGAGGGCGGCCCCGCCGATGAGGGTGGTCCGTAGGCCGGCGAGAGCGGTCCTGCCGTTTCTTGCCGGTTCTTGCTCGTTCTGTTGTTTGTTCCCGTGGGTGAATGGCCCCCGCCTGCTCGCTCCGCCTCGTGCTTGCTGCCTGCTGCCTGCTGCCAGTGCCGCTTCTGGCAGCCGCTCGTCACAACACACAAACTCTCTGCTCGCTTCAGCGCGGGTTCGCTTCTGCGCGTCCGGAGTTGCATGTGCAGTGGCGGCTGCAGTTGCCGCCCAGCTGCTGCGATACCGCGTGAGCTGAGGTGGGGCGATCAAGAAGGCGGCGTCAAGCCCCAACTTTCAGCGACCAGTGTGAGGGAGCGCACGCGCGCCTCGTAGGAATGCATGCGGGTCGAGACCATGATCTCGTCTGCCGAGGTACGCCGCTGCAATTCGACCAGTCCTTCGTACACCGTCTCCGGCGTGCCGACCAAATGGCTCGAGCTTGCGTCTTCGACGATGGCCAATTCGGCAGGGGTAAAGGGATAGGCCTCGGCCTCTTCGGGCGATGGAAGGAGACCCAGTCGGCCTGTACGAAGATGCAGCATGCTCAGCGCCGATGATCCGGAGAGCCACGTGGCTTCGGCTTCCGTCGGTGCACACAGCACGGTGACTGCGACCATGGCGCGGGGTTCGCTGTGAAGGATCGAGGGGCGGAAGTGGGACCGGTAAGTCTCGAGCGCCGCATCGAGGAGCTTGGGCGCGAAGTGATAGGCGAAGGAGAACGGGAGGCCGAGCATCCCCGCCAGCTGGGCGCTGAAGAGCGAAGAGCCGAGCAGCCACACCTCGGGTAGGTAACCGCTGCCCGGCACGGCGGACGGCACGGCCGGCGGTCCTTCGTTGGGGAGGAGGTACCTGATGAGTTCGACCACGTCGTCGGGGAACGTGTCGGCGTTCATATCTTGGGCGCGTCGCAGGGCCCGGGCGGTGACCTGATCCGTGCCGGGTGCTCGCCCCAATCCCAAGTCGATCCGGCCTGGATGCAGAGCTTCGAGCGTCCCGAACTGCTCCGCCACCACGAGTGGGGAGTGGTTCGGGAGCATCACGCCGCCGGAGCCCACCCGCAACGTGGAGGTGGCTCCGGCCAGGTGGGCGATGAGCACGGCCGGAGCGGAGCTGGCGACCGCAGGCATGCCGTGATGCTCGGCCACCCAGAGTCGCTTGTACCCGAGTTGCTCGACGACGCTTGCCATCCTGATGGTGTCCGTCAAGGCCTGCGCCGGGGTGGACCCCGAGGCCACAGTGGCGAGATCGAGCACAGAGAGGGGAATCATGTCCTGTTCAACGCCGTAACCGCCCGCTGACTTCCCTGCCGTGACTTCCCTGCGCTGACTTCCCTGAAGGGCAGGCGCGTTGTGGACGCCGGCTGTATCGAACAGCTGCAGGAACCTTGGTACTATATCTACGTGACTACGCAGATAGGCGAGATAGGGGAGATTCCCTCCGAGGACGAGTTTCGCTCTGCCGTGGGCATGCTGAAGTTGCTCGGGGATGAGACGCGGTTGCGCATCATCTGGGCCCTTCTTGACGGGGAGCACTCGGTCAATGAGCTGGCGGAGCTGGTCGGGGCACAGGCCGCCGGGGTGTCCCAGCATCTGGCCAAACTGCGGTTGGCCCGCCTGGTCCGCACCCGGCGTGACGGCACCCGGATCTTCTACGTGGCCGACGACGCCCACGTGCGTCGGCTCGTCGAGGAGGTCCTGTCACATGCGGACCACGTCACGCGGGCCGTTCCTCCGAACGTCCATACCGATGCGCCCGAGACGATCGGACGGGCTCGTGTCGAGCAATCCTGAGCACGTGGAGGGTGCGAACGGCGTATCGAGCAACGGTGCCGATGGTGGAGTCGGCGGAGCCGGTAGAGCCGGTGACGCCGGTGTCCACGGACACGCCGAGGCCCACGGCAACGGCAGCCACGGTCATACACACGCGGTCACATCGGAGTCCGACCACAGGTACTTGACGATCACGCTGGCACTTCTCGCCAGCTTCATGGTGTTCGAGGTCGTGACGGCGTTCCTCTCTCATTCCCTGGCACTGCTCGCCGACGCCGGGCACATGCTGGCCGACGTCGGTGCGATCGCCGGATCCCTGATCGCGCTGCGCCTCGCCGCCCGGCCCGAGACGGGCTCACACACGTTCGGCATGAAGCGGGCCGAGATCATCGCAGCCGTTGGCAACGGCCTCACCCTTGTCGTCGTCTCTGCGCTCATCACGATCGAAGCGATCGAGCGCCTCGTGCACCCTGTGACGGTCCACGGTTGGGTGTTGATCACCGTGGCGGCGATCGGAGTCGCGGTCAACCTGGTCGCACCGATGACGATGTCGAGGGCAGACCGGCGTTCCCTCAATGTGGAGGGCGCGTACCGCCACGTCCTCACGGACCTCTACGGATTCATGGGGACGGTTATCGCCGGCATCGTGATCGTCACCACCGGGTTCGACCGGGCCGACCCCATTGCGTCGCTGGTGGTTGTCGGCTTGATGCTCAAGGCCGCCATCGGGCTTCTGCGGCCGGGGCTTCGCATCCTGCTGGAGGCCACGCCGGATGACATCGACCTCGAGGAGGTGCGCCGCCATCTCCTCGAACTCCACGAAGTGTCCTCCGTGCACGACCTGCATGTGTGGACGCTCACCTCTTCCCTGCCCATCCTCACTGCGCACGTCGTGGTCACTGACGACTGCATCAATGGGGGTGAAGTCGGTCGGGTTCTCGACCATTTGCAGAGCTGTCTGGCCGGCCACTTCGACGTGGAGCATTCGACCCTGCAACTCGAGGCCATCGGCCACATCGATCACGAGGTCGGCGGGCACGCGTAGGCGGCGCATCAAGAGGGCGGTTCGAGCGCGGCGACCAGTTCCACATGTTCGGTCATCGGAAAGATGTCGAAGGCCCGCAGCGACGTGAGGGTCCAACCGGCATCGAGCAGGACCCGGATGTCGCGGCTGAACGATGACGGGTCGCACGAGACGTAGACCACACGTCGCAGCGTGGAGGCGTGGCCGTGGAGGGCGGCCATGACGGCTTTTCCGGCACCTTCTCGTGCCGGGTCGAGGACCACGAGGTCGGGCTTGCCGATCCCCTTCTCCACCAGGTTGGTCGTGATGGAGGCCCGTCTTGACGCGGAGCTGGGGGAGATCCTTGCCCGTTGTACTCGGCGTCTGCGCAAGCCCGACGGTCGCGCTCGACGGCCAGCACCGAACCGGCACGTCCCACATCCCGGGCCATCAACACCGAGAAGAGGCCGGCACCGGCGTAGAGGTCGACGACGGAGTCGCCACGCCCGGCATCCAGCACGGTGCGTACGGCTTCGGCGAGCGTCGCAGCGGCTCCGACGTGCACCTGCCAGAACACGCCGGCAGAGACCCGGAACGTGACGTTGGCTACCTTCGTGTGGACCGCGCCCGAGCGCTGCTGGGCGCGCCCGTTGACCACCAATCTCGCCGAGAGCTCCGGCAACTGCGGCATGCCCTTGGCGTTGGCGGCTTGCCCTTCCCCTTCCCGGTGCCCTTGCCTTTGGCGGCACCGGTGGAGTCAACTGCGATCAGTGATTCACCGGTGTCCGGTGCCACGATGACCTCGAGCTCATCGACCCCGGCCCAGTCGGCCTGGAAGGTCCCCGTCTGCATGACTTCATCGCAGGCAATCGGGCAATGGTCGACCTGCTCGAGTTGGTGTGAACGGTGACGGCGAAACCCCACATGTCCGGATGGGTCGACGGCGAGCCGGACGCGCGTGCGCCAGCCCAGCCCATTTTCGTCATGCCGGACGAGGCTCGACCTCCACGTCGCGCTCGATGCCGGCCACCCGGAGGAGTTGCTCGGCGATCCGCGAGGCCTTGAGTGCTCGTTGCGCGCCAAGCTCGATGTGCTGGAAGTCGCAGCCACCACAGCGACCGGGACCGGCGAACGGGCACGGCGGTGTCACGCGGTCGGGTGAAGGCGCGGACTATTTCGACGGCATCCGCACGCATGAACGACGTCGTTGTCGAGGTCACCTGGGCGACGACCCGTTCTCCGGGCAGGGAATGGCGAACGAAGACGACCCGACCGTCGGGGGCGCGGCCGACGCATCCGCCACCGCCGGCGATGTCACCCACCTCGAGCTCGAGCAGCTCTCCGTCGTCGCCGAGCCTGTCACCGTCCGCACACTAGGGGAGGAGAGGCGGGCTGGAATTGTGGCGTCCGCCCGGGCGGTTATCGTCGGGTCACCATGTACTCCGGCCTCTCCGAAAGCGTCACCATCGACTTTCGGATGACCCAGCTCTTTGCCCTGGTGTCCGAGGCGTTGGCGGGGGCCACCGACGCCCTGCTCGGCAACGATCGTGCCCGGGGATTGCGGGTCGTCGAGGGTGACCAGTCGGTCGACGAATTGACGGCCGAGGTCGAACTGATGGTGTGGAAGCAGATCGACGACGGGTCCACGCCGAGTGCGACCTTGCGCCACCTGGTGGGTGTCCTGCTGATCGTGCCTGAACTGGAGCGGTCCGGCGATCTGGCGGAGCACATCGCGCAACGTGCTGTTACCAACCTCGGCTCGAAGATGAGCCCGCTGAGCCGCGGCATCATCCAACGGATGGCCGAGGTCGCTCTCGAGATGTGGCATGACGCCGCCGATGCCTACGGCGACCGCTCCGCCAAAGCGGACGACCTCTCCGAAGCGGACGAGGAGATCGACATCCTGCACGAGCGGCTCACCAGGGAGATCGCGGCCGAGACGATGCCCACGGCCATCGGTGCGCAGGTCACGCTCCTGGCCCGCTTTTACGAGCGTCTGGGCGATCATGCCGTCAACTTGGCCCGCCGTATCGAGATGCTGCACGGCCCGATCGGCCTGAGGACGTCCATCGGCCGCGTCCTGAGGCATGCTGCCACGGTCACGCCAGAGGACCGGTCCGGCTGCAGTCAGAATCTGCGCTGTGAGCGAGCGTCACAGAGTCTCCTCGGGCTCTCCCTTCGAGCCCACCATCGGCTTCAGCCGTGCCCTGCGGGTGGGTGGCCGGGTGTGGGTCTCGGGTACGGGGCCGGTCTGGGCCGACGGAACGTGTCCCGACGATGCCGCGAGTGCAGGCACAGCGTTGCTTCGACATCATCGTGGCGGCGCTGGCCGAGGCCGGGGCGACGCTCGAGGACGTGGTGCGCACCCGCATGTATCTCACATCCGCCGACGATGCCGATGCGGTCTCCGGCGTGCATGGGGAGTTGTTCTCGCAGATCCTCCCGGCGGCCACCATGGTCGTCGTGGCGGGCCTGCTCGATCCGCGTTGGAGGATCGAGATCGAAGTCGACGCGCTGCTCCGCAGGGCAGCCCTGATCCGTCAGCCGTAGCCCGCTCGTCGGCCCGCCGGCCAGCCCGGTCGCTCAGCCCACGGCTTTGCGCGCTTCGAGCCGGATGGTCTCGCCCCGGGTGTCACCCTCCACGCCGGACTCCATGCGGTTCATGACGTAGGACACAGTGAGTTCGGCGTCTTGGTCGATGACGATGATCGAGCCGCCGTAGCCGCCCCAGCGACAGCCGCGGGGTCCGAGAGGTATCTCGTCGTTGCTCAGCCCGTAGCCCATGCCGAAGCGGTTGTGCGTGCCCAGGACGAGGTCGATACCGTCCGACTGCTCCTCGAAGATGGGGTCGGTGCCGGCAGCGGAAAGCAGCCGCACGCCGCCCGACGCCCCCCGGCCCGCGATCACCGATTGGATGGCGGCGACCGAGCGGGCGTTGCCATGTCCGTTCGCGGCGGGTATCTCGGCCCGGCGCCACCAAGGTTGGGTTGCCATGTTGGCGTCGAGGGGCGGATTCATGAACGTCTTCGCCGCTATTTCGGAGATCGTAATCCCCTCCAGGTTGGAGTGGCGGGGGAGGGATCACGTTGGAGACCCGGTGGTCCTCGCTCTCGGGCAGCCCGATGAAGAAGTCGGCTTCCAACGGCTTGGCCACCTCTTCGGCGAAGAAAGCGCCGATCGACTTGCCGGTGATGCGGCGGACCACCTCGCCGATCAGGTATCCCTGCGTCAGGGCGTGGTAGCCGGACGCCGTACCCGGCTCCCACCATGGCGTCTGTGCCGCCAAGGCCGATGTGCAGAACTCCCAGTCGGCCAGCCGCTCCGGCGCAATCGGCACGTCCCAGCCCGAGAGGCCAGCGGTGTGGCCCATGACGTGCCGCACCTCGATGTGCTCCTTGCCGCCTTCGGCGAACTCGGGCCAGTACGTCGCCACCGGCGTATGGAAGTCGAGCGCACCCCTGTCGGCCAGCATGAGGGCACAGAGGAACGTCATCGTCTTGGTGGTCGACCACACGTTGGTGATGGTGTCGCGCTCCCACGGGGCGCTCCTGGCCTCGTCGACGAAGCCTCCCCAGATGTCGACCACAGGCTCGCCGTGGAGATAGACGGCGACGGATGCGCCGACGTCTCCTCCCGAGTCGAGGCTGGACGAAAGGGCCCTACGGACCCCTTCGAATCGTACGTCGCAGGTCCCCTGCACCTCAGCCATGTTGCTGCCCCCTTTGGAAGTGAAAGCGTCGATTCCTGCAACCTATGCACATCGAGCGACCCCTGCACACCGGGCACCCCGTGCACCGGGCGCTCCCGTGCACACCTGGTGCTGTGCACCGCTGTCTCCGGCCCGAACCGGAACGCTCGCCGCCTACACGACCGATTCGCGGATTTCGCCTCCCGGACCGAGTTCCAGTCGCCGTCCCAGTTCGACGGCGTCGAGGAGGCGGCGGTCATGGGAGACGAGGAGCAGCGTCCCGTCGAAGTTCTCCAGTGCGGACTCCAGCTGCTCGATCGCAGGGAGGTCCAGGTGGTTGGTGGGCTCGTCGAGCACCAGGAAGTTGACCCCCATGGCGGCGAAGGCAGCCAACTCGGCCCGGGTGCGTTCGCCCGGCGAAAGCGACCACGGCCCGACGGGTCGCCGCCTCGGCGCCCAGCCCGAACTTGGCCAGGAGCGACCGGGCCTCTGAGAGCGTCGACGCCGGTGGCGCGCATCAGGGCGTCCACCACGGTTTCGGTTCCCCTGCCACCACTCTCGCTGCCCGCGTCGCCACCCGGCAACCGACGGTCCTGCGCAAGCTCGCCGACCACGACGCTCGGACCGATCCAGCGGGTCCCGCCGGCCAGAGGGAGCCGACCCAGGATCGTCTCGACCAACGTGGTCTTGCCCGATCCGTTGGGGCCGACAAGGGCGAGTCGGTCGGCCCAGCCGATCTCGAGGTTGAGCGGGCCCAACCTGAAAGCCCCACGTTCCATCACCGCATCCTCCAGCCGCACAACGACGGCGCCGGACCGGGGTGCCTGCTCGATGGAGAACCGGAGGTCCCATCCCTCCCAGGGCTTCTCCACGACCCCGAGTGCCTCCATTGCCCTCTCGGTGCGGCGCGCCCGCGAGGCCAACTTCTCCGTCTTGTTGATGCGGAAGTCCCGCTGGGCCTTGTCGTTGTCCCTGGGGTTGCGCTTCTCCCTCGAGACGCCAGAGGTCGCCCACTGCCGTTCCCGCTGTGCGCGCATCCGCAGGTCGCGGCGGGTCGCTTCGTAGGTGGCGTAGGCCTCGGTGGCATGCGACAGGGCGGCCGCCCGTTCGGCTTGATAGCCCGACCAGCCGCCTCCGTAGAGCTGGCCCGTGTGGTGATGCTCGTCGAGCTCGAGCACGTCGGTCACCGCACCATCGAGAAAGGCCCGATCGTGCGAGACGATGACCATGCCGCCCCGGCGGTTGGCCACAAAGGACTCGAGGCGGCGCAGGCCGTCGAAGTCGAGATCGTTGGTCGGCTCATCGAGCAGGGTCAGATCGAAGCGCGACAGGACCACCACGGCGAGCGCCAGGCGTGCCTCTTGCCCACCGGAGAGGGTGGCCACCTCCCTGTCCGCCGACGCCGCTCCGAGGCCGACCTCCTGGAGGGTGGTGGACAGGCGGGCATCGAGGTCTCCGGCAGCCAGCGATTCGTAACGGGCCAAGGCCACGGCGTAGCGGTCGTTGTCAGAGGGTCGACCTCCACTGAGGTTGGCCGCCGCGTCGGCCAGTTCTGCTTCGGCGGCGGCGACCCCTGTCCGTCGATTGACCGCCTGGCGCACGGACTCGCCAGGCAGTGAGGACTGCTCCTGGGCCAAATAGCCGACGGTGGCTGCGGGCGGGTCGACGCGCACGGTCCCCGAGAGGGGAGTGAGGAGGCCGGCCAGAATCTGCAGCAACGTGGACTTGCCGACGCCGTTGGGGCCGACCACGCCGAGGCAGGTCTCGGGGCTGAGGGTGACCGACACGTGATCAAGGACGGTACGGCCACCCCGCTCGAAGGTGACGTCGCGGGCGACGAGCGTCGCCAGAGAAGAGAGAGAAAAGGGGGATGGCACGAGGGTCACCGGAACCAGGGTCGACGAACAGGAGAAGGGCGGCGCAGAAGGGGCGCAGGGCGGCCACAGGGCGGCGGCAGGGCGGCGGCAGAACAGACGCACGGTGGCGCGGGATTACCTCACGCCGCCAGCGTAGCCAGCAGGGACCGGTGGCGTCGACGGGGCCGCGGACGCCGACTGGGACGCCGCCGGGGTTGGTGCTCCCTCGGCGCTCGACTTGGGCGTTTCGGGTATCCCCTCTAATCTCACAGGGCCTTGTTCGTTTGCCGGCCCGTCATGCGGACCGTCTGCCACAACGCCGCTGTTAGTCATGACCTCGAGGGGGGCACGCACCATGCCGATTGCCATAACCGACGACCATCAGGAGCTGGCCTCCACGGTGCGCGGCGTTCTCACCGCGCACAAGGCGCTCGCAGGCCGCCCGTGCCCTGCTCGAGTCCGAAGACGAGCCACGACCCTCCTACTGGCGGGAAATGGCGGACCTGGGCTGGCTCGGCATTCATCTGCCCGAGGAGTACGGGGGCTCGGGCGCGCGGCCTCCTCGAATTGGTCGTGGTCCTCGATGAGCTCGGCCGACAGGTCGCGCCGGGACCGTTCCTCCCAACCGTGCTGGCATCTGCGGTCATCGATCACTGCGGCACGGCCGAGCAGAAGCAGCGCCTGCTCCCCGGTCTGGCGGACGGCTCGACGGACGGCCGCGCTCGGGCTGGGCGGGCCCGGCCTTGCGCTGGCCAACGGCATCCTCTCGGGTCGGGCCGGCGTCGTGCTCGGCGGGAGCGCGGCCGACCTGTTGCTGTTCCGCGTGGGCGACGATGTGGTGATCGTCCAGGCGGATGCGCCAGGGCTCACGTTGGATCGTGCCGGCAACCTCGACCCCACGCGACGTTGTGTGGCGGCTCACGCCGACAACGTGGCGGTGCGGGCGGAGGACGTGATCGCCGGTGCGGCCGGGCGGGCACTCGCACTGGCCCGCACCCTCGGGGCAGCCGAAGCCGTCGGGGGCGCGGCAGCCTGTGTCGACGATGCCGTCGACTACGCGAAGCAGCGGGTGCAGTTCGGTCGCACCATCGGCACCTTCCAGGCCGTCAAGCATCACTGCGCCAACATGTTGGTGGCGGCGGAACTGGCCACCGCCCTCGTGTGGGATGCCGCACGCGCCTCGGTCGACGGACGACGATGAGTTCTCCTTCATTGCGGCCATGGCCGCCACCTTGGCCTTCGAGCCGTTCGTCCAGAACGCGCAGATGAACATTCAGGTGCACGGGGGGATCGGGTTCACGTGGGAGCACGACGCCCATCTGTATCTTCGGCGGGCGCTCGTGCTCAACGCCGTGCTGGGCACACCGTCCGATGCCGAGGACGTGACCGCGCTTCGCGCTGAAGGGGACCACCCGTGAGGTGACCTTGGACCTGCCTCCGGGGGCCGAGCAGTTGCGGGCCGAGCTGCGCCTCGAGGCCGAACGGTTGGCCACCCTCAGCGGGGATGAGCAACGCCGGGCCTTCATCGGCTCGGGTCTCATGGTCCCGCACTGGCCCGCACCCTGGGGGAGGGACGCCGGGCGCGATCGAGCAGCTGATCATCGACGAGGAGCTCAGGGCCGTCGGCGTGCGGCCGCCCAACTTCGGGATCACCGGCTGGAACATCATGACGGTCAACCAGTACGCCACGCCCGAGCAGGTCGAGCGCTGGGTGGAACGAACGCTGATGGGGGAGTTGGTCTGGTGCCAACTGTTCAGTGAGCCCGACGCCGGGTCGGACGCTGCCGCGGTCAAGACCAAGGGGGTGCGCGTCGACGGCGGTTGGCTGGTCAACGGCCAGAAGGTCTGGACCTCGGGCGCCCAGTACTGCCACCTCGGGTTGGCCACGGTGCGTACCGACCCGGACGCGCCCAAGCATGCCGGCATCACCACCATGGTGATCGACATGCACGGCCCCGGGCGTCGAAGTTCGCCCGCTTGCGCCAGATCACCGGCAACGCCGACTTCAACGAGGTGTTCTTCAACGACGTCTTCGTCCCCGACGACGACGTGGTGGGCACACCCAACGACGGCTGGACGGTGGCCCGTTCGACCCTGGGGAACGAGCGCGTCTCGATCGGTGGAAGCTCGGCCGGCATCTTCCCGGGCATGGACATCTTCGATTTGCTCCATCGCCACGGCGACCGGGTCCCCGGGGCAACGGCGCGCGTCGGGGGAGTGCTGACGAAGGATCACGCGCTCAAGGTGCTCAATCTGCGCCGGGCCCAGCGTGCCGTCGTCGGGGGCGGCCCCGGTCCCGAAGGCAACGTCACCAAGCTGGTGCTGGCCGAGCTCGGCGAGGTGCGCGGCCTGCTCCAAGCCGACCTGGTGGGCAGCGACATGGCCTTCCTCACTGGGGACGGCGCGTTCGCCGGACTGTCCCAGCTGGCGGCCCGGGGCATGTCGATCGCCGGCGGAACATCGGAGATCACCCGCAATCAGATTGCCGAGCGCATTCTCGGGTTGCCGCGAGATCCCCTCAACAAATAGCGACGCCACGCCAGCCCACGCGTGCGCGCGGGTGTCGTTGCATCGGGGACGCCCCCTGGGGAGCGTCGGTGGGGGCCCTACTCGACGATCGAGAGCGTGACCTCGATGTTGCCTCTCGTGGCGTTGGAGTACGGGCACACCTGGTGGGCCGCATCGACCAGCGACTGTGCGGTCGCTTTGTCGAGCTTGGGCGCGTAGATCACCAGGGCGGCGTTGAGCCCGAAGCCTCCGTTGTCGAGCGGCGCCGATGCCGATGCTGGCTGAGACCTCGGTCCCGTCGACATCGAGCTTCTGCTGGCCGGCGATCAGCTTCATGGCCGAGTGGAAGCATGCGGCGTAGCCCGCCGCGAACAGCTCCTCGGGATTGGTGCCGCCGCCGGGACCACCCATTTCCTTGGGAATCCGCAGGTCCAGATCGATGAAGCCGTCATCGCTGCGGGCATGGCCGTTGCGGCCATCTCCGGTCGAATGGGCGGTTGCGGTGTAGATGGGGTTCATGGTCTGTCCAACCGCGCGCCAGTGTGCCGCTATTCCACGACACTCGTGACGCTATTCGACAGGCCCACGACCGGCTCGACCAGCAGGCCCTCGTCGTCGTCGCGCGGCCGGCCCTGCCGTGGAGTTCGGACCGTGCGAGGGCAGGAACAACGTGGGGATGAAGGCCAGCATGATGAGCGACCACCGCCCATGTGAAGGTATGGGCAAAGGCTTTCGCCACTTCCTCGGCGATCTGCGGCGGCAACTTGACGGTGTCGGACAGCAGCTTGCTGTCGCTCGAGGAATGGGCGTGGGTGTTCTCGACAATGCCGCGTTGCAGGATCACGGCGAAGGCGGCGGTGGCCACCGAGGCGCCGATCTGTCGCACGATATTCAGGGTGGTACTGGCCCGCGGTATGTCGGCGTGCGAGAGGTCGTAGTAGGCGGCCGACATGATGGGCATCATCGAGAGCCCCAACCCGAGGCCCCGCACGAAGAGGGTGACGGCGAGGAGGGCGACGCTCGTGGTCGCGGTGACGAAGGCGAAGGGGATGGTGGCGGCCGCCATGATCAGAATGCCGAAGGGCACAACCTTCCGCGGCCCGGCCCGGTCGGCGATCCTCCCCGACTTTCGCATCATCAGCGCGGCGCCGATGCCTTGTGGGGCCATCATGAGACCGGCCTGCCACGGGCTCAGCCCGCGGGCGATTTGGTAGTAGAGGGGCAGGATGAACATGGAGCCGTACAGGGTGGCGCCCATCACGAACATGCAGATGTTGGAGATCGTGAAGTTGCGGTTCTTGAACAGGCGCAGATCGAGCAGCGGATTGCGGACGCGTAGGGCATGGAGCACGAAGGCGATCATGAGCCCGAGACCGAGCACGAAGCTGATGACAACCGGCGCGCTGGTGAACTTGCCGGTGATCCCGACCTCCGACAGCGAGTACACCAGCGCGGCCAACCCGGGCGAGAGAAGGGCGAAGCCCAAGCCGTCGAAACTGCTGCGGATCCTTTCCTCGCCGCCGACGAGGAACTTGCTGGAGAGGGCAAGGGTGACGATGCCGATCGGCACGTTGATATAGAAGATCCAGCGCCAGCTGAAGTTGGAGACGATCAGGCCGCCGAGCACGGGTCCGAGGATCGGGCCCAGGACGGTGGGCACGCCGACGATGCTCATCACGCGGCCGATGCGCTGCGGACCGGCCGCACGCGCCACCATCGATTGGCCGATGGGCAGGATCATGCCGCCACCCAGGCCCTGCAGGACGCGGAACACGATGAGGGAGTTGGCCGACCACGCCACACCGCAGAGGCAGGACCCGATGACGAACAGCGAGACGGACGTCATCCACATCAACTTGGCCCCGAAGCGATCGACGGCCCAGCCGGTGACCGGAATGACCACGGCCAACGCGAGCAGGTACCCCGTGGTCACCCACTGGATGGTCGAGACCGACACATGGAAGTCACGGGCCAGCGTGTCGAGTGCCACCGCCACGATCGTCGTGTCGAGGATGGCCATGATCGACCCGAGCACCATCACGGTCGACACTCGGCGAATTTCGGGGGTCAGGACGGAGTCCTGGGTGGTGCTGCGGGCCATGCAACTCCTCTCGGGGGATACTTCATAATACTCAAAGATCTAGATATGTCAAAGAGTCTGTGGCAGACTTGACATCGTGGGACTCGCCGAGGATGCCTTCGACCGCCTTCGCCGTATCGTGCTGGAAGGCGAGCAAGCGGAGAAGATGGCTGCGCTCGGGGCGCAGACGAAGCTTGTCACCCGGAGTGATCAAGACGCTGGTGCGCCTCTCCCGCTCCGACGGCATATCGATGGGTGAGATGGCCCGGGGTATCGGCTGCGACCCTCGTACGTCACCGCGCTGGTGGACGACCTGGCCGCGCACGGACTGGCGACACGTGAGCAGGATCCCGTCGATCGCCGGGTGAAGATCGTCGTCATCACCGAGAAAGGTCGAGCGCTGGCTGCGGAGATCCATGCGATGCTGTCGGTTCCGCCCGCCTCGTTCGATGCGCTCTCGCGAGCGGAGCTCCGGCAACTGCGTGAGCTTCTCGACAAGGTGGTGGCCGCAGACCCGGCGCTCTCGGGCGAGGAGAAGCCGCGGGCATCGGTGCTCAAAGCAACTGGTTCGTAGTTTCGTCGGCCTCAGCCGATGTGCCCGTGGCACGGCGATGACATGGCCAGTTGCGTTGGGAATGCGTTGTGAAGGGAGTGAGTCTCTGTTGTTCTGCGGTCCCTACGGTTCCTGCGGGTCGCTTCGCTCGCGCAGACCACCTGCGCAGGACCAGGGGAGGGCAACATGGAAGAAGCCGATCGGGTTCGTCGCAACGCAGCGTGGCGGCCCAACGTGCCGAGAATTCGCAACGTTCTGAGAGGCAAGACAGCGGGGTTCGGCGCCGTCGTCGCAGTGGCTTCGTCACTCGTTGTCGTCTTGGGGCTGGTGTCGGCACCCATGGCGAGTGCAGCGCGCTTCCAATCGCACGGGGTTGGCGACAGTGCCGCGAAATCCAGCTTGGTGTCACCCCGCACGCCGACCGATAGTGCCGCGCCACTCAACCTGGTCGTAGCCGAAACCTATATCGGAGATGCCGCTCCGGTCGTGACGGAGTCGACCCCGTCGCCGCCTACCCTCTCCAATAACGGCCTGGGCCTCAACTCTCTCGCCAGTACCTGGAACGGATCGTCATATGTTGACCTGAACACAAGTTCTCCGATAGTGGCAGGTCAGACGTACGGCGACGACACCGGCGACGGTGTAACGGAAGGCGATGTCACTGTGAAGGTCGGGCCCTACCAATGTGGTCCGGCTGACTCGGATTTGACCATCGATCAACTCGTCGTCGTGGGAGGAGCGGTTCAGACCCTGGCGCTTCAGTTCGATTGCTTTAATCAGCCAGGAAACACCGAGCTCCTCGGCACCATCGCCTATAACGCATCCCCGAGCACGCCGGGACAGGGGTACTACCTCTACGGAGCAGCAGGGGAACTCGGCGGATTCGGCAACGACGAGTTCTTGAACTATCTGGGTGACCTGACCACGGTGAACCTCAACCAGCCCATCGTGGGTATGGCGACCACGCCCTCAGAAGGCGGCTACTGGATGGTGGCAACGGATGGGGGAGTGTTCTCCTACGGCGACGCCCAGTTCTACGGCTCGACCGGGGCCATCCATCTGAACAAGCCCATCGTCGGCATGGCGGCCACACCCGATGGCAAGGGCTACTGGATGGTGGCCTCTGACGGCGGCATCTTCTCCTTCGGCGACGCCCAGTTCTACGGCTCGACGGGCGCCATCCATCTGAACAAGCCCATCGTCGGCATGGCGGTGACACCTGATGGTGGCGGCTACTGGTTGGTCGCATCTGACGGCGGCATCTTCTCTTTCGGCGATGCCCAATTCTATGGCTCGACCGGCGCCATCCATCTGAACCAGCCGATTGTGGGCATGACCCCGACCCCGAGTGGGCACGGGTACTGGCTGGTGGCTGCTGACGGGGGCATCTTCACCTTCGGCGATGCGCCGTTCTTCGGCTCCACCGGGAACATCCGTCTCAACAGCCCGATCGTGGGCATGACCCCGACTCCCGACGGTCAGGGATATTGGTTCACCGCATCCGACGGGGGTGTCTTCTCCTACGGCGATGCTCCGTTCTTCGGGAGCCTGGGAGGGACCGGGATCGACGATGTGGTTGGTATGGCACGCTGAGCCATGCTGACAAGAGTCAGTAACCCGATTGCCGTGATCTTTCGGAGGACCGGCTGAGCGGGTCGGCACTGAGGATCCCGGGCTGTGACGGGGCGCCAGCTCCGCGCGGCATGGTTCTCTCGTAGGGATTCGGGCGCGAGGCAAGGCAGGGCCCGCAGCGGCACTCGCCGTAACACGGTTCGTCATCGCCGAGGAATGCGGCGATGAGCTCCGCATGGATGTGGGCGGTGATCATGTTCGATGTCCTTTCGACTGAGCACTGCGAGGGCCAGTGGCGAGGGCCAACTCGCGCAGCACTCCCACCGTACGAATCGGGGATCGCCGGCACCAGAGGAATTGGTCCTGTGACGGAGTAGGCACAAAGACCCATATGGCCCACGTACGGCGGTACTCAACGACATGGTCTCCCGCTACAGCGGTAAGTAGGCAACGTGCTAGCCGTCGTGGTCAGCCGCAGTCTCACTGGCTGCGATGACCTCCCATAGTGGTTCGGCGGCAGCCCACTGCTCCGCCGAGAGGTTGCGCCTGATCAATTCTTTGGCTTCGACCGAGGTCATATTTCCTCCGGCTCGCAGCGCCTTGATCGCTGAGATCGGAAGCAAATGGTGCGTTTCGATCAGAGCTCGGGCCACTTGATCGGGGGTGTCACCAGCCTCGAGGGACGACCGGACGATGGCGGAGTAATCCATCCCAAGATCATGCTGCAACTACGACGTGCGGCTCTACTGGTGGCCGACTTTCTGGCCCACCTCCCCGACTCCCCGAAGAGAGCCTTTACCGCCGCGTTACCGGCATGCTTGAAGATTCCTTTCGTACCTACGTGTGAAAGGGGATGAAATAATGGAGACCTCACGACAGGGTGTCGGGCCAAGGCTGCTTCCGGCGAAGGGTTACAACCGAGCTCTCACGGCTCGGCGCCCCGGGCGCATTCGCACGAGGGCGTCACTCGGACTGGTGATCGGTGGCCTGGTGGCCGGTCTTGCCTGCGTCCCTGCCGCCGCTGCGGGTGCGGCTACCAACAGCAACTCGGACAAGGCATACGCCAAGGCCCAGCTGTTCAATCTGTCGAATCTACCGAAAGGATGGACGAGCTCGGGTGGGACATGGACCGGTACCAGCGCCGATGGCAACGCATCCAGCATGCTGACGACGACCCAATTTCCTGACTATTCCACCTGTTTGGGAAAGCCTCCCGAACTCAGCGTCGACGCTACTGAGGCCTCAAGCCCTACGTTCTACAGCAAAGATCAGAACACGAGTGTCTATGACGTGGCGGACGTGTACGCCAACACGAGTGAAGCGAAGGCCGACTTTCCTCCATTGAACAATCCCAAGTTCGCGAATTGCTTCCTTCAGGTGCAAAGTTCGTCCATTATGTCTCTCGAACAGTCGGAATGGCCGACCGGCGCCACCTTCGGAACCCCGATCGCGTCGATCTCCCATCAGCCGAAGTACGGGAACCAGTCGGGATTGATCGATGTCGAAGTGCCGGTGAATCTCCCGAGCGGTGAGGGCACCAGCAACGACTTCTTTGTTGCTCTTGTCATCCGCCAGGGTCGATCGACCGCTGAACTGATTATCGACCAAGGGGATACAACTCCCTCGGCGGCGCTCACCGAGTCGTTGGCGAAAACTGTCACAGCCAAGATGAAGGCGCACTCTCCGGGCAACACGGTCATCGCCACCTAGACGTCGTTGCTCGGAGCATGCGGCGGCTCCACTGGATTGTTCTGACGGAGGAGTACCAAGCTCGGGAATCCCGCCGTTGACGGGCCCAACGAGCCCCGGAGTCAGCGTCTATTGGAGATCCGCCGTGCCAGCCACAACTTGAATCGTTCCCATCTCGTTTGCACGGGATCGAACGTACACCCCGTCGATCCACGCGTGCGATTGGGCAAGAAAGCTCACGGATGCCTGACGGGCCGGGAGAGTGCCCCCGGGGATCTGCGGGTCCGGAGCGAGGGCCTCTTGGCTGCCACTGTGGCTGTCGCTGGCGCGCAAGGCAGCGTTGCTCCAGGTCATGCGTCGTGCGTCGTGCGAGCCATGGGGCGTCAGCATTGGCATCGGTGGCGGAGGTTCGGGGTATACCGTGCCGTGGGGAAGCTTCGCCAGAAACGGAGGGAGTCCGAGTGCCTGTAGTGAGCGTCCGCCATTTGGCGAAGTCGTACGGGGACAAACAGGCCGTGCGCGACGTCTCGTTCGAGGTGCAGAAGGGCGAAGTATTCGCCTTGTTGGGCCCAAATGGCGCTGGGAAGACGACGACCATCGAGATCCTCGAGGGCTTTCGCAATCGCACTTCCGGAGAGGTGTCCACGTTGGGGGTGGATCCGGCCGATCGCGCCACGCAACGTTGGCTGCGTAGCCGCATCGGTGTCGTCCTCCAAGAATTGGCGGTGGAGCCCTTCTACACGGTGCGTCAGGTCCTGAGCCGCAATGCCGGCTACTACCCTTCGCCGCGCCCGGTCGACGAGGTGATAGAGGTCATTGGCTTGAAGGAGAAAGCAGACCAACGGGTCAAGAAGTTGTCCGGAGGTCAGCAGCGCCGGCTCGACGTCGGATTGGGCATCATCGGCCAACCGGAGTTGCTCTTTCTCGATGAGCCGACGACGGGGCTTGACCCCTTGGGCCGGCGAGACTCATGGAATCTGATCCGTCAGCTGACGGCGGAGGGGACAACCGTGATGTTGACGACGCACTACATGGACGAGGTGGAAGCCCTGGCCGATCGCGTCGCCGTGCTCAACAATGCAGAGATCGTGGCCAGCGGGACGCCGACTTCCATCGGCGGCCGCGACTCGGGGATGGTGACCATTCGCTTCGCCCTGCCCGAAAGCGTCGCGGTAGCCGATGTTCCTCTGCCGGTGCAATCCGTTGACGACGGGCTGGTCACGGTGCAGACCGATGACGAGCTACGCGCGCTGCACCTGCTTACCGGGTGGGCGTTGGAAAAGGGCCTGGCCCTTCCCGGGCTCTCTGTCGCTCGGGTCTCGCTGGAGGACATTTATCTGGATCTGACGAGGAGCGCGCAATGACGGCGACATCGTCGAACGCCGAGAGCCCACAAGCAGCAGGATCGATGACCGGATCGTTCCAGGGTCTGAGCGATATCAAGCTTGTCTTCCGCCAGCTCCGATTTGAGCAGCTCTCGTTCTGGCTCAATCCCATCGGGGCGGTATTCACGATCGGCTTTTCGACCATCTTCTTGGTGCTTCTCGGTTCCACCGCCGGCAATTCGAAGATCGGGAACGGGCTGGACATCAAGTACGTGCAGTACTACGTGCCCGGATTCGTGGCCTACGGGATCATGTCGGCTTGTTACAACGTTCTCGCCATCGGCATGGTGAACCGCCGGGAGATGGGTCTGCTCAAACGGGTGCGGCTCAGCCCGGTACCTACCTGGATCCTCATGGCGGCCATCTTCTTGAGTTCGATGATCATCGCCCTGCTCCAGATGGTGATCCTCCTCGCAGTCGGGCGATTCGGCTACTCCGTCCACGGGCCGGCCAACGTGGCGGCATTTCTGCTGACCGTGCTGGTCGGCATGCTGGTATTCACAGCGTTGGGGATGGCGATGAGCACGCTGATCCCGAACGTGGACGCCGCCGGCCCGGCCGTCAGCGTGGTCTTCTTCCTCTTGGTGTTCCTTTCCGGGCTCTACTACTACATTCCCCCCAATTCGGGGCTAGCGCAGTTCTCGTCGTACTTTCCCGTTCGGCACCTGATACTGGCCCTCTTCGCATCCTTCCAAGGTGGGTCGACCTCACCGTGGGCTTGGCACGACCTCGGGGTCATGGCCATCTGGGGCGTCATCGGTGTTGTCGTCACCCTCCGCCGCTGGCAGTGGGCACCGCGTCGGGGTTGAGAATGCGCCGTTGCGAGCAGAAGGGCGCCGCCAGCGACTAAAAGTGAGGATGTGAGCACCGCCGAAGTTCCTGACCCCGTCATGTCGACCTATTCGCCGTCGACGTATGCCGCAACCCATCCCGAGCGACCGGCGATCATCAGCTCGTCGGGCCGGACGGTGACCTACGGCGAGCTCGAGGCCCGCTCGTGCCAGTTGGCGCAGGCTCTCTTCGCAGCCGGCTTACGGGTGGGGGACAAGGTGGCCCTGCTCCTGCTCAACGATCATCGGACCCTCGAATTGGCCTGGGGAATCCAGCGCTCTGGTCTCTTTCTGACGTTCATCAACACCCACCTCACCGCCGAGGAGGCGGCCTACATCGTCGACGACTGCGGCGCACGGGTGCTCATCATGTCGTCGGCGTTGAGCCCCTTGGGCGAGGAGCTCATCGACCTGACCCCGGGAGTCGAGCTCCGGTTGGCCATAGGTGAATCGACGCCGACCGGCTATGACGACTACGACGACTTCGTGCGAAACCACCCTGCGACGCCTCTGGCCGACGAACAGGAGGGTTCGGCCATGTTGTATTCGTCGGGCACGACGGGTCGGCCCAAGGGCATTCGCCGCGCCCTCTCGGGACTGCCCTTTGGCTCTGACGCGATCCTCGCTCCCTTGCTGGGGGACGTCATGGGATTCAAGGAAGGCGACGTCTATCTCAATCCGGCTCCCCTTTACCACTCGGCTCCGATGACGTGGTCCATGACGGCACACCGCATGGGTGGCACGGTCGTCGTGATGGAGCGGTTCGATCCTGAGCAATGCCTCGACCTGATTGAGGAACACCGGGTGACGCACGGCCAGTTCGTCCCGACCATGTTCGTTCGGATGCTCAAGCTCGACGAGGATGCGCGCGGCTCACGTGACCTCTCCAGCTTGCAGTCCGTTGTCCACGCCGCAGCGCCGTGTGCGCCTGAAGTGAAACACCGGATGATCGAGTGGTGGGGACCCATCATCCACGAGTACTACTCGGGGACCGAAGGTGGCGGCTTGACGTGGATCACGTCCGAGCAGTGGCTGGCCCATCCGGGCTCGGTCGGTGCCGCAGCGTGGGGAGCGATCTACATCTGCGACGACGATGGCAACGTCCTTCCCGCGGGTCAGGACGGGGTGGTGTGGTTCGGCGACCGTGAGAACACGTTCGTCTACAACAACGACCCCGAGAAGACCCAGCAGACATTCAACGAGCGGGGATGGAGCACACTGTGGGACGTCGGCCACCTCGATGAGGACGGCTATCTCTACCTGACCGATCGCAAGCTCTTCATGATCGTCTCAGGTGGCGTCAACATCTATCCCCAGGAGATCGAAGACGTTCTCGTGCTCCATCCCGCGGTGGCGGACGTCGCCGTCTTCGGCATTCCGGACGCCGAAATGGGAGAGCAGGTCAAGGCAGTCATCCAACCGGCCCCCGATGCAACGCCGGGGCCGGCATTAGCCGAGGAGATCCTTGCCTTCTGCCGGGCAAAGCTGTCCCACTTCAAGTGCCCCCGCTCCGTGGACTTCATCGATGCCATGCCACGGGGGGAGAACGGGAAGCTCTACAAGAGGCAGTTGCGGGACGCCTACTGGGTCGGCATCACCTCGAGTCCACCCGGCTGACTCATGCGTCGTGCGGTACTCCCTCAGCACCCGGGCGGTTACCGCACGCCTGCTGGGCGAAACTGCACGCTGACCCGGGGTCCCTCGGAATGCGCCAGTTTGGGTACGGAGTGTTCCCACGTTCGTTGGCAACTTCCGCCCATGACGAAGAGGTCTCCTCGCCCGAGCGCAAAGCATCGCGATCGCCCACCGCCGCGGGGCCGCAGGAGAAATCGACGGGGCGTTCCCAGAGAGACGATGGCAACCATGGTGTCCTCCGTTCGCCCACGGCCGATCGTGTCTCCGTGCCACGCCACGCTGTCAGCACCATTTCGGTAGAGACAGAGGCCCACCGTACGAAACGGCTCGCCGAGTTCGCCCTGGTAGTGCGTGCTCAAATCATTTCTCATCGCCGCGAGAGCGGGATCCGGCAAGGGATCATCCTGCCCGTGGAAGGCCACCAGGCGTGGAACATCCACTATTCGGTCATACATCCGGCGTTGTTCGGCTCTCCACGCGGTGCCCGCCAGGAGTCTCTCGAACAGGAGGTCGGAGCCGGTTACCCAGTTGCGGTGAAGTTCCACCCAGGCTCCGCCTGCAAGGAGGGTGCGTTCGACGCCCATAAGCGGCTTCCATCCAACCTCGGATTGATTATCCAGAAGGGTGGGCTGGAAGATCAGAGCCATCCGCTCGACAATAGCGTGGAGCGAACGTATGTTCGACACGATACGCATTTTCGGCAAACTGGGCCGGTGTGACGAAAAGGCCCGGTGACACGCCGTCAGTTGCTGTAGATCCTCGTCGGGTGGATGAGCACCGCCGTGCGGCGTTGTTCCGCCATGGTCCGGTCGTAGGAATCCCAGTCGTCGTGCCTACCCCCCGCCGCCGTAAAGATCTCCCGGAGGAGCATGCGCTGTCTGTCCGCGCCGAGGTGGGGGTTCGGGTCGTCAGGGCCGATCAACTCGGCGGTCCCTTCGGCCGTGGCCCATTCCCACCCGGAGCGAAATGTGACGGTCAGGTTCGCTCGCTGCCGGAGGTTCGCCAACTTGGTCGGTCCATACGTGACGAAACCGATCACTTCGGTCCCTCCGACCGGATGGGGGAGTGCACCGGCGTTCACCACGGAGGACTGGATCGTGCCGTCTCCGCGGAGGGTCGATACCACGGCCAGAAACTGGTCCCGACGGGCGATTTCTATAGCGTCCTGAAGCGTTGTCATCGAGTGACCGGTCCTTCTTCTGCGCACTGAGCGGTTCGTCACTGCGACACTAAAGGGAACATCCAACGGTCGCAGCAAGATGGAATACTCCTGTGGGTGACGGGCGACTCGCGTGCTGCATTGGCGACGAAGATCGGGGTCAAAGAGGGCTCGCGGCTGATATTGCTGTCCGCCCCCCAAGACTTGGCGCTCGAACTTCCCCCACACGTGTCGGTGCGACGGCGGGCCCGGGGCGGGGCCGACGTCGTCGTGGCATTCTTCACGGAGGGATCGGAGCTGGAACGACGAGTGGACGTCCTTGGCTCGATCATCTTCCCATCCGGCAACCTGTGGATCGCCTGGCCCAAGAAGTCCTCCGGTATGGTCACGGATCTGACGGACAACACCGTCCGAGGCGCGGTTCTGCCTCGGGGACTGGTGGACAACAAGGTTTGCGCCATCAATGAGACCTGGTCGGCGCTGCGCTTTGTCTGGCGTCTAGAGAATCGGGGCAGCCGTACGCCCGGGCCGGCGTCCTGATAACGGCCTGCGTCGATCAGGGCCCGAAAAACGTGGCACGATCACGTGGTGCGAGTGCACCGCAGTTTTGCCTTCGTCGATGTCTCGGGCTTCACGGCTCTGACGGAACTCGAGGGCGATGAGCGTGCAGTAGAAGTGCTGACCGCTTTTCGGTCTCTCCTGCGCGAGATCTGCTCTCGCCGTGGCGTCCGCATCGCGAAGTGGCTGGGGGATGGCGTCATGCTCGTGTGCGTCGAGACGCCGCCGTTATTGGCCACCATTCTCGAGCTTCACTTTGTTGTCGCCAACGTACCTGGCCCGGCGGAGTCGCTGTCGATACGCTCAGGCGTCACCTCGGGCTATGTGATCTTGATGGAGGGCGACGATTACATCGGACACTGCGTCAATGTCGCGGCGCGCCTCTGTGACCTGGCCGACGGTGGCGAGGCGCTCGCCTCGCCGTCCGTGATGGACTATTTGCCGCGGTGGGGGCTCACGCTCTCGCATCGCGACGTCACGCTGCGCGGTGTCGAGAAGCCTGTCGAGGCAGCGAGCATCGGGATGCCCGCGCTCGACCAGAGGCAACACCGCGATCCCATTTGTGGGTTGCCACTGACCGAGGTGACCGCTGAGGAGACGGCTGACGATCCGGGCGGCGGGTTGCTGCTCTTTTGTTCTCCCGGCTGCCTCGACACCTGGGTGCAACGACCCATGAGCTCAGGGGCGGCCCTCGGCGGTCGCGCTGGGCCTCGCTGAGTCAACGCGGAGTGCTGCACCTATCACCCAGCGAGAGCGTCCCGCTTTGTATTATCCGACTGTGGGATGCCGAGCTCGCCGACGCCGAGACCATGTGCAGTATCGAACGAGATGTTCGTGCCATCGCCTATCGCGACCGACCGACCTCTCGCAGGCTGCTCGGCGTCACTACCCCGAATCGGGATCCGCTCGGGGCCGTTGGCGCCGACTCTGGCGCGACCGTGTGCATCCACGTGGACTCTCCGTCGGGCGATCCAATTGCCGGCACGCGACCCGCACGCCGCTGTGAGGGACCTTCTCAGCTTTCCCAAGCCCGAACGTGGCTCATCCGAAGGGCGGACTGGCTAGATCCCGCCTGGTCGAGAGTGCTTCGACACGGCTTTGGAGCTGCACCACGACTGCGTCTTCGGTTTTTTCACGGCCGAGCATCTTGGCAAAGTTCCACTGGCAGAAGTCGTCGGAGACCATATCTGTTTCGAGACCGACTCCGAACCTTCTGTCGAGAAACTCTGGCCCCCGATGGACGAGGACGCCGCTTACAAAATTCTGCGAGGTAACGCGATCAAGACGTTGGACCTGGACCGGGTCTGACCGTTGGCGCGGAATCGCGACGCGAGCGCTTGGCGGCGCGCAAGGTGCTGGCAGCCAACAGGACGATCGTTGCCAGGGGGAGAACGACGTATGCCACGTCTCGGTGATGGCGAAGCAGCAGCGCCAGCATCACGACCACGATGGCCGCCGCAAAGAGCTCCGGTGCGTCGCCGATCAGGAACTCCCACCAGAATCGGCCGAACGAACGCAGGCCGCGAGCGATGAGGTTCATCCCCGGCCCCTCATGACGTGCCCGTTCCGGACGCGCTGACATCCGCAGGTTGCGATGGGGCTCGCGGCCGATCCCGCAGGAGCGTGACCAGGAAGAATGTGACCAGGGAGAAGAGCCCGACCAGGACCAGGATCGCCAGATCACTTCCGGGCCAGTGGTCGCCCGCACCTTCGCCTACCCAGAAGAGACCAAAGCTCGTCAGCATGACGCCGACAGTGAGCTTGATGGCGTTCTCGGGCACCCGTGAGAGCTGTCGCGCCACGACGACGCCGACTCCCGCCACTACGACGGCGGCCACGGCTGCGGCCGCTGCGGCGATACCGAGTCGGTGTTGGCTGGCTCCGAGTCCGACGACGATGAGAACGACCTCCGTCCCTTCGAGGAAGACCCCCTTGAACGAGACGGCGAATCCCACCCGGTCCCGACCGGTGGAAGATGGTACGGATCCTGGTGTCTGCGACAGCTCGCTCGTCGTTGCGGCGAAGATCGCATCTTCATCGTGCGGTGCCTTGAGGCCGCTCGCGCGCAGAATCGCCTTGCGGAGCCACGTGAGACCAACAACCAACAGGAGCGCTCCCACGACGACCCGTAATGCGTTGATCGGGACGTAGTGGATGAGCGGCACCCCGACAGCGCCGACGATCACGGCAAGGACGACGAGGGCGGCCGCTGCGCCCTCCAACGCGGAACGCCAGCCACGGGTCACTCCCGCGGCCACGACGATCGTGAGCGCCTCGACCATCTCGACCGCACTGGCGCCGAAGACAGCGAGGAGCAGCACAACAGTTGACGTCGGGTTCATCGGCGCCTCTCAATGATCACTTCCCTCGGCCCGAGGATAGAAGGTCCGAGCGGCCTCTGGGTCATGAGGGCCAACGGTTGGCGTGAACCGGCGCCATCCGCCATGCTCGGGCTGCGGTCAAGCCGCTGATGCCACCCCTTTGACGGCCACCTCGATGAGAGCCACCACATCGGCGGGATGCGACACCATCGCAACGTGGCTCGTTGCCACCTCTACGACGGTGGCGCCCATTCGGGTGGCGAAGGAACGCTCCGCATCCGGAGGGATCGCCTCGTCGTTCTCCGCCACCATGTACCACGTCGGCAGGGACTTCCATGCGGGGACTCCCATCACGTCCCCGAACGTGGACATGGACAATGGTTGTTGCACGGCGTACATGACCTTGGCCTGAGCGGGGTCGACATCAGCGGCGAAATGACCCACGAAGTCGTCCTCGGGCAACCAGGCGAAGCCTTCGGCATCGACATCGAGGTGCGCCAGCGCGGGCGTCGGCTCTCCTCCGCCCAGGAGGCCTCCGATGGATTCGCCTTCGTCAAGTCCGAAGGCCGCGATATAGACCAGGCCGACAGCGTTGGGCGCATCGGCGCTCAGCGCAGTCATGATCTGTCCCCCATAGGAGTGGCCCACCACGATCGTCGGGCCGGACTGGCGTCTGAGCACTTGACGCAAACGGGCGACGTCGGCCGCCAACGACGATTCGGGAAATTGGGGTGCGATGGCGTCGTAGCCCTTAGCTTGAAGGGTTTTGACGACGGCACTCCAACAAGAACCGTCGGCCCACGCGCCATGCACGAGGACGATGGTGGGGAGTTCGCTCATGAGTGTGCTTCTCCTGACATCGAAGCGGAGTCGGCGAACTGCACCCGTTGTTGCATCGAGATGAGCGATTTCCTCCGCTCCTGCCGACGGTAACAGTCCTCCTCTGCCCTGTCGACACATCTGGCCGGGAAGTCGATGTCGTTGCGACGGATGGGTGTCCGGGGTGGTCGAAAGTGGGAAACACCTGAGAAATGTGGCAATAGCGCCGGCGGCCACGATTCACGCCCGATCAGGTCGACCGGGCCAGAGCGGTTCGGGCACGGAGAACCCGACGTCCTGCCCCCAGGTGTTGCGATAAGAGACCTGATCCACCGGATTGCGCTCAGCGATGCCCCATTTGCCGGTCGGGTAGCCAAAGCTCACGGTTGCCGCCAGGTGCCACCCCTCGTCGTTGGGCACCCCGAGGATGTCGAAGGTCTCCGCTGGATTGAAGAACTGCAGCAGTGCGGTGAGACAGCTCCCGATGCCTTCGCCCCGAGCGGCCAGCATGGCGTTCCATACGGCGGGGTAGATCGAACCACCACTTGGATCGTGCTGTGCGAACGGGAAGAGGAAGAGAGGTACTTGGGTGAAATTGTCCGCTAACCACTGGGCGGAGTGCTGCACGCGAAAGAACTGCTGTGATGCAGGATCGTCCGGATCGGCATGTGCGGCTTCGAGTTGGGTCTTGTAGACCGACTCCCAGAGCTGACCCATGGCGTTCTGATAGAGGGGAGCCAGAGCAGCCTTCTTGACCGGGTCATCGAGGAGCAAGAACCGCCAGTTCTGCTGGTTGCCGCCGCTCGGCGCCCGAACGGCGGCATCGAGGATCTTGGCCTGAATGGCAAGGGGAATGGGGTCGGGCAGTACCCGTCGCATGGCGCGTGTCGTGTAGAGCGCTTCTTGGAGTTCCATGGTTCGGCAGACTACGCCTCTCAGGCCGCGGGAGATTGAGGGCCGGTGAGCTCCTGATCCGCGAACTGCGTGTGGTAGAGCTCGGCGTAGAGGCCCTGCTGGGCGAGCAGACTGGCATGGGTCCCTCGCTCCACCACACGACCGTCGTCGATGACCAACAGCTGATCCGCTTCCCGGACCGTGGAGAGTCGGTGCGCAATAACCAGCGAGGTGCGGCCGCTCAGAGTCTCCTTCAGCGCCCGCTGCACTGCGGCCTCGGACTCGGAGTCCAAGTGGGCGGTGGCCTCGTCGAGGACCACGACGCCAGGCGCCTTGAGGATCAACCGGGCGAGGGCGACCCGCTGTTTTTCGCCCCCGGAGAGCCGGTAGCCCCGCTCGCCCACCAGGGTATCGAGGCCTTCGGGGAGCTCTGCGACCAGTTGGCCGAGCTGGGCGTGCGCAAGGGCGGCGAGGACGTCCTCCTCGCTCGCTTCCGGGCGGGCATACATCAGGTTCGCCCGCAGGGTGTCATGAAAGAGGTAGGGGTCCTGGGTGACGACCCCGACGACGTCCCGGATGGACTGCATCGTGGCCCGGCGGACATCGATCCCGTTCAGCTTCAAGGAGCCGGCTGTCACGTCGTAGAGACGGGGAACGAGCGAAGAGATCGTCGTCTTGCCCGCTCCCGATGGACCCACGAGCGCCACCATCTGCCCGGGCTCGACCCGGAACGAGATGTCGTGCAGTACCTCGCTGTTCACGCTGGACTCGAGAACGGCCACCGATTCCAGCGAAGCCAGCGAGACGTCCTTGGCCCCCGGGTAGGTGAAGCTGACGTTGTCGAACTCGATGGACACCGTTCCCCGGGGGATGTCGATCGCATCGGGCGCCTCTTCAATCATGGGAACGATGTCGAGCACCTCGAAGATGCGTTCGAAGGAGATGAGCGCCGTCACGACGTCGAGTTGCAGGTTGGAGAGCTGCGTCAGTGGTCCGTAGAGCTGGGTCAAATACTGGGTCAGCGCCACCACCGTGCCGATCTCGAGCGTGCCACGTACGGCGGCCACGCCCCCGAACCCGTACACGATGGCGGTCGCCATCGATGCCGTGAGCGTCAGGGCGACGAAGTAGATCCGGGCATAGGTGGCCTGAAGGATCCCGATGTCCCGCACACGACCAGCTTTGGCGTCGAACGACTCGGCCTCCACCCGGGGCCGGCCGAGCAACTTGACCAGCATGGCGCCCCCCACGTTGAAACGCTCCTGCATCACCATGTTCATCTGTGAGTTGAGGTCGTAGCCCTCCTTCGTCAGTGAGCCGAGGTGTCGACCCACGATGCGGGCCGGGATGAGGAAGATGGGAAGCAGGATCAGCGCAGCCAAGGTGATCTGCCAACTCAGGTAGAACATCGTACCCAGCACGATGAACACGGTCACCAGATTGCCCACTGCGTTGGACAACAGATCGGTGAAGGCCTGTTGTGCGCCGAGGACATCGTTGTTGAGCCTGCTGATCAGTGCCCCGGTCTGCGTGCGGGTGAAGAAGGCCAAGGGCATGCTCTGAATGTGGCGAAAGACCTTCGACCGCATGTCGAAGATCAAACCTTCGCCGATCACCGCCGAGATGCGACGTTCGGTGAGAGACAGGAGGGCCTGGACAAGGGCCAATGCGCCCGCCACGCACGCCAGCGCAATGACCAGGTCGGCGTTGTGCTTCTGGATCCCATCGTCGATCAACGCCCGCAGGATCAGAGGACTAATGGCGCTGATGGCTGCGCCCGAGACGACCACCGGGAGAAAGAGGGCGAGGATCTTCTTGTAAGGGACGGCGAAGGTCAACATGCGCCGTGCGGTTCCCTTCTTCACACGATGCTGCAGGACGGAGCGGTCCTGTCGCAGGGAACGCATGCTCGCCCACGCTCCGCCTCGCCCACCACCAGCCATGCCGTGGCCCGGCATGCTCATAGGTGGAGGCCGCCCGGCAGTGGACTGCTGGCAGAGGGGCGCCGTCTGCATCGTCATTCCATGAAACTATCGGCGTGCAACGGTGCGCTCAACCGACTTGCAGGACGGAGGTATTTCGGACCGATTCACCGCTCTTTGCCTGCCCCGTCGTGGTCCGGCCGGCGGCCGATGTCGGGTCCATGAGCATGGCCCGAGGGTCTCGGACGTGGAGGTGGGTGCGGGGGAAAGCGGTAGGGGCCAGGGAAGGGCCAGGTCGGACGCTGGGGCAGAGTGCTCCTATGACGTGAGGGAGACGGCGCATGCATGCAGCGCCGTTTGGTTCGCCGAGTCGTCTATGTCTGACTGGTAGACGAGCATCAGCTTGCTCTTCATGGGGCCCGTTGCGTCGGCGCAGTCCCCGGCGAGGCTGTCGCCGCTGTTCGAGGTGGCATTCGCGCTGTTCGACAAGGACCGTGGTCCGGTCCCAGTCCGAGTTCTCCGGTGTTGTTGTGGAGGTGAGCCCGTCATACTGCATGGGGAAGCCGTTGCTCGCGAACCAGCTGGTGAGCTGTGGGTAGGCGGTTGATCGGGTGGGCCCCATGAACGAGGAGTCGACCAGGGGTACGACGGGCTGTTCGAGTGAAGTCATTCCGAAATGTCGTCGCGATGCTCTCGATGGTGGACAACCACACAGCGTCGCTGTACCCGGAGGGGGCCCATAAGGCAAACCGGTCGGTCGGGCCCTCCTGCGTGTCCGGGAGCGTTTCTCCGCCATCACCGATTCCCATCTCCACGAAGCTGACGACGGGGTTGCCGTTGTAGTGAGCGGCATACGCGGCAACGAAGGCCTCATAGTTCGTGAGAAACGTCGGGTTCCAGTAGACAGGTAGCACCGAACCGTCATCATTGACCGATGGCGCGCCCTTGGCATAGACCCAAGAGGGCGTGGCGTTAGCCGCCGCGGATCCCCATGAGGCTTGTCCACCCGTGCTCACCCGAAGTATCACGTGCTTCCCCCTTGCCGCCCAGGGTGCGATGGCGTCGTCGATGCGGGACCAGTCGAACTGTCCGGGCGCAGGTTCGAGCTGAGCCCACTCGAAGGTCAGGGTGGTCCCGGCGATATTGGGATTGTCGGCATCCGTCGCCGAGTTGCCACCTGCGAATTCGTAGATCCCACGAGCAGTGACGGTGTCGGGGCGAAACTTCGCGGTAGAGGCATTTGAAGGGGCCGCTGCGGCCGATGTGGTTGCGGTTGTGGTGGTGGCGTTCGTGTGCGACGTGCTCCCCGATGTGCCGGCAGAGCTTGAGGAAGTCGATCTGGTCTTCTTCGTCGTTGACGTCGTCGGCGTTGTCGTCGTCGTGGACGATGCCGTTGACGACCCGTGACTCTTGTGGGAGGAATTCGGATGCGTACCTTTGCCGTCGTAGCACGCGAGGGGTCGAAGAGTGTGGCGCGGTGGACGACAGGGAATTGCCAGGACCACCCCTCCACCGGCGGCCAGAACGACGACCGCAACGGCGGTCCAGGTCTTGACCGACGGCCCGGGCGCCGCTTCGCCCGGCGAGCTGTCACGGCGACCTTCGGAAGGGTACAGGATCGTCTGCGTGGTGGATCGACGAATGCGGGGACCCGGCGAGACCGTTGGAACCGTGCATAAGAAGGTCGACACCCGCTAATTGGTGCACAAGAACACCGATACTGACTCCCCTTCGTACACGAGCTGGAAGCGGTTGTTCACGATCGCTCTGATACCCGGGAGGAGGCGACTTGCATTCTGATCGGCGACAACCATCCAGTCCCGATGGTGCGCGTCGATTGCCGTCTCGAATTCCGCAGGATTCAAGAGACCGGTATGCCGTACTGCGTGTCGACAACCCGGTTGTCTTTTTCAAAGACATACAGGAAGCGTCTGCGTGCGGTTTGCCGAGACCCAATAGGTCGGCGGACGTCCGAGGTTTGCTCCGGTCAGATTTGCCGGTCCGACCGCGATAACGGAGTCCCCCTTCTCCTCGTGAGCCTTGACGTAGTTGACGGCCTCGGGGAAGTTCAGATTCGAGTTGTAATGCTGGACATCGGCGCCGAAAGCCACTTCGGCGAGTGGGCCGTAGTCGCTGAGGCTTCCGACGGTGCTCATGACGATTGCCAACGCGCACGCGGCGGCGAAGACCCCCGCCAGCGCATGACGCGCCACCATGGATGCGCCGCGTTCTCCCGATGACAATGCCCGGCGCACGGCGGTGAAGATTTCGGCGCAAGCCCGGCTCGCCAGCACGAATTCAAACGGAATAGTGATGAACACGTAGCGGGGGTTCTTCGCCGGCAAAAAGAGCGAAACGACGACAACGGGGACGATCCAAAATGCGGCCAGATACAGGAGCGTTCGGTCTCGTTGCCGCCAACCGATTACCGTCCCGACCACGGCAAGAAGGCTCACAACCGTCAAGGTCGGGCCCGGTCCTCCGGGGCTGAAGAACACATTGGTCAGGTAGAAGAACGGCTTCGGTGACCACTGCACCAGCGGCCCTCCACTCAAGTCCACTCCGAAGGCGGGAGGGTGGGTGAGCTCCGCCAGGGCCACCTGGACGGCGATGATGCCGGCGCCGAGCCCTCCAAAGACCCACCAGCGCCAATCTCGGCACCAGCGAAATCCCAAGAACCCGAAAAGCGCGATCGGGACGAGCAGGAGGACGCCGAACGACTCCTCGTGGGTCAGGTACATGCAGACCACCACGGCCATGGCCGCGGCGATCCGTCTGGTACTGGGTTCCGTGACCGCTTTGAAGAGGACGATGGCCAGCAAAACGACGAAGAACTGCACCATCTGATACATCCGTATCTCATTGGCGTGCGACTGTTCAAAGACAGCCGAGGCGAATGCCAACGTGCCGGCGAGCTGGAATGCCCGGCGTCGGGGTACCGCCATCGGGATGAGGCGGAAGCCGAAGAGGAGCACCGTGGCGCCGAACCACAGCGACGCTGAGTTCCCGCATCCAGGACGTTCGATAGTGGGAGAGACCGCCCACGATCGCGAGCAATGCCGAATAGAGTTCGGATTTCCAGTAGAGGAACCCGGACGGCCAGCGCGGGACCAGGTGCGCGCCGATACCCTGCGCGGCGGCGATGGAGGAGAACTCGTCCTGCCAGACCGGCTGGTAGTCGATGCGGTAGCTCAGTACCAGTACCCAGAAAAGCGCGATGAGACGATGCCGATGCCGTAGCGGTGTGTCCGTAGCCAGGCCGCTGCCGATGATCTGCTTTGCTGGTTCGGCCGAGCCCATGCGGGCGGACGAGGAGGAGCCCCGCCTCGGCGGACGTGTCGTCCGAATTGGGCCGATGAGGGGCGCAACGAGATCCGGGTGAGAGCAAGGGAGAGTGCGATACCGCCGGCCGCGAGGAGGAGGACGATATGCAACATGAGCGGCGTGCTCGGGAATGGCGGCTGCACGTTGATGAAGTGCCGAAATTCGGTGAGCACCAGCACCAATCCGAAGCCGGGAAGTACCCCGGCCGCGACGGCACCAGTTGACTCGTCGACGCCGGATGCCGAGAACATTTGACGGCGAGAACGACGGCGCCCCCCAGCCCGAGAAAGAAGAGGAAGAATCTCCATCGTGTGGACGAACTGCGGGCCGGCCGGCACGGTGGTCGAACCCGTCGTCGTCTGGAACGACTGATTGAGCGAGACGCTTCCGGATCGGCAACCAGGTTGGGTTGCGCAAAGCCTGCAGCCGTCCATTCTGGGCCCGTCGCGTACCGGACGGTGGTCGCGCCACTGTGCGCGACGCCATCGACATACACGATCGGGGTTGTCGGCGAGGTCACCGACACGGTGAGCCGGTGGACGCCGGACCTGATCGACTGGACAGAGGTCGTAGATGGTGAGCGGGACCGTGTCCTTGATGGGTTCGACGTTCCACGTGCTGACCCTTGGAGGCCGAGGACGCGCCATGTTCCTGTCCCGGACGCGATGGTCTGGCCGTCGAGGGAGACGGTGTAGGGGCCGTTGGCCGCCACCCGTACCCAACTGTTCGTGCAACTGGGCGGAAAGTCGACGGTGCGTCGAGACGGTGAGCTGATGCCCATTGGTACTTCCGACGATGGCGTCGGCATCGGCGGGGGTGGCGTAGGCAGCGGGCGGAATGGAGACCGTGGTCGCATCGATGCGAGGCGCGGCCGCAGAAGCTGACACCCAGTCGGCGGGCTCGGAGCGCCGTTGTGGCAAAGGCGCCCGACCGGGGAAGGGCCTGACCCGTCAGCGCCACGTTGGTGGTTGAGATCCAGGAGGACGGCGACACCCCGAAGGTCTGCACGAGGCCGCCCGATTCGATCCGGATGCGGGCCTGGAAGGCCGGTGGACGGTTGTCGTAGTTCACGACCTCTAATCCGACCACGTTGTCGCCCAGAACCAGGCTGGGTCTGATGTCGAGAGTCTCGACGACCCGGGGGACGTACGTCCCGTCCGCTGTCGGGATTCGCGGGGTGTCGGCTAGTTGGAGCCCGTTGACAAAAGGCTCGGCGGCTTGGTCGGCAGTGAACCAAAGGGTTGCACTCTGCGGAATGACATCGACGGGAAGGTTGAGTCGGAAGAACGCATGTGGGCCCGGTTCCGGAGACCGGATCCATGTCTGCCCCGCGGTCGGTGCCACAAATGGCTGCCGTGGCGAGCGGATGTCGACTGAGTTCCAGAAGCTTGCCATCAGCCACGCTGCGACGACCATGACGACAAGAGGGACCATCGCCATGCCACGTTTGCGGTCTGGTGGAGGCGGCGCCGGACGTTCCACGACAAAGGGTGGCTTCACGTGATGCGGGTCCAACACGGGTGACGTGGAGTGACCAGAGTGCCGGTCACGGGGCCTCCGGTCGCAGCGCGCGTCCTCATGGCGCTCCCGGAGTGTAGAGGCCAGCCGCTACTTCACGGCCGAGTCCGTTGACGTTTTGGGTATCGAGCTGGACCGCCTTCACGATGTCGCGTCGGTATGCCGTTGCATGGCCGAGGCGCTGTTCGGAAAGGGCAAGGTAGGTATAGGCCATCGAGAGCAGTTCGCCGTTCTTGGTATTGGCCAATGTCTTGTCCATGAACTGGATCGTGGCGGAGTCGTCCCCGGCCTCGTAGGCATAGTGACCGTAGGTAAACGACAAGAAGGCCATCCCGCCCAATGTCGACACAGCGCTCGGGTCGACTGGGCCCTGCGTGCCAATCATGTCGTTCGCCAATGAGACGGCAAAGCCGTTCTTGATGACCGGGTTGGAGGGAGCCAGCGAGATGGCCCGGGAGTACTCGAGGATCTGCTGCGCGATTTCGCCGTTGTTCGTCGGAGGACTTGCTGTCTTGGCATACCAGGACAGGGCGCTCTGTTGGCCCTGGTCCGTTTGAACCTGACCGAGTTCGGTATCGAGTTGGCTGTCGAAGCGAAGCTGCGGATTGAGGGACAGCGCCCGGGAGAAGTCGTGCTCTGCGGTGAGCGAGTGTCCCGATTGTGCCGCGGCGATGCCGTCGGACTTTGCCGCTTCGGCCAACATGCTTGTCGTGAGGCCCCATGTCACGACGGCGCCGATGCCGGTCAAGGCGACAAACGTCCATTTGCGGTGTCGAAGGGGGTGGACGAGTCGTCCGGCTAGCAGCCCGCCGCCGACGAGGGTCAAGATCCAACCGATCCGTAAGGCATTCAGGACCATGGTCGTGGTGGTGTCGGGAGTGAGCCCGAAATAGCTCGTCGGCGGCACGAAGTGATATTGGAAGATCTGCCGATCGACAACCTGCGTTTGCGAATTGTCGGAGGTGAGGCGGAAGAGGATTTCGCTACCGACGAATCGAGTGCTCAGAAAGAAGAAGAGAGGAGCCACGACCAAGGCCCACCCGCACGCCGTGGTATTCGTCGGTCTCCCGCGGGAGTGAATTGCCGAGACGGATGCTGAAACCGCAAGGCCGGCGATCAGCTCGCCGTAGGTGAGATGACCAACGAGGGGTATGGAACCCAGGGCCATCGTGAGATTCCAGGCTGAAAGGCTGGGGCTGAGGCTGAGGCCGACCCACGGGAAGATCAGCGAAGAGAAGGCGAGCAGCAGGCCGAGACCAAGTCTCCACGTTGACTGGGACCACGCTCCCGACCGAGGCTTCGTCCCGTGTAACGCTTGACTATTTGTTGCCAAGGACTCGGATCCGTTCGCCATTGGTCAGGGACTGCATGTTCGATTCCACGACCGCCTCACCCGCGTGGAGTCCCGAGGTGATCTGTACCTTGGTGGCGTCCGAGGCACCGATACTCACCGGCTGGATATAGGCGCGACCGTGGCGGAGAACGAAGACACTTGGCTCGAGGTCGATGTTCATGACGGCAATCGCTGGTACTGCGACAGGGACCGATTGCGCGGCGAGGACGTGGACGAAGACCTGGGTCCCGATGGGGACAGGGGCCAGGGTGTTCTGGGCCTGGATGATGACGGTGCCGTCCAACCCACCGGCGGACGAAATGGCGCTGACGGTCAGGACGGTTCCCTTGAGATGGATGCCTGGGAGACCGGTCGGCGCAACGTCGGCCGGCTGACCCGGGGCGACGGTCTGGATGTCGGTGAGGAGCAAGCTGGCCGATACGTCGACGACGGCAGGATCGATGATCTCGAGGATCGGCTCGCCTGCAGTCACGATCTGGCCAGGTTGTGACGAGAGTCCAGTCACGACCCCGGTGGTCGGTGAGGTGATCGTTGTCGTCTTCCCCTGGGCAATGGCGACCAGCTGGCGGTCGTACGCGACCTGCTCGGCGAGTGCGGCAATTTGTTGCGCTTCGGCTTGTGCGTTTGCCGTCGCCGACGGAGGCGTCTGCTCCGCCGTGGCCAGCGCTTGTTGTGCGCTGACGAGCTGCGACTGGAATTGAGCGGCGTTTTGAACCAGAAGCGTGGGATCGATCTGCACGAGGGGGGTGCCGACTGCGACCTCACTACCGTTGGTGACGTCCACCTGCGAGATGGAGAAAATGGCATCCTGGATCCCGGCGAGGTTGATGCTGACGGTGAAACTCTCGTTGGGGGCATCTTCCAGCGTCCCGACACCGCCCGGCTGATTCGTGATTTGAGCGGGGCCGGCCGTTGTGTACACAATGCCTGGGGTCTTGGCCAAGACAGAACGCGCCACCATTCCGCCGGCCGCCACCACGGCCAGGATGACGACTGCGAGCACGGCAAGAACGACCCGGAGCTGGAGAAGCGTCACCTTGGGGAAACGGTGCTGGACGCGGAGAAGTGTGCGGCGTTCGAGACCCCGAATCCGCCCGGCCGGAGGCTGATCTCCGGCGTCGAACTGAAATCCACTGCCGGTGGAGGTCGAGGCTTCACCGGTCGACCCCGACCCCGCCCCAGCCCCGCCCCAGCCCCCGCCAACCCGTTCGCGTTCGAGCGTTCCCGTTCCCGTCCGCCTCCGCGAGGGCTGCCGTTGCCATTTGCGGAATGGCCGTTGCCCCGACTGCCGTTGCCGTCGTGCAGGCCTTCCGGACCTTCTTCAGGGTGTCGGTATGCCTGATCGGTCACCGCCGACGAAACGAGAAGTGTGGGGTCCAGTTCGACTGACGTGCGCGCGGGCCGGGATCCATTGCTCCCATTGCCCGCGCTTCCTATGCGGTGTCTTCCTGACTTCATCGCACGCTCACTTTTTGACCACGTGGAAGTCGAAATCGGGCTTCACAACTCCGTAGACGACGGATGCGCTCTCCATTAATGAGTAGATCGGAAGGAGCACGAGTTGTGCGACGTGCCACGGCAGGCGCCGGTACCAGACCATTCCCTTGTTCTCGAGGTTCAGATCGAGTCCCAACAGGTAGAGGGCGGAATAGGCCGCCAGCGAGGTCATCCCGATGATCAGGACCGGCAACGGGACGCGAGCGTTGACGATGACCGCGGCGATGCTGACGCTCCACCAGCCCAGCCAGCCGACGCCCCACAAGACGATCGACGTCACCAGTGTGATCCGGTGAAGCATCCGGGCCGGTGCATGCAGGCACACGAGGCAGAGCCCGACGAACCAGCGTCGCCGTTGTTTCAGGAAATCCATGACCGATTGGGTGGATTGCTCGAGGCAATAACCGTCTACCCACCGCGAGCGGCGTCCCTGCGCCATCTCCACCAACGACCACCACGCGTCCTCGGTGACGGATCCCACATACCCGAGGTCGAAGCCAACCTCTTTCTCGACGTCATTGCGAACGAGGATGAACGATCCGTGCATGCCGAAAGCGCTTTGCCCAAAAATGTGTTGTAGCCGAAATCGACCGAGATCGTCTCCGGTGCGGACCGAGTCAGCCAGCGTGAGGAACGGGTGCTTGTCAAGGTCACGGTGATAAAGGACGACACCTTGGCCGATGCGCAATTCGCCCGTGCGCTCTTCCTCGACCACGGCGCTGTGGATACCTCGAATGACCGACGGCGTAATGTGCGTCTCTTCGTCGAGGTGGAACAGCCACGTGGAGTCAGAAACCGGGGAGACTTCCAGCGCATAGTGAAGGGCGCGCGCCTTGAAACGGGCCCGGGAATCGGTCCGGTAGTGCTTCGGCACAAGAATCGTCCTCACGCCGTCTACCTCGGGCAGAGCGTTGTCGGTCACGATTTCCACGCTGAATGGAAACAACGGTGTGTGCGCCATGGCTGCCCGCACGGCCAGAGCCGTTTTGAGAACGGCTTCAACATTCGTGCCTCGGGTGACGATGCGAAAGCAAACCTCGGTGCCCGGGGGTATCGGGCCTTCTATCTGGTTGTTGGCGTTCCGAAAGGTCAAGGCGCCGATCACGTTGAGCAGGACGGGTAGGGCCAGGATGATCCAGACATAGCTGAATGCGTCCACCAATTCCGCCGCCAGCCCATGGGAAGGGTTCGAATGGCGCCAGAACCACAGCATGAGTGCGTATATCGGAATGCTGACCACGAGGAAGGAGATCACGAAGATGAGCCGGACCCGCCATGCAGGCCACGGCTTTTGTTCGGCCGGGATCCGACGAGACCTCTTTCGGGATGTGACTTTGGAAGGCGTGACCTCGGGAATGGGATCTTGCAGCGCCTTCATCGCATCTTCGACGACCCAGCGTGGGTTCCGAGTGGAAGAGCTGAACGACGGTCGAGAGAAGCTGCGCTTCGAGGTCTGCCGCTGGCCGCGTGGCCGGAGCTGACGTCATGCAACCGGCACCGCCCGCGTTGCTGCACCGACCGCGACCACTCAACCTGTGCTCCGAGCCCTTGCTTCAGTGAGACCCGAGGTTCCCAACCCAAGACGTCATGGGCTCGGTCGATGGCGCCGCCCGTCTGTTGGACGTCTCCCGCCTCCTGGGGACGTCGCTCGCAGTTGACGGGGGTACCCGCGAGTTCTCCCACGAGGTCGATCAGGTCGGTCATGACCGCATGTGATCCGCCTGCGATATTGACTATCGTTCCGGAGGGACATCCCCGAAGCCCGCGGCCATATTGGCGGCCACCACATCGGAGACGAAGGTGAAGTCACGGACCTGCCGACCGTCGCCGAAGAGCTTGAATGGCGCTCCGGTCACAGCGGCGTCGGCCAGGCGGCGGATGGCCATGTCAGGCCGTTGACGCGGTCCGTAGACGGTGAAGTAGCGGAGGGACACCGTCGGCAGTCCCCAGTTCGCGGTGTAGAGGGCACAGAGGTGTTCGGCCGCCAGCTTGGTGACGCCGTAGGGGCTGTTCGGGCCCGGAAGATCCGTCTCACGGGTCGGGTAGGACGCTGCGTTGCCGTAGACCGATGAGCTCGAGGCGTAGACGAAGCGTGGTGTGGCCACCGCCTGTGCTGCTTCCAGCAGACACTGGGTGGCCTTGATGTTGTGCTCGCAGTAGTCGGCGAAGCCGTTGCCCCAGGACATCCGCACGCCGGGTTGGCCGGCCTGGTGGAAGATGACCGAGGCCCCGTCGAGCACGGACCGCAGGTCGGCGCTGTCGCAGATCGATCTCTTCGAAACGAAATCCCGGTAGTCGAGTCGAGCGCGAGGAGGTTGCGCTTCTTCTCGGCGGGATCGTAGTAGTCGGTGATGCAGTCGAGCCCGAGCACCTGGTGACCGGCTGCACAGAGTGCTTCGCTCAGATGGCTGCCGATGAATCCGGCCGCCCCGGTGACGACGACGTTCACGATGCCTCCTTTTCATTGTTTTCGCTGCTGCGGCGCGGTGCGCCTGGTCTCCACGCCTCGCCGGACCGACCAGCGCTGTCACCGTTGCGCCCCCCGTCGGTTCGACCGATCGCGGCCAGAAAGTGCCGGCTGTGTGGATCCGTCCGCTCGCTGTGCCGCGATGTCGCGGATGCGCCCGCGGCGCGGTCGATGAACGCCGCATCGGTCTCGGCCCCACCCACCTGCGTGTAGGCCCGGGCCACTTCGCCCACGTAGCGCTCGATGCCGTAGTTGGTCTGGAGGGCCAGAGCGCCTTCGATGGCTTGGTAGCGGGCTGGGCCTTCGTCCAAGCAGTGATCGGATACCGAGCGCGAGGCCCTGGCCGACGGAGGGACGAGGACGCTGGACCACTCGTCGAGCACCTGGGTGTGGCTGGCGATGTCGGTGGCCACAATGGGTCGACCCGAGCGCAGGTACGAGAAGATTTTCAACGGAGTGTTGCGTCCTCGTTCTCGGGGGGACACCAACACGTCGGCGGCCATGAGGCAGGCCGGGACCAAGGGGGAGGGAACGGTGCCGATCAGCCGGACGATGCTCGTCAGACCCGAGGGCATCCACGTCCTGCTGTAACTCGTTGACTTGGTCCTCCCGACCGCCCATGATCACCAGGACGGCGTCGGGGTGGGTCTGGGCCACGTCCGCCATGGACGCCAACAGGAGAGGCAGACCCTGGTAGGGCTCCAGGGTGCCCGAATAGAGGATCACCTTTGATCCCGTCGGGGGCCCAGGTGTGCCGAATGGCGGATGCGAGCTCGGGTCGGGATCGGCCTCGAGCGAGATGTTGAAGATGGTGTGCACCGGCGTGGTGGAGGCCAGAGCCACCCTGTCGGCGACGAGGGGGAAGTGGGCGATGATCGCATCGGATTGCCGGATGACGGTGTTCTCGAGGGCGCCGGCGGCCCGGGTGATCGGATGGTGCGGGCTCAGCCCGTAGTTGCTGAGCACGTCGGTCCAGTCGTTCCCCATGTCGTAGACGTGCGGAACGCGGCCAGTATGCGGGCGAGAACCGGTCCGAACAGGCCCGCCTCCTCATGCGTGTGCACGACGTCGTAGTGACCCCGGCCGCGCAGCGCTTCTTTAGGGATCGGATCGTCACGGCAGCGTTGAGGAGCAGCTTGCGGAAAGACGGCCCGACCGGCACGGAATGGACTCCGGGCACGTTGGCTCGGAGGTACCGGAGACCGGGGACCTCGCGGTCCTGCCCGACGGGATACGTCACGAGATCGACCTCATGGCCGAGGGCGCACAGTGCCAGACACGATTGAAGACGCTGATAGGCGTGCCGCGAGGCGAGTAGACCGGATGGGGTGACACCATGAGGACGCGCATCAGGCGGCCTTCCATCGCTGCTGGGCAGGACCGGACACGGCCGTGGGGCGGCTGCCGCCTGCGTCTCGATCGTCAGGTAAAAGGGAATGCCGATGACGCCGAGCGCCAACGTCTGCACGGTGATGCACACTCCGACCGCCGCGCCTTGGGCCGCGGTGGCGTGCCCACCGGCGGCGAGGAAGGCGGCGAACGCGCCTTCTCGCAGGCCGTACCCTCCAAGGGAGATGGGGAGCATGGTGACCGCGGTGGCCGTCGTGATGACCAGGGCGCTGTACGTCAGCGGGATACGGATCCCCAGGGCCAGGATGAACATGGACTGACTGGCGACGACCACCGTCCAGAACAGGAGGCCCCGCCCCGTCGCCCGCACCAAAGCGCTGCGTTGACCCCTGAATTCATGCAGCGTGTTGAGCAGCTTGGCCACGGCGCGTCCCGGGCCCCGTCGCAGCAGACCCCATCGTCCGATGAGACCCATGGCCGGGCTCAGTGACACCACGACCAACGCCAGCCCACCGGCGACGACGCCGAGCGCAAAAGGTCGAATGCGATCGGCGTAGTGCAGCGAAAGGGTCGCGGCGAGCCCAAGCGCGGTGATGACGATCATCCCGGGGAAATTGCAGAGGCGACGTAACACCACCGACGCCGCTGCGGGCACCCGCTCCTCTGGCGACTCCGCCAGCGACGTGGCCCGGATGAAATCTCCGCCGATGGAGCTTGGGAGCGCGGCGTCGAAGACATCACCTCCGAGCTCGAGATGCAGGCACCGACCGTAGGGCCGGGGGACACCGTTCGCCGTGGCCAGGCCGTTCCACTGCCATACCGTGAGCAGAATGGTGATGACGGCGATGGCATAGCCCGACGCCAGGTAGGCCGGGTTGGCGTCGGCCAGTGCGTGGACGACGGCTCCGAACCCGATCTTGCGGGCGATGAGTGCGAAGGCGCCGGCGGTGACGGCGATACGCACAACGGTCAAAGGTTGGATTCGTCTCGGTCTCTTTCCGATCACGGCCGCAACCGGGATCGGCGTGAAATCTTCTATCACTCGGATTTGCCTCGCCCCGGACGGGTGTCCGCAACCTCTCGGTGCTTGCCGGGTGGGGACGAATCTGCACAACGAGAGCTGCTCCTCTCCCGTGGCGCTTCGTACCACATAGGGTCGATGTGCGGCATCCTTGAAATAGACCCGGGTGAGGAGCTCACCGATGAGGCCGAACGATGCGAACTGCAGTGAGGCCAGAGCGAAAATGGTCGCCACCCCGCTCTGGTGCGGCGCCCGTTTCACCATCCGCGACCCGGACCAAAGCGCCGAGACCCCGGCTGCCGCCACGCAGACAAAGGCGACGCGGCCGAAGAACTGCATTGGCTTTTGCCGGTAACCGATCAGGAACTTCACGGTGAGGAGATCGAGAATAACGCGGGGCATGCGGGATATCCCGTACTTCGAAGAGCCGTGTTCCCGAGCCCGGTGATTGACGGGAATCTCGATCACTTTCGCCCCTGAAATGAGGGCCAGGGCGGGAATGAACCGATGCAACTCGCCGAACAGCTCGAGGTGCTCGATCACTTCCTTGTCGTACGCCTTCAGGGTGCACCCGTAGTCGTGGAGTTGGAGACCGGTGACTCGTGAGATGAGTGAGTTCGCCACTTTCGAGGGCAAACGTCGGGAGATGAACTTGTCCTTGCGGTCTGCCCTCCATCCCGAAGCCACGTCATATCCCCGTTCGAGGGCGGAGAGGAGCGTCGGTATGTCGGCGGGATCGTTCTGTTGGTCGCCGTCCATGACGACAACGACCCGTCCGGCGGCATAGTCGAATCCGGCGCTGATTCCCGCCGTCTGCCCGAAGTTCCTCCGGAACTCGATGATCTTGACCCGGGCGTCGACGTCGTGCCAGGCCAGCGCTTTGGCTCCGGTGGAATCGGTGCTGCCGTCGTTCACCAGGATCAACTCGAATTCAAGCGGCAGCAGATGCAGGACATCGAGCACCTCCTCGACCGCGGCGTCGATGCTCTCCTCCTCGTTGTAGAGCGGGATGACAACGCTGAGATCCACGTTCGCCGGAGGCCAACCACGTCCAGTGCCAGGTCGGGGAGTTCGGTCTCGGTGCGAGTCAGTGCCATGAACGTTCTCCTTGGTCGTGGGAACTGGGGTTGCGGGATCGTGAGCGGTTCGGATCAGGATGAGCAGGGGTCATTGCACGCCAGCACCTTCGGGCGCAGTGCGCGGTGTTTCGCGGTGGGCGATGACCCGTGGCGGGGTGGTGGCGCCGCCGCGTCCGATGCCGACATAGCGGAATCCGGCCTGTTCGACCAGGATCGGATCGAAATTGTTGCGGCTGTCGAAGAAGAGGTCCCCCCGCATCGAACGGCGGAGTTCGGTCAGGCGCACACTGAGGAACTGCGGCCAATCGGTGGCCAGCACAATGGCGTCCGCGTTGGCGGCCGCCCTTATGGCGTCGGGCATGAGCCGAATGTCCGGCACGTCGGGGACGGCCGTGACCATGGGGTCGTAGGCCGCCACGAATGCTCCTTTGCCGATGAGCCGGGTCGCGACGTCGAGCGCCGGTGAATCCCGGAGATCGTCGGTGTGCGGCTTGAACGAGAGCCCCAGAATGCAGATCTTCGCCCCACGGAGTGTCTTGAGGTGGCCGAGCAGCTGATCGACCACGTGTTTGCGCTGTGACTCGTTGACGGATAGCGCACCCTCCAGAATTTTCGGCCGATACCCGTATTCGTTGGCGGTGGTGATCAGCGCGGAGAGGTCCTTTCCGAAGCAGGAGCCGCCCCAGCCCAGGCCGGCATCGAGGAACCGACCGCCGATGCGGGTGTCCAGACCCATGCCCGCCGTCACCTCGGTGATGTCGGCGCCGACGAAGTCGCAGAGGCGAGCGATCTCGTTGGCGAAGCTGATCTTGGTGGCGAGGAAGGCGTTGGAGGCGTACTTGACCATCTCGGCTGTCGTGAGTTTGGTCTGGAGCAACGGCACGACATCCCGCTTCCCCACGTCCCCGGGGATCTGCTGCTCCAGAATGGGCCGGTAGACGTTGGCTGCGATCTCCCGTGCCTTTGGGTCGTCGCTCCCCAGAACCACCCGGTCGGGATGCAGGAAGTCCTGAACGGCACTTCCTTCTCGCAAGAATTCCGGATTGGAGACGACGCCGAACCGGTCCCGCCCTTCGGCCCCGAGGATGTCCTCAATGAGCGAGCCGAGCCAGAACCCCGTGCCGATAGGGACCGTGCTCTTGGTGATGATGACGTGGTAGTGACGGAGGTTCTGTGCGATGGCGACGGTGACACCGCGGATGGCCGTGGTATCTGCTTCCCCGTCGGGCCCCGGTGGAGTTCCGACGCAGACGAAGACGACATCGGAGGAATCCATGGCGTCGCAGAAGTCGTCGGTGAAGCGCAGATTCCCGCTGGCGAGTCCTTTGGCGATCAACGCATCCAGCCCCGCCTCGTGGAAGGGGGCCATTCCGGCGCGCAAGGTGGCGAGCTTTTCCGAATCCGCCTCGACGCCGACAACGCTGTGGCCCACGTGCGCCAGGCACGCCGCTACTACCGAACCGACATAGCCGCTCCCTATAACAGCGACACGCTCACCCATCTCTGTCGTCTCCCTCTGTGCCTCTATGCCTCTAAGAACCTGTGTCTATGAAGATGAATGAAATTCGGGCCGCGCTCTAGCCCCGATACGTCCCCGTTTTCTCTGAGAACGCCCGTTAGTGGGCTGTTTGTGATGGGTCCCTGGTCTGCGGACCGAGTCGTGCGGATATTGGTGAGCGCCGTCGTGACTAGGCAGCGTGTCCTCTCACGAGAACCCGATCGCGACGAAAAGAGGCGCAAGCGAACGGGCCGGGGGCGACACCAATCAGGTCAGTCCGACGAAGGTGTCGGAGCCGCCACAGATTTTCTGCATCCACGTACATCTCCTTGTCCGCCCTGAGTACCCGGGCCGATGGGAAATAGCTACGTGGAGCCAATGCTCCAACGCACTCTTTCGGCGGCCCGGCTAACTCAGTGAGTCCCGCAGCTTTGCGTCCCTCCCTTGCGAGAGGTTTGCCCTTATCGATTCCTTACGGTGCGAACACTTATGGACTTTCTCTGACAAGTCAATGGCTCGTGGGCATTGTCTAGCGTTTCCACCAAGTTGCAACCGTCGTGCAACCAAGCGCTACTCGTAATGTGACGTGCGCATTTCGTGCAAGTGAACGGATTGTTTTGGCCTACCTGGGATGACTCGTGCGTACGACGATTCCCACCCCTACTCGCCGCACCGTAGGGACTATCCGGCAACCGGATGGAACCGGGGTGCCCTCATTCAGTGAACGGCGTGGACGCCTCCGTCGACGTGGATGATCTCGCCCGTCGTCATCGGCAGGAGGTCGCTGAACAGCGCAATGCATCCCCGGGCCACGACATCGCCGTTGGTGACGTCCCAACCGAGCGGAGCTCCTCGCGTCCAGGTGTCCTCGAAAGCCGAGAAGCCGGGGATTGATTTGGCGGCCATCGTGCGGATGGGCCCGGCGGCGACCAGGTTGACCCGGATGCCATCGGGGCCCAGCTCCTTGGCCAGGTAGCGGGTCAGTGACTCGAGGGCGGCCTTGGCCACGCCCATCCAATCGTAGAGAGGCCAGGCCACTGTGGCGTCGAAGTCGAGGCCGACAACGGAGGCCCCTCCGTTCCGGCCCGCCGCGGTGAGGAGTGGCCTGAAGGCTTCGACCAGGGCTTTGAGCGAGTACGCCGATATATTGAGGGCAACGGAGACCTCGTCCCAATCGGCCGCGAACATGCCACTACCCAGGCAGTTCGGCGGGGCGAAGCCGATGGCGTGCAGGATGCCGTCGAGGCGGTCCCAGCGTTCGCGCGAGCGCCGTTCCGGCGGCAGAGAGTTGCTCGGGCGAGGTGACATCGATCTCGAGCACGTCCGGCTCGGTGGGCAGCTTGCGGGCAGTCCGTTTGGTGAGGGAGAGGGCGCGGCCGGCGCCCGAGAGGACGATCTCCGCCCCCTCCTCCTGGGCGAACTTGGCGACGGCGAAGGCGAGAGAGGCGTCGGTGAGAACGCCGGTGATCAGGAGGCGCTTTCCGTCCAGGAGTCCCATAGGCACAGCGAGGTTATGCGAAGGTGGGGGCATGCATGTGGGAATTCTTGGAGGGACCGGCCCGGCCGGGCGAGGGGTGGCGGTCAGGCTGGCCGCTGCCGGCGCCGAGGTCACCGTGGGCTCACGGGATGCCGAGCGGGCGACAGGGGTCGCCGAGAGAGATCGTCGCCAAGTGGCCCGACCTGCACCTCGACATCCGAGGTGCGGACAATGAGGGCGCGGCCAGGGCCGATGTGGTGGTCCTCGCCACACCTTGGGACAGTGCTGTTGCCACACTCAAGCCCTTGCGGGAGATCTTGCGCGGCAAGGTCGTCATCTCCATGGCTAATGCGTTGATCAGGGAGGGTCGCGAGATGCTGGCTCTGATCCCGCCCCGGGGCTCCGTGGCCGCTGCGGTCCAGGCCGCACTGCCCGATTCCCTGGTGGCGGCGGCATTTCACCATCTCCCGGCTTCGGAAATGGAAGACTTGCAGTCGGGGTTGGAAGCAGACGTGCTCGTCTGCTCGGACTACCCGGAGGCCACTGTCGTGACGGAGTCGCTGGTTGACGTGATGCAGGGATTGCGGCCCCTGAATGCAGGGAGCTTGAATCAGGCGGCGGCAATTGAGGCCTTCACTGCGGTCTGTATCACGATGAACATGCGGCACAAGGCGCACTCGACGTTGCGGATAGCGGGGATTTAGGAATGCAGCTGTACGACACCGCCAGAAAAGAGGTCGTGGCGTTCGAGCCGGGACCCTTGGTGACGATGTACTCCTGTGGCATCACCCCGTACGACTCGGCCCACCTCGGCCACGCTGCCGTCTACCTCTATTTCGACATGTTGCAGCGCCGTTTGCGTGACCTCGGGCACGAGACGAAGTGCGTGCGCAACGTCACCGACGTGGACGACGACATCCTCCGCAAGTCGCGCGAGCTCGGCGTCCATTATCTGGATCTCGCCGCAGAGGAGATGGCACGCTTCGACGCTGAAATGGGGATGCTGAACCTTCTGCCGGTCTATGCCGAGCCCAGGGCCACCTCGGCCATCTCCGAGATCCTGTCGCTGATCGGGGCGGCGCTCGATGCCGGGCACGCGTACGAGTCCGGAGGATCCGTCTACTTCGACGTGGCGACCTTCCCCCCGTTCGGGCGGATAAGCGGGTTCGGACGGGCCGAAATGCTGCAATTGGCTGCGGAAAACGGCGGGAATCCCGACGATCCGCACAAGCGGAATCCCCTGGACTTCGTCCTATGGCAGCCCTCGCTCCCCGACGAGCCGGCGTGGCAGTCACGTTGGGGTGCCGGAAGGCCCGGCTGGCATATCGAGTGCTCTGCCCTCGCGTTGCGGGAACTGGGGGAGACGGTGGATATTCACGGCGGCGGACGTGACCTGGTCTTTCCCCATCACGAATGCGAGGCTGCGCAATCGGAGGCTGTGACGGGCCAGCCAATTCGTCCGGCTCTGGTTCCATGTCGGCCTGGTCGGCCTCAATGGGACGAAGATGTCGAAATCGTTGGGGAACCTGGTCTTCGTGGGCGAACTTTGCCGCGAGTGGGAGCCGCCGGCCGTGCGGCTGGCGCTCCTGGCCCACCACTACCGCCACGACTGGGATTGGGTCACCATGGACGACATGCCGCATGCCGCGGCCCGGCTCGCCCTGTGGCGGTCCGCGGTGGAAGGCGATGGTTCTTCCGGCCTGGCCGATGTCCGTGCGGCATTGGACAACGACATGGACACTCCGGGGGCTCTCGAGGTACTGGATAGTGAGGCGAAGGCCGGGCATTCCGTTCAGGCCGCCGCCGCACTTCTCGGCGTCCGGCTCTGAGGTCCAGCTCTGAGGTCCGCTTCTGAGGTCCCCACGAGTCCCTTCGCGTCCAGGGCGCTGATCCGGTGCGCCCGGCGTTGCTGCTCTCGCGTTGGCCCGGCTGACTCGGGTGGTCCGGTACCCTGGCACGACAGGGTGTTCCGGGGGTGATTCCCTGGCTGAACAGGAAAGGGCAGAACAATGGCAGGCGTCATCTCGGTACGGCTTCCCGATGGATCGAAGCGGGAGATAGCCGATGGGACGACGGCCGTTGAGTTCGCCCAATCCATCGGCCCCCGCCTGGCCAAGGCGGCCATCGTGGCCACGGTGGACGGCCACGCGGTCGACCTCGAGCTGCCCGCTGCCCGACGGGGCCGAGGTCGCCATCGTCACCGCCGACTCCGATGCCGGGCGTGACGTCCTTCGTCACTCGACGGCTCATGTGCTGGCCCAGGCCGTCCTCCGCTTATGGCCGGGAGCCAAGTACGCCATCGGCCCGGTCATCGAAAATGGGTTCTACTACGACTTCGAACTGCCCGGTGGGGCACACTTCAGCGATGACGACCTGGCCCGTATCGAGAACGAGATGCGCGCCATCATGGCCGAGGACCAACCCTTCATCCGGCACGAGCATGCGCTGAAGGATGGATTGGCGTTGTTCGCCGATCAACCCTTCAAGCGCGAGATCATCGAGGCGGTGGGTTCGGGTGCGGATGAAGTCGATGCCAGTGGATCGGTGGTCAGCACGTATTGGAACTCGGACACGTTCACTGACCTGTGCCGGGGTCCCCACGTCCCTTCGACCAGCCGCCTGGGACACTTCAAGTTGATGCGGGTCGCCGGCGCCTACTGGCGCGGTGACGAGAAACGACAGCAACTCCAGCGTATTTACGGGACGGCGTGGGAATCGGAGAAAGCATTGGCTGCGCACCTCCACCAGCTGGAGGAGGCGGAGCGGCGTGACCACCGCAAGCTCGGGGCCGAGCTCGACCTGTTCAGCTTTCCCGAGGAGGTAGGACCGGGGCTGGCCATCTTCCATCCGAAAGGCGGGACGATCCGCCGGCTCATGGAGGAGTACTCACGGCAGCGTCACGTCGAAGAGGGCTATGAGTTCGTCAACTCGCCCCACATCACCAAGAGCGACCTCTTCGAGATCTCGGGCCACCTCGACTGGTTCGCTGAAGCGATGTATCCGCCGATGGAACTCGACGGGGGGGCGCAGTACTACCTGAAGCCCATGAACTGCCCGTTCCATATTCTCGTCTACCGAAGTCGGCAGCGTTCCTACCGGGAGCTGCCGCTGAGATTTTTCGAGTTCGGAGCTGTGTACCGCTACGAGAAGTCCGGCGTGGTGCACGGGCTGACCCGGGTGCGCGGCATGACGCAGGACGACGCACACATCTTCTGCACCCGCGAAGAGATGGGACCCGAGCTGGTCCGCACCTTCCACTTCGTGCTCAACCTCCTGCGTGACTTCGGCCTGAACGACTTCTATCTGGAGCTCTCGACCAAACCACCGGGCAAAGCCGTCGGCTCCGATCAGGACTGGGAGGAAGCGACCGAGACCTTGCGCGCCACTGCAGAAGAAATCGGACTCGACCTCGTCATGGATGAGGGTGGAGGTGCCTTTTACGGGCCCGAAAATTTCGGTGCAGGCCAGGGATGCGATCGGCCGGACGTGGCAGATGTCGACCGTCCAGCTCGACTTCCAGCTGCCGGAGCGATTCGAGCTGGAGTACATCGGCGCCGACAACGGCCGTCACCGTCCGATCATGATCCACCGGGCGCTGTTCGGGTCGGTCGAGCGCTTCATGGCGGTGCTGCTCGAGCACTATGCCGGCGCCATGCCGACCTGGCTTTCCCCCGAACAGGTCCGGGTGTTGCCCGTGAGCGAAGCCCACACGCCGTATGCGGAGTCCGTGGCGGCTGCGTGTGCCGGCGCCGGATTGCGGGCAAGTGTCGACGACGCCGCGGAGAACCTGAAGGCCCGCATCCGGAAGGCGAAGGTGACCAAGGTTCCCTACATCCTCGTCGTAGGTTCCGATGACGTGGCTGCACAGACGGTCGGGGTCAACCCGCGCTCGTCGAGCGACAAGCCCCGACGCGGCGTCGACCTGACGAAGTTCGTGGACGACGTCGTCGACGAAGTCGCGCGGCACGGCTCACCCGAAGATGCGGTTTCCCAGACCCCGGTCGGATGAACGCTGACCTCGTGACCCTCGAGAACCTTTGGGCGGGCTGGCGCCATGAGTACATCCAAGAAGCGACGGAGCGGGAGCGGTCCGGCCTGCTGTCGACTGACGCGACAACGTGCGTCTTCTGCCGGTTGGCCGAGAGCGGTCCGCCGTCGTTGGACAACCTCGTGGTGTGGCGCGGCGACTGGTCGTTCGTCGTCCTGAACGCCTATCCGTATGCCAGCGGGCATGTTCTGGTGCTGCCCTTACGCCATGTCGGTGCGTTGAGCGACCTGACGGATCAGGAGTCGGCCGAGGTGTGGTCGGCGACGCAGGACTCGGTGGCGGCGATCGAGGGGGCCTATGGCCCCGACGGGCTGAACATGGGGGCCAATCTGGGCCGTGCCGCCGGAGCGGGCATCCCTTCCCACGTCCACCTGCATGTGCTGCCGCGCTGGTCGGGCGACACCAACTTCATGACGACCGTCGCCGGCACGCGGGTCATGCCCGAAACGCTGCAGGTGGCGTGGCAGAAGCTGACCGGGGCGTGGCCCCGCGCTTAAGCGCCTGCCCGTGTGATCGACGCCACCAGGTGCTCAGGCACCACGTCGTAGTGGTCGTCCGCCACGGTGAAGGACCCCCGGCCACCGGTGAGGGCGCGTAGGTCGACGGCGTAGCGGGCCAGTTCGGAGGTCGGGGCGTAGGCGATGACGATCTGATAGCCGTCCTCTCCCTGTTCGGTGCCGACGATGCGGGCCCGGCGGGAGTGGAGATCTCCGAGCACGTCCCCTTGGTTGTCGGCGGGCACGGTCACCTCGACCTTCGAGACCGGCTCGAGGAGGATGGGCCCGGCCTCACTCATGGCCTGGCGGATGGCCAAGGCGGCCGCCATCTTGAAGCTGACCTCGTTGGAGTCGACGGAGTGGGCCTTGCCGTCATCCACCGTGACCGCGATGTCGACCACGGGATACCCGAAGACGCCCCCGCTGGACATGGTCTCGATGACCCCTTTTTCGACCGCAGGGATGTACTGGCGCGGGATGGCGCCGCCGACCACCTCGTCGTGGAACGCGAAGCCTTCACCCCTTGGCAGGGGCTCGAGCCGCAGATGGCACACGCCGAACTGCCCGTGTCCGCCGGACTGCTTCTTGTGTTTGCCTTCGGCGTGCGCTGCCATCGTGATCGTTTCGCGATAGGGGATGCGCAGCTCCTCGCGCTCGACGTGCACGTTGGACTTGCGCTCGAGACGTTCGAGGGTCACCGCGAGATGTACTTCACCACTGACGCCCAGGATCGTCTGGTGCGTTTCGTCGTCCCGGACGACAGTGAGTGCCGGATCCTCGTCGCACAGGCGCTGCAGGGCCGACATGAGTTTGTCGTCGTCGGCCCGGGTGGCGGGCCTCACCGCGACCCGGAGTGCCGGGTCCGGCAGGAGGGGCGGCGGGATCGTGACCGGTTGGCCCTTGGGGGCCAGCGTGTCGCCGGTGCGTGTCCCGTTCAGGCGGGGAATGGCGACGAAGTCCCCGGCGACAACGGAGAGGGTGGTCTGCGTGGCGTGGCCGGAGAGCGTTTGCAGTGCGTGGAAACGTTCCTCGCTACGGGTCCGGGTGTTGACGAGCACGGTGTCCGGGGTCAGCGTGCCTGATATCACCTTGCACAGCGACACCTTGCCGGTGTGGCTGTCGGTGAAGGTTTTGGTCACCGTGAGCAGGACATCGGCGTTGGCATCGCAGGGGATCTCGGCCGTCGTCGTTCCAGCCATAACCGTCACGGGCGGGGCAGCGACCGGGGTGGGGCAGAGTTCCTCTATCAGCCGGGCCAACCGGTCGACCCCGACTCCGGTCAGCCCCGAACAGCACAGGACGGGGAAGACCGCACCGGCGGCGACCCCTCCGGCCAGGCTTTTCTCGAGTTCGTTGTAGTTGATGGTTTCTCCGCCCAGGTAGCGCTCCATGAGGTCGTCGTCACCGACCACAATTCCTTCGACCAACTGCTCGTGCACGGCGTGCTCCTCGTCGACCAGTTCGGCGGGGATCGGGCCCTCGTGGCCTGCGGGAGGAACGGTGCCGTCGACGACTGCATGTGGAGCGGGCGTGTCGTAGTGGGTGGCCGTGTCGCCCAGCAGGTCGATCACGCCGTGGAAGTCGGCTTCGGCGCCGATCGGGAGCTCGACCGGTGCGACGCCGACGCCGAAGGAGGCGCGGATGTCAGCCAGCGTGCGATCGAAGTCCGCCCGCTCGCGATCCAGTTTGTTGATGACGATCACCCGGGGCAGGCCGAGCTTCGTGGCGGCACGCCAGGCGTCTTCGGTCTGGGCCTGGACGCCGTCCGTGGCGCTGACCACCACCACGGCCAGATCGGCGCGGGCCAGGGCGGTCAGCATCTCGGAGGCGAAGTCGGCGTAGCCGGGCGTATCGAGCAGATTGACCTTTATGCCGTTGACGGTGAACGGCGCCAGTGCCGTGGAGATCGAGAGCTGACGCGAGATCTCTTCGGGTTCGAAGTCACAGGTGGTCGTGCCCTTTTCCACCGAGCCCCGGCGGGCGATGGCGCCTGTCGCGGCGAGCAGGGCCTCGGCCAGGGTCGTCTTGCCGGCGCCGTGATGGCCGACAAGTGCGACATTCCGGATTGCGGTCGGGTCGAGTGGCACCTGGTACCTCCGTCCGTGTTGCGAGCCGTCACGAGGCCAGACCGTTCCGAGGAGCTGTCTGCCTCACCGCTGAGTGTACGGCGGCTACGCCCACGATGCTCGGGCGGGTGCGCCCTCTAGTAGCTGACGGCGCCGCTCCCGCCGGCGGTCGTGGTCTTGGTGGTGCTCTTGGAGGCGGCGGTGGCGGTACCCGAGACCTTCAGGTTGACGTTCATGCCGAGCATCTTGTGGCCCGGGACCGGGCAGAAGACGTCGTATTTGCCGCCGCTCTTGAACACGACGTTGAGCTTGGCGCTCTGGCCGGGGGAGATGTCGGCCGTGGACGCGTGGAGTCCGGAGCCGGTGATCTCGAGGGCGTGCGTGGTCTTGCCCTTGTTGATGGCGACGAACGTGTAGGCACCGGGGCTGAAGGTCTTCTTCGAGAGCGCGATGTGATATTCGGTCTCGATCGCCTTCACGGTGGTCGAGGAGCTGGCGCCGGCCGGGCCGCCGCCGCTGAAGGCGAGCACTCCCATCGCAGCGAGGGGGATCAGGGCGATTTTGGCGGAAGTGGAGCGGAGTGTCATCGGGTGTCCTTCGTCTCGTCGATGTGGGCGATGCCTGGGTGTGCTGGGTGTACGGCGGGGCCTCGCCCGGGATTGGCGTCAGACAGATCGCTCGGATTGCCGGTCGGCGCTGTGAGTCCGGTCTCGCCCTGACGGGGCGTCCTCGGTGCGACTGAGCCTAACGGGCGCCTGAGGGGCAGGGCGCCCGAGCAGGTCGTTTCCGGGTCGCCGCGGGCACCGGGAACGTGTTGCAACCCAGGTTGGCTCCCGGGCGGGCGCTGGATGATAAACTTTTGTATCTGTTTCATGAGCGCCTCCCCGGCCGGGGTGGCGCCGGACGAGGAGTTCTATGTTCGACGGTCGCTGGCGCGATGCAGTCGATCGGTCCACCGGGCCGGTCGGGGCTGCACTGCACCGACGAGGCATTACCGCTGACGTTCTCACCGCGACTGGTTTGATCTCGGCCACGGCCTGTGCCGTGCTCGTGGCCTCGGGCCACCTGCACCTCGCGGTCATCCTCCTCATCATCACCGGGCTCCATGATCTGCTGGACGGCCCGGTGGCCAAGGCGGCCGGGACGGCGTCGGTACGGGGTGCCTTCTTTGATTCCGTGACCGACCGGGTGGCCGATGCCCTTTTGATGGGCGGTGTCTCGTGGTACCTGATCAGCCGGCACGAAGGTCACTTGGCCGTGCTGCCGCTGGCGGTGCTCGGGGTGACCGCTCTGGTCTCCTACGAGCGGGCCAAGGCCGAGTCTCTCGGGCTTTCGGCCAAGGGCGGCCTCATGGAGCGGGCCGAGCGGATGATCCTGCTCGGCATCGCCCTTCTCGACAGTGCGTTCGTCGTGCCGGTCCTCTGGGCCATGCTCGTGTTGATCTCGATCACCGCCATCGCCCGTTTCGTCAAGGTCTGGAACGAAGCCTCGGGCAAGGACGTCGCCGTTCGTCGTCGTGTCGTGGCCTGGCGCGAGGGCCGGGTCGAGTCGCGGTGGCGTACCTGGCGTGAGGGCGCCGCTGTGCCCGGTGGCGCCGCGAACCAGCGCACGGGCGTTCCCGTCGGACGCTGGCGAGCCCGCCGTCAAGATGCGTTGAGCAGCCGTTCGGGCCGGACCCTCCGAGCTCGTCGCCGCGCCCTGCGCCCGCACCCGCACGCCGCTGGGGGAAGCACGGGAGGCACCACAGGGTCGCGGAACCGGGCGAACGGTGGTCCGACGGGCGGTGTGTCAGGTCGCACCCGGCCCTCGCGTGGACCGCTTTCCTGAGCCTGCACCCGGCATAGGAGAGGTCGACCGTGGGGGAGTCGGCGGCAACCGGGACCGGTTGGCGCGGCGCGCTGAAATACCTGACCTATACCGGCCTGGCCAGCTCCATGGGCCACGTGCCCGAACCGTTGGCCCGCATAGTGGTCGGTGGGGTGACCCGGACCATGGCGTGGCGGGGCGGGAGCGTCCTGGCCATGAACGAACGGCATATGCACCGCGTGCTGGCCTTCGAATGCGAGGACGGCGTCCTCCCCGATCGGAATCTGGTGCGACGATGGAGTCGCCGGAGCTTCGTCGAGTACGGGAGGTACTGGATTGACGGGGCGCGCCTGCCCTACACGGGCGAGCCCGAAATCCGGGCCCGGTGGATTCTCGGCCCGGGCAGCGAAGAGAACCTGCGCGCCGCCCAGACCTCGGGACGGGGCATGGTGATGGCCCTCCCACATGTCGGGAGCTGGGAGTGGGGCGGGGCGTGGTTGGCGCTCGAGGGGATGCCGATGACCGCGGTGGTGGAACGCATTGAGCCCCCCCGCCTCTTCGAGTGGTTCGTCGGCCAGCGCCGCCAGATGGGTCTGACGGCCGTGCCTCTGGGTGACGGCTCGAGCGCGACCATCCTCAGGGCCCTCCGTGGGAAGGAACTGGTCGGCCTGGTCAGTGACCGCGATCTGGTCGGCAATGGGGTCGAGGTCGACTTCTTCGGCGAACGGACCACTCTTCCGGCCGGAGCGGCGACCCTGGCCCTACGCACGGACGCGGTGCTTTTGCCGGTGACGGTCTACTCGGGTCCGGGAAATTGGCACACTGGGGTTGTGCACCGGCCCCTTGACACGACGCGCCGGGGATCCTTGCGCTCCGACGTCCACCGACTGACCCAGGAGTTGGCGACGGTCTTCGAACGGGACATCCTCGAGCATCCCGAGCAGTGGCACCTCTACCAGCCCAATTGGCCGACCGATCCGAGAGAATCCGTGAGGATCGCGATGCTCTCGCCGTATTCCTTGTCGCGCCCCGGCGGTGTGCAGGGCCAGGTGCTGGGGTTGGCCCGGGCTCTCCGCGACCTCGGTCACGACGTCACCGTGGTCGGTCCCGAGGACCCTGAAGAGAAACGGCGTGCCGTCGACCAGGAGCGGGACCCCAATCCGGACACCTTCGTGATGGGGAAACCAACCGGTTTGCGGTCCAACGGGTCCGTTGCGCCGGTGACCATTTCGCCCCGGGCGGCCATCAAAGCCGAGCGCTTCGTGCGCAAGGGTCGCTTCGATGTCCTGCACGTCCACGAGCCTCTGGCGCCGGTGGCGGCGTACGGGTTCGTGGTGAGCGCCCCGCTCCCCATGGTGGGGACGTACCACCGCTCGGGCGTGAGCAAGTGGGTCCCGGTGCTCAAGCCGCTGGTGTACCTGGTCGGGTCGCGGCTTCAGGTGCGGGTGGCCGTCTCCGAGGCGGCCCGGGAAACGGCGCTGCGCTCGAGCAAAGGGGAGTACGAGGTCCTCTACAACGGGGTGGACATGGAGCGTTTCACCGATGCCCGACCGGTGCCGTCGGATCGCCCGACCGTCCTGTTCCTCGGGCGCCACGAGACGCGCAAGGGTCTGGGAGTCCTCCTCGACGCCTTCGACATGATCGAGCGTCCGGCTGTCCTGTGGGTGGCCGGCGACGGCCCGCAGGGCGAGGCACAGCGGCGGCGCCACCCCGAATCGGAGCGGGTCAGGTGGCTCGGCATTCTGGGCGATCGAGAAGTGGACGCCCGCCTCATCGGGCGCCGACATCCTGTGCGCGCCGTCGCTGCGGGGGGAATCGTTCGGCATGGTCGTGCTCGAGGGCATGGCGGCCCGGTGTGCCGTGGTGGCATCGGACCTGCAGGGATACCGCTCGGCCGCCGGTGGCCATGCCGTTCTCGTGCCGCCGGGCGATGTCACGGCATTGTCCCGGGCCCTCGGTGCGGCTCTGGCCGACGCGGCGGAGGGCAGCGGCGAGTCCTCGGTGGATGCCCTCAAGGCCGCGCAGGCGCACGCACAGGGTTGGTCGATGGAGAGCCTGGCCGAGCGCTACATCGATGTGTACGAGCGAGCCATAGCGGCGTACGGGCGGGGCGAGCACTCCTAGGGGCTCCACCTACACTCGGCAGGGTGCTGACCGTGATCGGGCCCTCGGGCGGAACGGGCACCGTCCATGACGGGGGCAACCATCCCGAACGCCAGGCGCGGATCGATGCGGTCATGGCGGGCATCGCGGATCTGGCGCCCGAACTGGGGAGCGAGTTGGAGATGGTGGCGCCGGTCCGGGCGGACACGGCCGCTCTCGAGCGTGTGCACACGACCGACTACCTGCAGCGCCTCGAGCGGTTCTGCCTGTCCGGAGGGGGCAACCTCGACCTGGACACCTTCGCCCGGCCCGACTCCTGGGAGGCCGCATTGCTTTCGGCCGGTGCGGGCCTGCAGGCCATTGAGCTGTTGCAAGAGCGAGGCGACGGTGTGGCGTTCGTCGCCACCCGGCCTCCGGGTCATCATGCCTTCGGCGACCATTCCATGGGCTTCTGCCTGTTGAACAACGTCGCCGTGTCGGCAGCGGCTCTGGTGGCCATGGGGGAGCGCGTCCTCATCGTCGACTGGGACGTGCACCACGGAAACGGGACGCAGGCGATGTTCTGGGACGACCCGTCGGTGCTCTACGTCTCGACGCACCAGTCGCCGTTCTACCCCGGCACCGGCGAGGCGGACGAGGTGGGCGGGGCCGCGGCGCGGGGGTTGACGGTGAACGTGCCGCTGCCCGCCGGTGCCACCGGTGACGTCGTGCAGCGGGCCTTGGATGTCGTGGCGGCACCGGCAATCGACGCATTCAGCCCGACCTGGGTGCTGATCTCGGCCGGCTTCGATGCGCATCGAGGCGATCCTCTGGCCGACCTCGCCCTGAGCGGCGGCGATTTCGCCGCCTTGGCCCGGACCGTGTCCGCCTATGCGCCGCGCCCGGGGCGGCTCGTCGTGGTCCTCGAGGGTGGGTATGACCTCGCAGGGCTGCGGGCGTCGGTAGCGGCGACGTTGGGCGCGTTGGTGGGCGTTCCGCCGGGCGGGCGAAGGGGAGTTCCCGACATCGGGGGGTCCCGGTGTCGAGTTGGTGGAACGAGCGGCCGTCGCGCGGGTCCGGGCTCTCGACGGCTATCGCCCCTGACCGTCGGAGCGTCCCCGAGAGCCGGAGCGTCGGGACGGTGCCGGGTAGGATGGGGGTTCCGATGGTCGATGAGCGCGCAAATTCCGGACCCTCAGCAGCCGGGAAGGCACTGGCGGCGGGTCGGCCGGGGGGAGCGGGTCAGCCGGCGGTGCGAACCGCAACCGGAATCGAAATCGCAACCGGAACAGGAACCGTGGCGGTCAACCCGGTGGATCCGGCAGCCCGAATGCAGCCGGCGGTGCGGCGCGGGGAGGGGCCGGCTCCGGCGGCGCTCGTGGGTCCGGCGGCTCAGGCGGCTCCGGCGGCCAGGCGGAGAGTCCGGCGCTGCGGGCACGCGAAAGAGCGGTGGTAAGGCGGCCAATCAACCCGGAACGGCGGCGGCCAGTCGAAATCCGGTGGGAACCAGTCGCAGCGCGGCGGCGGTGGATCGTCCAGCCGGAATCGGGGTGGCTCGCAGAGCGGTGCTTCACGGGGGGCCACCCGTGCCGTGGCGTTGGCGCCCGAGCCGTTGGCCCCACGCATTATCGAGCCCGGTCTCGGGGCGACGGAGATCCTGCCGGACGAAGTGACGGCGAACCGGCGCCACGCGGTCTTCCTGTGCGCGCTCGCCGCAGCGCTCCCGGCGGTCGTGATCGGCGTCGTGCTCGGCCTTGCCGTCTCGCTGGTGATCGGCGTCGTGGCGCTCGTCGTCGTGGAAGTGGCGCTCGGCTACGCACTGTGGCGTGTCGCACCCGGAGTGGCGTTGCGTCAGGTCGGCGCCGTGCGTCTTTCCGAACGCGACAATCCCCGGCTCTTCAATGTGACCGAGGGGTTGTGCGCCACCTTCGGTCTCCGCATGCCGGACCTCTACGTGGTGTACGACAAGGTGCCGAACGCCTGCGCCCTGGGCCGCGATGCCGCGTCAGGGGCACTCGTCGTCACGTCGGGCCTGCTGGAGACGATGGGACCGATCGAGCTCGAGGGCGTGGTCGCCCATGAGCTGGCCCACATGAAGCGGGATGACAACGGGGTCGCGGTCATCGGGCTCACCTTGGCCCGCTTCGCGGGAGCAGGCTGGTTGCGCCGGTGCATCGGAGAGAGCAGGGAGTACCGGGCGGACATCGTCGGTGCCTCCGCCGTGCGCTTCCCCCGGGGGCTCCTCGACGCCCTGCGCCTCATGGAGCAGGCCCCGCCTCCGTCGGGCAATTCGGTCTTCAGCCCGGCGCGGTTCCCGTCCACCCGTTACGTCTGGATCGACCCTTCCGTGGGTCAGCGGGACCAGGCGGTGGCGGCAGGGGACCTTGATGCCACGTCGGTGCGGGCCGCCGCCCTGGCCGAGTGGTGAGAAGGGGCGGCCCGCCCTCGTAGACTGGTGCCCATGAGCAGTTCTGAGGCGTCCGGTACCGAACTTACAGGCGAACGTACGGGCACGTTTACGGTCAAGCGTGGGCTGGCGGACATGCTGCGCGGCGGCGTGATCATGGACGTGGTCAACGCCGAGCAGGCCAAGGTGGCCGAGGACGCCGGGGCCGTCGCCGTCATGGCCCTCGAGCGCGTGCCTTCGGACATCAGGCGTGACGGTGGCGTCGCCCGGATGAGCGACCCCGAGTTGATCGAAGGAATTCAGGCGGCCGTCACCATCCCGGTGATGGCCAAGGCCCGCATCGGCCACTTTGCCGAAGCGCAGGTGCTCGAGAGCCTCGGGGTCGACTTCATCGACGAGTCCGAGGTGCTGACACCGGCCGACGAGGAGTACCACATCGACAAGTGGGGTTTCGGGGTTCCCTTCGTGTGTGGTGCGACGGACCTGGGGGAGGCGCTCCGGCGTATCTCCGAGGGCGCCGCCATGATCCGCTCCAAGGGTGAGGCAGGGACCGGCAACATCGTCGAGGCCATGCGGCACCTGCGTTCGATTCTTCGCTCCATCCGTTCCATCGCGGCCTGTCGCGACGGCGCCGAGCTCTACGGTTGGGCCAAGCACCTGTCCGCTCCCATCGGCCTCGTGCAGGAGATCGCCGAATCGGGCCGCTTGCCGGTGCCCTTGTTCTGCGCCGGCGGCATCGCCACGCCATCCGATGCCGCGCTGGTCATGCAGCTCGGGGCTGAGGCCGTCTTCGTCGGGTCGGGCATCTTCAAGAGCTCGGATCCGGCCCGCATGGCCTCGGCGGTTGTCGAGGCCACGGCGCACTTCACGGACGCCGGCCACATCGCCAAGGTGTCGCGCGGGCTCGGTGAAGCGATGCGTGGCCTCGAGCTGTCCGAAACGACCGAACGGCTGGCTGATCGCGGGTGGTAACCGCTCCCTCTGAGTGGGGTGCGACAGCGACAACGACCATCGGGGTGCTGAACCTGCAGGGCGACGTGCGCGAGCACGTGGCCGCGCTCTACGACGTGGGAGTCGGGAGCCGCCTCGTCAAGCGGCCCGACGATTTGGAGGGAGTGGCGGGATTGATCCTGCCCGGCGGCGAGTCCACCACGCTCTCGATGCTGCTGGCATCCACCGGCTTGTTCGATGCGGTCTCCCAACGTGTCGACGATGGGTTTCCCGTTCTCGGCACGTGTGCCGGTCTGGTGCTGTTGGCGCGTGAAGTGCTCGACGGACGACCGGATCAGCGTTCCTTCCGCGCCTTGAATGCGGTTGTTCGCCGCAACGGGTTCGGGCGCCAGGTGGCGTCATTCGAGACCGAGCTGGAGTTCGGCGAGGGACCTGCACTGCCGGCTGTCTTCATCCGGGCTCCCTATGTGGTCAGCGTCGGCGAGGACGTGGATGTCCTGGCCGCAGTGCGGCATCGGAGCCACGGGGTTGACGGTCCCGCCGTGGCGTCACCGGCGTTGGTGCGTCAGGGGAACATCCTCGGATCGTGCTTTCACCCCGAGCTGACGGGCGATCGGCGGGTGCACCGGCTCTTCGCCGACATGTGCGCGGGGAGCTGAAGTGACGGACGTGGACATGGAGCCGGACCCGGAACCGGGGCCGGACAGCACAGCGGTGCGCACCGCTTTGTGGCGGGCCCTGCACGTCCGGGTCGACGCGTCGCCCCACGTACTCGACGACGAGGTCGGATTGCAGTTGGTTGCGCCGGACGACGGGTGGCGTGACCGGCCGGACATGGACCCGGTCTTCACCCGTGGATTTCGGGCATCCATCGTGGCCCGGGCCCGGTTCATCGAGGATCTGGTCACGGCGGAGGCTGTCCGGGGCGTGGACCAGTATGTGCTCCTGGGGGCCGGGCTCGATACGTTCGCCCAGCGCCGACCGGAGATCGCCTCGCGTCTGCACGTCTTCGAAGTGGACCGTCCCGGTCCGCAGGCCTGGAAGCGCCGGCGTCTGATGGAGCTCGGCTTCGGCGTCCCCGCATGGCTTCGGCTGGTGCCGGTCGACTTCGAGGCCACCTCGTGGTGGGACGAGGTGGGGGCCGCAGGCTTCGACGCGGGGAGGCCGGCGGTGGTGGCCTCCACCGGCGTCAGCATGTACCTCACGAAGGAGGCGAACGCAGCCACGTTGCAGCGAGATCGCCTCGTTCGCCCCGGGCTCGACGCTGGCCATGACGTTCCTGTTGCCGCTCGATCTCCTCGACGAGGGAGACCGCCCCGGACTCCAGATGGCGGAGAAAGGTGCCCGCGGCATCGGGAACGCCCTTCCTCAGTTTCTTTGCCCCTTCGGACATGCTCGAGCTCGCCAGCGCTGCCGGCTTCCGGGAAGCTCAGCACGTGGCGCTCTCGGAACTGGCCGACCGGTACTTCGCCGACCGGAGCGATGACTTCCGGCCGTCGAGCGGCGAGGATCTGCTCGTGGCAACCACTTGAAGCTCGCTGCACGCCGTTCGGGACCGGCCTCATGGCAGATTCCCGGCGTCATCGGAGATCGGGCACAAGGAGAGTCTTCGCCAGGGTTTCCCGCGCTTCGAGCGCCATGTGGGCTTTCGACGCCTCGGCCAGCGGCATGACCTGTCCGATCAGGGGGGCGACCCGGCCGGCCGCGATCTCGGTCAGGATGGCAGCGAGGTGCCGGGCGCGGCCTCCTTCCCCGTACTGGAGATCGGCGATGGTGGTCACGTCCACGCCCCGTCGTTGCGCCTCGCCCGGGTCGATGGGGGCGAACGATCCGCTGGGTGTGCCGTGCGCCGAGTAGCGACCGCCGTCAGCGATCAGTGCGAACGCCGCGGCGCCGAGCCGGCCCCCGACACCATCGAGAACGAGAGTGGGGGGACGTCCGCTTGTCGCCCTGAGCACAGCGTCGGTCCACCCCGTTTCGCCGTAGTCGATGGCCGCGTAGGCGCCGGCTTCAGAGACGACGTCTCGCTTCGTGCGTCCGCGGGCGGCACCGATGACATGCGCGCCGCGCGCCGCCAACAGCTGGACGAGGAGAATCCCCATGCCGCCGGCGGCGCCGAGGACGAGGACCCACTCCCCTTGCCGGGGAACGGTCTTCTCCAGGACGCCCAGCGCCGTTGTGCCGTCGTGAAGGACAGCGGTGGCATCGAGGAGGTCGACGCCACCGGTCACTTCGGCGCAGTCGGCGACGTCGATTGCGGCAAGCTCCGCGTAGCCGCCCGTCGTGCCCGTGTGTGCCACCACCTCCCGGCCCAGCCACCTGCGGTCGACGCCATCGCCGATGGCCGTCACCGTGCCGCCGACGCCGTTCCCGGGGACGTAGGGCGGCCGGATCGGGAAGTAGTCGGCGCCCCGGCCCGAGCGGATCATGGTGTCGACGAAGAGGACGTCGGAGGCCGACGTGGCCACGACGACCTGGCCCGGTCCCGGGACGGGATCGGGGAGCTCGCGTGCAGTCAGCACCTCGGGACCGCCGAATTGCGCCACCTCGACGGCGCGCATGTCAGGCCACCTCGCTCGCCGGGTCGATCGGCCCCACATTGCGGCTTGCGAACCCGGGATGCTCCGGATCCACATTGAAGGAGAGAATGCGCCGGGGGTGGATGCGGATGATCTCGGGGGCCAGATGTCCTTGGGGATCGTGGGTTCCGACGGCGGTTTCGGCGATGCCGCGGATCTCGAGGAAGTGGGCACCTTCCAGAGAGGCCTCGGTGACCTCGTCGACCACGAACGCCACGTGGGGGTGGGCCCGGACGTTGCGGTACTTGGCGCTGGCGGCCATGTTGAACCCGGTGATGTCGATGGTGCCGAGCGTCGGGTTGTAGGCAAAGCCGAGGGGCTTTACCTGAGGGGTCCCGTCGGGCCCGAGCGTGGCGAGGTGCCCACGCGTCTGGCGGGCGAGGAAGTTCGTCTCGGCTTCGGTGAATGTCATGAGCCTCAGGGTAAGACCTCATGTAAGGTTGAGGTCAAGTACATGTCAGGATATTCTGCTTCCTCTGGTGAGCTCACGGTCGGCCAAGTGGCCGCCCGTAGCGGCGTGACCGTGTCAGCCCTGCATTTCTACGAGGCCGAGGGCCTCATCGGCAGTGCGCGGACTCCGGGCAACCAGCGGCGCTTCCCGCGTGAGGTCTTGCGCAGGGTGGCGTTCATCCGCGCGTCGCAGGCCGTCGGCATCCCGCTTCGGCGCATCAAGGACTCTCTGGATCGATTGCCCGATGGGCGTACGCCGACCCGTCGCGATTGGGAGCGGCTGTCCGCGGCGTGGCGGGATGACCTGGACCAGCGCATCACGGGTCTGCAGCACCTGCGCGACCGCCTCAGCGGCTGCATCGGGTGCGGATGCCTCTCTCTCGGCTTGTGCAAGCTCGTGAACCCCGACGACCTCCTCGGACAGCAGGGTCCCGGTCCCCGCAACCTGTGAACGTGCACGGGTTCGGGCGCGTGACGCGAGGCGCGTGATGCGTCGCGGCGGACGTCGCCCGGTAACCTCCGGTTGTTCGGACAAGGGAGGAGACAACCATGACGGACGATCTCATCCGCCTCGACGAGACGACCCGGGCGGCGGTGGATTCGGGACGGCTCGTCCATCTGGTCACCCTCAACCCGGACGGCAGCCCACAGGTGACGTGTGTCTACGCCGGCTGGGACGGGGACGAGATCGTCACCGGCCATCTCGCCGATCACGTGAAACTACGGAACATCCGGCGCGATCCGCGGGTGACACTCTCGGTCGAGTCCGACGTCCCTTTTGAAGGCTTCAGTCCTTACCTCGTGATCAAGGGCATCGCCAGGGTCGAAGAGGGCGGGGCGGTACCCCTGCTCCGCCGCATCACCAAGGGCGCGTTCCCCCGCCGGGGGACAACTGGCCCGAGGGCTTCGTGACGCGCATCTCTCCGCGGCAATTCTCGGGCACCGGCCCGTGGGGTCTCGCCACGTGAGACGGCCAACGTGATCCGATCCGGGCCGCATCACCCCGAGGGCTTCCGGTTGTCCATCACGAGGCAGCTGCTCGTGGCCTGGGCCAGCAGTTTGCCCCCCGTGTCCGTGACCTCGACCGTGGCGTAGGCCACACGGCGACCCGGTTTGGTCGTGCGTGCCGTGGCGCGGATCAGTCCGGTGTCCTTGGTCACGGGTCGCAGGTACGTGACGTTGATGTCGATGGACGTATACGCCACGCCGGCCTCGAGGGTGCTCTGCACGGCACACCCCGCTGCGCTGTCGGCCAGCGTGCAGACGAGCCCGCCGTGGACGAGGCCGATCGGGTTGTAGGCGGACTCGTCCGGGGTGCATTCGAAGACGGCCAAGCCGTAGTCGACCTCCACTAAGGAGAATCCCATGAGCAGCGCGATCGGGGGCGGGGGGAACGTGCCGTCGCGCATGGCGCGGAGGAAGTCGAGACCGCCGAGCGACGTTGCCTTGCCGGCACTGATCATGGGGTCGTGCCAGGTGATGGTCTTGGAGCGCGCACCGCCCCATTCCGGGCGTGCTGGTGGCTCCACGCTTTCTCCTGGGTGTTCGGTCATGGGGCGACGTGGCCTTTCTCGGTCTGTCCGCTATCGGTGCAGGCGATCCGGGCTCGACCCTATGGGGCGTCGACGACTCAGCGGGCCGCTGTGCGCAGCCGATCGATCACCTCGGAACAGGCCACGCCGTCGACGAAGGATGGGCGGATCTGCTCACCATTGGCTACCGCCTCACGGACCTTGACGGACCAGGGGCGCATCGCCGGAAGATGGCCGTCGCCTTCGAAAGGGCCGATGCGTTCGACGTGCGATGTGCCGCCCTCGAGCACGGTGATGTGCGTATCGCGTACGAGGGGAGGGGTGTAGATCTCGACCGCTTCGATCACATCGATGATCCCCTCGGTGCCGATAACGGTCCAACGGTCGGGCAACGTGCCGGGTACCCCCCATGCGGTGTCGATCACCACGGAGGCGCCGGTGTCGGTGGTCAGGAAGGCCGTGAAGGCGTCCTCCGCTGTCGCCGGGTGCGGCACCCCGTCCTTGTCCGGATGCTCCTTGGCATCGGTGCGGACGCGGCAGTCCACCTCGGCGATCTCACCCACCATCCACCGGATGGTGTCGATCATGTGCGTCCCGTTGATGCGGAGCCACCCGCCGGACGGGTCCTCGAATTGCCAGCCGTGCTTCCTCTGCGGGGGCCGCGAGAAGGAGTTGTAGAAGTTCCAGTTCATGTGGATCACTCGACCGATCGCCCCGGAGTCGATGATCTCCTTCACGCGCTGTCGCCCCGGGTCGTAGCGGAACTCGAAATTGAGGAGGTGCACGACGCCCACCTCGTTCGCCCGTTCGAGCATCTGCCGAGCTTCGGCGGGGGAGACACCGAACGGCTTGTCGCACAGGACAGCACGGTGGTGGTCCAAGGCGAGATTGACATGCTCCGCATGCAGAAATGGCGGTGAGTGGACCGAAATGAGATCGAACGGCTCGGCGCACGCGCGCCGCACGGCCTCGGCGTCCCGCGGGGTCACGACCTGCACCGTCATGCCGGCTTCTTCGTAGCATCCGGCGACGACGCGGGAGCCGAAGCCGGTGCCGATGATCAACGTGCGAAACATCGATTTCCCCCTTCAGAGGTCATGCGACGGCGGGTGTGCAGTATCTCCCCGACGACGGTGCCGTCGACGAGCGCACGGCAGTGCTGCGTTCGTGCCCCCCCGAGGAAGCGCTTTCTCGTCTTCTCGATCACGACGTCGTGCACTTCGGTCTGGCCGACCGAGAATGCGAACTTTCTTGGTACGGGGGGAGCGCAGCGCAAATGGCTTGGTTCTTCTCGACCACCTGCACGTCGTCAACGGTGATGCGGATCTGACCGAAGAGTTGGCCCCAATGGAATGCCACCCGATGCTTCTCTTGTTCTCCTACGTCGAAGGCGAAATCCTTGTCGAGACCCATCCTGCGATTCTGCCTTACGCGACACGGAGCTCGGGGATCTCCTCAGTCCCCGAAGGCGCACGCTCGATCTCGCTCGTCACCGCATCGGGGTCCTCGAGCGGCAGCATGTGCCCGCGTCCGGCCAAGTGTGACGAGCCGGGCTCCGGGAATGGCCGCCACCATCTGCGCGGCACGGGCGGGTGCGGTGAGCCGATCACGCGAGCCGACCATGACCGTCGTGGGAATGCCGATGGTGGCGATGCCCTCCAGCAGGTTCATGGCACTCATGGCGACCATGAAGCCGGCAGCGCACCTGCGGTGCGGTGTCAGCGAAAAGGGTGCGGGTGAGGTCGATGTGGGAGCGCACGGGATCGCTCCCGAAGACACCGCGGACGAACCGGTGGCCCGCCGCCGAGTGCAAGCGCCAGGGACACCGGCGGACGAGGAGATGAGCGCAGCGGAGAACCACTCCGCCGCGGCAGGGCCCGAGCCCATGTCCGCTGCCGCGGTGGCGACCAGGACGATGGCGCGCGCCCGCGCCGCCAGGACCTCGGGACGGTAGGTGGCCAGGGACATGATGGTCATGCCGCCCATGGAGTGGCCGGCCAGCACGGCGTCGGTGACGTCGCAGGCACGCAGGACGGCGGCGAGGTCGTCGGCCAGCATCTCGATGCTCAGCGGTGCCGTGCCCCGGGTGCTGGCGCCGTGGCCCCGTTGGTCATAGAGCACCACTCGATGACCGGACTCGACCAGGCGGCGCGCCACGGGGAGCCAGACTTCGTGGCTGCAGCCCCAGCAGTGGGGGAGGACGACCGTCGGGCCGCTCCCCGCATCCCACACGGCCAACAGTGCCACCGTCCGGGGTGGGGACGGTGCGCTGCGGCGGCGCTCCGAGCTCCCCCCATCCGAGGGCGTGGGCCGGCGGCTCGCACGAGGGCGATGCCGGCGCCGTGGGTCAGCTGCGTGTCGCTGGCACGCTGGGTGTGGACCCGTCTGTAGGCGGCGGCCCCGCCGACGAAGGCGGCCGCCGCGCCGACGGCGAGGAGGCTGCGACGGCTCCGGGGTAGGTGGAGGGAGGGCACGAGTCGTTCCTCAGCGCCGGTCCGCCCAGGCGGGCCAGGGTCTGCTTGGAGCGCGATGGGCATGCACCGATGGGCATACCAGCCCAGGACCGATTCGAATCCCACCGGGACCATGGCCCGGTTGGCGGCAATGGCGTGGACGATGGCCGCGCCGACTTTTTCGGGCGGGTGGGCCCGGGAGAAGCCCTTGCACCAGCCGCTGCGCGGACCTCGGGGTCCTCCTGGCCGCCGGTGAAGCGGGCCGTCCGTGGGATGGAGGTGTTGATGAAGCCGGGACAGATGGCGGTCACGCCGACGCCCGTGGGCGGCCCAATCAGCCCGCAGGCACAGGGAGAGTTGCAGGACGGCAGCCTTGGTCGCGGCGTAGGCCGATTCTCCCGCGGTCGGAAGGAACGCGAGCCCCGACGACACATTGACGACATGGCCCCGGCCGGCCGAGAGCATGGGGGGCGTGAAGGCCGAGCAACCGTTGACGACGCCGTCGAGATTGATCGAGCGGATGAAGGCCCACTCGTCTGCGGTCATGCGGGCGTAGGGGCCCGTCATGCCGACGCCGGCATTGTTCACCAGCACGTCGAGAGCACCGTGCTCGCGGTCGATCCTCGCCGCGACCGCATCGACCTCCACCCGATCCGCCACGTCGAGCCGGTAGGCCTGATGCGCGTCCACCTCGGCGTTCCTGGCACTCGGCCACGGTCTCCTCGGCCGCCGCTTCGTCGATGTCGGCGCACAGCACGGTGGCTCCCCTGGCGGCGAGGGCGTGCGCGGCGGCGCGCCCGATGCCGCTTCCCGCGCCGGTGACGAGCGCTGTCGCCCCCTCGAGCGTGACCGGGCGTCGCTTCACGACGCCAGGCGGGGGCCGGTCAGCACATAGTCGTTCGCATCGAATGTGCGGGTCCGGCGCACGAAGCGGAACGTGTAATCGGGCCACAGCGTCGTATTGCGGCCGGCCTCATCGAGATACCAGCTCGAGCAGCCGCCGGCGTTCCAGACCGTGGGCGCCGCTTTGCGCTGCACCTCCTCGCTCCAGCGTGCCAGCGTGTCCGGCGCGCACGTCGACGACACTCGCCCCTTGGGCCCGCAGGGCACGGAAGGCGCCGACCACGTGGGCCAACTGGGCTTCGATCATCACCACGAGAGAGGTGTGGCCGATGCCGGTGTTCGGTCCGGCCAGCATGAAGTAGTTGGGGAACCCCGGGATCGTGGTGCCGCAGTAGGCCTGCATCCCCGTGTGGGCCCAGTGCTCCCTGAGCGACCGGCCGTCGGCGCCGTGGATCTTCTCCGCCATCGGGTTGTTCGTGATGCGGAATCCGGTGGCGTAGATGATGGTGTCCACCTCGTGGAGCACGCCGTCGGCCGTCACCACGCCGCCGGGCTGGATCTCGACGATCTTCTCCGTCGTCAGCGTGCACGTTGGGGCGTTGCAGCGCCGGGTAGTACTCGTTCGACTGCAACAGGCGCTTGCAGCCCGGCGTGTAGGTCGGCGTGAGCTTGGCCCGCAGGTCGGGATCGGCCACCTGGCGCGCCAGGAATTTCTTTCCGAGCGCTTCCAGCCGGCGCAGTTTCGGGCTGTTGTGGATGAGCAGCGAGCCCAGGACCGCCTCACCGAACCAGTACTGACGGGCCCGGGACAGTCCTCTGGGTCCATGGCCACCGTGTGTAGGCGGCCCGCTCCACCGCCTTCGTCGGCCGGACGCGGTGCGGGAAGACCCAGGGCGGCGTGCGCTGGAAGAGCGTGATGTGGCCGGCGGACTTCTGCACGATGGGGAGGAATTGGATGGTCGATGCCCCGGTGCCGATGATGGCCACCTTGCGACCTGTGAGGTCATGCGCGTGATTCCACTGCGCCGAGTGGAATGCAGTGCCGGCGAACGAGGATGCGCCGGGGATGTCGGGCAGGTGCGGTTCGGAGAGCCCGCCGCCCCCGCCGATGAGGAAGTCCGCCGTCAACGAGCCCCGTGTCGTCGCGATGTGCCAGACCCGTCCGGCCGGCGTCCCACGACGCGCGCTCCAGCGTCGTGTCGAAGGCAACCTTGTCGATGACGCCGTAGCCTCCGCGCGATCTCCTGCAGGTAGCGCTCGATCTCGGGTTGGCTGGCGAAGGTTTCGGACCAATGCGGGTTGGGGGCGAAGGAGAAGGAGTAGAGATTCGAGGGCACGTCGCAGCGGCACCCCGGATACGAATTGTCGTACCACGTCCCGCCGACGTCGGACCGTCGTTCCAAAAGGATCAGCTCGTCGCCGTAGCCCTCCTCGGTGAGCGCGATGGCGGCACCCAGCCCGGAGAATCCCGTGCCGACGATGGCGATGCGGACATGGGGGGGAGGCTCCGGGCCGGGGCGCAGCGCAGAGCCCGTCGTCGACATGGTCGCATAGTAAAGGGATTCGGGTCGCGGCATCGTCGGCGTTCTGGGCCTCCAGATACAATGGATCCTCCAGCTCTCAGCTCGTACCCAGTCTTCGCTCCAAGGGAGGAATATGTCGGGTCACTCCAAGTGGGCGACAACGAAATATCGCAAAGGCGCACAGGACAAGGCCCGCGCCAAAATCTTCGCCAAGCTGATCCGCCAGGTCGAGGTGGCGGCGCGGGAAGGCGGCGGCGACATGGATGCCAACGCCGCCCTGCGGACCGCCTACCAGAAGGCCCGGAGCTCGTCGGTTCCGCTCGACACCATCGAGAAGGCGATCAAGCGGGGCACGGGCGAGCTCGAGGGCGTGCGGTACGAGGCGATCAACTATGAGGGCTACGGCCCGGCCGGCGTGGCGATCATGGTCGAGACGCTGAGCGACAACCGCAACCGCACCGGTTCGGAGATCCGCAACGTCTTCAACAAGAACGGCGGCAACATGGCCGAGCCGGGGGCCGTGAGTTGGCAGTTCGAACGCAAGGGCATCGTGAGCGTGCCCCGTGACCAGGACGAGGACAAGGTCATGGAGATCGCCATGGAGGGCGGGGCCGAGAACCTCTCGGACAACGGGGAGTTCTGGATCGTCACGTGCGCGCCCGCCGACCTCGACTCCGTCCGTCACGCCCTGGACGATGCCGGGATAACGCCGGCGTCGGTCGACCTCTCGCTGGAGCCGACCACCCTGGTGCCCGTGCCCGACGAGGGTGAGGCCAAGCGGGTTCTCCGGCTCCTCGAGGCGATCGACGACCACGACGACGTGCAGGCGGTCCATGCCAATGCCGACATCTCCGACGCGGTCCTGGCGGCCTTCGAAGGCTGAGGGGCAGCGGTCCACCCCATCGGCAGGGGCTCGGACTACGCTACGAACGCATGTTCGTATTGGGGATCGACCCCGGGCTTTCCCGCTGCGGCTACGGCCTGGTGGTCCGGGGTGAGGCTGACAGCGCCCTGAAGGCACGCGCCGCCGGGGTGATCGAGACCGATCCCGCCGCGGCGTTGCCGGACCGGCTGCTCGATCCTCCACACCGAGCTGCGGGCCCTGGTGCGTGAGTACTCGCCCGACGTCGTGGCGGTGGAACGGGTCTTTTTCCAGGTCAACGTCAAGACGGCCATGTCGGTGGGGCAGGCCAGCGGGTTGGCCCTCCTCGTGGCCGCCGAGGCCGGCTGCGAAGTGGCGCAGTACACCTCGAACGAGGTGAAGCAGGCGCTCGTCGGCTACGGCGCCGCCACCAAGGACCAGGTGCAGCGGATGGTGGCCAACGTGCTGGGACTGGCGATCCCGCCCAGCCCGCCCGACGCCGCCGATGCCCTGGCCCTGGCCGTCTGTCATCTGACCACCGTTCCGCTGCGGCGCGCCATGGGCGCCGCGCTCGCCCGGCAGGCGGGCCCGTCATGAAGGAGGACCTGCAGTGATCGGACTCTTGCGGGGAAAGGTTGCGCTCCGTTCGGCGGAGGGAGAGGTGATCATCGACGTGGGCGGCGTGGGGTATCGAGTCGCCGTGACCCCGGCCACGGCCGTCGCCCTCATGGTGGGCGGGTCGGCGAACGAGGCCACGCTGTTCATCCATACCCACGTGCGCGAGGACGCCATCGTCCTCTACGGCTTCGTCCACGACGACGAGCGCCGGTGCTTCGAGGTGCTCCTCGGGTCGCACGGTGTCGGGCCCTCGCTGGCCCTGGCCATCATGGCCGTCCTGTCGCCCGCTTCGCTCTCCACGGCCGTGCTCGAAGACGACCTCGACATGCTGTGCACCGTCCCCGGTGTCGGTCGCAAGACGGCGGCCCGGCTGGTGATCGAGCTCAAGAGCCGCCTCGACCTGCCCGATCTCTCGCTCGACATCCCGGGCTCATCCGGGTGGCAGCGCGACCAGGACGTCGCGCTCCGAGGCGCGGGCCGCGCTGGCCGAGCTCGGCTACGCCCCCGAGGAGATCCGTGGTGCACTCGACGGGTTGCGCGACGATGTCGGTGTGGAAGAGATGCTGCGCCTGGCGTTGCGCGAGCTGGCCAGCCGGTGATCCATGCGGACGCGCCACACGGGTACCTGCTCGTGAGCCCGAAGGCACGCCGCGAGGTACTGGCGACGGCTGACGACGCTCGAGCGGCGACGCTGCGGGGACGGCGCGTCGACCGCGACGCCAGGTTGGTGGCGCCGGTGGTGGCCGACGGCGGCGAGGAGGTCGAAGAGGCCGGCCTCCGGCCCCGCTCGCTGACCGAGTTCGTGGGGCAGGCCCAGCTGGTGGAGCACCTCGGGATCGTGATCCAGGCGGCCCGACAGCGGCAGCAGCCGGTCGACCACCTCCTCTTCGCCGGACCGCCCGGTCTCGGCAAGACCTCGCTGGCGGGCATCGTCGCCACCGAAATGGGCGCCGGGCTGCGCATCACCTCGGGCCCCGTGCTGACCCGGGCCGGCGACCTGGCCGCCCTGCTCACCGACCTGCAGGACGGCGACGTCCTCTTCATCGACGAGATCCATCGGTTGCACCGCTCCGTCGAGGAGATGCTCTACTCCGCCATGGAGGACGCCAAGCTCGACATTCTGATCGGCAAGGGCCCGACGGCCCGCTCCATCCGCCTCGACCTGCCGCGGTTCACCCTGGTCGGGGCCACCACCCGCACGGGCCTGGTCTCGGGACCCCTCCGCGATCGCTTCGGCTTCGTCGGCCGTCTCGACCTGTACGCCTCGTCCGATCTGCAGGCGATCGTGTTGCGTTCGGCCCGGATCCTGCACGTCGACATCGACGCGGAGGGAGCCACGCGGATCGCCGAGCGCTCGCGGGGCACGCCGCGTGTGGCCAACCGTCTCTTGCGCCGGGTCCGTGACTTCGCCGAAGTGCGCGGGAACGGCGCGGTCAACGGCACGACGGCGGCGGAAGGCCTCGATCTGTTCGGGGTCGACGAGCTCGGTCTGGACAAGGTGGACCGGGCCATCCTCGAGACGCTGTGCGGTCGTTTCGGTGGGCAGCCGATCGGGTTGACCACCTTGGCCCAGTGCGTCGGTGAGGAGACCGACACCATCGAGGACGCCTACGAGCCGTACCTCCTGCAGTGCGGACTCATCCTGCGCACTTCCCGGGGTCGGATTCCGACGCCCCGGGCCTGGGCGCACCTCGGTCAGACGCCGCCGGCCGGATCGGTGGTGCCCGAGGCGCCGACGCTGTTCGAGCCCTGAGCCGCCGTTCGCTCCGGCCGTCGGTGAGGCTCAGGCCAGCGTGAGCGTGGCCGGGCCGGCGTGGCGCAGCGGGAGGAAGACGCGGAACGTGGTGGACCACCCGGGGAGGTCGACGATGTCGATGAAGCCCTCGTGGGCCTCCGCCACCGATTTGGCGATGGCCAGGCCGAGGCCGGTGCCCGGGCACGCCCATCTCCATGGCCGCGGCCAGCCGGTAGAACCGCTCGAAGAGCTGGGGGCGATCCGCCTCGGGGATGCCCGGGCCCTTCGTCCTGTACGAGGACCCGGGCGAAGTCGTCGATCATGTCGACCACCACGTTCACCCGTGCCGCCCGGGCTCGAGAACTTGATGGCGTTGGAGAGCAGATTCCCGAGGAGCTGATGCAGGCGGGTGGCGTCGCCGAACACCGGGACCTGGGGCCCGGCGTGAGCGACAACGCGTGCACCCCGGCTCGGCGGCCGCCGTCTGTGCGCCGTGCACCGACTCGTCGGCCAGCTGGTGCAGGTCGAGCTCGGTGAAGGTCACCCGCAACCCGTGGCCGCCGCCGGGGTCGGCCAGAAGGTCTTCGGCCACCCGTTGCAGTTGCGCCGAGTTGCGGTCGATGGTGCGCAGCATGCGCATCTGGTCCTCGCTCAGCTCGGGCACGCCGTCGAGGAGGAGCTCGATGAAGCCGCGGATGGAGGTGATGGGCGTGCGCAACTCGTGCGAGACGGTGGCCACGATGTCGTCCTTCATCTTGGTCAGCTCGCGGAGGCGGTTGTTCTGCTCGATGAGCGACTGGGTCACTTCGCGTTGGACCGAGTAGAGCCGCTCGCGCTCGGCCGCCAGCTCCTCGCGCTCGGTGACGTCGATCGCCACCACGACGTAGCCCGCGCTGACGCGCGCTGTCTGCGCCTTCGGTTCCCCCTTGCGTCGGGAGCGTGCGTACCCGCACGACGCAGCGGCGCTGCTCGCCGTTCTTGCGCCGGGCGGTCCAGGGGACTTCGGCCACCGTCTCGGGGTAGACGGGGTCGAGCGCCTTGCGCATGGCATCGATCGTCCGCCGCCGCTCGGTGATCTGCGCCGGGTCGATGAAGTCGGCGATGGAGCGGATGCCGACCACCTCGGACGCGTTGTAGCCGAGCATCAGTTCGGCCCCGGCCGAGAAGAAGGTCACCGTTCCGGCCGGGTCGACACCCATGATGGCGCTTCCGGTGGCCGCCCGCAGCAGGGTCTCGAGGCGCTCGCGGGCATTGTGGGCGTCGTCGGCGTTCCGCTTGGCCAGGAGCGATTGCTGGGCCAGATCGCTGACGTAGATCCGGTCGCGGTGGACCATGGTCGAGATGGTGGAGGCCACCATGGTGGTCACGACCACCAGGACGACCACCTGGCGCCACGTGGAGAGCGGGTAGTTGGGGGCGCCGACGAGGAGGATCGGCACCATGAGGGCCAGATCCATGCAGAACAGCCCGACCAGGAGATGGAGCGCGGCGGCCGTAGAGGGACATCCAGACGATCGGGAGCAGGTAGACGACCAGGAGCTCGGAATGGCTCGGTCCCTGGGCGTCGCGGATGATGGCGATGACCGCGATGTAGCCGATCGGAATGATCAGCCAGGCCCAGTCCGGCAGCCGTTCCCAGGGAAGGACGAAGGCGGCGGTCAGGAGGAGGAAGAAAAGGAGGAGGGCGATCAGGATCTCGAGGCGGGCCCCATGGGGGAACGGAATGATGCCGATGAGGACGGTGCCGAGCGCAACCAGTGCGAAGAGCGGCAGCCGCACCCTGGAAGGGCCCGAGAATCCCGGGATTTTGGACCCGCCCGCCTCGGTCTGCCCGCCCCGCGTCCCGACGACGGCCTTCTCGCCGGTGGCTGGAAGCGGAGCCGCGCTCATGACCGAACTGCGTTCACCTTGCCCGCGCGCGATAGCGGTATCCGAAGCCCTCGCACCGTTTCGATCGGACCGTCGTCCTGATCGCCCCAACCGAGCTTGCGCCGGAGCCGCAGGACGGCGTATTTCACCCGTGAGGGCGCCAGTCCGCTGGGGTCGTCCCAGGCCAACTCGATGAGCTGGTCCGACGAGAGCACCTGGCCCTGATGGCGCACCAGGGTGGCCAGGAGCCGGTATTCGGTCGGCGTCAACACGACGGGGACTCCCGCCACGGTCACCTGTGACTCGGAGAAGTCCACCCGGATCGACTCGTCCTCGAAGGAGACGATCGGCTCGTTGCGCTGCACCTGGCGCCGGCTGATGGCCTGGATACGGGCCAGGAGCTCCACCCGGCTGAAGGGCTTGGTCAGGTAGTCGTCGGCGCCGGCGTTGAGGCCCCGCACCTTGTCACGCTCGGTGGAGAGCGCCGTCAGCATGAGGACGGGCACGTCGCTCATGTCCCGGATCCGCTCGAGAACCTGCCACCCGTCGAGGTCGGGCATGCCCACGTCGAGGATGACCAGGTTGGGCTGTTTCTGGTGGAAGAGCCGGACGCCGTCACGGCCCAACATGGCCTCGGTGACCGTGAAACCCTCGCGTTCGAGCATCGTCCGCAGGAGTTGCCGGATGTCGGCCTCGTCCTCGATGACGAGGACTGAAATGTTCCCATTGCGCATGCAGCACTGAACTGTACTGGGAACACGGGGTGATTTCGTGGTTTCTGGGCGCGGCAGCGCAAGGGCTCGGCGAGCAACGGTGCGCCGGAGAGCCACCACCGGTTCCCACTCGGATGACTCCGACCGATGGTGGCCCCTCTTGACCCGGCGCACTGTTGCTGCCATTTCCCTCCCGATCTACCCCCCGAAAGGGGTAATCAATCGCCAAGGAAACGGGGTTCTCGACCTGGTCACCCCCCTCCGGGCGACCAGTATCGGGAGTTCGTGATCTGCGTCTGTGCAGGTCCCATGCTGGAGGAGGGATGGTGCAAGCTCGGCGCATTCGGGTTGCCGTCCGGTTGCCTGACCGGAAAAACCCGCGGCCTGCACCCCGGGTGGCGGCGGAGCGGGTGCCTCCCGGGGTCGGTCCGGGGAGGCACCCCGGGTCCAGGTCAAAGACCAGACGAGGGGGACTGACCGGTCGGAGACCGGCACGAAATGCCAAGATGCAGGAGATAGGGTGTCGCTTCGCATGCACCCTGGCTTGAAGGACCCCACATGACGCAATTTCCCGCCCTCGTCGAACTGTTCGCGGCGACCGCCAAGAAGTCGACCAATCCCGCTCCCCTGATCATCCTCGTCGTGGTGGCCTTCGCCGGGTACTTCCTCTTTCTCAAGCCCCAACAGCGCAAGGCCAAGGCGGCCCGGGCCAATCAGGGCTCGGGGTACATGGTCGGCGACGAGGTGCAGACGATCGGCGGGGTGGTCGGGACCATTCTCGAGATCCACGGCGACCGCTACACGCTCCTCACCGGGAGCACCGGCAACGACGGGAATCTCGACGGCGCCCAGCCCACGCGGATCGTCTTCGTGCGCCAGGCCATCGCCCGCAAGCTCGACCCGGTCGTGATCCCGGACGCGGACATCGACGATGACGACCACGAGTTCCACCACGAGTCGGTGGAGATCGAGGACCACGACGGGGAGGATAAAGAGGCGTGAGCCCGGCGTCGTCTCGAGCCCAGATGCGGCAGAGGCGGAACCTTCTCGTCAGCGTGCTGGCCGTCGTGGTCATCTCGGTGGGTTCGTTTGCCGCCGTGTTCTCGGTGAAATGGACGCCGCGGCTCGGACTCGATCTGGCGGGGGGACTTTCCGTCGTCTACCAGACCGCGAAGACCGTGTCTCCGGCCGAACTTCAAGAGACCGTCGCCATTCTCGACAACCGGGTGAACGGGCTCGGCGTGTCCGGAGCCGAGGTGAGCACGGCCGGCAACAACGAGATCTCGGTGTCGATCCCGGGCGTCAAGAACGCGGCCGCCCTGCTGAACGAAATCGGGAACACGGCCCAGCTCTTCTTCCGGCCCGTGCTCTGCACCGCCTACCCGCTCTCGTTGAGCCCGGCCACCAAGGCCACGAAGACGAGCCCGGCCAAACCGGCCGAGAAAGCCGATCTCGGGCGACAAGACGTTGCCGGCGTGCGGCGGCCAGTACGCCACCACGCTGGCCAACCTGGCCGTCACGCCCAACAGTTCGGTGCAGGGCTACTCGTCCAACAACCCGTCGCCCGACCCGGCGTTCGCCCAATACACGAGCACCAGCACCGACGTGGAGAACTACCCGAACCGCACCGTCCTCCTCCCGAGCCTGCCGGCCGCCGGCTCGTCCACGAAGGACTCGCTCCGCTACGTGCTCGGTCCGCGAGCAGATGACCGGGACCGTCCATCGGCTCGGCCGTGGCGCAGCAGAGCCAGACCGGGCAATGGGAGGTCAACTACACCCTCAGGGGCGCCGCCGGCTCCGCCTTGTGGGACAAGGTGGCGGAGGAGAACTTCCACCTGCTCCTCGGGATCGAGCTCGACGGCGTGGTCCAGTCGGCGCCGCTCATCCAGCCCACCCAGGACGAGCTTCACCTCGTTCGACGGTCAGGGCACCATCAGCGGCGGCAACATGACCGAGGCCGACGCCAAGTCGTTGGCCCTGGCCATGGAGTTCGGCTCCCTGCCCGGTCCGCCTCAAGCAGCTGACCACGCAGACCGTCTCGCCCACCCTCGGCAAGTCCGCCCTGCAGGCCGGACTCGGGGCCGGTATCGCCGGTCTCGTCCTTGTCCTGCTCTACGTGGTGCTGTACTACCGGGCCTTGGGGCTCGTGGTGATCTCGGGGCTGGTGCTGACGGCGATGGCGCTGTGGGCCATCATCTCGGCGCTCGGGCATACCTCGTTCAGCCCGAGTTTCGACCTGGCGGGCATCACGGGCCTCATCGTGTCCATCGGTATCACCGTGGACTCGTACATCGTCTATTTCGAACGATTAAAAGACGAGACCCGGGCGGGCCGCTCCATCCGGACCTCGGTCGACCGCGGCTTCAAGAGCGCCTGGCGGACGGTGTGGGCGGCCGACTTCGTCTCCCTGCTGGCCGCCGTCGTCCTCTACGTGGTCGCGGTGGGCGACGTCAAGGGCTTCGCCTTCTTCCTCGGCCTGTCGACCATCATGGACATGCTGTTCACCTGGTTCTACACCCGGCCGCTGGTCATCCTGCTCGGTCGGAGCGACCGCCTGCAGGGTGCCGGTCGATTCGGCATCGCCCGCGGCCTGGCCATGACGGGGCGCGGGACCGGGAATGAGGAGAGCCCGCCGGCGGGGGCGGCGGAGGGCCGGCGGTGGCGGAGCGGGCAGCGGCGGGTCGGGCCCGGGACGCACGGAGCGGACTCATCAAGCCGGGGCGGGTGCCGGCGTCGTGAGCGACAACACGCGCAACGGGACCGGCGTCGGGGACGACGACGGTGCGACGACGAAGTCGAGGACGTCGATGTGGTCGACGACGACGCGACGAGGACTTCGACGGGGACCTCGATGACGTGGAGATGGGCGACGACGACCTGGACGACGACGGCGAGTTGCTGTCGGTCGACGACGCCGTCCGCTCGCTCATCCGCACGGCCGCAAGGAGTCCCGGCGCGATGGGGCACCGGTGCGCAGCGCCGATCCAGCGCCTCTACCGGGGCGAGACCAAGTTCGACTTCGTCGGGCGCCGGCGGGTGTGGTTCACGATCTCGACCGTGGTCATCGTGGCCGGCATCATCTCGCTCATCCTGCGCGGCGGGCTGAACCTGGGCATCGAGTTCAAGGGCGGCACCGAGTGGACCGTCAAGGCGCCCCACGTGACGCAGACCCAGGCCGTCGACGCCATGCAGTCGGCGGGGTTGGTCAATCCGATCGTCCAGCTGCTCGGGCAGGGGTCGAACCAACAGCTCAACGTGCAGGCCGACCTCAACAAGCTTTCGCCCGCACGCGCAGAAGGCGCGAGACGCACAAGGTCGAGGAGGCACTGGCCAAGCTCACCGACACCTCGGTGGAGAACGTGCAGAACGGCGTGCAGACGGTCGGCCCGACCTGGGGCTCGTCGATCACCAACAAGGCCATCGAGGCCCTCATCATCTTCTTCATCGTGGTGGGCATCTACATCAGCATCCGCTTCGAGCCGAAGATGGCCCTGTCCGCCTTCATCGCCATGGTGCACGACGTCATCGTGGCGGTCGGCATCTATTCGCTGTTCAACTTCCAGGTCACGCCCGGACACCGTGGTGGCCATCCTGACCATTCTCGGGTACTCCCTCTACGACACCGTCGTCGTCTTCGACCGCGTGCGCGACAACACGAAGAACATCGGCTCGCACGGGACGATGACCTACGGCCAGCTGATCAACCTGTCCATGAACCAGACGTTGGCCCGCTCCATCAACACCTCGGCCGTGGCCATCATCCCGGTGCTGTCGGTGCTGTTGATCGGCGCCGAGCTCCTGGGCGCGTCCACGCTGCAGGAATACGGGCTGGCGCTCTTCGTCGGGCTCCTGAGCGGGGCCTACTCCTCGATCTTCATCGCCTCGCCGATCCTCTTCATGCTGAAGCGGAACGAGCCGCGCTGGGTGGCGATCGAGAAGCGGTGGCATCCCGGGGCGACCGGACGAGCGCTCTCTCGGCCTCCGACGCCGCCGCCCTCACCACCCAGATACAGCATCGCGGCGGGTGGGCAACCCCACAGCGCCGGGCCGGCCAAGCGGACCGGGCCGATCCGTCCCGGGTCGGGTACCGGCGGGGGGGCGACGGCGGGCGCCGGCACCGCGGTGATGGACCGCCCCGCGCAAAACGGCGGTGGCACGGGCCAAGCGCCCCGGCCCCGCAAGGGAAAGAAGAAGCGCAAGCGCTGAGTAACCGGCCTGGTCGCCGCCCTCGACGTGCCGGGCCAGATGCCCGAACGGGTAGCGTAGAGGGATGGTGACCCTGGCTCGGGTGACTCCCGTCACAGACGATGGGGAGCGCGCGTTCGAGGACATGATCGCCCCGCTCCTGGCGGAGTTCTCCAGTCACCGGCCCGACGACGACGTCACGACCATCAGGGCCGCCGCCCGCGCCGCCCTCTCCGCGCACGACGGGCAGTTCCGGCGCTCCGGCGAGCCCTACATCACGCACCCGATCGCCGTGGCCACCATCGTGGCCGAGCTCGGACTCGACGCGCAGACCGTGGCGGCCGCCCTCCTGCACGACGCGGTGGAGGACACCGGCCTCACCCTCGAGTCGATCGCCGAGGCGTTCGGCCCCGGGGTGGCCAAGGTGGTCGACGGGGTCACCAAGCTCGACCGCCTCCAGTTCGACTCGAAGGAGGCGCAGCAGGCCGCCACCATCCGCAAGATGCTCGTGGCGATGGCCGACGACTGGCGGGTGCTGCTCATCAAGTTGGCGGACCGCCTCCACAACATGCGGACCCTCGCCGTCATGCCCGAGTGGAAGCAGCGCCGCACGGCGCAGGAGACGTTCGACGTCTACGCGCCGCTGGCGCACCGCCTCGGCGTGCAGCAGGTGCGGTGGCAGCTCGAGGACCTCGCCTTCGCCACGCTTGCACCCCAAGCGCTACGCCGAGATCGAGCAGATGGTGGCGGCGCGGGCGCCGCAGCGCGAGGAGTATCTCGCCCGGGTCCTCGTCCACGTGCGCGAGCGACTCGAGAACATGGGCGTCGAGGCCGACGTCACCGGTCGCCCGAAGCACCTGTGGAGCATCTACGAGAAGATGGTCGTCCGGGGCAAGGAGTTCGACGACATCAACGACCTGGTGGCCATCCGGGTCGTCGTGACGAGCGAGAAGGACTGCTGGGCCGCCCTGGGGGCGATCCACGCCATCTGGGCTCCCGTCCAGGGTCGCTTCAAGGACTACATCAACACGCCCAAGTTCAACATGTACCAGTCGTTGCACACGACGGTGATCGGGCTGGACGGCAACCCGGTCGAGGTCCAGATCCGCACGACGGCGATGCACCACCGGGCCGAGTACGGCATCGCCGCGCACTGGGGCTACAAGGAGAAGGAGGACGCGTCCTCCGACATGGCGTGGCTGCAGCGGATCGCCGACGTGGACCGCCAGACCGATGACCCGATCGAGTTCCTCGAGGCGCTCAAGCTCGACCTCGAGCAGGACGAGGTCTACGTCTTCACGCCCAAGGGCAAGGTCATCGCGCTGCCGGCCCGGTCGACGCCGGTCGACTTCGCCTACGTCATCCACACCGAGGTCGGGCACCGCTGCATCGGGGCCCGGGTCAACGGCCGGCTGGTCCCGCTCGAGACGCAACTCAACTCGGCCGACACGGTCGAGATCTTCACGTCGAAGTCGCCGACCGCGGGGCCGTCGCGGGACTGGTTGCAGATGGTGGCCTCGACCAGGGCCCGCCACAAGATCCGCCAGTGGTTCAGCCGGGAACGCCGCGAGGACGCCATCGAGAACGGGCGGGAGGAGCTGGCGCGGGCGCTGCGCCGCGACGGGCTGCCGCTGCACAAGCTGTTGGGCTCGTCGGCCATGCTCGAAGTGGCCGAGTCGATGCACCTGGCCGACCTCGACGCGTTGTATGCCGCCATCGGGGAGTCGCAGGTCTCCGCCCAGTCCATCGTCCAACGACTGGCACGCGCGCTGCGGGGCGGGGAGAACGAGCAGCTCCCCACCACGGCGTTGCGCGGTGTGCGCGGGCCGCGCCAGGGTCGCCGGACGTCGGCCGGGGTCTACGTGGAGGGCCTCGACGACATCATGATCCACCTGGCCCGCTGCTGTACGCCGGTGCCGGGCGACCAGATCATCGGCTTCGTGACGCAGGGCCGCGGGGTCTCGGTGCACCGGGCCGACTGCGCCAACGCGGCCTCGCTGGCCGACCTGTCCAAGGAGCGGCTCATCGAGGTCGAGTGGGACCGGGGCAACGACGGCGTCTTCGTGGCGACGATCGAGGTGCTGGCGTTCGACCGCTCGCGGCTGCTGGCCGACGTCAGCCGGGTCGTGTCCGAGCACCACCTGAACATCGTGGCGGCCCGCACCGCGACCACGCCGGACCGGGTGAGCCGGATGGCCTTCGACGTCGAACTGGCCGACCCCACCCACCTGCATTCGCTCATCACGGCGCTCAAGCACCTCGACGGGGTCTTCGACGCCTATCGTCAGCTCCCCGGCAAGAAGGTCTGATCGTGAAGGGGAGCAGATGACCGCAGGCTCAGACGCGCCCGGCGACGCGCCGCCGGCCCGCACGCCCAAGGGCATGCACGACATCCTGTGGCCCGAGTCGACCCGTTGGGAAGCGCTGGTGGCCCGGTTCGCCGCGCTCGTCGAGGGGGCCGGCTACGGGCTGGCCGTCACCCCGATCCTCGAGCACGTGGGCATCTTCCACCGCGGCATCGGGGAGGGCAGCGACGTGGTGGGCAAGGAGATGTACACCTTCGCCGACCGCGACGGGCAGATCATGGCCCTGCGGCCCGAAGGCACGGCGTCGATCGTGCGCGCCTTCGTGCAGCACCACCCCGTCCCGCCCTGGAAGGCCTGGTACGTCGCGCCTTCGTTCCGCCACGAGAATCCGCAGCACGGCCGCTACCGCCAGCACTTCCAGCTGGGTCTCGAGGCCCTCGGCCCCTCGGACGCCGACCTGGACGTCGAGGTCATCTCGCTGGCCTTCGAATTCCTCGCCGGCCTCGGCCTGCACCAGGTGACCCTGAAGCTGCACTCCATGGGGGACGGGACCTGCCGTCCCGGCTACACGGAGCTGCTGCGCGAGTTCCTGGCCGAGCGCCGGTCCCAGCTCTGCCTGCCGCACCAGGCCCGCTACGACCAGAATCCGCTGCGGGTCCTCGACTGCAAGACGCCCGAATGCGAGGACGCCACCGAGGGCGCGCCCCGTTTCGTGGACAACCTCTGTGAGCCCTGCACCGCGCACTTCGCCCGCGTGCGGGCCGGCCTCGATGCGCTCGACATCCCCTACACCATCGATCACCGTCTCGTGCGTGGCTTCGACTACTACACGCGGACCACGTTCGAATTCGCCTCGGGCGCCATCGATGCGGCCCAGAACGCACTCGGGGGCGGCGGCCGCTACAACGGCCTGGTCGAAATGCTCGGCGGTCCGTCCACTCCGGGCATCGGCTTCGGCCTGGGTGTCGAGCGCATCCTCATCGGCTGCGACGCCGAGGGCGTCTACCCCACGGAGCCCCCTCCCTTGCACGCCTACGTGATCGACGTCACCGGGGGCGAATCGGCCGTGCTGCTGACGGCCGAGCTGCGCCGGGCCGGGTTCCGGGTCGACCGTGGCTTCGACAACCGCTCCATGAAGTCCCAGATCAAGTCCGCCGACCGGTCGGGCGCGCTGGTGGCGGTCGTGCATCGGGGCCAAGGAGCTGGCGGAGGGGACGGTCGGCCTGCGCCCGCTCCGCAGCGAGGAAGGGCAGCGCACCGTGCCCCGGGCCGACGTCGTGGCCGAGCTGCGTGCGCTGGTGCGGTGAGGGTGGCGCAATCGGCATTCCCGCCAGCATGACGTGGCCCGCGGCATGACAGGCTGCAGGACTGTTCGCACGATAAAGGACCCCGCTCCACCCCATGACTGATCACATCGCCCCCAGCGGGCCCATCGAGAACCGGCCCACCGCGTTGCGCACGCACCTCTGCGGGGTGCTGCGCCCTGCCGACGAGGGGTCCAGGGTCACGGTGTGCGGCTGGGTCGGGCGGCGCCGTGAGCACGGCGAGCACCTCGCCTTCATCGACCTGCGTGATCACACGGGCGTGATCCAGTGCGTCATCGACACCAAGGTGGACGTGCGCAGCGAATGGGTGATCGCCATCGAGGGGACGGTGCGGCGCCGGCCCGAGGGAACGGTCAATCCCGGGCTGGCCACCGGTGAGATCGAGATCGGCGATTGCACGGTGATCGTGCTCAACGAAGCGGAGCCTCCACCCTTCTCCGTCGACGATCGGGACGAATCCGACGAGCAGGTGCGCCTGCGCTACCGCTACGTCGACCTGCGGCGCCCGCGCATGCAGCGCAATCTGCGCCTGCGGGCACGGGTCAACGCCGCCATCCGTGCCGCCATGGACCGGCAAGGATTCTGCGAGGTCGAGACACCGCTGCTCTGGGCCCCGACGCCGGAGGGCTCCCGCGAGTTCTCGGTGCCCAGCCGCCTGCACCACGGCTCGTTCTACGCGTTGCCGCAGAGCCCGCAGCTGGCCAAGCAACTGCTCATGGTGGGCGGCTTGGACCGTTACTACCAGATCGCCCGCTGCCTGCGCGACGAGGACCTGCGGGCCGACCGCCAGTTCGAGTTCTCCCAGCTCGACATGGAGCTCTCGTTCGGCACGCAGGACGACGTGATGGCGTACGTGTCCGAGGCCGTGCTCGATGCGGCCGAGGCTGCCACGGGCGAGCGACCGCCCCCGATCGCGCGGATGACCTGGTCCGACGCGCTCGAACGCTACGGCACCGACAAGCCCGATCTGCGTTTCGAGATGGAGCTGGTCGACCTGGCGGTGGAGTTCGCGCACACCGAGGTGCGTGCCTTCTCCGGCTCCCACCTCAAGGCGATGTGTGTCCCCGGCGGGGGCTCGCTCACGCGCTCGCGCCTCGACGCACTGGCCGAGCAGGCCAAGCGGGCGGGCGCAGCCGGCCTGGCGTGGTTCCGGGTCGTCGCCGGTGAAGGAGGCGCCGGGCTCACCTTCGATTCGCCGCTCAACCGCTTCCTGTCGGACAGCGAGCGGGCGGCACTCCTGGAGAAGACGGGCGCGAAGGAAGGGGACCTCATCCTGGCCGTCTCGGACACCCACCGGATCGCCTGCACGACGTTGGGCACGCTGCGCGTCGCCCTGGGCTCACCGCCCGTCGGGCAGGGTCCCCACCGCTACGTGTGGGTCGTCGATTTCCCCATGTTCGACGGTGTCGATGCCGCGGGGAACCCGCAGGCCGCCCACCACCCCTTCACGATGCCCTACGAGGAGGACCTGGCCCTCCTCGACTCGGTCCCCTTCGCCGTGCGCTCGCAGGCCTACGACCTCGTGCTCAACGGCTGGGAGTTGGGATCGGGGAGCGTTCGTATCCACCGGCGGGATATCCAGTCGAGGATCTTCGACACCCTCGGGATCAGCGCCGAGGAGGCGGAGAGCCGGTTCGGTTTCCTGCTCAACGCCTTCCGCTACGGCGCGCCGCCGCATGCCGGCTTCGCCTTCGGCATCGATCGTCTGGTGGCGGTGCTGGCCGGGGAGGAGAACATACGTGAGGTGATCGCCTACCCCAAGACGCAGTCGGGCACCGATCTCCTGACCGGCGCCCCCGGCGCTCTGCCCGCCGCCACCCTGGCCGAGCTGGGGATCCGCACCGTGGCCCCGCCCGCGACACCCGGTACCGCGTCGATTTGAGTCTGTTCGCCGAGGCCGCCCACCGGAATTTGGAGCGCCAGGCGCCTCTTGCCGCACGCTTGCGGCCGCGCACGCTGGACGAAATGGTGGGCCAGGAGCATCTGGTCGGGCCCGGCGCGCCGCTGCGCACGCTGGCTGAGAGCGATCGCGTCGGATCCGCCATCCTGTGGGGCCCCGCCGGGACGGGCAAGACCACACTGGCCCGTCTTCTGGCGGCCACCACGGCCAAGCACCTGGTGACGTTGTCGGCGACGGCCGCCGGTGTGAAGGATGTCCGGGAGGCTCTCGCCGAGGCCGAACGCCGGCTGGGCGAGCACGGGCAGGGCACCATGCTCTTCGTCGACGAGGTGCACCGTTTCAACAAGTCGCAGCAGGATGTGTTGTTGCCGGCGGTGGAGGACGGGCTGGTGGTGCTCATCGGGGCCACCACCGAGAATCCCTTCTTCGAGGTGAACCCCCCGTTGTTGAGCCGATCCTCGTTGTGGCGGTTGCGGCCGCTCAGCCCGGAGAACCTGCGCACCCTCATCTTGCGGGGGTTGGCAGCCGAGGACGCCGTGGCGGCCGACGACGCCATCGATGCGGTCGTCGCCGCGTGCGAAGGGGACGCCCGGGCGGCGCTCACCACGATCGAAGTGGCGGTCGCGCTGGCGCGGGCGGCCGCCGAGGCCGGTGCGGGCGGCGGCGTTGGCGACGGCGGGGGCGGCGACGCAGGTTGTAGTGACGATCGACGACATGGCCCGGGCCCGCGACGGCCGGCTCTTCCACCAGGGGGCCGACGAGCACTACGACCAGATCAGCGCGCTGATAAAGAGCGTGCGGGGCTCGGATCCCGACGCCGGCCTCTACTGGATGGCCCGCATGATCGAGGGCGGTGAGGACCCCCGCTTCCTGGCCCGGCGCCTGGTGATCCTGGCCAGCGAGGATATCGGCCTGGCCGACCCGCAGGCGTTGCTGATTGCCGAGGCGGCGGCGCGGGCGGTGGAGTACGTCGGCCTGCCCGAGGCCGCGTTGAACCTGGCCGAGGCGGTGATCTATCTGGCCCGGGCACCGAAGTCGAACTCGGTGATCGTCGCCCTGGGGCGGGCGCAGGAGGACGTGCGCTCCGGGGCGGCCCAGGAGGTTCCGTCGCATCTTCGCGACAGTCATTACAAGGCGGCGGGGTCGTTGGGCCACGGCGAGGGGTACGTCTATCCGCATGATGACCCTTCGGGGGTCGTCGCGCAGCAGTATCGTCCTGAGGCGCTGGAAGGGCATGTGTACTACGAGCCGTCCCCCCACGGCGCTGAAGGTCCGGGCGAGCTGGATCACGATCGAGAGGCAGGCGCTTGAAGAAAGCAATCCGCAATGCCGCCTCGTGCGCTGCGGCACTGTGTGTGGGGGCGTTGACCCCCCTCGTCATCTCGGGCACCGCGGGGGCCGCGACCGCTCCGCAGCCGCAGTCCAAGGTGGCGTTGCACGGCGAACTGCCGACGGTCCCGTCCGGTGTGACCCGTCTCGGGCCGGTACCGGCGAGCCAGGTCCTGAAGCTCGATGTGGGGTTGGCCGGTCAGGACCCGACCGGGTTGTCCGATGCCGTGCGCGCTGTCACCACTCCGGGCTCACCCGACTACCACCACTATCTGACGTCGTCGCAGTTCGCCGCAGCCTTCGGTCCCAGCGCAGCGGAGGTGGCGCAGGTCAGCGGCTCCCTGCGCGCGCAGGGTTTGACGGTGGGCACCCCCACCAAGGGCAGCGACCTTCTGCCGGTCAGCGGCACCGCGCACACGGTGTCGTCCGTCTTCGGAACCCCACTCGAAGCGGTCCGACTCCCGGGCGGGATCACCTCAAGGGTGAACACGGCTGCACCGGAGGTGCCTGCGGAGCTGGCGCAGGACATCACCGGCATCGTCGGCCTCAGCAGCCTGGCCCGCCCGCACTCCCGGTTGCTGGCCGGGGCGAAGGCCGGGCGAAGGTCGGGTCGAAGGCGGTCAAGGCCGGGTCGAAGGCGGTGGAGGCCGGAGTGGCCTCGGCGGACGCAGCCACGCCGACCAGTCATGCGGTGGCGTCGCCGCAGGCCTGCGGTGCGGCGACGGCTGCGGCGACCGCCGGCGGATCGTCGAACTACACGTCGACGCAGTTGGCCAACACCTACGGCTTGAGCCAACTCCTAAATCAGGGGCGGACCGGCGTGGGGCAGACCATCGGGATCGTCGAGTTCGAGCAGTTCTCGACGTCGGACATCGCCGCGTTCGAGAGCTGTTACGGGCTGAGCAATCCGACTCGGGTGGTGACCGTCGACGCAACGCCGAGCGGTTCGGCATCGGGTTCGGGCGAGGCGGCGCTCGACATCGAGATGGCCGCCGTCACCGCACCCTCGGCGTCCATCGTCGTCTACGAGGCGCCGAACGATATCGATGTGGCGTCGCTCGATGTCTACAACCGCATTGCCTCCGACGATCTGGCGCAGGTCGTCACCACGAGTTGGGGCTTCTGCGAGGCGGACAACGCGGCGGGTGCCGCTGCGCAGGAGAACACCATCTTCGAGCGCATGGCGATGCAGGGCCAGACCATGGTCGCCGCGTCGGGCGACTCGGGTTCGGAGGATTGTTACGGTTCCGATGGCGCGACCCAGAGGGGGGAAGGGCTGGAGGTGGACGATCCGGGGAGTCAACCCGACGTCGTGAGCGCTGGTGGCACGACGCTGGTCGGTGGGAACGCGGCGAGCCAGACGGTCTGGAACAACTGCCGCTCGCAGAGTTTCGGCACGTGCCAGCAGCAATCCTCGAACGGGGCGGGCGGGGGCGGGTACTCGACGTTGTGGCCCCGCTCGTCATGGCAACCTGCGCCCGGGAATGCGCCGAACGACAACAGGGTCGTGCCGGATCTCTCCCTCGATGCGGATCCCCACCACGGCGTGGTCGTCTACTTCGGCGGCTGGCTCGACTTCGGCGGAACCAGCGCCGTAGCGCCCTCGCTCGCCGGGTTCCTGGCCGATACCAACCAGGGCTGCAACGCCACGGTCGGTCTCGTCGAGCCCGGCGCTCTACGCGGCGTCGAACGGCTCGAATTTCACCAGCGTCTCCTCGGGGAACAACGACTTCCTCGACACGAACGGCGGCAAATACGCCGGAGCGAACGGGTTCAATGCGGCGACGGGGCTCGGCACGCCCCAGGAGCAGAACCTTGCGATCGCCCTGCAGGGCGGCGAGGGCTGTCCGACGCTCCAGAGTCTCAGCACCAACTCCGTTGCGGTCTCGGGGGGTCAGGCGGTGACGATCAACGGTGCCGGCCTGGCCGACGCCAGCTGCAGTCAACTTCGGCGCAGCCGGGGCAGGGACCATCGAGTCGGAGAGTGCGACCTCCATCGTGGTCGCGCCGCCCTCGCCGGGCAAAGCTCTGTGCGTCAGTGTCACGGTCACCAACCCGCAGGGGACGTCAGTCGTCACGGCGGCCGCGGCCTTCGCGTTCGGCGGCCCGGGAAGTTGCGGCTACCGCTTCGTCGGTTCCGACGGCGGCATCTTCGACTTCGGCGCGGCACAGTTCGAAGGGAGCACGGGGGGCATCACGCTGCAGAGACCCATCGTGGGTATGGCGGCGACACCCAGCGGGAACGGCTACTGGCTGGTCGCTTCCGACGGCGGGGTCTTCTCCTTCGGCGATGCCCCGTTCTACGGGTCGGAAGGTGCGACCCACCTCAACCAACCCATCGTCGGCATGGCGGCGACGCCCGACGGGCGGTGGCTACTGGCTGGTGGCGGCGGACGGGGGCATCTTCTCCTTCGGCGATGCCCAGTTCTACGGCTCCACCGGTGCCATCCACCTCAACCAGCCGATCGTCGGCATGGCGGCGACGCCCGACGGGCGGCGGCTACTGGCTGGTGGCCTCCGACGGCGGCATCTTCTCCTTCGGCGACGCCCAGTTCTACGGCTCCACCGGTGCCATCCACCTCAACCAGCCCATCGTGGGCATGGCGGCGACGCCCGGCGGCGGCGGCTACTGGCTGGTTGCCTCCGACGGCGGCATCTTCTCCTTCGGGAACGCGCCAGTTCTTCGGCTCCACCGGTGCCATCCACCTGAACCAGCCGATCGTGGGCATGGCGGCGACGCCCAGTGGCGCCGGTTACTGGCTGGTCGCCTCCGACGGCGGGGTGTTCTCCTTCGGCGACGCCCAGTTCTTCGGCTCCACCGGCGCCATCCACCTGAACCAGCCGATCGTCGGCATCGCGGACGCCTGAGGGTCCCCAGCGGCGTGGACCATCAGCCCAGGTGGCCGCCGGTAAGCTGGGAGGCATGGACGCCAATGAACTGAGGGCGGCCTTCACGCGCTTCTTCGTCGATCGGGCGCATACCGCTGTCCCCTCTGCCAGCCTCATCCCGCACGATCCGTCGGTGCTGTTCACCATCGCGGGCATGGTTCCGTTCAAGCCCTATTTCATCGGGGACGAGGTCGCGCCCTGGCCGCGTGCCACGAGCGTGCAGAAGTGCTTCCGCACGCTCGATATCGAGATCGTCGGCACGGATACCTATCACTGCACCTTCTTCGAGATGCTGGGGAACTTCAGCTTCGGCGACTACTTCAAGGAAGGCGCCATACCGATGGCCTGGGAGCTGCTCACCGAGGTCTTCGGGCTCGACGGGGACCGCCTCTGGGTGACCGTCCACGACGACGACGATGACGCCGAGCAGATCTGGATCGACAAGGTGGGCTTCCCGGCCGAGCGGATCCAGCGCATGGGCGACGCCGACAACTTCTGGGCCATGGGCGACACCGGTCCGTGCGGCCCGGACTCGGAGATCTTCATCGACAAGGGACCCGCCTATGGCGCCGACGGCGGGCCCAAGTTCGGCGGCGAGGAGCGCTTCGTCGAGATCTGGAACCTGGTCTTCATGCAGTTCAACCGGGCGGCCGACGGCACCCGGACCGAACTGCCCAAGAAGAACATCGACACCGGAGCGGGCCTGGATCGGATCCTGCCCATCCTCCAGGGGCGCGACTCGGTGTTCGACACCGACCTGTTCGCACCGATCATCGAGGCGGCGGGCTCCATCGTCGGGACGCCCTACGGCCGCGACGAGCGCACCGACGTCGCCCTGCGGGTGATGGCGGACCACAGCCGGGCCATGTCCATGCTGGTGGCGGACGGCGTGCTGCCGGCCAACGAGGGTCGGGGGTACGTGCTGCGCCGGGTCGTCCGTCGTGCCGTGCTGGCGGCGCGCCGGCTCGGTGTGGAGCGATCGGTCACCCCGGCGCTGGTCGGGGCGGCGACCGAAGTCCTCGGGGTCGGCGTATCCGGCCCTGGTCGAGAACAACGACGTCATCCTCTCCGTGCTCGAACGCGAGGAGGCCGGGTTCGACCGCACGCTGCGGGCCGGGCTCGGGCGGTTGGAGGAGGCGTTCGCCACCGGGGAGAAGGTGCTCGGAGGCGACGTGGCCTTCACCCTGCACGACACCCACGGCTTCCCGGTCGAGCTGACCGAGGAGCTGGCGCATGACGCCGGCGTGGTGGTCGATCGGGCCGGTTTCGACGCCGCCATGGCCGCGCAGCGGGCCCGGGCCCGGGCAGCGGGCCGCTCGGCCAAGGTGGGCGACGAGTCGGCCTACCGCGCCCTGTTGGAGTCGGAGGGTACGACGCAGTTCGTCGGGCGCACGGCGGCCCAGTACGAGGTGCCGGCACGCATCGTCGCAGTGCTTTCAGGGTCGGGCGTCGAAGGGGCCGGCGAGAACGGCGACGGCGATGCCTGTTGCAGGCGATGTGGTCGAGATCTTCTTGGACCAGACCCCCTTCTACGCCGAGGGTGGCGGTCAGGTGGGCGATACCGGCACCATCGTGACCGAGACCGGCCGGGCCGAGGTCTACGACACCGTGTACGCCCTCCCGGGGTTGATCGCCCACAAGGCGAGGGTCACCGGTGAGCTCGTGCCGGGGCAGGACGCGCTCGCCGCCATCGACGTGGCGCGCCGTGAGGCCATCCGGCGCAATCACACCGCCACGCACCTTCTCCACGCGGCCCTGCGCACCGTGCTGGGCGAGCACGTGCGCCAGCAGGGCTCGCTGGTGGCGCCGGACCGGCTGCGCTTCGACTTCTCGCATCATGGGGCCGTGACGACCGAGGAGCTCGACGCCGTCTTCGGTCTGGCCAACGATGCCGTGCTCACCGATGCCCCGGTGGAGACGACCGAGACATCGCTGCAGGAAGCCGAGAACATGGGTGCGCTGCGGTTCTTCGACGACAAGTACGGCGAGACGGTGCGGGTCATCCAGGCCGGCGGCACCTCGCTCGAATTCTGCGGCGGTACCCACGTCGACTCGCTCGGGCAGATCGGGCCGATCTCGTTGGTCTCCGAAGAGAGCATCGGCTCGAACAAGCGCCGGATTTTCGCGGTGACGGGTCGTGCCGCCCTCGACCGGTCCACGGCCCGCGAGCATCTCATCCGATCGGCGGCCGACCTCTTGCGGACCGACCCCGACGACCTCCTCTCCTCTTTGGATCGGCTGCTGGCCCGCCAACGCGAGGCCGAGAAGGAACTTGCCAAGCTCCGCCAGCAGTCGAGTGAGTCCGTGGCGACGGAGCTCGCCAAGGGCGCGGTCGACGGCATCGTCGTGGCCCGGCAGAACTCGCTCGAGCCCGATGCGCTCCGTACGTTGGCCCAGGCCGTTCTCCGCCATGACGGTGTGCGTGCGGTTGCGCTCGGCGGATCTCCCGACGGGGCCAAAGTGACGCTCGTGGTCGTGACGGACGGTGAACCGAATGCGACCGAGGTGGTGCGCGCCCTGGGCGCGATCGTCGGCGGCGGGGGTGGGGGGTCGCCGCAGTTGGCGGTGGCCGGAGGCAAGGACGTGTCCCGGGTCGATGAGGCGCTCGCCGAGGCACACCGGCTTCTCTCGGCGTGAGCGTCCGGGCGCGTGGCGGCCCTCGATCTCGGGGTCACGTCGTATCGGCGTGGCCTACAGCGACAGCCGGCGCACGCTCGCGTCCCCGTGGGGCGTGGTCGAACGGACGGGGGATCTGGCCCGTGACCATGCCGCCGTGCTCTCGGCGCTCGGAGAGATCGAGGCCGGCAGGGTCGTCGTCGGTCTTCCGTTGAGCCTGTCCGGGGCGAGCGGTCCGGCGGCGAAAGCGGCGTTGACCGAGGTGGCGGCCCTGCGGGATCTGCTGGAGCCCCTGGGGATTCAGGTCGAGACGGCCGACGAGCGTTTCACGACCGTTGAGGCGCAGCGTTCGCTGACCGCGGCCGGGCGGAAGGGTCGGGCCGCTCGATCCGTCATCGACAGCGCGGCGGCCATGGTCCTGCTCCAGGCTTGGTTGGACAAGACCCCGAGGGACACGTCGTCATCGGTGGACAGACCGTGAACGGAACGAACCGGGACCGAGCGGCGTGAGCGAGCCGCCGCGCGAGTGGCCGGAGGGGGACCCGATGGGGCCGCCGACGGATGAGCAGCCTGTGGTCGGTTCGCCCGGCGGGACCGATGCCGCGGGTGGGGCCGGCGGGGCCGGCGAGCGGACCCAGGCCGGGACGGCGGTTCGCCGGAACCGACACGACCGCCGTGAGCGCCGTCGCCGTCGCCGGCGGTTCGTTGCGCTCATCGCCGGGGCCGTGGTGCTGATCATCGTGGGCTTCGGGCTCTGGTACGAGTTGGAATCGCACGGCTCGGGCACGGCCGGGACCCGCGAGGTGATCTACGTCCAAAGTGGCGACTCCACGGGGTCCGTCCTGTCGAAGCTCGCGGCGGATCATGTCATCGGGAGCACGCTCGCCTTCCGGCTCTACGACCTGGTGCACGGATCGCCGACGATCGTCCCCGGCCATTATCTGCTGCATCAGAATCAGGGGTTTTCGCAGGTGCACGCCATCCTTGCCGGCGGCCCGAACATTCTGGCGGTGACCGTGGAGCCAGGCTTCACGTTGCAGGAAGTGGCGGAGCGGGTCGGCGACCTTCCGGGTCATTCGAGTGACCAGTTCGAAAAGACGGCCGCCAGTGGCGTGGTGCACTCCACGTTCTCGCCCCCCGGGTCGGACAACCTCGAAGGCCTGCTGGGCACCGGGACCTACCTGGTGGCCCCCGGGGGAGAGCGACACCACCCTCCTGACCGCCATGGTGCACACGTTCGACACGCAGGCGACAAAGGCCGGGTTGACGACCGCCTCCGCCGCCGCGCTGGGTCAGACGCCATACCAGGTGATCATCGCGGCATCGATCGTGGAGAAGGAGGGCTACATCGTCAAGAACATGCCCCAGGTGGCGCGCGTCATCTACAACCGACTGGCCGCCGGGACGCCCTTGCAGATGAATGCCACCGTTCTCTACTCGCTCGGGCAGGACGGGGGCGCGGTGACATCGGCCGACCTGAAGCTGCAGACGCCCTATAACACCTACCTCAACGTGGGGCTGACGCCGACCCCCATCTGTATGCCGTCACCTGAGGCGCTTGCGGCGGCAGTACACCCTCCGGCGGGTTCATGGTTGTACTTCGTCGTGGTGAAGAAGGACGGCACGGAGGCCTTCTCCGATACCTTCGCCGAGCAACTGGCCAACGAGAAGTTGGCCCAGCAACGCGGGGTGGGCTGATGGCCGCAGGGGTGCCGGGTCCGGGTTGGACCGATGCGCGCACCACGGTGGTCGGCGTCATGGGCGACCCGGTCCGCCACTCCCTCTCACCTGTCCTGCACAACGCGGCCTTTGCGGCGCTGGGGCTGAATTGGATTTCGGTCGGGTTCGAGGTGGCTGCCGGGAACGCTGCGGCTGCGCTCGACGGTATCCGGGCCCTCGGCGTGGCGGGGGTCTCGGTGACCATGCCGCACAAAGGCGACGTGGCGGCGCTGGTGGACGACCGCAGCGCAGTGGCGGCGCACCTGGGTGCGGTCAACTGTGTGATCAACCGGGACGGCAACCTGTACGGCGCCAATACCGACGGTGCCGGGTTCCTGGCTTCCCTGGGGCGTGCCGCCGGCTTCGACCCGGCGGGCAGGCGCTGTCTGATCATCGGGGCCGGGGGGGCGGCCCGGGCGGTCGCGCTCGCCTTGGGTGACGCCGGGGCGGCCTCGGTGACGGTGGTGAACCGGACCTTGGCGAAAGCGGCCGACGTGGCTGCGCTGGCCGGGTCGGTGGGCCAGGTGGGCGAGGTCGGGGGATCATCCGACGATGCCCGGGCCGCAGCGCTCGTCGGCGAGGCTGAGTTGGTCGTCAATGCCACGCCGGTAGGCATGCAGGGTTCCGGGGCAGCCGGTGCGGGCTGGCTTCTCCCGCCCTCCCTGCTGCGGCCCGGACAGGTGGTGGCGGATCTCGTCTACGTCCCCCGTCCGACGCCCTGGCTGGCCGCCGCCGCCGCTGCGGGGGCAACCACCGTGGACGGGCTGGGGATGCTGGTGCATCAGGCAGCCGAGCAATTGGAGCTCTGGACGGGTACGCCGCCTCCGGTCGACGTCATGTGGCGGGCGGCGATCGCCGTCGCGACGGCCACGTGAACCTGGCGACGGCCACCGCCGTACACCCTGTAAATCATGATTGCTAGACCTCTAGCGCTCAGAAATTACACATCACCTGTGCGGCGTCATCACTGCGCTGCGCACTCATTGAGATGGCAGCATCCTCTGCCTGAGAAGTGTCCGCTCAGGGCTCATGGCTCAGTGCTCAGGGCTCAGTGCTCAGGGCTGGTGCGACAGGAGGTTCGGGGTCCTCCGTGGGAGCCGGCCACAGCTCGGCGCGGTTCAGGTCCACGATCGCCTCCTCGCGGAGGGAGCGTGAGAGGGCATCTCGCTGGGCCGGCACCGTGTGCAACGTCAGGCGGAGCGTGAGGGTGCTCTCGGTCGAGGCGATCAAGGTGACCAGGACCGGGGGCTCCTGGATGTGACCGGCGAACCGCGGGAAGGCGGCAACACGCCGGGCCGCTCCCTCGATGACCTCGCGGGCGCGCGGCAGATCGCTGGCCGACGACCCGGGGAGTGTGAGGTCGACCACGGCCTGGGCCCGGCCGCGTGACGAGTTCGCCAGCTGGCGGATGTCGCCGTTGGCGATGGTGTAGACGGTTCCGTCCACGGCGCGCACGCTCGTGACGCGAAGGGTGAGGTCCTCCACGACGCCGCTGACGGTGCCGACCGTGATGCTGTCGCCGATGCCGTACTGGTCCTCGAGCGTGAGCAGGAACCCCGAGAAGTAGTCGCGCACGATGAGTTGGGCGCCGAAGCCCAGGGTGGCGCCGATGATCGTGGCGCTGGCCAGCAACGGGGTGAGGTTGATGCCGACAATCCCGAGGCAGATGGCCACGGCGATGACGAAAACGAGGAAGCGCCATACGTTGGCGGCGACGGCGGAGACCGTCGACATGCGTGCCCCGATGCGCGAGGAGCCCGAACGGGCCTCAGCCCGGTCGGCGAAGCGCTGGAGGATCCGCCGCAGCGGCCCTGCTGCCGAACCGTGCCACCAGGATGGCGACAAGGATCACCAGCAGTATCCCCAGGGGCCGAATGACCAGATCGCAGACCGTCTTTGCGGTATCGGGGTCGACGCCGGACTTGGTCAGCAGGTTGTAGAGCCAGCCGCTTCCCTGCTCGGTCGCTCCCACCAGGGGATGGAGGCTGCCTACGGATGGAAGGGTCATGCCCGGTATTCTGTCCCGCCAGACCGCCCATGACCATGATCTCGCGAACAGTCGGTACCAGGCGCAGCGGTCCTGTCTTCGACTTCATCCTCGTCCTGGCCACGGTGCTCGTCGCCGGGATCGGCCTGGTGATGGTGTACACGGCGACTCGTGGCACCCTGGTTGCGGCGGGGGACGACCCCCACTTCTACCTGAAGAAACAGGCATTGTTCGTGGTTCTGGGCTTCCTCATCATGGTCGTCTTCGCGCTCTTCGACTACCGACGGCTCGAACCCATCGCCATACCGCTCTACGCGCTCTCCGTCCTCTCGTTGCTGGGCGTCATGGCAGCGGGGAGCCACGTCCAGGGTTCGCAACGCTGGTTCAGCATCGGCATCATCCAGATCCAACCCTCCGAGTTCGCCGTCATCGGCTTGATCATCGCCGTCGCCGCCTATTGCGACCGCCGGAGCGAGGAGGGCCTGGCCTGGAAGGACGTCTTCAAACTCCTGATCCTGTCGGGGATCCCGATCGGTCTGGTGTTGATTCAGCCGGACCTCGGCACGGCGATCATCATGATGATCGTGTTGCTCGTGATGCTGGCCGTCGCCGGGCTGCCCCTGCGGATTCTGGTGTTGCTGGTCCTCGGGGTGGCCTTCGTGGCGCTGGTGGCGTTTGAAACGGGGATCCTCCACGCCTACCAGATCGCCCGCTTGACCACTTTCCTGAATCCCAACTCCACCAGCACCAATCCGCAGGTGGCAGAGGCCATCTACAACACGACAGAGGCCAAGAACGCCATCGGCGCGGGTGGATTTCTCGGGACGGGGCTGTTGCACGGGGCCCAGACCAACCTCGGGTACGTGCCCGAGCAGTCGACCGACTTCATCTTCACCGCCGTGGGCGAGCAGTTGGGCTTCGTCGGGAGCGGTGGGTCTGCTGTCGCTGCTCGGCGTCATCGCGTGGAGGGTTCTGCGCGCGGCGGGCCAATCACGCGATGTGTTCGGTCGCCTGGTCTGCACGGGCCTCTTCACGTTCGTGGCCTTCAGCGTGTTCCAGAATGCGGGCATGACGATGGGGATCATGCCCATCACCGGGATCCCGCTCCCCTTCGTCAGTTACGGGGGTACAGCGGTCATCTCCTTCTTCCTCGCGGTCGGGTTGGCCCTCAGCGTGGGCGCCCACAGGAGAATGCGGTGACGGTACGACGCCGGGACGTCGCACCCTGCCGCCGGCTTTCCGGGTGATGGATGTGGAGGACGTGTCGTTGGACCTGCCGTCGCAGTTCCCGCTCGTGACGCTCGTCGAGTCCGAGCCCCCGAAGCGTTCGCTGGTCTTTCCGGTTGGGCTCACCGAGGGGACGGCGCTGGCCCTGGCGATGCGCAGGATGGATTCGCTCCGTCCCATGACGCACGAATTGTTCGCCCTGGTGCTCCAACGGGTCCGCATCGACGTGATCGCCGTGCGCCTGACCGGCCGGGATCAGGGCAACTATCTGGCTGAGCTCGACCTCATGGCGCCCAATGGGCGGGAGCGCATCGGGTGTCGTCCCTCTGACGGCTTGGTGCTGGCGCTGCGGATGCCGGTGGCGGCACCGATCCTGGTGGACGAGCGCCTGCTGGAAGAGGCCGGCGACGTCGTCCCGCAGCCGACTGATCCTCAGGCAGGAACCATCGGGCGTTCGCCCGGCTGGACGATGCCTGAGGCGAGATCCTCCTGGATCTTCTGCGCTCCCTCATCGGAGATGCGCATGAGCAGCGCAATGAGGATGTAGTTGGCCAGCAGCGACGAGCCTCCGTACGCCACGAACGGCAGGGTGATGCCGGTGAGAGGGTAAGAGCCGCACCACCCCGGCCATGATGAAGAAGGCCTGGAAGCCGATGATGATCGTGAGCCCGGTGGCCATCAGGCGGGAGAAGTCCGAACGGGCCGTCTGGGCGATGCGCATACCGGCGCCGACCAGGAGCATGTAGGCGAAGGCCACCGCCGCCGCGCCGATCATGCCGAGTTCGATGGCGATGCCGGCGAAGATCAGGTCACTGCTGATCTCGGGAATGGTGACGGGGGAGTGGAACATGCCCAGGCCTGCTCCGCCGAGTCCTCCGTCGCCCAGGCCGAACTGCGTGGCGCCGAGCTGGGTCAGGAGCGGATTGGCCTTGGTCGGCCACGGGTTGAGCCATTGTTCGACCCTGACGTGCACCTGGCTGAAATAGTGCGCGGCGAAGACGGCACCGGCAATGAACAGTACGAAGCCGAACACGAGATACCCCACCCGCCCCGTGGTGATCCAGAGCAAGCCGATGAAGAGTGCGAAGAGCAGCGCGGCGAAACCGATGTCGTCCTCCAACCCGATGATCGCCATGGCGACGCCCCAGGCGACGAGGATCGGGATGAGCGGTCGGGGGTCGAGCACGAGCCGGTTCCCGATCCGCGCCGTCGGGATCGAGAGCAGTTCTTTGTTGGAGGCGAAATAGGAGGCGAAGAAGATGCAGAGCAGGATTTTGGAGAACTCCACCGGCTGGAACTCGAAGCTCGAGAAATGGATCCACAACCTCGCGCCGTTGATGGGGGTGAAGAACAGAGGGGCCACCAACAGGAGACCGCCCAACAAGAGCAGGAGGTAGCGGTACCGCTCGAGGTCCCTCGAGAACCGCACGGCCAGCAGTGTGAGGACGTAGAGGCCGACGCCGATGGCCGCCCAGCCGGCCTGTGACTTGGCGAATCCGGGGTCCCAACGGGCGATGACGACATAGCCGATCCCGTTGAGCAACGCAGCCAAGGGAAGGATGACGGCGTTCGCCTGCGGGACGAGCCACCGGTTGGCCATGTGCGCCACCAGTGAGAGGCCCAGCACGATGCCGAGGAAGGGGCCGATATGCGGGGGGATCTTCGATTTGTTCGCCGTCTCCGCAATCACATACAGCGCAACCGTGATCACCGAGGCGAACACGAGCAGGCCGAGTTCGGTACGGCGCTTGGGTTTGGGGCCGACCACGTAGCGCGGAATCCGTGTAGTGACGGGTTCGTGCTGGCACTCGTCGCATCGTAGTGGTGCCAAGTAGCATGGTGGAGGACACCATGACTGCCGATCCAGACCTGATGACGCCGCCCCTGGGGCGCGCGACGAGCGTCCGACGCCACCCACGCTGCAGCAGATCGAGGCGTTCGGGTACCAGCGCTTCACGAACCGGGAGCAGTCGCGCCTGGACTTCGGGGCCCGCCTCCTCGACCTGGCCGAGGACGACAGCGTCCCGCTGTTGGAGCGGACGAAGTTCATGGCCATCTTCTCGGAGTTGCTCGACGAGTTCTATCAAGTCCGCGTGGCCGCACTGGAGGATCAGGTGGCGGCAGGCGTGCGCACCCGGTCCGTCGACGGACTGCGACCGGGCGAGCAGTTGAAGATGATCCGGACCCGGGTCGAGGAATTGGTGCATCGTCAGGACGCCATCTTCTTGGAGCAGATCGTCCCTGCGCTGGCGGACGCCGGCGTGCGCTTCTCGGACTGGTCGTCGCTCGACGACGACGATCGTGTGCACCTCGTCGACGTCTTCCAGCGCCAGATCTTTCCCGTCCTGACGCCGTTGGCGGTGGACCCCGGCCACCCGTTCCCTTATATCTCGAACCTGTCGCTCAATTTGGTGGTCCAGGTGCAGGATCCTTCGACCGGTGAGCGTCGCATCGCCCGCGTCAAGGTGCCGCCCGTCCTGCCGCGTTTCGTGGTCATGCCCGACGGGGAGCGGTTCGTTCCCTTGGAGCAGGTGATCGCCGCACATCTCGAGACGCTGTTCCCCGGGATGAGCGTGGGTGAGCACTATGCGTTCCGTGTCACGCGCAACGCAGACCTGGTGCTCGAGGAGGATGAGGCCGACGATCTCCTCGTGGCGATCGAGATGGAACTGCGCCGCCGGCGCTTCGGGCGGGCGTTGCGGCTCGAGGTCGGCGCCGACATGAACGACGAGCTCGTCGAGCTGCTGTCCACGGAGCTCGAGGTGGGCGCCGACGGCGTCTTTCGCGTCGGGGCTCCGTTGGACCTGAGCGGGCTGTGGGGGGTCTACGCGCTGGACCGCCCCGACCTGCACATCGAGACGTGGACGCCGATGACACCGGCCCGCTTGGCCACGGCGGCGCACGAGCCGACCGAGCTCTTCGCCCAACTGCGCGAACGCGATGTACTCGTCCATCATCCCTACGATTCGTTCGCCACCTCGGTGGAGGCGTTCATCGGCCAGGCCGCCGAGGACCCGGCCGTGCTGGGGATCAAGCAGACCCTCTACCGCACCGGGGGCGACAGCCCGATCGTGGCCTCCCTCATCCGGGCGGCCGAGAACGGCAAGCAGGTGGCGGCCATCGTCGAGCTGAAGGCGCGCTTCGACGAAGAGGCGAACATCGGCTGGGCCCGGGCGCTGGAAGAGGCGGGCGTGCACGTGGTCTACGGGATCGTGGGCCTGAAGACGCACTCGAAGACGGCGCTTGGTCCTGCGGCGCGAAGAGGACGGCGTACGGCACTACTGCCACGTGGGGACGGGGAACTACAACTCCAAGACCGCACGGATCTACGAGGACATCGGGCTCCTCACCGCGGACGAGGAGATCGGCGGCGACGTGGGGGAGTTGTTCAACTACCTCACCGGCTTCTCGCGGCACGCCGACTACCGCCAGATTCTGGTGTCGCCGGTCACGGTGCGCAAGCGGATCCTCGCCATGATCGAGGAGCAGACCGAGGCGGGTCCCGAGGGGCGCATCGTCCTCAAGCTGAACGGCTTGACCGACGCCGCCATGATCGATGCGCTCTACCGGGCCTCGGGCGCGGGCGTGCCGATCGACCTGTCCGTGCGGGGCTTGTGCCGTCTCCGACCGGGCATTCCCGAACTGTCGGAGAACATCACGGTGCGCTCGTTGGTCGGCAGCTTTCTCGAGCACTCCCGCATCTACCGCTTCGGTGGGGAACCGAAGAATCCCGACGCTCGGGCCGGGCTTGCCGCTCAAGCTCTACATCGGCTCCGCCGACCTGATGGGGCGGAACCTGGATCGACGGGTCGAGGTGCTGGTCCCGATTCGCGATCCCGAGCTGCAGGGACGGCTGTTCGAGGTCCTCGACCTGATCTTCGCGGACGAGACCAACACCTGGCAGCTCGGCTCCGATCGGCGCTGGCGCCGGGTGGAGAACGTGCACGGGGTCAGCGCCCAGGGCGGCTGAAGGAGCTGGCGATCGAGCGGGCCCGCCGCCGGGAGCTCTTCGTCGGCGAGGAGGACCGGGTCGACGGGTGAGTCAGTGCAGCAGGCTCGAGACCACGTTGATCACGAGGGCCACAATCACCGCCCCGAACAGGTAGGACAGCAGTGCGTGCGCGAGGGCGATGCGCCGCATCTCCTTCGAGGTCAGGTTCGTGTCCGACACCTGAAACGTCATGCCGATGGTCACGGCCAGGTAGGCGAAGTCGAGGTAGTTCGGCGGATCGTCCTCGTTGAAGTCGATGCCACCTTCGGGTTGGCCGTAGTAGGCCCGGGCGTAGCGAAGGGTGAAGGTGACGTGGACCAGAGCCCATGAAAGGGCGACGCTCACCACGCCGAGGGAGATCAGGTAGGCCTTGGTCCCCCCGGTGGCAGCGCCGGCCCGGTCCAGGAGCAGGCCGACCGCGGCCAGGACGGCCACGCCGGCGGTGAGCACGAGCAGTTCGGAGAGGTGCAGGCTCGGGATCCTCCCGGAGGGCGTTCTCCTTCGTCTCGGCTCGGGGTGGACGCGTGCAGGGCGACGTAGATGGTCCCGATCAGGAAGCTGACGGCCACGTCCCACCCGACGAGGATGGCCGACTCCCACTCGGTGTAGCGGGAGCTGAACAACGAGAAGACGAACCCCGCCACAGTCCCCAGGGCGGCGCTCGTGGCCACACGGACGGCGGCGGATGTCTTCACCTGCGCATCGTAGGGCGAGCGTGCGACGCCCAGGAGGACCGAGGTGTACCATGGTTGCACCTTCGACAGAGAGGGTTAGAGGGACGGCCTATCGGCTGCCCCCCACATCCTTGGAGGGACGACACCATGTCGAGCACCTCACTGTCGGTTGTTGGGAGTCGCACCCCATACTCCACCGGGCACCTTCCCCCTCTGCCCCGGGGCAATTGTCGACGTGACCCTGACCGTCCAAGGATACGGGTGGGCGCCGGGCCGTCCCCTCTCGGAATCCGAACGTAGAAGTGTCTGGCGCTGATCGTTCCGTTGTCCGACTTCTCGATCGGCGCCAGTTTCGTGGACGGGCAGGTGGTCCTGGCCCTGCGGGGCGAGGTGGACGCGCTCACCGCCCCCGAGTTCGGCGCCTTCTTCGAGACGATGATCGATCGGGGCCACCACACGGTCATGTTGGATCTCGTCGGACTGCGGTTCATGGATGCGTCGGGTCTGGCCGTGATCGCCCACGGCGCCGATCGCCTGGAGGTCACCGGCGGCACGCTGACGATCCGCACGCCGGCGGCCTTGATCCGCCAGATGCTCGACATCACGGGTTTCGCCCGTCTCGTCATGCTGGGGGACCACGAGTCCGAGTACGGGCAACGGAATCCGGCGGCGGCGCCGGACCGGGGTCGTGCCGAGCTCGCGTATCCGATGACGACGAGCGTCCGGCAGTTCACGGCCATCCACTCCGACGACGAGGTGTCGACGCCGCACTGCGTTTGGCCGGCGACCTTGACCCGCTCCGTGGTCGGAGGAGCCGACGGGGTCAGCGTCTCGCTGCGCCGCCGGGGCAAGCTCTCGACCGTCGCGGCGACGGATCAGACGATCTCGACCATGGATGCCACGCAGTACGAGACCGGCGAGGGACCCTGCGTCGATGCCTCGACCCAGGGTCACTGCTGTCTACGCCGAGTCCCTCGAGAACGAGACGCGCTGGCCCTCCTTCACGCCCCGCGCCCGGACGCTCGGGATCCAGGCCATACTGTCGTCGCCGCTGCTCGTGCAGAATCGCGCCGTCGGGGCGATCAACATCTACTCGCGTACCCCGGCAGCCTTCACCCCGGAAGCCCAGGCACTGGCGTCGACCTTCGCCATTGAGACTTCGACGATATTGAACGAGGCGGAAACGGACGAGACCGATGACCATCTTTCCATACGCTTCCTGGGTGCACTGCGGGCGCGCGAAGTGATCGCGCAGGCGCAAGGCGTGCTCATGGAACGCGAAGGGCTGGCGGAGCACGATGCCTACAGCGTGCTCCGGCGCCTCTCGCTCGAGAAGGGTCGGCCGCTGCAGGAACGGGCGGAGGACATCGTCGGGTCCACACGTCGACCGGAACCACCCGGGCTCGACGGAGAACATGCCTGACGTCCCGATCGACCAACTCGACACTTTCCGCCAGGACGCAGCGCTCTCGCACGGTGAGTTGTGGTTGCGCTACTTCGAATTGGGCGGCATGAGCACGGGTCTCCAGCTCGAGGCGTATTGCTACGGCGCGCTCGAGCCGAGCCGTCACGATCACGACGTGATCGCCCATGCCCTCAACGAGCGCTTCGTCGAGCTGGGCGGCAACCACCCCGTTCCCTACGTCGAGGACACCGAGCGGGCCAGCGCCGGCGACGGCGACGGCGAGCGCCGCCGGCGCAGTGGCGACGAGGACGACTCCGGCGATCCGGCGCCGCAGCCCGACGCGCGTGTAGCTTCGGACTCCCATGCCCGGCGCAGCGGTCCCCCGGTTCGATTCGGTGATGTTGGATTGCCCCGACCCGGCCGCGCTGGCCCGTTTCTACGCCGCGCTCCTCGAGTGGCCGTCGCCCGAGCCCGACGGGGACTTCGTCGCCATCGACCCGCCCGACGGGGTCCGGCCATCACGTTCCAACGGGCCGACGACTTCGTGGCCCCGACCTGGCCCCACCCGGCCGTGCAGCAGCAGTTGCACATCGATCTGGCGGTGGACGACATGGAGGCCGCGCACGAGCGGGCTCTCGCCCTCGGCGCCCGTCATCTCGACACGCAGGAGAAGTTTCCGGGTCTACGCCGATCCGGCCGGCCACCCGTTCTGTCTCTGTTCCGTACCATCGGTTCCTAATCGGCTAGTTGCAGCGCTAGTTGGCCAATCCGGGCGTGCCCGCCCCCGCCCCGATGCGGAAGCGCCCGAAGCGCAGCGACAGGTACGACACGCCCCCGAAGGGGATGGGGAGCCAGAAGTTGACGAGGCGCCAGGACAGGACGCCGGCGGTCGCCGCCCCACCCGCCACGCCGAAACCCGTGAGCACCGAGATGATGGTCAGTTCGACCACGCCCAGGCCGCCCGGCGTGATGGGAATGACCGCCAGAATGTTGGCCAGGCCGTAGGCGACCAGCAGGTCGATCGGCGAGACGTGGGCCCCGAAGGCGAAGAGGAACACCCACAGGGACGTCGCATCGAGCAGCCAGTTGGCCGCGGCCCAGATGCCGGCCCTCGAGAGCAGCAGCGGGCTCCTGGTGAGCACCTTCGTGCGGTCGGCCACCTTCTTCACCAGCGACGTGACGGCGTCGGCCTTGACGAACGGGAGGCGTGACGCCACGCGGTGGACCAACGTGCTCCGCCTGCTTCTCGCCCCGGGTCAGCAGCGCGATCAGCCCGGCGAAGATCGAGAGCAGCAGGACGCCGAGGATGGCGGCGAACCCGTAGAGCGGGTTGTAGCCCCGCAACGGGATCGACACCAGCAGGGACGACCCAGAAGATGATGTTGAGCACCACCGCCGAGCCGATGCCTTGCGTGGCCAGGCCGAACGCCGCCGTGCTGCCCGGCACGTCGGACTCGGTCAGGAGGCGGTAGCTGACGGCGGTCCCGGGGACGGTGCCCCCCGGGAGGACGTGGCTGATGGCCAGGGCCCACATGTTGATCCGGAAGATCCGGAACCGCTTCGGGCGCGTCGGGGTGCAGGACCGTGTAGGTGAGCTGGGCGTACGCGGCCAGGGAGGCCAGTTCGAGGGCGGCGCCGAGGATCAGCCAGAGGAAGTTGAGGTGGGTGAGCTGATGGGACTCCTTGCGGGCGCGCGCCAGCTCGGGGAGCAGGATGTACTCGCCCACGAAGAACAGCACCAGGAACGTCAACGTGATCTTCACGTTGCGCGGGATCCATGTGCGCTTGACGGCGGCCGGTGTGCCGTCCTCCGGTCCGACGGCCGTCCATCGCCTTTATGCTTTCACGTCCCGATGTTCGCAAAGCTGTAATGCTTCCCGCATGGCGGATGAACATCCCGACACCTGGCGCGCGCCGGCTCGGTGAGAATGCGGGTCGCCGGGGGGTGCCGCTGGCCACCATCGTCGTGGCCACCGCCGTCGCCATCGCCTTCATCGATCTGAACGCAGCCCTCATCGTCGGGCTGTGGGTGCTGCGCAAGATCGTGCTCTACATCGTGATCGCGTTCTTCCTCACCGTGCTCTTCACGCCGCCGATGCGCTTCCTCAAGCGACGGGGGCTCTCCCACGGCGTGTCGGCCACGTTCATCTTTCTCGGGGGCCTCATCGTCATCGCCGGCCTGGTCTATCTCTTCGCCGAGCCGCTGGTGACCAGCGCCGTGCACTTCGGCCACCAGATCCCCGATCTCATCAAGAACGCCCGCAAGGGCCGGGGCCCGCTGGGCCGGCTGGTCTACCGGCTCCACCTCCAGAAGTACCTGTCGGAGGGATCGACCAAAATCACCAACCAGGTCACCAAGGTGCTCAAGCCGGCCACCGCCTTCTCCGTGGGCGCCGCCGCCCTCTCGACGCTCGTCACCGTCGGTTCCATCGCCGTGCTGACCTTCTTCAGCATGCTGGAGTCCCCGCGCCTGTGGCACGGCTTCCTGGGCCTTTTCCGCCCGGCGACCGCGCTGCGCCTGGAGCCGGGTGATCAACGAGTCCGTGCGTTCGGTGACCGGCTACATGCTGGGCAACTTCCTGACCTCGCTCATCGCCGGGGTGATCATGGGCATCAGCCTGGCCATCCTCGGGGTGCCCTTCGCCCTCCTGCTGGGTGCCTTCGTGGCTCTGGTGGACCTGCTGCCCCTCGTGGGTGGCCTCCTGGCCGGGGTGCCCGTCGTCGTCATCGCCGCCATCCACTCGGTGCCGGCCGGCATCGCGATGCTGATCATCTTCCTCACCTACCAGCAGGTCGAGAACCATGTCCTGAACCCGGTCATCATGAGCAAGACGGTCCGGCTCAACCCCTTCTGGGTCCTGCTGGCCGTGCTCATCGGGGCCGCCCTGGGCGGCAGAGTGGGCTCTGACCTGGGCACATTCGTGGGCGCCCTCATCGGGATCCCGCTCGGTGGGGCGATCCAGGTGGCGGTGCGGGAGTTCCGCCGGGGCCCCGGGGCGGTCACCGCTGGCGGACCCCCCGAGGAGGTTTCGTACCCCTAGAATGACCTGGGTGCGGCCCCTGGTCATCATTCCGACATATAACGAGGCCGAGAACATCGAGCGGATCCTGCACCGCATCGCCGAATCGTTGCCCGAAGCCGGGGTGCTGGTCGTCGACGACGGGAGCCCCGACGGGACCGGCGACATCGTCAAGAGCGTGGCGGCCGAACTGCCCGACATCCATCTCATCGCCCGCCCCGGCAAGGCCGGTCTGGGCAGCGCCTACCGGGCCGGGTTCGTCTGGGGCATGGAGAACGGCTACGACGTGCTCATCGAGATGGACGCCGACTTCTCCCACGATCCGGGTGCGTTGCCGGCGCTCGTGCAGCCCCTGCGCGAGGGCTACGACGTCGCCATCGGGTCGCGCTACGTGAAGGGCGGGCAGGTCCCCAACTGGGCCCGCCATCGTCACCTGCTCTCCGCCGGTGGCAACCGTTACGCCTCCATCGTCCTCGGCCTGCAGGTGTCCGACTCGACCGCCGGGCTTCCGGGCCTACTCGGCGGACGTGTTGCGCAAGCTCGACCTCGACCGGATCCGGGCCGAGGGCTACGGGTTCCAGATCGAGATGACCTACCGGGCCAAGCAGCACGGGGCCCGGATCAAAGAGGTGCCGATCACGTTCATCGAGAGGGTGGCCGGCGAGTCGAAAATGTCATCGCGCATCGTCTTCGAAGCACTCGCCCTCGTGACCTGGTGGGGGCTGGGCCGCGCCACGCGCGCCTTCCGCCGCCCGGACCCACCTGTCGCGCACCCCGACCGCATCCGGCGAGCGAGTACGGAGCACCTAGAGCCATGGCCACCACCGAATTGCCGCTGCCGCGTATCCTCGTCGTCGACGACGAGCCGAACATCGCCGAGCTGCTGTCGGTGGCGTTGCGCTTCGAGGGGTACGACGTGGCCTCGGCGGGGACAGGGACCGAAGCACTGGACATGGCGCGCACGTACCGTCCGCATCTCGTCATGCTCGATGTGATGTTGCCCGACCTCGACGGCAACGAGGTCGGACGGCGTTTGCGCCTCCAGGGCGATCAGGTGCCGATCGTCTTCCTGACGGCACGGGACACGGTCCAGGACAAGGTCGAGGGTCTCGCGCTCGGGCGACGACTACGTCACCAAGCCGTTCAGCATCGAGGAGCTGATGGCCCGGGTGGCCGCCATCCTGCGCCGGGCCGGCGAGGTGGATGCGGCCGATGCGTCCATCCTCCGTTTCGCCGACCTGACCATGCACATCGACACGCACGAGGTCTGGCGCCAGGATCAACCCATCGACCTCACCGCGACGGAGTTCAACCTCCTGCGGCACCTGCTCGAGAATCCCCGCCGCGTCATCTCCAAGTCCGAGCTGATCGACAACGTGTGGGGCTACGGCTTCAGCGGCGACCCGAACATCGTCGAGACGTACATCAGCTATCTGCGCAAGAAGATCGACGTGGTCGAGCCCGCGCTGATCCACACCATCCGACGAGTGGGATACACCCTCCGGCTGCCTAAAGAGACGTGACGCTGCAGCGGCGGCTGGTCGCCGTCATGTCGATCCTGCTCGTCGTCGGGCTCCTCGTGGCCGACATCGTCACCTACGTCTCGGTGCGCTCGTTCCTCTACGGCCGGGCCGACGAGACGCTGACCTCGTCCGAAGGGTTGGCCTTCAACTACGTGGCCTTCGCCACGTTGCACAAGACGCCCCTGTCGGCCTCGGACCTGTCCCGCCACGTCTCGCCCGACGTCTACGTGCTCATCATCAACGCCAAGGGCAAGGTGGTCGTGCGCCGCCCCTCGGGCTCGCCGGCGCGGCCCAATCCGCAACCGCTCGTCTCGGGCGCCGTGCCGGTCCAGCTGGTGCCCGCGGTCACCTCGCACACCTTCGGCCGCTACGCCGGCACGTTCCGCCCCGATCCCAATGCGGTGATCGTCGGGAGCAAGGGGGATCCGGACGGCCAGTATCGGAGCGGTGGCGGTCAACGTGCCCCAGGGCACCATGTTCGTGGCGCTCTCGCTCAACCCGACCAACGACACGCTGGCCTCGCTGCGCCGGGTGGAGATCGTCGCCAGCATCGCCGTGCTGCTCGTCATGGGCTTCCTGGCCCTGTGGCTGGTGCGGCGCGACCTGCGTCCCTTGCGCGAGATGGCCCAGACGGCCGATGCCATCGCCTCGGGCGATCTCAGCCGACGGGTGCCCCAGGAGACGCCGACCACGGAGGTCGGTCGCCTCGGCACGGCGCTGAACGAGATGCTCACCCAGATCGAGACGGCCTTCGCCGAGAAATCGGCCTCCGAAGACCGGCTGCGCCAGTTCGTGGCCGACGCCTCGCACGAGCTCCGGACCCCGCTCACCTCCATCCGCGGCTACGCCGAACTGCTCCGCCGGGGCGGCTTCTCCGACGAGGCCGGCACCCGCAAGGCACTCCAGCGGGTCGAGGACGAGGCCAAGCGCATGGGGGGACTGGTCGAGGATCTCCTCTTGTTGGCGGAGCTCGATCGTGGCCGACCCCTCCGGGCCGAACCGGTCGGCCTCCACCGCATCTGCGCCGACGTGGTCGACGACAACAACGCGTTCGACCACGAGCACACACTGACGATGGGGCCGGGGAACGAGGTCGTCGTGCTCGGCGACCCCGAGCGCCTGACCCAGGTCGCCCACAACCTCGTGCGCAACGCGCTGATCCACACGCCGGCCGGCTCGAGCGTCCGTGTCTCGGTGCGGGCCGAACGCGGCATGGGCGTGCTCCGGGTCACCGACAACGGCCCGGGCATGGACCCGACCACCGCCGTCGCGCGTCTTCGATCGCTTCTACCGGGAGGACCCGGGCCGTTCGGGACCGGGGACCGGGTTGGGCCTGGCCATCGTGCGGGCCATCGCCGTCGCACTGGGCGGCACGGCGGAGGTGGAACAGTCCGGGCCGGGCCAGGGCGCCACCGTGCTGGTGCGCATCCCGCTTGCGCCCATCGCGTGCGACCCCGCCCGCTCGGTGACCCCGCCAGCTCCGGCTCCGGCCGATCCCTACCGCAGGTGCGCTGACCCTCCGGGCACCAGGGACTCGAGCACCGACGAGAACTTGACGTCGGTCTCCGCTGCTTCGGCCTCGGGATCGGAGTCGGCCACCACGCCGGCGCCGGCGCGGAGGGTGAGCGTCCGCTCGTCGGCGTGGAGGAGCGCGCTGCGGATGCCGATCATCCACTCGCCGTCGCCGTGCGCATCGACCCACCCGACCGGTCCGGCCCAATAGGCGCGCGGTGTCGGCTCACCGTCGGCGATGGTGGCCAGCGCGGCCTCCCGCGGCGTGCCGCCCACCGCGGGGGTCGGGTGCATGCGCTCGAGCAATTCGAGGATCGTCGTGTGCCCTTTCAGGCGCCCCTCGATGCGCGTGCCCAGGTGGGCCACGGCCCGGAAGGCGACGAGCGAGGGCTCGTCGGGCACCGTGAGCTCGTCGCAGAGCGGGCCCAGGGTGGCGGCGATGTCGTCGACGACGAACCGGTGCTCGGAATGGTCCTTGACGGACGCGGCCAGACGTCCCTGGGCGTCGGCGTCGGTGCGGGCGGTCTCGCCGCGTGGGATCGTTCCCGCCAACGGGTGGCACCAGACCCGGCGCCCGTTGCGTGCGATCAGCAGCTCGGGGGAGGCGCCGAAGAAGGTGCCGTCGGGCACGGGGAACAAGAAGATGGTGCACGCGGGCTCGTGCGCGCGGAGGCGGCGCAGGACGGCCGACACGGGCAGCGGGCCGCTGAGCCCGGCCGTGAAACTGCGTGAGAGCACGACCTTCTCGAGCGCCGTGCCGGCGCCGGCCCATCTGCTCGACGACGCGCGCCACCAGGTCGCTGTAGCCGGCCCGGGACAGCTCGGGCGTCAGCGACGTGATGCTCCACGTCCTGCGCCGTCCCCGTCACCTCGCCGTACTGCCAGATGACCGAGTCGAACAGTTCGTCGGTCGCGGGGAGCGGCAGGTCGGCCGGCCCGACGGCGGTGGCCCAGCGGTGGGTCGTGCCGTCGGGGTCGAGGGCGATGCCCATGGTGAAGCGGGGCACGATCAGATGGCCCGAGAACGTCTGGAGAAAGGGCAACGCGCCGAGCGCCACGACACCCGAGCCCGGTCGCTGCACCTGATCGTCACACGGAATGGCTGCGAGCACCTCGGCGGCCTCGTCGCCTGCACCAGCACGGCGGTGCCCCAGCCGACGAGGGTGAGCCCGGGCCGGTCGAAGAGCACGGTCGGGCGGCCGTCGAACTGCAGTGCGTCGGGTCCGTACTCGAGCGGGACGGTGCGGGCGTGCAACTGCTCGCGGCTCGAGCGTCATGGAGCGGGGACACCGACCTTTGTGGCGTACAGGAGTTGGCTGAGTCCTCCCGCCAGCGGTCGGATGCCGACACCGGAGTAGCCGGCGTCGACCATCATGCGACGAAGGACCGGCGTGGCCGGCAGGTAGGCCACCGACCGCGGCAGGTAGTCGTAGGCGTCGCGGTCGGACAGCGCGGCGCCGAGGCGTGGGACGACCTTGTTGAACCAGACGTCGTAGCCGGTGCGCAGGACGGTCGAGCGGGGTGCATCGACCTCCAGGATGGCCACGCGCCCCCCGGGGCGCAGCACCCGTGCGGTCTCCTTCAGCGCGCCGGCCAGGTCGGTGAAGTTGCGCAGGGCGTACCCGCAGACGAGGCCGTCGAAGGTGCCGTCGGGGAAGGGGAGCTGGCTGCAGTCCGCCTGCAGCAGCGGCGCGCCGCTGTCGGTTGGCCGCCAGCATGCCGGCGCTGAGGTCGGCGCCGATGACCCGGTAGTGGCGGCGCTGGGCGAGGCGCGTGAGATCGCCGGTGCCGCACGCGACGTCGAGCAGGAGTGAGCCCTCGGGGAGGGCGAGTGCGGCGACGGTGTCGCGGCGCCACGTCTGGTCGAGCCCGAACGTCATGAGCCGGTTGACGAGGTCGTAGCGGGGCGCGATGGCGTCGAACATGGAGCGGACGCGTGCCGTCTTCTCCTCGCCCTGGGGGAGCGGACCGGGGCTCACGCTCAGCGGAAGTAGCGGTAGACCACTTGCGCCACGCAGGCCGGCTTGGGCGTGTCGCGCACTTCGAACACCATGTCGTAGGTCACCTGCACGCCGCCCTCGACATCTTCGGCGTTGGCGATGGTGACACCCATGCGCACCTCGGAGCCGACGGGCACCGGCGTCGGGAAGCGGATCTTGTTGGCTCCGTAGTTGACGCCGAACTTCATGTTGTCGACGCGCAGGATCTTGTTGAGGAGAACGGGCGCCAGCGAGAGGGTCAGATAGCCGTGCGCGATGGGACCGCCGAAGGGGCTTTCCTTGGCCCGCTCGGGATCGACGTGGATCCATTGGTGGTCGTCGGTGGCGTCGGCGAAGAGATTGACCCGTTCCTGGGTGATCGTCTGCCATCGGAGTAGCCGATCTGCTGGCCGACGAGGTCGTGGAATGCCTCGAGGCCGTCGACGGTGGTGGTCATGGTGGTGCGCTCCTTGTTGGTCCTGGTCGTGATCCCGGCTATCAGAGAGTATCGCGGCCGGGGCACCGAGGATCACTACGCTTGTGGAAGTGCCCGATCAGCTCCAGTTCCACCAGCATCGTGATGTCCGGGGCGGTGGGGCGAGAGCGGCCGTTTTCGGGCTGAGCGACGGCCTGGTCACCAACATCTCGCTGGTGCTCGGCGTCGCGGGCGCCAGTCCCGGGGGCCAGATCGTCCGGCTGGTCGGGGTGGCGGGTCTGGTCGCCGGCGCCTTCTCCATGGGGGCGGGGGAGTACCTCTCCATGGCGGCCCAGCGCGAGCTCCTCCAGCGCGAGCTCGATGTGGAACGAGAGTCCCTCTCGCAGAGTCCCGAAGGCGAGGCGCAGGAGCTCCTCGGCATGTACGAGGAGCGCGGTATCGCCCCCGCCGTCGCCCGCGACATGGTGCACGAGGTCATGCAGGACCCCGAGTTGGCCCTCGAGACGCACGCCGCGGGAGGAGCTCGGCATCAGCCCGGCGCATCTCGGCTCCCCCGTGCAGGCGGCGGTGTCGTCGTTCCTGTCGTTCGCCCTCGGTGCCTTCATCCCGCTCGTGCCGTGGCTCATCACCAGCGGCACCGCGGCGATCGTGGCGTCGATCATCCTCACCGTGGTGGCGTCCCTGGCGGTCGGCGTCGTGTTGGCGACGTTCACGCAACGCTCCCGTGTGCGCTCCGCGCTGCGCCAACTGGTGATCACGGCGGTGGCCGCCGGAGTGACCTACGGCATCGGACGGGCGATCGGCACGGGCACGGGCTGAGCCGCCGAGCAGATCAGCCGACCGGTGGGCGCACGTAGGACCGGTCCACATGATCGATGGTGAAGCCGAGTGAGGTGTAGAGCTTCACGGCCGCTGTGTTCGAGGAGGTCGTGTACAGCATGCCGGTGGTGATGCCCTTGCCGGCGATCCACTGCAGACCGGCGACGGTCAGCGCCCGTCCCCATCCTTCGCTGTGGCGGGCGGGATTGACCGAAATGACGTAGATCTCGCCCATGACGGGCGTGCTCTCGAAGTGCAACTTGTCCCAGCACGAACCGATCAACCCCGTCCCGTCCTCGCTGTCGGCTATCAGGAACGCCTCGGGATCGAACCACGCCGCCGAGGTGCGTTCGTGGAGATCCTCGAGGGTCCAAGCGCCCTGTTCGGGGTGGTCGGCGAAGGCCAGGTTGTTGACGGCGAGCCAGGCCTCGTCGTCCCGACCGGGCTCGAAGGGCCGGGTGACCACGGGACGGCTGCGCGGCCACGATGTCGGCGGGGAGGGGGAGCTGCACCCGCATCTGCAAGAGGTCTCGTTCGGGTGCGAAGCCGAGCCGTGCCGCCTCGGCGTCGTCGCGGTCGGTGGCCTGCATGAGCCAGAGGCGGACGGGGTGCATCGGGGGCGGCCTGGTCGAGGGCGGCGCGGAGGAGCTCCGTCCTTGATGTCTTCCTGCTCCCCCCGGTGCGAGCGGATCGACGGCGACGTGGAGCGCGGTCGCTCCGTCGATGGCCGGAGTGATGAGGGCGCATCCGATAAGCGCGTCCCCTTCGTATCCGAGGACGGCCTGCGCGCCGTGTCCGCCGAGGTCCCGCCGAGCCGCGGCGGCCCGTTGAGGTTCGGCCAGCGCCGGATGGCCGTCGAACGCTTCGCAGCGAGCCAGCAGTGCCGCGAGATCCGAGAGTTGGGCGTCGTCGAGTTCGCTCAGGACGAGCACGTTCATGCGCGCACGTTAACCCGGTACCGTGACGGGGTGGGACGTCCCAGAACGCCGAAGGGCATGGCCCGGGTGGTGATGCAGCGCCTGGCCGAGGAATATCCCGGGCACGGCCAAGGAGCTGTGCGCGCTCACGCACGACTCTCCGTTCCAGTTGCTGGCGGCGACGATCTTGTCGGCCCAGAGCACCGACGTGCGGGTCAATATGGTGACGCCAGCGCTCTTCGCCGCCTACCCGGACCCGGCCTCACTGGCCCGCGCCAACCCCGAGGAGCTCGAGGAGATCATCCATTCGACCGGGTTCTTCCGGGCCAAGGCCCGCAGCCTCATCGGCATGGCGGCGGCACTGGAGGACCGCTTCGGCGGCGAGGTGCCGACCGACCTGGACGACCTCGTCACCGTGCCGGGGGTGGGGCGCAAGACGGGCAATGTGGTCCGCAGCTGTGCGCTTCGGTCTGCCCGGTCTCCCGGTCGACACGCACGTCCTCCGGCTCAGCAAGCGCCTGGGCCTCACGAAGCTCGACGACCCGGTCAAGGTCGAGCACGAGCTGAATGCGCTCGTCCCGGCAGCCGAACGGGGGGCGTTCAGCCTCCGCCTGATTCTGCACGGACGGGCGGTCTGCATCGCCCGTCGACCGGCGTGCATCCGCTGCATCTTGGCGGACATCTGCCCATCCTCGACCGTGTAGCACGGCCTCGTGCTCGGCCTCGGGTCCGGCAATGACGTCCCTCGATGACGCTCAGGCTCATCCTGGGATTACACTTAGAATTGGAACCGGTTCCCGCCACCTGGTTCCGGTCAGGGCCGTCAATGGGATCCGCCTCCCGGACGGTCCGTCCGATGCCGGCCCTTTGGGGCCGGCATCGGTTTAACTGCCAGGTCGCACGGCCTTACTCCGGCCAGGTTGGCGCCGACAGGCCGGTAGTACTGAAGGTGTTACCATTTTTTCCATGGTGACCAAGCGGTCGGTTTCCTTGGCTGACGAAGTGGCGACCGCCGTCGAAGAGGCGGCCAAGCAGGATGGCGTCTCCTTCAGCGCGTGGCTGTCGAATGCGGCGGAGAAGCAGCTCCAGGTGCGTCAGGGGCTACGGGGGGTCGCCGCCTGGGAGGGCGAAACGGGATCGCTCAGCGCTGAAGAGTTGGCTGCGGGCGAAGCGCTTCTGGCCCGCCTCCGTTCCGGCGTCTCCGGGGTAGCTTCCCGGGTCCGACGCCGTTGAACACGTGAGCCCGGCCCGACGGGAGGGACTCGTCTACGGGGTCGGGGCCCTGCACGCGGCGGCCAGAGGGGATCGCATGATGTGGGCCCTGCACCGGGCGGCGCTGTCGAACGGCATCGTGCCGGTCATTCCGGCGGTCGCCGTGGCCGAGGCGTACCGGACCGAAGCGCGGGGAGACCGTATCGCCGAGTTGCTGGACGGGACCGAGGTCGAACCGTTCAACAGCGAGGCCGCCCGCCGCTCAGGAGAGCTGGCCGCTCGATGCGACACCACCGATCTCGCCGTGATCGCCGTCATCGAGCTGGCTGATCGACGCAACTGTGCCGTCGTGGCCCAGCGCCAGGCCGTCCTACGGAGTGCGGCGACGCTCCTCGGACACGAGCTGGTCCTCTACGCCGTCTGAGTGAACCGGCCCAGCCGTCGCAAGTGCGCCCGCGAGCGAGCGCTCGACGGCGAACAAGTTCCCGGGCCATGTCCTCGTTGCCACCGGCCTGCGCCGACTCGGCCATGGTGGAGACGCGGTCGTAGAGCTCTTTGAGGGTTGACGACAGGGAAGAGAGCTCGGCCGCAGATGTCATCTCCTGATGATGGCCTACTTCGGTGGTTGTGCACAGACCCGGTCCGACCCGTCAGGTTTGCCGGGGATCATTCCGCTTCGCCTTGCCCTTCGCCGCCGCCATCCTTCGGGCCAGTGCGATGTAACGGGCGCTCCTCGGATGCTCCGGAGCGATCCACTGCCACTCGCCCGGGCCACCCTCGATCCGGAAGCCCCCGTAGGACTTGAGGTCGTGATGTTCCGGGCACAATCGGGCCAGATTCTCCATTTCGGTCGGACCGTTGTCACCGAAGTCGGTGCGGCAATGGTCCACCTCCAGGCCAAGCCGTTTTCCGCATTGCGGAACGACGCAGGTGCGGTCCCGGACCAACAGTGCGGCCTCGACCCGCTGGGGCAGGTTCCGCCTGGTGCTGGTGACGGTGCGCACGTCGACGCCGTCTTTGACCAGGAGTTGCATGCCTCCTTGGCCGACCAACTCCACGACGGCGTCGACCGAGACCGGCCCGATACCTTCGATCTCGCAGAGTTCGGCTCCCATGGCGGTACCGCGCCTGAGTGCCTCCGCGTCGACGATGACGATCGTGTGGGGCCGACTCGCTGAACCCGACCCCGACCCCGACCCGGGCTCCCTCACCGCCGGCACTATCGACCCGCCCGCCAGCAGCCAGAGGAGGGCATCCATCCGGTGGGCATCGAGTGATTCGCCCGTATGTGCACTCTTCCAGCGTTCCTTGGCCAGCGCTTCGAGCCGTGGAGCGAGCCCAGCCCATTCGATCTCATCGCACAGGAACTCGCCCCGCACCCCGCCTGCGGGATGCTGGCGCCAGCGAAAGTGCCGCCATTTGGATACCCGATCCCGGCGCTCCCGTTCGTTCTCCTTGGAACGCGCTGCGGCCCGCAAGCGGGACGCGTTGTCGCTCATCTCCTGGTGCGACACTCCCCGGTCGGCCATCTCCAACAATGTCGCAGCGCTGCCCGGGGCTGCCGCCTCGGTGTCACTTATCAGTTTGAGTTGGGCGCTCGAGAGCTGGGCCGAGTGCAGTGCCCCGGTGAGCCCCTCGTTCTTGCTCGCCCGCTGCGCCGCGGTGAGCCGACCCCTGGCCATGCCGGGCGACGAGCCAGAGATCGCAGCCAGCCAATCGACGGCCGACCCGTGACCGACCTTCGCATAGGAGCCGCTCTTGTCCACGACGGGGGTGAACAAGGCGAGGCCTGCCGAGGCCGCCCGCTCTGCCTCGGCGAACAGGTCGGCGAAGACACGTGCCTCGTCGCCCGACAACGTGTGTGGTTGCGCGTCGCGCACAATGGACTGGACGGAGCGCACGGCGTGTTCGAGTTCGTCGCGCTGCGCCTGCGCCTGCGCCTGCGCCAGCGCCTGCGCCCGGCCCCGCTCGGCCGTGACGGAAGGAGTGGCGGACATCTCACGAAAGAAACTGTCGGCGCCACCCGCCGCATGTCCGCCACGATCGCCGAGCCCGCCCCCCCGCCGCCCACCGATGTACCCTTCCAAGAGGCAAGCACGAGCACGCAGACACCAAAAAGGGGCGGGCGAACATGAGCACGAAGACGAGAAAAAGGGGGATTTCCCTCTTTCGAGCCAAGGATGCGGTTGACCTCATGGAGACCGACCTGATGTCGAACCCGGAGATGTCGCCCCAGACCCAGGCGGCGTTCGGCGCCAGTCTTGCGGCCGGCCTGGGGGCAGGCGCACAAACCAAGGTGCTGCTGCGACAGAGCGAGGACGAGGGCGGGTTCAGCCTCGTGACCCTGTGGTTCAAGCCCGACTACCCGCTCCCTCGGCACACCCACAATGTCGACTGTCTCTATTACGTCATCAGCGGCTCGGCGGTCATGGGAAATCAGACCTTGCGGGCGGGGGACGGCTTCTTCGTCCCCGAGGATGCCCCCTACCAGTACAACGCCGGTCCTGACGGCGTCGAAATCCTGGAGATCCGCCACGGCGTGGAGAACTTCGACATGAAGATCCCCGACGCCCGCCCCGAAGTCACGAGCGCAGTGAACGAGCTCGTCACCGAGCGGCGGAGACAGTGGGAGCAGATGCAGGTCAGCCCGACCATGGTGGCCAACACGGCCTCGTAGCTCCGGGGGCCGCCCGGGCGGCCAATGCCCTGCGTACGCCCGGAAGGGTCACGCGTCGCCAGTAGCCTTGGGTCCTCATGTCCCTCCGCGTGCTCGATCTCCGTGGGGCCCAACCGCCCTTCGATCACCTCCTCCCGCGCCCGGCTGATCCCGGCGCCGATGTGCACGAGGCCGTGGCCGAGGTCCTGCGCCGCGTCCGGAAAGACGGCGACGGGGCCGTTGATCGAATGCACGCTGAAGTTCGACGGGGTGGACCTGAGCGCCGCCACTCCGACCCCCGGCATCCGTGTCCCCGCAGCCGAGATCACCGACGCCCTCGGCCGGATCGACCCCGCGCTGCGCAGCGCGCTCGAGCTGGCCTACGACCGGATCGTGGCGTACCACTCCCACGAGGGGACCCCCCCGGGGGACTTCGAGTCGGGCGGGGTGCAGCGTGGCACCACCTCACGCGCCCCGTGGGCCGTGCCGGTATCTACGCGCCGGGCGGGCGGGCTCGATACCCCTCGACCGTCCTCATGTGCGCCGCACCCGCCCGGGTGGCCGGGGTGGCCGACATCGCGCTCAGCGTCCCCCGGCCGCCGACGGCAGGGTCGACGACGCCACGCTGGCTGCGGCGGCCATCGCCGGCATCAGCGAGGTGTACCGGATCGGCGGCGCCCAGGCCGTCGGGGCCATGGCCTACGGCACCGCCACCATCCCCCGGGTCGACGTCATCGCCGGCCCCGGCAACGCCTACGTGGCTGAGGCGAAGCGCCAGGTCAGCGGGGTCGTGGGGGTGGCGTCGGCCTTCGCCGGGCCCCTCCGAGATCGTCGTCGTCGCCGGCCCCGGTGCGCCGCCCGGGTTCGCCGCCATCGACCTCGTCGTCCAGGCCGAGCACGGTCCCGATGGGCTGGCCTGGCTGGTGACCTGGGACGAGTCGCTGTTGGCCGCGGTCAGCGCCGAGGTCGACCGGATCGTGGCGGCCTCGCCCCGGCGGGCCGACCTCGAATCCACCCTCGCCACCGCGGGGATCGCCTGCCTCGTGACGGGGCCCGACGATGCCATGGCGGTCGCCAACACCGTCGCTCCGGAACACCTCGAGATCATCGTGTCCGATGACCTGCTCGCCGGCCCGGCCAGCCTGGTGGAACTGGTGGAGAGCGCCGGTGCGGTGTTCCTCGGCCCATGGTCGCCGGCGAGCCTGGGCGACTACATGGCCGGGCCCAACCACGTGCTGCCCACCAATCGCACGGCGCGCTTCTCGTCAGCTCTGCGGGCGGACGACTTCCGCCGCCACATTCACGCCGTGACCGTGACCCCCGGGGCGATCACGCAGCTCGGACCCCCGGTCATCACGCTGGCCGAGACCGAGGGCCTACCCGCGCACGCCGACTCGATCCGCCTCCGCCTCGCCGCCCTGGCCTCCGCCCAACCTGCGCCTGAGGCCGGCGAGCCGCCGGCCAAGGCTCCGGGACCGACATGACCCAGCTCCCGCCCATCCGGCCGGACCTCTCGCTCGGCGAGGGCTACCACTCGCCCCAGGTCGAGGCCGAGGTACGTCTCAACACGAACGAGTCGCCCTTTCCGCCTCCCGAGCAGTGGAGCCGCGACCTCCTGCAGGCGCTGGCCGAGGTGTCGTTCCACCGGTATCCCGACCGCCCGGCCACGGAACTGCGGACCGCTGTGGCCGCGCTCCACGGCGTCGAACCCGAAGAGGTCTTCTGCGCCAACGGGTCCAACGAGGTGCTGCAGTGCCTGCTTTTGGCCTACGGGGGTCCCGGTCGCAAGGCTGCCCTGTTCGAGCCGACCTATGCCCTGCACTCGCACATCAGCCGGCTGACCGGCACCACGGTCGTCGAGGGTGGGCGGACCGAGGATTTCCGCATCGACCTCGACGACGCCCGGACCCTCCTCGAGCGGGAGCGACCCGAAATCACGTTCATCTGCTCGCCCAACAACCCGACGGGCCGGGCCGAGCCGAGGGAGACCGTCGCCGGGATCCTGACCTTCGCCCCGGGCCTCGTCGTCGTCGATGAGGCCTACGGTCAGTTCTCCTCCTGGACCGCCCTGGACCTGCGCGGGCGGGACCACCCGGGCCTGGTGGTCACCCGCACGTTCTCGAAGACGTGGGCCATGGCCGGCGCACGGCTCGGCTACCTGGTGGCCGATCCCGAGGTCATAAGGGCCTGCGAGGCAGTGGTGCTGCCGTACCATCTGTCGGCGCAGACGCAATTGGCCGGTCTCCTGGCCCTGGAGTACACCGACGAGATGGAGGCCCGGGTGGCGCTCGTCGCCGAGGAGCGGGGCCGGGTGGCGGCCGCCCTGGGTGACCTTCCGGTCGAAAGCTGGCCGTCGGATGCCAATTTCATCCTCTTCCGCCCGCTCCACCAGAGTGCGGACAAGGTATGGGAGGGCCTCCTCGAGCGCTCCGTGCTCATTCGCAATTGCGCCAGCTGGGAGGGCCTGCCCGGGTGCCTGCGGGTGACGATCGGGCGGCCCGACGAGAACGACCGATTCCTGAGTGCGTTGGAGGAGTGCCTGCAATGACCGAGACAGACATGGACCAGCGAGACCAGCGAGACCGCCGGGCGGCCAGGGAGCGCAAGACCAAGGAGACCACGATCGAGGCCTCGCTCGAGATCGACGGCACCGGCACGGTCGATGTCAGCACCGGGCTCCCGTTCTTCGACCACATGGTCGAGCAGCTCGGTCGGCACGCCTCGTTCGATCTGGTCGTCCACGCTGAGGGCGACCTGCACGTGGATGCCCATCACACGGTCGAAGACGTCGGGATCGTGCTCGGGGCCTGCCTCGCCGAAGCCCTCGGCGACAAGCGGGGGATCCGCCGTTTTGCGTCGATGCAGTTGCCGCTCGATGAAGCCCTCATCGAGGTCGCCCTCGACCTCTCCGGTCGTCCCTTCCTGGCCTACGACGTCGAGTTCGCCCCGGACGCGGCCGGCCTGGGCTCGCCGCCGTTCGACCCCCAGCTGGCCGAGGAGTTCTGGCGCGCCTTCGCCACGGCGGGCAATCTCACACTGCACATCCGCCGCCGGGAGGGCAAGAACACCCACCACATGCTCGAGGCGGGGTTCAAGGGCGTGGCGCGGTGCCTGCGCGACGCGGTGCGCATCGAGGGAGCGGGGATCCCGTCGACCAAGGGGAGCCTGTGAGCGCAGCCGGCCCGGCCGGCCGGGGCGGCCCGAAGATTGCGGTGCTCGACTACGGCATCGGGAACCTCCGGTCGGCCGAGAAGGCTCTGCAGCACGTCGGCGCGGCGGCCCGCCTCGTCACCGACCCGGTCGAGGTCGAAGCCGCCGACGCCGTCGTGTTGCCCGGCGTGGGTGCTTTCGGGGCCTGTGCCGCGGGCGTTGGATGACAGCGGCCTCGCCGCGGCGGCCCGGGGGGCGATCGGGGCCGGCGATCCCCTTCCTGGCCGTCTGCATCGGCTTCCAGCTCTTGTACGAGGGCTCCGACGAGAGCCCTGAGGCGACGGGGTTGGGCGTCTTCGCGGGGCGGGTGGCGCTCCTGCCGTCGACCGAGAAGCACCCGCAGATGCAGTGGAACCAGCTCGAGGTGGTCGGGGGCAGCGCCGGCGACGGCGGCCCGACGCCCTTGCACGGGCTGGAGGAGAAGCCGTGGGTCTATTTCGTGCACTCCTACGCCCCACCGGTCGGGCCCGAGACCGTGGCCGTCTGTGACTACGGCGGCCCGGTGGCGGCGCTGGTGGCGCGCCGGAACCTGTGGGGGGCGCAGTTCCACCCCGAGAAGTCGGGTCGTACCGGGCTGGCCCTGCTGGCGAACTTCGTCGCGCTCGGCTGCATGATCCTGTATCCAGCCATCGATCTGCGCGACGGGGGAGCCGTGCGGTTGACCCAGGGCGACTTCGAGCGGGAGCAGCGCTACGGGGACCCGTTGGCGTTGGCCGCCACCTACATGGAGGGCGGCGCATCGTGGATCCACGTGGTGGACCTCGATGCGGCCCGCACCGGCGTGCCCCACGAGCGCGAGACCCTGGGCCGCATCGTCGAGCTGGCCGGGTGTGCGGCGGAGCGGGCGGCCCGGGCGGCCCCGGCGGGTCGGGCGTGAAGGTGCAGACGGGCGGGGGCATCCGCAGCGAAGACGACGTGGCGGCCGTTCTCGATCTGGGCGTGGCCCGGGTCGTGATGGGAACGGCCGCCCTGGAGGATCCGACGCTGGCGACCCAGTGCGCCCGGCGGTGGCCGGGCCAGGTCGCGGTCGGGCTGGACTACGTGGTGCGACCCGATGGCGTGGCCGAGGCCAGGGCGCACGGGTGGGAGGCGGGCTCGGGGCGGACCTTGCCCGAACTGCTGGCGCTGTGGGCACACGAGCCGATCGGTGCCGTGGTGGCCACGGCGATCGTCCGCGACGGGATGCTCGGGGGCAGCGACATCGAGGGACTGCGGGCGTTGTTGGAGCTGGCCGCGCCGAGCTGCGCTGCCGGTCATCGCGTCGGGCGGCGTGGGCACACTCGACGACCTGCGTGACCTGGCGGGGCTGACGGTGACCGATCCCAAGGCGGGCCGGCGGACGTTGGACGGCGTCATCGTCGGCAAGGCCTTGGTCGAAGGGCGTTTCAGCGTGAAGGAGGCGGTCGCCGCGTGCGCAGTGTCCGTCTGATCCCCTGTCTCGACGTGACGGACGGCCGGGTGGTCAAGGGCGTCCGCTTCATCGACCTGACCGACGAGGGCGACCCGGTCGAGTTGGCGGCGCGCTACGACGCCGAAGGGGCCGACGAGCTCACGTTCCTCGATATCACCGCCTCGTCCGACGGCCGCGACACCATGGTCTCGGTCGTGGCGCGCACGGCCGAGCAGGTGTTCATCCCCCTCACCGTGGGCGGTGGGGTGCGCGAGACCGAGGATGCGCGCCGCCTCCTCCGGGCCGGGGCGGACAAGGTGGCGGTGAATACGGCGGCCGTCGAACGGCCGAACCTGGTGCGCGACATCGCGGACGAGTTCGGCACGCAGTGCGCCGTGGTGGCCATCGACGCCCGGGCCCGGACCGGTGCCGGCGCCGGCGGGGCCGGCGCTGGTGCCGGCTGGCAGGTCTACACGCACGGGGGCCGGCGCCCGACCGAGCTCGACGTGGTCGCCTGGGCCATCGAGTGCGCCGCCAACGGTGCCGGCGAGATCCTTCTCACCTCCATGGACCGTGACGGCACCAGGGACGGTTTCGACCTCGAGCTCATCGCCACCGTGGTGGACGCCGTGGGGATCCCGGTGGTGGCGTCGGGGGGCGTGGGGACGCTGCAGCATCTCGTGGAGGGGGCCACAGTGGGCGGGGCCGATGCCGTGCTGGCCGCATCCATCTTCCATCGCCGGGAGTTCACGCTGGGCCAGGCCAAGGCCTACATGGCCGAACACGGGGTGACGTCGGCCGGTCTGACCGGGCCGCCCGGGCCGACTGCGCCGGCAGCTGGCCCCTGACCTGCATATGGGCGTGCGTGCGGTACCGTGCCAGGGTGGCAACGACGACAAAAAAGACGGCCGAACCGCCCGTCATCGACGAGATGCAGCCGATTTCGGTCCTCTTCGACCGGGTCCTGGTGCAGATGGGGCAGAGCGACGGCGAGCGCCGTTCCCGGGCGGGGATCCTGATTCCCGCCACCGCCCAGATCTCGCGCCGGCTCAGTTGGGCCGAGGCGGTGGCCGTCGGGCCGCACGTGCGCACGGTCAAGGTGGGCGACACCGTCCTGTTCAATCCCGAGGACCGCTTCGAGGTCGAGGTGCACGGTGAGGAGTACGTGATCCTGCGCGAACGGGACATCCACGCCATCGCATCGAAGCGGAACGACAGCGGGACAGGGCTGTACCTATGAACGGGTCGGGTGGCCCGGGCGCCCCGGGCGCGGCAGCCCGGGCAGGCATCGCGCTCAAGGTCGACGACGGGCTCGTCGCGGCGGTCGATTTCGCGAAGGGTGACGGCCTGGTGCCCGGCCATCGTCCAAGATGCGACGGACGGCACCGTGCTCACCCTCGCCTACATGGATGCCGAGGCGCTGCGCCGCACGCTCGAGAGCGGCCGGTCCTGGTTCTACAGCCGTAGCCGGCAGGAGTACTGGCAGAAGGGCGAGACCTCGGGGGACCGCCAGTACGTACGCGAGGTGCGCATCGACTGTGACGGCGATGCGCTCGTGATCCTGGTGGATCAGCACGGCAAGGGCGCCTGCCACACGGGCGAGCGCACGTGTTTCTTCCGCACGGTCGGCCAGGGGCCGGGAGTGCCCCGCACCCGGGCTCGTCGTGAGTGGGCAACGTGCTGAGCTTCCGGCCGGACCTGGTCGAGTTCGCCGCCCTGGCCAAGGAGCACGCCATCGTGCCGGTGTGGTGCGAGGTCGTGGCCGACACCCTCACGCCGGTGAGCGCCTTCGCCAATCTGGTCGGCGACGGCGAGGGCTTCCTCTTCGAGTCGGTCGAGGGCGGGGAGCGCTGGGGTCGCTATTCGTTCGTCGGCCGCCGCCCGCTGGCCACCCTCACGGCGCGCGGCAAGGCGGTGCACGCCGCCGGGCGACTCGGGTCTCGGTTCCTCCGACGAAGGGATCCTGCAGGCCGTCGAGAGCTCTTCTGGACCGGTTCCATTCCCCGACCCTCGACGGGCTGCCGCCGTTGCACGGAGGGCTGGTCGGGTATCTCGGGTACGACGTGGTGCGCGAGATCGAGCGCCTGCCGGACATCCCCCGGGACGACCTGGGCCACCCCGATGCGGCGCTCGTCGTCATCGGGCAGTTCGCCGCGTTCGACCACTGGCGCCAGCGCATCTCGCTCATCGACAACGTGGTCGTGCCCGATGGTGCCCGACGGGAGCGCCGACGGCCCCACGGCCGAGGAGCTGACGGCGGCCTACGAGGCGGCGTGCGCCCGCCTCGAGGAGCTGGCCCGCGACTGCGCGCAGACGCGGTCGGGGGAGATGGTGCCGGCACCGCGCCAGGGCATCGCATCGGCCGAGGCCAGCCGCACCATGAGCTCGGAGGAGTACCGGGCGGCCATCGCCATGGCGAAGGACTACATCACCGCGGGCGACATCTTCCAGGTCGTGCTGTCCCAGCGTTTCGACCTCAGCTCGATGCCGACCCCTTCGACGTCTACCGGGCCCTGCGCCTGCTCAACCCCAGCCCGTACCTGTATTTCCTGCGTTTTCCCGAGGTGACCGTCGTCGGTGCCTCGCCCGAGCCGATGGTGCGCCTGCGCGACGGGATCGTGACGTCGCGGCCCATCGCCGGCTCGCGGCCCCGGGGCGAGAGCGAGCAGCACGACCGCCTGCTCGAGGGCGAGCTGGCCGAGGACCCCAAGGAGCTGGCGGAGCACATCATGCTGGTCGATCTGGCCCGCAACGACGTGGGCCGGGTCGTCCGTTTCGGGACCGAGAAGGTCGACGAGCTGATGACCATCGAGCGCTATAGCCACATCATGCACATCACGTCGCAGGTCTCGGGTGAGCTGGCCGAGGACAAGGGACCCATCGACGTGCTCCGGGCGACCCTGCCGGCCGGGACGCTGTCGGGGGCGCCCAAGGTGCGCGCCATGGAGATCATCGACGAGCTCGAGCTGACCAAGCGGGGGGTCTACGGCGGCGTCGTGGGCTACATCGATTTCTCGGGCAACATCGACACCGCCATCGCCATCCGCACCATGGTCGTCTCGCCCGACGGCCGGGCCCACGTGCAGGCCGGGGCGGGGATCGTGGCCGACAGCGACCCGGTCCGCGAGGACGAGGAGTGCGGCCAGAAGGTGCGCGCCCTGCTGGTGGCCGTGACGGCGGCACGGGTGATGACGGCGGCCGGTCGGCGGGTGGCTCCGGCGGCCGGGTGGCCGGCACCGAGGTGGCCGAGCCGATCCCCCCCGCTCGACGGCCCAGGTCGCCGCGCTCCGTCACGGCGCCGGTGCCTTTCTGCTCGGCCGTGATGTCTTCTCGGTCCGCGGCGACGACGCCGAGTCGTATCTTCAGGGGCAACTGAGTCAGGACGTACTGGCGCTCGGCATCGGGGCGACGGCCGACTCGCTCCTCCTCCAACCGGACGGGAAGTTGACCGCCCTCCTGCGGGTCACCCGTGTCGATGCGCAAGGTTTCGTGCTCGATACGGATGCCGGATTCGGCGACGCCATGGTGGCCCGGCTCAAGAAGTTCCTCCTCCGTTCCAAGGTCGAGATCGAGCGCCTCCCGTGGCGCTGCCTGGCTCTGCGGGGCGCCGGCGTGGGCGCAGCCGCGGCGGGGCTGCTGACGGTGCTCGAGGAGAACGGCGTGCTGCGCCTTCCCTACGAATGGAACGGCTGGAGCGGGATCGACCTGCTCGGTCCGAAAGATGTGATCCTCGACCCGGCCGCCGGAGCCATGCCCGAGGGGATCATCTCCTGCGACCGGGACGCCGTCGAGGCCTGCCGGATCGTGTCGGGGATCCCGGCCATGGGGAGTGAGCTCACCGACAAGACCATCGCGGCCGAAGCCGGCCTCGTGGATCGTTCGGTGAGCTTCACCAAGGGGTGTTACACCGGTCAGGAGCTCGTGGCCCGGCTCGATGCGCGGGGCAACAACGTGCCCCGCCGGCTCGTGGGGGTGATCGGCGGCGCGGAGCCGGACGGGGCGCTGGCGTTCGGGATGACGCTGCACGCCGGCGACGCGCCGGACGGGGGCCCGGGGGCGCCGACGGCGCCGAGGCCGCGATGCACGACAAAGTGGTGGGAACGATCACGTCCGCTGCCTGGAGCCCCGAGCTCGGGGCATGGGTCGCCCTGGCCTACCTGCACCGGACGGTCGAAGCGCCCGGCCCCGTACGGGTGCGCTCGGGCGACGGCCTCGGGGGCTCGCATCCCGGCCCGGGTGACGCTCGTCCCGATCACGGCGCCCGGATAGCCCTCGTGCGTTCCCCTCCCACCCTGGTTACTGGTCGGAGGGGGCGCCGCTTACGCACTCATCGCGGCATCGACGACGCCGTTCACCCTCCCGGCCGATGTGCTCACCGGGCTGGCCATCGTGGGCATGGCGGTACTGGTGATCGTGCGCTGGCCGCTCCACACCCGCTCCGGTCGTGTCACCGCGCACCCCTATCTGCCGTGGGTCGTCCTCCTCGTCGTCTTCACGGCCTGGGAGCTCTTCAACTACCTGGTCCACGGGAGCCGGGCCGATCATCCGACCTTCAGCTCCATCACCGACGCCAACGACCGCTTCTACCTCCTCAAGTCACTGCTGTTCTTCGGGTGGATGGCGGCGGCGCATGTCGTGCGCGAGTCGCATGCCGGCATCGCGGGGCCCGTCCGATGAGCGTCAGCACGGCGTCGTACGTCGTGTGGGGCGTCATCGGGGCCCTGGCGCTCGTGCTCTGGTGGCTGTCGTACGTGCGCCCGTCAGCGGTGGCGCACCCGTCCGACGTGGTCGGCAAAATCGCCACGCATCCCGTCGGGCGGGTGGTCCTCGTGGTGGGCTTCATGTGGCTGGGCTGGCACCTCTTCGCCCGCTGAATCGGGCCGTCGTGGAGGCGCTTGTGACATATCTGTGGGTGACTCCACCATCTACCTCCCGGCTTGCGGAATAGGCGAAAAGGCGGCAACGAGGCCAGCCGCAGGGCGGCTGACGAGCTCAATCGTGGCTGGCGCAGAGTGAACCACCGGGCTCGTAAAGGGTCGGCCGGCCACTCGTGTCCGGCCTCGCCTGCGGCGTCCCTTGACTACCCCTCGTCGCGAGTGGAGCGTGAAGGCAAAACAGCCCAGCACCCGGCCATCTTGGCCCTACCCGCTGGTCGACGGAACCACAGATATGTCAGGAGAGTCCTTTTAGAGGCCTCCTGCCGGCCCCCGACGGGCCTTTCACCGATCTTTCACAGGCCTTTTGCGCTGCAGAACTGTGGAATCAGCTCCTTGCGGGTGAGGGCGACCACGGGGATGACCCGCGTCGTGCCGGCCTCGTAGTCGGCGAAGCCGGGAACGAGGGTCTTCTGGCGGTCGTAGATCTCGGTGCGCTTGGCGCCGGTCAGGACGGTGGCATGGCGGTGAACTCGTCGTCCCCGAACTCGACCTGGACCTCGGGGTTGGCCACGATGTTGTGGTACCAGTCCGGATTGGTCGGCGCGCCTGCCCTTGGAGGCGAAGATGTAGAGCGTCCCGTCGTCCTCGACCAGGGCCGCCAGAGGGTTGACCCGGGCCTGGCCCGACTTGGCGCCCTTCGTGGTGATGATCACCATCGGCATGCCGGCGAACCCGCCGCCGACCTTGCCGCCGTTGGCGCGGAACTCGTCGATGACGGTCTGGTTGAAGTTGGTGGTATCGGTCATGGGACGGAGCGTAACGTAGGTCCGGTGTTTCGATGCTGCCCCGCTACGCTGGGCTGTCATGCCCTCCTACCTGGCGGACATCCTCGCCACGCATCGAGCCGACGCTCGCGGCGATGGCCGTGACGTCGACGAGTTGGCTGCGCAGGCCATCTCGCTGCGGCAGACGCCGCCGCGAGACTTCGTCGCTGCCCTGCGGGGGGAGGGGCTCTCGTGCATTGCCGAGATCAAGCGCCGTTCACCGTCCAAGGGTGACCTCGAGTCCCGATCTCCAACCCGATCTGGTGGCCAAGGAGTACGCCGTCGGCGGTGCGTCCTGCCTCTCTGTGCTGACCGATGCGCAGTACTTCGGCGGTTCGGTCGACGACCTGCGTACCGCCCGGGCGGCCTGCGAACTGCCGGTCCTGCGCAAGGACTTCACGGTGTCCGAGCTCGATGTCGTCGATGCCGCGCCTCATGGGGGCCGATGCCGTACTGCTGATCGCCGCCGCGCTGAGTGACGAGGAGCTGCGGGCGGTTTCACCAAAGGGCGACCACGCTGGGATTGGCGGCGCTGGTGGAGGTGCACGACGAGGCCGAGCTCGAGCGGGCCCTCGGGGTGGGGGCGCGCCTGGTCGGGGTCAATCAGCGGGACCTGCGGACGTTCGCCGTCGACCAGGACCGGGCCATCTCCCTGGCCGCCCGCATTCCGGCGGACGTGGTGGCGGTGGCGGAGTCGGGGATCCGGGACGGTGACGACGCCCGCCGGCTCGCCGACGCCGGCTACGACGCCATTCTGGTGGGCGAGACGCTGGTACGGGCGGGGGATCGTGCCGCGGCGCTGCGGTCACTCGTCGGCCACCCGGTCGCGGCCCGATGAGCCCGGGCGGCGCGGGCGGCGTTGGCGGCGCTGGAGGCGCGGACGAGGCCGGTCAGCTCTTCGTCAAGATCTGCGGCGTCACGTCCGAGGCGGACGCGCTGCTGTGCGTCAGCCTGGGCGCCGATGCGGTCGGGTTCATCTTCGCCCCCTCGAGCCGGCAGATCTCGGCGCAGCTGGCCGGCGACATCGCCAAACGCCTGCCGCCGGAAATACTGACCGTCGGGGTCTTCCGGGACGAGGCCCCGCAGCGAGTGGTGGAGAAGGTGCAGCGTGCCGGCCTGGGTGCGGCCCAGCTCCACGGGCACGAGTCGTCGCAGGACACGGCCTGGGTCCGGGCCCGGCTGCCCCTCGTGATCAAAGCGTTTCCCGCCGGTGACCGCACCATCAGCCGCTTCGCCGAGTTCGGGGCCGATTATCTGTTGATCGACGGCGCCAACCCCGGGTCGGGCGAGGTGTTCGACTGGCGCCTGGCCGAGGGCGTGGCCGATCCGACCCGGCTGATCGTCTCGGGGGGCCTGCGTCCGGAGAACGTCGCCCAGGCCGTCGCCCATCTGCGCCCCTTCGGCGTCGACGTCTCGACCGGGGTCGAGGCGTCCCCGGGGCGCAAGGATCCGTTGAAGCTGCGTGACGTTCATCGTCAACGCCCGCGCGGCGGCGCTGCGACGTCGACACCCGTGACCCTCTCGCCGTCGTCCGCGGGCGACGCCGAGCCCTACGACTGGCGGGATGCCTGATGACGAGCTTGATGAGCGAGCCCGGTTCGGACGGGCGCTTCGGTGACTTCGGTGGGCGGTTCGTTCCCGAGTCGTTGATGCCGGCCTGCCTCGACCTCGAGCAGGCCTTCAAGGAGGCCTGGGCCGATCCCGCCTTCCACCGGGAGCTCGACGACCTGCTGGCCCACTACGGCGGGCGTCCCACGCCGGTCACCCAATGCCCGCGGCTCTCCGAGAAGTTGGGCGTGCGGGTGCTCCTCAAACGCGAGGACCTGGCGCACACCGGCTCGCACAAGATCAACAACGTCGTCGGTCAGGCGCTGCTCACACGCCGCATGGGCAAGACGCGCATCATCGCCGAGACCGGAGCCGGGCAGCACGGGGTGGCGTCGGCCACGGCGGCGGCGCTGTTCGGTCTCGAATGCACCGTGTTCATGGGCGAGGTCGACACCAAGCGCCAGGAGCTCAACGTCTTCCGGATGGAGCTGCTTGGGCGCCGAAGTGCGCCCGGTGACCTCCGGCAGCCGCACCTTGAAGGATGCGGTGAACGAGGCCATGCGCGAGTGGGTGGCCTCGGTCGAGCACACGCACTACTGCCTGGGCTCGGTCATGGGCCCGCACCCGTTCCCCTACATGGTCCGCGAGTTCCAGCGCGTCGTCGGCGACGAGGCGCGTGGGCAGTGCCGGACGATTCTCGACGGCGCCGACCCCGACGTCGTGGTGGCGTGTGTCGGCGGGGGGTCGAATGCGGCCGGGACGTTCGCCGGCTTCGTGGATACGGCGAGCGCGGTTGGTCGGTATCGAGGCAGCCGGGGGCGCGGCGATCACGAACGGGATCCCGGGCGTCTTGCACGGCATGCATTCGAAGCTCCTGCAGGACGAGGCCGGTCAGATTCTGGAGGCGGAGTCGATCTCGGCCGGGCTCGACTACCCCGGGCTGGGGCCCGAGCACGCGCATCTGGCCGCCATCGGCCGGGCCGAGTACAACACGGCCGACGACGCCGAGGTGCTCGAGGCCTTCAAGTTGCTGTCCCACACCGAGGGCATCATCCCGGCGCTCGAGTCGGCGCACGCCGTGGCGTGGGTGGCCCGGGCCGCCGGCACCGCCGCCCTGCCTGCGGGCTCGACCGTCCTGATCACCCTGTCGGGGCGGGGCGACAAGGACGTGGCCCAGGTGCGCGAGATCCTCGGACGCGCCCGTGCATGAGCTCGAGGCGTCGCTGCGGGCCAAGCGGGGTGACGGCCGCAAGCTCTTGATCCCCTACCTCATGGGGGGCATGACGGACGATTGGGAGCAGTCGCTCGCCGCCGTGGTGGCGGCCGGCGCCGATGCGGTCGAGGTCGGCATCCCCTTCTCGGACCCCATGATGGACGGGCCGGTGATTCAGGAGGCTGCGCTCAACGCATTGGGGCGGGGGACCGTGCCCGATCAGGTGCTCGACGGCATCGCCCGGGCCGAGGCCCCGGTCCCGGTGGCCGTCATGACGTATTACAACATCGTCTACCGGGCCGGCCACAAGCGCATGGCCAACTCCCTGATGACGGCGGGCGTGAGCGCGGCGATCATCCCCGACCTCTCGCTCGAGGAGATCGCCCCCTGGGCCGAGGAGGCCGATGCGGCCGGGATTGAGACCGTGCTGCTGGTGGCGCCGTCGAGTCCCGAGGACAGGGTGGCCCGCCTCTGTGCCCGGGCCCGGGGTTTCGTCTATGCGGTGGCCCGCATGGGGGTCACCGGCGAGCGGGCGGATCTGGGCGACGAGGCGCGCCGCGTGGTCGAGCGGATCCGCCGCCACACCGACATGCCCGTCTGCGTCGGCGTCGGCGTCTCGACACCCGAGCAGGCCGCCGAGGTCTGCGAGGTGGCCGACGGGGTCGTCGTCGGGTCGGCACTGGTGCGCCGGCTCCTGGCCGGCGGTGGGCCCGAGGCGGCGGCGGAGTTCGTCGGTTCGCTCCGCCGGGCCATCGACTGAGGTCAGGGCCGGATCACCCCCTGCGCACGCAGGTCGGCGATCTCGTCGGGTTCGAGTCCCACGGTGCGAAGGATGCTCTCGGTGTGCGCTCCGAGGTCGGGGGCCAACCGGTGGGGCGGGTCGGTGCACCCGCTCACCCGGACGAGGCGGGCCAGCTCCCGGACGTTCCCCTTGGCGGGTGCCGGCACTCGGCGACCCGGCCGGTGCGCCGATTCTCCGGATCATTCAAGAAGGCGTGCGTGTTGCGCCCGACCGGCTCGACTGCAGGCACCCCGGCGCGCTTCGAACACGGCGAGCCAGGTCGCCGTGTCCCGCTCCTCGATGCGGTCGGCGATGAGGTCGGCCAGGTCGGTCCCCGCCAGATCGAGTTCGAGCATCGAGGTCGAGCACCTCGCCCAGGGCGGCGATCTCGCGTCTCCTCGAGCGGCGGCGAGACAGATCCAGCCGTCCGCCGTCCGGTACAGCCGCTCGAACGGGCCGAATCCGTACTGGAGCGTGTCGAGCCGGCCGGCGCCCAACACCTCGCCCCCGGCGCCGCCGCCGTCCACGCGACGCACGATGTGCGCCACATGGGACATCGTGGCGTTCAGTTGCGGGATTCTCGATGTACATCCCGTGTGCCTCCGCGGTCCGGCGCCGGTGCAGCAACCCCATCAGGATGCACGCGGCCCCGAGCATGCCGTTGCCCGGGTCTTCGTTGCAGGGCGTCGGGAGGGGTTCGTTGAACGGCCCGGCGGCTTCGAAGGTGACGCCGACGTAGCCGGACATCATCGGCGCGAAGCTCTGGCGGAGCATGTCGGGACCACCGGAGCCCCAGCCGGGGGCGTAGAGATAGATCACCTCCGGGGTGGTGCGCGGCGGACGTCGTCGTAGGCCAGCCCGAGGCGCTCGGCCGCTCCGGGTCGCAAATTGTGGTGCACGACGTCGGCCCATTCGAGCAGGCCCTCGATGGCGGGCTCGCACGCCGGGTGCCTTGAGGTCCATGGCGATGGAGCGCTTTCCGGCCTGGGCCGGGAAGAAGCATTGATCGATCCCCCGCAGCTGGTCGCCCTGCGTGGGTTCGAGCTTGATGACGTCGGCGCCGAGGTCGGCCAGCAGGCGCGAGGAGTACGGCCCGGCGAAGTACGCGCCGAGATCGAGAATCTTGACGCCCTCGAGCAGGCGGCTCGTCGACCGCGCCGGCCGAGGGTGACCGGCGCGAAGCCGGCTCGACGCCGCCCGAAGGGTGGGCCGTCCCACGCGTCGGTGAGGACTGCTCGGTGTGCTGCCCCGGCGTCGGGGCGGGAGTGAGGTGGACCGGGCCGAGCGACGGGAACTTGGCGGCCGGCGCCACCTGCTGCACCAGCCCGAGGACCGGATCGTCGATCTCGACCACCATCTGGTTGTGCCGCGCCTGCGGCTGGTCGAACACCTCGCCGGGCAGCGAGGTGCTCGATGGCGCACACTTCGGCCCGGCGCAGCACCTCGACCCAGTGCGCGCGCGGCTCGGCGGCGATGCGACGGTGGAGTTCGGTCTCGAGCAGCGTCGCCTGCTCCGGCGGTGAGCGGGGTCCCCATGTCCAGGCCGCTGGCGCTGGGCGGGATGCGATCATCGAGCTCGAGCACCTGCATCAGGCGCCCGAAGGCGCCGACCGCGCCGGTGTGGATGCCGATGTACCGACCGTCGCTGCAGACGAAGGAGCGGGTGACGAGACGGGTACCGGCCGTGGAGTTCTCCCCGACGCCCTTGGCCGCCAGGGCGGCCACCGATGCATCGGACTCGCTCCAGAGCATGGAGTGGTAGGCCAGCGCACCGTCGAGCAGCGAGGTCTCGACATGCCGGCCGACGCCGTCGGACGACCGCCGGTAGAGCGCGGCCAGCGTGCCGAGGAGGGCGAGGTAGGCCGCACCGAGGCCGGCCTGGGGCAGACCCTCGAAGATCGGGCCCTTCGCGGTGACCGGCCTGCTCGGCCATGGTGCCGACCAGGGCGTGCACGAGGGCTTCGCGGGCGGCAACGTCCCGCTGGGGACCGTCGCAGCCGAACCCGGTGATGGAACAGGTGACGAGTCCCGGATTGACCGGCCGCAGAGCGGCGGGGCCCAGGCCGAGGCCCGGGCGGCGGCGGCACCGGGATCCCAGGTCTCCACGAACACGTCGGCCTCGGCCAGCAGCCGGCGAGGAGGCGGTCCCGCTGGGCCGGGTCCGCCGCGTCGAGGATGACGCTGCGCTTGTTCCGGTTGAACACGGAGGCGCTCTCGGGCGATCGGTGGCGCAACGGGCTCCCGCCCGGAGGCTCGACCCACACCACGTCTGCCCCGTACGCAGCCATGAGCCCGGTGGCCCGGAGGCCGGCCATGGTCACCGAGCAGTCGACGACACGCAGTCCCTCGAGCGGGCCGCCCGTCATCGCGACCGACGCCCGTACGGGACCCGTAGTACGGCGTCCCGTGTGGCTACCGTAGGGTCTGGCTATGGCTGAGGCGACACAGTTCACGATCGGGGCCAAGGTCAGTTGCCGCGACGGGGAGTGCGGCAAGGTGATCCGCCTCGTCGTCAACCCGGTCTTGCGGGAAGTGACGCACATCGTGGTGGAGCCCAAGCATCGGGAGGGGATCGGCCGACTGGTGCCGCTCGCTCTGGTGGGTCCTCGGCACGACACGGTCGCGCTCAGCTGCACGCTGGCCGAGTTCGAGGCCCTGGACTTCGCCGAAGAGACGCACTTCCTGCCGGGCAGCGGGCTCGAGCCCGGCTACACGTCCAGCGAGGTCCTGGTGCTGCCGTACTACGGGCTCGGCCCGGGCAACGTCACGCCGCCGGTGACCACGGACACCCTGCCGTTGGGTGAGGTGGCGTGTGCGGCGGGACGAGACCGTGCATGCCACCGACGGCGAGATCGGGCGGGTGCAGGGACTGGTCATCGAGCCGGTCAACCATCACGTGACGCACGTCCTTCTCCAGGAGGGCCACCTCTGGGGACGCAAAGAAGTGGCGATCCCCATCGGATCCGGTCATGGCGATCGAGAAGGGCTCGATTGCGACTCAGCCTGACCAAGCAGGAGGTCGAGGACCTGCCGCGCGGTGGACGTCCAGGACCTGACGGGCACCGCCCCGGCCTGACCTGACCCGACCTCAGGACGGGGGGAGCAGGATCAGGCAGCCGTTGTGGCCGCCGAAGCCGAAGGAGTTCGACAGGACCGCTGAGGGCTCCCAGGCGAGAGGCTCGCCGTGGACCACCCGCAGCGTGATCTCGGGATCGGGCTGCTCGTAGCCGGCCGTCGGCGGAATGAGGGAGTGGTGGATCGTCAGGGCTGACGCCACCGCCTCGATGGCGCCCGCCGCGCCCAACCCGTGCCCCGTGACGCCCTTGGTCGAGGTGACCAGGGGGCCGGGCTCGCCGAAGACCTTGTTGATGGCCCGGGATTCGGCCAGGTCGTTGAGCGGCGTCGAGGTCCCGTGGGCGTTGATGTGCCCCACGTCGCCCGGCGGAGATCCCGGCGTCGGCCAGGGCCAAGTTCCATGCAGGCCACGGCGCCGGCGCCATCGGGGGAGGGGCGCGGTGATGTGGTGGGCGTCGGCCGTGCTGGCCGACCCGGCCAGCTCGGCGTAGATGGTGGCGCCCCGGGCCACGGCGCGGTCCCAGTCCTCGAGGACGAGGGAGGCGGCGCCTTCGGTCGAGACGAAGCCGTCCCGGCGGATGTCGAAGGGACGGGAGTGGCCCGAGGTCGACAGGGCGGTCATGTTGCTGAAGGCGGCGATGGCGACCGGGTGCAGGCTGGCCTCGGCGCCGCCACTGACGACGACGTCGCAGCGGCCCGACGCGACCAGGCGCGCCGCGGCGGCGACGGCGTGGGTGCCGGCGGCGCATGCCGTCACGATGACTTCGGCCGGACCGTGCCAGCCCAAGCGCATGGAGATCCCGGCGGCGCCGGCATTCGCCATCATCATGGGGACGAGCCGCGGGGAAACCCGGCGGGCCCCCCGCTCGTTGTAGACACCGACCTGCTCGGCCAAGGTGTCGAACCCACCGACACCCGTGGCGAAGATGACGCCCGACTTGGCCGGGTCGGCCCCGATCTCCCCGGCGTCCTTCACGGCCAGGTCGGCGGCGGCGATGCTGAATTGGGCGAACCGGTCGATCTGGCGCACCTCTTTGGGCCCGAACCACTGCTCGGGCTCGAAGTCGCGCACGGGGCCACCCACGACAGAGGGGTGCAGGAGGCCCTCCCACAGCGCGTCGACGCCGACCCCACAGCAGGTGACCGCGCCCAGGCCCGTGATCGCCACCCGCCGACCCGGGGATCGGGATGCCGTCGGCACCTATCCCGAGCTGCATCAGAGCTTGGAGGAGATCAGATCGAAGGCCTGGCCGATGGTGGTGACGTCCTCCAGCTCGGTCTCCTCGACGGTGATGTCGAAGGACTCCTCGAGGGCCATGACCAATTCCACCAGGTCAAGGCTATCGGCGTCGAGATCCTCGGCGAACTTGGCTTCCTTGGTGATCTTCTCCGCCGGCACCTGCAGCACCTCTACGGCGCACTCGCGAAACTTCTCGAACGCTGCGTCGCTGTCCACAATCTGCTCCTTGTTCGGTTTGGTGACTGTCCACGTTACAAGCCCATGCCCAGTCCGCCATCGACCGGTATGACGGCGCCGGTGATGTAGCGCCGCCGCGTCCGAGGCCAAGAATCCGACAACCCCGGCGATGTCATCGGCGGAGCCGATCCGCCCCAGCGGAACTTGGCCCGTCATGGCGGCGACCCGGTCCTCGCCCAGGGCATTCGTCATGTCGGTCGCCACCAGTCCGGGCGCCACCACGTTGACGGTGATCTGCCGGCTCCCCACCTCGCGGGCGATGGACCGGGCCATGCCCACCAGGCCGGCCTTGGAGGCCGCGTAGTTGGCCTGCCCGGGGAGCCCGACGTAGGCGCTGACCGACGACAGGAAGATGATGCGCCCGGTGTGGAGGCGCAGCATCTTGGCGACGGCCCGCTTGGCCACCCGGAACGAACCGGTCAGGTTGGCGTCGATCACCTCGGTGAAGGCATCCTCGCTCATCCGCAGCATGAGGCCGTCCCGCGTGATGCCGGCGTTGGCCACCAGGACCTCGACCGGCCCCCAGGTGCCCTCGATGGTGGCGAAGGCCGCGTCGACCTGCGCGCTGTCGGTGACATCGCACCGCACGGCGAGGAAGCGGTCGGCGTCGGCGCCCTCGGGGGGAGCGGCGCGTCGCCGGACCGGTAGGTGGTGGCCACCTGGTCGCCGTTGGCCAGGAACCACTGGACGCACGCCGCCCCGATGCCGCGGTTGCCTCCGGTGACGAGCACGACGGCCATCAGGTCAGGTCCGGTCCGGGACGCGTATCCAGACCAGGGGCTGGCCGTCCTGCACGCGTTCACCCGCCGCGGCCAGCCAGCCGACGACCTGGCCCGCAAACGGCGTGCGGACGTCGGTCTCGCCGACCTGCCCCACCACGTCGCCCACGGCCACGACGGAGATGGCATCGGCATCGGGACCGCCTTCGGTGCCGGGGAGGAGGCCCGTGCCCGGGTGCCCGCAGGGACTCTTCGGGCGTGAACACGCCGCTGCCCGGGCTCACCACCACCCGCTCGGACATGTAGAGGTGCTCGCCCTGGTGCAGCGCCGGCTCGGCCCGCCACGTGCCCGCCTCGCCGATCCGGTCCATCAGCGTGTCGAGGTCGGCCGGCTTGGCCACCGCCAGCGATTGGATCTCGGGCAGGCTCCGCTTGGCCAGGCCGCTCAGCACCCCTCCGGGCCCGAGCTCGATCAGGGAGGTGAGCCCGAGACCGGCGAACGTCTCGAGCGTCTGGCGCCACCGCACGGGGCTGCAGAGTTGGGCCGAGAGCAGGCCGGGCCAGTCGGCCGGGTCGTCGTGCACCCGGGCATCGACGTTGGCCACGACGCGCACCTCGGGCGTGCGGAACGTGACGTGCGTCAGCGCCTCGCGGAGCGTGGCGCGCGCCCCCTGCATGAGGGGCGTGTGGAAGGCGCCCGACACCGGGATGGGCATGACCCGTTTGGCCCCGAGCTCCTTGGCCAGTTTCCCGGCCAGGCCACCGCCTCCGCTGTGCCGGCGATCACCACCTGGCCGGGCGCGTTGTAATTGGCTATCCACACGTCGCCCTCTGCCCTCTGGCAGGCGGCCTCGGCATCGTCGTCGGAGATCCCGAGGAGGGCGGCCATGGTGCCGGGCGACTCGTCCCCGGCCTTGGCCATGGCGTTGCCGCGGGCGACGACGAGCTGGATCCCGTCCTCGAACGTCAGGGCGCCGCTCGCCACCAGTGCGGTGTACTCGCCCAGACTGTGCCCGGCGCAGGCGGCGGGGGAGAGGCCCAGGCGTTCGACCGCATCGAGGACGACGAGGCTGAGCACCGTGGTCGCCAGCTGGGCGTTCTCGGTGCGGGTGAGCTCCTCGATCGGCGCCTCCAACAGGAGGTACGAGAGGTCGCGCCCGGCCGATTCCGACGCTTCCTCGACGAACTCCCACGAGGGGTGATCGACCCAGGGTTCGCCCATTCCGGATCGCTGCGAACCCTGTCCTGGGAAGGTGAAAACCAACACTTGCTACGACGTCTCCGTTCGTCGGCCGGGCGGCGGGCCAACAGTGTGGCACGCGGGCACGCCCGAGGCCGCATTTGGCGGCGACGTGTTCCTACCAGTGGTACGACCAAAGGGCGCCAGCGAGCGGGCCGTGAGCCCGTGGCATGCCTGCCGTGGCGAGAATTTCCGGTACGACCGACGGCGTACCGAGAAGGCGAATTCGCCTACAGAGCGGGTGTTCGGCGCCCCGACGGGCTCAGGAGGGCCCGATGCGCGCCAGGGTGACGCCGGCCAGGACACACAGGAGCTCGAGGGCCTGGACGGCCTCCGACTCGATGATCCCGGCGTCGGGCCCGGCCAGGACCAGCAGTCCCGAGGGCACGCCACGGTCCCGGATGGCCGCCACGAAGACGGTGCCGAATCCCTGGTCGCGCAGGAGCCCCATCGGTCCGAACGTCCGGCTGATGACCGGGCCCGGTGCTGTAACTCGAGGCGACGTGCGACACCAGCCCGGCCAGCTGCTCGAGCTCGGTCGACGTGAGGCCGGCGATGTCGTCGGCCCGGGCCCCGGTCGCACCCAGTTGGACCAGGCCCCCCTTGACCCGTGTCCAGAGGACCGCCGACTGCAGCCGGGCCACGGCGACGCTCGCCGTGACGGTGGTGGCGGCCAGTTCCTCCATCGACGTCGACTCGGCAATGCGGGGGGCGTGCCACCCGAAGTCCACCAGGGGCGAGCCTCGGGACGAGCTGAGCCCGGTGCGGGCGAAGGCGTCCTCGAGCACGCGGGCCGCAGCCCGGACGGCGTCGGCCTGCGCGCCGTTGATCGCCGCCGGGGCATCGACGTTGAGGATCCCGACGATCCGTCGGTCGCACGATCAGCGGCACGGCGAGCTCAGCCACGACGCCGGGCACCGCTTCGCGGTAGCGGGGATCCTTCGACACGTCCTGCACCAGGATCGGCTCGCCGGCAGCGAAGGCCGAGCCGGTGAGGCCCACGCCGGCCTCGATACCGTCGAGCACCTGCCACTGCCCCCGGCCCGAGAGGAAGCGCAGGACCCCGGCGCGCTCGACATAGACACTCGGCAGGAATTCGAAGTTCTCGTTCAGGTAGGCCGTGACCTCGTCGGCGGCGTCGATCGGGTCGAGCGTCTTCTCGACCCGCTCGGCGAGGGATTCCACCCACGTGGCCGACTGGTCCGGCGGCACCGGCGCTGCGGTCCCCGGCGGTCCGCCATCGACGTGGCTGCGGCCAACCGTTCCCCGGGCGGGCCAGGAGGTAGCCCTGGACGAGATCGATGCCGACGGCGCGCAGCGCGTTGAGCTCCTCGCTCGTCTCGACCCCTTCGGCCAACGAGGTGATGCCACCCTGGCGGGCGAATCCGACGAGGCCGCGGAGGACGGCGAGCTTGTTCGGGTCGCGGTGGGCCTTGTGCACCAGGCTGCGATCGATCTTGATGAATTGGGGATGCAGCTGCAGGACGTGCGACATGCTCGAATAGCCGGCCCCCACGTCGTCGATGGCCAGCATGGTCGAGGCGGCCGACCACATCTGGAGGCGGCGGCGCAGCTCCTGGTAGTCGGGGACCGGCTCGTGCTCGGTGATCTCGATCACCCGGGGCGGCAGCTGGCTCAGGACGGCGTCCACCCGCGGGTCGAGGAAGGTGCTGGCCGAGAGGTTCACGAAGAGACGGACATCGCCCGGAGGTGCGCCCCGGTCGCCGACAGCCTGCAGGCAGGCCAGCTCGAGTTCGGTGCGGACCCCGAGGTACGAGGCATGCTCGAGCCACTGGTCCGGCCCGCTGCTGCAGGGAATCGATGTCCGGGCCAGCATCTCGTAGCCGAGGACCGAGCCGTCGGCCAGGCTCACGATCGGTTGCGCCGCCATTTCGATCGCGCCCGGGCGCAGGAGTTCCTCGACCAATCTGGTGAGCGATTCCCCGCCGACGGGTGCGGCCGCGTCCGCGCGTTGACCGGCGTGATCCCGCACCTGCGTGATCCACCTGTGGCCGAATCGCCATGGCTGCCTTTGTGGAGTCGTCACGCCGACGCGGCGCAGACCTCTCATAGTCGTTGCTCCCGGTCGTAATGGGGTTGCGTCGTGGTTGCGCTGTGGTTGCCTCGACAGGAACCGTCCAGCGTCGGCGCACACGGCGTCGGCGTCACGGTCGCATGCGGCACGTGCACCAGTGCCCGACGAAATCGAATTGGGACTCTGTTGTGACGGCGCAGAGCATTCATTGTCAGCAGCTGGAGATAATCACGGCCATGAAAACGCCCATTGATGTCGTCGCGGTCGTGCGGGTGGCCTACGTGCTGATGGGCGAGAGCGTCGAAGAGCCTTCTCGAACATGATGCCGGAGAGGGAGTGCGGTCCGATGGGGTCGCGCTCAGCCTGCGGCTGCGGCTGCTGTGGATCGGGTGCGGCCGCGCTGTTGGCGCGGTCGGCGTGGGCGCTGCGGCATACGGCTACGCCTCCGACGACCGACGGTGCGGTGCTGACTCTTGTCGTGGGCATCGCGCTGAGCCTGTTGCTCGGCGTCGTGACCTACTCGTTCGGCATCGGCCAGGCGCACTGGAGGGTCCTCATCGACGAACGCAATCACGAGCTTCAGTTCCAGGCGCTCCATGACTCCCTGACGGGCCTGCCGAACCGGGCCCTGATCATGGACCGCATCGACCAGCTCCTGGCCCGGAATCGCCGCAGCGGGACGTCCGGCGCCGCGCTGTACATCGACATCGACGATTTCAAGATCGTCAACGATTCCCTCGGCCACGAAACGGGAGACCGCCTGCTGGTGGCGATCGCCGCCCGGTTGTCGAGCACCCTGCGGGGGGCGGACACGATCGGCCGCATGGGCGGCGACGAATTCGTCGTCCTGATCGACGGGAGCGACCCGATGGTGGCTCCCGAATTGGTGGCCGAACGGCTCCTCGATGTGATGCAGGAGCCCTTCGAGCTCGACGGCTCGCTGACCTCGCTCCACGCCAACACCAGCATCGGCATCGCGGTCGGCGACCGGGCGACGGGCGGCGAGCTGCTTGCGCGACGCGGACATCGCGCTCTACAAGGCCAAGGCCGAAGGGAAGAACCGCTTCGAGTTCTTCCATCCGAAGATGCAGTCGGAGATCGGACGGCGCATCCGGCTCGAGTACGACCTGCGGTCCGCCCTGGCGGCAGACCAGTTCCGCCTCGTCTACCAGCCCATCTACAACCTGGACGACCTGTCGGTCGTCGGGGTGGAGGCGCTCCTGCGGTGGGTGCATCCGGCCGAAGGGTTGCTCTCACCGGACGAATTCATCCCGATTCTCGAGCAGACCGGGCAGATCCGCGAGATCGGCGTCTGGGTACTGCGCGAAGCCTGCCGGCAGATGGCAGTGTGGCACTCACGGGGCGACACCCTGAACCTTTCGGTGAACATCTCGGCCCGCCAGCTCGACGACGATCGGATCGTCGAACACATTCGCCATGCCCTCCACTCGAGCGGGCTGCATCCCACCTCGCTCATCGTCGAGGTCACGGAAGGCGCGCTCATGCGCGACGAGAACGCAGCCGCCCAACGGATGCGGGCGATCAAGGACCTGGGCGTGAGTGTGGCGGTCGACGACTTCGGCACGGGGTACGCCTCGCTGGCCTACCTCCGGCAATTTCCCATCGACTGCATCAAGATCGACAAGTCGTTCACCAGCGCCATCGCCGCCTCGCCCGAATCGCTCACCCTCATCCGGACCCTGGTCCAGCTGGGCAAGGATCTCGGCCTCAAGACGCTCGCCGAGGGAGTCGAGACGATGGGTGAGATGGACATCCTGCGGGCCGACCGGGTCAACGAAGCCCAGGGCTATCTCTTCGCGCGTCCGCTCGATGCCGAAATGTTCGAATCCCAGCTGTTGGCCCCGATTCGGGCCTCCGACCGGTTCAGCCCCCCCGAAGCTTCGTAGCCCGGTCGGCCGAGTCGGCCGAGTCGGTCAAGTCGGTCGATCGCCCGTTCAGCCGGCAGCCCGGTAGCCCGGTAGCCCGAGCCCGATAGCCCGGTAGTGGTACCACCACGCACCTTGGCCGGTTGACGCCCTTGTGTAGACCTCCTCCCCGTTGCACACTCGGCGGAGGAGGTCGTAGTGGGCGTACTTACAATGGTCCTGCGCGGGTCGTTCCGCCAACGGTGGCGCTCGTGGTTGGTGCTCTGCCTGCTCATCGCAATGGTGAGTGGCCTCGTACTCGCCGCCACTGCGGCGGGTCGTCGCAGTGCGTCCGCCTTCCCCGCCTTCGAGAAAGCCCACGGGTACGACGCCTTTCTCTATGCCGTGCAGCCGGTCCCGAAACTGGCGACGCTGCCCGGCGTCGCCTCGTCCACGTTGGCGCAGTTCCCTACGTCGGGAACACCGCGGTGCGCGTGTACCCGTCCGATCAATCTGGATGATTTCTCCATTTTCGAGGTGTCGCCGAGTCGTCTGCGCCAGATGGTCAAACTCGAATCGGGTCGCATGCCGGACCAGTCGGATCCTGATCAAGTGTTGGCGTCGTTCACGCTGGCGCAGGACGACGGCGTGCATGTCGGCACGGTCTTCCATGTGCCGCTCGCCGCTGCTTCCCAGAGGCGCGCCGTGTTGAACAGCGCCAACATCACACCGAAGGGGCCGACAGTGTCCCTGCACGTGGTCGGGATCGAAGCGTCCGAGCTCGAGTTCCCGCAAGGCGGCGCTCCGTCGTACGATCTCTACACCACCTCGGCCTTCGCCCGGGAGATCAACCCGAAGTCAGTGGTTCTCGACGCCTATTTCGTCCGGCTTCGTCATGGGCCGGCCGACTTCCCCGAGTTCCAGACGCGGTCTAAGACGCTCGACGGACTTTCGGTCACCAACCTCGACAACGATGCCGCCACAATCGAGCGGTCGATCCATCCTCAGGCCGTGGGATGGTGGCTCCTGGCCGGTCTCGCGGCGCTGGTCGGGCTCATCGTTCTGGGCCAGGCACTGGCCCGACAGGCCTCGGTCGAGGGAGAGGCGAACGCAACGCTGCGCGCGCTCGGGGTGTCACGGGATCAATTAGTGCTGGTGAACGTGGTCAGGACCCTGATCGTCGGTGTCGTGGGAACGATCCTGGGGGTGGTTCTCGCTTTCGTGGTGTCGCTCTTCACGCTGGTCGGTGAGGTCAAGCTTGCCGATCCGTCCAGCGGATTTCTGTTCGACTCGTTCGTCTTCCTGGTCGGCGGGCTGGTGACCGTCATGACGGTCGTCGTCCTCGGCCTGTGGCCTGCTATTCGCTCGGCGAACGCGGCGCGGCCCGGCGACGTCGCCCCCACGACCCGGCCCTCCCTGATCGTTGCATTTCTGGTCAGGGCGGGCGCACCGCCCAGTGCCCTGATCGGTGTGCGGCACGCGCTCGAACGGGGCCGGGGACGTCAGGCGGTCCCTGTGGGCCCCGCACTCGTCGGTTCCATTCTGGCCGTCACGGCCCTGTGCGCGACAGCGGTCTTCGGAGCCAGCCTGACCCACCTGACAAGCACGCCCGCCCTCTACGGTCAGCCCTATAACGAATGGTTCTCCGTCAACCAGACCGGCGACACCGCCCAGAACATCAACATGCTCACGAGCCTCGAACGTGACCGGGGCATTGCCGACATCACCGGCGGCATCGTCGGCAACCCCTCGATCAACGGCGTGGCCGTTTCCGGCATCGCGGGAGAGAGTCTCCGCGGTCCGTTGTTGGTGACCACGACTGCTGGTCATCCCCCGCAAAGCGATACCGAGGTCGCGCTGGGTGCCACCACCGAACAGCAACTCGGCGTGCATGTGGGGTCCCTCGTGAAAGTGAGGATCGGAAGGACGGCCGAGAAGAGTCCTCCGTTGTTCCGTGTGGTCGGGACGGTCGTCTTCGGTTCCAGCCTCACCACCGGCGGCCTGGGCAATGGAGCACTCTTCACGCTGCCCGGTCTGTTGAAGCTGGCGGGCCGATGTCCGGCAAGTCCGCAGCAACAGGCCTGTTTCGTCAAAACAGTGATCGGGGACGGCGGCGCGTTTCTTGTGCGCGGGGTTCCCGGTTCGCGGGGAAGGAGTGCCCTGACGCATCTGGCTCAGGAATATTCGTCGGACGTGAGCTTCCCGGCGGCGCCGACCAACCTGGTCAACTTCGGTGAGGCGGTGAATTTCCCGCTTATTTTCGGGGCCGTCCTCATTCTCTTCGGCGCCGCCACCCTTCTCCATGTACTGGTGGTGAGCGTGACGAGGCGCCGCCGGGAGGTGGGCCTGCTCAGGGCCCTCGGGTTCGTGCGCCGACAGGTGGCCCTCTCCGTCTTTTGGCAGACGACGACCGTCGCGCTGATCGGCATCGTCATCGGCGTCCCGGTGGGTATCGCCGTCGGGCGCGGCGTCTGGGAGGTCTTTGCCCGCGGTCTCGGCGTGCTTCCGGTGACAGAGGTGACGGTGTGGGTGATCGTGGTCGTGGCGGCGGCCACTCTGGTCGCCTCAATTCTTCTGGCGGTCGGTCCGGCGCTCGCAGCGTCGCGCGCCCGGCCGGCGTCGCTGTTGCGGTCCGAATGAGCGCCTCCGTCGGCTCCTGACATGTCCCTCGGGCATTGGCATGGTCCGAGACGCCGGCGCCCCGGGCAACCGGGGGGTGCTACTACCTGGCGGCCGAGTGCGGCTACCTACCTCGACAGTTCTCCGCGGGAAATCCACAATGCGACAGGTAACGGTCCGATCGCATCGACCCCCGGAGGTCCGCACACGGCATGAGAACCCTTCTCCGGGTGGCGTGGTACCGGTTCCGGGCCACCTTCGGCCGCCGGTGGCCGGGCTATGTGACGATCATTCTCCTCATCGGTCTCGTGGGTGGCCTGGCCATGGGCTTCGATCGCCGGTGCGCGGCGGACGCAGTCCTCGTTCCCGGTCTACGCGGCAAGCACCAACCCGTCCGAGATGCAAGCGTTCGACGCCTTTCTCGATCCGGCGATCGGCGACAACGCCGGCTACTACCCGACCCGCGCCCGCGCCATCGCCCACCTCCCCCACGTGAAGGAGGCCGACGACAATCGTGGGGTTCGACGCCAACCTCGTTCTCCTGAGCCATCTCCACACGCACGGCGAGCCCGGGCAGAAACCGCCGGTCTTCGAGGGCTCCACCGATGGCGATTTCGTCAACGAGGATCGGGTCACCCTCGTCGCCGGGCGTCTGGCCGACCCCGATCGACTGCGACGAGGTCGTGATGAACGCCCAAGCCGCCCACCAACTCGGCCTGCACATCGGGTCGACGGGTGCGCCTCGGCTTCAATTCCGATGCGCAGCTGCTCTCCTCGGACTGCTGCTCGGCCAAAGCGACGCCGCCCGTGGTGGTCGTTGATCTGCGGCTCGTCGGCATCGTCGTCCTGGCCCCCACGGTCGTGCAGGACGATGTCGATGCTCTCGGTTCGCAGGTGGGCCTCTTCACGCCCGCGCTGACCCGCAAGCTGGCCCAATGCTGCGCCACGTATTCGACGAGTGCGGTGCAGGTCAGTGGTGGCGCGCGCGAGCTGCCCGTCGTGCAGTCGGAGATCGATCGGCTCGTCGGAAAGCGCCTCACGGCTGCCGGGCGCGATTCGCGGCGGCGGTGGGCCGGCGCTGGCCATCGCCACGGCCGAGCGAGCCATTCGGCCCGAGGCGATCGCCCTCGGCGTCTTCGGGGGGATCGCCGCGCTGGCCGCCATTCTCATCGCGGCCCAGGTGATCGGGCGCCAGCTCCGTCTCGGGCGCCGACGACGCCGGAGCGATCCGCGCGCTCGGTGCGGGTCCGGCCATGACCGCGGCCGACGGGTTGGTCGGCGTCCTCGGCGCCGTGGTCGTCGGCTCGCTCCTGGCGTTCGCGGTGGCCGTCGCACTTTCCCCTCTCGCGCCCATCGGGCCCGGTTCGTCCGGTGTACCCGACGCCCGGAGTGGCCTTCGACTGGACGGTGCTCGGCTTCGGTGTCCTCGTGCTCGTCGTCGTCCTGGGCATCCTGTCGGTCGGTCTCGCCTACCGAGCTGCTCCCCACCGGGTGGCGCGTCCGCAGCGCGGGGGCATCGGGACGTGCGTTCGGTGGTGGCGCGGGCCACTGCCTCGGCCGGACTGCCGGTGCTCGGCGGTGGCCGGGGTTCGGCTTCGCACTGGAGCCCGGGAGCGGGCGGAGCGCCGTTCCGGTGCGCTCCGCCATTCTGGGTGCCGTGTTGGCGATCACCGTCGTGACCGGCGCCTTCACGTTCGGGTCCAGCCTGGACACGCTCGTCTCGCACCCGTCGCTCTACGGCTGGAACTGGAATGACATGCTGCTGTCGGGATTCTCCGGCGACGAGGACCTCCCGCAGCACGAGACGACCAAGCTGCTCGACCACGATGCCGTACGTGTCGGGATTCGCCGGGGTGTACTTCGGCTCCCTGAAGATCGACGGCCAGATCGTGCCGGTGCTCGGCGGCAGCCCGGGCGCCACGGTGCAGCCCCCGCTCCTCTCGGGGCACGGCTTCGATGCGTCGAACCAGGTGGTCCTCGGGGCGACCACGATGGCCGAGCTCCACGTGCACCTGGGCGACACCGTGACGGTGAGCAACGGGGCCAGAAACCAGCACGCCTCACCGTCGTCGGAACGGCCACGATGCCGGCGATCGGCACGCACGGGCGAACACCTCGAAATGGGCTCCGGGGCGCTGTTGGACTACAAGCTCATTCCGGCGGCCGCCCGCAATCTCCAGCAGAACACCGTCACGGGCCCGAACGCATTCCTCATCCGCATCCGGCCCGGAGCCAACCCCACGCTGGTGCGACGCTCCTTCCACCGGGTCGAATCAACGCTCAATGCAGGCCCCGATGGCGTCGGCGGGTTGGTCGGGGTCCTGCGGCCGGCTGAAATCGCCAACTACCGATCCATCGGGACCGTCCCGGCCCTCCTCGGCGGGGCCCTCGCCGTGGGAGCGGTCGTCGCCCTCGGCGTTGACGCTTGTGGCATCCGTCCGTCGCCGTCGACGTGACCTGGCCCTGTTGAAGACGCTCGGGTTCACCCAGCGACAGCTCGCGGCCACAGTGGCGTGGCAGTCGACGATCGCGGTCGCGCTCGGGACCGTCATCGGAGTGCCGCTCGGTATCATCGTCGGCCGAACGCTCTGGAATCTGTTCGCCCGGAACATCCACGCCGTTCCGGCGCCGAGCGTTCCCGTTCTGAGCGTCGCGCTCATCGCGCTCGGCGCGCTCGTCCTGGCCAACGTGGTGGCGGCGATCCCCGGACGCCTCGCCGCCCGAACCCCCACTGCACTGGTTTTGCGGTCCGAGTAGCGGCCTGCCGCAGGGGCCCGTGGGCGCTGCTCCCGGCCGGTCGGCCGTGGTGGGACCGAGCTAGGTTTGCGCTCGGAAAGAATGACCAGGGGGAGGGGGTGCATGCGATGGCTGCACGTGGGCGTCCACCGCGTGGCGACGTGGCCACGGGGACAACGTCGGTCGATGTCGTGGTGGTCGGAGCCGGCTTCTCCGGCATGTATGCCCTCTACCGGTTGCGGGGATCGGGGCTTTCGGTCCGTGTGTTCGAGACCGGCGACAACGTCGGCGGCACCTGGTACTGGAACCGCTACCCGGGTGCTCGTGTCGACGTGCCGAGCCTCTCCTACTCGTACTCCTTCTCGTCCGACTTGCAGCAGGAGTGGAGTTGGCCTGAAACGTACTCCGCCCAGCCGGATCTTCTTCGTTACGCCGAGAGCGTCGCCGACCGGTTCGACCTCCGGCGCGATATCGCATTCGAGACCACGGTGGTGCGGGCCGCTTGGGATGCCCGCACGGCCCGCTGGAACATCGCGACCGACCGGGGCGACGCGGTTTCGGCCAGATTCCTCGTGAGCGCCGCGGGCTGCCTGTCGGCCACGAATATGCCGGACTTCCCCGGGATCGATTCGTTCGACGGGAAGCTGGTACCACACGTCGCGTTGGCCCAAGGAGGGGGTCGACCTCGCCGGCAAGCGTGTCGGTGTGGTCGGCACGGGCTCTTCTGGGATCCAGGCCATTCCGGTCATCGCCGAGCAGGCGTCCCATCTGTTCGTCTTCCAGCGGACGCCCAACTTCAGCTTCCCGTCGAACCCCAGGCCGATGGATCCCGATGTGGAGCGGGAGTGGAAGGCGCACTACGACGAGCACCGGGCCAAGGACCGCGTCTCCTACGGCGGGCAGCATGTCGAGGCGCCCGACCGCTCGGCGCTCGAGGTGTGCGACGAAGAGCGCACGCAGAGATACGAGGCTCTGTGGAAACAGGGAGCCTTCGGAGTGCTCCAGTCGTTCAACGATCTGCGCACAAACCTCGAGGCGAACGAGACGCTGGCCGAATTCGTGCGCGGCCAGATCAGGCGGCATCGTGAAGGACCCCGACGTGGCGGAGCGGTTGTGCCCCAAGGACCACCCGGTCGGGACGAAGCGACCGTGCCTCGACGTCGGCTACTACCAGACGTTCAACCGGGACAACGTCACCCTGGTCGACGTCCGGGCTGATCCCATCGAAGAGATCACGCCGAGCGGTCTGCGCACCACCAGAGCGTCGTACGACCTCGACGTCATTGTGTTCGCCACCGGTTTCGATGCCATGACCGGGCCGCTCCTGCGCATGGGCATCAGCGGGCGAAACGGGCTCACGCTCGAAGAGAAGTGGCAGGCCGGGCCGCGGACGTACCTTGGACTGGTGACGGCCGAGTTCCCCAACCTGTTCATGGTCACCGGCCCCGGGAGCCCGTCGGTACTGGCCGGCATGATCATGGCGATCGAGCAACACGTCGATTGGATCGCCGACGCCATCGCCTACGTGGACGACCACTCGTATGACGTCATCGAGCCGACCCCCGAGGCGGAGAACGCCTGGGTCGACCACGTGAATGCTCTCGCTGACGCCACGCTGTTCGGGTTGGCGAACTCGTGGTACATGGGAGCCAACATTCCGGGCAAGCCGCGGGTGTTCCTGCCCTATGTCGGTGGGCTCGGCGCGTACCGGGCGCAAGTGCGATGCCGTCGCCGCCAAGGACTATGAGGGCTTCGCCCTGCAGCACGTGTCGACGTCGGTCCCGGGGGCCCCGGCGTAGGGCGAACGCACGAGGCGAACGGACGACGCGAACGCCCGGAGCCGAACCAGGCCGCATCCGACGATTGCTACTACAGTTGCAGCGGCGTAGACCACGTCCCTACAGACGCCAAGGAGCCCAGATGGAAGCTGCCCCACCGCCTCCTGTCCAGATGATGCAGATGCTGGCCGGATTCCAGATCTCGCAGGGCCTCTACGTCGCCGCCAAGCTCGGTCTCGCCGACCAGCTCGTCGACGGGCCACGAACCGTGGCGGACATCGCCGACGCAACCGGGGCTGATCCGACGGCACTCCGTCGCCTCCTCCGCACGTTGTCGTCGCTGGGCGTGTTCACCGAGCCCGAGCCCGGGGTCTTCGCCGTCACCCCGTTGGGCCGCACCCTGGCCTCCGACGAGCCCGGCTCGGTGCGCGACATGGCGTTGATGTGGATGGAGACCCACTACGACCCCTTCGCCCGGTTGGTCGACACCGTGAAGACCGGGGTCACCGCCGCCGATCTCCACTACGGCGGGCCCTTCTTCGATTGGATCTCGCAGTATCCGGAGCAAGTCAGTCAGTTCAGCAGAGCAATGGCCAACCTCACAACGGGATCAAGGCCGGAGCGGTCGCCGCCTACGATTTCACCGGCGCCGGAACGATCGTCGACGTCGGCGCGGCCGACGGCGCGCTCTGGCCCAGATTCTCGCCGCTGCGCCGGAGACGACCGGAGTGGCCTTCGACCTGCCGCACGTGATCGCCGATGCGGCTCCCGCCATCAAGGGATATGGCCTCGGCGACCGGCTGACCGTGGAGCAGGGGAACTTTTTCGAGGCCGTGCCGGCGGGGGCCGACACGTACGTGCTGTCGCTGGTCCTCCACGACTGGGAGGACGCGTTGGCGGGCAAAATTCTGGAGAACATCCGCGTCGCAGCGAAGCCGGGAGCGACAGTCCTCGCGCTGGAGCCGGTCATGCCCACCGGAGACGAGCCGCACATGTCGAAAATGCTGGACCTGACCATGTTGGCCATGACGGGTGGCCTCGAACGTACAGCCGACGAACATCGCGAACTCTTCGAGCGAGCCGGCTTGACGTTCCAGGGCGTCACCCCGACTCCGACGCCGATCTCCTTCGTGGTGGCGTCGGTCTGACCGAGAGCCCCCCGACCGGGCAGCTGCCGGCTGAGCTGCGCTGACCGGCCGACCGAGGGCGCCGACCGACACGCCGACCGAATCGGGGCCGACACGACCACGGGTGGTGGTGCCTGGAGCGAAGTGGTGCCCGGAGCGAGACTTGAACTCGCACGTCCTTTCGAACAACGGCTTTTGAGGCCGCCGCGTCTGCCGATTCCGCCATCCGGGCTGGAGCGAAGAGCCTACCGGGTGAGATCGCGGCGTCCTATTAGCGTGAGGAAGTGGGCGGAATCCAGTGAAGCTGGTCGGCATCGAACTCGTCCGGGTGGCCGTCCCGTTCCGGGTCGCCATCGGCACTGCGGCCGGCGTTCACCGGACCCGGATGCTCCTGTTCGTGCGGGTGGTCGCCGAGGAGGCCGAGGGCTGGGGGGAGTGCGTCGCCCTGCGCGAGGGCACCGCGGTCGACCCGGGTCTCGATGTGGTGGAGGCTGCCGCGGCCGGCCGTGGCGTGCAGCGTCTGCTCGACGCCACGGCCGCACGGGCCGGTCAGCTTCCCCGGGAGACCGAGGTGGCCCAGCTCTTCGGGAGCTCACCGATCGATCGCATGCTGGGTGCCGTCTTCGAGATGGCCGTGGCCGACGCCGAGTTGCGTCTCGCCGGTACGATCGCTGGCCGACGCCCTCGACATCGGTCCCGGGTACGAGACGCTCCCGGTGGGGGCTGCGGTGGGGATCCCGCAGGATCATGACCTCGGTGTCCTGCGCGCGCAGGTGGGCGAAGCCGTGGCGGACGGCGCGGCCCGGGTCAGGATCAAGATCCAGCCCGGATGGGACGTCGAGCCGGTCGCGGTCGTGCGTGCCGACCATCCGGAGCTCGTCCTCCAGGTCGACGCCAACGGTTCCTATCGCATGGAGGATGCCGAGCACGTGGAGCGGTTGGCCGAGTTCGGCGTGCTGTGCATCGAGCAGCCGCTGCCGCCGGCCGACCTCGTGGCGCACGCCGAGTTCGCCCGCCGCATCGCGGTGCCCGTCTGCCTCGATGAGTCCCTCTCCTCCCCGCGGCGCGTGCTCGATGCGCTGCGCAACCAGGCCTGTCGCGTGGCGTGCCTCAAGCCGGGGCGGCTCGGAGGCATGCGGGCCACCCGTCTGGCCCATGCCGCATGCACCGATGCGGGAGTGGCGGTCTTCGTCGGGGGCTTCTTCGAAGCGGGGCTGGGCCGGGCGTCGAACCTGGCGCTGGCCGCCCGTCTGGCCCAGGACGCCACCGGCCTGGTCGGTGATCTGAGCGACCCCGCCACGTATCTCGAACAGGACCTTTGCGGCTATCCGGACGTGCGCGCCGGTTGGGTCCAGGTGCCGGACCGGCCCGGGGTGGGCGCCTGGCCCGACGATGGGGCGCTGGCCGCCCTGGGGGCGGAACGACGCTGGTTCCGGGCCGCCGACCACCTCCGCGCAACGTAGACTTGTCGCTCCATGCATCGCGCCCTGCTCGAGCGACGGATCCGAGACGTCCACTCCCGGTTGGTGCGCGCCCGCGAGGATCTCGCCGTGGTCGAAGAGCAGTTGGCCGTCCTGCGAGAGTCCGCCGACGAGGCCCGTGTCCGCTCTCTCGTGGCCGAGACGCCGCTGGCCGCGCACGAGAGCAGCGAGGCGGCGCGCCACGCCGATGCGATGTCCAAGGCACGCGACGCGCTCGTGAACACGGTGCTCGATCTCGAACACCGCCAGGACGAGCTTCTCTCCAACGTGGTCATCCCCCGATCGTGAGCCGCCGATCGTGAGTCTGGGCACCAGCGAGAAAGAGAGCCTGGCCCGTGTGGTGATCGCCGAGGACGAGGCGATCATCAGGCTCGACCTGAAAGAGATCCTCACCTCCGCCGGCTACGACGTGGTGGGGGAGAGCGGGCGGGGCGACGAAGCGGTGGACATGGTGGCCGAGCATGAGCCCGATCTCGTGATCCTCGACATCAAAATGCCGGGCCTCGACGGGATCCAAGCCGCCCGCGAGATCACCTCGCGCCATCAAGTGGCCGTGATGCTGCTCACCGCCTTCAGCCAGCGCGACCTGATCGAAGAGGCGCGTGACGCCGGGGTCTCGGCGTATCTGGTGAAGCCGTTCCAGGCGCGCGAGCTGTTGCCCGCGGTGGCGGACGTCCTTGCTCGGGCCCGGCAGGAGTGGGCGATCGCGGCCGAGGAATCCAAGGAGACGGCAGTGGCGGCGGAGGACAAGATCGCCACCCGCCGTGTCGTCGACCAGGCGAAGGCGACGCTCATGGACGTCAGCGACCTGTCCGAGAACGACGCGTTCACCTTCATCCAACAGACGGCCATGCAGAACCGTGCTCGCATGCGCGATGTGGCTCAGCAGATCGTCGACGGCACGCTGACCCCGTAAGTGCCGCCGACCACGCAGGCACCCCCGACCGGGCAGTTGAATGCGCAGGGAGACCGCGTCGGCGCGACGTTCTTGCTCGACGGTATGTCGCTCGCTTTCCGGGCCTATTTCGCCTTGCCGGCCACGCTGAGCACGACCAGCGGTATCGTCACCAACGCCGTGCACGGTTTCGTGTCCATGGTGCAGTTCATCATCCGGGAGCACCAGCCCGGGTCCTTGGCCGTGGCCTTCGATCTCCCCGGGGAGACGTTCCGCGACGAGATGATCTCCGACTACAAAGCCGGTCGGGCCGAGGCGCCCAAGGACCTGCCGCCGCAGTTCGAGATGATCCGCGAGGTCATGCATGCGTTGGCCATCCCCGTCGTCGAGGCACCGGGCTACGAGGCGGATGACGTCCTGGCGACATTGGCCACCGAGGCCCGCGACCGCGGGTGCGACGTCGTGGTGGTGACGGGCGATCGCGACAGCTTCCAGCTCATTGAGGACCCCCACGTGCGCGTCCTCTACAACCGGCGCGGCGTGAGCGACTATTCGCTCTACGACGAGGCGGGGATCCTCGAGCGCTGCGGCGTGCCGCCCTCGAAGTACGTGATGCTGGCCGCGCTGCGCGGCGATCCCTCGGACAACCTGCCCGGCATTCCGGGCGTGGGCGAGAAGACGGCGGCCAAGCTCCTCAATGCCTACGGCGACCTCGACGGTGTGTTCGCCCACGTCGCCGAGCAGACGCCCAAGCTGCGGGAGAACCTGGCCAACAACGAGGAACTCGCCCGGTCCAATGCGACGGTGATCCCGCTGGTGCGCGACGTGCCGCTGTCGGTGCACGTCGATCAACTCCAACTCGGCGGGTGGGACCTGAAGACGGCGGAGGCCGCCTTCGCCAAGTACGAACTGCGCACGCATTGGCAGCGGGTCGAGGAGCTCCTGGCGGCCGGCGCCCTGGGCGAAGCGGCTGAGGGCAGCGCGGCGCCGTCGGGCTCGGGCACCGTGCTCACCAAGGATGCGAAGGCGAGCCTGGCCACCCTGCGCAGTGGCACCGGGGGTACGGGGCAGGCCGGCGGACCGGGCCAGGCCGGCGGACCGGGGCAGTCCGGCGAGGCCAGCGAGGCCGGCGAGGTGCGGGCCGAGCTGGTCGACTTCGGCGAGGTACGCGTGCCGACGCAGGCCGCGGCCGGCGACGGCCGATCTGGCGGCTTTGGCGGGGGGCACCCGCAGCCTGGTCGCCCGCTGGGCCGGCGCCGCCGGCCGCAGCCCGCTGAAGGCCCTGGCGCTGGTCGCCACCGAGGGTGGGGGCGACGTCGGCGCGGTGATGCTGCCGGGAGACCTGCTGTCGTCGAAGGAGGTGGCCGAGACGCTCACCGAGGCGATGACCGGGTCCATGGTGGGCCACCAGGTCAAAGAGGTGATGCGGTCGCTGCTCCCGCTCGGGATCGATTGCACCGGGTTGATCATGGATACCGGGGTGGCCGCCTACCTCCTCGATGCCTCGACGGGGGAGTACGAGCTGTCCGACCTCCGGGGCGACGACGGCCAGCTGCAGTTGAGCATGGGCGACCCTGATCCGGAGCTGCTCGACGAGGCCCAGACGATGGTGGCCGAAGGGCGCGACGTGGCCGATCTGGCGGCGAGCTTCCGCCAGCAGATCGACGCCCTCGATATGGGGCTTCTCCACGACGGCATCGAGACCCCCCTGGTCCGGGTCCTCGCCAAAATGGAAGTGGCCGGCATCGGCATCGATCGGGTCGAGTTGACCAAAATCAGCGACGAGCTGAAGACCTCAGCGGCCGGACTGCAGGCCACGGTGCAGGAATTGGCCGGGCACGAGTTCAACGTGAACTCCACGCAACAGCTGCGGACCGTGCTCTACGACGAGCTCGGACTGAAGCCGGGCAAGAAGACCAAGACCGGCTATTCGACCGATGCCCAGACCCTCGAGAGCCTGCGCGGCGAGCACCCGATCATCGATGCATTGCTGTCCTACCGAGAAGTGGAGAAGCTGCGGTCGACCTACGGCGAGAACCTGCTGGCCGAAGTGGCCGACGACGGCCGGATCCACGCCTCGTTCCGCCAGACGGTGGCACGGACGGGACGCATCTCCTCCGATCGCCCGAACCTGCACAACATCCCGGTGCGCAGCGAGCTCGGCAAGCAGTTCCGCCGGGCCTTCGTGCCGGCACCGAGGGTACTCGTTCCTGGTGGCCGACTACGACCAGGTCGAGTTGCGTGTGATCGCCCATCTCTCCGGCGACGCCGGGCTGATCGAAGCGATGACCTCGGGGTCCGACGTGCACCGGGTCGTTGCGTCGGGCGTGTACCGGATACCGCCCGAAGAGGTCACGCACACCCAACGCGAGTTCTCCAAAATGGTCTCCTACGGGCTGGCCTACGGGATGGAGGCCTACGGGCTGAGCCAGCGACTCGGCGTGCCGGTGGACGAGGCGGCCGCCATCATGGAGAGCTACTTCGGTGCCTTCCCGAGCGTGAAGCAGTACATGGACGAGACCGTGGCCGAGGCGCGGGTCCGGGGTGGCGACCTGCACCGAGTTCGGCCGGTTACGCCCGCTGCCCGATCTGAACTCGTCCAATTATCGAGTGCGGCTGGCCGCGGAACGGCAGGCCATGAACGCCGGGATCCAGGGCCTCGCCGCCGATATCTTCAAGCTGGCGCTGGTCCGGCTCGACCGGTCGCTCGAGGAGGCGGAGCTGGCCAGCCGGCTCGTGCTCCAGGTCCACGACGAGGTGATCGTCGAGGTGGCGGCCGGGGAGGAAGCCGAGGCGAGCCGCCTCACCGAGGATGCCCTGACCGGTGCGGCCGACCTGAAGGTCCCGCTTACCATTTCGCTGGCGATGGGTCCCAGCTGGGCCGCCGCGAAGGGTTGAGCCGGCCGATCGCGCGCGAGGGCTGAAAGCTCGCTTTTGGCCTGGTAATCTAGATCGCCCAGCTGGCACCGGCAGCCGGGCTCCTATTGGACTCACACCGACCCCGGCGCGGTCACCTGATTGCGAGCTTTTTGATGTCCGACGTACGCACCCCCCTCCTTTCCCTCGACAACATGGGAACGTTCGACGCTGAGGGGAACTACACCCCCCGGGTCATCATCGATGACGACCTGGGCGATGCCGATCTCGAACAGGCGATGGGCGACTCCATCATCGAGTTCGAAGATGGAGATGTGATCGAGGGGACGGTCGTAAAGATCGACCGCGATGAGGTTCTGCTCGACATCGGATTCAAGTCCGAGGGTGTCATCCCGGCCCGCGAGCTCTCGATCCGCAACGACGTCCACCCCGAAGAGATCGTGTCGTTGGGCGATCACATCGAGGCGCTCGTCCTGCAGAAGGAGGACAAGGAGGGGCGTCTCGTCCTCTCCAAGAAGCGGGCGCAGTACGAGCGGGCCTGGACGACGATCGAGAAGAAGAAGAACGACGGCGAAATGGTGTCCGGTCCGGTCATCGAGGTCGTCAAGGGTGGCCTCATCGTCGACATCGGCCTGCGTGGCTTCCTGCCGGCGTCGCTGGTGGAACTGCGCCGTGTGCGCGAGCTGCAGCCCTACGTGGGCAAGGTGATCGAGGCCAAGATCATCGAGCTCGACCGCAACCGCAACAACGTGGTCCTGTCCCGGCGGGCCTGGCTCGAAGAGGCGCAGAAGGAGCAGCGCGGCGACTTCCTGGCCAACCTCAAGCCGGGCGAGCGCCGCAAGGGTGTCGTCTCCTCGGTGGTCAACTTCGGTGCCTTCGTCGACCTCGGCGGCATGGACGGACTCGTCCACGTGTCCGAGCTCAGCTGGAAGCACGTCGATCACCCGTCCTCTGTCGTCCAGGTGGGCGACGAGATCGAGGTTGAGGTTCTGGATGTCGACCTCGACAAGGAGCGGATCTCGCTGTCGCTCAAGTCGACCCAGTCCGATCCGTGGCAGGAATTCGCCGACAGCCACGCCGTCGGACAACTCGTCTACGGCCGCATCACCAAGCTGGTGCCCTTCGGCGCCTTCGTGCAGGTGGGCGACGGGATCGAAGGTCTGGTGCACATCTCGGAGATGGCCGTGCACCACGTGGACCTGCCCGAGCAGGTCGTCACGCCCGGCGAGGAACTGTGGGTCAAAATCATCGACATCGACCTGCAGCGTCGCCGTATCTCGCTGTCGATCAAGCAGGCCGCCGAGGGTGGCGAGGTCTCCGAGGAGTACCGCGAGGCCTTCGGTGAGCACGCCTACGACGAAGAGGGCAACTACATCGGCTTCGACTACGCCGAGGGCGAGTTCATGCCCGAGACCGAGGCGCAGGCGGCGTGGGCCGACTTCGCCGAAGAGCTCGGCACTCCGGTGGTCGTGCCCGAGTCATTGGCGGGTGTGGTGCCCGGTGATGGTGTGGGTACGCCGGCGCCCGAGGCTGAGGCTGCGCCGAGCTGCGCCGAAGCTGCGCCGGCCGCCGAAGCTGCGCCGGCTGTTGAGGCCGCTGACGTGCCCGAGGCCGCTCCAGAAGCTTGACGGACGGCCCGGGTCTCAGCCGACCCGCTGATCGAACTGCACGGTGTTGCCGTCGGGGTCGCGCACGAACATTGAGCGGACGCGCCCACCCGACGGCTCGCCGTAGGCGGGTGTGTCAACGCCGTCTTTGCTGGGCTCCGTCACGATCGTGACCCCGGCGGTGCGCGCCCTGCCCGCGATCTCGTCGAGGTTGTCGACCCAGAAGCCGAAGTGGTGCACCCCGATCTGGAAGAGGGGCGTCGGGTCACCGTCATAAGGGGTCGTCAACCCCTGGTCGAGGACGATGAAGGGCTCGTCGGCCCCCTCCTGTTCCCTCAGGTAGACACCCCGGCGGCGCGTCGTCTTGCCACCCATGGTGAACTCCTCGGTCGTATCGAGGCTCACGTGGAGACCGACGACATCGGTCCAGAACGGGAGGGACGCATCCATGTCGCGGACACCGATGGCGATGTGGGAAATGTTCTTGACGGGCATGCGGCGAGTGTAGAGAACTCTGTCTCTGGGCGACGGGCACGACTTTGCACGAGGGCCCGAGGCCGGGCAGCCGGTCGCGATTACCACTCTTCGGCTCTTCGTCGCACAATTGGGGCATGGCTGCCCCGGTTGCCTTGCCGACGCTGCTCTCCCAGCTCCTCGTGGCCTTCACGATCGAGTTCGACAACGAATTCGAGAACCGCATGGCGCACTGGACCACCGACGGCGGCCGCGCCGCTGGCCCGAAGGGTGCGCCCTGGTTGGTATCGCAGGTCATGTGGGCCAACGTGCTGCAGTATCTCGACGACGAGGGCATCCGTGTGGGCGAGCTCCATGCCCGGTCGAGAACGACGGCGGACTCGCTGGCCGGGTTGGAGCGCTGGAGGTATGTCGTGGTGACGCCCCCTGCTGCGTCGAGCGGTGCGCGACGCGACAACCTCCTCGTGCGGCCCACGGCGGCAGGCAAACAGGCCCGGGCAGTCTGGGCCCCCTTGGCGGCCGAGGTGGAAGCTCGCTGGGTTCTGCGCTTCGGTGGAGAGGCGATCGCCGATCTTCGCAGGGCGCTCGAGGTGGTGCGCGCGCAATTCGAGGGCCGAGTTGCCACGGTACCTCCCGATCGTCCACCCGACGCAGAACGGCAAGGCTGCAAAGTCGCTTCTGTTGGAACCGGCACGAGTAGGGGGAGTCAGGTGTGCCGCTCCGGCAGCCGCGTCCGTACCCGATCTTTCCGTCTTGCTGGCGCAGGTCCTGTTGCGGTTTGCGCTGGACTATGAGGCGGATGCGAGGGTGTCGCTCACGATCGCCGCCAACACGCTCCGGGTGCTCAACGGGAGGGGGGTGGCGATCCGGGAGCTGCCAAGGTTGACCGGCGTCTCGAAGGAAGCGAACAGCATGGCGTTGGGTTTCCTGGCGAGACGAGAGTGCCTCGTGCTCGAACCAGATCCTTCGGCCCGGCGGGGCCAGCGGGCGCGATTGACCTCGAGGGGGAAGATGTCGCAGGACAAGTATCACCGTCTGCTGGCCGAGACCGAAGAGCAGTGGAAGGACCGGTTCGGCGCGGACCGCATCACACGTCTTCGACGGTCGCTCGTGCATATCGTCGGGGACAGGATCCCTTTAAGGGATTCGGTGCTCTCGCAGGGACTCAAGCCCTACACCGATGGATGGCGGGCGTCGACCAAGCCAGCCGAGATACTGCCGCACTACCCGATGGTCCTCCACCGTGGCGGCTATCCGGACGGGAGCTGATCTCAGTCGATGAGCTGGCGGAGGACGTGGGCAAACCGGGAGGCCGCCGCCGGATCTGTGTCGAGAAAAAGGGCGGGATCCAAAAGCTCCAACTCGAGCACAACCGGCATGCCGTCGTCATCGGCCACGAGGTCGACGCGGGCGTAGGTCGTTGCTCCGAGTAGATCCTGCGCCGCGGTGAGCGCCGCCCGTGCGACGGTGAGCTCGGCGTTCGAGGGAACGACGGGGTTGATCTTCTCGTTCTGCCAGAGGTGGTTCTGTGCGCCGGCGCCCGGGTCGAAGGAGTGGTCCTTTGGCGATGGCGTGGCTGAAGTCTCCGGCGAGGAAGATCAAGCCGGTCTCGCCCCGCGCGTCGACCGCGGCGACGTACGGCTGGACCATGACCGTTCGCCCGGCGGCGAGCAGTCGATCGATATGGGTCCGTGCCGCGGCCGCCTCGGTCGGTGCGTAGCGCGCCGACTCGAACCCGCCTCCCGAGATCGAGGGCTTGACTACGAATTCCCCTTTGGGAAATCTCCCTCGGGCAGGTCGGTGGCCGTGCTGGTGCCGCCACCCGGGCGGCCAATACCGCCACCGCCGCCCTGGGCCACGCCCCCGCCGCCGGCGACCGGGGCCTCCAGCCAGACGGTCGGCACGATAGGAACGCCGGCGGCCGAGAGCGCCGCCAGGTAGCGCTTGTCCATGCTCCAGCGCAGGACGGCGGGCGAGTTCACCAGAGCGTGTCACCGACCGCCACGTCGTCGGCCCACCGCAGGAAGTCCAAGCGGATGGTGGATGTTGTCCCACGCCCCATTGGCGACGACCAGGTCGAAATCGTTCCACCGGACGTCGGGGTCGGTCCACACCTGGGTAGTTGCCGTCACGCCGCACTTGGCGAGCTCTTCGCGCAGGAGGGGCCAGTCGTCGAGCAGATCGGGAAATTCGGCCGAGGTGGCGACGGCGATGGAGTCGGCCAACCTGCCCTAACTCCCGACGGGGAAGTGGCACGCCACCTCGTGGCCGGGAGCTGATCTGGCGGAGCTCGGGCACCTCTTCTGCGCAGCGAGCTTCGGCGCGTGGGCAGCGGGTGCGGAAGCGACATCCCGACGGGCGGATTGATGGGGCTCGGCGGCTCTCCGGCCAGGATGACCGGGCGTCCGGGTGACGTCGGGATTGGGCTCGACCGCGGACGACAACAGCGCTTCGGTGTAGTGATGCGCGGGCGTGGCGTAGAGGACATCCGACGGCGCGATCTCGCAGAGTCGGCCGAGATACATGACCGCCACCCGGTCACTCACGTTCTTCACCACCGCAAGATCGTGGGCGATGAAGAGGAGCGTCAGGTTGTGCTGCGCCTTGAGGTCTTCGAGCAGGTTGAGGATCTGGGCCTGCACGGAGACGTCGAGGGCCGAGACGATCTCGTCGCACACCAACAGCTTGGGCTCGAGCACGAGCGCACGGGCGATGCTGATCCGTTGGCATTGGCCGCCCGAGAACTCCCGCGGGTACCGGTTGCCGGCGACGGAAGGATCGATCCCGACCGACTCGAGCATGGCGTCGACCTTGGCCCGGCGCTCCTCCTTGGTGCCGATCTTCCAGATGGTGAGCGGCTCGGCCACGATGTCGGCCACGCGCCGGCGGGGATTGAGCGACGAGATCGGATCCTGAAAGATCATCTGCATCTCGGTGCGCTTCTGGCGGAGGTCGCCCCGATCCAATGACGTCAGCTCGGCTCCTTGGAAGGTGACCTTGCCCGACGTCGGCTTCTCCACCTGGACGACCGCCCGCCCGGTGGTCGACTTGCCGCAGCCCGACTCGCCGACGAGGCCGAGCGTCTCCCCCTCGTCCAAGGTGAAGCTGACGCCGGCCACGGCCTGCACGGTGTTGCCGCCGCGGTTGAAGGAGACGAAGAGATCCTCGACGCTGAGCAGCGGGCCCGGGCGGCTCGACGTCGCCTCCGTTCCGCCGGCTCCGGCCGGCCCCGGGCGCCGCCCGCCCCGCCGGATCCGCCGGCCCCGGTGAGCGGGAACCAACAGGCGTAACTGTGTCCCGGTACCGCTCCTTCGACCAGCGGCGGCTTCTCGTGATGGCACTTCGTCTGGGCGTAAGGGCAACGGGGTGCGAACGGACAGCCGGCCGGAGGCGAGAGGAGATCAGGCGGTCGCCCCTCAATCGCCTCGAGCCTGGTGTGGCTGGGATTGCCTATGCGGGGAATGGAACGGAGCAGGGCCTCGGTGTAGGGCATGGACATCTGCGAGAAGAGGACGCTGGTCGGAGCCCGTTCGACCACGTTGCCGGCGTACATGACGATGATCTCGTCCGCACGCGTGGCCACGACGCCCAGGTCGTGGGTCACCAGGACCATTCCCATCTGCCGGTCCCGCTGCAGGGCGCTCAACAGATCGAGGATCTGCGCCTGGACGGTGACGTCGAGCCCGGTGGTGGGCTCGTCCGCCATGAGCAGCCGCGGCGCGCACGCCAGTGCGATGGCGATGATCACCCGCTGGCGCATGCCACCCGAGAGTTGGTGCGGGTAGGCGCCGAAACGCTCGACCGGGGACGGGATGCCGACCTGCATGAGGAGTGACAGCGCCGTCTCCTTCGCCTCGGCCCGGTCGAGCTTGAGATGGATCTTGAGCGGCTCGGTGATCTGGTGGCCGATGCGTTGGACCGGGTTGAGCGAGGTCATCGGATCCTGGAAGACCATGGCGATCTCGGTTCCCCAGAGGCGACGCAGCTCATCGGGCGACGCATTGAGGATCTCCTGGCCCTGGTAGCGGACTGAACCGGTCTGGGTCACAGCCCGGCGGGGGAGGAGGCCCATGATCGCCCGGGAGAGCACGGTCTTGCCTGAGCCCGATTCGCCCACGATGCCGAGTGTCTTCCCCGTTCGAGCGCGAGCGAGACCCCCTGGACCGCCTGCAACGCACCCTGCGGGGTGGCGAACGACACCTTCAGGTCGTCGACGACCAGCAGGGGCGATGCTGCCGAACCCGGGTCCGCCGTCACAGCTTCACCTCCGTCACGTCGAAGTAGGAGCGCAGCTTGTCGGCCACCACGTTGAGGCAGAACAGGAGGGAGAACATGGCCCCCGCCGGGAAGATGAGGAGCCACGGGTTGTTCTGGCCCTTGCCGCCCGAGAGCAGCGAGGAGCCTTCGTTGAGCATGTTGCCCCAGCTCGGGGTGGGCGGTGGCACGGAAAGCCCCAGGAAGGCGAGCGTGCCCTCGAGCACGATGACCGTGGCCACGGCGATCAGCCCGAAGGAAATGACCGTCGGCAGAATGTTCGGCAGGATCTCCCGGCCCAGTATCCGCCGTCGCTCGCCCCCAGTGCCTTGGCCGCCATGACGAAATCCCGGGTGGCGTAGGACAGGGTGGCCGCCCGGATGATCCGGAAGATGACCGGTGCGCTGAAGACCCCGATGACGAGGGTGATCTTCCAGAGCTGGTGGCCCCAGAACGAGCCGATGGCGATCACGCGCCACCAGGGCGGGAAACGCCAGGACGGCATAGGAGACGGTGTTGAGGAAGGTGTCGACGCGGCCACGGCGGTAGGCCGAGAACATGGCGGGGATCCCTCCGAGGAGCATTCCGATAGCCGTTCCGCCGAAGCCGACGACGAGGGAGACACGGGCGCCGAAAAGCAGCCGGCTGAAGATGTCGCGGTTGAGGTCGTCGGTCCCGAGCAGGTGGCCCCAGGCCGGAGCGCCGTTCTGGGGTGCGGAGAAGTTCTGGAAGTCCGGATTCGGCAGGGGGAGCAGGTTGGCGAAGATGGCCACCAGAATGATCAGCCCGATCCAGCCGCTGCAGATCCAGAAGAAGACGCCGAGCCGCTTCTTGCCCGCACCACGACCTCGCCGGCCTGCGGCAAGGGCGCCTCCGCCGGTCCCGACTTCCCCGCCGGCCCCGCCCGGACCGCCGGCCAGGAAGACCCCGTCGGGCCCCAGGGCGGCGGTGTCCTGTGGCAGTCCGGCGGCGAGCTCAGTCACGGGCGATCCTCGGGTCGACGACGGTGAAGATGAAGTCAAAGACGAAGTTGATCAGCACGATGACGACGGCCACGACCAGGGTGATGCCCTGGACGACGGTGTAGTCGTCTTGGTTGATCGCCGAAATGATCTGGAAGCCGAGACCGGGCAGCTGCAGGAGCAACTCGACGACGAACGTCCCGGCGATGAGCCCGCTGATGGTCACCCCGGCCGAAGCCAGGACGGAGACCGACGAGGGCCGCAAGGCATGGCGCCACATGATGCGGCGGTCCGACAGCCCTTTGGAGCGCGCCATCGTGATGAAGTCCTCCTGCAGCGTGGCGATGAGGTCGTTCCGCAGCAGGCGGAAGTAGATGACGATCGAGCCGAGGGCGAGCACGATCGAAGGGAGGAGCATCGTGTGGATGTTCGACCAGAAATTCTGGGTCAGGGGAACGTAGGAGGCGGGTCCCGGGAAGACGTGCCAGTGGACGGCGAACAGGAGGACCATCAGGGGGCCGATGACGAACGCGGGGAGGGCCAGCATGCCGAAGGCCACGCCGTTGGAGAGCTGGTCGAAGAGACGGTCCGGCCGCCGTGAGGCGGTCATCGCCATCGGGACGGCGACGGTCAGCGCCATGATCTGGGAGATCACGATCAGCTCGATGTCGATCGGGAAGGACTCGGCGATGATGCTCGTCGTGGTCTGATGCGTGGTGAAGGACTGGCCCAGGTTGCCCCGGAAGACGTGGCCGATCCAGATGAAGTACTGCATCCAGAGCGATTTATCGAGGCCGAGCTGCTGGTTGAGGATGGCCTGGTTCTGCGGGGTGTCGTTGGGCCCGAGGATCACCGCGGCCGGGTTCCCGGGCAGGAGATGGACCAGGAAGAACGACGCCACCGAGACGAAGAAGATGATGATGAGCAGGAGTACGAGTCGTTTGGCGATGTACCTGCCCACTCTGGCGGTCCCCCTTCTCGTCCCTCTTCGCCCTGACCGGGGCTACCCGGTCCCCCGGGGCCCCGTGTCCTACGATGCGCCGGTGCCTGAGGCCCTCCCTACCCTGACTGGCCGCCTGCGAACCGTAGTCGGAGTCGCTGTGGCGGTGATCGTCGTGCTCGGCATCGTCCTGCGCTTCACCACACATTCCGCGCTGTGGCTCGATGAGGCCCTGACCGTCAACCGGGCCCGTCTCCCCCTCTCGCAGATCGCCGGCTCCGTCAAACAGGACGGCGCCCCGCCGCTGTACTACTACCTGCTGCACTTCTGGATGCGGATCTTCGGCCAGTCGGACCTGGGGACACGCTCGCTCTCCGGGCGTGATCGGCGTCGTGTCCCTCCCCGTGGCGTGGCTGGCCGGCAATCGGTTCGGCGGGCGGGCCACGGCATGGACGACGGTCGTCCTGCTGGCCAGCGCCCCGTTCGCCGTGTACTACTCGACCGAGGCCCGCATGTACTCGCTGGTGATCCTGCTCACCGGCTGCGGCGTCCTGGCCCTGCACCGGGCGCTGCAGCAGCCCCGGCCCGGGAACCTGATCGCGACGGCGGTGGTGACGGCGGCGCTGCTCTACTCCCAGTACTGGGCGCTCTACCTGGTCGGGGTGGTGGGGCTCTGGCTCTTGTGGTCCGCCCTGTGGACCCGGCACCTCGACGCGGCGGCACCGGCCTGGAAGCGCCCGTTCGCGGCGTTCTGGGCCATGGTGGCGGGCTGCGTCCTGTTCGTGCCCTGGTTGCCGATCTTCATCTACCAGTCCCGGTACACCGGGACGCCGTGGGCGGCCCCGCCCAACTTCGCCGCGGTGATCAACGCGGTGACGGGGTTCACCGCGAATCAGGGCAGCTTGTCCATCGCCGGGACCGATCAGGGCCGCCTGCTGGCCCTCATCTACTTCGCCATGTTCGCCCTGGCGCTCTTCGGCGTGGGCCGCAGCGGGCGCATCATCGAGTTGGACGTGCGCACCCAACCGAGGGCACGCGGGATGTCGATCGCCGTGGTGGGCACGCTCTTCGCCGCCATCGCCGGCGGGATCCTCACGACGAGCGCCTTCTCGCCCCGGTACGCCGCGGTGGTCTTCCTCCCGCTCCTGCTCCTGGTCGCGCTGGGCACGACGACCTTTCTCAGCACGAGGGTGCGCCTGGTCATCGTGGCCATCGCGGTGGTGGCCGGGTTCATCGGTTCCGTGCAGAACATCACGACGTTGCGCACGCAGGCCCCCAGCGTGGCCGCCGTCATCGATGCCCACGCCAAGCCGGGCGACATCATCGCGTTGTGCCCCGACCAACTCGGACCAGCCACCTATCGTGCGGTCGCTGACCCGGGCCGCTACACCATGGTGACCTTCCCCCGGGGGACCGGTCCGCAGTTCGTGGACTGGGTCAACTACGCCAGCGTGGTCAAGGCCACCAGCGCCACGGCCTTTGCCGACAAGCTCGTGCACGAGGCGGGGAGCGATCACCGGATCTGGCTGGTGTGGCAGCCGGGCTATCAGACCTTCGGCATCAAATGTAATCAGCTGGCGTCGACGCTGCTCTCGCAGCCCCACCTGGGCGGGCACAACTGGGTCGCCCCGAACGGAGCGAAGTACTACGAGCCCATGACGCTCACCGAGTACGCGCCGCAGCCCGGCTGATGGACGCCCGGCGGACGTCGATCGCGGGGCGGCTGGTCGAACCCGCACGGGAGGCGCTCCTGCCGTTCGTGCTGGCCCGGGTGGTGGTGTTGGGCGTCCTCGCGCTGGCCCACTTCATCGTCGATCGCACCGATCCGGCGCACGTGGGTGTGGCCGCCCGGGTCCACGAGGGGCTCCTCGGCTGGGACGCGGGGTTCTACGAGACCATCGCCCGGGTGGGGTATGCCGCCATGGGGACGCAGTCACTGCGTTTCTATCCGGCCGTCCCCGCTCTGACGCACGCGGTGGCGTGGTTGCCGGGGGTGGGGGACGGCGCCGCACTGCTCGTGGTCTCCAACGTGGCGGCCTATGTGGCCACGGTCCTGCTGTACATCCTGGTGCGGCGCGAGACGCGCGATGCTCTCGTGGCACGCCGGGCCATCTGGTTCCTCAGCCTGGCCCCGGCCGCCTACGTGCTGGTCATGGGCTACGCCGAATCGACGCTGTTGTGCCTGGCGATCGGTTGCTTCCTCGCCCTCCGACCCGCCCCCGCCCCCGATCCCGGTCTCACGTCCGGCACGTCGGGCGGCACAGTCACGCCCCCGAACTTCGCGCTGGCCGGCGTGCTGGCGTTCGTGGCCGCGCTCACCCGGCCCATCGGTGTGTTGCTGGCCCTGGTGGTGGCGGTCGAGCTGGTGCGGTGGTGGGTCCGGCTGGGCCGCGGCCGGCGGGTGGCCGGTCTGGCGGCGACCGTTGCCCCCGTGGTCGGGCTGGCCCTCTTCGGGGTCTGGTCCCAGCACGAGGTCGGCGACTTCTGGGCCCCGCTGAGCGTGCAGTTCCAGTCGTCGCACCATGGGGCGCTGGCCGACCCTGTGGTCACCGTGTACCACGACGTGCGGGGGCTCTGGCACGGGCATGTCGGCACGGCGCTCCACGTGCCCTGGGTCGTGCTCGCCGCTGATTCTGCTCGTGGTCTGCTGGCGCAAGCTCCCGGCGTCCTACACCGTGTTCTCGGCCGCGGTCCTGCTCGTCGCCGTCGCCGGGTCGAACCTCGATTCGTTCGAGCGCTACGCCCTCAGCGCGTTTCCGCTGACCATTGCGGCCGCCCTGGTCTGCGGGAGGCCCGTGGTCGAGCGGGTGGTGCTCGTCCTCCTGCCCGCCGCACTGGCGGCGTACGCGCTCCTGGCGTTCCTGAACATCTCGGTTCCCTGACGGGGCCCATCCTCGGAGTGGGCTGTGATGAGCCGGTATCCTGCTGACGGCCAAAACGTGACGAGAGGACAGAATGCCTGAAGAGGCACCGGTGGTGATTGCGGGCGCGGGGCCGGGGGGTCTGACCGCGGCCTATCAGCTGACCAAACGGGGGCTGCGGCCGTTGGTCCTCGAGGCCGATCCGGTCGTGGGCGGCATCAGCCGCACCGTCGAGCGCGACGGCTGGCGCTTCGACCTCGGTGGCCACCGCTTCTTCACCAAGGTGCCCGAGGTCGAAGCCCTGTGGCACGAGATCCTGCCCGAGGGCGACTTCCTCCTCCGCCCTCGCATGAGCCGCATCTTCTACAAGGGCAAGTACTACGACTACCCGCTGAAGGCCATGAACGCCGTGCGCAACCTGGGCTGTGGGAGTCGATGCTCTGCGGCTTCTCCTACGTCTGGGCCCGCATCCGGCCACCCAAGCACCAGGAGAACTACGAGGATTGGCTGGTGGCCCGCTTCGGCTGGCGGCTCTACCGGACCTTCTTCAAGACCTACACCGAACGCGTGTGGGGGGTCGAGGTGTCCGAAATGCCGGCGGACTGGGCCGCCCAGCGCATCAAGAACCTGGACCTGCGCAAGGCGGTCATCAACGCGATCCTGCCCAAGCGGAACCAGAAGGAGATCACGAGCCTCATCGAGGAGTTCCAGTACCCGAAGTACGGGCCCGGGATGATGTGGGAGGTCTGCGCAGAGAAGGTGGAGGCCGCCGGGGGGACGGTGCGGCTGTCGTCGCGGCTCACCCAGATCCACGTGGCCGACGGGCGGGCGCAGTCGGTGACCTACGTGCACAGGCCGGACCGCGGCGGAGACCTCGACGGCGACGGGGATGTCGACGGGGCCGCGGCGGAGGCGGAGTTCGTGCGTGAGGTGCCCGTGTCGCACGTGATCTCGACCATGCCGATGCGCGAGCTGGTGCACACCATCACGCCGCCGCCGCCCGATGAGGTGCTGGCCGCCGCCGACGGGCTGCACTACCGGGACTACCTGACCGTGGCGCTGGTGGTGCCCGAGTCGCGCAGCTTCCCCGACAATCTGGATCTACATCCATGCCCCCGAGGTCGAGGTGGGGCGGATCCAGAACTACGGCTCGTGGTCGCCCTATCTGGTCAAGGACGGGCGTACCTGTCTCGGGCTCGAGTACTTCGTCTTCGAGGGGGACAGGCTCTGGGAGATGGCCGACGACGGGCTCATCGCCCTGGCCACCAGGGAACTTGCTGCGCTGGGCCTCGTCGAGCCCGGCGACGTGGAGCGGGGGTACGTGGTCCGGGTACCCAAGGCGTATCCGTATTACGACTTCACGTATCAAGCCAACGTCCAGACCATCCGCAAATATTTGGAGACCGAGGCGCCCAACGTGCATCCCATCGGCCGCAACGGCATGCACAAGTACAACAACCAGGACCACTCGATGTACACCGCCATGCTCACGGTCGAGAACATGTTCGGCGCGACCCACGACATCTGGTCCGTCAACGTCGAAGAGGAGTACCACGAGGCGGGCTCGACCGGGCGCGATGCGCCGGTGCTGCCCTGGGCCCCCCGGTCCACCCTGACGACCTCGTAGCCGTGCTCGTGCGGACATGAGCGGGGGCGGCGGAACCGGCGGCGGGCCGGAGGCGGGCCCGACCCCGGCCCCGAGCCCGAGCACGGCCCCGAGCACGGTCGAGGTCCTGGTCGAGGGGATTCCGGCGGCGGTCTCCCTGGCGCCGAGCGGCGGCGGCATCGCCCTGGGCGGGGAGCTCCCCCTCGATGCCAAAGCCCGGCCCGGCGTCGAGTCCCTCCGGACCGGGCTCCTCCAGGCCGGTCCCCTGGCCGCTGCCGGCGTGCTGGCCAACGGGGCCAATGTCATCGTCACCGTGGCCGTGGCCCGGATCCTCTCGCCGCACTCCTACGGGGCCCTCAACCAGCTGACCGGGCTCTTCCTCATCCTCTCGATGCCGGGCTCGGCCGTGGTGGTCGCCGTGGTGCGGCGCGTGACCATGTGGACCGACAGCGGGTCGGAGCATCTCGTGCGGCGCTGGGCCGGTCGCGTCCATCGGCAGGGCACGCTGGCCGTCGTGGCCTGGGCCGCCCTCGTGTTCGCCACCCGCCACTGGATCGCCGTGCTGCTCGGTCAGCACAGCGGCATCGGGATCGCCGCCATCCTCACCGCGGCCGGGTTCTTCGTCCTGCTCTCCCTCGATCGGGGACTGCTCCAGGCCCGCCGGGCCTACCGCCCGCTGGCGGGCAACCTGTTGGTCGAAGGCGGCGTGCGCACGGTCGCCGTGCTGGTCCTGGTCGGCGGCGGGGAAGGGATCCTCGGGCGCGGCCGTGGGGATCCTGATCGCCGAGATAGTGACGGCGATCCACGCCCGGTACGTCGCCGTGCGTGCCTGGTCGACGGCGGGTCCCGCCGGGCGGCCGGCGCGCCGGAGTGGCCGGGGCCGCCGGAGTGGCCGGGGCGAGCGCCCAGCCGTCGTGGTCGTGGTCGTGGTCGCCGCCGCGCTGGCGGGCTGGGTCGCGGCCCTGCGCCCGGATCCCGTCCTGGACGGCTCGCGTCCCGAACGCCATCGCGTGGTCATGGATCTGCTGGTGGCCTCGCTCTCGCTCTCGATGGTGGCGGTCCTCCAGAACGTCGACGTGCTGGTTGTCGGGCGGGACGACTCCGCCCACAGCGGGGCCTATGCCGCCGTCTCGGTGACCAGCAAGGCGATCGTGTTCGGGGCCGTGGTCCTCGGCGGCTACCTCCTGCCCGAGGCGGCGATCCGCTGGCGCCAGGGCGGCCACGCGCTCCGACAGCTGCCGTGGTCCTGGTGCTGCTGTCGGTCCCCGCCGCGCTCTTGCTGGCCGTCGCCCTCGGCGCCCCCCACCTATTGTTGGTCGAGGTGTTCCACCATGCCTACGCCTCGGCGGCACCGGCGATGGCGCCGCTGGTGGGGGCGATGATCCTGCTGAGTATCTCGGTCGTCCTGACCATGTACCTGCTGGCCATCGGCCGGAGATGGGTGGCCGGCGTCCTCACCGCGGGCGGGCTCGCGTTGGCCCTCGCCGTGAGCCTGGTCCACGGGAAGCCCCACGCCACGGCGCTGGTGGACCTGGCGGTGCAGGCCGCCGTGCTGATGGTGATCCTGGTCGGCTTCACCGCCATCCACCGGGTGCGGCTACGTGCTCTCGGCGCGCCCGGCGCGCGGCGCTGCCGGTGATCAGGTGCCGCAATGAAGCAGGTGGTACCAGGGCGGGAGAGGTTGGGGCGCCAGCGGAGCCCTCGGTTGGGCGGCCTCGGCCTCGGCGGCGGCGTGGGACTGACCCAACGAGACGATCTGCGGGAGGATCCGCGTGCCCAGCCATTCGCCCCCCGGAATGGTCAGGTGGACGCCGTCGGCGCACCGCACCGGTACGTTGTCGATCGCGGTCTCGAAATGACCGCCCGGCGTGAGCATCTGGCCGAGCGTCGATCACTGACGCCACGCCGCTGTGGCCCTTGACGGCCTCGGTTATCAGGCGGTTGTCCGCCTCGACCCGGGCCGGGTCGTCCTCGGGCCACGGGGATCCGTCGCTCTCCTCGCCGGTGTCATAGATCGGGGTCGTCAAGAAGACGACATGCGCGCCGCGCGAGGAGAGGATCGGGATCGCCTGTTCGAAGCGGGAGAGGGTCCAGCGGTCGAAGGAGGGCATGCCGGCGTATTGCCACGTCCCGTCGAGATACGTCGTCAGCGTGTCCGACCGGGCCAGGTACAGGACGACATCGGGGTCGTACTGCGTGATCAGCGAACGGTAGACGTCCAACAGGTGTGCGGGGTCACCCACTTCGCAGGGTGCGCCGGGCGGATCAGTGAAGGTCAGCACCTTGACGCTGTCGGCCGAGGCCAGAGAACAGCCGGGTGATCCCTCGTTGATCACCTGGGCGCCATAGCGGGGGGCGATCTGCGAGAGCCCGACGCCGAGCGTGCCGGCCATGGAGTCGCCCAGGAGCAGGATCCGCACCGGATGCGCCAGGTACGAGGCGGGGCTCGACGCGAGGGAGGGGACAGCGGCGACCGCTGCGGTCGAAGGCTCGCTGAGGGGCGCCAGAAGGGGGAGGAGCATCAAGGCGGCGACCGTGGCCGGAATCGCCACCCAGGCCCGCCACCGTGAGAGGGCGCCCTGCTGGATCGGCGTTTCGACGAAGCGGTAGGACGCGCCCGCCACGAGCACGATGACGACCATGCGGCACGCCAGCAGGAGGACCCCCTGCAGATGGGTCCGGGCGGACGTCATGACCAGGAGGACCGGCCAGTACCAGAGATACATGCCATAGGAGATCCGGCCCAGAGAGGGCAACGGGCGGGTGGCGAGCACCCGGGCCACCACGTGGTGGGGCATCTGGGTCACCACGGCGATCACGGCGGCACCACAGAGAGCGATGACGAGGAAGCCGCCGTGGAACGCGAACGCCGACGACTCGGTGACCATGCGGCACATCACGAGCACGCCCGCCGGCGCCGGCGACGCCGATCACCGAGAGCGCGCGCCGGCCGCCGGCCGTGCGGACCGGGCCCCACGACGCGGCAGACGGCCGCCAGCGCGCAGCCGACCAGGAGGCCCTGGGCGCGGGTATCGCTCCCGTAGTAGGCCCGGGTGACCGAGGTGGCGCCGATCGGGGTGAGGGCGGCCATGAGGAGGGCGGAGGCCGACGGCGCCGATGCCGGCGACCACCGCGACCGTGACCAGGCGCGCCGGCCGAGTGCCGCCGCCGGGTCGGGGCGACGGCGGCGCACCACCCAGAAGATGGCCAACAGGACGAGCGGCCACACCAGGTAGAACTGCTCCTCGATGGCGAGCGTCCAGGTGTGCTGGAGCGGTGAGGGATTGGACACGGTCGCGAAGTAGTCCGTGTGGGCGGCGATGAAGTGCCAGTTCGCCACATACCCGAGCGTCGCCAGGGTGTCGCCGAAGAGGTCGGGGGAGCCCAGCACCTGTGGGAAGAGGGCGGCCACGGCTCCCACGACGGCCAGCATCAGGAAGAGCGCCGGCAGGAGTCGCCGGGCCCGGCGGCCCCAGAACGCCCGGAGGGCGATCCCTCCGCTGCGCTGCCACTCGGCCAGCAGGAGCGACGTGATCAGGTAGCCCGGAGAGAACGAAGAAGAGGTCGACGCCGAAGTACCCGCCGATCGCCCACGACGGGGAGGCGTGGAAGAGGATCACGGCCGTGACGGCGAGCGCCCGGATGCCGTCGAGGGGGGCGAAGCGGCCCGCGGAGCCCCCAGGGCGCGCATGCCCGGGCGCGCGACGACGCCAACTCGTGCCCGGCGTTTTCAGCACCGTCCCCCTTCCACCTTCCCCGTTCCCCCGGTTCCTCCGCTGCCGTGTGCCGCCGCACACAGGGAGATGAGTATCCCATAGGGCGGCCGGCCGCAAAATGTCGGACGCGCGACCACATAGTCTGCTCATCCATGATCGGGGGGGAGCGCAGCGCCGATCGGCGTTCGTGGTGGCCCTGGCTCGGGCTCTGGACCCTCGTCGGGCTCGGCATCCGGCTGGCCTCGCTCTTCGGCCCGGGCCGCACCCACCGCCCGCCCGGCGGCGACGCCTACTACTTCCACAATGCGGCCAACCTCCTGGTCGAGGGCAAAGGTTTCATCAACCCCTTCACCTACCTCTCGACCCACCCGCACCAGGCCGTGCAGACAGCGCTCTGGCCGCCGCTCTTCGTGTTCGTGCTGGCCATCCCGTCAGCGATCGGGTTGAAGACCTTCTTGGCGCACCGGGTCTGGTGCTGCATCATCGGGGCGGCGGGCATCGTCGTCTGCGGCTACGCCGGGCGCGAGATCGGCGGGCGACGGGTGGGGCTCGTCGCCGCCTTCATGGTCGCCGTCTATCCCAACATCTGGATGAGCGACGAGCTCGCGCTCTCCGAAGCCCTGGCTCCAGCTGCTCGTCGGCACCGTCCTGCTTCTGGCCTACCGCTTCTGGAAGGAGCCGGGGGTGAGGCGGGCGATCTGGCTGGGTCTGTCGCTCGGCGTGGCCATGTTGGGTCGGGACGAGCTCGTCCTGCTCGTCCTCTTCCTCCTCGTCCCTCTCGTCCTGCTGGCCAAGGCCCTCAGTTGGCGGCGACGCTTCGCCGTCCTCGGCGTCGGCCTCCTCGCCGCGGCGGCGGTCGTGGCGCCATGGGTCGGCTACAACATGAGCCGCTTTCAGGACCCGGTCTTCATCAGCAACGGCCTCGGGGTGACCCTGGACTCGGCCAACTGCGACGCCGTGTACAGCGGCGCCTACGAGGGGTACTGGTCCCTGCTCTGCGCCCGCACGGCCGCCAATCGGGCCATCAATCCCCACGTCGACGAGTCGGTCCAGGCGGCGGAGGCGCAGGCCTACGCGGTGCGCTACATCAAGCACCACGAGGACCGGCTCTTCCCGGTGGAGATGGCCCGGCTCGGGCGGGCCTTCGGCTTCTTCCATCCGCTGGAGCAGATCAAGCTGGACTCGACGGTGGAGACCCGGCCGTATCATTGGGCGCTCGTCGGGCTGGGGATGTACTACGCCCTCGTCGCGCTCTCGATCGCGGGGGTGGTGATCCTGCGACGCCGGCGCGTCCCGGTCTTCCCGTTGCTCGCCCTCGGCCTCGATGTCGTCGTGTCCGTCCTGCTCGCCTTCGGCAACACCCGCTACCGGAGCACCTTCGAGGTCGCTCTTGCGCTACTCGCCGCGGTGACGATCGATGCGGTCTGGTCTCAGGTCTCGGTCCGTTCGAGCGTCCGGTCGTCGAGGTCCTTGCGCAGGAGTCGCCACCTCTTCGGCCAGCGTCCGGGTGTGATCCTCGAGTCGGCCGATCTCCCAACTGAGCCGGACGCAGACGGTGAGGAGGAACAGCACGGCGATCACCGCCAGCAGGTCGGGCGGGTTCTTGACGCCGACATGGTGGGCGATCGAGTTGAACAGGCCGGGAAAGACGGCGAAAACGGCGATGACCACCGCGACCGCCAGCCAGGTCACCACGTACTTCTCGTGGAGCTGCCGCCGTCGGGAGAGTTCGATGATGACGCTGAGCGTGATGAGTGCGCTCGCCAGGGCGATGATGTGGACTCCGGTCACAATGCCTCCGTCGTTGGTGGTTTGGTCGAAGAGGAGCGCCGCCGGAACACCGAAAGGGCCAGGAAGGCCACGACGCGCACCAGGTAGAGGGCGGCCTTGGTCGGCGGTTGGCTGGGCGTACCGGCCAACCGGGGGCGCATGGTGACGGGAACCTGGTGGATGCGCCCGCCGGCATCGGCCACGATCACCAGGGATTCGATGGTGTCGGACAGGTAGTCGGCCGGGTAGCTCACGGCGAAGAGCTCGATGGCGGCCCGGTTGTGGGCCCGGAATCCCGAGGTGACGTCGGTGAGGTGGGTCTTGGTGACCCGGGAGAGATGGTGGGCCAGAATCTTCATGGCCAAGCGCCGGGCTCTTGGGATGGCGATGTCCTCGGTTCCGGCGAAGCGGGCGCCGATGACCACCTGGGGCCCGGGTTCGTCGTCGAGCTCGGCCAGAAGCAAGGAGATGTCGCGCGCGTCGTGCTGACCGTCGGCGTCGACCTGGAGCAAGATGTCGAAGTCGTGGGCCTTGGCCACCCGGAACCCGACCCGCATGGCACCGCCGACCCCGAGGGTGAAGGGGTTGGTGACCACCTGGGCCCCGGCCTCGAGAGCCTGCTCACCGGTGTGGTCGACCGAGCCGTCGTCAACGACCAGGATCGTGCAGTCGGGAATGGCCGCGTGCACCTCCTTCACCACCAGCGCCACGGTGCCCTCCTCGTTGAGGGCGGGAAGCACGACCAGAATCCGGGGTTGGGCCGGCAGCGGGCTCATGGGCGGGCGGCTCCGGCCAGCTCGCCGTGAGGGGCCGGGGGAGTGTCGGCCTCGGTCTCGACCAGGTCAGCTGCCGCATCGAGGCCGACCGACGGGCGCAGCTTGGACCAGAACCATTCGAGTTGCACCGCGGCCAGGAGCACCAGGGAGACTTCGAACGTCGTCCGATATCTCGTCTGACCGAAGGTCAACGCCGACGAGAACACCACGTTGAGCCCGATGGCCCAGAGCGGGAACGAGGGGATCCGGCGACGCCGCAGGACGATCGTGCCTCCGAGGGAGAGCGCGAACAGGCCGTAGTACATCCCGAGCCCGACGAGCGCCCAGTGGTACGGGCGCGTCTCGACGAAGGTGTCGAGCTGGATCTGCTGGAGGGGGTGGAAGAAGGCGAAGGAACGGCCGACCTTGGCCAGCGTCACGGGGACGAGCCGGTTCTCGTGCTGACGGACGTAGTCGAGGGCGAGATGCTCGAGCTCGGCGCCCTCGACCGACTCGTCGGCCTTCGTATTGACCGACGGTTCGCTGGCGTAGTGGAGTGCGCACGGCATCGACCAGTAGCCCTCGTTGGGCCCCGAGTAGGTGGTGGCGCAATCGGCCGACGCCAGGGTCACGCCGAGACCCGGTGGTGATGAAGGTCGGCTTCTGGAACCGGCTCATGTTGTAGCCGACCCAGGGTGCGACCACGAGGGCGGTCGTCAACAGGCCGATCCCGAGTATGGCGAAACGGCGTTTCCAGCTGAGCGTTCTCGCCAGCAGGACCAGAGGGATGACGATGAAGACGACGAGGAGGGTGAGCTCGTCCCGCCCCAGCATGGTGACGCCCATGGCGACGCCGAGCCATATCGCGCGCTTGATGCTGGGATCCTTCCAGAACCGGTAGGCGGCGAGCAGGAGGGCGGCCACGAGCAGCGGGGCGATCGACTCGGACAGCGCGAGCTCGTCGCTCATCCAGATGTTCGGGTAGACGGCGAGGAGGAAGGCGGCGATGAGCCCGACCCGCCGTCCGGAGATCTCGCGCCCGGTGTAGCCGCAGAGCACGATGGCGGCCGTGCCGAGGATGCAGCACCACACCCGCTCCGCGAAGAAGGACTTCAGCCCGATCGCCGACGGGACGGCGACCACGAAGAATGAAGAGTGGCGGGAAGGACGCTGTCTGCACCGCGTGATGCGCGTCATGGGGGTACCAGAGATACGGGTTGATGAACCCGTGTCCGCTGACGAGCAGATTGGCGCCGTAGTGATAGGCGTAGGCGTCGCCCCCAGCGGGCTTGTTGGTGCGACCAGGGCCGATAGAGCGAAACCAGCCGGATGGCCAGACCGAGAGCCGTCCAGAGCCCCAACCACGGCCACCAGCGCGGCACCGGTCTCCTCTTGTGACGCATGGGCGGTCAGCCTACGTCTCCGAACCAGGCCGGGCGTGTTTCGGTGGCTCTCAAGAAGACCCTGGTCAGACAGGCTCAATGTCCCGTCGGGCCGTCGCGCTGCGTGGGCCGGGACACGACGTGCAACGATCACTGGCCGTGACGACAACGGAACTTGCGCCCAAGGAGCGCCGCGTCGTCCCACCTCCGGTGCACCCTCTCGCGGTGGGCGAGCCGGCGCGCCCCTCCCGGGATCATGTGGCTGGCCTCGACGGCATCCGCGCCGTGGCCGTGATCGGCGTCCTCGGATTCCATGCGGGGGCGTCCGGGTTCGGCGGCGGACTCCTCGGCGTCGACATCTTCTTCGTGTTGTCGGGCTACCTCATCACTTCGCTGCTGGTCGCGGAATGGGGCCGTACGGGCACGGTGGCGTTTCTCCGTTTCTACGAGCGCCGGGCCCGGCGTCTCCTTCCGGGACTGTTCCTCCTTCTCCTTTTGGTGGCGGTCTACGCCCAATGGTTCGCCGAACCCGACACGCTCTCGACGCTGCGGGGCGACGCGTTCGCGACGTTGGCCTACGTGGCGAACTGGCGGTTCGTCTTCTCCGGGCAGAGCTATTTCGTGCATTTCGGCCCGCCGTCGCCTCTGCTCCACACCTGGTCGCTGGCGGTCGAAGAGCAGTTCTACCTGGTCTGGCCCGGTGTGGCGCTGCTGGTGCTGCGCTGGCGGGGGCGCCGGGCACTTGCGGTCGTGGCCGCGGCCGGCATCGTCCTGTCCGCCGCCCTCACCGTCGTGCTCTTCCACCACGGCGTCAGCGTGACCCGCCTCTACTACGGCACCGACGTCCGGACCCAGGAGGTCATGGTCGGCGCGTTGTTGGCCATCTGCCTGCCTGCATTCGTTCGATGGGTGCAGGGATCGAGTCGCTCCACCCGGCGCACGGTGCATATGGCGGTCGCCGTGCTCGGGGTCGTCGCCGCTCTGGCCCTGCTCTGGGCACTCCACGCCGTCAGTGGCCAGGGGGGCTTCCTCTACCAGGGCGGCTTCCTGTTGGTCGCCACCGCGACGGCGGGCGTGATCCTTCTCGTCGTGGTCCGGCCGCGGGCGGTCGTCTCCCGCATCCTGTCGCTGGGCGTGCTCGGCTACATCGGCCGGATCTCCTACGGGCTCTACCTGTACCACTACCCCCTCTTCCTGATGATCGACAACCAGCACACCGGTCTCACGGGAGCGGCGCTCCTGGCCGTCAGGCTCGGCGCCACCGCGGCGGCAGCGGTGCCTCGTACCACTGCATCGAGATGCCGGTCCGGCAACGCCGCGCCCTCAAGGGTTGGCACCTCGTTGCGGCCTTGCCCATCGGGGTCGTGGTCGTCGTCGTGGCGCTTGTTCTCTCGACCACCGCTGCGGCACCCGCGCCCCTGACACCGACCAAGGCGGCCCTGTTCGCCGTGCCGAAAGCCCCGCCGGCGGCATTGCCACCCGGCGATCACGTCCGCGTCCTGGTGCTCGGCGACTCCGTCGCCCTGACCTTGGCCGAGGGCCTCAAGGTGCAAGGCCGAAAGCTGGGGTGCATCGGTGGACAACCTGGGTGTGCTGGGCTGTGACCTCGACCCCGACAGCACGGTGAACATCGAAGGGTCGATCACAAAGGCGGCGCAGGGTTGTGCCCACTGGCAAACCAAGTGGCAGCAGCTGGTCGATCAGGACAACCCCGACGTCGTGGCGGTGGAGCTCGGACGCTGGGAGGTCTCTGACCGCATCATCGACGGGCACTGGACGCGTATCGGCCAGCCGGCCTGGGACAACCTGTATGCCAAGGAGCTCAGCCAGGCGATCCGGATCCTGTCGTCGCGGGGCGCCCATGTGGTGATCTTCACGCTGCCGTACATCCAGCAGACGACCGAGGCGCCGAACGGGACGCCGTGGGACATCAATCAGCCCGTCCGCACCAACGAGTACAACGCCCTCGTCCGGAAGGTCGTGGCACGCTCCTCGGGGGCCGCCTCGGTCTACGACCTCAACCGTGTCGTCGATCCGCAAGGGCGTGTACACCTCCTATCTCGACGGCGTCCGCGTGCGGAACGGCGATGACGAGCACTTTTCCCTGCTCGGCGGGGAGCTCCTGCGGCCGCTGATCCTGCCGACACTGGTGCAGCTCGGGCTGGCCCACGCGTTGGCCCGCCCAGACGCGCTCGTCCCCACCTCGACCACATCCTGAGCGTCACGGCCGGTCGCTCCCGGCCTTCAGTAGTATGCGCAGAAACCAATTCAGGGGGCGGCGGCTTGAGAGACGGCATCACACGCGGGTCTGTCGGCCCTGAGGCGGCAGCCCGGACGGGCGAGGCCGACCCCACCGAGGTCCTGACCGAGCAGCGCCGGGCCGCGAGCCGGGACCGGATCGGTGAGATTGCCGAGGCGGCCGGCATTCGCCGGGTGGACGTCGTGGCCTGGCGAGACCTCGACGACGCCGAGGCGGGCGGGTCCGAACTGCATGCGCACGAGATCCAGAAGCGATGGGCGGACGGCGGCATCGACGTGCGGCTCTGGACTTCCAGGGTCGACGGAGCGGCACGTGAGATCGGCCGGAGCGGCTACACGGTGAACCGTCGGGCCGGCCGCTACGCCGTCTTCCCGCGGACCGCGGTGGCCGGCCTGCGCCGGAAGATCGGCACGGGCGACGCCCTGGTCGAGATCTGGAACGGCATGCCCTTCTTCTCGCCGCTCTGGAGCCGGTGCCCCGAGGATCGTCTTCCTGCATCACGTCCACGGCGAGATGTGGGACATGGTCCTTTCACCCACCCTCGCCCGCATCGGCCGCACGATCGAGTCCCGGGTCGCACCACCCTTCTATCGGCGCAGCCAGATCGTCACGCTGTCGGATTCGGCCAAACGGGACCTCGTCACCAGGATCGGCCATCCCGCCGATCGGGTCACGGTCATCCCGCCCGGCGTCGACCCGAGGTTCTCGCCCGGCGGGTCGCTGAGCGCCGTTCCGCTGGTGATCGCCGTGGGGCGCCTCGTCCCGGTCAAGCGGTTCGACCGCTTTCTGGAGGCGATGATCGAGCTGAAGGGGCGGAACTCCGATCTCCAGGCGATGATCGTGGGGGAGGGCTATGAACGGCCCGCACTCGAGGCCCGTATAGCAATTGCCGAATGCCGGGCACTGGTTGACGTTGCCCGGTCGGCTCCCCGATGCCCAGCTGATCGACGCCTATCGACGGGCGTGGGTGCTGGCCTCGACGTCGTCGCACGAAGGGTGGGGCATGACGATCACGGAGGCGGCGGCCTGTGGCACCCCTGCCGTGGCCACCCGGATTCCCGGTCACGAGGACGCCATCGTCGACGACGAGTCCGGACTTGCTCGTCTCGTCGACCACGGAGATGGCCGAGGCCATCGGCTCCATTCTCGACAACCCGATGTTGCGTCGCCGGCTCAGCCAGGGTGCCCTGCGGCGTACCGAGGACATGACCTGGGAGCGGACGGCGGAAGTCGCCCTGCAGACACTGGCGGCCCAGGTCACGCAGCACAGATGACGCTGGGGTTGGTCGGGAACCCGAACAACGCCGAGCCGCCCTCGGACCAGCCCTTGCCCGAGGAGCCGCCCGAGCCTGTCGCCCGGCCCGAGCCACCCTCGCCCGCCGAGCCGCCTGAGCCGTCCGAGCCGGACCGAAGCGCCCGAGCCCGCCTCGCCCTCGGACCCGCAGGCGCCGCCCGAGCCTTCCCAACCGCCCGAGCCGCCGTGGCCCGCTGAGCCCGCGGAACCAGCTGAGCCTGCGGAACCGACTGCGCCCGCCGACCCGCCTGAGCCCGCCGACCCGCCTGAGCCCGTCGACCCGCCTGAGCCCGCCTCGCCTGCGGGCCCGGCTGAAACACCCGCGCCAACGGAACCGGCTGAGCCCACGGAACCAGCAGAGCCGTTCGAAGCGCCCGAGCCTGTGGACCCGGCCGAGCCTGCCGAGCCTGCAGACCCGGCTGAGCCTGACTTGCCAGCTGAGCCCGTGGAACCAGCTGAGCCCGTTTCGCTCGCGGAGCCACCCGAGCCGCCTGAGCTGATCGAACCCGCCGAGGCGTCGGAGCCCTTGGAACCAGCGGGACGACGGTCCGTTCGGCGGTTCTGGGTCGGGATGACCGGTGTCGGCGTCGTGGCGGTCGCGATCCAAGCCCTCTTCATTCACGCCAATGCGCACCGGGTCGCGCTGTGGCCGGGGGCCCGGTACATCACGCGACAGGCGACTTCCCTGGTCCGGGGCGCCTGGTTCATCGAGCCGGGCACGTACCTGCATGGGCATGTGGCTGACCGCCCTGCATCCGCCGCTTCCCACTCTGCTGTTTGCGGTGGCGGACGCGGCGAGCGTCGTCGGCTCGACGCAGCATCGGGTATTTCTGGCCGTCCTCTTCATCATTTCCATGGGGCTCGCCGGCATGACGGTGCGTGATCTGGCCGGGGACAGGGCGGGCATTCTGGCCGCCCTGGTTTTCGCCACGTTCCCGTGGCTGTGGGTGAATCCCGCCACCCTCGGACCCGAGACCACGGTCATCGTGGTCACATCGCTGGTTCTCTTCACCTCGGTCCGCTTCTGGAATCAACCCGCGGTGAAGAGTGCGGCAGCGGTGGGGTTGGCGCTCGGACTCGCCGCGCTGACCCGAACCGACCTCGTCGGGCTGATCGTGGTCCTGGCTCTTCCCTTGATCCTCCTCGTGCGGCAACACCTCGTGGCGGTCCCGGCTCCTGTACGCCGGCGTGATAGTGGCCCTTGTGGTGATCGTCGTGGCACCCTGGGCAATTCGGAACCAGGTCGTCATCGGTCACTCCGCCGTACTGTCGGAGGACTACGGACCGGTCCTGGCGGGCGCCAATTGCGCGGCCACGAGCAGTGGACCGCTCGAGGGTTGGTGGAGTGCCCGGTGCGTGGCCCGCGTTCCCACATCGGGCTCGGGCGAGACGAAGGTGACCCGGGACTATGTGCACGCCGCGCATGCGTATGTCTCCGCCCATTCGGGCAACGCCGTGGGCGTCGCGGCAGTGAGGCTGGGGCGCCTCTGGAACGTCTATCGCCCCTTGCAGGGCGTCCAGCTCGAGACCGCCGTAGGGCGTCCCGCCTGGGTCTCACGCTTTGGTCTGTGGTACTTCTACGTACTGGTGCCGGTCGCCATCGCCGGTGCTGTGGTCCTCCGCCGCCGGCGGACCCTCGTTTTCCCATTTGTCTCCATGATCCTTCTCTCCTCGATTACGGCGATCCTGGCGTACGGCGATGCCCGCTTCGCCCTGGAGGCCGACGTGGCCATGGCGATGCTGGCCGGCGTGGCGCTCGACGCGCGGGCACACGCCGCCCGGCCACTCTTCGGGCGGAGTTCGGGTCTCCACCGGGCGGGTCGTCGAGAGGCGATCACATGACGACGGATGTGGTCACGACGGACGAGGTCACGACGGACGAGGTCACGACGGACGAGGTCGGCACGGCGGCGCCCGAGCCGGAGCTCGAGGCCCCGGTGATCGCGCCGGGGCCCGAGGCTGCCGCGCCTCGTCGGCCCCCACGGTTTCCCGCCTTCGATGGTCTCCGGGCCATCGCCGCGATCACCGTCGTCGTGGTGCACGTCAGCTTCGTCGGCGGCCTGACGGCGGCCCACAACCGCGTCGGGATCTACACGGCCCGGGTCGAGATCGGCGTCTCGGTCTTCTTTCTCATATCGGGCTTCCTGCTGTACCGGCCGTTCGTTGTGGCCCACCTCGCCGCCGCTCCCAAGCCGCGAACCGGCGCGTTCTGGGTCCGACGGCTCCTGCGCATCGTCCCGGCCTACTGGCTGGTCCTCTTCGTGGCGACGTCCATACTCCATGCCGGTCCGGGTATCGGTCCCGGCGGCTGGAGGGCGTACGCCTCGCACTATCTGTTTCTCCAGATCTACTCGCCCTACCAGACACTGAAAGGCATCTCCGCTGCGTGGTCGCTCTGCGTCGAGATGACCTTCTACCTGTACATCCCGCTGTATGCCGCACTGATCGGCTGGCACCGCTCGTCGCGGACGGTCGGGCAACGGATGCGCATCGAGCTGATCGGCCTGGCGATCATGATCGTGATCAGTGTACACGTGGCGCTACACCGTCCTGCAGTTCCAGCACGGCCACTCGCCGTACTGGCATCTGGCCACCATCTGGCTTCCGGCCTTCTTGGACCTCTTCGCTCTCGGCATGGGTCTGGCGGTGGTCAGCGCCTGGATGCACCACGAGGGGCGGGAGATCCGCTGGATGTGGTCCCGCTGGTTCCCCTGGGTCTCGTGGGCCTGCGCCGGCGCCTGCTTCTGGGCGGTGGCCCACATCGGGATACCGGTCGTCCCCATCTACACGGAGTCGACCCTCGACATGGCCCGACAGACCCTCTACGGGGCGTTCGCCTTCTTCCTGCTCCTCCCCGCCGTCTTCGGTCCACAGGGAAAGGGGCTGATCCGCCGGTTCCTCCAGTGCTGGCCGGTCGCCTCCCTCGGCGTCATCTCCTACGGGATCTATCTGTGGCACGAGACCTGGATCTACCAGATCCTCAAAGAAGGCCACTATCGGCTTTTCACGCTGGAGTTCTGGGCGTTCTTCTTGAGCGTCCTGGCCCTGACGATCATGTCGGCCAGCCTGAGCTACTTCGTGCTGGAGAAGCCGTTGCTGCGCTTGAAGAACTCGATCACCTGGTGGAAGCGGACCCGTAACAGGCCCGAACCCGATCCGGTCGCCACGGACCCTCAAGAATCGTTGGAATTCCCGACACCGACGGAGTCTTCAGTGCCCGCCGAACCCGACGAACCCGACGAACCTGCCGAGTCAGTCGGGGTGGCCGCCCCGTCCTGACCCGCCCGCTCCCGAGCCCGAGCCCACTGAGCCAGGGCATCCGCAGCGAAGAGGAAGATCGCGATCCATACCAGTGAGTTGGCGACCCCGAAGTGGGTCGGCCAGTTGATGTCCGAGACGAAGCCGTTGGCGTGTTGACGAAACGACGACGTAGACCGCCATGGCGACAAGGAGTCCGAGCGCGCCCCCGAGGACGACGCACGCGACTCCTCTCGACCCGCAGTTCGAGCAGCGTCACCGCGGCCACCAACAGGCCGGCCAGGGGAGCTACGAACAATCCGGCCGCCACGCCGGCGATAACAGCGATGACGATGGAGGTGAACCACCGTGGTGCCGGGCCGTCACCCTTGAGCAGTGACGAGAGTTCCGGTCGAAGACGAGGCGACGCTGCCCCGCCTCCGCCGCCTCCGCGCTCTTGCAGGCAGGGCGATCAGCACCAGGCTGAGGAGGAGGGTGGCGCCCGAGGCGAGCAGTGCCACGTCGACGACATGCTGCGGAGTCCAGGTGAGCGTGATGGTGATGGGTCCGGTGGCGAGCGAGCCCGGCACGTACCAACCGTTGGCGTAGCCGTCGATCAGGGTGGAAGAGCCGAGCTTCGCCCCGGAGGAGGTCGTGGCCGTCCATCCCCGGCTCTGGCTCTGGCCGAGGACCATCCAGAACGGCGTGCCGTTGCCTTTGACCGACACCGTCATCGACGTCCTGTTCTGGTGCAGCACCGTGACCGACGGCGATGTTGTCGGTGGTCGGCGCCGTCGGCGCCGTCTGGAGGCCGGAACTGGTGAGGGGCTGCGCCGCGCCTCCGGCGGCGGACCCCATGGAGAGGGCATCGATGTCGAGACCGGCGGCTTGGTAACCGCTCGTCTGCACCGTGTGGAGGCCGGGTCCGAGGGTGATGCCCGCCGGCAGCGTTGCCACAGCCACGGATGGTCAGGCCGCCATTGGAGAGCGCGGTGGACGTGCGAGCCGGAGACCGAGATGTCGACCGGTTGCCCATCGATGGTGAGCAGGTTGCGTGTAGCACTGCACGGGCATCTGTCGTCGGCGTGGTCACGGGGGCGACGCCCGGGATCCCGACTTCGGCCAGACCCACCGGGTCGGTGTTCGGAGCGTAGCGAGTAGTAGTCGAGGAACGTGTGCGGCACGGATCGAGTTGATGGTGATCCGGACAGTGGAGCCGGTGAGGGCGGGGAAGTTCACCTGGACCGGCGTCACCGAACCTTGGGGCCGCCCGACACCGGGATCGATGGAGGGGAGCGGGACCGTGCGGGAGCCCGAGGAGGTGGAGACGGTGATCGGAGGCGGGGATCGAGTGCTTCCCGTCGGCCACCACCTGGAGATTCAGATGATCGAAGGTCACCGGCTGGCTCAGGGTGTACTCGACCCAGTCGCCGACTTGGTTCCCGAGCGCCGGCATCCATGACGTCGTCGGATTGCCATCCACCGAGGCGCTGGAGCCTGCCGCGAGGTCACCGGGCAGGCGGCCCGAGGAATTCGAGGAGACGACTGTGGCGTCTCCCGCCGTGGCGGTCGCTGCTTCAGGTCCGGGCTGACCGATCAGCCCGTCCAGTACGGGATCGGGGTCGAGGGGAGAGATCCGTGCCGTGCCCCCGATGGAGAACGACCGGGCCGTGGGCAGGGTGAATTCCCGGCTGATCGTCGTCTCGGGGTCCGTGCGCGGCGGTGTGGCAGCCGCCCGGATCCGGTTGAGCAGGATGTCGAGCTGGTGGGAGAGGGAGGCGGTTCCTGCCGCAGAGAGGAGATCCGTCGGCAGGCGCAGCACCTCCGTGGCCGGCGCGACCCCGGGAATGGAGATCTCCGAGAAGCCGACGGAATTGGCGCCGAGGTAGCTCTTCCTCGGGCCCCAGCTGGTGGCGTCGATGGTGATGGTGAGTGTCGTGAAGGTCCGGCGGGGGAAGCGAGACGACCTGACCCTGTCCCTTGGTCGACGAGGCTCCCAGCGTGGCGGCAATCGGCGAGCCGCCGTCGAACTTCAGGGTGACGTCGGTGATCGTGCGGCCCTTCGGTCCGGCGGACGGTTGCAGCAGCGTGACGTGGTCGGTGGTGACAGGGTGGACCGTGCTGACCTGGATGGACTGGTTGATCGCCGGCACGAATGCGCCTTCGGTCCATGACGTGGCCGGGTTCCCGTCGACGGCGTTCAGCGGTTGGTCCTCGGGCAGGTTCGTGATCGGGTTGCCGTAGGCGGTCGCCCGGACCGACGCGACACCGTTGACCACCGCCACCGTCTGCGTGTTGCTGCCCGCCCCGGGGAAGACGGGGAGGGCGACCTCGCTCGGCTGGTTCCCGAGCGGCGTTTCGTTGGCCTGTTCGACGTAGCCGTAGTTCTGGGTGACTGATCCCCAGGTGGACAGCTGCTTCTGGTTCGAGTCGGTGAGCACCAGGACGGCGCCGTTTTGCAGTTGCTTGTCCAGGCCGGCCTTGTCGTGGGCGAACGTGCCCGAGTAGAAGATCGTGGGTTTGGTGGCCAGCAGGCCGGCTGCGGCCGCTTCGAGCAGGCCTTGGCCGTCGCCGGCCACGAGGAGGGGATTCTTGGGTGTTTCGGTGCGGACGATCTGGCGCGCGCCGGGCACCGCCAGGACCGCCACCGGTGGCGGTTTCGCGGCGCCCGTCGGAATAGCGAGCTGCGTCTCGTCGGTGAGCGGGAACTTGATCGTCGGATAGTTCTTCGGCGTCCCGAACGTGGTCGGCGTGCCCGAGTCCGGTGGCCGGGTCGGTCAAGGTGAGCCACAGCGGTTGCGGGCGGGCGGTGCCGAAGCGTTCGTACTGCACGTCGGACTCGTAGAGGATGTCGCCCGCGCTCAGCAGGCCGGCGATCGGGACGAGTGTGGAGGGGACGAAGACTCCATCTTGGATGGACTCGTCCAGGGCCTGGAGCAAGTTCACACTGCCCGCTTCACCCGCCGGCACGGCCGAACGGATCAGATAGGGGCGGGTCATGAGCCCGGGCCACACCGGATCGAGCGTGACGCCCCAGCGGTAGTACGCGAAATCCTGTCCCGGTAGTTGCAGCACGCGTGTGCCGTGGCTCTGGCTGTCCATGTAGGCCGCGGCCTTGTGGATGTACGCCGGGATCGTCGGTGGGTCGTTCGAGGTTCTTCGCCACCAGGCCGCCGTTCCAGAGCGGGGGGAAGTTGGCGGCGGTCACCGCGATCACGACGACCAGGACTCCGATGCCGATCAGACGGTTGCGCACGAAGAGCGCGGTGATCCCTGCGCCGAGGAGCAGGGCGAGGCCGAGAATGACGATGCGGGATGATCCGGTTGGTCGAACGCAGGGCGAGACCCGACCGTCGAGTCCGACCCTGCCGCTTTGATCAGGGCGCCGAACGGGGACGGGTCCGTGAAGGGGTAGGTGCCGACGGCGATGATCACGCCCACGACGATCAGCAGCGATGGCGAAGCCCCGGTAGCGCCAGCGGGTCACGGCTCCGGCGGCGAGGCAGAGAATCGGGAGGGCGAAGCTCACCCCGATCAGCCATGTCCACTGGAGATAGCCCAGCGACGCCGCGGTCCAGGGGCCGAGCTTGTCCTGCCCGTAGAAGTACCAGTAGCCGAGACCCCGTAGGACCTCGGAGGAGAGCGACGTCGACGAGACGGTGGGAATCGTCTCGGTGTATTTCAGGACGTTGATGCCGTAGGCGCCTTCGGCCCAGAGGCCGGCGATCCACCACAGCGACACTCCGAGCGTGAGGATGCCGATGCGCAGCGCGGCTGCACCGGCGACCTTGAACGTCGACTCCCGGGTTCCCCACACGGCGTAGATCAGCCAGAGCAGGGGGGCCAGCCCGACGAGGAGGATCGATGTGGCATTCACTCCGCCCACGAGGGCGATGGCCACCGCGAATAAGGCCGGGTACCGCCATCCACCCTTGCGCACGGCGAGAATGGTGAAGGCCAGCATCCAGCCAAGGGCCGCCCACGGCATGACGATCGCAGAGATGCGTGCGATGTAGTCGATGACGAAGGGGGTGAGCATGTACGCCAGCGCGGCAGCCAGGCGTCCCGACCGCGAGAGCCCCATGACGCGGCCCAGGTACCAGACACCCGTGCCGGCGGCGAAGAAGAGCGAGCCCATCCAGAAGCGTTGGCCGACCCAGACCGGTATGTGGAGCTCGGCGACGAGCCAGTAATACGGGCCCATCGGGAAGAGGAACCCGATGTTCTGGTGCGTGACGGTCCCGGCGCCGACATCGGGATCCCACATGGAGATGGCACTCTGGATGAGGCGACCCGGATCGAGGTAGAGGTATTGCTTCGTGTCCGCCGCCACCTTGCCGGGCTGGGTGAGGAAGAGGGGGACGTAGCTGATGAGGGCCAATCCCACCCAGACCGCGACATCGATGGCTGCGGGTCTCTTCGCAGGTGCGTGACCGTGGCGCCGGCGGTTGCCCGGCTGCGGAGAGGTCGGCGCCAGGGTGATGGGTTCGGTCATGAGGTGGGCAGGTCCGGCAGGTCCGGCAGGTCCGGGAGCATAGCCACGATCGTTGTGAGAATGGGGGTACAGGGCACCGTGCGCTGCGCCGGTAGAGTCCGTGGCCGTGCTGGCCGTAGGACTCACCGGGGGTATCGGGTCAGGCAAGTCCGCTGTGGCAGATTTGCTGGTGGCAAGGGGTGCCGTGTTGATCGATGCGGACCAGTTGGCCCGCGACGTGGTGGCCCCGGGTGGGCCGGCGTATCAACCGTTGATCGACCGGTTCGGCCCGTCGATCGTGGCAAGCGACGGCACGATCGATCGTCCGGCCCTGGCGGGCGTCGCTTTCGTCGACGATGCGGCCCGGGCGGACCTCAATGCGATTACCCACCCGGCGATCGGGGCGGCGATGGTCGCGGCCCGGGACGCGTTGGCCGGGTCGGACCTGATTGTCGTGCTCGCCATACCTTTGCTGACGGCTAATCACCGCGAGACGTCGAAACTCGACGATGTTGTGGTCGTGGATTGTCCCACCGATGTCGCGCTGGAACGTCTGCTGACCCAGCGCGGCATGGATCGCGCCGATGCCGAGGCGCGGATCCGGGCCCAGATCACTCGCGAGGAGCGCATCAAGGAAGCTGACTACGTGTTGGACAACTCCGGCGATCGGGCGACGCTCGAGGCCGAGGTCGAGCGCCTGTGGGAATGGCTGAACGGGCGTAAGGCCGGGGTTGTCTCTTCCTGACCCTCACGTCCGCTCCGGCCCTCACGTCCGCTCCGGCCCTCAGGTCCGCCTGAGCCGGTTGCGGTCCTTGGTCACCCCGGCTCTGCCGTCCGCCTTGGCTGTGGCCACCTTGCGGGCCCGGGAGATGGCATTGGCACTTTTGGGGTGGGCCGGGGCGACCCAGGTGAAGTTCCCGGGCTGACCTTCGAGCCTCCAGCCGCCGATGGTCTTGAGGGCATGGTGCTCGGGGCACATCCGTACCAAATTGTCGAGTTCGGTGGGTCCGTCGTCGCCGTAGTCGATGAACACGTGATCGCGTTCGAGCCCGAGGCGCTTGCCACAGCCCGGGACACAACAGGTGCGGTCGCGCACGAGCAAGGCGGCCTCGACCGCTTTGGCGATGCTCCGAGAGGACTTGGTCACCGTCTTGATGTCGAAGCCCTCCTTGACCACAAAGCGCAGGGCGCCTTCACCCAACAGCTCGTGGCCGGCGGCGACCGAGACCGGGCCGATGCCCTCGATCTCACAGAGTCTCCTCACCTTCTGTGGTCCCCCGGCGCAGGCCTCGGCGTCGATGAGGACCAGGGTCTCGACCCGGGAGCGTCCCGGATCCTCGCACCGCCTGATCCAGCTGAACCGCCCGAGTCCGGGGGCCGGAGAGCCGGGGCCGGGGCCGTTGCCCGGACCGAAGCCGTTGCCCGGGCCGGGGCCGCCCGATCCGCTCGAGTGGGGCCCGCACCGGTGCTGAGCGTCCCGACCACCGACCGCCCGGCGCCGGCCATGAAGTCGAGGAAGGCATCGAGGCGGATGGGCCTCGAGGGAGGCCCCGTCCGTTGGACCCGGCCGGCCTTCCAGCGTGCCTTGGCCTCGGCTTCGAGCCGGGGGGCCACCTGGGCCCAGTGCACCTCGTCACAGAAGAACTCGCCCCTACCCCGCCTTCGGGGCACTGGCGCCAGCGGAAGTGGCGCCGCTCGTGCACCTGGGCCCGCCGGGTGGCCTCGTTCTCCTTCTGCGGGCGCCGGCCCGCAGCCGAGAGGCCGTGTCGCTCAGTTCTTGATGCGACGCCCCGCCCTCGGGAAGGTCCAAGAGGGTCTGGGCACTCCCCGGGGCGGCCGCTTCGGCCGTCCCCGAGCAGTTTGAGCTCGGCGGAGCGAGAGCTCGCCCTCGTGGAGGGCCTTGGTCAGGTCCGGATCGCTCCGGGCCCGCTTGGCCGAGGCCAGCCGGTCCTTGGCGACAGAGGGAGACGAACCAGAGAGCGAACCGAGCCATGCCGGCGGCCGAGCCATGGCCGATCTTTGGCATGGGCCCCGGTTTCGACCACCCGCGGGGTCAACAGGGCAATCCCCGAGGCCGCCGCCTTCTCGCATTGGGCCAACAGGTCGACCAGCACCGCGGCTTCTTCGCCGGAGATGGACGAAGGGGAGAGACCACGCACCAGGGCCTGCAAGTCCGCAACCGAAGAGGCGAGCCTGCGCTGCAACCCGGCGAAGGCCGCACCGGCGGGGCGAGAACCGGCCAATGGGGCACCGGCGGGAGTCAGAGTGTCGAAGGCGGGGAGGGCCACACGAGCACCGTAAAGGAGGGGTGTATCACGGCCGGGAAAGTGCAGCCGGGAGGGGGAAACAGAGGGAAGGCCGCAAAGGCCGTCGAGAGCCGACAGTCCTCGTGTAGATGTGCTTCTCATCGACGCTTGTGTCGGACCGGTCTGTGCAAGAGGAATCCATCTACGACGGCTTGATTGCCAACCAGCCGCCACCCCGCCGACCCGCCATCCCCGACCCGACCCGCCGACCGCCCGCCGCACCCCGCACCCCCGCCCCCCAACCGCCCCTGATACACCCTCCCGGTATCCTCCTTTCTATGGCCGATTTCGAGGTCGTCTCTCCCTTCAAGCCCTCCGGCGACCAGCCCGGAGCCATTGCCGCGCTCGTCGAAGGGACCAAGAGAGGGGACCGGTACCAGACCCTCCAGGGCATCACAGGCTCCGGGAAGACGGCCACGATCGCCTGGATGATCGAGCAAGTCCAGCGCCCCACTCTCATCATCGAGCCGAACAAGTCCCTGGCGGCCCAGCTCAGCTCCGAGCTGCGGGACCTGTTCCCCAAGAACCGGGTCGAGTTCTTCGTCTCGTACTACGACTACTACCAGCCCGAGGCGTACCTCCCGACGACCGACACCTACATAGAGAAGGACTCGTCGATCAACGACGAGATCGACCGCCTGCGGCACGCCACCACCTCGTCGCTCCTCATGCGGAGAGACGTGATCGTGGTGGCCTCGGTCTCATGCATCTACGGTTTGGGGTCGCCGCTCGAGTACCGGGACCGGATACTCGGGCTCTCGGTCGGCCAGCAGTACGACCAGCGCGACATCCTGCGCAAGCTCGTCGACCTGCAGTACGCCCGCAACGACGTCAATCTGGTCCGGGGGACGTTCCGGGCCCGGGGTGACACGGTCGAGATCCATCCGGCCTACGAGGAGCAGGCGTTACGGGTCGAGATGTTCGGCGACACCATCGACCGCATCGTGCCCTTCGATGTCATGACCGGCGAGATGGGGGACGAGCTCGAGGACATCGCGGTCTACGCCGCCACGCACTACGTCACCGGCGACGAGATCGTGCAGCGGGCGGTGAAGTCCATCGAGACGGAGCTACGGGAACGCCTGCAGTACTTCGAGAAGGAGGGCAAGCTGCTCGAGGCGCAACGCCTCAGGGTCCGCACCGAACACGACCTCGAAATGCTGGCCGAAACGGGCGTCTGCTCGGGCATCGAGAACTACAGCCGGCACCTCGACGGCCGGGCCGCCGGCGAGGCGCCCTACACACTGCTGGACTTCTTCCCCAAGGACTACCTCGTCGTCCTCGACGAGAGCCACGTCTCCGTGCCGCAACTGCACGGCCAGTACGCCGGCGACCGCTCCCGCAAGGACATGTTGGTCGAGCACGGGTTCCGTCTTCCCTCTGCGAGGGACAACCGCCCGCTGCGCTTCGACGAATTCATCGAGCGGGTCCCCCAGGCAGTGTTCGTCTCTGCCACCCCAGGGCCGTTCGAGAAGGAGCACTCGACCCAGATGGTGGAGCAGGTCATCCGGCCTACCGGCCTGGTCGACCCCGAGGTGACGATCCGGCCCACCAAGGGGCAGGTCGACGATCTGCTGGCGCGGATCGAGAGCACGGTGGCCGCCGGCGGGAGAGTGCTCGTGACTACCCTCACCAAAAAGATGGCCGAAGATCTGACCGACTACCTGGCCGACGCCGGGGTGCGGGTGCAGTACCTCCACTCCGACATCGACACGATCACCCGGATCGAGATCCTGCGCGAGCTCCGGCTCGGGTCCATCGATGTGCTCGTCGGCATCAACCTGCTCCGTGAAGGCCTCGACCTGCCCGAGGTGTCGCTGGTGGCCATCCTCGATGCGGACAAGGAAGGCTTCCTTCGCTCAGCCTCGTCGCTGATCCAGACCATGGGCCGGGCGGCCCGCAACGTGGACGGCACCGTGGTGCTCTACGCCGACACGATCACCGACTCCATGCGCGAGGCCGTGTCGGTGACCCAACGCCGACGTGAGATCCAGACGGCGTACAACAAGGAGCACGGGATCGATCCGACGACCATCCGCAAGACGGTGACCGACATCCTCGAGCGCCTGCGCGGCAGTTCGGGCGGGGTCGGCGGTCCGGGTGGCGGCGGGGGTCGCTCCACCACGGCCGGGCGCAGCCGGGCGGAGGTCCGCCGCAACGCTGCGGTGCGCGGCAACAAGACGGTCCCTGCTCGCCGACGGCGATGCGTCAACGCCGGCCGAGGCGATCGAGCTCATGACGCAGCTCGAGGCGGAGATGAAATCCGCCGCGGCCGAGTTGCGGTTCGAGGAGGCGGCGCTCCTGCGGGACGAGATCGCAGAGCTGCGGGCCTCGGTGCCGAGCTGAGCCGGTCGAGCCTGACACAGCCTCCCGGTATCCTCCCTTAATGGCCGATCGTCTCGTCGTTCGCGGTGCCCGCGAGCACAACCTGAGGGATGTCTCCCTCGACCTGCCCCGGGACAAGTTGATCGTCTTCACGGGCCTCTCGGGATCGGGGAAGTCATCGCTGGCGTTCGACACGATTTACGCCGAGGGCCAGCGCCGCTACGTCGAATCGCTCTCGGCCTACGCCCGCCAGTTCCTCGGGCAGATGGACAAGCCGGATGTCGATTTCATCGAGGGATTGTCGCCGGCGATCTCCATCGACCAGAAGTCGGCCTCCCGCAACCCGCGTTCGACGGTGGGCACCATCACGGAGGTCTACGACTATCTCCGGCTGCTCTACGCCCGGATCGGGCATCCGCACTGCCCGACCTGCGGCCGGCCCGTGGCCCGGCAGACCCCGCAGCAAATCGTCGACCGGGTCCTCGAGTTGCCCGAGGGCACACGGTTCCAGGTTCTGGCTCCGGTGGTGCGCGGCCGCAAGGGCGAATACAGCACGCTGCTCGACGACCTGGCCAAGCAGGGTTTCGCCCGGGTGCGGGTGGACGGCATCCCGGTGGAGCTCTCCGAGCGCTCCGAGGTTGCGCTGGCGCGCTACGAAACGCACACCATCGAGGTCGTGGTCGACCGGCTGATCCGGCGTGACGGGATCCGCCAGCGGCTGACCGAGTCGATCGAGACCGCCCTCGAGCTGACCGGCGGGACGGCCGAGGTGCTCGTCATGAACAGCTCGGGAGCGACCGGCGGGGCCAAGTCGAAGAAGGATGCCGCGGCCGGCGCCGCAGGCGCCGACGGGATCGAGAGCGCCGACGGGGCCGACGCCGAGGGCATCACGTTCTCCCAGCATCTTGCCTGCACGCACTGCGGCATCAGCTTCGACGAGCCCGCCCCCCGCAGCTTCTCCTTCAACTCTCCCTACGGCGCCTGCCCCACCTGCGTCGGTCTCGGCACGAAGTTCGAAGTGGATCCCGAGCTGGTGGTGCCCGACGAGTCCCTCTCGCTGGCCGACGGTGCCCTGGCGCCCTGGGCCGGCGCCCGCAGCGAGTACTTCTCGGGGCTGCAGGCCGGCGTGGCCGAACTCGGCGGGTTCTCGGTCACGACGCCGTGGAAGTCGCTGAAGGCCAAGGACAAGAAGTTGGTCCTCTACGGCACGGGCACCAAGTCGGTGCACATCCGCTACAAGAACCGCTTCAACCGCACCCGGTCCTACGAGGCCCTGTTCGAGGGCATCGTGCCGTGGCTGCAGCGTCGCCACGGCGAGGCCGAGTCGGACTGGTCGCGCGAGCAGGTCGAGCAGTACATGCGCGAGGTCGACTGCCCGGCCTGTCACGGGGCGCGGCTCAAGCCCGAGTCCCTGGCGGTCACGGTCGGCGGCCGCAACATCTACGAGCTGTGCAGCCTCTCCATCGGCGCCGCGGTCGAGGAGATGGGGTCGCTCGAGCTCAGCGACCGGGAACACATGATCGCCGATCGTGTCTTCAAGGAAGTGCGCGAGCGCATGCAGTTCCTGCTCGACGTCGGCCTCGACTACCTGTCCCTCAGCCGCTCCGCCGGCACGCTCTCGGGCGGCGAGGCGCAGCGCATCCGACTGGCCAGCCAGATCGGGAGTGGATTGGTCGGCGTGCTCTACGTCCTCGACGAGCCGTCGATCGGTTTGCACCAGCGCGACAACCAGCGGCTGATCGGCACGTTGGAGCGGCTGCGCAACCTGGGCAACACGGTCATCGTGGTCGAACACGACGAGGAGACCATCCGCACCGCCGACTACGTGGTGGACATCGGGCCCGGAGCGGGGGAACACGGCGGCAGCGTCGTGCACGCGGGTCCGGTCACAGGCAGGGGCGGCCTGCTCTCCAACAAGGCCTCGATCACCGGGCAGTATCTCTCGGGCAAGCGCTCCATCCCCGTCCCGGCCCGCCGACGGCCCGGCACGGGCGAAGTGGTCACCGTGCGGGGCGCCCGGGAGCACAACCTCAAGGGGATCGACGTCTCCTTCCCGCTCGGCTGCCTGGTGGCCGTCACCGGGGTCTCGGGCTCGGGGAAGTCGACGCTTGGTCAACGACATCCTGCTGCGGGTACTGGCCCAGAAGCTGCACCGGGCCAAGACGCTGCCGGGCCGTCACCGGACGGTCGAGGGGGTGCAGTATCTCGACAAGGTGGTCGACGTGGACCAGGCCCCCATCGGCCGCACGCCCCGATCGAACCCGGCCACGTACACGGGCGTGTTCGACCACATCCGCAAACTCTTCGCCCAGACGGCGGAAGCCAAGGTGCGGGGCTACCTCCCGGGCCGCTTCTCCTTCAACGTGCGCGGCGGCCGCTGCGAGGCCTGCGCCGGCGACGGCACGATCAAGATCGAGATGCACTTCCTCCCCGACGTGTACGTCCCCTGCGAGGTCTGCCACGGGGCCCGCTACAACCGCGACACGCTCGAGATCACGTTCCGGGGCAAGACATCGCCGACGTGCTCGACATGTCCTGCGAGGAGGCGTTGTCCTTCTTCTCGAAGCAGCCGCCGATCGCCCGTCACATGCAGACGATGGTCGACGTCGGACTGGGCTACGTCCGGCTGGGCCAACCGGCGCCCACGCTCTCGGGCGGCGAGGCCCAACGGGTCAAGCTGGCCAGCGAGTTGAGCCGCCGTCCGACCGGCCACACCTTCTACATCCTCGACGAGCCCACGACGGGACTGCATTTCGAGGACACCCGCCGCCTGCTGGAGGTACTCGGACGTCTGGTGGACCAGGGCAACACGGTCGTGGTGATCGAGCACAACCTCGACGTGATCAAGACGGCGGACTGGGTCATCGACCTCGGGCCCGAGGGCGGGAACCGGGGCGGCACCGTGGTGGCCGAAGGGACGCCCGAGCAGGTGGCCAAGACGGCGGGCAGCTACACCGGCGACGTGCTCAAGCCGGTGCTCGCCAAAGCGAAGGCGAAGATCAGGTAATCGCCAGCATCCGCTCCAGGGCCACCCGGGCCCAGGCGGCCACGTCGCCGTCGACCTGAATCCGGTTGCGCACCTCGCCGTCGACGAGGCCCTCGAGGATCCAGGCCAGGTGCGGGCGGATCGATGCGGGACATCGTCGAGCAGGGGCACACCAAGCGGGTCGAGGCAGACGATCGTCTTGTCGGGCGTCTCGTCGTCGAGCCGCTTCACGAGGTGGATTTCGGTGGCGATCGCCGATCACCGACCCCGAGGGTGCGTCGGCCACGCCGCGGATCAGGTTGTCGGTCGAGCCCACCAGGTCGGCCATCTCCACGACGTCGTGGGCGCACTCGGGGTGGACCATCACGAGCCCCGACGGGTAGGGTGCGCGGCCCGGAAGGCCGCCACGTGCTCGGGCCGGAAGCGCTGGTGCACCGAGCAGTGGCCCTTCCACAGGAGCAGGGTGGAGGACTTGACCTCGAAGTCGCTGAGCCCGCCCAGGGCCAGCCGCGGGTTCCAGACCCGCATGTCGTCGGCGCCGTACCCGAGTTCGTACGCCGGTGTTGCGACCAAGATGCTGGTCCGGGAAGAACAGCACCTTGTCGCCCCGCCCCGCTTCGAGAGCCCAGGTCAGCACGGCCCGGGCGTTCGAGGAGGTGCAGACCGCGCCCGCAGTGGCGACCGACGAACGCCTTCAGTGCGGCGGAGGAATTCATGTAGGTGATCGGGATGATCCGGCTGACGTCGGTGACCCGGCCCAACTCCTCCCAGGCCTCTTCCACCTGCTCGATGTCGGCCATGTCGGCCATGGAGCAGCCCGCGTTGAGGTCGGGGAGGAGCACCTGCTGGTGGGCGCCGGTCAGGACGTCGGCCGACTCGGCCATGAAGTGGACGCCGCAGAAGACGATGAACTCGGCTTCGGTCACTTCGGCCGCCATGCGGGAGAGGCCGAAGGAGTCACCGCGGGCGTCGGCCCACCGCATGACGTCATCGCGCTGGTAGTGGTGCCCGAGCACGAAGAGCCGTGGGCCCAGTGCGGCTTTGGCCGCGCCGATCATGGTCGCCAACTCGTCGCCCGACGCGGTCGTATAGCGCTCGGGGAGCGGGGATTGAAGCCTGAGCATCTGTATGCCCCCTTTGAGGGAGTGCACCGATTGGCCGGCGGGGACAGCCTGGTCGCCCATCCGCGGGTATGTCGGCCTCGGTGCGAGGTGTCGTGCCGGAAACCAGGCCGGCAGACGTAGTGTAACTGCTGTTCACCAAAAGTTCGCGGGTATTCGCGCCGACCCCGTACGCAACCGCCGAGCAACCGCCCGGCAACCTCCAACCCCAGTGTGCGCGCGAGAGTTGATCTGATGCAGGACAAGCCCCCCACAGGCTCCATCCCCGATGCGCCGGGGTCGTACCAGTTCTACGACGCCGAGGGCCGGGTGCTGTACGTGGGAAAGGCGAAATCCCTGCGCCACCGCCTGCCCAACTACTGGCAGGACTCGGCCAAGTTGTTGCCCCGCACAGCCCAGATGGTGGCCCAGGCCGACCACGTCGAGTGGATCGTGGTGGAGAGCGAGGTCGATGCGCTGATCCTCGAGCACTCGCTCATTCAGGCCCACCTGCCCCGCTACAACGTGCGGCTCAAGGACGACAAGAGCTACCCGTGGCTGGCGGTGACCCTCAACGACGAATGGCCCCGCCCGGTGGTGATCCGGGGCCGCAAGCGCAAGGGGGTGCGCTACTTCGGCCCCTACGGCCACGCCGGGGCCATCCGGTCCACCCTCGATCTCCTCGTCCGGAGCTTCCCGGTCCGTACCTGCTCGGATACCAAGTTCGTCCGTCACGAGCGGCTGGGCCGGCCGTGCCTGCTCTACGACATCGAGCGGTGCTCGGGTCCCTGCGTCAACGCGGTCGATCACGAGGCCTACGACGGGTACGTCCAGGACCTGATGGGCTTTCTTTCCGGGGACACCGAGCCGGTGCTGGACCGGCTCGAGGCCGAGATGCACGATGCCTCCGACGCCCTCCAATTCGAGCGCGCCGCCCGCCTGCGGGACCGCATCGCGGTGGCCCGCAAAGCGGCCGAGGCCCAGCAGATGGTGTCCGAGCGCCCCGAGGACTTCGACGTGATCGGCATCGCCGAGGACCCGCTCGAGGCCTCGGTGCAGATCTTCCACGTCCGCCGGGGCCGGGTCGTGGGGCATCGGGGCTTCGTGGCCGAAAAGGTGGAGGACCTCAGCGCGCCCGAGTTCATGGGAGTCGTGCTGGGGCAGGTCTACGGCGCCGTCGGGACCGAGGTGCCGCGCCGGGTGCTGGTCCCCGAACCGCCGGCGGACCTGGACCTCCTCTGCAGCTGGCTGTCGACGATACGCGAGGGCCCCGTTGACATCGCGGTGCCGCAGCGGGGGGCGAAGCGGGCGCTGCAGGAGACGGTCACCCGCTCGGCCTCGGAAGACCTGGCCCGCCATCGGCTGCGGCGGGCGGCGGATCACAACGCCCGTTCCAAGGCCCTGACCGAGCTGCAGGCGGCCCTGGGCCTGCGCGAGGCGCCGCTGCGGATCGAGTGCTTCGACATGAGCCATCTGCAGGGGACCGACTACGTGGGCTCGATGGTCGTGCTCGAGGACGGGCTGGTCAAGCGCTCCGACTACCGCCGCTTCAAGGTCAAGACGGTCAAGGGCAACGACGACTACGCCGCCATGGAGGAGGTCCTCACCCGCCGCCTGAGTGCGCTCAAGGAGCCGGCCGAGCCGACCGAGGGGGCGCTGCCGCCGCCCGAGGGGGCGGAGCCGGCCGACCAGATCGGCGTCCGGGCCCGGCCCAAGCGCTTCGCCTACCGCCCCAACCTGCTCGTCGTCGACGGGGGAAAGGGCCAGCTCGCCGTGGCCGAACGGGTGGTCAAGGAGCTCGGACTGGCCGACGAGATCGAGCTGGCGTCCTTGGCCAAGCAATTCGAGGAGGTCTACCGCCCCGGTTCGCCCGAACCCGTTCGCCTGCGGCGTGGGTCTGATGCCCTGTACCTCCTTCAGCGGGTCCGGGACGAGGCCCACCGTTTCGCCATCACCTTCCACCGGGAGAAGAGGGCCAAGCGGATGACCAGGAGCGTGCTGGACGGGATCCCCGGACTGGGGCCGGCCCGCAAGGCCCGCCTGATCAAGGAATTCGGCGGCGTGCAGGCTGTCCGCGCGGCGTCCCTGGAGGAGTTGCTGGCACCGTCGTGGCTGCCCGACCAGGTGGGGCTCGCGGTCTACGAGGGCGTGCGGCGGACGGGCAATCGATGAGCGAGTTCCTGGTGGTGACGGGGATGTCCGGGGCGGGACGGTCCACGGCGGCCGCCTCGCTGGAGGACCTGGGATGGTTCGTCATCGACAACCTGCCGGCGGCGCTGATCCTCAAGATGGCCGAGATGATGGCTCTGCCCGGTGCGGAGATCGACCGTGTCGCACTGGTCATCGGGCGCGGTGGCGGAGGCGGGGAGCGGCGAACCTGCCCGACGTGCTCGACGCGTTGCGGGCCAACGGCAACCGGGTGCGGGTGCTGTTCCTCGACGCCAGCGACGACGTGCTCATCCGGCGCTACGAGGGGACCCGCCGCCGCCACCCGCTGGTGGCCCAGGGGGTGGAGGCATCGATCGCCGACGAGCGGCGGCTGCTGGCGCCGGTGCGCGACCGGGCCGACCTGCTGATCGACACGGGGGAGCTCAACTCCAACCAGTTGCGCACCCGGGTGATCGAGGCGTTCGGCGACGAAGGCGGTGCGTCGTCCATGCGGACGTCGGTCGTCTCGTTCGGCTACAAGTTCGGCCTCCCCCTCGATGTGGACGTGGTCTTCGACTGCCGGTTCCTCCCCAACCCGTTCTGGATCGAGGAACTGCGCCCCTACAGCGGCCTCGACGCGCCGGTGCGCGACTACGTCCTGTCCCAGCCCGAGACGAAGGAATTCCTGGACAAGGTGGACGGGTTGCTGACCGGGATCGTGCCGTCGTTCGAGCGCGAGGGGAAGTCGTACCTGACGATCGGATTGGGGTGTACGGGAGGGCGTCACCGCTCGGTGGCGCTGGCCGAGGCGCTGGGCGAGCGCTTCGTAGGCCACGGGTATCCGGTGTCGGTCTTCCACCGGGACGTGGACCGGTGACGGGCGCCGCCCGGCGGTGGTGGCGCTGGGCGGCGGGCACGGGACGGCGGTGACGTTGCGGGCCGCCCGCCGGTACGCCGGTGCAGCTGACGGCCGTGGTGTCGGTGGCCGACGACGGCGGCTCGAGCGGACGCCTGCGCGAGATCCTCAACGTGGTCGCCCTCGGCGATCTGCGCAAATGCCTGGTGGCCCTGGCCGCCGAGGACTCCGCGCCTGGCGCCTGGCCTTCGAGCACCGCTTCGACGAAGGGGAGCTGGCCGGGCATGCACTGGGCAATCTCATTCTGGCCGGGCTGGTCGAGGCCACCGGCGACCTCGTCTCGGGCGTACGCGCCGCGGCCGAGCTCCTCGGTGCGGTGGGCGACGTCCTGCCGGCGACCGTCGAGCGGGTGACCCTCAAGGCCGAGTCCGACGGCGGGCAGGTGGCGGGTCAGGTGGCCGTGTCGCGGGCCGACAACATCCAGACGGTGTCGCTCGTGCCGGGGGATGCCGGGCCGCCGCAGCTGGCCATCGACCGGATACTGGCGGCCGACCAGATCGTCATCGGCCCCGGTTCGCTCTTCACCAGCGTGCTGGCCGCCGCCGCGGTGGAGGGCATCGCCGAGGCCGTGGCCCGTTCACGGGGCCAGCGCGTGTACGTCTGCAACTTGCGTCCGCAACAGCCCGAGACGGCCGGATTCGATGTTTCGGCCCACTTGGACGCTCTGAGCAGGCATAATGTAACTGTGGACGTTGTTGTATGTGATACCAGTCAAGGCATGGCCGCTGGGCGATTTGGGTATTTCGGCACTGGATATCCCCCTCACAGGGGGGAATGCTCTGGTACACAGTCCAATCAGATTGGCGCACGCCCTCGCCAGTCTGCTGGCATAGACAAGTAAGGGAAGAAGGTCCACATGTCGGTGAGGGTCGGAATCAACGGGTTCGGGCGGATCGGGCGCAACTTTCTCCGGGCCGCATTGGCGAGCGGGGCCGACATCGAGGTGGTGGGCGTCAATGACCTGACGTCACCCGAGACCCTGGCCCATCTCCTGCGCTACGACTCGACGCAGGGCCGCATGCCGGTTCCGGTCGACGTCGAGGGCAGCGACCTCCTCGTCGGTGAGCACCACATCCGGGTGATGGCCGAGCGCGAGCCCGAGCAGCTGCCCTGGGGCCCGCTCGGCGTCGATGTCGTCATTGAGTCGACCGGGCGGTTCACCACCCGGGCCGACGCGGCGGGGCACCTGCACGGCGGGGTGAAACGGGTCATCATTTCGGCACCCTCGTCCGATGCCGACCACACCTTCGTCATCGGCGTCAACGACGACGAGTACGACCCGGAGAAGCACATCGTGGTCTCCAACGCCTCGTGCACCACCAACTGCTTCGTCCCGATGGTCAAGGTGATCGACGACAACTTCCACATCGTCAGCGGGCTCATGACCACGGTGCACGCGTACACGAACGACCAGAACCTGCTCGACCTGACGCACACGGATCTGCGGCGGGCCCGGGCGGGCGCCGTGAACATCGTGCCCAGCAGCACCGGGGCGGCCCGGGCCACGAGCCTGGTGCTCGAATCCATGAAGGGCCGACTCGACGGCATGTCCCTCCGGGTGCCGCTCCCCGTCGGGTCCATCACCGACTTCACCGCGGTGGTGAAGGGGAATCCCTCGGTGGCCGAAGTCAACGCCGCCTTCGCCGAGGCGGCCGCCAAGCCGCCGCTCGACCGGGTGCTCGAGTACACCGAGGACCCGTTGGTCTCGAGCGACATCGTCGGGAGTCCCGCCTCGTGCACCTTCGACGCCGGGCTCACGATGGTCCAGACCATCAACGAGGAGCTGTCCCTCGTCAAGGTGGAAGGTTGGTACGACAACGAATGGGGCTACTCCAACCGCCTGGTCGATCTGACCCTTCTGGTAGGGGAGTGACCCGGTGAACCCACTGCACGGCCTGCCGCTCCTCGAGGACCTCCCGGACATCGAAGGGCGACGCGTGCTGGTGCGGGTCGACTTCAACGTCCCGCTCCATATCGGCATCGACGGCCGGGCCACGGTGGCCGACGACTTCCGCATCACCGCCGCGCTGCCGACACTGCGCTGGCTGCAGGACCAGGGTGCCGAGGTGGTGGCCATCTCGCACCTCGGCCGGCCGGCCGCCACCCGCGACCCTCGCTGGGAGATGGATCCGGTGCGGGAGCGTCTCGCCGCCCTGTGTCCCGGGGTCGAGCTCGGGGAGAACCTGCGCTTCTCGCCGGGGGAGAAGGGCAACGATCCTGCGTTCGTGGCCTCCCTGATCGAGGGGTTCGATGCCTATGTGAACGAGGCCTTCGGCGTGGCCCACCGCCGCCACGCGTCGATCGTCGGCCCCCCGCAGTTCCTGCCGAGCGCGGCGGGTCTGCGCCTGGCCCGGGAGGTCGAGGTGCTCGGCGGCATTCTGGCCTGCCCGGCCCGGCCCTTCGTCGCCGTGGTGGGCGGGGCCAAGGTGGGCGACAAGATCGAGGTCCTCAAGGCGCTGGCCCCCAAGGTCGACACGCTCATCGTCGGCGGTGGCATGGCGTTCACCTTCCTCGCCGCCATGGGCCAGCGGGTCGGGAATTCGCTGTTGGACCCCGAGCACATCGCCGATTGCCGGGCGCTGTTGGACTCGGGGGTCGACATCCGCCTCCCCACCGATTCCCGGGCTCTCGAGCCGGGCGGGACGTTCGGCCGCGAAGCCGGGCTCTCCTGCGGTGTCGGGCCCCGGGGTGGGGTCAAGGTGATCGAGAAGGATCTCCCCGACGGCTGGACCGGCCTCGATATCGGCCCCGAATCCGCCGCCGCCTTCGCCAAAGCCGTCCGTCAAGCCGGCACGGTCCTGTGGAACGGGCCGCTCGGTGCCTTCGAGGACCAGCGGTTCGCCGCCGGTACCCGCGAGGTCGCCCTGGCCGTGGCCCAGTGCGAAGGGTTCTCCGTCGTGGGCGGGGGCGACAGCGCCAGCGCCCTCGAGGAGCTCCACCTGTGCGAGGACGTCGACTTCCTCTCGACCGGTGGCGGGGCGTCACTCGCGTTCATCGAGCGCGGCGGTGACCTGCCGGCGCTCGAGGCCCTGCGCCAGGCGCCCAACGCACCGCCGTCCTTGATGGCAACGTAGTGCACGCCGCCCGCTGATCAGCGGGAACTGGAAGATGCACCATGACCACATCGAGGCGCTCCACATGGTGCGCGATCTCGGCTTGCGGATAAAGCCCGAGGACGTCGCCGCCGTCGACGTCTCGGTGCACCCGCCCTTCACCGACCTGCGCACGGTGCAGACCCTGGTGGAGAAGGAGGGCATTCCCGGTCGCCCTGGGGGCCCAGCACTGCTCCGACGAGGATGCCGGGGCCCGGACGGGCGAGGTCAGCCCGCGGATGCTGGCCCGCCTCGGGACGCGCTACGTGATCGTCGGCCACTCGGAACGCCGCACGCTCTTCGGCATGACGGACACCACGGTGGCGGCCACGCTGCGGGCGGTGCTGCGCCACGAGATGATCCCCATCGTGTGCGTCGGCGAGACCGAGGAAGAGCGGGCCCTGGGCCGGACCGAGGCCCGGCTCGAGGAGCAGGTGCTGGCCGCCCTCGAGGGGTTGGCGCCCGAGCTCGACCGGCGGGCTGGTGGTGGCCTACGAGCCCTTGTGGGCCATCGGCACCGGGCAGGCCGCCTCCGCCATGGATGCCGAGGACGCGGCGGTCTTCATCCGGAGCCTCGTGGGGAAAATGGCTGGTGAGCAGGCCGCCGAGACCGTCCGCATCCAGTACGGGGGCTCGGTGCAGGGCGAGAATGCCACCGAACTGATGGCCGAGCCCAACGTGGACGGCCTGCTGGTCGGGGGGGCGAGCCTGCAAGCGGGCAGCTTCCTTGACATCATTCGTGCCTGCGCCGCCTGCTACCGTTCCTAGGCCGTTCCGGCCGGAAGGCAGCATGTTGGAGGATTTGTCGCAGTGGACGTCGTCACCTGGATCTACATCGTCATTGAAGTCCTGGCGGCGCTCGGCCTGATCTTCCTCATCCTCATGCACAGCGGCAAGGGTGGCGGCCTGTCCGACATGTTCGGTGGTTCCGTCGGTGCCGCAGCCCAGGGCTCCACCGTCGTCGAGCGCAACCTCGACCGCATCACGGTGACCGTCGCCATCATCTTCGCCTTCTGCACGCTCACGTTGGATCTTCGGCTGCAGTGACGCACCCGGGTCATCGGCCCGGGTGGCGACGAAGTCTGACTCTCTGCAGCGCGGCCCTCGCCTTCCTCGTCGCCGGGTCCGGGATCGCCGGCGCGACCGCGGCCTCGGCGGCGACCGCGACCAAGACCACGGTGACCTATGTCGGCGTGGCGGGTGGCTCCATCTCCTTCGGCATGACGCAGAGCCCGACCGGATGCAACGCGCACACGCCGGCGGGGGACACCCCGGGCACGCTGATGGTCCTGGGCGCGGTGCTGCCCAGCCCGTTCATGGTGAACGAGAACGAGGTGGCCGACGGCGAACCTGAACCTGATCGGGCAGTCCGAAGTCGTCAGCGTTCCTCCCCACGGCCCCGAGACGATCGTGTACACGCTGAATCCCAAGGCGGTCTGGTCGGACGGCGTGCCGATCACGGCCAAGGACTTCATCTACGCCTGGGAGCAACAGCGGGGCGATCTCACGTCCGATCCCGCCCTGGTGGCCAGCACCGCCGGCTATCGGGACATCAAGTCGGTGACGGGCAGCAACAAGGGGCGGACGGTCACGGTGGTCTTCCGCCAACCCTTCGCGGACTGGCAGATGCTGTTCTCCAATCTGCTGCCGGCGCACATCATGGAGAAGGTGGGATGGAACCCTTCGTGCACCACCGTCAACCCCGCCATCGATCTCTCCGCCGGCCCCTTCCGCATCGCCAAGGTCTCGGCGCAGACCATCGTGCTGCAAGGCCAATCCGAAATGGTGGGGAACGCCACCGAACGCGCGGAGCATCACGGTGCACATCGCCTCGAGCACCACGCAGCTGGCCAAATGGGTGCGGGACGACTTCGTGCAGGTGGCCCTGCCCGACGAGCTGACGCCTGCGTTCTTGACCGAAGTGACGTCGTTGCCGCACGTCCAGAGCGCAGGTCAGCCTGTCCAGCTCCGTGCTGCAGCTGGAGATGGCCAGTGGCCCGGCGAGCGAGCTGACGCCCGACATGCGCCTCGCCATCGCGCTCTCGGTCGATCGCCAGGCTCTGGTGAGCCGGCAGGTCGAACTGGGCGCTCTCGAGCGTGCAGGTGGCGACGAGCCATATTTATGCGCAGGGCCAGGACGGGTACCACTCGTCGGCCACGACCACGCCGACGACCACAGTCGCGAACGGGGCTCCGACCACGGCGACCTCCACGTCGACGACCGTGGTCGGCCAGGGGGGGAGCGTCAACTTCCCCGTCACGCCGAGCCCGGTGCAGGCCGCGTCCCTCATGACCGCCTCGGGGTACTCCCGGACGCCGCCCGGCGCCTGGCAGCAACGTGTTCGGGGTGCCGCTCACGCTCCGCAGTGGCGGTGGACGAAAGCGATCCGTGGGCGGTCGCCGTCGCGCCGCAGCTGCAGGCCCAACTCGACGACCGCCGGCTTCACCGTCTCCCTCGTTCCCGAGGCGAGCGCCAATGCCGCGGGACTGGCGCTGTCCGACGGTTCGGCCGACCTGGCCCTCCTCGCGCTCACGACCTCGCCGTTCCTGAGCCAGGCCGTGGCGTGGTACTCGGACCTGCTGGGACCGCCGGGCCAGAACGGTTCGCAGAACTGGACGAACTACGACAGCACGACGTTCGAGAACCTGATCACCAAGGCGTCGCAGCAGCTGAATCCGGGGACCCCGGCGGCAACGGCCTACGCCGCCGCCGACCTCCAGCTGTGGGAGGACATGGTGGCGCTCCCTCTCTTCACCGAGCCCAGTGCAATGGCATGGAGCCGCAAGGTCGGGGGAGTGACCCCGACGCCGACCAGCAACAGCCTTCTCTGGTATGCGCAGTACTGGGCCGTCCGGGTCCCCGAGTCCACGAACAACACGACACCGGCGCTGCCCGAGCCCCTGACCCTGAGTCCCCGGATCGGGCTTCAAGTGCGCTGACGGAGCACGCGCTACGCTCTCGGGGCGCTCCTCGGAGTGGCATGCCACGTCGGAGTGGCGGAATAGGCAGACGCGCCAGCTTGAGGGGCTGGTGCCCGCAAGGGCGTGGGGGTTCAAGTCCCCCCTCCGACACTGGAAAAGTCCAGGTGGGACTCGTATTCTATGGAGAACCTTGAAACCCGGGGTGGATCGACGACACAGTGGAACCTTCGTATTCCGATCACGATGCGACGACCGGGCTTCTCATTCCGCCCGAAGTACAAGTGCCGTACGAGTTCGCGCCGCCATCCGTCCGGGTACGGCAGCCACCAGGTTCGCCAGTACGAGGGCGCCGAGGGCGACCACCACGACCTCGAATACCGGCACCGAGGGTTCGGGGACAGCGTAGATGCCGCGGGCGAAGAGGTCCCAGAGCCACCGTCCGAGAGCAATCCCGATCGGCACGCCGACGACGATGCCGACCAACGCGGCAACGGATGCCTGCCAGGCGACAGTCACTGCAAGCTGGCGACGGGTGAAGCCGAGGGTTTTGAGTAGGGCGAAGTCGCGTCGCCGTCGGCGGACCGAGGCGGCCAGGGTAAGACCGAGCGCCACCACGGCGCCCACCGCCAGGCCGGCAGCCAAGATTGCCGGGGTCGCGCCCGTCGACTGGTAGTTCACGATCTCGGCCGGACGCTGGACGCCGATCACCTGGTAGACGTCGCCCTGGCCTTCCGGGTCGGCCGCCATCACCTTGTTCGCTTTCGTGGCAATCCGTTGGAGCGAAGCCAGACCGGCGGCGGGCGTGACACCAATGCGCAGTCGCACGACTTCGACATCTTGGCCGTCCAAATTGGGGTCGGGTTGGCTGATCGCCTTCTTGAACGCCGGTGATTCGATGCCGGGGGAGATCATTGCCCCCACCCCCATAGACGGATGGAGTGCCCCGCTGGTTCCGATGGCCGGCAACGTGGCCGTGCCCACAATACGGAGCGGGGTCGGAGGCACGTAGACGGGAGCGTCTTTGGGCGACCCGTAACTTGCCATGACAGTGTCGCCCACCTTCTTGTGCAACGCGGCGAGAGTCGCCGCGCCCAGGACAATTTGCTTATCGCCATCCAACGCATGGCCCGACAGAATCGGTGGATTGAGTTCTGCGTGTGTCTGCGCCAGGAGCACCGGTACAGTCTGGCCGTCGATCTGCACTCCGGCGAAGCTGTACCCGGTCCACGCGGCGATGTCGGGGTCGTGGGCCAAGAGCCGCGCCGCCACAGGTGGGACGGAGCTACCACCGGCTGAGTCGATGGCGTAGTTCCAGTTCCACCCATAGAGGGCGGGGTGCGATTCGAGCGTACTGAGCCCACTGGCGAAGGTGAGCGTGGTTACCACAACCACCACGGCCAGCACGGCGCCGAGTAGGGCCGAGCGGACCGGCACGGTAGTTCGACCGTGACCTCGTTCGAGCGCGAAACGAAGTCCCGCGACCGCCGAGGGCGGGAGACCGCTTCGTGCCGCTCCGTTAACCACGCTCGACCCTTGCTCGATCACGTCGGAGCCCTGGCCGAGTCGCCGGAGCGCCACGGTGCGGTGCGCCAAGGATGCAGTCAACGCAGCCAGGCCGGCGATCAGAACAGCGATCCCCGGGCCGAGTACCGTCCAGTCGATCGCGAGACCGGGATTCGGATCAACCTGGCTCGCCGGACCGATGGGGGCCAAAGGCGAGAGCGCGATGGCGACCCCAACGGCGAGCAGCGCCCCGAGCACGATCGCGCCCAGCACACCAAACATGGCGTCGTACATGAGCGTCCGCGGGTCTGGCCCCCATTGCCCGCAGGGCGTCGAGATCGTCGCCCTGCGCCCCGACCGCCCTAGCGATGGCAATGCCAGCGATCAGCAGAGCCGCCAGGCCGGCGATGGCCCCGAAGACGCCGAGCGCAATCGCCTCTGGTTTGCTGGACCGTTCGACCTGCCCCTCGGCCACCGATGTGACGTGGAAGGTGTACGTCGTGCCCTCGGGGAGAAGCTTGATGATCTCCTTTTCCACATTCGGTACGTCGCGGCTGCCGTGGGCAAGCCGGAGTCCGAAAGATGGGTAGACCCCACTGGAGCGCAGCCGCTCGGTGAGCGCAGGGGTCATCAACACGTAAGTCGGGAACCGGTCGACGTCATCGTTGACGACCTGACTCGAGAACACGATCAGACCGACCAGGGTGACTGAGAACCGTACCGCAGGCTTCTGGCTGGTAAAGCTGAAGGTTGGAGACTCTGACTGTCCCAGCGTGTAAGCCCCAAAGGGAACGGTTTCACCCACGTGCCAACCCGAGAGCTTGGCGGCCTCGGCCGTCGCCACCATCTCCGACGTGCTCTTCGGGTTGGCCATCCGGCCCTCTGAAACCGTCACCCGGTCTTGGGTGAAATACTCACCATTCTCGCTCCCGAGGGCTGAAACATCGTCGTTGTTAATGGCCGAAGGAAGTGGTCGCCCATTGGGCCCGAACGGGACGACCAAAAGGTTGGGGGCGATGGCGACCCTGGTGACCTGGGGCAGGTGTGCGAGCTGGTGTGCGAGGTCCTCGACTTGATGCGAAGTGAATGAGGTGACGTTGGAGGAGGCCTGTACCTCGAGGTCCGAGGCATCCGTGGCGGTTAGATAGGCAGGGAAGGAAGACTGAGTCCGTCGGGCGCCAGCGATTGCCCCCATGGCCACCCCGCCAACTAGTCCCACGAGAAGGATAACGGTAAGGTAGCTCGGCCAGCGGCGACGGAAGGTAGCTCCGAAGCGGTACCAAGCAATAGTCAGCACGCCTCCGCTCCTGGGACAGCACCCTTTTGCAGCCACGACTTCGGCGACATCAGACCCTCATCGACCGTCCGCCCACATCGTCACCCTAGAGAGTGTGGTCAAAGTTAGCTGCGTGACCAAGGGGGGCAGCATCCGGACCACCTTCGTGCCAGCACCATGCCCTCCCCAAACCGAGGAACGTCCTGTTGTGGGGAACTCGACCACTCGACGGTCACCCACGGGCAACGCATTTCCGACACGTTGCCGCCGGTTCACCTCTGGGCATGACGGGCGACATGCGGCAGGCCGCATTGCTGCTGGTCGCGATCGCCGTTACCACCATCTTGTTACCTTCGGTCTCACCTTGTATGGCGTGATCTGCTAGCGCTATCTGCAGGCCCGGGTGGCGAACAAGGAACTCGGGGTCGTGGCGATCGTACCGCTGTGCCGAACATCACCCCGAGCCAGTCGGGTTCGGCGCTAACCGCCCGGCCGGAAAGCGTATCCGGAACAGCTCACCCAGTGGGGAGGACGAAGTTTTCCAGCCCGCAAGATTTCCGCCCGCGGAGACCGTCGTCGTCCCGGACGAGCGCGCTGTCGATTGCAGCGTTGAGGACATAGTCGCCTAGGAGAGGCCAGGAGGCTTGCCGCTCGCGTGCGCGCTGACTTCAGTTCGGGGGGACATCGTGGAGACGGCGTCCAGCCAACTGGGTTGGCGGATTCAAATCGAGGTCCGGACCCTGCGGCCCCGCGACTAGCTACTTCGCCCTGAAAAACCCGATGTGAAAAAACCCGCTGACCAGCGCGTTCGCAATTCGAGGGTGCTCGCGTTCTGGCCCGAATGAGACAACGATGGCTCCGTCCCCCTCTTTGCCCAAGAGAAACGGAGCCATCGTGTTGCGCACCAAGGTAGACCCTCAGCCCACCTTGTGGGAAGCCATTCTCCCGCCCGAGTTCTCAGCGCTGCCACCTGGACTTGCGCGCATCGACCGCCTGCTCGACGACCCGGTCTTCTTCGAGCCGTTCGTCCCGTTCTTCAGCCCCGATGTCGGTCGGCCCTCCATCCCGATCGAGACCTACCTGCGCATGATGTTCTTGCGCTTCCGCTATCGACTCGGTTTCGAGACCCTCTGCGGCGAGGTGACCGACTCGCTCACTTGGCGGCGGTTCTGCCGCATCGGGCTCACCGATTCGGTTCCTGATCCATCCACGCTGATGAAGATCACCACACGTTGTGGCGATTCGTCGGTCGCGGCGTTGAACCAGAGGCTGCTCGAGAAGGCCAACGCGGCGCATCTCGTCAAGCTGGACAAGGTCCGGGCCGACACGACCGTGATCCCGGCGAACGTGGCCTATCCGACCGACTCGGGGTTGCTGGCCAAAGGAGTGGCCAAGCTGACCAAGACCGTCGGCGCCATCAAGGCCGCCGGGCTGGCCCGCCGGACGCGCTTTCGGGATCGCACCCGATCGGTGCGTAAGCGGGCCCATCAGATCGCGGCGTGGTTACGCCGGCGCAGCGGCGAAGCCAAAGACGAGGTGCTGACTCTTACCGGCGAGCTGGCCACCATTGCCGAGGCAACCATCAAAGAGGCCCAGAATGTGGCCATCAATGCGCGGCGCGGGCTGCGCCGGGCCGGAGAGGGAGCCTCAGGAAAAGCCACGTCCCTCGTCGCGCAGCTCGAGCAGACAATCAGCGTCCTCGAAACAATCGTGGCCCAGACCCGCACACGAATCGCCGGAGAAGTTCCCGACGGCGCAACTCGGGTGGTGTCCCTTCACGACACCGAGGCCCGGCCCATCGCCAAGGGCCGGCTTGGCCGTCCGGTCGAGTTCGGTTTCAAAGGATAATGCCGACGTCGGCATTATCCTTTTTGTGCCGCGTTCCCCGTAATGCCGCGCTCGCCCTCCGGCAGGCAAGAACAGCCTGATCACGGGGCTGTCCTCTCCGGCGAGGTCGGCATTATTGGTCGTTGGACCCAAGCTCTTCTCCTCACGAGGAGAGGAGAAGATTGTGGCAAAAGGAGTGCGGGTTGGCGGTCCCCTTGGGCCGTTTCGGGACGGGGCGGAGCAGGCACTACGGGCGCTGCAGTATTCGGAGGGCCGGGTGGGCCATCTGCTCTTGGTGATGGCCCACCTGAGCAGGTGGCTGGACGAGCGCGGTTTGGGCGTCGCTGATCTGACCTCCGAGGCGGTCGAACAGTTCTTCGTCACCTTTCGCGCACAGCACCGGTGGTGCAGGTCTTCGAGATCACTGCGTCCCGTGCTCGAACACCTGCGGGCGATCGGAGTGGTGCCAACTGCCGAAATCGATCCGGAACAAACTACTGAGAAGGAGCTGCTCGTCAGCTTCGCGCACTACCTACGCGATCAGCGGGGGCTCACCGAACAGACCGTCGAGGCTTATCGGAACTACGCCAGGATCTGCTTGCGAGCGTGGTGGCCGGAGGGCGAGGTCGCTCCCGCGGAACTTGGCGCAGCCGACGTTATCGCCGTCGTCCGGTCGGGCGTCGACACCATGCGCCAACCTTCACTCAGGTGCATGGTCACCGCGTTGCGCTCGCTGCTGCGCTTTTTTCATGCGACCGGCAGGACCAGCCGTTCGCTCGTCGGGGCCGTGCCGGCGATGGCGTCGTGGCCCCGGACGGTGCTTCCGGCTCCCGTTTCCGCCGACACTGCCGCCAGGCTGGTCGCCAGCTGCAAGACGGCGACGATCGCCGGTCGCCGGGACGCGGCGATCTTGACCATGCTTATCCGGCTCGGGCTGCGCGCTGGCGAGATCGCGGCGCTGACCCTCGACGACGTCGACTGGAGGGCGGGCGAACTGAGCATCAAGGGCAAGGGCGGACGGGTCGACCGCCTGCCCTTGCCCACAGACGTGGGCGAGTCGCTCGTCACCTATCTGCGCCACGGACGACCAGCGTCACGGCACCGGGCGCTGTTCTTGAAGGCGACGGCGCCCTACGGACCATTCACATCGGCAACCGTCGGCGGCGTCGTTGCAATGGCCTGTGACCGAGCGGGCTTGGTGCGATTCGGACCACACCGGCTGCGTCATCTGGTCGCCACTGAGACGCTGCGCGCAGGAGCGTCGCTGTCGGAGGTCGCCCAGCTCCTTCGCCATAGCACCGTGAGCACTTCGGCGATCTACGCCCTTCCCGATCCAAGGGCGGTCGCCGCGTTGGCCCGGCCATGGCCGGAGGTGACGCGATGAGCCCGCTCCGGACAGCCGCCGAGGACTACCTGGCGATGCGACGTGCGCTCGGGTTCAAGCTCGGCATGCAGGGGCACCTACTTCTGCAGTTCGTCGACTACCTCGAGGACTGCGGCTTGGAAACGGTGACGACCGAAGCAGCCATCGACTGGGCGACCGAGCCCAAGGACGCCTCTCCCGTCTGGCACGGGATGCGCTTCGGCGTGGCGCGGCGCTTCGCCGTGCATCTCCACCTCCTTGATCCAAGCTGTGAGCTTCCACCTCCCGATGCGTTGCCTGAGCGGCACCGCCGGCTCCCTCCCTACATCTATTCCGCGGAGGAGATCGCGGCACTGATGGAAGAGGCCCGCAAATTGCGTCCCGCGTTCAGAGCTGCCACTGCCGAGACCGTGATCGGGCTACTCGCGGTGAGCGGGATGCGCTCAGGCGAGGTCCTGCGGCTCAACCACAGCGACGTCGACCTCAGCGCTCGCACGATCAGGGTCATCGCGACGAAGGGCAACAAATCGAGGGAGCTGTGCCTTCACGAAAGCACCGCCGTGGCGTTGAGCGACTACGCCAGACTGCGAGAAGCCGCCTTCGGCGCCGCCAGCTCACCGAGCTTCTTCGTCTCAAGCATCGGCCATCGGCTGAGCCAGAGCACGCTCCACGCCACCTTCAGGCTCTTGGTGGAAGCGGCAGGGCTGGAGCCGCCGCCCGGATCGAGGGCGCGCCGGCCGAGGCCACACGATGTTCGCCACAGTTTCGCCGTTAGCGCTCTTCTCAGCTGGTATCGAGCTGGCGAGGACGTGGGGGCCCATTTGCCGGCGCTTTCGGCCTACCTGGGCCACGTCGAACCGAAGGACACCTACTGGTACTTGTCGGCAGTGCCCGAGCTCCTGGCCCTCGCGAGCGAGCGCGCCGCGGGGCGAAGGGAGTATCAGCCATGACAGCACTCGCCCCCAGTTTGCAGGCTTTCTTCACCACTCGCCTCGGCACCGAGCGCGACGCCAGTCCCCACACGATCGACTCCTATCGACACACCTTCCGGCTGCTCCTCACCTATGTGAAGGAACAGACCGGCAAGGAACCGTCGAAGCTCGACCTCGGGGACCTCGATGCCGCGCTGGTGAGCGGGTTCCTCGACCACCTCGAGCGCGACCGCTGCTGTGGCGTTGGCACCCGCAACACCCGGCTGGCCGCGGTCCACTCGTTTTTCCGCTTCGCCTCCTATCGCCACCCCGAACATGCCGAGACGATCGGCCAGGTTCTGGCGATCCCCCAAAAGAAGACCGAGCGCCGTCCTCGATCCTTCCTCAGCGCGGTGGAGATGGCGGCACTCCTCGCCGCCCCCGATCGCAGCACACTGACCGGGCGACGCGACCACGTGCTATTGGCGCTCGCCTTGCAGACCGGACTCCGGCTCTCGGAACTGACCGGCCTGCGATGTCAGGACGTCGAACTTGGCACCGGAGCGCACGTCAAGTGCCTTGGCAAGGGGCGAAAGCGCCGGGACACGCCGCTCGACAAGACGACCGTCTCTCTCCTTCGTGTCTGGCTGAAGGAGAGAGACGGGGAGCCCGAAGACCCACTGTTCCCTTCGCGACACGGTGGGCGACTGAGTGCCGACGCGGTCCAACGCCTGGTGGCCAAGCATGTCGCCGCGGCGCGAGCTTCCTGTTCGTCGATCGAGTCGAAACGCATCTCCACCCATAATCTCCGTCACAGCTGCGCCATGGACTTGCTGTCGAACGGCGTGGACGTTGCGACCGTCGCGCTATGGCTCGGCCACGAAAAGCTCGACTCCGTCAATGCGTACGTCCAGGCTGATCTGACGATGAAGGAACGGGCCTTGGACCGCCGTTCGCCACTCAAGAGCAAAGCCGGCAGATATCGGCCCACCGACGCACTCCTGGCATTCCTCGAGAGCCTCTGATAATGCCGACCTCGCCGGAGAGGACAGCCCCGTGATCAGGCTGTTCTTGCCTGCCGGAGGGCGAGCGCGGCATTACGGGGAACGCGGCACAAAAAGGACAAGTGGTCGACAACACCGACGGCATCGTGATCGACCACTGCGTCGAGATGGGCAACCCGCACGACGCTCGCATGCTGGCGCCCGCCATTGCCCGCATCAAGAACCTCTTCGGCAAGGCGCCCAAGAACGCCACGGCCGACCGGGGCTATGGCGAGGCGAAGGTGGAGGCCGAGCTCGAGTCCCTCGGGGTCAAGTATGTGGCCATCCCGAGGAAGGGTCGTCCCGGTGCGCAACGACAAGGCGTCGAGTCCTCTCGTCGTTTCCGAAAACTGGTCAAGTGGCGCACCGGCTCCGAGGGCCGGATCTCCTATCTCAAGCACTCTTGGGGTTGGGAGCGCACCATGCTTGATGGGATCGACGGCGCCCGCACGTGGTGCGGCTGGGGCATATTGGCCCACAACGCCACCAAGATCGCCGTCCTCGCCGAGGAGCGCGAAATGAAGAGCACTGTCGCCACGACGGCCGGTAATCGATCGACCACCACCAAAAGACCATCAGGGCGCCCCCCACCGCCGCCCGAGACGGTTCCTGCCTGATCCCGCTTCAAGCCTCTCCCGTCGCGCCCCGAACCCGGAAACATCGGTGAAATGGGGTCAAAAGCGACCGGAGAGGCTGGAGCGGGAGCCCGTGGGGGACCTCAGCGCCCACTGAGGAGGAATGGCCATCGGGAGCCGTTAAGGGTTTTTCAGGGCGAAGTAGCTAGCTCCTGTCGTCATAGCCCGGAGATCCCGGGTCATCGTTGAAGACAGTGGCAGGGCCTGGCCCGATGCCGGGGAAAACTTCCACGAGGCCGCCCGGCTCCTCGATAATGACCGCTCCGTACCCAGTGTCGCCGAGCCTGGGGCGTATAGGAGGCACGGGTGTCGACGCTGGTAAGCCAAAGGGCTGGGCGATCAAGCGTGCCGTAGCGCTTGGCACAAGGTCATACGGCATGTTGGAATTTTCTGCAGTAGCAATGCCGTGCGGATTAGGCAGCGGTCCCTGAAGTGGAGCTATCCCCGGGCTCGCCGTCATCGTGATGGTGCCCATGCCGGATGTGAACTGGTCGCCTACGGGTTCACCGGGAATGCAACAGAAGAGGACCTGGAAAGCGCCAATGGGTGCCATTGCCCTTTGATGAACCTTACCTCCGTCGATCGTCGGGTGGTCAGACGGTTGCCCGAGAGCGGGCCAGTAAATCGCGGGCCCGATAGGCAGGCCAGTCATGTCCAGCGCAAGTCCGGTGATGCCAATCGCAAAATCGGTCTGGTCTGTACAGACGTTCATGATGATTCTTGTTCCCGCCGCAATTGTATTGTTTGCAAGCTGGAGAAACGGGGCTGACGTCTCTGTATTGGATTCAAGTTCACTCGAGGGAACTTGGCCAAGTCGGTGCCAGATCTGATTGAACAGCACAAGCTGATTGTTCTGCATGAACATCCCGAACTGCATCCACTGCGCCTGCCTGTCGAAGTCCTCCTCGTCCTCGGTGGCCGTGCCAATGGTTCCCATGTACGGCGTGTTGCAATTGATCTGGAGTGAAAACCCGTCTACGGGCGCGGCGCCTGGGGATTCCGTCTGACTTTTGACAAGAATGTCTTCGATGACGTCAATCGTCACACTGAGGCCGATCACGTTGTCGCCTTGGTTGGGCGGCACAAAGACATACGAGTCAAACCCATGTAGCTTCGCTGGTCCGGGATACGGGGCCATCGAGACAATGGGAAGCCCCACCTCCTGGCCGTCCTGATCTACGGCGATCCATAATTGGAACGTGTCATTGCTAATACGGCGTGGGTTCACGACGAGGGGGCACGCTGCCGTGGAATGCGACTCCAGCTCGATCACATATCCCGTCTCCGGGTTTTGGATGAAAACGCTATTCCCCGAGCCACCCGTCGGTGGCAGGAAGTCCCACAACTGATAACTGTTGTTGATCGGCTCTAGGACTTGAAGAGTGAGCGTCACACCGCGATCAGTCGCGTCATCGCTGAAATTGGCGTTGGCCGGTGGGGGGTCGTTGGCGTTGGGGTTATTGGCGTCGGCGGGGAGATTGCGGCCGATCCCGATACACAAGCCGGATTCCTGACTGACAATCAGAAAGTGAGTCGAGCCCAGAGGGTCATTGGTCACGTCCCAGCTCTGATTCGGTTGTATGGGTGAAGTTCCGCCCCCGCCTGGCGGATAGCCCAGAATTCCGGTTCCTTCAGAGTAAATCGCATGACTGATGTCCATCGTCAAGGCACCATTAGCGGATTGAATCATGAAGGGTCCCATGAAGAATTCCTCTCACCCGACTCGACGCCCACGTTGTTACGGGCTCTCTATCGTGTCCAGGTAGGTAGGACGCAGAACCCGCTGATGGCTTCGTAACACGGCGTAAGGAGCGATGCAACGGGGGAGATGGGCTAAGAGACTTCCGCACCCGTTCTGCAACCCATCAGCGACCGACCAGCGTTGGAGGCGCCTCTGTCGGCTGCGGCTGCCTGACGGACGGTACCGCTAGCCCGTCATCGGCGAACTCGATATTCAAGGTTGAGGTGTTGCCACGAACTCCCGATGGCCAAGTAAGAGATGGACTAGTTGAGTCCGGTCTCTCCGCTGTGGTGAGCAGGAGATGGGGGTCGCGTTGGTCGAACGGTGGAGCGAAGGCACCGAGCTCCTCAGTTTGATCTGATGGTGGCGCTGACTAAGTTACGTTTCGACGCCGCGTACACCATGGCGTTGGGCACCCCCCATACTCCATAGGATGGGACTTGGCCGCCGCTGGGAGCACGCCTCCAAGGTTGACAAGTTTGTCGCCCTTCGCTTTGTGTCCGAGCCAGGTCGAACGGCGTCCATCGGAACAATCGGACCTCCCGACATGTGGAGTCTGCAGATACCTGCCAGCAGCTTGCTGGGGACCTGTGCCGTTCGCCCCGAGCACGGGAACAATCCGATGCCGTCCGCGCCTAGCCTGCTCGCGAGAGAGGGTCTGGCCGTCAGGCTCGAGTAGCACTTCCAGGGCAAGGACACTGATCTCAGCGAGCTTCAGGACAAGATCGAGAGCTACCTGAAGTCGGACGGATTCTCGACCCAGACGTCGCGGTCAAGCTCGCACGGCACGGTGATCCAGGCGAAGAAGGGCGGTTTCCTCCGCGGCATGGTGGACGCGGACCGCGGTCTTTCTATCGTGATTTCGGGTGACCCGAGCGACTTCACCGTCGCATCGGCATCGGCAAATGGCTGGAGAACCTCGGGGTCGCCGCCCTCGAAACATTGCTGATC
>CAVWKU010000010.1:0-118615 GCA_963755665.1 uncultured Acidimicrobiaceae bacterium
CCCGAAGTTACCTGCGCTGAGGTAGGAGTTCCTACCTTCACCAGTGGGTTCGGCCCGGGGCGCCAGATTGTTCTGATCGGAAAATGACCGTAAGTAGTGCAAGGACTTGGGCGCGCCGACCGGGGTGCGGGGCGGAGCCCCGCTCGGGACGAAGTCCCGAGTGATCAGGCTCGCCGCCGGGCTGAGGGTGACCTGGTGGCCGAGCGCTGAGCTGGCGGACGAGGTCGCGGGTGCTGCGGTCCTTGTTGATGCGCTCGCTCGTAGAAGTCGGAGCCGAGGTCGATGAAGCGGGCGTTCGGGTCGGCGAGGAGGTGCCAGACGACGACGAGGATCGAGCGGGCGACCGCGACGAGAGCGCGTTGGCTTGCCTCGTCGGCGGACGAGGCGGCGATAGCGCTCGCCGAGGAACGTGTCGGTCCTCGCTGCCGAGGCCGCGGCCTCGCCGAGGGCCCCTTCAGGTAGGGGTTGCCCTTGCCCGTCCTCCGGATCGGCTCTTCGGCCCGGATTGGATCGTGCGAGGCGAGAGCTTCGCCCAGGACACGAGGTGGGCGGCGGTCGGGAACTGGGCCATGTCGAGGCCGACCTCGGCGATGATGACCTGGGCGGCCGGGGACCGATCCCCGTGATCTCGTCGAGGCGCTCGAGCCGAGCGCGGCGAGGGATCACCGGGCGCCGTACCGATCGCCGACCGCCCTCGTCGGCCGGTGCCTGTGCGCCTCGGGGATCTCTCGACGAGCTCGTCGACCCGGCGGGTGAGCCGGTCGATCTTCGCGCTGAGCGCGTCGATCTGGTCGAGGAGAATCCGGCGAGCTCGGCGTGGTGGGCGTCGAAACGTCCGGTCAGCGCCTCGACGAGCCGGCGCGCTTGACGCGCAGCTTGCCGGGCCATCTCGGCGAGGATCTGCGGGTCGCGCTCGCCGGCGATGAGCGCCTCAATCATCGCTCGTCCCGAGACGCCCAAGATGTCGGTCGCCACCGATGGAGAGCTTGATCAGCGCGTCCTCGAGGAGCTTCTCCAGGCGCTGGGCGTGTCGGGAGCGCTCCTCGATGAGGTCGGCCCGAAGCCGTGTGTAGTCGCGCAGCTCGCGGATCTCCGCCGGTGGGACGAAGCTCGGCCGGAGCATGCCCCGCTCGTTCAGCTTCGCGAGCCAGACCGCGTCGAGCTTGTCCGTCTTCGGCCGCCCGGGGACGTTCTTCACGTCCCGGGCGTTGACGAGCCAGACGACGAGCCCGCGGGCTTCCAGCAGGTAGAAGAACGGCCGCCAGTAGTCCGAGGTCGACTCGATGACGATCCGCTCGATGCGGACTCGGCGAGCTCGTCGGCGAGCGCCATGATCGCGTTCGTCGTCGCGGTGACGTCGAAGACCTTGGTGACGCGTCGCCTTGCTACCAGGGATGCGGGACACGGTGCAGACCTTGCCCGATGCCTTCGCCACGTCGATCGCCGCGACTCGCTCGAGCACCTCCTCGTTGCTCGTCGGCGTCGATCTCCTCGACGTCGTCTGTCCATCGGGTCCTCCTCTTCTCTCAGGTGAAGGTGGGCTGCCCGGGGGCCTCGGTCGGGAACCGAAATTCTGATCGGCGTCCTCGTGGAACAGTGCGCGACCCTTCTGGTCGGGCCCCGGCGCCAGACTGGCGAACGGCCTCATGGCCAAGGAAACGACCGGCGTCGCGGGCATGCCCAGCACCATTTTCACGATCACGTGACGCCCCCGCAAGGGGCACAAGGACTGGCTACGAGAGCTTGAGGGGCACCGGTGCGCCGAGCAGTTCGAAGGCCCGGCGCTGGGTGGGGGTCGGTGTGGCCAGGAGCTCGAACTCGCTGGTGGTCTCCGTCGTCGTCTGCATGGTGTTGCGGGTCAGGCGTGCCCAGGTGCTCGAGGAGCTCACGGAAGCCCGCGGACCTCTTGGCCGTCTGCGTTGACTTTGGCCGCCGCCTTGGCCCGGGCCGCCGGCCGAACGCTCGGCCGGGGCGACCGGGTTGGCGCGCAGCGGTGGCTGCTTCGTCGGTGAAGGTGAGCGGAGCCAGAGCCTCGCGTAGGTGCCAGACGAGGTAGGCGGCGAGCATGCAGATGAAGACGTGGGAGCGCACCCGGGCTTCCAAGCGGTGATGGATGGGACGCAGGTCGATGTCGTCGACCTTGAGGTGGCGAAAGTCCCGTTCGACATGGGAGAGGGCCTTGTAGGCATCGACCACACCGGGTGCGTCGAGGTCGGTCGTCTTTGATGGTGGTGCGCAGCACGTAGATCCCGTCGAGGGCGGCCTCGGCGGCGATGGCGTCCTCTTGTCGGGTACATGACCAGCGTGTTCTCGCCAATGGAGACCTCGAAGTGCTTGGCCATCTTGAACTTGTTGATCACCTTGCCGACTTTGAGCCCGATCTTGTCGGCGCCGACGAGGCGTCCTTCTTGCACCGAAGCGACGATCGGGGCGAGGGCCTCCTCGGTGGCGGCCAAGAGCTCGCTGCGCTTGCGCTTGCGTTCTTCGGCCAGCAAGGGATTGCGACAGGCGATCAGCCGTTCGCCGGGGTAGTCGGGGTGGGAGAACTCGGCCAGGTCGCTCTGGTCGAACAGGCCGAGTTGCAAGGGTCCGTCGTCTTTGACCAAGGCGGCGATCTGGGGAGCCCGCAGGCAGGTCAACCACCCGAGGTCGCCCACTTCGCGCAAGTGCGGTGATCCGAGCCGAGGTGATCATCCCCCGGTCACCGACCATGGTGAGGCGCTCGAGCCCGAAGCGATTGCGGATGGTCTCGACCATCGAGATGAAGGCGGTGGGATCGGCGGTGTTGCCGGGGAATACCTCGATGGCGACCGGTCGTCCGTCTTTGTCGGTGAGCAGTCCGTATTCGATCTGGGCCATGCCGCGCTTCTTGTCCCGCGAGTAGCCCCGGGCGGCCAGTTCGTTCTTCGGTCCCTTCCACCCACGAAGAGGACAGATCGAAGTAGGCCAGGCGAGAGGGATTGGCCTCTGCCACCGAGATGGCGCCGTGGCCAATTTGGCCTCGATCGGTGCCTTGACGTTCCCCCAGCCAGTCCATGGCCGCATAGACCTCGTCGGTGCGAGATCGCCTTCGAGTCCCAGATCGGCCACCAAGGTGGTGTCGCCCCACCACTTGGTGGTGGCCAGCTTGGGACGGGGGTGGACCACCCGGGCGAGGATCAAGGCATAGGCGATGTCACGCTCTTTGCAGGGCGGGCCCAGCAACTCGGCCAGACCGAGCGTCTTGGCCATGATCGAGACGGCGGCCAGGTGACCGTGGGGCAGCGAACGAGCCGATCTCGAAGGCCGAGCCGGCGACCACCAGGGTCTCGCCGGCTGAGCCCGGCCCGGATGGCCTCGATGATCTCTTCGGGCAGATGCGAGAGATTGGCCAGGGTCTCGTTGCGCACCTTGGAGCCCTCTCGCACCGAACGGCGCAAGAGGTGGGTCTCATAGGTGCGTTCGGCGCCGTCCTTGCCCACGTAGTGACGACGGGTTGTCGACACATGCATCGCACCGCCGCGCCTGGCCACAAGGGCATTCTACCCGATTCTCCGTCCTAGGTCAAGCCATTTAGTGTCTACAATAAACACCCTCACACGACCACGCTCCCTGCTCACGGATGGTTTTACTCAGTCGAAGCGCCGTAACTTCGGCCTAAAGCGTCGCACCAGACGCTCGCGGCCGGAGATCAGCGAAGGAGAAAGACGTCGGGCTACATGCTGGCGGCGCCAACCCTCCAACATGGCATCGAAGAGAGCCGGTTCGACACGCAATGGCGTCGTTGCATCGACCAGCACAAGTGCTGCGGACCCTGACGGCCTGCCCATGTCGTCCCTCTCGCTGGCCGTCGCATCGAATGCAACATCGTGCACTCGTATGCAACGCGCCCAGGTGCATCAATGTTGCATGTAAGCCATCAGGACTGGTGGATGCCAGCCCCCACCAGGACATCGTCGCGCGATGGTCCACGGTTACGTCGCCACTCAATTCATATGCCCAGGTGGAACTTCATCGCGAACCGTGCGGAATGATGCAAAAACTGCAACATCGCTCATTTGAGCTGGGTGGCGGTGAAATGCCTGAGATCGTGCAGCTTGACGGTCTTCGCTCCCACCTCGTTGCGCACCCGGATGAAGAACGACGTCACGTTGTCCGGCCGGAAAGGGGTGGAGCAGTCCGTGAAGGGCGAGAACACGAAGGCGTCGGGGGCAAGCTCTCCCTGAGCCTTGTTGACCCTCTCGACCGTGCGGGCGTGGTGGTGCCGCAGGAGCGCCACGGCCACAGCATCGAGGGCGACGCTGCGGGACCGGTCGGTCTTGGGCGCCTTCTCGGCCAGCCCGCCGGGGATCACGACCACCGAGCGGGCCACCTCCATCGTCCCCGCCTCCAGGTCGAGGTCACTCCAGCGCAGGGCGCACAGCTCGCCCCGGCGCATCCCGCTCAGGGCGGCCAGCATCAGCAGTGCGGCCTTGTGAGGGTCGCGGCGCTCGGCCTCGTCGATCACGGCGCGCACCACGTCGATGGACGGGGCCCGGACCCGCTTCTGAGCGATCCTCGGCGGCCGGGCCATGCTCGGCCACGTTGGAGCGCACCCAGCCCCAGCGCACCCCCTGGTGCAGCGCGGCGGAAATGACGGCGTGGTGGTTGCGGATGGTCTTGGGCGACTTCCCGGCGGCCTTCATGGCGCCGTAGAGGGTGTCGAGGTGCTTGGCACTGAGCGTGCTGAGCGGAACCTGGCCCAGGCGCGGGCGGATCGACGTCCGAACTGAGGACTCGTAGTTCCGCAGCGTCGTCGGCGAGAGGTCGAGGCGCTCGCACTCCTCCAGCCACTGGTCGAGGAGCTGGCCGAATGTCGCGCCCACACCGTCCACTGCCGGGGCCTGCTCGTCAATCAGCTGCCGCAGCGCCTTGTCCGCCTCGCGGGCAGTGCCGTGGAAACTCTTGGAGACCCGCCGGTACTTCTCGGTGACCGGGTCCTTCCCCAGGGTGAGCCGGAGCTCCCACACGCCCTTGCGCAATTCCCGCTTCGATCCCTGCACGAAATTCATCGTACCTGAACTTTGTGGGATTGATTGTGGGATGGACCCCCGGACAGCAGAAGGCCCCACTCCGAGAAGTGGGGCCTGACCTGCACTTTCTTGGTGGCGGGGGTAGGATTTGAACCTACGACCTTCGGGTTATGAGCCCGACGAGCTACCAGACTGCTCCACCCCGCGGCGAAGAAGATGCAGTGTACACGGGGTCACGTGGACCCGCACCACGGCGCTAAGCTCAGGCCGTCTCGTGCCGAAGCGGCGCGGGCGGGCCGCCGGGCGCGGAGCTGGGCGCCGGTCGGAGCTCCCGCCGGCGGTCGCGGTGGGTGCTGCCGCCGCCGACTCGGGTGCCAGCGTGAGGGGGCCATGCTCGGATTCGTGGGTCTGGAGGGCGGTCACCAGGCGATCGATGTCGGAATCGGTGGTGGGGGTGGCCCGTCCCGTCTTGGTGGCATAGACGGCTGCGCCGAGGTCGCGCAGCATGCCGTCGGCCGCCTTCTTGGCCTGGACCTCGTCCAACTTGGCCTGGCCCTTCTGCGCCGCGTCCTTGGCCATGACGGTGGCCGCCGTCGCCTGAGCCTTTACCTTGTCGAGCAATCCCATCAGCTCATCCTTTCCGTGCGGGGTCTCACCAGCATCCCATGCGAGAGCGACGCCCGGCTCACCCCGATGGCAATGCCGTTGATAGCGACGTGGCTGTCGTCGACGTGTTGGGCTCGGTGCTGGTCGGCGTCTTGGCGCTGGACTTGACGCTCTTGCTCTTGGCCGGTGTGGTGGTCGTTGTTGTCGGCGTCGTCTTGGCGCCCGACGTCGGGGTGATGGCCGCCCGGGCATTGGTGATCGCTGCCGCCATCGCGTCGATATCGGTCTGGTAGGCGCCCAGATCGCCGGCCGCCAGCGCCGTCTGGGCATTCTGGTAGTCGGTTTGCGCCGCATTCAGGTACTGCTGCACCGCAGCGGGCACCGTGCCCCCGACAGTCGTACTGGAGGATCCACCACCTCCGGCTATCTCCGTCTGGAGATGGAGAAGGTCGCTCAGGGTCGAGCCCACTGTCGGTTCGATCACCACCTTCTGCCCCAGCACGCCGATGACGTAGTTCAACTGCGGCTGCGAGAGCGTAGAGGACGCCACGTACAACGGTCGGAGGTACACGATGGATTGCCCGATCGGGACCATGAGCGTGTTCCCCAGCAGCACCTCCGACCCGTGCTGGTCCAACAGCGTGATGTCCTTGGAAACGGTCGGATTCTGTCCGATGGACGTGTCCGCGTTGGCGGGGCCTGCCGTCCCCTGGGGCACCTCGTACACGGACAGCTTTCCGTAGTTGAGGGGATCGGACGTTGCCACCATGAACGCGGTGAGGTTGGGGTTGTTCGCCCCCGTTGCATTCGACTGTGTCGCGGGCACAAAAGCATCCGTGACGGTCAACACCTGCGTCTGCGACGACGAACCCGGAAGAGCGGTCACTTGATACAACGGGGCCATGCGGTCCGGACTGGACGAGACGGCCTGTCCCTGCTGATTGAAGGTGACCTGCACCTGCAGTGATTGCGACTGCGGTCCGGCACCCGCCGTTGGCGAAAGCTGCCAGGCGTTGCTGGCCGCGTAGAACTGGGAAGGCGACGTCAGGTGGTAACGGCCGTAGACGGCGGACTGAATCGAGAAGATGTCCGGCGGGTACCGCAGGTGCGCCTTGAGCGGGGCGGGCATCTTCGACAGCGGGGTGAACATGTTCGGGAATGCCGCCTCATAGGCCTGCAGGATCGGATCGCTCGGGTCTGCGTTGTAGAACGTGGTCTTGCCGGAGTAGGCGTTGATCACGACTTTCACCGAATTGCGCACATAGTTGTAGCTGCCGGGCAGGCTGCTGCCCGATGCCACCTGCTGGGTATCCGCGTTCTGCGAGTAGGGATACTGGTTGGTGGTCGTGTACCCGTCGACGATCCAGTAGATCTGCCCGTCCTTGGTGTCCACCACGGCGTACGGGCTCTGGTTGAAGGTGAGGAAGGGGGCCGCCTTCTCCGCGATCTGGACCGGGTCACGGACGAACAGCAGGCGCGATTTGTCGGTGATCTGGTCGGAGATCAAAAGATTGAAGTCGCCAAGGCGTAGGGCGAACGCGGCCCGCTTGAACAACGACGTCAACTGGACGCCACCCGTACTCTTGTAATGGCTTTCGACATTCGTGCCGGTGCCCGTCTGGTAGTCCAGCTCGAGCTGTTTGGTGTCGGCCACCACGTACCCGGAATCACCCGAGGCAAAGTAGACGTTTGGCTGCTTTATCTTCGGAAGACCGTTCGACGAGGTCGGCGGCACGTTCTTAATCCCGTAGGTCGGGTTGCCGTTCGACTGGGCCTGGTTGGCGAGTGCGATGACCGCTCCGTCACCATGGGTGTACTGCAGGTGCTGGTTGACCCACGATTGCGAAGGCAGGTTGCTCGGGTTGATGCCGCGGACACCGATGAGGACCGGGGTGGTCTGCCCGTCCACGGTGTACCGGTCTACACCGAGTGATTGGAAGGTGTAGTACGACTTGATCGCCTGCTCCTTTTGGAACGTCTGCAACGTGATGGATGGATCGGGGTCCCACAGCCTGATGTTGCTCAGCGTGGCGGAGGTCGCGGGCGCGGTCGCGGTCGCTTTCGAGATCGTGGTCGTCGCCTCGAACGACTTGACCGCGACATGATTGAGGTCGTAGGCGGCTCGTGTCGCCGTGATATTGCGCTGTATGTAGGGCGCTTCGAGCGAAGACTGCGCCGGGGTGACCTTCAGGGTCTGTAGGAGCGCCGGGTAGATGACACCGACGACGAGTGCCACGAAGGCCCAGATCCCGACCGCGAGGATGGGCAGGGTCCACCCCTGCCGGCGGATATTGAACAGCAGGATCGCCGCGGCGAAGATGGAGACGACGACCAGCAGCAGGAGGGCGGGCAGCCGGGCGTGCACGTCGGTATAACCGGCGCCGTTGACGTAGCCGTCATGCGCGTTCACCAGTCCCCAGCGCTGCAGGACGTACCCCGCCGCCTTTGTCAACGCGATCAGCGCCAGGAGGACGGAGAGATGCGCCTTGACGGCCGGCCGTACACGCGGGACTCCCCGCTGCGGCAAAATACCGCCGTTGAGATAGTGGAAGATCGTCGAGACAATGAGGGTCACGATGAGTATGGCCAGTGTCCAGTCCACGACGAAGTTCAGGAACGGCAATTTGAAGATGTAGAACCCGATGTCCTTCCCGAACTGAGGGTCCTTGATGCCGAAATTGCCGCCGTGGCGGAAGAGGATCCAGTTCTGCCATTCCCCGATCGTTCCTGAGGCCGCGATGAGGGCCATCACGATCGACAGCGCGACGTAGATACGTCCGGCGTAGGGCCGCACGATCTGCTGGTAGCGGCGGACGAGCTCGTCCTTTTGGACAGCACCGATGTCCTCGCTGGCCAAACGATCGCAGACCACCAGATTGACCCACATGACGACGAAGAAGATGGCCCCGAAGACACCGAAGAGGCCGAGCTTCACCACCAACAGCGTGGAGAAGACATTGTGATAGCCCACGGAGGAGAACCACAGGCCGTCGGTGTAGATGCTGGCGAGCGTCCGCAGCGAAGCCGCCAGAATGATGAAGACGACGATGGCCCCGATGATCCACCACCGGGCTCGCCGGCGCGAGCGGGGCGAGCGGGGTGGGGAGAGGTCCTTGGGGGTACGCACGGGGGCGAGCCTAACGTCCGCCGCGGAGCGGTCCAGGTCTAGGGCTCTACAGGTGCCACCAAACAGCGACAGCCGGAGTGGGCGGGGGGATACGCGTGCCCTGTGGGGAACCCATCGGCGAGGGGCACGGCTCCTGCCAGGGCATTGTCGTCACAGTCCGAACAGCCGGTCGCCGATGTCATCACCCAGCGCACCATGCCGTCCGAGGACGAGGACGCTGCGACGCCGGCCGAGAAAGCCTGGACGGCGAAATCGCCGACCAGCCGTTCGATCCGCTCGCCCCGCCATTCGCGGAAGGCCGATCCGACGCGATCGGCTGCTTCTTCTCCGTTGTCGCCGCCATCCATGATGCGCCGGCGCAACATGGTCACGACGGTGCGGGCCAAGCCTGCTGCAGCCTGTTCGGCCGCCCCGTTCGACACTGCCGCGCTCCCCTCTCCTCCGCCGAACACGGTGCCGGCGGAGAATGCGTCGCTCAGGTGGCCTTGGGCGGCCGTAATGAACATCGACAGGTGGAGGTCCTCGGGACCGAGCAGTGCTTCTCCGGCCAGATTGGGCGAATTGCGCAACACGTCGAGGAGCCGGTTCTGATCGTCGCCCAGCGCACGCTTGATATGGCTCGAGAGCTGGGCGGAGATCGGAGACAGGAGGTCGTCCCGCTGGGCGATCAACGCCGCATCCGGTCCCTCGGCTTCGGCTTCGGCTTCGGCCTCGGCCTCGTCATCGGTGTCGAGCTCGATCTCCTCTTCGACCTCGATCACAACGGCAGTTGTGCCTAGGCCCTGTCCGACGCCGCCGTCACCCCCGCGGCCAGGTGCGCGCACCGGTTCGACCGCCACGTCGGAGTCGGAGGCCGCCCGGATCCGGGCGAACAACTCGTCGACGGAGGGAGCCGCGCCGCCGGCGGACGCCGCGCCGCGAGCCTCACCTTGCTGATCGCTCCCTGCACCGGTGTCGCCATCTTCGTCGCCCAATGCCTCCTGGTCGTGTGGAACGTCCTTCGGCTGCAACCGAGCCTGGTCGCCCGCGGCGAGTGCGGCGGCCCGGGCTTCGTCGTCGGATCGCTCCAGACGGGCGAGAATTCGCGTCGACGGACCCGCGCGTCCCTGAATCGACGCGGCCATTTCGTCGCGGGCGGCCCTGAGTTGCTCGATCTGGATCGACAGCGCACGGCGGCGCCCCGCCAGGTCGGTCATGAGGCGCTTGCGTGCTTCTTGGACCTGCTCGAGGAGTGCACGTCCCTCCTCTTTGGCCCGCGCGATCACGGCGTCACCCTCTGCGACCGCGTCGAGCCTGATGCCCTCGACGTCGGCCAACGCCTCCTGGCGGGCGTTGGCCACCATGAGCTCGGCTTCGGCCACACGTTCGGCCGATGACCCCTCGGCCTGCTCCTGAATTTCGTTGGCCCGGCTCTGCGCTTCACGTAAAAGAGTGGATGCACCCTCTTGGGCCTGGACCACGATTTTGGCTGCCTCGTCGTGGGCGTGGCGGAGAATCTGGGCGCTGTGCTGGCCGAGAGAGGCCGTGAGCGTGGCCTCGTCGACCACCGGGTGGGCCGCTCGCTCTTCGGCCTCCGCCACCGCGGCGCGTAGCTCCTCCTCGCGTTGCTCGAGGAGCTCGATGCTCCGGGCCACCGTCTGCAGATACGTCTTCACCTCGTCGACGTCGTAGCCCCGGCGAACGACGGCGAACGAGTGACGGGTGACGTCCCCCGCTGTCAGTCGGGCGGAGGAAATGGGTAACCGGCCTTCAGGCATGAGGAAAGACTACGGCGCCGCCTCGGCCGGCACGTGGTTGTTCGACAATGTGCCCCCGAGCTTCTTGAGTATCGCCAGGGCCTGGTCGAGCGTCGACACCGCATAGACGTGGAGCTGCGGGGTGTCCTTGGAGAGAGCGGCCTTGTACTCCTGGGGCGGCACGAAGAAGGTGGTGGCTCCGGCTCTCTCGACGGCGATCGTCTTCTGGGGCACGCCGCCCACGTCACCGACGGCCCCGCTGGCATCGATGGTGCCCGTGGCCGCAATGGTGTGGCCCCCGGTGAGGTGGCCCCCGGCGAGCTTGTCGATGATGCCCAACGTCATGGAGAGCCCGGCCGACGGCCCGCCGATATCCACCGTATTGACCGAGACGTCGACGGGGAAGGTCCATGACTGCTGTGTTTCAGGGTCGATGCCCAGATAGACGGTTGGTTTTCCGAGTCCGCACCCTCCGTCGGTCAGGGACTTGGGCGGGGTGCCGAGCTCGATCTGCTTCTGCACGACCGGCCCGTTCACGAATGCACCGGATGGTTTGACCGAGGATTGCTCCACCGAGAGCGTGGCCGCGGTCAACGGCTGCAGCCCGTGCAGCGCGGTGACGAGTGAGCAGACATCGGTGACGGCGACGCCGTTGACCGCGGTGATGACCTGCGACACCTTCAGCACGCTGGAAGCGGGCGATCCCGGTGCGACCCCGAACACGAGCGCTCCGGCGTTCTGCTCTTTCGGCGTGTACCCGAGATACGAGAGCGCAGCCGCCTTCGCCTGGTCCTGGGCCTGGCTCATCTCCAAGTAGCCCTGCGCCGCCAGTTGATCAGGCGGGGTCGTGGGGCCCAGGAGCTCCTCGGCGGGGACGACCTGGCTGTCCGACGACAGGTAGCGCTCCTGGAGGTACGTCAAGACGGTGAGCGGCTTGACCAGCACGTCGGTCAGGAGAATGTTGCCGGTCACGGGGTGGTCGAGGTCGGGAGGAACCGTGATGAACGACGTGACCGGCGATGCATCGCCGGGCGAAGCGCGTAGTAATTGACGTTCCAGCGGCTGAGGACGACCACCGTCGCCACGAGCAGCACTGCGATCAGCGTGAGGACGAGGGGCCAGCGCCGCCGACGGGTGTCGTCCGGCGCGCCGGAGCCCGATACTGGAGGGATGACCTCGGCCTCCCCGGCTGGATTTGTCGTGATGTCGGCCATACTCGAATTTGTGAGCGATGATCCTCCCACGGAACCCGCCACCGCAGGCCGCGCCGTAGCCCTCCGCCGGCGGCGGGTCATCGCGGCCGGTCACGCGGGAAGCGTAGACATCGCACGTGCGGGTCTGGGTGACCCCGATGCAGCGGTCCAGGCGGCTGCGCTGGGGGCGCTGGCCCGACTCCACGTCCTCACCGTGAGCGACGTCACCCATGCCCTGCGCACCGGGGCGGCACCCGTACGGCGGCGCGCCACCGATGCCGCGCTCTCGGTACGAGGTCCGGGCTCCCGCTCGACGTTGTACGCGGCGATCCTCGCTGCCCTCTCGGATCCCGACCCTCTCGTCGTGGTGGGCGCGGCCTGGTTCCTCTCCGAACGCCGGATCCGTGCGGGAGTCGGGGACCTCGCCACGATCGCCGGCAGCCACCAGGACGTGCGCTGCCGCGAGGCTGCCGTCGCTGCATTGGGGGCGATCGGTGACCCGCGCGGCCTGCCGGCTGTCATCGAAGCGCTCGGGGACAAACCGACTGTCCGGCGTCGGGCCACGGTCGCGTTGGCCGGATTCGCCGACCCCCGGGTCGAGCCGGCCCTGCGCCAGTCGGCTGAGGACAGGGATTGGCAGGTGCGTCAGGCCGCAGACGAACTGCTCGAGGACGACGACTAGCTAATGGCTAGACCTCTAGCTTTCACAAAAACCAGGTGGCTTCAAGGGCTGAGCGCGCCACCGGACACTTGCAAAACCTGAACACTAGACTTCTAGCTTTCAACTTTCAGAGGGAGTGGGTACGGCCGTCAGTCGTCGTCGGTGAAGAGGCGTTTGAGACGGTCGAACGACTCGAGACATTGCCCTGCACCCTGCACGACACACTCGAGGGGAGTGTCCACCAGGTGGACCGGGACCGCGGTGGCATCAGCCAGACGTTGCGTCACCCCGCGCAGGAGGGCGCCGCCGCCGGTGAGGTGGACGCCCTGGAACATGATGTCCTGCGCCAATTCGGGTGCGGCCTCGCCCAGACAGGTGGCCGCGGCCGCGATCACCTGTGCCACGTTCTCCTCCAGGGCCGCCCGAACCTCCTCGGGTGAGAGGACGACGAGCTTGGGGCGCCCCGTCGCTACCTCGCGCCCTCTGATCTCGGCCCCCTGCTCACCCGGATAGGGGAAGGCGGAACCGATGGCGTGTTTGACCGCTTCGGCCGTCCGCTCGCCGATGGCCACGCCGTGCGCATGACGCACGTAGGCCTGAATCGACGCGTCGAAATCGAAACCGCCACAACGCAGCGCCCGTACCGCCACCACACCGCCGAGGGAGATGACGGCCATTTCAGACGTTCCCCCACCGATGTCGACCACCATGTTGCCCACCGGTTCGTGGATGGCGAGACCGGCGCCGATGGCGGCGGCCATCGGTTGCTCGATGAGAAAGCAGGCCGACGCGCCGGCGCGCCGCGTCGCCTCCTTGACGGCGCGTCGTTCCACCGCCGTGATGGCCGAGGGGACGCAGATCAACACCTTGGGCCGGTTCAGCCGGCTGACGCCGACGCGGTGCAGCAACACGCTGAGCATCCGTTCGGTGACTTCGAAGTCGGTGATCGCCCCGCCCCGCAGCGGGCGCTCCGCCACGATGTACCCCGGCGTGCGGCCGATCATCTGCCACGCATCGGTGCCGATGGCGAGGACTTCACGGGTGCGCGAATCGAGGGCCACCACCGTCGGCTCGTTGAGCACCAGGCCCTTGCCCTTGGCGTATACCAGTGTGTTGGCCGTCCCAAGGTCAATGGCCAGATCGCGTGACATCGTGGCCTCATGGTACGGCCGGGCGGGTACCCCGACCGCATTTCGGGTTCGTTCATCGGTAGCCTCGTACTGTGACCCCTACCCCCGAGGAGCCACTGGAAGAGGGACCGGACCAGGACAATTCGGACAAATCCCCCTACGACGCCGACCCCGCGTTGCGCGGCTGGATCGACCCTGACGATCGCCTCTGGCGACATCCGAGCGAGCTTGCGGCGCGGGCGACACGGGGCGCAGGCACCCGTCCTCCACTCCTCAGCCGCCATCCCCGCGCCACCCTGCTGATCGGCGGCGCAGCCGCCCTGGCCGCCGTGGCCTGGGCCATCGTGTTGCTCGCCCCCACCCCCGAACCCAATGGCCTCTCACGAGCGAGCGAGAGTGCGTCGGACATCCCCCAGACCACGCTGGCCGCCCGGACCGAAACGGTCCCCACACTGGCGCAGGCGGCGGGCCATTCCATTGTGCAACTGCGTGCCGTGACGAGCCACGGTGTCGTCCCCCTGGTCGGTGTGGCCGTGGCCGAGGGGGGTCTCGTGGCGACCACCGCCGACTCGCTCTCGGGACTACAGAGCATTTCCATGATCGCCGGCGACGGCCGCAGCTACCGGGCTTCGCTGGTCGGTGTCGACGATGCCTCTGACATCGCTCTGGTTAGCGTGCCCGACGACGTTCCGGTGGCCCCCTTCGCCGATGACGCAACACTGGCGGAGGGGAACGCCGACATGATGTTGACCGTGGACTCCCCGCCTGCCGGGACGGTCACGTCTGCACTGCGAGGGCGGCACGGTGACGGGAATCGACGCGGCGATCGCCACCGGGTGGGCCAAGGGCATGCCCGGAATCACCTCGGCGGCGACCGCGGTCGACCAGCACGCGGTCGACCAGCAACCGGGTGATCCGCTCCTGAATCAGGCGGGTGCCGTGATCGGGATCCTCTACAGCGCGGGCCCCACGCCCACCTACCTCCCGACGCAACTCGTGCTCGGTGTCGCCGACGACCTCCGGTCGACCGGAAAGGTCGTCCACGGTTGGCTCGGCGTGGAGGGCGCCACCGCCCCGGGTTCGAGTGGGGTGCGGGTGGCGGCCCTCATGTCGGGGAGCCCCGCGGCGGGCTTGTTGCACCCCGGCGATGTCGTGATGGCTCTGGGCTCGGTGCCGCTGCGCTCCATGGCCGATCTACGGGCCCGGCTCTACGTGATGGCGCCGGAGTCGAAGGTCGGGCTGTCGGTCGTCGGCGACGGTTCGACCCGCGTCGTGGACGTGACCCTGGGTGCCTCCCCCTAGCATGTTGACGTGAGCATGTTCGGCGCGGGAGACCCTGACAACCCGATGGGCGGACTCCTCGGTGATCTCCTCAAGGTCATCGGATCCGCACCGGGAGGTGGTGACACCTGGTTCGATGCGGCGCGCACCTTGGCCCACGGCGTCGCCACGGACGGCGAGACCGACGACAACGCAGACCCGCTGGTGCGCATCGCATTCGAAGAACTGGCCCGGGTGGCCGAACTCCATGTGGCCGAGGCCACCGGCATCTCGCTGACGAGCGGCGGGTCCGCCATTTCGTTCGACGCCGTGGGGCCGGGGCAATGGTCCTCCCGCGTGCTGACCGCCTACCGTCCGACGCTCCAGCTCATGGTGGCGGCGCAGCAGCAGGGCGCCGCGTCCGTCCCGCCGTCGATGGACCTGGGTCTTCCGGACGACATGTCGGGCGGCATCAGCGGCCTCCTGAGCCAGTTCGCTCTCACCCTCGGCCCGGTCCTCCTCGGCATGCAGTTCGGCTCTGCCGCCGGCCACCTGGCGCGGCGTGCCTTCGGGCAGTACGCCCTACCCCTCCCCTGGCCCGAGTCCAACACGCTGCTCCTCGTGCCGGGCAACGTGGCGAAGTTCGCCGAGGACTGGAGCCTTCCCCTCCAGGAGGTCCAGCTCTGGGTCTGCCTGCGCGAGCTCACCATGCATGCCGTCATGACCCGTCCCGGGGTGCGGTCGTCGCTCAACCTCCTGCTCGCCGATGCCTCGGCACACGCTGCCGCATCGCAACGTTCCATGGTGGAGCGGCTCGGCGACGGCCTGGGTGACCCGTCCGCCCTCGAGGGGGTGCTGAGTGATCCCGAATCGCTGCTGGCCGACCTCATCAGCCCCGAGCAGCAACACATCTCCAACGCGCTCACGGCTCTCACCACGAGCATCGGCGCCTACGTCGACCACGTGACGGCGGGGATCGCCTCGAAGCTGACGTCGTCACCGGCTGCGCTGCGCGAAGCCTGGTACCGCTACCGGGTCGAAGACGCCAAGGGTGAGCAGGCCTTCGCCGGGCTGTTCGGTCTGAACGTCGGCCAGGCCGAAGTGGATCGGGGCGCCGCCTTCATCGAGGGCGTCGTCCAGCGGGCCGGGGAAGAGGCTCTGACAAGGTTGTGGGCAGACGAGCGGGACCTGCCGACGCCGGCCGAGGTCGATGCACCGGGCCTGTGGCTGGCCCGCATCGGCCTGCTCGACTGACTCCTTCGCCCACCCCTACTCCGCCGCTCCTTTGTTCGGCGCCTGACTCTTATTCGGCGCCGTCCTCGGGGATGCCGAGGTCCCACTCCAGCCTGAGGTTCTCGCGTTCGGCGTCCCTTACCACCCGCTCACGGTTGCGCCGGAATTGCGGGTCGTGCGGGGGGAGCAGTACCAGACGCGCCAGCACCCGCTCTCTGAAGGCATCGATCACGTCGGCCGGACCGAAGTCGGACTGGACGTCCCAGTGGGGGGCGATGGGCCCGAGGTAGACCACGCGCACGTGACCGATCGGGTCGATCGGTTCGGCGGTCTCGACTACTTCGTCCTCGTTTTCCGGGGACATGGCACCTCCTGGGCTGACTGCATTGGGCGAACGGCCGTCAGCGTACCGGAGCCTCGGGGCCCGGGTTTCCCCGTGCCTGTGCACCCAGATTCTTACGAACTTCCTATGCCCGAGATGTTCTCCTAGCAGCCCTTTTTCTCTACAATGAGGGCCAGAAAGGGAGTGCAAAGTGAACACTGAATGGATGGCCCGGGGGAAATGCCAAGAGGTTGCACCGGACGTCTTCTTCCCGAGTGACGGCATGGGAGTGCTCGTGGCGCAGAAGATCTGTGCAGAGTGCCCCGTGGCGAAGGCCTGCCTCGAATACGCCCTCGAGAACCACATTGACCATGGCGTCTGGGGTGGTTGCTCGGAGCGGGAGCGTCGTCGGATCCTGCGCCGCCGTCGGGTTTCACAGTCCGTCTCCGTCGGCTAGCTGATCGGGGAACGCCCTTCCCGCCTCCGACCCTCGCACCAGCGTGATCATCGAGTGCGTGGTCAACGTGAGCGAGGGCCGTGACCTGGACCTTTTAGAAGAATTGGCCGCAGCGGCCGCGCCCGTCCTGCTCGATCTGCATGCGGACGCAGACCATCACCGTTCGGTCTTCACCCTGGTCGGCGACGTCGACGACGTCTCCGCCGCGGTGAGGGCATTAGCTGCGACGAGCGTGGCCCGTCTCGATCTCGGCGCGCACCAGGGAGCGCACCCACGTCTGGGCGTGCTCGATGTGGTTCCTTTCATCCCCTACAACCCGGGCCACCCTCCCGAGCACGATCTCGGTGCCGTCGTGCCGCTCCGGGACGAGTTCGCCCGCTGGCTGAGCGCCGAATTCGGCATTCCGACCTTTCTCTACGGACCCCTGAAGGGCGGCGAGAGCCGCACGTTACCCCAGCTCAGACGCCATGCCTTCGCTGACATGGCCCCCGATTTCGGGCCGGCGCACCCGCACCACACGGCCGGCGCCACGGCCGTCGGGGCCCGGCCGGTCCTGGTGGCCTACAACGTGTGGGTCTCTTCGGTGTCGGTGGCGCAGCGGGTGGCCCCGCGCATCCGCGGTCCCGTCGTGCGCGCGCTCGGCCTGGCCGTCGGCGATCGGGCCCAGGTCTCGTGCAACCTGACGGACCCCGCCCAGGTCGGCCCGGCTGAGGTCTATGACCTGGTGGCGGGGCTGGTCGACGACGAGGGCGGCACCGTCATCGGGGCCGAATTGGTGGGACTGGTCCCCCGGGCCATCCTGGGGGGAATCGCCGAGGCGCGCTGGGCCCAGCTGGGGCTCGCGGCGGACAAGACGGTCGAGAGCCGCCTGCGCACCTAGTCGTCGGGGCGTGCGGTGCAGTGCGACGCTAGGAGGCGCTGGCTCCGGTGTCGCGGCGCTGCAGCGCCCGGGCCCGCCGGACACGTCGACGCTCCCGCTCGCTCATGCCACCCCAGATGCCGAACTTCTCGCCGTTGGCCAGCGCATACTCGAGGCAGTCCTCACGCACCACGCACCCCCGGCACACTTCCTTGGCTTCGCGCGTCGACGCACCCCGTTCCGGAAAGAACAGGTCCGGGTCGACTCCCATACAGTTCGCCTGTATCTGCCAGCTGCGTTCCTGGCGACCATAGAGCGTGGTCACAATGTCCACGAGTTCGCCTCCCTCGCCACTTAGGTGGCATTCGTGTAGTTACAACGATGTCATCTTTCACCACACCGTCACGGAACGCAAGGGGAAATAGCAAACGGTCGTGCCTGGGCCCGCCCCGGGCCGTGCCTGGAACAGGGTCAGCCACCATCGAAAGGTCGGCGCACCTCGCTCCTACCGGGTGGATCCGCCGGTCGATCTCAGCCGGCTGGGCGCAGGACGCGGCGGTGCTTGAGGAAGTCGACGAGGACGTAACCGCCGAGGGCGTCGGGCGTGGTGTAGAAGGTTCTGCCGCCGTTGACCCGGGCGATCTGCTCGACGAAGGGGTAGTGCGTCCGCTGGAGATCGAGGGCGAAGCAATTGATCACAATGTTGGCCCGCGTACAACGGATGACCTCGGCCATCGTGCGCCGCAGGGTCTCAGGCACGGGCGGATAGTTGAAGTGGACCTCGCCGTAGTCGTCGATGTGTGCGGTGGGCTCACCGTCGGTCACCACAATGATCTGCTTGGTCCCGTGCTGATGGGCCAGCATGCGCCGGGCCAGGGCCAGGCCGTGCTGCAGGTTGGTGCCGTAGACGTAGTCCCACATGGCGGTGGGCAGGTCTTCGGGGCGGATCTCCCGGGCCACCTCCGAGAAACCGACGATGCCCAGGTAGTCACGGGGAAACTTGCTGCTGATGAGGGTCTGGAGCGCCATGGCCATCTTCTTGGCCGGCACGAAGTTGTCCCGCATGGGCATCGACATCGAGAGGTCCACCAGCAGGACGGTGGCCGACCGGGCCAGGGCCTCGGTCTCGACCACCTCGAAGTCCTCGGGCAGGAGCCGGACCGGGACCCCTGAACCGCCCCGGCGCACGGCGTTGTGGACCGTGGTGGAAAGGTGGAGGTTCAGCGGATCGCCGTACTCGTAGGCCTTCGTCGTCTCCTCGCGATCGTTCCCGACCCCGGTCGACACCGTGCTGTGGTCGCCCAGGCGGTCCTTGTTGATCTGTCCGAAGAGGTCACTCAGCGCCTTCTGCCCAAGGCGTCGGGCCCCGAGGGGTGTCAACTCGGTCCGGCCGCCGTGTTGCTCGATCATTCCGGCATCAGCCAGCGTCTTGGTCAGCTTGGCCAGCCGGTCCAGCGAGCGGGCCGCATCCTCGCCCATGTGGCTCCTGACCTGGTCGAGGTCGATCTCGCTCAGCGCAGCCGGAGAAGAGGCCGACTGGAGCATGTCCTCCATGCTGTCGAGTTGCCCGAGCTGCGTGGCCAGGTCGGTGGCCTGGGAGAGGCCCATCGGGCCCTCCCCCTGGAAGTCGTAGGAGCGCTGCCAACCGGCGCCGGGGACCGCCCGCTGCAGGTTCTGGGCCAGGCGCTCCACCTGCCACCGCAGGTCCATGTCCTCGAGCACGGCTTCCATCAAGCTCCGCAACTGCGCCTGCTGTTCGGGGGACAGCGAATTCCACACGGCCTGGGCGGCCGCCATACGCTCGGCCAATTGCTCGAGGAGTTCGTCGAGCGTCGACGGGTCGCCCGGGAACATGTCGCCGTACTGCTCCATGAACTCCTCGAAGCTCGGGTCGAGCTCCTCACCCCGTTCGCGCTGCTCGAGCATCTGGTTCAACGCGTCGTAGGCGTCGCGCATGCGCGCCATCTGCTCGGGGTCCATGGAGGACAGCGCGTCCGAGGCCCCCTGGAAGAAGGTGTCGGCCATCTCACGCCGGAGCTCCTCGACCAGTTCCTCGAACTGCTGGCGTGCCTCGGAGGAGACGAAGTCGTAGTTCTGCAATGACTGGATCCGCCCGCCGGGGTCACCCGGCTGCAGGTCCAAGGCCATGCGGCGCTCCGTGGCGACATCGTTGGTGACGTCGGCCCGCCGCTCGTCCCCCGAGGACGTCGCTTCCTCCACCAGCTCGTCGATGGCCGCCCGCTCGCTCGCCTCGATCTCGTCGAGGCGGGCGGCGATCTCCGCCATGTGACCGTCGGGATCGCCCTCGGCCAGGAGCTCGGCCCGGCGGCGGCGCAGTTGCTCGATGAGATCCCGTAGCCCGGCGATGTGCTCCCCGTCGGGCGTACGCATCCCCGCCCGCATGAGGCGGCGCAGGGCGTCGTCGAGATCGCCCTTCTCGAGGAGTTCGTCGGTGAGACCGGCCAGCAGGTCGTCGACGTCGAGATCGGTGAACTCCTGGCTGCCGTCCCACCCCGAGTAGTCGTACCGTGCCGTCACGACGATCCCTACTTGCGACCCCGGTAGAGGGCGCGCGCACCCGAGGCGTCCTTGTTCAGCCGCTTGGTGAGATGGAGGCCCTCGAGGAGGAATTCCAGGGCACTGGCCATCAGCGCGGGCGACTCGGTGGCCTCAGGCCCGGCCAACTGGCGCGTCGGGGGTTCGAGCTCGGGGATGTCGGCCAACACGGCCAGATAGGCGGCCGACGGCAGATCGTCGCCGGCGTGCACCACCACCTGCTCGGTGAAGGCGGCGACGATGGCGCTGGGGTCGTTCAGGGTGACCCGGCGCCGGAACACGGCCAGCGTGGCCGCCGCCACCAGGTGGGCCACCACATCCTGTTCGTGGCCTTCCTCCATGGCTTCCACCTCGACCTTGCCCTGCGTCGAGGGGACGAGGGCGGCCAGATCGCTGACGCGCGGGACAGCCACCGGCTCGCCGGTGCGCAGGGCCCGCCGGACCGAGTTGGCCACGAGCGTCTCGTAGTTGGCGATCGAGAGGCGGACCGAGACGCCGCTGCGCTGATTCAAGTGGGAACTGCGGCGGGCCAACTGGCTGATTTCGGCGACCACCTCCTTCAAGAAGAGGGGCACGGTCACCGGGATCCCGGCTGTCGGCAGCTCCGCCTCGGACTCCATGATCTTGACCTCGGTCAAGGTGTCATAGGGATAGTGGGTGCGGATCTGCGCCCCGAAGCGGTCCTTGAGCGGCGTGATGATGCGCCCGCGGTTGGTGTAGTCCTCCGGGTTGGCCGTGGCCACCAGCATGATGTCGAGGGGTAGGCGGATGCGGTGGCCCCGGATCTGCACATCGCGCTCTTCGAGCACGTTGAGGAGCCCGACTTGAATGCGCTCGGAGAGATCCGGCAGCTCGTTGATGGCGAAAATACCCCGGTTCACCCGCGGGATCAGGCCGTAGTGCAGTGCCAGCTCGTCGCTCAGGTATCGGCCCTCGGCGATTTTGATCGGGTCCACCTCGCCGATCAGGTCGGCGATCGACGTGTCCGGGGTGGCCAGTTTCTCGCCGTAGCGCTGGGACCGGTGCACCCACGCGATCGGCGTGTCGTCGCCCAGGTCGTTGACCGTGTTGATGGCGCCACGCGAGACCGGGGCGTAGGGGTCGTCGTTGATCTCCGAACCCTCCACGATGGGGAGCCATTCGTCGAGCAAACCGACCAGGGCCCGGATGACCCGGGTCTTAGCCTGGCCCCGCTCACCCAGCAGAATGATGTCGTGACCGGCCAGTATGGCATTCTCGAGCTGGGGGATGACCGTGTCGTCGAAACCCAGGACCCCCGGCACCAACGATTGGCTGGCCGCGATACGGGCCATCGTGTTGCGCCGCATCTCCTCGGCCACGGGCACGGACCTCCAGCCCGAGGCGCGCAAGGCCCCGAGCGTGCGGGCCAGGTCGGCTGGAGGTCGAAGTATCCCGGGCCCGGGGGTCGATGAGGGATCTGTGTGCGCTGGACCGTCCATACGCGGAGTGTAGTGACTTCTTTCCCGCCTAAAGCCGTCGCCGTGGCCCGGCGGCGACGAGCTGCGCCACAAGGGCTTGGGCCGGCCGGGGGACGGGACGGTCCGCCCGGTGGGCCAGCGCCACCGTCCGGCTCAGTCCCGGGGACTTGAAGCGGATGGCGATCAACTTGCTCTCGGCCGGCATGGCGATGGCGGGCACCACGGCCGCACCGAGGCCGGCGGCGACGAAGGCGAGGACGCCGTCCATTTCGCCGCCCTGGCTCACGAGGCGCGGTTCGACGCCCGCGTTGCGGCATGCGGCCAGGGTGACCTCGCGCAGGTCATACCCCTCGCGGAACATGACGAGCGGCAGGCCGTCGAGCTCGGCCACCGCGACGCTGCGGCGGGCGGGGGTGGCCAGGGGATGATCGGGTGCCACGGCCAGGACCAGCGGGTCGTCGAACAGGGCTGTCGTGGCGACCAGCGGGTCGTTGATCGGGAGCACCACCAGGGCGAGGTCGACTTCGCCGCTGGCCAGTTGGCGCACGAGCTGGCGGGAGCCCGCTTCCACCACCAGCAATTCGATCCCGGGGTGGGTGGTGTGGAATTCGACCAGGGCCGGGGCCAGCACCCGGGTGATCAGGCTGGGCGTGGCCCCGATGGAGAGCCGGCCGCGGGACATCCCGCTGAGCGCCCGCGCCTCGGCGCTCGTCGCCTCCACGTCGGCCAGGACGCGGCGGATGAACGGCAAGAGCGCCTCGCCGTCGGCCGTGAGCGTCACGAGACCCTGCCCGGGGCCGCGGTGAAAGAGAAGTACGCCCAACTCGCGTTCGAGCAGGCGCACCTGACGGCTCAGCGACGGTTGGGCCAGATGGAGCCGCTCCGCCGCCTGCGTGAAGTGGCGCTCCTCAGCGATCGCGACCACATAGCTGAGCTGATGCAGTTGCACCCCCGCAGTCTACGGGATCCATACCTTATGGCTATCAATCTCATGCTAACTATGTCTTTGACGTCTGTATGGCCCGTGTCTAGCGTCGCGCCGCGGATTACGCGTCACAAAGTTGCGGTTTCGCGCCAAGAGGATGAAATGATTGGCCCGCCACGGCCCATCCTGTGGGGGCACTGAGGAGGTCTGAAGTGACGACGACGGTCGAGCAAGTCCCCGGGGCGCCGGGCGTCCCGGGGATCCCGGTAACCATCGGCGCACCGAGAGGCGGACCGGACAAGCCGACCCTGCGCAAGGACAGGTGGTGGATCGAGCCCGCCGTCACCTTCACCATCCTCACGTTGTTCGCCATCTACGCGACCTACGCCGCCTTCATGAACCGGTACTACTTCGCCGGACCCGATCTCCATCGCAACCTGATCGCCCCGCTCGACTCGCCCTGCCTCACCGGCAGCTGTGTCGAGGGAAGTCATCCTTTCGGAGTCTGGATCGAGGCGTGGCACATCACCCCCGCCCTGCTGATCCTGATCTTTCCCCTGGGATTCCGGCTTACCTGCTACTACTACCGCAAGGCCTACTACCGCTCGTTCTGGTTCTCGCCTCCGGCCTGCGGCGTGGCCGACGCCCACGGCAAATACACCGGCGAGACGAGGATCCCGCTGATCCTGCAGAACGTCCACCGCTACTTCTTCTGGATCCTGCTCCTCTTCAACGCCATCCTCACCTACGACGCCGTGGAGGCCTTCCGCCAACCGGGGCTCGGCATCGGCATCAGCGTGGGGACCGTGTTCCTCGTCCTCAATGCCACGTTCCTCTGGCTCTACAGCCTCAGCTGTCACGCCTGCCGCCACTTCTGCGGCGGCCAGGTGAAGTCGTTCGCCAAGCACCCCATCCGCCACAAGCTGTGGAAGCTGGTGACGCCACTGAACGCGCACCACATGAAGTTCGCCTGGATCAGCCTCTTCGGGGTGGCGCTGACCGACCTCTACGTTCGCCTTGTGGCGAGCGGGACCATCACCGATCCCGGCTTCCACTTCTAAAGGAACCTCGCACATGGCCGATTACCAGACGCACGAGTACGACGTCATCATCATCGGGGCCGGCGGCTCCGGGCTGCGGGCCGCCATCGAGGCCAAGGAGCGGGGCCTGCGGGTGGCCCTCGTCTGCAAGTCGCTCCTCGGCAAGGCGCACACCGTCATGGCCGAGGGCGGCATGGCCGCGGCCATGGGCCACGTGTGGCCCGAGGACAACTGGAAGGTCCACTTTCGCGACACCATGCGCGGTGGGAAAATGCTCAACAACTGGCGGATGGCGCAGATCCACGCCATGGAGGCGCCGGACCGGGTCCTGGAGCTGGAACGCTGGGGGGCGTTGTTCGACCGGACCAAGGACGGCCGCATCACCCAACGCGACTTCGGGGGCCACCGCTACGCCCGTCTGGCCCATGTGGGCGACCGCACCGGGCTGGAGCTGATCCGCACCCTGCAGCAGAAGGTGGTCTCCATGGGGACCGACGTCTTCATGGAGTGCAAGATCCTGCGCCTGCTGCCCGACGCCGAGGGTCGCATCTCGGGCGCCGTGGGTTACATGCGTCCGACCGGCGAGATGGTGCTTTTCACAGCCAAATCCTTCATTTTGGCCACCGGATCGATCGGCAAGTCCTGGACGTACACCTCCAACAGCTGGGAGTCGGTGGGCGACGGCCACGCCATGGCCATCTGGGCCGGGGCTGACGTCATCGACATGGAGTGCGTGCAGTTCCACCCGACCGGCATGGTGTGGCCGCTGAGCGTGCGCGGCATTCTCGTCACCGAGGGTGTGCGCGGCGACGGTGGCGTCCTGCGCAATTCCGAAGGCAAGCGCTTCATGTTCGACTACATCGCCGACATGTTCAAAGCCGAGACCGCCAAGACGGAGGAGGAGGCCGACCGCTGGTACGAGGACCACATCAACAACGGCCGCACCCCGGACCTGTTGCCGCGTGACGAGGTAGCCCGAGCCATCAACTCAGAGGTCAAGGCCGGCCGGGGCAGCCCGCACGGTGGGGTCTTCCTCGACATCGCCAGCCGCCGCAGTGCCGAGTACATCCGCCGCCGCCTCCCGTCCATGTACCACCAGTTCATGGAGCTGGCCGGCGTCGACATCACCGCCACCCCCATGGAGGTGGGCCCAACCTGCCACTACATGATGGGCGGGGTCCGGGTCGACCCCGAGACGCAGGCGGCCACCGTTCCCGGTCTCTTCGCCATCGGCGAGGTGTCCGGCGGTATGCACGGCGCGAACCGCCTCGGCGGCAACTCGCTCTCCGACCTCATCGTCTTCGGCCGCCGCGCCGGCATCGGTGCAGCCGACTTCGCCGAGGCCCGCGCCGGCTCACCGAGCGTCGATGCCGGAGAGGTCCAGTCGGCGATCGACGATGCCCTGGCCCCGTTCGGACGCGAAGGCGGGGGCAATCCCTACGACGTCCAGCACGAGCTGCAGCAGACGATGCAGGCCCTGGTCGGCATCATCCGCACCGGGCCCGAGCTCGAAGAGGCGCTGGGCAAGTTGGAGGAGTTCAAAGAGCGCACAGCGAAGCTGAGCGTGAAGGGCGGCCTGGCCTACAACCCGGGATGGAACCTGGCCACCGATCTTCCGTCCATGGTCACCACGTCCATCGCCGTGGCCCAGGGTGCGCTCAACCGCAAGGAGTCGCGTGGCGGGCACACACGAGAGGACTATCCGGGGCCGGACCCCGAGATGGGCAAGGTGAACTTCGTGCAGCGCCAGACGGGCGAGCACGGCTACTTGGCGCCCATATCCATCAATCCCGAGCCGCTGCCTGAAATGCCGGCGGAGTTGCGGGCACTGCTCGAGGAGGCCCACTGATGCCAGAGAACGAAGCTGCAACCACCGAAGCCGCGGGCGAGTTCACCATGCGCCTGTGGCGGGGGGATCCGAGCGGCGGCGAACTCACCGACTACGTGGTGCCCGCGGTCGAGGGTGAGGTCGTCCTCGACGTCATCCACCGGATCCAGGCCGGTCCCGCTCCCGATCTGGCCTGTCGTTGGAACTGCAAGGCGGGCAAGTGTGGCTCGTGCTCGGCCGAAATCAACGGCCTGCCGCGCCTTATGTGCATGACCCGCATGGACACGCTCCCCGAGGGGGAGCCGGTAACCGTGACCCCGATGAAGACGTTCCCCATCATCCGCGACCTGGTGACCGACGTCAGCTTCAACTACGAGGTGGCGAAGACCGTGCCGGCCTTCAAGCCGGGCCCAGAGCCCGAGGGCGGCTACCGGATGGCGCAGATCGACGTCGAGCGGGGCCAGGAGTTCCGCAAGTGCATCGAGTGCTTCATGTGCCAGGACGTCTGTCACGTCATCCGTGACCACGAGGAGAACAAGCCCAAATACGCCGGGCCCCGTTTCTTCATCCGTTTCGCCGAGCTCGAGATGCACCCACTCGACACCAACGACCGTCGCGAGCTCGCCCGGTCCGGCGCAGGTTTGGGCATGTGCAACATCACCAAGTGCTGCACCGAGGTGTGCCCCGAGCACATCAAGATCACCGACAATGCCATCATCCCGATGAAAGAGCGCGTGGTCGACGCGCACTACGACCCGGTCGCCTGGCTCGGTCGCAAAATTCTGAGGCGCACCAAGAAGACCGCCGAAGAGGCGTCCGCCGGCTGAGTCGGCGGACAAGCTCGCGGTACGGCCATGCCCCCCTACCTCTCACCCGCCTGGATTGAGGCGTTCAATGCCGCCCTCGACGGGCTCGACCTCACCGATGCCATCGCCGCGGCGGGCGCCGGTTCACTGACGGCGTCACAGGGCACGTTCCGCGTGGCCCAGGTGGTGACGGACGCCCCGGCGGGAGTGGGTGGGGCCGACGGCTCGAGCGGTGCCGGGAGCGCCGGCCCGGAGAATGTCGTGCGCACGGTTCTCACCGTCGACGATGGTCGCATCACCCTCACGTCGGACCCGGGCGAGTCGTCGCCCTCCAACGTCACCATCGTCCTGCGCTACGCGGACGCGCTCGCCATTGCGCGCGGCGAACTTGACCCGGCGGAGGCGCTGGCCGCCGGCCGTGTCCGCGTGCGGGGCGAACTCGCCGTCCTCGTGGCGGGTCAGTCGGTGCTCAACGCCGCCTCCGCCGCACTGGGTCGGACGTGAACTGACCGACCTGACCGACCTGACCGACACGGACGACACGGCCAACTCCGACGAATGACCCGGGCCACGCGTCGGCCGCCTCTCTACGGCGACCGCTATCGCAATCGTGTCGCCGTGGTCACCGGTGCATCGAGCGGGCTCGGTGCGCAGCTCTGCCTCGACCTGGTGCACGCCGGCGCGACGGTCGTCGGACTCGGCCGCAACGCGCGCCGGGTCGAGGCCATGTCCCAACTGCTCCGCGCTCGTTTCACCCACCTCTCACATGGTGGGCTGCGACGTGACCGACACCGACAAGTTGTGCGCCACGTTGGCCGGTGTCCTCGAGCTGCACGGCGCGATCGATCTCCTCATCAACAACGCGGCGCAAGATCCCGGTGTGCGGTTGGCGGACATCACCGTCGCTGATTTCCGCAACACCTTCGAGGTGAACTTCTTCGCCCCTGTCGCCGCCACCTTGGCCGTGCTCCCGTCCATGCGTGCCCGTGGCTCGGGGACGATCGTCAACGTGTCGTCCGACGGGGGTCGACTCCCCTCGCCGGGCCCGGGCGCGTACCCGTCGTCGAAGGCGGCCCTCTCCGCGTTCAGCGAGTCGACGTCGTTCCGGCTCGCTCCACAAGGAATCGATATCCACGTGGTGTACCCCGCCTTCATGGCCACTGATCTCGGCCTGGGCGCACTGCGCCGGGGACTGCGCCAGCCGCCCCGGCTGACCGTCCGCCGCGTCGAGACGGTGTCACGCATCATTTTGGCGCGTGCGGGGGAACCCTCGCTGGAGATAAGCGCATCGAGGCTCACCGACGTCGCCATGGTGTTCCGCTCCCTTCTGCCGAGGACCTACCACCGGGGCCGAAAGAGCTGGTAAACCCGTTAGCGGGCAGGACGTCCACCGCAGCGGTATCGTTGCCGGTACCGGCTCGTAGCGAGCGGGCCGCAGTAGGGAGGATGACGTGCATCAGCCGATCAGCGACCACTTCCTGTCCAGGTACCGCAGTCTGCTCGACGCCGAGGATGTGGCGTTCGATGAACTCGAGCACGCGTGCGAAGAGGGCGATCGAGTCCAGTTCGACAAAGACATGGTTGATTGGCAATCGGCGTTGGAGCACAAGTTGGTCTTCCTGCAGAACGCCGGCATCGAGGTGCGCCTCCCCATTCCGTCCTGACGCAGACCGAGTTGCCCTGACGGCGGCCGTCTCCCGACCTGCCGCGCTTTTCACCCGCCGTACTTCTGGCCAGCCGCGCATTTGAGCCGCCGCGCCCGGCGGCGTCGCACAATGACTCCACGGAGAGGTCTTGACTTCCCCAGGATAGTGATGATGTAATAACTATTATGTCTCTGCAAGCGAATCTCCCGAGCCTGACCCTCATGGACGAGTTGAGCCGGCGGCGACGCATCGGCATCCTGCTCATCTGCTCGATGAGCCTTCTCATCGTGGGACTCGATGTCACCATCGTCAACGTCGCACTTCCCTCCATCCGCCGGGAGTTTCACGCTCCACTGTCGGGCCTGCAATGGACGGTGGATGCTTACACGCTGGTCCTCGCCAGCCTGCTCATGCTCTCGGGTTCGACCGCTGACCGGCTCGGGCGGCGGCGCACCTTCATCATCGGACTGCTGACCTTCTCCGCCGGCTCACTCTTGTGCAGCTTGGCACCGGACCTGACGCTGCTCATCGTCTTCCGCATGGTGCAGGCCGTCGGGGGGTCGATGCTCAACCCCGTCGCGATGTCGATCATCACCAACACCTTCACCATTCCCCGCGAACGCGCCCAGGCCATCGGGGTCTGGGCCGCCGTGGTCGGTGTCGCCATGGCTCTCGGTCCCGTACTCGGGGGGATTTTGGTGACGTCGGTGGGGTGGCGGTCGATCTTCTGGATCAACATCCCGGTCGGCCTGGCGGCGGTGGTCCTGGCCCGTCGGTACATACCCGAGTCCAAGGCACCTGTCGCGCGGAAAGTGGATGTGCCGGGGCAGGTCCTCGTGATCACGCTGTTGACCTCGCTGACCTACGGCATCATTGAGGCCCCCAGTCGGGGATGGTCATCGCCCCTCATCATGGGAGCCTTCGCCGTGGCCGTCGTCTCGTTGGTCGCGTTCGTGCTCTGGGAGCGCCGGACCGCCGAGCCGCTCGTCGACCTGCGTTTCTTCCATTCCGTACCGTTCTCGTCCGCGGCGATCATCGCCGTCGCTGCGTTCGCCGCGCTCGGCGGGTTCCTGTTTCTCAACACTCTCTATCTGCAGGACGTGCGTGGGCTCTCCCCCTTGGACGCCGGGCTCGACACGTTGCCCCTGGCGGCGATGACGATGCTCCTCCCCCCGGTGTCAGGGAGGATCGTCGGACGCCGAGGGGGCAGAATTCCCCTTGTCATCGCCGGCACCGCGCTCGCCGCCTCCTGCCTGATGCTGGTGGGGTTGAGTGCCACGACCCCCTTCTCGTGGTTGTTCACCGCCTATGTGGTCTTCGGCATCGGTTTCGGATTCGTCAATGCACCGATCACCAACACCGCCGTGGCGGGCATGCCGCGGGCGCAGGCCGGCGTGGCTGCGGCCATCGCCTCCACCTCGCGTCAGATCGGTCAGACCCTGGGTGTGGCCGTCGTCGGCTCACTCGTGTCCGCGTCGTTGCAAACGGGGAATCATCTCGACTTCGCCGTGGCCAGTCGGGCCGGTTGGTGGGTCCTCGCCGGATGCGGCGCGGTGGTGTTGGTCGTCGGCCTGGTGGCCACGACCCCATGGGCGCGCGAAACAGCCCGTGAGACGGCTGAGTCGATCAATCCTGAGTTTCTCGAGCGGACCGCAGCATGACGAAGGCGGATATCCGTCGCGACCAAGCGATTCGGGAGGCCTGGCACGCGATGGGCGATCTCGTGCTGGACAACGAGCGCCGGCGGGAGGTCAGTGAAAGAACCGGGCTGAGCTTCGGCAAGATGAGGGCGTTGCGACGGATCGCCGGGCGCCCGATGCCCATGCGCGAACTGGCCGCGCTGGTCGGCGTGGATCCCCCCAACCTGACGATCGTGGTCGACGACCTTGAGCGCGCGGGACTCGTCGAGCGCCAGGCCCACCCGACCGATCGCCGGGTCAAGCTCGTGGCGGCGACCCCCAAGGGTGTCGCCCTGGCACAACAAGCCGAAGAGATCCTCGATCGCCCACCGGCGGGGCTCGTGGGACTCCCGGTCCGTGACCTGGAAACCCTGGTGGAGATTCTGGCGCGTGTTAGCGAGGGAGGCCGATCTGATCACCGAGGGACACGATCGTCTCGGTGAAGAACAGCTCCGGGTCGAGCACGGCATTGCGCCAGTGACCGAAGACTTCGAGGCTGATCGCACCGACGATCGTGCTCCACGCTTGCACCGCGCGCACGGCGACAGAAGTCGGGGCATCGCTGAGGAGGGCGTCGTGCACGGGTGCCAACGCCGCATCGAGCGCAGCGGCATGTGCAGCCGACGATGCCGGCGCTGACGCCGATGCCGCCGGCGCTGACGCCGGGGGTTCGATCCTGAGACGGCCGGACCGGTAAGCCTCGGCGACCGGGGCCACCAACGCGGCGACCAGCCGGACGTACGGAACGATCGTCTCTTCGGGGGCACGGTATCCCGGCACCGGTGAGCCGAAAATGAGACCCCATTCATGGGGACGGGCCAGTGCCCAGGCCCGCATCGCACCCGGCACGGCCATCCAGCGTTCGGCCTCGCTCACTGCGCCGGCCTCAGCCCCCGCCGCCGCGTGCGCCGCCTCCCCTTCGGCCTCGTCGGCCAACGACGTGTAGGCCGCAACGATCAACGCGCTCAGCAGCGCGTCGCGCCCGTTGAAGTAGCGGTAGAGGGCGGAGGGGGCCATCCCCAGATCGCGGGCGATCGAACGCAACGAGAGGGCAGCCGCACCCTCTTGGGCCAGATGTCTCCCTGCGACTTCGAGGATCTCGCGGGTCACCTCATCGCGTACCCGATCCCTGGCGGTGCGTGCGACGGACATGGGGTCAGTCTGATCCGTCAGGTCCGAGAACACAAGTACTTGACAAGAACAGTGTTCACCTTCATGATTAGTGTTCTCGATACGCCACCGATTGGAGAATCCCATGGCCGCCCCAGACCCCGCCCCCGAGCCCACCTACTACAAGCGCCCGGGCTGGCTCATGCGCAAGACCTTCACGCCCTTCCTGAACCTTCTTATGCGGCTGGGCATCAGCGCCTGGGGCTCCCGCGTGCTCGAGCATCGGGGCCGTCGGTCGGGAACCCTGCATCACACGCCGGTCAATCTCCTTACGCTCGACGACAAGGAGTACCTCGTCGCCGCCCGGGGCGAGACCGAGTGGGTGCGCAACGTACGTGCAGCCGATGGCAATCTCACCTTGATCCTGGGGCGTCACCGTCAGGCCCGCACCGCAGCGGAGGTGCCGGTGGAGGCCCGCGCCGAAATCCTGCGGGCCTACCTCCGGAGGTGGAAGTTCGAAGTCGGCATGTTCTTCGAAGGGGTCGGTCCCGACTCGAGCGACGCCGAGTTCGCTGTCATCGCCCAGCGACACCCGGTGTTCATCCTGCGCTGATAGACCATCACGGCACGGGCCCGACGAGGTGGGGAGCGCCATGTCCGACGAGAACGAGATCCGGCTGGGTCACCAGAACCTGATCGACTACAGCCGGGCCTCGACCCAGTGGGCGAGTAGAGGATCACTCCATCAAGACCGGGGCGCACTCTTCTACGCCGGCGGCTCATGGATTCCCGTCGTCGGTAACGGGGCCTTCCGCACCGATGATGCGGTTGAACCGGCCGGCTTCCTGGCCCGGACCGATGCCTTCTTCAGCCGACGCAAGCGTGGCTACAGCATTAAGATCCGCGACAACGGCAAGGACGATGATCTGCGGGCGGCGTGCGAGGCGGCCGGTCTCGTACCGCTCGGTGAACCGACGCCGCAGATGATCTGCCATCAACGGCTCGACGCTCCAACTCTGTCGGACGGTTTCTCTCTGCGCGCGGTGCGCGACGAAGACGGTGTGGCCGACTTCGCCGCCGTGAACGCCGATGCCTATGGCACGTACGGAATGCCGGCCGACGTGTTCGTCCACTTGTTCGATCGGCCGCAGCGGTTGGTGGCGGACGTGCAGACGGCGATTGTCGTGGCGTACCGGGGGGAGCAGCCGGTCGCCACCGCGTTGACGTATCTCAGCGGCGGGGTGGCATCCCTGCAATGGGTCGGCACCATCGCCGAGGCCCGCCAGTCGGGCTTGGGCCGGGTGGTCACCGTGTGGGCGACCAACGTGGCGTTTGACATGGGAGCGACGTCCGTGACACTGCAGGCGTCGCCGATGGGCGAGCCGCTCTACGCCAAGCTCGGCTACGAGACCCGGTATCACTACAGGCACTACGTCTGCTGGACCGCCCCCGTCGCCACCCCCGTCGCCCGCCCCGCCGAAGAGACTCAGACTGCAGGCACCACGTCGGTCGGCGTCCCACCCCGTTCGGCCGAAAGGTAGGCGGCGTCGACGAGCTGATGGGCCACGAGCGCCTCGTCCAGACCGGGAACGGGAGCGCGGCCGTCCACGACGGCTTCGACGAAGCCGCGATCCGCCTCCACGTAGGCCCGAATCGCCAGACCGACCTCGTCGTGGCCGAGAGGGAGCGCATCGACCCAGGGCGGGAACGGGCAGGGGCGGATTTCGGCGCCCCCGCTCGTCTGGATGTGCAGCGGTCCCCGGAACTCGTCGTCCAGCCAGGCCATGCCCTCCTGACAGAACACTTCGATGCGACGGGTCGAGCCACGGCTGAGGATGTTGTGCCACACGCTCGTCAGGTGAGCCTCCAGCCCGGAGGCGAACGACAGCGACACGGTCGCCAGGTCTTCGATGCCCTCGTGCCCCGAGAAGTTCGCCGTGCGGGCACTGAGCCCGTCCACGTCGCCGAAGCAGAAACGCAGGATGTCGACGTCGTGGATGGAGTGCTCGATCAGGCAACCCCCGCCGGACTGGGTCACCTCGGCCCGCCACTGCGAGGCGTAGGTGCCCTGGATCGGAAAATACTGATCGTCACGGAAGATGGCCGCCATGGGCCGGCCCAGCCTGCCCGAGGAGATGAGCTCGTGGAGGTCGCGAAAGACCGGGGCCGAGCGCAGGACGAGCCCACACTGTGCCGGGACGGGGACCGGGGCACTGGCGACCGCGGTCACCAGTGCCTGGGCGCCACGAAGGGTAGTGGCCAAGGGCTTCTCGCAGAAGATGGCGCAGCCGTGAGCGAGCGCAGCATCTACGGCGCTGCGATGTGCCACCGTGGGCGTGCAGATCCATACGGCATCGCAACGGTCCATGAGCGCATCCAGGTCGCGCACCACGTCGGCCCCCAGAGCGGTGGCGAAGCGCTCCGCCCGCTTCTCGCTCCGGTCCAGCACCACCGAGATGTCGGCGTCGATGAGACCGGCCTCGATCATCGCCCGCAACCCCATCCCGTGGACCCAGGCGATGAGCCCGGCGCCCGCAAATCCGATGCGCACCACGCTCCGGACACTACGCGCGGCAGCCGCCGCTGCCTTGTTCCGGCGAGAGGGTGGGGCCTTTTGTGTGCTCGACGCGTTCCTACCGTTGACGTAAAGGTACGATCAATGGACATCAGAGCGACGTCGGGAGAGCCAGCGCACATGCACACCACCAACGGGACCTCCGGAGCGTGAGCAACACGCTTTCCGCCTCCTCACTGCCCCTGGCTGAGGAGCGGGGGGACCGCTACAAGTGGACGGTCCTGTCCAACACGACCCTCGGTGTCCTGATGGCCACCATCGACTCCTCCATCCTCCTCATCGCACTGCCGGACATCTTCCGCGGCATCGGGATCAACCCGCTCCTGCCCGGCAACACCTTCTACCTGCTCTGGATGATCCTGAGCTTCCTCATCGTCAGCAGCGTGCTCGTCGTCAGTCTCGGACGCCTGGGCGACATGTACGGGCGGGTCAAGATGTACAACCTCGGTTTCGCCGTCTACACGTTCTTCTCACTCCTGCTGTCGATCACCTGGATGTCAGGCTCGGCCGCCGCCCTCTACCTGATCATCATGCGGATATTCCAGGGGGTGGGAGCCGCCTTTCTCATCGCCAATTCCGGGGCCCTCCTGACCGACGCCTTCCCCGAGCACCAGCGGGGGATGGCACTGGGCATCAACCAGGTGGCCGGCATCAGCGGGTCGTTCCTCGGCCTCGTCCTGGGAGGGATTCTGGGCCCCATCCAGTGGCGGCTGATCTTCCTGGTCTCGGTGCCGATCGGGCTGTTCGCCACCATCTGGGCCTATCACTCCCTCCGGGAAGTCCCGGTGCGGCGGCACGGGCGGATCGATTGGCCCGGCAACATTACGTTCGCCGTCGGCCTGATCGCGCTGATGGTGGGGATCACCTATGGGATACAGCCCTATGGCGGCCACATCATGGGGTGGACCAGCCCGTTTGTCCTCGGATGCCTCATCGGGGGCGTCGCCCTGCTCATCGCCTTCGCCGTCATAGAGACGAAGGTGGAGGATCCCATGTTCCGGCTCGACCTCTTCCGGATCCGCGCCTTCACCGCCGGCTGCATCTCCACCCTGCTGGCCGGCATCGGGCGGGGAGGCCTGATGTTCATTCTGATCATCTGGCTCCAGGGCATCTGGCTGCCCCTGCACGGCTACGACTTCGCCCGCACCCCGCTGTGGGCCGGCATCTACATGCTGCCGCTGACGGCCGGCTTCCTCATCGCCGGTCCCATCTCGGGGTTCCTGTCCGACCGCTTCGGCTCGCGCCCGTTCGCCACCGGTGGCATGTTGGCGGCCGCGCTCACGTTCGGGCTGCTCGAACTCCTCCCGGTCAATTTCCCCTACCCGGCCTTCGCCTTTCTCCTGTTCTGCAACGGCCTGGCCATGGGGGCATTCGCGGCGCCCAACCGGGCCGGCGTCATGAACAGCCTGCCCAGCCAGCACAGGGGGGTCGGCGCGGGCATGAACTCGACCTTCCAGAATTCGGCGCAGGTCCTCTCAATAGGCATCTTCTTCACGCTGATGATCATCGGCCTCTCCTCGACGCTCCCCGGAGCGCTCTTCGTCGGGCTCAGAGCACACGGGGTCCCCGGTCCGGCGGCACGTCGGGCGGCCGGACTCCCCCCGGTCACCTCGCTCTTCGCCGCGTTCCTCGGCTTCAGCCCGGTCCAACACATATTGGGCGCACCCGTGCTTTCACACTTGTCGGCGGCGAACCAGGCGACGCTCAACGGGCGCGGGTTCTTCCCCTTGCTGATCGCCAAGCCCTTCAAGGCCGGCCTGCACGCCGCCTTCGACTTTGCCGTCATCGCCTGCCTGATCGCCGCTGCGGCCTCGTGGCTCCGTGGGGGCAAGTACATCTACTCCGAGACTCCGAACCTCGATGAGCCCACCGCCGTCAGCGGGGGTAGCGAGAGCGAAGGTGGTAGGAGCGAAGGTGGTAGGAGCAAAGGCGGTAGGAGCGAAGAGGCGGAACCGTTCGAGAACGCCGGCGTGAGCGACTGACCCGGCCACCTACCTCGAAAAGTTGAACGCTAGAACTCTAGCGGTCAGTTTTTAAGGGCAGGCTCTCCCCGGCTCTTCTCCCGTATCCGCGGGTCATGCGCTGGACGACCCCTCCTGGCAAGAGGAGCGAAAGAGGCAAGAGCCACGGAGAGGCCGGGAGAACCCGATTACAACCTGCATGGCGGTGCCGGGCCGGGACCGACCCGTGCGTCAGTGCACCACCCGGTCGCGCCAACCCAGGGCGTCGACGAAGCGAGCCGTGACGACGACCAGCATGGCGATGGCGTGGCGCTCGCGCCGGCGGATCGGTGCCGGGCGCCCGCCGCAGACGGTGAGCTCGGTCTCGGGGATCGCCTCGACGAACACCCCCGAGCTCGTGGTGTCGTTGGACGGATCGGCCCCACTCTGCGAGCCCGCGGCGAACGCGGTGAGCCAGTCGATACCGGGCGCGTCGCCGTGCACCTCGGTGAAGGTCTTCACGCCCAGGTCGGCCACGGCGAGCCAGGTGAGATCGAAGAGCGACATGAGCTGGCCGGACAACGTGTTCATGGCCGCCGTGGCCGTGGCCGCCTGCAGGATCGCGGCCGCCGCGTTGAGCACGGTGTCCTCCCGGTCCTGGGCCGCGGCACCGAGCTCGCGTACGTCTTCGACGCCCGCTCCGGGGATGTTGCGGATGCCCTTGCACACCGCGTCGACGGCACCGGGCAGATCGGGGAGCTCGACCACGAACTCGTCGATGGCCACACCGGCCTCGCGCTCGAGCACCTCGAGCGCGATGACGTTGCCCTTGACGGCCCCGATCTCCGCGGCCACCGCGCCGAGAACGCCCGGCGCGTCGGGCAACCAGATCCGCATGCGGGTCAGCACGGCGGGCCCATGCCCTAGTTCGTCCTCATGATGCGCACGCCGACGTGCATCGTGTGCTCAGCGTTGCCGGCGTAGATGCCCTTGACCGGCGGCACGTCCGAATAGTCACGCCCCCGGCCGATGGCGACATGCCGCTCCCCCACCGCGCAGTCGTTCGTCGGGTCGTAGCCCCACCACGAACCCGTCCAGACCTCGACCCACGCGTGGCTCTCCCCGACGATCTCCTCACCGACGACAGCTTCGGCGTCGGGGTGGAAGTACCCGGACACGTAGCGTGAGGGCAGACCGACCGACTTGGTCATGGCCAGGGCCAGATGGGCGAAGTCCTGGCAGACGCCGGCGCCGTCGATGAAGGCCTCGTAGGCCGAGGTGTGCACGTTGGTCACGCCGCGCACGTAACGCAACGATCCGTGGGTGCGTTCCATGATGTTGCGCGCCGTCTGCAGGGGGCTGTGCGCACGCAGGCTCTCTCCGAGCTCCGCCAGCTCGGGCCCGGGTGCGGTGAAGAGCTTGTGCGAGAGGTAGTCGGCCATGGTGCGCGCCCCATCGTCGACGTCCGCCCACGATGCGTCCTCGGGCTCTTCGGGGCGTTGGGTGTCGATCAGCGCCGTCCCGGTGATCGAGAGCATCTCGTGGCCCCGGTCGACGTTGAAGGCGACGACCTGCGTGCCCCAGTAATCGACGTAGGAGTACTGGGGCGCCGGAGGCACCGTGGCGATCTTCGTCTCGAGGGCGGTCTGCCGGCGTTCGGTGCGTGGGGTGAGGCGGAGCTCGTTGTAGGAGGCCCGCGCCGGTGCGTTGTAGTCGAAGCGGGTCTCGTGCGAGACGTGCAGCCGCCAGCCGTCGGCCCGGGTCACCCGCCCCCACCCCCACGGCGCCACTGTGTCGGCAGATCCTGGGCGAAGTAGCGCCGTGTCACGGCATCGCACACCGACGAGATGGACCCCTGCAGGCGCTCGAGCCGGGTCCCGAGGCCGCGGGAGAGGGAGGCCGGAGAGGAATACTCGAGCTCGGCCCGGGCCAGGCCCACCAGACCGCGGGCGTCCTCCCACGTGCCGTGACGACCCGAGTTGATTTTGTCCAGGCATTCTTCGGCCAACGTGAGCGAGGCGTAGGCCGAGCGGGGGAAGAGGCGGTCGCGGAACAAGAAGTCGAGTACGCGTCCGGGCTCGACCACGCCCTGGGACAGCCGCAGGTAGGGCTCGTACCCGCCGCACGAGCGCAGGAGCATGACCAGCCCGCTGTCGAACACTTCGTCGAACTCGACCGTCGCCAGCTGGCGGGCCACGACGTCGGTGGTCTCGAGGCAACGACCGAGCGTGAAGAACAGCCAGGTCTGGTCCCGGCTCATCATCGTGTCCGCCAGGCCCGTGATACCGGCGACCTGGCTCTTGACGAAGGAGAGATAGGGCGCAGGGCCGGCGCGGCGGGTGGCCTCCCATTGGAGGGGAAGGGCCGACCACGTGGCGTTGATGTGCTCCCAGAACTCGACGGGCACGACGTGGCGGACCCCCCGGGTGTTCTCCCGGGCGGCCGCCATCGCTCCTGCGATGGAGGAGCGGCTCTTCGGGTCGGTGGCCAGCCGCTCGGTGGCTTGCCACAGCGTCTCGTTCTCGTTGTCGGGCAGGCCCATGACGGCCAGGAGGCGACGGGCCGCGTGACCACCTTCGGTGTCGCTCTGCTCGAGCGCCTGGAAGACGGACACATCGAGGATGCGCGCCGTACCCTCGGCGCGCTCTACGTAGCGGCCGACCCAGAAGATCGATTCGGCCACCCGGCTCAGCAGGGCCTGCGTCATCGCTGTTGCTGTTGCTGTTGCTGTTGCTGTTGCTGTTGGTTGCGGTTCTCCGAGTCGTCGCCCGGACCGGCGTCCATGGGCGGACTCGCATTGACCGCGGCCACCTGGCGTGGTGGGAGCACCGGCGTCGGGGGGCCTCCGCCCACCACCCAGGTGTCCTTGGAGCCTCCACCCTGGCTGGAATTCACCACCAGGCCGCCCTCCTGCAGGGCCACCCGGGTCAGCCCTCCGGGGAGGACCCAGACGTTCTCGCCGTCGTTGACCGCAAAAGGGCGCAGGTCCACGTGGCGACGGACCATTTCGCTGTCGACCCAGGTGGGAGACGTCGAGAGCGCGACCACGCGCTGGGCGATCCACTGGCGGGGAGCCTCCTCCACCTCGAGCGCGAGTTGGTCCAACTCGCTGCCCGTGGCCGAGGTGCCGATGACCAACCCCTTTCCCCCCGACCCGTCGACCCGCTTGAAGACGAGCTCGTCGCGTCGGGAGAGTGCCTCGGCCCGCACCCGGGTGTCCTGCAGATGCATCGTCTCCACGTTCTGCAGGATCGGGTCTTCGCCGAGGTAGTACGTGATCATCGCGGGCACGTAGGCGTACACGAGTTTGTCGTCGGCCACCCCGTTGCCCACACCGTTGGTGATGGTCACCCTGCCGGCCCGGGCCGCGTTGACCACGCCGGGGCAGCCCACGAGCGACTCGGGCCGGAACTGCAGCGGGTCGAGGTAGTCGTCATCGATCCGGCGGTAGATCACATGGACCGGCACTTCACCCTCGGTGGTGCGCAGGAACACCTCGGTCCCGTGGCAGACCAGGTCCCGCCCCTCGACCAGGTGCACGCCCATCAGGCGGGCCAATAGCGCGTGCTCGTAGAAGGCGGAGTTGTGGACACCCGGAGTGAGCACCACCACGGTCGGGTCCTGGACACCCGTCGGCGCGGCGCGGCGCAGGGCGTTGATGAGATGGGCCGGGTAGTCGGTGACCATCTGTATCGGCTGGCCCCAGAAGAGCTCGGGCAGGACGCGCGCCATGGCGGCCCGGTTGGCCAGCACGTAGCTGACGCCCGACGGGCTGCGGACGTTGTCCTCCAGGACGCGGAACTCACCCTCCTCGTCGCGGATGACGTCGATGCCGGCCACGTGGATGCGCACACCGTTCGGTGGCGCGAGCCCGAAGGCCGCCCGCACGAAACCGGGCGAGCTGGTGATCACCTCGTGCGGAATCAACCCGTCACTGACGATACGCGCCGCCCCGTAGACGTCGGAGAGGAAGGCCTCCAGGGCACGTACCCGTTGGGCCACGCCGGTCGAGACCTGCTTCCACTCGCCCGCGGTGAAGATGCGGGGCACGACGTCGAGCGGGAAGGGGCGTTCCTCGCCGTCAAGGTCGAAGGTCACACCCTGGTCCATGAAGGCCCGCGCGAGGCGGGTGGCCCGGGCTGACACGTCCTCGGGACCCATCTGCGAGAGGGACGATGCCACACCGGCATAGGGCGAGCGGGTGGCGCCGTCATGGCCCACCATTTCGTCAAAGGCGGCCTTCGTCAGGCCGCGTGCGGCCTCCCCGTAGCCATCGAACAGATCGCCCACTCCCATAACGCTTACAGGCTTGTGTTTCGCGGGGGTTTCACGGGCGCGAACGGTCGATGACACCAAGGGGGCGAGGGAGGGGTGCCCCCAGCGGGATCACTCGATGAGGCCGAGCTCCCGCACGTCATTACGCTCGCTGAGCAGCTCGTCGGTGGTCACCGCGATGCGCTGGCGGGCGAAGTCGTCGTGCTCGAAGTTCTCGGCCACCGACCAGTTCCCCTGGCCGTCGGCCACGACCGGAAAGCCGAACTGGAGCCCTTCGGGAGCGCCGTACTCACCGGAACTGGCCACGGCCACCGAGGTGGCGTCGCCCGGAGCCGTCTTGGTGCGCAGCGAAACGACGGTGTCGATGGCCGCCGACGCCGCCGACGCCGCCGAAGAGGAGCCGCGCGCCTCAATAATGGCCGCCCCGCGCTTTTGCACCGTCGTGATGAAGTCGCCCTGCAGCCACTCGTGGTCGGTGATGACCTCCGGCACCGGGTCGCCCGCGATGCGGGCATTGGCGAAGTCCGGGAACTGCGTCGCCGAATGATTGCCCCAGATCGCCACGTTGGTGACGGAGCCGACGGGTGCGCCCGCCTTGTGGGCCAGTTGGGCCTTGGCCCGGTTCTCGTCCAGGCGGGTCATGGCGAACCAGCGATCGGCGGGAACCTCGGGCGCATTGGACCGGGCGATGAGGCAGTTGGTGTTGCAGGGATTGCCGACGACGAGAATGCGCACGTCGGAGGCCGCGTTCTCGGCGATGGCCCGGCCCTGGGGCTTGAAGATCCCGCCGTTGACACTCAGCAGATCGCCGCGCTCCATACCTGCCTTGCGGGGGACCGAGCCGACCAGCAGGGCCCATGAGGTGCCGTCGAACGCGGTCTTGAGATCGGAGGTCGCGACGATGTCGGTCACCAGCGGGTAGGCGCCGTCGTCGATCTCCATGACGACACCTTCGAGCACGCCGAGCGCCGGTTCGATCTCGAGGAGGCGCAGGACGATCGGCTGGTCGGCCCCGAGCAGCTGGCCCGAGGCGATACGGAAGAGGAGCGAGTAGCCGATCTGGCCGGCCGCGCCGGTGACGGTCACGTGGATGGGAGCTGCTGCCATGGGTGCTGTTCCTTTCTCGGGGATTTCGACGATCAGAGACGATCGAAGATCAGAGACGATCGAAGATCAGAGGCGGTCGACGATGGCGGCGGCGAACTCCGAGCACTTGACCTCGGTGGCGCCCTGCATCTGTCGTGCGAAGTCGTAGGTGACGATCTTCTCGCCGATGGTGGCCTCCAGCGCCCGCACGATGTCGTTCGCCGCCTCCTGCCACCCGATGTGCTCGTACATGAGGACGCCCGAGAGCAGCACCGAACCGGGATTCACCTTGTCCTGGCCGGCGTACTTCGGCGCCGTGCCGTGGGTGGCCTCGAAGATCCCGTGGCCCGAGATGTAGTTGATGTTGGCGCCCGGGGCGATGCCGATGCCGCCCACCTGGGCCGCAAGCGCATCGGACAGGTAGTCGCCGTTGAGATTGGTCGTGGCGATCACATCGAATTCCGAGGGCCGCGTCAGGACCTGCTGCAGCGTGATGTCAGCGATCGAGTCCTTCACGAGCAGCTTGTCGCCCGCGTCGCCGCCGCAGTCGTCCCAGCCGACGGCCACGTCGGCGTACTCCTCGCGCACCAGCTCGTAGCCCCAGTTCATGAACGCGCCCTCGGTGAACTTCTGGATGTTGCCTTTGTGGACCATGGTGACCGACGCCCGGCCGTGTTCGAGGGCGTAGTTGATGGCGGCCCGGATCAGGCGCTTGGAGCCCATTTCCGAAATCGGCTTGATCCCGATGCCGGAGCCGTCACGGACCGGCCAGTGCATCTCGTCACGCAGGAAGGTCACGAGCTTGAGCGCCTCGGGAGTGCCCTCCTGCACTTCGTACCCCGCGTAGATGTCCTCGGTGTTCTCGCGGAAGATGACCATGTCGACCAGCTCGGGATGGAGCACCGGCGAGGGCACGCCCGTGAACCAGCGCACGGGCCGCAAGCAGACGTAGAGATCGAGGATCTGGCGGAGGGCGACGTTGAGCGAGCGGATGCCGCCGCCGATGGGCGTGGTCAGCGGGCCCTTAATCCCGATCAGGTGCTCCCGGAAGCTCTCCACCGTCTCGTCGGGGAGCCAGTTGCCGGTCTCGTCGAAGGCCTTCTGACCGGCCAGCACTTCCTTCCAGGCCACCTTGTTGCCGTGCTTGGCCGCGGCGGCATCGAGCACCAGCTTGGCTGCAGGCCAGATGTCGACCCCCGTGCCGTCGCCTTCGATGAAGGGGATGATGGGTTCTTCGGGGACGTTGAGCGCACCGTCGGCGCCCATGGAGATTTTCTCTGGCATTTCTTCGATGCTAGGGGGTGGGTTGGCGCCGTCCCAATTCAGCTGTTCAGGCGGGCTCCGCCGGCTGGCCCGCCAGCAGGTGCATCAGCCGCCTATAGGGGTCCGAACCCGTCCCGAGAATGGTGCCCACCCAGCGCAGAGTCTCCTCGGGGTCGATCCGGGTGCCCCAACGGATCATCTCCTCTATATCCAGCCAATCCTTGGGCCGGTCGAAGACCGCCTTGCAGACCACCAGGTGCTCCGGAGACAGGATCGGGATCTGCACCGGGCCGAACCCCACGAGATGGGCCCGCTGCTCCATCTCGAGGTGGAGCTCCAAGGTGGCGAAGAACACATCGAGGTAGGACCCGTTCCACACCAGGCGCGCCTGGCCGTCGCGGGCAATGGTGTCCCGGTCCGCGTCCGTGACCGCGACGCCGAGGTGGGTAAGCGCGCCGAGGACGGGGGCGGCGGCGGCCGGGGGGACGGTGAGGTTCACGTCGATATCGGTCGTCGCCCGGGGATTGCGGTACCAGGCCAACGCAATGGCTCCCCCGAATTGGTGGGGCACGCCCAACGAATCGAGCAGTTCGTGGAGGGAAACGATGCGGCCAGCGAGGCCTCCCAGCTGAGGAATCTGCCCTGTCGCGGGTGGCTCGCCGCTCATTGGCCGAGGGGCCCGGCGCTGCGTTCGGCGGTGCGCGCTGTCACCCGTTCGGCGCTGCGCGCGTCACCCGTTCGGCGCTGCGCTGTCACCCGTTCGGCGCTGCGCGCCGCCAGCCGCGCCAGCAGTGGGAAGGTCAACGGTTCAGGTTCACGTGGAGCTCGCCCGCGAGCGATCTCATCCGCGAACCCCATGAGCTCGATGAGGGACTCCCCCGGGTCGCGTCGTGGTCCGCTCGGTGGCCGTCCGAGTGTGTCGGCCATCCGGCGCGACGACTCAACGAAGCGGCGCATGGCTGGGCCGTCGGAAGTCTCGGGCGCGGGGACTTCCACGTGAGCCCCCACCCGCGCCGCCGCGGCGCGGACCGCTTGGGCGTTGAAGGGCCGGGAGGCGCGTGCCTTAGCTGCCGCAACCACAGCGTCGGTCAGTACGGTGAAGTTGGCCAAGGAGCGAGCGCGTGGCCCTTTCGGAGTGTGCACTGATTCCCTGATCTCGAACCGACCTTTGGGACGAGCAACTACATAGGCCACACCCACTATGTTAACGTGGAATACCCACTAGATATACCCACTAGGAATGTCGGCCGACCCGGCGAGAAGAGGGTGGAGTCGTACACGGCTATGAGTGGAGGAGACCTGGCGGCTCTGTCTCTGGAGAGTCTCGCTCTCTAAAAACTGACCGCTAGACTTCTAGCAGTGAGAAATTACACACCACGTCGGTCATAGCCCGGGGGGGTTGCGCCGCACAACGCCCGCTGTCAACCCGTGGCGGCCAGTGCCGGTCCGAGGCCGAGGGCGGCGTAGATCTCCCGGGTCGCATTGGAGGTGTTGAAGGTGTAGAAGTGCAGGCCGGGCACATCGAGTTTGAGCAGATCGGCACAGAGCTCGGTGGCCAACACCACGCCTTCGCTGCGTACCGCCTCGGCCCCGCCGGCGTCATGGGCGGCCTCCAGGCGCTCCTGCATCCACCCGGGCGCCGCGGCACCCATGCCGCCCAGGCGCCGCATGGAGGCGAGAGAGGTCACGGGCAGGATCCCGGGGAGGACGGGGGTGTGAACGCCTCGGGCGTCGAGGTCGGCCCGCAACCCCTCGAACTCGGCGGCCTCGAAGAAGAATTGCGTGATCCCGAAGTCGGCCATCTCCAGCTTTGCCGCGAGGAAGTCGCGGTCACTTTGGGTACTGGGCGAACGGGGATGCCCGGCCGGGTGGGCGGCCACGCCGATGGAGAAGCCGCCGATGGCCCGGGCCAGCTCCACCAGCTCGTCGGCATACGCGAGCTCACCGGGCCCCGAAGCGGGGTCCGATGGAGGGTCGCCGCCGAGGGCCATGAGGTTCTCGACGCCGGCCTTGCGGAGGGTGACGAGTATGTCGGCGAGCTCGAGCCGGCTGTGGGCCACGCAGATGAGGTGCGCCATCGGATTGAGCGAGGTGGTGTGCAGCATGCCGCTCACCAGGTCGAGTGTCCGCTGGCGGGACGCTGCCCCACCCCGGTAGGTCACCGAGACGAACGACGGACTGAGAGGCTGGAGCTCGCCGATAGTGCGTGCGAGGGTGGCCAACTCGCCGTCGTTCTTCGGAGGAAAGAACTCGAAGGAGTACGTCTTCCCGGCCGCGAGGAGGTCGGCGATCTTCGTCACGTGAGGCTCTCGGCCCCCGCCCGGCCGAAGTCGTCCTCGAGCCGGACGATGTCGTCCTCCCCGAAGTAGGTCCCGTGCTGCACCTCGATGAACACCACGTCCTCCGCACCTTCATTCCCGATGCGGTGCGCCGCCCCCATCGGGATATCGATGGCCTCGCCGGGGGTGAGCCGTGTCACGTTGCCGTCGACGGTCACCTGGGCGGTGCCCGCCACGATGAACCAGTGTTCGGCCCGCTTGGCGTGGCGCTGCAGGCTCAGCCGCTTGCCCGGGGATACGACGATGCGCTTGACCTTGTGGTCCGGTGCGTCATCGCTCAGGACGGTGTAGTTCCCCCACGGGCGCTCGGAGAATTCTCCTTCGGACATGTCTTCTCCCGGATCAGCCGACCCTACGCGGCACGCTCGGCGGCTCGCACGGCGTTGCGTAAGAGCATGGCACGGGTCATGGGACCGACCCCACCGATCCGGGGCGTCACCCAGCCGGCCACCTCGGCCACCTCCTCCTGCACGTCGGAGAGCAATTTCCTGCCGGCCCAACTGGTACCCGCCCCGACGACGGCGGCGCCGGGCTTGATCATGTCGGCCGAAACCAGACCGGCCCGGCCGGCCGCGGCGACGACCACGTCGCCCGTGCGCACGATGGCCGCCAGAGATTCGTCGTCGACCCCCGTGTGCACCACCGTCACCGCGGCGTTACAACCCGGGCGTTTGGAGGCGAGCAGGAGGGCGAGCGGGCGACCGATGGTCAGGCCTCTTCCGATGATCACCACGTGGCGACCTTCCACCGGCACATCGTACGCCCCGAGCAGGTCGACGATGCCGGCGGGCGTACACGGCAGGGGGCCCGGGGCGCTCATGACGAGGCGGCCCAGATTGGTCGGGTGCAGTCCGTCCACGTCCTTGGCGGGATCGACGGCCAGCAGGACCCGCTCTTCGTCGAGCCCGGCGGGAAGCGGCAGCTGGACCAGATACGCGTTGATGGCCGGATCGGCATTGAAGCGGGTGACAACCGCTTCGACCTCGGCCTGGGTCGCCGCGGCCGGCAGGTGCTCGCCCACCGAGAGCATGCCCACCTCGGCGCAGTCGGCGTGCTTCATCGCCACGTAGCGCTCGCTCGGCCCGTCGTCCCCGACGAGAATGGTGCCCAGACCGACCGTGATGCCCTCGTGGGCCAGACGCGCCACACGGTCGGCCACCTCGGCCCGCACCCGGGCCGCCACCGCCTCGCCGTCGAGCAGGATCGCTGCCATCAGTTCGCCTCCTTCATCAATGCCGGAAGTGCCGCTCGCCGGTGACCACCATGGCCAGCCCGGCCTCGTCGGCCGCGGCGATGACTTCGCCGTCCTTGACCGAGCCTCCGGGTTGCACCACCGCGGTGACGCCGGCGGCGGCCAGGACGAGCAAGCCGTCGGGGAACGGGAAGAAGGCGTCGCTCGCTCCCGCACCTCCCTTGGCCTTCTCCCCGGCCTTGCGGACGGCGATTTCGGCGGCCACCACCCGCGACTGCTGGCCCGCGCCCACGCCGACCGCCTGCCCGTCGTTCACGATGGCGATGGCGTTGGAGGTGGTGCGCCCGCAGACCCGCCAGGCCAGCACCAGGTCGCGCCACTCCTCGTCGGTCGGCTGGCCGCTCCGTCACGACGCCCCAGTCGGCCCGGGGGGAGACGAAGGTCGTCGACGTCCTGCACCAGCACGCTCGTACCGAGGCTGCGCAACTGGCGCACCGCCTGCTCGGGCGCCGGGCCCGAGAGGAGGCGGGTGGCCTTGCGCCGGGTCGTCAGCTTCTCGAGCGCCGCCGGCTCGTAGGACGGCGGCGATGATGACATCGGCCTGGGGTCCGGCGGCCACGGCGTCCGCCAACGCCTCGGTCACCACGCCGCCGATGGCCACCACGCCGCCGAAGGCCGATTGCACGTCGCATTCGAGCGCCCGTTCGTAGGCGGTGACGAGGTCGTCGGCCACCGCGGCGCCACACGGGTTGGCGTGCTTGATGATGGCCACGGCCGGCTGCCCGGCATCGCTGCGCGAGCTCGTGGACCAGCCGCCAGGCGGCGTCGCCGTCGAACAGGTTGAGGTACGAGAGCTCCTTGCCGCCGTGCTGCTCGAGGTCGTCCCACCAACTCGTGGTCCCGGCGGTGCGGTAGCGGGCACCGCGCTGGTGCGGGTTCTCGCCGTAGCGGAGCACCGCGGTGCGCTCCAAGGTCAGGTGGAGCGTCGGCGGCAGGACGCCCGAGCGCCTCCTCGGGATCGGCCACGGCGTCCGGGCGGCCCGCCGGCGTCGAGCCAGGCCACGATGGCGGCGTCGTAGGCCGCCGTGTGGGCGAAGGCGGCCCGGGCCAACCGGCGGCGCGTGGCCGTCGGACAGCGAGCCGTCCCCTGGCGGAGCTCGGCCAGGACCGCGGGGTAGTCCCGGGGCGACGTCAGGATGCCCACGTGCGCATGGTTCTTGGCCGCGCTGCGGACCATCGACGGCCCGCCGATGTCGATGAGCTCGATGGAGGGGTCCGACGAGAACGGGTAGAGATTGCTCACCACCAGGTCGATGGCGTCGATGCCGTTGGCCTCGAGGTCGGCCAGGTGGCTCGGCACGTCCCGGTCGGCCAGGATCCCGCCGTGGATCTTCGGGTGCAGGGTCTTGACCCGCCCGCCCAGCATCTCGGGGGAGCCCGTGACCTCGGCCACCTGGAGGTGGGCGATACCGGCCTCGGCCAGGGCGGCGGCCGTGTTGCCGCTGGCCACCAGCTCCCAACCCAGGTCGGCCAGGCCCTGGGCCAACTCGATCAGCCCTTCCTTGTCATAGACCGACAGCAATGCCCTCAACGAAGTCATCTCCTCACTGCGCAGGCGCGCCGGTGACGCGGTTCGCACCGGTCGCGCGGGTGGTTCAATCGATCGTCCGGCCTCGAGCTCGCCCAGGGCCCAGGCCACGGTGTCCGGGTACAGGGTGCGCTCGGCCACCTTGATGCGTTCGTGCAACGACTCCTCCGTGTCGCCCGGGCAGCACCGGGACGACGTGCTGGGCCAGGATCGGTCCGGCATCCATCTCGAGAGTGGCCAGGTGCACCGTGCACCCGGTCTCGGTGACACCCGCCGCGAGGGCGTCGCGCACGCCGTGCCAACCGGGAAAGGCAGGGAGCAGGGCGGGGTGCGTGTTCAGGATGCGGTCGGGAAACGCAGTGTGCACGGCCTGGGACAACACCGTGCCGAAGCCCGCCATGGCCACCAGGTCCACCTGGTGGGCCACCAGCGTGGCCGCCACCGTGGCCGTGTAGCGCGTCGCGATCGAAGGCGGGCCCGAAGCCGCCGTACCCGGTGCGGTCGACCAGCTCGGCCGCGGCGCCATGGGCCCGGGCCAGTTCCAGTGCGGCGCAGGGCCGGTCGGAGAGGACGACGGTCACGGGAAGCCCGGCCTCGAACATGGCTTCGAGGATCGTCCCACTTCCCGATACCAGGACTCCCAAGCGCACGCCGGTCACGCTAGCAACGGCGGCGCCGGTGTCGTGCCGTGCACCGGGTTGCGCCGGACGTCAGGTGGCGGGGACCCGGGTCAGGCCGGTGAGCCGAAGAAGGTGGCGTCGCCGAAGGTGAAGATGCCGCCATCGGAGGCGACCAGGGTGTAGCCGCCTCCGTCGGGCGAAGGCGCCATGCCGACGATCGGGGCGTTGAGGTGGATGGCGCCGGTCGAGCCCATGAACGCGGCGTCGCCGAAGGTGAAGATGCCGCCGTCGGAGGCCACGAGCCAGTAGCCCTTCCCGTCGGGCGTGGCTGCCATGCCGACGATGGGTTGGTTGAGATGGATGGCGCCGGTCGAGCCGTAGAACGCGGCGTCGCCGAAGGTGAAGATGCCGCCGTCGGAGGCCACGAGCCAGTAGCCCCTGCCGTCGGGCGAGCGCCATGCCGACGATGGGTTGGTTGAGGTGGATGGCGCCGGTGGAGCCGTAGAACGCGGCGTCGCCGAAGGTGAAGATGCCGCCGTCGGAGGCCACCAGCCAGTAGCCCCTGCCGTCGGGTGTGGCTGCCATGCCGACGATGGGTTGGTTGAGATGGATGGCGCCGGTGGAACCGTAGAACGCGGCGTCGCCGAAGGTGAAGATGCCGCCGTCGGAGGCGACGAGCCAGTAGCCCTTGCCGTCGGGGGTGGCTGCCATGCCGACGATGGGTTGGTTGAGATGGATGGCGCCGGTGGAGCCGTAGAACGCGGCGTCGCCGAAGGTGAAGATGCCACCGTCGCGGGCCGAGAGCCAGTAGCCCTTGCCGTCGGGGGTGTTGGTCATATCCACCGCCGGCTGGTTGAGCCCGCCCGAGGCGATGCTCAAGGTGACGGGGGCGACGAACAACCGGCGTGCTCCCCCGCACGAGTAGCTGGTGCAACCGGCGGTCCAGCCGCCGTAGGCGAGCCAGTCGTTGCCCGCCGAATCTTGGAACAGCGAGCCCCCGCCGGGGCCGGCCACCGAGCCGTAGGACGAGAGGATCGGGTTGGGGTCGGTCTGGGTGCAGGTGCTGGTCGGCGTGGCGCAGACGGCCACGCCCTCGGCGTAGCTCGATGAGGTGTAGATCCCCCCGCTGAAGAGGAGGTAGAACTCGCCGCCGAAGGGGACATGGAGGGGTCCTCCACCGTGTTCTCCCAGGGGTAGGCAGCCGTGTTGTTGAAGAAGATCTCGGTGGGGGCCGAACCCGCCAGGAATCCGGTGCCGGCGCTGTTGAGCTCTTCGGTCCAGATGCCCGCCGGCTGCGACGAGCCTCCGTCGTTGGACTTCCAGACCAACCAGGGACTCCCGTTGGCGGGGTCGATGAAGGGGCTGGGGTCGATGGCCCCGCCCAGAGCGGATTGGCACAGCAGCGGTCCGCTCGAGTTGTCGGTGAAGGCTGCATCGGTCGGGCTGATGCCGGCGGCCGTCGCCACCGACAGGCAGTCGAACCCGGTGTCGCTGGCGTGGCCCGCCTGGGCGGCGTCGTAGAACATCACCCAGTGGCCGCCGAAGAAGAAGACGCCCGGAGAGGTCTGCGTGTTGACCGCCTCCCATGCGGGGACGTTCGGCAGTGCGGTCGACCCGAACGACTGGCCGGTGTAGCTCCGCCAACCCGACTGGGGATTTCCCGACGTGTCGACGAGAGCCTGCAGGTGGTTGCCGAGGGCGGTCCCCGTGCTGAAGGCGTAATAGGTCCCGGCCGACTCGACCACATCGGGGTCACCGGCGTCGCCGTTGTAGGCGGGGGTCGTCAGGTGGCGCCGAAGAGAGGGCCACCCCGGCGGGCGACCGTCGCGGCGTGTGCAACGACGGTGGTTGGCGGCGGTTGGGCGGCGCCGGCGCGCGCCGACGTGCCGGTTCCCGCCAACACGACGCCCACGGTTGTCGCGGCCGCGACAGCGGCCAGCACGACGACAGCTCCCCGCCTCCTCGCGGCGCGGAGGACCGACGTGCTACCCATTGGTTCCAGACTCAACGCCGCGCCACGCCGGGGTATCCACCGACGCCCAACAACAGCCCAACTCTCAGGCAGTCGCTAGCTGTCAGATCAGGGCAGTTCCCGCACGATGGCGACCATCTTCTCGCCGCACTCGGTCGGGTTCTGGGTCACGAAGACGCCGGCGGCGGTCAGTGCCTCCATTTTCGCCTGTGCCGTGCCCTGGGAGCCCGAGATAATGGCTCCCGCGTGCCCCATCTTCCGGCCCGGGGGCGCGGTGACGCCCGCCACATAGGCCGCCACCGGCTTGGTCATCGAGTTGGCGATGAACTCGGCCGCGCGCTCCTCTTCGGAGCCGCCGATCTCGCCGATCATCATGACGGCCCGGGTCTCGGGGTCGGCCTCGAAGGCGGCCAGGCAGTCGATGAAGTTGGTGCCGGGGACGGGGTCGCCGCCGATACCGACGCAGGTGGTCTGCCCGATGCCCTGTTGCGACAGCTCGTGCAGCGCCTGGTAGGTCAGCGTGCCCGAGCGGCTCACGATCCCGACCGGGCCGCCGGCCAGCGCGATGTCGCCCGACGTGATCCCGATGTTGCACTTCCCCGGGGAAATGATCCCCGGGCAGTTCGGCCCGAGCAGGCGGGTGCCGGGGAACTCGCGCACCAGCCGGTTGTAGGCCAGCGCCTCGTCCTGGGCCGGGATGCCCTCGGTGATGCAGACGATGAAGGCGATACCGGCCTCGGCCGCCTCCACAATGGCATCGGCCGCGCCGCGTGGCGGCACCGAGATGAACGACGCCGTCGCCCCGGTCTCCTTCACCGCCTCGGCCACCGACGAGTAGACGTCGATGCCCTCGATCACCTCGCCCCCACGCTTGGGGTTGGTCCCGCCCACGACCTTGGTGCCGTAGGCCTTGTTGCGCAGGCCGTGGTACAGGCCCTGGCTGGTCGGGCTGATGCCCTGGATGACGACCTTGGTCGTCTCGTCGACGAAGATGCTCACGTTGTTTCCTTTGTTCCCTTCTGCCTCAGGCCTTGGCCAGGGCAACAGCACGGCGGGCGGCGTCGAGCATGGTGGGCTCGGCGATCAAACTGTCCGACAGGTGGTCGGCCAGGAGGGCCCGGCCCTCCGTGGCGTTGGTCCCGTCGAGGCGCATCACGACGGGCGAGCTCAGCTTGACCCGGGCCATGGCCTCGATGATCCCCTTCGCCACCTCGTCGACCCGGGTGATCCCTCCGAAGATGTTGACGAAGATGGAGCGGACGGCCGGGTCGGCGTTGATCACCTCGAGCGCGGCGGCCATCACATCGGCGTTGGCCCCCCCTCCGATGTCGAGGAAGTTGGCCGCGTCGCCCCCGGCCTGGGTCACCACGTCGAGCGTGCTCATGGCCAGCCCGGCGCCGTTGGCGATGATGCCCACCGAGCCCGACGAGCCCGATGTAGTTCAGGCCTCTTCTCCTTGGCCATCTTCTCCCGCGGGTCGACGTCGGAGTCGTCGGCGTACTCCTCCCATTCGGGGTGGCGGAAGGTCGCATTCTCATCGAGCGTCACTTTGGCGTCGAGGGCGTGCACCTTGCCCTCGGGCGTGAGGATCAACGGGTTTATCTCGGCCAGGTCGCAGTCACCTTCGACATAGCAGTGGTAGAGCCGCACCAGCAGCGTGGCGGCCTGCTCGCGCGCCTCGGGGTCGAGGTTGGCCCGGTCGACCCACTCGCGGGCCGTCTCCTCGTCGAGACCGTCGAGCGGGTTGATGTGCAGCATGGCGATGGCGTCGGGGTTGGTGACCGCCACCTCTTCGATCTCGACCCCGCCCTCGGCCGACAGCATGCCGAGATGCAACTTGTTGGGCCGGTCCAGGGTGAAGCTGGCGTAGTACTCCTTCTCGATGTCCGACGCGTGCTCGACCCAGAGGCGCTTGACGACGTGACCCTTGATGTCGAGCCCGAGGATGTTCCCGGCGTGGAGACGCACCTCGTCGGCGTCGGCAGCCAGCTTGACGCCGCCCGCCTTGCCCCGACCGCCGACTTTGACCTGTGCCTTGACGACGACCGGGTAGCCGGCGTCATCCGCCTGTGCGACCGCTTCGTCCACCGTGTCGGCCACCCCTCCGGGTGAGGTCGGAATGCCGAAGCGGGCGAAGTACTGCTTGCCCTGGTACTCGTAAAGATCCACTTGCGGTGCCTTCTCCTTCTGTCGTGTCGCTCTGGGGTCGTGCGGTGAGTCGTCGTGGTGCGGGAGTCGTGTGGTGCGGGAGCTCAGCCCCTGGGTGCCGCGCTCAAGGATGCAGCGCATCCTCTCGTTCGTCGAGGGCCTCTCCCAACCAGGAGCCGATGGAATCGAGCGGCGCACCGGGCGTGAACACGGCCGCCACGCCCTGCTCCTTGAGGACCGGGATGTCGTTCTCGGGGATGATCCCCCCGACGATCACCAGGACGTCGTCGCGTCCGACGTCGGCCAGGAGTTGTACGACCCGGGGGACCAGCGTCAGATGGGCGCCCGAGAGCAGCGAGAGCCCGACGGCGTCGGCGTCCTCTTGCACCACGGCTTGGACCACTTGTTCGGGCGTCTGATGGAGGCCGGTGTAGACGACCTCGAAGCCGCTGTCGCGCAAGGCGCGGGCGATGACCTTGGCCCCACGATCGTGGCCGTCGAGCCCGGGCTTGGCGACGACCACCCTGTAGGGACGCTTCATGAACCCTCGATGATAGGGACGCCCCTGCGCTGACGCCAGACCGGGCCCGGATCGGGCGCCCGACGAGGCGTCAGACGGAGGAGCCGGACTGCGCTCAGGCCAGGTTCAGGGAAGGTTCAGGCTCGCCGCAGCGGGGTGGCCGAAAGGAGGAGGTTTTTCTTCCCCACCGACTCGAAGTCGACCGTGGCCTGGGCCCGCGATCCCTCGCCCTTGGCGTCGAAGCACCACGCCGGGGCCCCAGTGGTCGTGCACGACCCGGTCGCCGGCCACCAGACCCAAATCCTCGGCCCCGCTGTTGGCCCGTGGGCCTGCCGGCCGGGACGCCAGCGGGCTGCTGGGCAGGAACGATCCGCCCGCCCGGCTGCCACGCGGAGCGATGTCGTCGCTCCAGCGGTCGTCGCTCCAGCGGTCCTCGCCCGAACGCCCGTAGCCCGAGCGGCGGCCGTCGGTCGAGAGGTTGCGGCTCTCGCGTGACGTGACCAGCCCGACGTCTTTGACCAGTTCGGTGGGGATCTCGCCGAGGAAACGGCTCGGGATGTTCTGCTGCGTGCGCCCGAAGATCGTGCGCGACCACGCGTGCGACAGGTTGAGGTGGCGCCGGGCCCGGGTGATGCCGACATAGAAGAGGCGGCGCTCCTCCTCGAGGTCGGCCGGCTCGCTCAGGGAGCGCAGATGGGGGAAGATCCCGTCTTCGAGGCCGACGACGAACACGGCCGGGAACTCCAGGCCCTTGGCCGTGTGCAGGGTCATGAGGGAGACCCTCGTGCCGTCGCCGTCGAGGTCGTCGGAGTCGGCCACCAGGGCCACCGTCTCGAGGAATCCGACGACGTCGTCGAACTGGCCGGCGACGCTGCCCAGCTCGGCGATGTTCTCGATACGCCCGTCGGACTCGTGGGTGTGCTCGGCCACCAGCTCGGCCATGTAGCCGGTGCGGTCGGCCACCAGTTGGATGAAATCCGCCGGGTTGACGGTCGAGACAAGCGGGCGGAGCTCGCCCAACATCTTGGAGAGTTGCTGGGCACCCTTGAGGGCCTTGCCGGCGAGCCCGGCTTCCTCGGCCCGGTCGATGGCCTCGCTGAAGGACACCCTGTTGACCTGGGCCCAGGCGGCCAGGCGGGCCACCGACGTGTCGCCGATGCCGCGCTTGGGCACGTTGACGATGCGGCGGGCCGACACCTCGTCGTCGGGATTGGCCAGGACCCTGATGTAGGCCAGGACGTCCTTCACCTCGCGCCGGTCGTAGAACTTGGCCCCGCCCACCACTTTGTAGGGAATGCCGGTGAAGATGAACGAGTCCTCGAGCGCCCGGCTCTGCGCGTTGGTGCGGTAGAAGACGGCGACGTCGCCCCAGGCGAGCGCCTCGGCCGCCCGCAGGCGCAGGATCTCGCCCGACACCCACGAGGCCTCGTCGCGCTCGTCTTCGGCCCGGTAGCGCAGCACCGGATCGCCGGCGTCGCCCACCGTGAAAAGCTCCTTGTTCGGACGATCGAGGTTGTTGGCGATCACCGCGTTGGCCACGTTGAGGATGGTCTGGGTGGAGCGGAAGTTCTGCTCCAGCACGATGATGGTCGCGCTCGGGAACGCCTGCTCGAACTCCAAGATGTTGCGGATGTCGGCGCCCCGCCACTTATAGACGGACTGGTCGGAGTCGCCGACCACGCAGACGTTGCCGTGCTCCTGGCCCAACAGCTGGACGATCTCGTTCTGGGCGTGGTTGGTGTCCTGGAACTCGTCCACCAGAATCTGGCTGAAGCGCTCCTGGTAGGACTGGCGCACATCGTCGCAGGCCTGCAGCAGGTTGGCCGTCACCATCAAGAGGTCGTCGAAATCGAGTGCATTCGCCGCCAACAGGCGTTGCTGGTATTCGGCATAGACGTCGGCGATCTTGCGCTGGAACGGGTCGTGCTCCTGGCGGGCCGTCTCCCGGAAGGTCTCGAAGTCGATCAGCTCGGCCTTGGCCTGGCCGATGACGGCGGCGACGGAGCGGGGCGGGAGGCGCTTCGTATCGAGGCCCATCTCGGCCACGATCATCTCGATGAGCCGCCGCGTGTCCGTGTCGTCGTAGACCGTGAAATTCGGCCGGTAGCCCAGGCGGTGGGCGTGACTCCGCAGAATGCGCAGGCACGACGAGTGGAAGGTCGAGACCCACATCTTCTCGGCCCGCGGCCCGACGAGCTCGGCCACCCGGTTGCGCATCTCCTCGGCCGCCTTGTTCGTGAAGGTGATGGCGAGGATGCCCCAAGGTGGCGCGTCGCCGGTCGCCAGCAGGTGGGCGATGCGCCGGGTCAGGACCCTCGTCTTGCCCGAACCGGCGCCGGCCACGACGAGCAACGGCCCGCCGCGGTGCACCACGGCCGCCCGTTGGGGCAGGGTGAGACCCTCGAGAAGGGCGGCGGCCGCTGCCGGGTCGCCCCTCCTGCGTGGGTTGGGGAGATCGTCGGGGTTGGCCTCGGGCTCGATGGCGGCCCCGATGGCTGCCGCCACGTCGGCGGCCGCGGCGGCACCTGCCGCGGCGTCGTCGAATGCGCCGGCGTCGTGATCAACGACGAGGTCGTCGTCGTGGGCGTGGCGGTCGTCGTCGTGGGCGTGGAATACAGAGTCGTCGGGCGGAGGAGCGTCGTCGTGGTGCAGGCGCGGCAGCGGCTGTCTCGGGCGCTGTGCTCTTCCTTGCGGCGCCCTTCGCTGCGGCGCCCTTCGCTGCGGCCGCCTTGACCTGGTTGAAACGCGTCCATGTCGAACAGCTGGGCACCACTGCTGTTCTGACGTGCCCCGCTCACTCCCACTCGATCGTGCCGGGAGGCTTCGACGTGACGTCGAGCGCCACCCGGTTGACCCCTTCGACCTCGTTGATGATGCGCGACGAAATGCGCTCGACCAGGTCGTACGGGAGCCGGGCCCAGTCGGCCGTCATCGCGTCGTCACTGGTCACGGCCCGTATGACGATCGGGTAGGCGTAGGTACGCCCGTCGCCCATGACTCCGACGGTGCGCACGGCCGGCAGCACGGCGAAGCTCTGCCACAACTCGCGATACAGACCGGCCCGGCGGATCTCCTCGACCACGATGGCATCGGCGTTGCGCAGGATCTCCGCCCGCTCCCGTGTGACCTCGCCGATAATGCGCACGCCGAGCCCCGGGCCGGGGAACGGCTGACGCCACACGATGTCGTGCGGCAGGCCGAGCTCCTCACCCACGGCACGGACCTCGTCCTTGAACAGGAGCCGCAGCGGCTCGACGAGGTCGAACGCCAGGTCGTCGGGCAACCCGCCCACGTTGTGATGTGACTTGATATTGGCGGCCGTGTCGCTCCCCGACTCGATCACGTCGGGGTAGAGCGTGCCCTGGACGAGGAACTTCGGCCCGGCGCCGTCGCCGTCGCGGCCTCGCCCGCGCCGAGGTCACGCGCCACCTCTTCGAAGATGCGGATGAACAGCTCGCCGATGATCTTGCGTTTGCGTTCGGGATCGGTCACTCCTTCCAGTGCGGAGAAGTAACGGTCGGCTGCCTTGACGTGCACGAGGTCGATCTTGAACTGCCGGCGGAATGTGTCCTCGACCTGATCCGCTTCACCGGCGCGCATGAGGCCGGTGTCCACGAAGACACAAGTGAGCTGGTCGCCGATGGCCTTGTGGACGAGCGCCGCCGCCACCGCCGAGTCGACCCCTCCGCTCAGCGCGCACAGCACCCGCTCGCTGCCGACCTGCGCCTGCACCGCGGCCACCTGCTGCTCGATGATCGACACGTGGGTCCATGACGGCAGGCAACCGCACGCGTCGAGGAGGAAGCGCTCGAAGATCTCACTGCCCCGCTCGGTGTGCACGACCTCGGGATGGAATTGCAGGCCGAAGATGCGGCGCTCGGCGTCGTGCATGGCCGCCACCGGCGCGCCCTCGCTGGTGGCCGTGGCCACGAACCCCGGAGGCGGGGCCGTGATGGCATCGCCGTGGCTCATCCAGACTTCCGACGTGGTGGGCCAGTCGATGCACAGCGGCGACGGGGCCGTCAGCGTCAACGTCGTGCGCCCGTACTCCCCGTTGTCGGTGTGCGCCACCTGCCCGCCCAGTTGCGTGGCGATGAGCTGGGCCCCGTAGCAGAGGCCGAGGATCGGGATGCCCAGCTCGTACACGGCGGGGTCGATGGTCGGCGCCGGCGTGGCATAGACCGACTTGGGACCCCCCGAGAAGATGATGCCCTTGGGCTGACGGGCCCGGATCTCCTCGATACTGATGGTCGAGGCCACGATCTCCGAGTAGACGTGCGCCTCACGAACCCGGCGTGCGATCAGCCGGGCGTACTGGGCCCCGAAGTCAACGACGAGGACGGTATCGGTCACCGAGTCCGACTCAATGGGTGGCTCCCGGGAGAGCTCAATGGCCCATACCGACACCCTGCGTCCGCTGGAAGAACTTCCCTTCGGTCTGCAACGAGGGGGCGACCATCACTTCGGCCTTCTGGAATTCCTTCACCGTCTCGTAGCCGCACGTGGCCATCGCCGTCCGCAGGGCACCGAAGAGGTTCATACGTCCGTCGTTCTCGTGGGCGGGTCCGAGCAGGATCTCGCGGAGGCTGCCGCGTACCGAGGTGCGCACCCGGGCTCCACGCGGAAGGGTGGGGTGGAAGGTGGCCATGCCCCAGTGGAAGCCGCGGGCGGGGGCCTCGAAGGCGGAGGACAGCGGCGAACCCAGCATGACGGCATCGGCCCCGCAGGCGATGGCCTTGGCGATGTCGCCGCCCTTGGACATGCCCGCCGTCGGCGATCACGTGGACGTAGACGCCCGTCTCGTCGAGGTGCCGCATGCGCGCCCCGGCCACATCGGCGATGGCGGTGGCCTGCGGCACGCCCAGACCGAGCACGCCACGCGTCGTGCAGGCATTGCCCGGACCGACGCCGACCAGGACCCCGACCGCACCGGTGCGCATGAGGTGGAGGCCGGCCTGGTACGAAGCGCAGCCGCCGACGATCACCGGCAGGTCGAACTCGCGGATGAAGCGCTTGAGGTTGAGAGGCTCCACCGTCTTGGACACGTGCTCGGCCGAGACGACGGTCCCCTGAATGACCAGGATGTCCAGCTCGGCCGCCAAGCACGCCGGCGCCAGCGATTCGGTGCGCTGCGGGCGTGACCGAGCCTGCGGTCGTGATGCCCGCCTCTTTCATCTGGCGGATGCGCTCGGTCACGAGCTCGGGCTTGATCGGCTCGCTGTACATCTGCTGCATGCGCGCCGTGGCCTTCTCGTCGTCGAGCTCGCGGATCTCGTCGAAGAGGTTGCTGGGGTCCTCGTAGCGCGTCCACAGACCCTCGAGATTCAGGACGCCGAGACCGCCGAGCTTGCCCAGTTCGATCGCCGTGGTCGGGCTCATCACCCCGTCCATGGCCGAACCGAGGAGCGGCAGCTCGAAGCTGTACGCGTCGATCTCCCAGGAGATGTCGACGTCCTCGGGGTCACGGGTGCGCCGGCTGGGCACGATGGCGATGTCATCGAGCCCGTAGGCCTGCCTTCCGGACTTGTAAACGCCGATCTCGATCTCAGCCACTTGTTCGCCCTCCGGCATTCGATGGGGCCGGTACGGCACTCTCGGTCCACACCGGCATGGCAATAGCGAACGCCGGGCCGACACTCCGACGATCCACCACTTTACTCTCTCGGGCTTGGCCCTCGGGCCGCTTTCGGCTCGTGCAACGGCGCTTTCCGGCCGAATTCGTCCGGAGCCTCAAGCCGACGGGAGCAGGACGACAGTGAGCAGTTCATGGATCATGCGGGCCGTGGCGCCCCAGATCATTTCGCCTTCCACCTCGAAGAACCACACGGTGAGCCCGTCAGCGGCCACGCCCGGGCGCGGCGCCATCCGCGAACCGCCAGCGCTCCTCGTGGAAGTTCTCGAGGTCGGCCAGATCGCGTCAGCGAGACGTCGAAGACCCGCTCGACCTCCGCCGGGCTGGCGACGACATGGGGTCGCGCCGGCGTGCTGGCCACGATCGGCATGATGAGCGATCCGGTCACCACGGTGACGACGGGGTGGATCCAGCCTTCGGGCGTGACGTGGGACGGGTCGAGCGCGATCTCCTCGTAGGCCTCCCGCAGGGCCGCCGTCGGTGGGTCCTCACCCGGATCGATGCGGCCACCGGGGAAGCTCACCTCGCCCCGGTGCGACCGCAGCTTGGTCGAACGCCGGGTGAAGATCAGTCGGGCCTCGCCCTCCTCTTCGAAGAGGAGCGCCAGCACGGCCGCATTGACGGCCCGATCGGGCGTGCGCGACTCGTCGGCGAACAGCAGGGGGACGATGAGCCCCTTGATCCCCGATGTCCTCGGGGACCGGCCCGCGCTGTCCGTGGACCTCCAGCGCCTGACGCACACGGGCGAGGCTGATGCCGCTGCGCTCGCCCGTCTGGCAGGCCGGCCCACGGCGCCGCGTCACCCATGCGCCAGTCGGCCGGACGGGGAATCACCTGCGGCGGAACCGGGCGGGACATACCCGTCACGATATGTCGGCGCGTTGCGTCGCCGACCGCTCCGCACGGCTCCGGCATGTCCGTGGATCGATCAGGCCACAGAAAAAGAGTTGTGGCCGGGTCCGAAGACCCGGCCACAACCACAACCAATCAGCCAATCGCTGGTGCGAGAGGCGGAGTTACATCATGCCGCCCATGCCACCCATACCGCCCATGCCACCCATGGCGGCAGCAGCGGCGGCGGCGGCGTCTCCGGCCTTCTCGGGCTTGTCGGCCACCAGAGCCTCGGTGGTGAGAAGGAGCGCAGCGATGGAGGCCGCGTTCTGCAGAGCAGAGCGGGTCACCTTGGCGGGGTCGATGATCCCGGCCTTGACCAGGTCCTCCATCTCGCCCGTGGCGGCGTTGAGGCCGATGTTGCCCTTGGCCGCTCCACCTGGCTGACGAGCACGGCACCCTCGAGACCGGCGTTGAAGGCGATCCAACGCAGCGGCTCCTCGAGCGAGCGGGCCACGATACGGGCGCCGGTGGCCTCGTCGCCTTCCAGCGTCGCCGCCAGCGCGTTGACCGACTTGCGGGTCCGCAGCAGTGCGGTGCCACCGCCGGCCACAACGCCCTCTTCCACCGCAGCGCGGGTCGCGGACAGCGCGTCCTCGATGCGGTGCTTCTTCTCCTTGAGCTCCACCTCGGTGGCGGCGCCGACCTTGACCACGGCCACACCGCCGGCCAGCTTGGCCAGACGCTCCTGCAGCTTCTCGCGGTCCCAGTCCGAGTCGGTGTCCTCAATGGCGCGCTTGATCTGCGCCACGCGGCCCTTGACGTCTTCGGCACTGCCGCCGCCTTCGACGATGGTGGTGTCGTCCTTGGTCACGATCACCCGGCGGGCGTGGCCCAGCAGGTCGATCGTGGCGCTCTCGAGCTTGAGGCCGATCTCTTCGCTGATGACCTGGGCGCCGGTGAGGACGGCCATGTCCTGCAGCATCTCCTTGCGGCGCTCACCGAAGCCCGGGGCCTTGACGGCGACGGAGGTGAACGTGCCACGGATCTTGTTGACCACCAGGGTGGCCAGCGCTTCCCCGTCGACGTCCTCGGCGATGATCAGCAGCGGCTTGCCGGTCTGCATGACCTTCTCCAGCACGGGAACGAGGTCGTGGACCGCGCTCACCTTGGAGTTGTAGAAGAGGATGGCCGGGTCGTCCAGCACAGCTTCCTGGCGCTCGGCGTCGGTCACGAAGTAGGGCGAAAGGTAGCCCTTGTCGAACTGCATGCCTTCGGTGAGCTCGAGCTCGATGCCGAAGGTGTTCGACTCTTCGACCGTGACGGTGCCGTCCTTGCCCACCTTGTCGATGGCTTCGGCCAGCACGTCGCCGATGGCCGGGTCAGCGGCGGAGATCGAGGCCACCTGGGCGATCTCGACCTTCCCGTCGACGACCTTGGCCTGCTTGGCGAGGTCCTCGACGGCAGCCTTGACGGCCTTCTCGATGCCCCGCTTCAGCCCGGTCGGGCTGGCACCGGCGGCCACGTTGCGCAGCCCTTCGGTGATGAGGGCCTGGGCCAGGACCGTCGCCGTCGTGGTGCCGTCACCGGCGACGTCGTTGGTCTTGGTGGCGACTTCCTTCACCAGCTGGGCGCCCATGTTCTCGAACGGGTCGTCGAGCTCGACTTCCCGGGCGATGGACACGCCGTCATTGGTGATGGTGGGTGCGCCGAACTTCTTCTCGATCACCACATTGCGACCTTTCGGTCCCAGGGTGACCTTGACCGTGTCGGCCAGCTTGTTGACGCCGGCCTCCAGCCCACGGCGGGCGGCCTCGTCGAATTTCAGAATCTTGGGCATGACTGTAGGGAACTCCTCTCGAGTCCTTTTACTTCAGTGAATGGGGTGACGCACCGCCGGCTGGCCGAGAGAACGGCCAGCTCGGCGGTGTCGTCAGACAACTAGGCCAGCTTGGCCAGAACGTCCCGGCTGGAGAGGATGAGGAGGTCCTCACCCTCCACGGTGATCTCGGTTCCTCCGTACTTGGAGTAGACGACGGTGTCGCCGACCTTGACGTCGACCGGGATGAGCTCTCCGGAATCTTCTCCACGGCGTCCTGGGCCGACGGCAAGAACTTCGCCCTGCTGGGGCTTCTCTTTGGCTGTATCGGGGATGACCAGGCCGGACGCGGTGGTCTCTTCAGACTCGCCGGGCCGGACGACGATCCGGTCTTCGAGCGGGTGCAGCTTCATCTGAACGGGCCTCCTTGGCATTCATTACTTCATTAGCACTCTCGGGTTGAGAGTGCCAAAGATAGCGGGCCTGGAGCCGAGGGGCAAGGGGAACCGCGTCATTGGGGCGACCATCTTCGGGTTACTCCCAGTAATCCACCGTAATCTTCCGCCCACGACCGGGTGGGAGGGCCTCCGGGCGAAGGCACTGGAGGTCTGATGTCCCTGTTGACCGGCCGGACGGTCCTGCGGCACGCCAGCATCGTCGGCAACATCGTCGCCGCAGCCGCCATCACGTCCGTTCTGCTCGGCGCCGTGCAGGCAGCCGGCGCCGGGGCCAGCCCGGCTTCGGACAAGGCACAGGCCAAGCAGTACCTCCTTACGTTGTCCGACATGCCGGCGGGATGGAAGACCGAGAAGGGCTCCTCCGACAACGGATCGGGCAGCCTCCCCGGGGCCAAGCAGCTCGCCAGCTGCATCGGCGTCCCCTCCAAACTCATCAACGCCAATCCGCCCGAAGCCGACAGTCCCTACTACGAGAACAAGAGCGGGTCCCTCGAGGTCCAGGACACGGTGTCGGTGTTCGGATCGGCCAAGGTGGCCAAGGCCGAGTTGGCCGCCATGGCCAACACCAGGACGCCTTCTTGCATGACCACCATCATGAACGGCTCGTTCAAGGCGAAGATCAAGCCTCGGCCGGCAAGGGCGCCAAGCTCGGGACGATCACCGTGACGAGAGCCGATCCGACGCAGTTCGGAAGCGGCACCACCGGGCTCGTCATTTCGCTCCCGATCACTGCAGACGGCACGTCCGTCACGGCCGACATCGCGGCCGTCTACTACGTAAAAGGAAAGTTCGGCCAGGAGATCGACTTCAACGCCTACGGATCGGCGTTCCCCACTGCGATCGCCCAACCGATTATCACGACCGCGATCAACCGCCTGTAGGGAGAACGTCCGTCCCCTCGTCCATGGATACGCTCCATGAGCATTCCCGGCCCCGGACCGGGCCATCGAGCCTGGAAGGGGACGTCATGGCGGCAAAGGACAGACGGGGGCCGGCTGCACCGGAATCACCTACCGCGCCATCAGCGCCATCAGCGCCGACCTCACCGGCGTCGACCAGGCGGCCGCGGACAGCGCTGCGCGCCGGCACCGGCACCGCAACGTCGGCGCCGGGAGCCCGCCGGGCCCCGCGCGCGGTCCGGCGGCGGGCCCACCGGAGCGGCCCTTCCTCCCCCGATTCGGGGGTGGTCGTCACCGGAGGTGCTTCGGGGATCGGTCTGGCCACCGCCCTGGCGCTGGCGCAGGTCGGCCGGGCCGTGGCCATCTGGGACCGGGACGGCGCTGGAGCCCGACGGGCCGCGGCGCGCTGCAGCGACGAGTACGGCGTGCGCGGGGTCGGCCTCAAGGTGGACGTGACCAGGACGAGCACGTTGAAGGCCGCGGTCAGGCGGTCGCTGGCCGAGCTCGGCCCCATCGGCGGACTGGTCCATGCGGCCGGGATCGGGCGGCCCGTGCCGCTCACGCACATCGGCGACGAGTCCTGGGACGAGGTCCTCGACGTGAACCTACGGGCGGGGGCGACCGTGACGAAGGAACTCCACCCGGCGTTCCTCGAAGCCAACCCCGGGTCGGCGATCGTGTACATCTCGTCGATCGAGGGCTTGGTGGGCGACCCTCTTCTGCCGGCGTACTGCGCGTCCAAGGCCGGGCTGCTCGGCCTGACCCGGTCCGCCTGCGCCCTCCTCGGGCCCGACGGGATACGGGTCAACTCGGTCTGCCCGGGCGCCGTCGACACCCCCCTCCTCGCTCCCCTGCTCGCTATCCCCGGAGCAAAGGAGAAGCTGATCACGCGCACGCCGCTCGGGCGTCTGGCCCAACCCGAGGACATCGCTTCGGTCGTGCGGTTCCTCCTCTCCGACGAGGCGGCCTACATCACGGGAACCAGCATCGTCGTCGACGGCGGCATGACCGCGATCGGTCCCCTGCTGTGAGCACCGACGGCGATCGGTGGTGGCGAGGGGGTGTCTTCTACCAGATCTATCCCCGCTCCTACGCCGACGCGAACGGGGACGGGTTCGGAGATCTCCCCGGCATCATCAGCCGCCTCGACTACCTGGCGGAGCTGGGTATCGACGCGTTGTGGCTTTCTCCGGTCACGGTCTCGCCGAACCGTGACTGGGGTTACGACGTCTCCGACTACTGCGATATCGACCCCGACTTCGGCACCCTGGAGGACCTCGACACGTTGGTCAGAGAGGGCGAGACGCGCGGCATCCGGATCCTGCTCGACCTCGTTCCCAATCACAGCAGCGATCAACACCCCTGGTTCGTGGACGCCCGCCGCGGTCGCGACGCCGAGCACCGGGACTGGTACGTATGGGCCGATCCGGCACCCGACGGGGGCCCACCCAACAACTGGGTGAGCATTTTCGGCGGCTCGGCCTGGGAATTCGATCAGCCCAGCGGCCAGTACTTCCTCCACAACTTCGAGATGCAGCAACCCGATCTCAACTGGTGGGACCAGGACGTCCGCGACGCCTTCGATGCGATCGTACGGTTCTGGTGGGACCGGGGGGTGGCCGGCTTCCGGATCGACGTCTGCAACATGATGATCAAGGACGCCGAGTTGCGGGACAACCCACCGGCCACCAAGGACGATCCCCTCGACCAGCAGCTCATGGGCGTCCGGTCCGTCTACAACAGCGACCGCCCCGAAGCCCATGACATCCTGCGGCACTGGCGATCCATCGCCGACACCTATGACCCGCCGCGGCTGCTCATCGGTGAGACCAACGTGGAGCGACTCTCGACGCTGATGGAGTTCTACGGCAGCGGCCACGACGAACTGCACGGCGGGTTCAACTTCGTCTTCATCAATGCCGCGCTCGAGGCTGATGTCATGCGGGGCATCGTCGAGGACGTCGAGGCCCTGCTGCCCGACGGGGCCTGGCCCCTGTGGACGGGCTCGAACCATGACGTCTCCCGGCTCGCCACCCGATGGGGCGGAGGCGACATGGCCAAGGTGCGCTGCGCCCTCATGATCCTGCTGTGCCTACGCGGGACGCCCTTTCTCTACCAAGGTGACGAGATCGGCCTGACCGACGGGCCCGTCGAGCAGGCCGATCTGCGGGACAGGGTCGGCATCCGGTTCTGGCCCCACTACAAGGGACGCGACGCGGAACGGACGCCGATGCCCTGGTCAGCTGCTCCGGGAGGCGGCTTCAGCGACGACGCCGAGGTCCGCCCGTGGCTTCCTATGTCCGACCCGGGGGACTGCAACGTGGCGGACCAGGCGGCGGACCCCGACTCGGTTCTCTCGTTTACCCGACGGGCAATCGCACGGCGCAGGGACAACGACGACCTCGCCCTGGGGTCGTACCGCTCGGTGGCGTCGCCCGCGAATTCCTGGGTCTTCGCGCGCGGTCACCGGACGGTCGTCGCGCTCAACATGGCGGATACCGCGACGTGGATCACGGGGTTGGCGGGGTCGATCACATTGGCCACCGATCGGACCCTCGAGGGCACCATCGTGGAAGGTACGACCACCTTGGCGCCGTGGAGCGGGATCGTCGTCGAGTCCTAGCCTGCGCCGGCGCCTTTCCGCTTTGGTGCGGTCCTCTATCCTGTGCGCTCCACTACTCGGTGGCGGATGAGACGCGGCCGACCGTCTGGGCCGCGCTCGTGGCCGCCGCATGGGCATTCGCCGCGTTGCCACCCGCACGCAACTGCTGGTAGCGGGTGGCGTACATCACGCTGTCGGCGCGTGTAATCAGATCGGCCAACGAATCGTCGGTTTCCAACTCCGCCAGGCCGAAGGCAACCGATGCTTCCTCGGTAGCCGCCAGGTCTCCGTTGATGCGGGCGAATCGCTCTGCCGCATCGCGCACATCGAGGGCCGGGAACCCGCAGACGAACTCGTCGCCGCCGTAGCGCACGACAAGGTCGTACGAACGGACATTGGCCCGCAGCGTGTCGGCGATCTTCCGGAGAAGTTGGTCCCCGGCCAGGTGACCATGGGTGTCGTTCCGGGCTTTGAGGTTGTTGACATCGACAAAGGCGAGTACGAACGTGTCGCCCGTCCTTCTGGCCCGGGTGATCTCGTGCTCCAACTCCATCATCCCCGCTTCACGGCGATAGGCCCCGGTCAACCCGTCGATCGATGACTCCACACGCTCGATGGCCGACACGACGCGGTCCAGACGGGCCGCGGCACGGTCGGACTTGGCATGGAAGCGATCGCGGGCGGCCGCATAACGGTCCCGCCGGGCCAATACCCGTGCGGCCGTCATCTCGTGGTTGGTCCAGCCTTGGCCCTCAGGGCGGGCCTGGGCAGTCTCATCCCGCACGCGCGCCCTGCCGTCACGCTCGGCCGCCCGGGCGTCGCGCTCGGCCGCCCGTAGGTCGCGCTCGGCCGCCCGTAGGTCGCGGGCCGTTGCCGCGGGCATGCCGCTCCTCTGAAAGCGCTTCACGATCTTGATACGTCGCCGGGCCATTGCGGTCACCCCCGTCTGAGTGCACGACCCGGGCCACAGGATTCCCCTGCATCTCATCGCGGTGCTGGCGTTCAATGGCCTCGGTGACCGTCGCGGCCAACGCCCCCGCCGGCGTGATCAGGTTCTCCGGCTGCGTCGACGGACCCCAATACAGCGTCAGGGCTCCCCAGATCGCGCCGTCGCGCAAGAGCGGCATGGCGCGCACGCCGACGGCGCCGTACTGGGTCATCTGTTCGGCCAGATCCGCTCCTGTGAGACCGCGCTGACCCGACCCGTCCCCTTCCATCGCCGTGGAGGTCTGACAGCACTCCCAGGTCGGTCCGGTCTCCTCACTCAACTGAAAATCGTCGAGCGTGCAGGCCCACTCGGCCGAACCCGTGGCGGAGAAGAACCCGAAGGGATCCTCTCGGACGACGACGGAACAGGCCAAAATGTCCGTAAATTCCGCACACTCGCGACACAGGGCAGAGAGCACGCCGGCCAGATCCGCGCTCGGGCGCGTTCCTCCACCGCTCTCTTCGACAATCCTCCCACCACTCACCACGCGGTCTCCCATCACATGCGCCACAGATGCCGACTCACCCGAATGGATTACCTCCCGAGAGGTAACCGAGACACTACAGGTCTTGGGCGCGTACGCCATCTCGGTATGCGCACGGTACTCAGCTCAGCTGGGTACCGACTGAGCGGCGAGCCCTCCTGGCCGCTTGCGTACCGCTAGCCGTTGAGCGGCGTCATGTCGGCGTAGCGGTCGCCGCGCGCAGCGCCCAGTTCCCCCAAGTCGGCCAACTCGCTCTCGGACAACGCGACATCGAGAGCGGCGACGTTTTCCTCCAGATAGCGACGACGTTTCGTGCCCGGAATGGGTACCATGTCACGCCCTTGCGCATGCACCCAGGCCAACGCCACCTGCGCCGGTGTACAACCCTTCGCCGCGGCCACGGCGTCGATGCGCTCGACGATGGCGATGTTGGCCGCCAGATTGTCCCCCTGGAATCGGGGCTGGAAGCGGCGGAAGTCGCCCTCGTCGAGTTGGTCGACCGAGCGCGTCGTCCCGGTGAGGAACCCGCGCCCGAGGGGGCTATAGGGGACGAACCCGATACCTAATTCACGAAGTGTGGGCAGGACTTCGGCTTCGGGCTCGCGGGACCAGACGGAATACTCGGTCTGGAGGGCGGTGAGGGGGTGCACGGCATGGGCCCGGCGGATGGTGGCCGGCGCCGCCTCGGAAAGACCGATGTAGCGCACCTTCCCGGCCACCACGAGTTCGGCCATGGCCCCGACCGTCTCCTCTATCGGCGTCTCGGGGTCGACCCGGTGCTGATAGTAGAGGTCGATGTAATCGGTCCCGAGGCGCGAAAGCGACGCGTCACAGGCGCGGTGCACGTAGTCGGGGCGACCGGAGATGCTGCGAGCGCTCGGGTCCTCCGGGTCGCGCACAATGCCGAACTTGGTGGCGACGACGGCGCCGTCGCGCCGGGACCCCAGTGCCCGGCCGAGGAGGATCTCATTGACGTGGGGCCCGTACATGTCGGCCGTGTCGAAGAACGTCACCCCGAGGTCGAGTGCCCGGTGGATGGTGGCGACCGACTCGTCGTCGTCCGGGGTCCCGTAAAAATCGGACATACCCATGCAGCCGAGACCCTGGCGCGAGACGGTGAGCCCTTGGCTTCCGAGTGGGACCCTTTGCATCAGCTAGCGATCCTTTTCCGCGAGAGGTCGATCTTCGCTTCCGTGCTCCTCGAGCAACGCCAACCGCTCGGCCTCGTTACATCCCACCCTAAGAGTTGCAGCGGGCTCTACGTGAAGCGAGGGCCCGCCACTTGTCGACCGAGGGTATGCCCTTCACTTGTGGTAGTTCTCGCGCACGCCCTCGAGCGGCTAGGCCGGCTGCGGTGTCGACGCCATGCCCACGATCGGTGAGTTGAGTTGCGTGGCGCCCTGGGAGCCATCGAACGGAGCGTCACCATGGGTGAAGATCCCGCCGTCGGCGGCCACCAGCCAGTAGCCAGCCCCGTCGGCTGTCGACGCCATGCCCACGATGGGCGAGTTCAGGTGCGTGGCGCCCTGAGAGCCGTAGAAGCCTGCGTCACCATGGGTGAAGATCCCGCCGTCGGCGGCCACCAGCCAGTAGCCAGCCCCGTCGGGCGTCGACGCCATGCCGACGATGGGCGAGTTCAGGTGCGTGGCGCCCTGGGAGCCGTAGAAGCCTGCGTCACCATGGGTGAAGATCCCGCCGTCGGCGGCCACCAGCCAGTAGCCAGCCCCGTCGGGCGTCGACGCCATGCCGACGATGGGCGAGTTCAGTTGCGTGGCGCCCTGGGAGCCGTAGAAGCCTGCGTCACCATGGGTGAAGATCCCGCCGTCGGCGGCCACCAGCCAGTAGCCCTTACCATCGGGCGTCGACGCCATGCCCACGATGGGCGAGTTCAGGTGCGTGGCGCCCTGGGAGCCGTAGAAGCCTGCGTCACCATGGGTGAAGATCCCGCCGTCGGCGGCCACCAGCCAGTAGCCCTTACCATCGGGCGTCGACGCCATGCCGACGATGGGCGAGTTGAGTTGCGTGGCGCCCTGGGAGCCGTAGAAGCCTGCGTCACCATGGGTGAAGATCCCGCCGTCGGCGGCCACCAACCAGTAGCCCGAAGGCGGGGCCTGCGGCGGGGCGGTGAAGGTGACCGCAGCCGTCTCGGTGATGGTGACCGTGCCCGTCGTGTCGTGGGCCGTGTAGGTGACGGTCTCCGGCGTGGCGTCCTTGACCGTGAAGGTGACGACGCCACTGGCATTCGAAGGTCCGCTCGCGGCCGAAATGGTGGAGCTTCCGCCGCTCGGCGTCAGGGTGACGGTATGCCCGACCACCGGGCCGTGGGCGGCGTCCAGGAGAGTAACCGTAATAGTCGACGGGGTCGTGCCGTTAGCCGTGACCGAGGTCGGGGCGGCGGTGACTGTCGACGTGGCGGCGGCGGTCGCCGGCGTGAAGTTGACCGTGGCAGTCTCGGAGATGGTGATCGGCACCGTCGTGTCGTGGGCCGTGTAGATGACGGATTCCACTGTCGCGTCCTTGACCGTGAAGGTCACGACGCCGTTGGCGTCCGAGAGTCCGCTCGCCGCCGAAATGATGGAGCTTCCACCGTTCGCGGTCAGGGTGACGGTGTCACCACCGATCGGACCGTCATTGGCGTCGAACAGGGTGACCGTAATCGTCGACTGGGTCACACCGTCAGCGGGAACCGAGGTAGGGCTGGCGGTCACGGTCGACAGGGCGGCGTCGGCCGGGCCGATGAAGTAGACCGTGGGGGTCTGCGCGATGGTGACCGCCGCCGTCGTGTCGCGTGCTGTGTAGATGATGGTCGCCGCCACGGTGTCCGTGACCGTGAACGTCACGACGCCACTGGCGTTGGAGGGTCCGCTCGCCGCCGAAATGATGGAGCTTCCACCGTTCGGCGTCAGGGTGACGGTGTCCCCGACCACCGGATTGCTATTGGCGTCGAGCAGGGTGACCGTAACCGTCGACTGGGTCGCACCGTCAGCGGGAACCGCGTCCGGGCTGGCGCTGACGGTCGATGTGGCGGCGTCGGTCGGGCCGGCGGTGAAGGTGACGTGCGCCGTCTGGGTGATGGTGACCCCCGCCGTCGTGTCGCGTGCCGTGTAGGTGACACCCTCCGCCACGAGGTCGCTAACCGTGAAGGTGACGACGCCGCCGGCGCTGGAGGGTCCGCTCGCCGCCGAGACGAGCGAGCTTCCACCGCTCGGCGTCAGGGTGACAGTGTCTCCGACCACCGCAGTGTGGGTGCTGTCGAGCAGGGTGACGGTAATGGTGTCGGTCGTACCGTCGGCGGTCACGCTGGGAGAAGTGGCGGCGACGGTCGAGTTCGCGGCACTGGGGGTGGCGCCGAAGGCCGACGGAGTCCCGATCGCCAGCGATCCGACCAACGTGGCGACAAAGACAGCCACGGTCGCCGGTACGGCCCAACGCGTTCGAATGACATGCATATGAGTTCTCCCACTCTTTGCGAGGTCCCCCCCCGCTTGGATTACACCACGGACGCAATCGAAGAGGTCACGATAACACCGAACATCGCGCGTTACTCGTTTCTTGACAAGAGTGCCTGAAGCGGAGGCTTCATCCCCTATTTCCCTTAGCTCGATGCCAGTTCTTCAGCTTGGAGCCAGTTCTTCGAGCCGTTCGGAGTACTGCGGGGTGTCGATGTCGTAGGCCCACATGACGAGGGCGTCCTCGCCGGTTACCGGGTAGTAGTTCTTGCGTACCCCCACAGGCGCGAAACCGAAGCGGCGATAGAGCGTCTGCGCCGCTTCGTTGTTGGCCGCAACTTCGAGCGAAAGGTGCTTGACCCCCAAGGGGAGGAGCGTATGGATCCCGTCGATGAGCAGCGTGCTCGCCACACCGCGCCGTTGGTACGCCGGGGCGGTGGCGATGGTGGTGATATGGGCCTCATCGCCGACGATCATGAACCCGATGTACCCCGCCATGTCGCTGCCATGCCAGGCGGCGCGATAGAGCCGTCCATGGCGAAGAGCGAGCTCGGAGTGGAACACGCCGACGCTCCATGGCTCGGGGAAGACGACGGCCTCGATGGGCAGGACGTGGCGAAGGTCTCTCCGCTTCAGCTTCTCGATGCGCAGGTCCATTGCGATGCCTCAGCTCGAGGTGACCTGCGCGAAGTTGCTTTTGGCGTCGGCCTCGCGCATGTAGACGGGAACGACGAACTGAGGATCGAGCGGCGCTGCACCCTCCTCGACGAGCTCGGCCGCTCGATCCACGAGGGTGAGCGGAGGGGGGAATCCGAGCGCATCGATGAGGCAGGCCACACCTGGCACACCCCCCAGGACCTCCGCGTAACGCAGCACCCCGTCGCCAACACCCACGATGGGAACACCTCCGAGCTCGAGCAACGCTGCCGCTAACTCCTTTGGCGAGAACAGCCCCGAAACGATGACATCCTCTGCCTCGAACCGGTCGTCGCGCAACTCGCGTACCGACGCAAAGACCTCGCCCCGCCGAGCGTCGACCGCCGCCAACAGGTAGCCGCTGTGGCCCTGCTGGATGGCGGCCCGGGTGAGGATGTCAAGGCTGGAGACGCCCACGATGCCGATGCCCAGAGCCTGAGCCAGTCCTTTGGCTGCCGCCACGCCGACGCGGAGTCCGGTGAAGAGGCCCGGGCCCACGTCGACGGCGACGAGGTCCAGGTCGTTCACCCCCAGCTCGAGCTGGATCAGTACGTGTTCCATCGCCGGGACCAGCGTCTCGACGTGGCGACGCTTGCCGCTCAAGGTGAACGCGGCCCGCGCACCGGTATCGGTGCGCACGGCCACGCCGATGGTCTCGGTCGCGGTCTCAATGGCCACGATGTTCACGATGCTGCCCCCGGCGATCGGAGCGACAGTGCGCGTGCCGACTTCGTCCGCCCGTCCGGACCAACGCCCCCGACCCGTGATGCTGATGGTGCGCTCTTGCGGGTCGACATCGCTCCGGTCGACGCCGCTCAGGGCGACGCCGGCGCCCGCGTCGGGGAGCTCGAGCAACACATCAAGCGCATCGTCACCCAACGCCGGTGCCGCGAGCTCGCCCCATTCGACGAGTGCGATGGCCTGCTCCTCCACCAATTCGGCCAGCGCGAGCTCGACCACTTCCCCGAGACCGCCGGTTCGGTAGACATCGGCATGGATCACCGTCGCGACGGACGCAGTCTCCGCGCACCGATACTGTCGTACCAGCGCGAAGGTGGGGCTCGTCACAGGGCCGTCAACCCCCAGTGCGGATGCGAATCCCTGGGCGAAAGCAGTCTTGCCGGCCCCGAGATCGCCCATGAGGAGGACAACGTCCCCCGCAACGCAGAGCGCGGCCAGGCGACCGGCCACCTCCTTGGTCGCGGCGGGCGAATCCGAGGAGACGATCAGCGGCCAACTGCTCATGCGCATGACACCCGGCGCAGCGAGGTCATGCTGTCCGGGCCATGAGCCGCTTGGCCCGGACGAGGTCGGCGCGCATTTCGGCCATGGCCTCTCCCCCGGCGCGCAAGACATAGGCCGGGTGGTACGTCGGCACGAGGTGGCCGGTGCGGAACGGGTAGACCGATCCACGCAGCTGGCGGATGCCGTCGGTACTCTCGAGCAGCAATCGGGTGGCGAAATTGCCCAAGGTGACGACGACCGACGGGTTGATGTGCGAGATCTGCTGCTCGAGATACGGTCGGCAGGCGTCGATCTCCGACGGGGCGGGATCACGATTCTGTGGGGGCCGGCACTTCACCACGTTGGCGATGTAGCACTGCGACCTCGTGATCCCGATCTCCTCGGACATCAGCCGGTCCAAGAGCTTGCCCGAACGCCCGACGAACGGCTCGCCGGCCAGATCCTCGTCGCGGCCCGGGGCCTCGCCCACGAACAACAGCGCGGCCTTGGGATCCCCCACCCCGAAGACGACCTGGGTCCTCGTTTCGGCCAATCCGCATCGAGTGCACGCGCACGCGGTGACACGCAACTGTTCCCAGGTCGAGCCCGTACCGGCCGGCGTCACTGCACCTTCCTCCTTCGCCTCGACATGCGCCTCGCCGCCTTCAGGGGACCGACGATGTGCTGCGGCCGCCGGTGGGCTCGGGCGCGTTAACGGCAACCCGAGGGACCCTCGGTCCGATGCCGCAGAGGATCTCGTAACTGATCGTACCCAACAGTGCGGCCCACTCGTCGGCCGTGATCTCCTCGTCACCCTGGCGACCGAGCAACACCACTTCGTCGCCCGGCTGTACCGAGCTGTCCTCCTCGCAGTCGACCATGATCTGGTCCATGGTCACCATGCCGGCCAGGGGTCGCCGCTTCCCGCCGATGAGCACGCTGGCGCCTTTGGCGAAGAGCGCCCGCGGTACCCCGTCGGCGTAGCCGATCGGCACTGTGGCCACCACCGACCGGCGTGGCAACGCCCGGAGCCGGCCGTAGGAGGGTCGTTCTCCCTCCGCCAGGGTGCGCACCGAGACCACGCGGGCCCGCAAGGACAGCGCGGGGCGCAGCTTCTCGCCTCCCGAGGCCGCCGTGAGCGCCGCGCCGACCGCAGCACTGGGAAGGTAGCCGTAGAGCCCGATGCCGCACCGGACCATGCCGTAGCGCGCCTGGGCATAGAGAATCGCGCCGGCCGTGTTGGCCGCGTGGATCACGTCGGGCCGGACGTCGGCCCGGGCCATTTCGTCGATCGCCTCGTCAAAGCGCGCGAGCTGGCCGAATGTGAACGACCGGTCGTCGGCACTCTCCCCGTCGGCCACCGGGAAGTGGGTCCAGAGTCCTTCGAAGCGGAGGAAAGGATCCTCGGTGATGGCACGCAGAAGCGCTGGCACGTCGGCCGGTGCCGCACCGACCCTGTGCATCCCCGTGTCCACCTTGACGTGGATCGACGTTGGTCGCTCCCGGGTCCGGGCCGCCCGGGCGAAGTGCTCGATCGCAGCGGCGGTGTAGACCGTGGGCGTCAACCCGTGGGCCATGGCAGCATCGACCGCGTCAGGCCCGCATTCGCTCAGCAAGAGAATGGGTCCGTCCAGATCATGCTGTCGTAGCGCAACGCCTTCGTCGACCAGGGCCACGGCGAGCCCTCGCGCACCTCCGGCCAAGGCGGCCCGGGCAACGGCCACGGCTCCGTGCCCGTAGCCGTCTGCTTTGACGACGGCACACAATGTGGCCGGGCGCACCAGATTCGAAAGCACGCGCGCGTTGTGGGTGACCGCCGCCAGATCGATCTCGGCCCAGGCCGGTCGCGACAGGCCCCGGGCTCGATCAGCCATCGCGGCGGATCTCACTCAGAAAGGCCGCAGCCAACTCGGGCAGGTCGCCCGCCACCAGGCCCTCGCGCCGTCCGCGCCCGGCTGCTCTGCCGTGGACGTGGGCCGCCAGTGCGGCGGCCAGATGCGCCGGCGTGCCGCGGGCCAGGAAACCACCGATGATGCCCGAGAGCACGTCGCCCGTTCCTGCCGTGGCCAGCGCCGGGACCCCGGCCGCGGCGAGCAACACATCAGGCGTCGGCCCCTCCGAAGCGATCCCCGGGGAGCGGCCACCGCGGTGAGCGGGCCTTTGAGAAGGACGATGGCCCCAACCGCAGAAGCGAGATCACGGGCGGCTGCTAGCCGGTCGTCGCCCGGGGCCGACCCGGCCAGGCGGGCGTACTCACCGTCGTGCGGCGTGAGGATAGTCGGGTGCGCGCGCTGCGCCAGAAGGGCGCGTGCGCTCGCGACATCTCCGAGGGCGGTGATGGCATCCGCATCGACCACAAGAGGAAACGGCGCGGCGGCGATGACGGCACGGATCTGTTCTTGTACCGTTTCGGCCGTGCCGAGTCCGGGCCCGATGACCATCGCCTTGCATTTCACGGTGGCCTCGAGAAACGGGGCGGCCCAATGGGGATCGGCCAGGCTGACCCGCACGGCCTCCGTCGGCCAGTTGCCCACGGGATTTCCGGGCGTGCCGAGGCGGATCATCCCCGCACCTGCGGCCAACGCCCCCCGGGTGCACAAGATGGCCGAGCCCTCCATGCCGACCGATCCGGACGCCACGCCGAGTGCCGTGCTCCATTTGTTCGATTGGCGCGGCCGGGGCGGCAGCGACGCGCCGACGTCGACGTCTTCGATCATGGCCGCGTGGGCGGGAGCCAGGGGGATGCCGATGTCCACCACGTCGACGAGGCCGCTGTGCGAGGGACCGGCACCTTGGAGGAGCCCGGGCTTATAGGCGGCGAAGGTGACCGTGTGGCTGGCCTCGAATGCGGCACCCGGCGCCCCACCGGTGTCGGCATCGACCCCCGAGGGGATGTCGATGGAGAGAACGGGAGTCCCTGGCGGGACGAGGGGCGCGTCATAGACGCCGCGAAAGCCGGTGCCGTAGGCGGCATCGATGACGAGGTCCACCGGGGGAAGCACCGGTGGGGCGTCTGCCGCGGCCACCATCGTGACCCGGGCCCCACGGCGGGAAAGGAACGCAGCGGCGACGCGGCCATCGGCACCGTTGTTGCCCTTGCCGACGATCACCGTCACATGGCGGCCATAGCCGCCGTGCAGGATGCGCAGCGCCGCGTGGCCGACGGCCGTACCGGCCCGCGCCACCAAGGTCTGCTCGCTCACGCTCGAGAGTGCAGCGGCGTCGGCCGCACGCATCTCGTCCCGGGTCAGGACGGGGAGCACGGAACGTGCCGTTCGGCCACGACGAATGCGATGGCCACCTCGGTCGTATGCGTCAAGGAGAGATGGAACCGTCCGGCACCGCGTTCGGCGGCCAGCATCGCCGCTGCGCCATGGAGGACGACCGACGGAGCATTACGGGTCGGACCGAGCGCAACGGAACGGCGCACCTCGACGTCGGTGAGCGCGAAACCACCGAGCCCGGTTCCGAGTGCCTTCATCACGGCTTCCTTCGCCGCGAAGCGTGCGGCCAGGGACTCGCTCGGATCTGGAGAGCGACGTGCGTCCGCCTGTTCGGTCTCGGTGAAGAACCGGGCGGCGAACCCGGGACGGCGCGCCAGCACCTGTCGGAACCGGGCCACATCGACCGCATCCACGCCGACGCCCACGACAGGGCCGGCGACGGCGCCGGTGACACCCACGTGTCCGGCGACCTCGAGCGCGGCTGCGTCGAGCGCGGCTGCGTCGAGCGCGGCGCTCATTCGACAGCCCCCGGCACCGGTGGGAGAAAGGGCTCGCTGGGGGGCACCCGAAGGACGTGGTCGGCGGCAGGCACGCCGGTGACGCCGGTGACGCCGAAAGTGCCGCACATATCCGGCCAGGTTACCTGGGGGGTCGGCCGGCGCCGGTAGCCCGGGCCGGCCGGGTCAGCCTCCGACTTGCCCGAGTTCGGACTCGACCACGCCGGCCAGCTCGGCCGCCATGGCCTTCGCCTGGGCTTCCTCCCTGGCCTCGACCATGACGCGCACCAGGGGCTCGGTCCCGCTGGCCCGGAGCAGGACCCTCCCCTCTTGCCCGAGTTTGAGCTGCGCCTCGGCCACCGCTTCCCAGACCGGGTCGCAGTCGGCCAGACGCCCGGGTTGGGGGATCGGCACGTTCACCAGGACCTGGGGTACCCGCTCGACCAGGCCGTGGGCCAGGTCGGCCAGCGGCCGTCCCGTCCGGTGCATGAGGTCGGCCAGGGCGATCCCGGTGAGGATGCCGTCGCCCGTTGTGGAACGGCTCCGGAAGATGATGTGACCCGATTGCTCCCCGCCGAGGGCGAGACCATCCACATCGAGCGCGGCCAGCACGTGACGATCCCCCACATCGGTCTCTCGTACCCCGATGCCGTGCGCCTCCATGGTCAGGCGGAAGCCGAGGTTGGTCATGACCGTGACCACCACCGTGTTGCCGGCCAGGTGGCCCCGGGCGGCGAGGTCGAGGGCGAAGAGCGCCAGCAGGACGTCGCCGTCCACCACTGTTCCGCTGTGATCCACCGCGATGACGCGGTCGGCATCGCCGTCGAGGGCCAGCCCGAGATCGGCTCCCCGCTCGACGACGGTGCGCGCCAACAGGTCCGGATCAGTCGACCCGCACTTGTTGTTGATGTTGGTGCCGTCGGGCGTGGCACAGAGCGTGGTTACCGTCGCCCCCAATTCGGCCAGGATGCCCGGCGCGAAGGCGCTGGCGGCCCCGTTGGCGCAGTCGACCACAATGTGCAGCCCGCCCAGCCCGCGCCCTTCGGTGGCCGCGAGGAGATGCCGGCGGTACACATCGCCCGCCGCGGCATCGACGCTGATCTGGCCCACCCCGTACCCGGTCGGGCGCCGGGGTGGGCGTTCGGCGTCGTCAAGGATGGAGGCCAGCTCGTGCTCCACCTCGGACTCGAGCTCGACGGGCAACTTGGTGCCGAGTGAGCTGAAGAGCTTTATGCCGTTGTCGCCAAAGGGGTTGTGCGAGGCCGAGACCATGGCCCCGGGCATGCCCCAGTGCTCGGCCACCGTCGCCACGCCCGGTGTCGGCAGGACGCCCAGGTCGATGACGTCGGCCCCCTCGGTCGCCAATCCGGCCGACAAGGCAGCCTGGAGCAACGGCCCCGAGCGACGCGTGTCGCGGCCCACGACGAAGGCCGGGGCGGGGAGCACACGGGCCGTGGCCCGACCGAGCGCCAAGGCCAACTCGGCCGTGAGCTCTTCGTTGGCGACACCCCGGACGCCGTCGGTGCCGAAGTACGCCGAAGCCACCCTCTACCGCTTGGAGTACTGCGGCGCCTTGCGGGCCTTCTTCAGGCCGTACTTCTTCGACTCCTTCTCGCGGGCGTCGCGAGTGAGGAGGCCCGACCGCTTGAGGGCGGCTCGGTGCTCGGGGTCCATTTCGCAGAGGCTACGGGCGATACCCAGGCGCATGGCGCCGGCCTGGCCCGAGATCCCGCCGCCGTCGATGGTGGCGTCGATGTCATAGGACTCGGTGGTGTTGGTGACCCGGAGGGGCTCGGTCAACAACATGCGATGGGTGGCCGAGGTGAAGTACGCCTCAATCGGCTGCTTGTTGACCCGGATGGCACCCTGGCCGGGGCGGAAGCGGACACGGGCCACCGCCTGCTTGCGGCGGCCGGTCGTCTGGGTAAGTGGTGCGGGCATCGGTGGTGAACTCCTTCAGTCGTTCGGTCAGCTGGCCCGACGGGCCGCGGGCAGCTCGAGCGGCTCGGGGCGCTGGGCTGCGTGGGGATGGTCGGGGCCGGCGTAGACGTTGAGCTTGCTCAGCATGGCCCGACCCAGTGTGTTCTTCGGAAGCATGCCGCGGACGGACCGGCGGATCATTTCGTCCGGCGACTTCTCGAGCAGCTCGGCGTAACTGGTGGAGCGCAGGCCGCCCGGGTAGCCACTGTGGCGGTAGGCCAGCTTCTCGGCGGCCTTGCCCGAGGTGAGAACCACCTTGTCGGCGTTTATCACGACCACGTGATCACCGGTGTCGACATGGGGGGCGAAATAGGGGCGGTGCTTCCCGCGCAGGATCCGCGCCACCTCGGAGGCCAGGCGGCCCAGGACGAGACCATCGGCGTCGACCACGTACCAGGCCCGCTGGATCTCGCTGACTTTGGGTGAAAATGTGCGCAAGGGAACGGTCTTTCGCTGACAGATGCATCGGGGAGCGCCCACCCACAGGTGTGCTCAGGCCTCGGAGGTCCCGCGGGCCGACCTACCAGGATAGAGCGCCGGAGCGGGTCGGGCAAGCCGGGGCGGCGGCGGAGCTGTCAGTCGCCATCTCGCCCGTAGTCCACCGAGACCAGGCAGAGCCCCTGGGCCGGCGCAGGATCGGCCGCCCGGTGCCGGGTCGTCGCCCGGAGTCGCTCCAGCAGCGTGGCCGCGTTCGCCTTCCCCCGGCCGACCTCGACCAGGCTGCCGACGACCGAGCGGACCATCTGGTGGCAGAAGGAATTGGCCTGAATCTCGAAACGGAGGAGGCGGCCGGTGCCGATGTCGGCGAGCTCACGGCCCTCCTCGAGAACCCATTTCGCCCGTGTCACGCGCCTGACAATGGGCTCCTCGGGGCTCGAGCCGGGCTTGCGGCGGCAGAAGGAGCGGAAATCGTGGGTGCCCAGGAGCACGTCCGAAGCCGCTTCCATGGCCCGCAGATCGAGCGGATCGCGCACATGCCACACCATGGGGTCCAACAGGGGATCGGGAGCCGGGGCGTTCCACACCAGGTAGCGGTAGCTCCGGGCGAGCGCCGAGCGCCGGGCGTCGAAGTCGGAGGAAACCTCGTCGGCCCGGAGCACCACGATGGATGGCGCCAGCTGACGGTTGAGCGCACGGGCCAGGCCGACGCCGTCGAAGGGAACGGGAGGCAGGTCGACGTGGACCACCTGGCCGCGGGCGTGCACCCCGGCATCGGTACGGCCGGCGCAGGTCAACTGGGGAGGCTCGCTCATGCGGGCCGTCCGACCGAGGGCGTGGCGCAGGGCGCCGGCCACCGTCGGGACCTCGGGCTGGAGGGCGAAGCCGCGAAATGCGGCACCGTCGTAGGCGATCAGGAGCCTCCAGCGCTGCAGCTGCTCCCGCAGTTCGACAGCCTCCGAAGGGTCGAGCCCGCCCAGATCGATGCCGGGACTAGACGAACTCAATCCGCGCCATCGGCGCGTTGTCGCCCGGGCGCGGACCGAGCTTGAGGATGCGGGTGTAGCCGCCGGGACGCTCCGCATAGCGGGGCCCGATCTCCTCGAAGAGCTTGTGGGCCATGTCCTTGTCCCGGATCAGGGCCACGACACGGCGGTGCTGGTGGATACCGCCCTTGCGGGCGGCGGTCACGCACTTTTCGGCCACCGGGCGGAGCGCCTTGGCCTTGGCCTCGGTGGTCACCAACGACTCGGCCGCGATCAACGAGGCCACCAGGTTGCCCAAAATGGCCTTCTGGTGCGCCGAGCTCCCGCCCATGCGACGTCCACGCTTCGGAGTTCCCTGCATGACGATCAGTCCCGGGTGCGGAGCGAGAGCCCGCGCTCGTCCAGGCGCTGCACGACTTCATCGGCCGACTTCTGCCCGAAGTTGGTGATGGCCAGCAGATCGTCCATCGTCCGTTCGACCAGCTCGCCGATCGTGTTGATCTGCGCCCGCTTGAGACAGTTCCGGGGGCGCTCGGACAGGTCGAGGTCCTCGATGCGCAGGTCGAGATCGGGCGAGCCTGACGGGGGAAAGACCGGGTACGCCCAGTTCCAAACCCTGCGGCGCATCCTCCAGGTCGGCGACCAGACCGACCAGGTTGCGCAGGGTGTCACCAGCCGAGGCCAGCGCCTCGCGGGGAGTGATGGTCCCGTCCGTCTCTATGTCGAGCACCAGGCGGTCGTAGTTGGTGGACTGCTCCACCCGCACCGGCTCGATGTCGAAGGTCACCCGGTGCACGGGCGAGAAAATGGAGTCGATGGGGATGACGCCGATGGTGTTGGAACGCTTGTTCTTGTCCGCCGACACGTAGCCACGACCCCGCTCGACCGTCACATCGACGGCGAGGCGGCCCTTGGCGTTGATCGAGGCGATGTGCAGATCGGGGTTGAGGACTTCGACGTCGGAGGTCGCCTGCAGGTCGGCGGCGGTGGCATCGATCGGGCCCCGCACGTCGAGCCGGAGGGTCACGGGCTCGTCGGTGTGCAGTCGCACGAGCAGGTCCTTGAGGTTCAGGATGATGTCGGTGACATCCTCTTTCACCCCGGGAAGCGTGGTGAACTCGTGCAGCGCCTCATCGAAGCGAAGCTGCGTCACCGCTCCCCCGGGAATGGACGAGAGCAGTGTGCGGCGCAGCGAGTTTCCCAGCGTGGTGCCGAAGCCGGGGTCGAGCGGGCCGATGGCGAAACGCTGGCGGTTGTTCTGCTCTTCGTCGACTGCTTCCACTGTCGGTCGTTGGATCATCAGCATCGTGGGGACTCCTGTGTTGCGTCGGGGTGGGTCGGGGCGGCGTGGGAACGCCGGATGAGAGGGTCAGGTCCTACTTCGAGTACAGCTCGACGATGAGCTGCTCCTGCACGGGCTCGTCGATGTGCTCGCGCAGCGGGGGGTTCAGCACGGCGACGCTGAAGCCGCCGTCACCGGTCTCGAGCCAGGCCGGGGTCTGGCGCTCCAGGGTGTCCATGTTGCGGCGCACCGAGAAGTTCTCGCGGGTACCGCTCTTGAGGGTGACCCGGTCGCCCTTGCGCACCCGGTAGCTCGGGATGTCGACCCGCTTGCCGTTGACGAGCACGTGCCCGTGGCGGACGAACTGGCGGGCCTGGCGGCGGCTGGCGCCCCACCCGGCCCGGAAGACGACGTTGTCGAGCCGCAGCTCGAGGTTGCGCAGGAGGTTCTCGCCGGTGATGCCGGGCTGCCGGCTCGACTCCTCGTAGAGGTTGCGGAACTGCTTCTCCAAAAGGCCGTAGATGCGGCGCGCCTTCTGCTTCTCGCGCAGCTGGGTCAGGTACTCGGACCCCTGCCGCATGCGGTCACGCCCGTGCTCACCGGGCGGGTAGGCGCGGCTGTGACGATCGGTGACCGCCTCGGAGACGGGGCACTTGAGCGAGTAGCAACGCTCGCCCTTCAAGAACAGCTTGGTCCGCTCACGCCGGCAGAGACGGCAGACGGGTCCGGTGTATCTCGCCATAAAACTCTTCCTCTAGACCTAGACCCGACGCCGCTTCTTGGGGCGGCAGCCGTTGTGGGGGATGGGGGTGACGTCCTTGATGCCGACGACTTCGATGCCGACGGCAGCGAGCGACCGGATTGCCGTCTCACGACCCGAGCCGGGGCCACGGACGAGGACGTCGACCTTGCGCACCCCGTGCTCCATCGCCCGCTTGGCGCAGGCTTCGGCGGCCAGCTGGGCCGCGAACGGGGTGGACTTGCGGGAACCCTTGAAACCGACATTGCCGGCCGAGGCCCAGGCGAGCACGTTGCCCTCGGGGTCGGCGATCGACACGATCGTGTTGTTGAACGAGCTCTTGATGTGCGCCACGCCGTAACTGATGTTCTTGCGCTCCTTGCGGCGCGGGCGACGAGCCTGCTTGGTGGGCTTTGCCATCTACTTCTTCACCTTTTTCTTCCCGGCCACGGTCTTCTTCGGGCCCTTACGTGTCCGGGCGTTGGTGTGCGTCCGCTGGCCGTGGACCGGCAGCCCCTTACGGTGACGCACACCCTGGTAGCAGTTGATCTCCATCTTGCGCTTGATGTCCTGGGACACGTCGCGCCGCAGGTCACCTTCGACCCTGAAGTTGGCGTCGATATAGGTGCGCAGCCGCGCCACCTCTTCGTCGGTCAGGTCACGCACCCGCGTCGAGGGATTGACGTCGACCGCTTCACAGATCTGGCTCGAGAGGGTGTTGCCGATGCCAAAGATGTACGTCAGGGAGATCTCCAACCGCTTCTCGCGGGGGATGTCCACTCCCGAAATTCGAGCCATATGGTTCCTCTCCTCAGCCCTGGCGCTGCTTGTGGCGCGGGTTCTCACAGATCACCCGGACGACGCCATGCCGCCGGATGACCTTGCACTTCTCACAGATCGGCTTGACACTTGGCCGAACTTTCACGTCGCGTCCTTATCTCTCGCTACTTGCACCGGTGCCTACTTGTACCGGTAGGTGATACGACCCCGGTTGAGGTCGTACGGAGTGATCTCCACCTGGACCTTGTCCCCCGGAAGGATGCGGATACGGTGCATCCGCATTTTGCCCGAGCTGTGCGCCAACACTTTGTGTCCGTTCTCCAGCTCTACGCGGAACATTGCATTGGGCAGTGGCTCGACCACCGTGCCTTCGAGCACGATGGCATCTTCCTTGGGCTTGGGCAGGTGACTCTCCTCAATGATCGATTTCTGGTGCTGCTCCGAGCGCACCGGTGGCGCGAGGCCGGAACGGGGCGGAATCGGATGTGGCTCGACGGCAAGTGGCCCAAAAGCGACCTGGCCCAGAACCAGCGAATTATTCTACCCCAATTGGCGCACAATTCCAACGGCCCCCGTACGGGCCTGGGCCCGAGCCCCGCCAGGGTCCGCTCTCAGGCCAAGGTGAAGACCTCCGGGCCGTCCGGCGTGACGGCGATGGTGTGCTCGAAATGGGCCGAGAGGCGGCCGTCGGCGGTGACGACGCTCCACCCGTCATCGAGCATCTCGGTGGCGGCCGAGCCGGCATTGACCATGGGCTCGACGGCGAACACCATGCCCGTCTTGAGCGTGGGCCCACGGTTGCCGGGCCAGTAGTTCGGCACCTGGGGTTGCTCGTGCATGGCGGTGCCGATGGCGTGCCCCACGTACTCGCGCACCACGCTGAACCCGCTGGCCTCGGCCACGTTCTGTACGGCCCGGCCCACCTCGTGCAGGGCGTTTCCCTTCTTCAGCTGCTCGATCCCCGCCCACAGGCTGCGCTCGGTCACCTCGATCAGCTTCTGGGCCTCGGCCGAGATCTTCCCGATGCCCATGGTGAAGGCGGCGTCACCGTGGTACCCCTCGATGATCGCCCCGCAGTCGATGGAGAGGATGTCCCCCTCCTCCAGCCGGTAGGCCCCGGGGATGCCGTGGACGATCATGCTGTTGGGCGAGGTGCAGATCACGGCGGGGAAGTCGTGGTAGCCCAAGAAATTGGAGCGCGCCCCGCGGCGCTCGAGCACCGCCCGGGCCACGGCGTCCAGCTCGGCCGTCGTCACCCCGGGCTTGGCCGCGGCCCGGGTCTCCTCGTGCATCTCCGCCACGACCTTGCCGGCCTTGCGCATTTTGGCCAGCTCTTCGTCGTTACGTCGCACTACTCCCTCATTTTCTGCCGCTTGGTGTCGATGGCCCCCACCACCCGGCGGGTCACCGCATCGGGCGACCCGGTCCCGTTGATGGAAACCAAAAGGCCACGTTCGGTATACCAGGCGATGAGCGGCGCCGTTTCGGCCTCGTAGAGGTTCAAGCGCCGCTGGATAGCCTCTTCGGTGTCGTCCTCGCGCTGGATCACCTCGCCGCCGCAGACGTCGCAGGTCCAGTTGACCATGGGCGGCGCCGCCGTCGAGTAGTTCGCCCCGCAGTCCACGCAGACCCGCCGCGAGGCCAGGCGCTTCATGACCAGATCGGTGGGCACGTTGAGGTCGATCACGATGTCCAACCCGAAGGGGTGCACGATCTCGTCCAGCTCGGTGGCCTGGGCCGTGGTGCGGGGGCAGCCGTCGAGGACGAAGCCACGACCCCTCGTGTCACGCTCGGAGAGGCGGGTCTGCACCATCTCCATGACCATGTCGTCGGGGATGAGCTCGCCCTTGTCCATGAGGGACTGGGCCCGCACGCCGAGCGGCGTCTTGGACTTGACCTCGCCCCGCAACATGTCCCCGGTGGAGACATGGGGCACGACGTAGTGGTGCGAAAGGCGAACGCACTGCGTTCCCTTGCCGGCCCCCTGCTTGCCGAGGACCACGAGCCTGACCCCGGGGATCACAGATCCCTACTTGAGGAAGCCCTCGTAGTTGCGCATCATCAGCTGGCTGTCGATCTGGCGCATCGTCTCGAGCGCGACGCCGACGGAGATCAACAGCGTCGTTCCGTAGAAGGGGAACGAGTTGAGATGCCACAACGCCATGAGGAGGGAGGGGACGACCGCCACCGACCCGAGGAACACCGCACCCACGACCGTGATCCGGCTGAGGATGTGGGCGAAGTACCGCTCGGTGGGCGGCCCGGGCCGGATGCCGGGGACGAAGCCGCCCTGCTTGCGGATCAGATCCGCCTGCTGGTGGGGGTCGAAGGCCACGTAGACGTAGAAGAACGTGAACATGAAGATGAGGACGAAGTACGCCGCGATGTAGAAGAAGCTGGTCGGCGTCAGGCTGCGCCGGACGAAACTCTGGAACCAGTCCACCTGGATCACGTTGGACAGCAGGACCGGGATGTAGAGGACCGACGAGGCGAAGATGATCGGGATGACACCGGACTGGTTCACCTTCAGCGGGATGTAGGTGCTGCTCCCGCCGTACATCCGGCGGCCGACGACCCGGCGGGCGAAGGTGACCGGAATCCGTCGCTGGCCCTGGTCGAAGAAGACGATGGTCACCAGCAGGATGAGGGAGACGGCGATGATGACGCCGAACTTGAACTTGCCGCCCTCGGCCAGGATCGACCGGAACCCGTTCGGGATGGCCGCCACCACGTTGGCGAAGATCAGGATCGACATGCCCTGCCCGATGCCGCGCTGGGTGATGAGCTCGGCCAGCCACATGACGAACGCCGTCCCGGCCGTCAGGCACAGGACCATGAAGGCGGCAAGGGGGAAGCTGAACTTCGGGATGAGGTCGACCGTGGTGCCGAGCAGGGCGGCGTCGTGTCCGTGGAAGGCGTAGATCAGCCCGGACGACTGCATGAGCGCCAGCGCGACGGTCAGGTAGCGGGTGGTCTGGGTGATCTTCTTCTGCCCGACCGCACCCTGGTCGCGCCACTCCTCCAGCTTGGGGATCACGGTCGAGAGCAGCTGAATGATGATGGAGCTGGTGATGTAGGGCATGACGCCCAGGCCGAACACGGCCAGGCGCACCAGCGCGCCGCCGCTGAAGAGATTGAGGAAGCCCAGAACGCCCGACGAGGATGCGCCCGCCTCGAGGGATTGCAGGCGGCTCCAGTTCACCCCCGGAACCGGGACGTTGGCCCCGATCTGGTAGAGGGCGATGATGGCCAGGGTGAAGATGACCTTGTTACGAAGGTCCGGAACCCTGAACACATTGGCAAGCCGCGAGAGCATGGACGCGCCTTCTCAGTGTTGTCCGGGTGTCGTCACTACCGGTTCATCAAGGCGTTGCCCGATGCCGGGGGACGCCCATGGCCGAAGGGGAGTGGCATCTTCTCAACGCTACCGCCCGCCGTGGTGATCGCGGCGGCGGCCGAAGCCGAGAAGGCGTGGGCGGTCACCCGGATCGGGCGCGACAGCGCACCCTGCCCGAGAACCTTGACCAGATCCTTCGGCCGGCACAATCCGGCGTCGACCATGGTCTGCACGGTGAACTCGTCACCCTCGAGGCCCGGCCAGGACCCCGATGTTGACCGGGGTGTAGACGATGCGGAAGGGGTTGGTGAACCCCTTGAGCTTGGGGATGCGCTGCATGAGGGGCAGCTGCCCACCTTCGAAGCCGGCGGGCACGGTGTTGCGGGCGTGCTGGCCCTTGGTCCCGCGGCCGGCCGTCTTGTGGCCCTTGCCGCCGGTGCCGCGGCCTACCCTCTGCTTGGCCTTCGTGGCGCCCTTGGGTGGCGCCAGATCGTGCAGCTTCATTGCGACACCTCCTCAACGTTGATCAGATGCGGGACGCGGGCGATCATGCCCCGGATTTCGGGGCGGTCCGGCAGGTCGTTGGACTGCCCGATGCCGCGCAGCCCCAGGGCACGCAGCGTGCCGCGGTGCTTGGGCTTGCTTCCGATGGCGGAGCGCGTCTGGGTGATCACCAGGCGCGCCTTGTCGTCTTTGGTGGCCTTGGGCGGACGTGCAGGCATGGTCAGCGCGTCTCCGCGGCATAGAGGTCGGTCTCGCGCTTGCGCTCACGGTAGGAGCGCAGCACGCCGCCCGGGCGTCACTTCGTCGGCCGCCTTGCCCCGCAGGGCCGCCACCTCGTCGGGGCGGCGCAGTGCCTTGAGGCCGGCGATGGTGGCGTGGGCCACGTTGATCCCGTTGGAGGAGCCGAGCGACTTGGCCAGAATGTCGCGGATGCCCGCCATCTCGAGGATGGCCCGGGCCGCGCCACCGGCGATGACGCCGGTACCGGGTGCGGCCGGCTTGAGCATGACGCGGCCGGCGCCGCTCTCCCCGATGACCGGGTGCACGATGGTGCTGCCGGCCAGCGGGACCTCGAAGAGGTTCTTCCGCGCCTCTTCGATGCCTTTCTGGACGGCCAACCCGGCTTCCTTGGCCTTGCCGTAGCCCAGGCCGACCTTGCCGTTGCCGTCTCCCACCACCATGAGAGCGGCGAAGGAGAACCGGCGGCCGCCCTTGACGACCTTGGCCACCCGGTTCACCTTGATGGTGCGCTCTTCGTACTGTGTGTCGACCATGCTCAGAACTCCAGTCCCTCGGCCCGTGCCGCATCCGCCAGGACGGCGACACGGCCGTGATAGACGAAGCCACCACGGTCAAAGACCACTTTTGTGATGCCGGCCGCTTTGGCCCGTGTTCCCAACAACCGCCCGACCGACGCGGCGCCGGTCACGTTACCGCCGCCGCTCTGGCCCAGACTGGCGCGCAGATCCGGCTCCACCGACGAGGCGGACGCCAGGGTCCGCCCGGTGGTGTCGTCGATGACCTGGGCCGAAATGTGGCGATTCGAACGGTGCACGGCCAGGCGCGGGCACCTCGGGGGTACCGGTCACCTTGGCCCGGACCCGGGCGTGGCGGCGAACCCGGAGCCGGGTGCGATCGTCTGTACGTGCCATTACTTCGCTGCCTTTCCGGCCTTGCGGAGGACCCGCTCGCCGGCGTAGCGCACGCCCTTGCCCTTGTAGGGCTCGGGCTTGCGGAGCTTGCGGATGTCGGCGGCCACCTGGCCCACCTTTTCCTTGTCGATGCCCCTGACCGTGATGCGGGTCGGCAGAGGCACCTCGAAGGTAATGCCCTCGGGGGCGTCGACGAACACCGGGTGCGAGAAGCCGAGGGCGAGCTCGAGCGAGCCCGGGCCCTTGGCGGTGGCGCGGTAACCCACGCCGACGATCTCGAGGTCCTTGGAGAAGCCGTCGGTGACACCGGTCACCATGTTGGCGACCAGCGAGCGCGACAGGCCGTGCAGCGCACGGTGGCGCCGCTCGTCGTCGGGGCGGGTGACCACGAGCTCCTCACCCTCCCGGGTGATGGAGATGCCGGCCGGGAGCTCCCGATCGAGTTGGCCCTGGGGTCCCTTGACGCTGACCGCGTTGCCGTCGAGCGTGACGGTGACGTTGGAAGGGACCGGAATGGGCGAACGTCCGATACGTGACATCAGACTTCACCTCCCGTGCGGGTCAGTGGGCGGCCATGGGACTACCAGACATGGCAGAGCACCTCGCCGCCCAAGTGCTTGCGGCGCGCTTCACGATCGGTCACCAGACCCTGGCTGGTCGACAGCACGGCCACCCCCATGCCGCCCAGCACGCGCGGGATGCCGTCGGCCCGGGCGTAAATGCGCAGTCCGGGCTTGGAGATCCGCTTGATGCCGGCGATGGTGCGGGTGCGGTCGGCCGAGTACTTCAGGGAGATCTCGAGCGTCGTGCCCGGCTTGTCACCGTTCGGCTCGACGTGGTAGCCCGCGATGAAGCCCTCCCGTTCGAGGATGCCCGCGAGGGATTCCTTCAGCTTGGAGCCGGGCATCTTCACCGTGTCGAACATGGCGGAGTTGGCGTTGCGGATACGCGTGAGCATGTCCGCGATGGGATCGGTCATCGTCATGGTGCGCCTACCAACTCGCCTTTGTGACGCCCGGTATCTCGCCGGCGTGCACCATCACACGCAGGCAGATACGGCAGAGCCCGAACTTGCGATACACGGCCTTGGGACGACCACACCGCTGGCAGCGGGTATAGCCCCGAACCTTGAATTTCGGTGTGCGCTGTTGCTTCTCAATCAAAGCCTTTTTTGCCATGATGCTTATCGAGTCTCCTGTCGGAACGGGAAGCCGAACGCAGCGAGGAACGCCCGCCCTTCCTCGTTGTTGCGTGCGGTGGTGACGATGGTGATGTCCATGCCGCGGACGCTGTCGATGCGGTCATAGTCGATCTCGGGGAAGATGAGCTGCTCGGTGACCCCGAAGGTGTAGTTGCCCTTGCCGTCGAACGAACGGGGGGAAAGCCCCCGGAAGTCACGGATCCGGGGAATGGCCAAGCTCAGCAAGACGGTCGAAGAACTCCCAGGCCCGGTCGCCGCGCAAGGTTACCTTGGCGCCGATGGCCTGGCCCTCACGCAACTTGAATCCGGCGATCGACTGCTTCGCCCTCGTCACGATCGGCTTTTGTCCCGTGATGATCTCCAGGTCGCGCTGAGCCCCCTCGAGGAGAGAGGCCTGCTGGGTGGCCCGGCCTACGCCCATGTTGATGACGATCTTCTCAAGACCGGGTACCTCCATGATGTTGCCCAGTTCGAGGTCGTCCTGCAGCTGGGCCCGCAGCTCGCTCAGGTAGCGCTCCTTGAGCCGGGGACGGGCCGGTGCGCTCACGGTCGTGCTCATAGCTGGGCTCCGCACTTGCGGCAGACGCGGACCTTCTCGCCGTCCTTGCCGATGTCGATGCCCGCCCGCGCCGGGCCGTCGTGGCTCTTGCACCACAAGGCCACGGAGGAGACGTGCACCGGCATGAACTTGTCGATGACGCCACCCTGCTGCGTGGCCCGGGTGGGCTTGGCGTGGCGCTTGGCGATGTTCACGCCTTCGAGGATGACCTTCTCCTCCGCGGGAAGGCCCGCACGACCTCGGCCTTCTTGCCCTTGTCCTTGCCCGAGCGCACGATCACCTGATCGCCCTTGTGGATCCGCATCACAACACCTCCGGAGCCAACGACACGATGCGCATGAACCGCTTGTCCCGCAGCTCGCGCCCGACCGGGCCGAAGATGCGGGTGCCGCGGGGCTGTTGCTGGTCGTTGATCAGCACCGCCGCGTTCTCGTCGAATCTGATGTAGCTGCCGTCGGCCCGGCGCTTTTCCTTCTTGGTGCGCACGACCACGCACTTGACCACGTCGCCCTTCTTCACCGCCGCACCGGGGATGGCGTCCTTGACCGTGGCCACGAAGACGTCGCCGATGCTGGCGTAACGACGGCGGGACCCACCGAGCACGCGGATGCACAGCACCTCACGCGCCCCGGAGTTGTCGGCCACCCGCAGGCGGGACTCTTGCTGGATCATCGGGCCCTCTCCACAACTTCGGTGAGGCGCCAGCGCTTGAGCTTGGACAACGGACGGGTCTCCTGCACGCGGACCCGGTCCCCCACCTTGGCCGTGTCCTCGGCATCGTGCACGTAGAGCTTCTTGGTGCGCTGCACCGTCTTGCCGTAGCGGGGGTGACGGACACGCTCCACCACGGCCACCACCACGGTCGACTGCATGGCATCGGACACGACGACACCCTCACGCACCTTGCGCCGGTTCGGGCGTGGGCCGTCCTCGGCATCGAGAGGCGCCGCGGCAGCCTTGGGCGCCACAGGCGTGGCGGTCACGACCGGGGCGGCCACTACCGGGGATGGCTCGGGCTCAGGTGCGGACGCGGGCGTGGCCTCGGCCGCTTCCACGGCTCGGTCACTTCGTCGGTCGTCTCTTCGGTTTCGTCGGCCATCAGGCCTCTTCCTCTTCGTCGTCTTCGTCAAGTCGTCATCGTCATCGTCATCGTCATCGTCGATGTCATCGACATCATCGTCTTCCACATCGTCGACATCGACATCGTCATGATCGTGATCGTGGTCGTGACCATCGGCCGCCGCCTCGGCTTCGGCCGCTGCGGCACGGGCGGCGGCCCGCTCGGCCACCTCTGCGTCCTCGGCGGCCAGCTTGGCCAGCGCTTCGGAGTGCGCGGCGGCGGTGGGTGCCACGTAGACGCCTTCGGCCTCGAGGATCTCGCGGGCACGCAACACGGTCAGGATGCGGGCCACGTCGTGGCGTACCTGCCCGACCCGCGCCGGGTTGTCCAGCTGGCCGGTCGCCAGCTGGAAGCGCAGGTTGAACAGCTCGCGCCGGGCGTCACCCAAACGGGTCGCCAGCTCACCACCGTCCAGCTGGGCCAGATCACTTGCGCTTGCCATCAGACGGCTACTTCCGCGTGTCCATGCGTCCCCGGCCGCACGACGAAGCGCGCCTTGAACGGCAGTTTCTGGATGGCCCGCTCCATGGCGGCGCGCGCCAACTCCTCGTCGACTCCGGCGAGCTCGAAGAGAATCCGGCCCGGGTGCACGACGGCCACCCACAGCTCGGGGTTGCCCTTTGCCCGAGCCCATGCGGGTCTCGGCCGGCTTGTGGGTCACCGGCTTGTCGGGGAAGACGCGGATCCAGACCTTCCCACCACGCTTGACGTGACGGGTCATGGCGATACGGGCCGCCTCAATCTGACGTGCCGTCAACCAACCGGGCTCCATGGCCTGAATGCCGAAGTCGCCGAAGGCGACGGACGCGCCGCCCCTGGCCTGTCCATTCAGGCGGCCGCGCTGTGTCTTGCGGTGCTTGACCTTCTTGGGCATCAACATGTCAATCCGACTCCTTGCGGAAGTGCGGAGCCTCGTGGTGCTCGTGGCGGTTCTGACGTTCCATTTCCTCGTCCTTGGCCAACTGACGTTCCAAGTCGTCGGGCTCACTGGGGGCGACCGGAAGCAGGTCGGCCACCGGGGCCTCGACCACGTCGTCGGTCACCTCATCGGTCACTTCATCGGCGACAGGCGCCTCGACGATGTCCACCGCGAATGCTTCTGTCCCGTTCGGGGTATCGATCAGGAGCTCGTCGAGCAGGTCGCTGTCGGCGACGGCCCCGTTCTCGGCCGGGGAATCCTCACCGGGCGCCCCGAAATCGGCCTTGCGGCGACCGCCACCGGCGGTGATGAGGCGCCGGGGCCCACTCTGGCCCGAGGTCTCGCCGACGGCCATGGCAGCCTCGCGGGTGATCTTGTCCTCGATGGACACCTTGTACGGCAGGATGTCACCCTTGTAGATCCAGACCTTCACGCCGACCCGGCCCGATGTCGTCCGCGCCTCGCGGAAGCCATAGTCGATGTCGGCCCGCAGGGTGTGCAACGGCACCCGACCCTCGCGGTACTGCTCCTTGCGGGACATTTCCGAGCCACCGAGCCGGCCTGAGCACTGCACCTTGATGCCCTGGGCCCCGGCCTTCTGCACGGTCTGAATGGCCCGCTTCATCGCACGACGGAAGGCCACGCGCCGCACCAGCTGGTCGCAGATGCCCTGGGCGATGAGGGCCGCGTCCAATTCGGGCTGCTTGATCTCCTGGATGTTCAGCTGGATCCGGTTCTGGAGACCGGTGATCTCCTCGAGCTTCTTCTTGAGCCGATCGGCTTCGGAGCCGCGACGGCCGATCACGATGCCCGGGCGGGCCGTGTGGATGTCGACCCGCAAGCGGTCGCGCGTGCGCTCCACCTCGATGCGGCTGACCGCGGCCGCCTCGAGCTGCGTCATGAGGTAGTCGCGGATCTTCCAATCCTCGACCACGAACTCGCGGTAATGCCGCTCCTCGAACCAACGGGACTTCCAATCGGTAGTGATACCGAGACGGAAGCCATAGGGGTTTACCTTCTGGCCCATCTACTCGCCCTTCTCATCGGCGTCGGCGTCTGCCTCGACCGTCTCGTCCTCGTCGTCCATATCGACGACTTCGGCGGCACCTTCGTCGCTGACGTCGTCCACTTCGTACTCTGCGCCGTCGACCTCTGCGCTGTCGTCGTCCGGCTCCCCGGCCTCGATCTCGTCGACTTCGGCCGCCTCGAGCTCGGGCACATCGATCACATCGGGATCGACGGTCTCTTCCTCGGCCTCCGCCGCAGCTGCGGCCTCGGCTTCGGCCACCGCCTGTGAGGCGCGGCGGCGGGAGAGGCGACCCGACAGGTCGGCCCGGCGCCGTGAGGCGTCGACCCGGCGTGAACGGTGCGCGCTGACCGCTTCCATGCGCTTGCGGCGCAGCTCGAGCTTGTCGGCCGGCAACCGGCTCACGATGATCGTGATGTGACTCGAGCGCTTGCGGATGCGCGTGGCCCGGCCGCGGGCCCGGGGGCGCCAGCGCTTGGCCGTCGTTCCTTCGTCGGCGTAGCAGGCCGACACGTAGAGCTCGTCGGGATTCTGGAAATCGTTGTGGGCGGCGTTGGCCACGGCCGAAGCCAGCACCTTGCCGATGATGTTCGCCGCTTCGCGCTCGGTGCCGACGAGGATTTCGGCGGCCCGGTCCACGTCCTGCCCACGGATGAGGTCGAGGACCTGGCGGACCTTGGAAGCCGACAACCCGCTGTGGCGGAGAACGGCACGCGTCCCGGGACGCTCGTTGGTCTTGGTGGCGGTCATGTCAGCGTCGTGCTCCCCGCTCCTGCCCGGCGTGGTACCGGAAGGTGCGTGTCGGGGCGAACTCGCCCAGTTTGTGGCCGACCATGGATTCGGTCACGTAGACCGGCACGTGCCGGCGCCCGTCATGGACGGCGATGGTGTGGCCGACCATGTCGGGGATGATGGTCGAACGACGGGACCAGGTCTTGATGACCTTCTTCTCTCCGCTCGAGTTCAACACGTCCACCTTCTTCAACAGGTGGTCGTCGACGAATGGGCCCTTCTTCAAGCTACGCGGCATACCTGCTCAACCCTTCGCCTACCGCCGTGCGCCGCGGGTGCGGCGCCGGCGGACGATCATCGAATCGGACTTCTTGTTGCGTGACCGGGTACGGCCCTCGGCCTTGCCCCACGGCGAAACCGGGTGACGTCCACCCGAGGACTTGCCCTCTCCACCACCGAGCGGGTGGTCGACCGGGTTCATGGCCACTCCACGGGTCTGGGGACGCTTGCCCTTCCAGCGGTTGCGTCCTGCTTTCCCGATCTTGATCAGTTCCGCCTCGGCGTTACCGACCACACCCAGGGTGCCGCGACAATCGATCGACACACGGCGCATTTCCGTCGAGGGGAGACGCAGGGTGGCAAAGGCGCCTTCCTTGGCCACCAGCTGAATGCTCATTCCCGCGCCCCGGGCCATCTTTCCGCCACCGCCGGGACGGAGTTCGACGTTGTGGATGGTCGAGCCCACCGGGATATAGCGCAGGGGCAGCGCGTTGCCGGGGCGGATGTCCGCTCCCTGGCCGCTCTGGACCTTGTCGTCCACCTTGAGCCCGGCCGGAGCGAGGATGTAGCGCTTCTCGCCGTCGGCGTAGTGGAGCAGCGCGATCCGGGCATTGCGATTGGGGTCGTACTCAATGGCCGCCACGCGCGCCGGGACGCCGTCCTTGTTGCGGCGGAAGTCGATGATCCGGTACTGCTGCTTGTGACCGCCACCGCGGTGACGGGCCGTCTTTCGACCGTGGTTGTTGCGCCCGCCCGATCCCGGGTTGGGCGCGAGCAGCGACTTCTCCGGGTGATCGCGGGTGATCTCGGAAAAGTCCGACACCGTCTGGAAACGACGGCCCGGGCTGGTGGGTTTGCGTGAGCGAAGTGGCATGGAGTGCGATCCTGTGATCAGCGATCGAAGAGATCGATGGAGTCGTCGGGATGGAGGGTGACGATGGCGCGCTTGGTGTTGGGACGGTGGCCCTTGATGTTCGTGCGCCGGTTGCGCGTCGACTTGCCCTTGCGGTTCAGGGTGTTGACGTTGGTGACGCGCACGTTGAAGGCCTGCTCGACCGCGTGGCGGACGTCGATTTTCGTGGCACCGGGATCCACGATGAAGACGTAGACGTTCTGGTCCATGAGCCCGTAGCTCTTCTCGGACACGACGGGCCGGATCAGCACTGACATGGCATCACGCATCGGCGTCGGTCTCCTCGGCATCGGCATCATCGTCAACGACGTCGTCAACGACGTCGTCAACGGCATCGGCATCGGCAACAACCGCGGGCGCAGCTTCTTCAGTCGCCTCCGGGGCCTCAACGGCAGCGGTGCCCGCGAAGGCATCCGACCCCGGCAGCGTGCGGTCGGAGAACACGATCCAGTCGTTGCGCAGGACGTCGTGGGCGGAGAGCTGCCCGAAGGAGGTGGTCGTCACCTGCGGCAGGTTGGCGAAGGAGCGGCCGGCGATCGTCTCGTCGGCGGCCAGAACCACCAGGACGGAACCGGTGATCTCGAGGTTGGTGAGGGCGGCGACGGCGTCCTTGGTCTTCGGGCCCTCCCAGCCCCACTGGTCGACCAGGGCCACCCGGTCATTGGCCGCCCGGTCGCTGAGGGCCGACAGCAGCGCAAGGCGCACCATCTTCTTGGGGGTGTGCTGCTTATAGCTCCGCGGCTTGGGCCCGAGGGCGATGCCACCACCGCTCATGGAGGGCGAGCGGCTCGAACCCTGGCGGGCCCGACCGGTGCCCTTCTGGGCAAAAGGCTTGGCCCCGCCACCACGGACCTGCGAACGGGTCTTGGTGGACTGGGTACCGGCCCGGATGGAGGCGAGTTGGGCCGTCACGACCTGGTGCAGCACGGCCAGGTTGGGCTCGATCCCGAAGATCGAGGGCTCCAGGTCGACCGACCCCAACTCGTCCCCGGCCACATTGCGCCGCGTGACGGTACGGGTCACCGGAGCCGGACGGTCCTTCTTGACCGGTCCGCGAATCACCGAATCAGTGATGGTCATCGTGACCCTCCTGGCTTGGTGGTCACCTTGACCGAGTCCCGGAGGACCACGACCGTGCCCCGGGCTCCGGGCACTGCACCCTTGACGAGGACCAACTGGCGTTCCGGATCGGCGGAGATCACCTGGAGATTGAGGGCGGTCACTTGCTTGCCACCCATCTGCCCGGCCATCCGAGTCCCCTTGAAGACACGGGACGGCGTGGCGCAGGCACCGATGGAGCCGGGCACACGGTGGCTCTTGTGGTTACCGTGCGAGGCCCCCTGGCCCTTGAAGTTGTGGCGTTTCATGCCACCGGCGAATCCCTTGCCCTTGCTGACGGCGATGGCGTCGACACGATCGCCCGCCGCCCAGATATCAGCTGCCAGTTCCTGGCCCACGCTGAAGTCGGCCACGTCGTCGAGCCGCAGTTCCACGAGTCCGCGGCCCGGCTCGACACTGGCCTTGGCGTAGTGCCCGATCTGGGGCTTGGTCAGGGTGGAGGCCCGGCGAAACCCCCAGGTCACCTGCAGTGCGGAGTACCCGTCCGACTCGACCGTCTTGACCTGGACCACGCGCACGGGCGCGACTTTCAGCACCGTCACCGGTATGGCGCGGTTCTGTTCGTCCCAGACCTGGGTCATGCCGACCTTCTCGCCGACGATCGCCTTGCTTGCCACGTGTCTTATCTCCCTGCGCTGCCCACGGCTTCCCGTGCGCACGCCAACGCTCCGCCCGGGAATCCCGAGCGGAGCGCTCGAATGGTTTGGCGTGAGGTACCGGCATAGACCGGCGTTCACGCACTTCTGTTGTAGAGGACGGCGCCGGAGGCGCCATCGGGTGCCAAATCGGCCCGTGCGACGTTACACCACGCGGGCCCCGCTCTGCCAGGCGTACAAGCCCGGATTACGCGGTCTGAATCTTTATCTCGATATCGACGCCGGCCGGCAGGTCGAGCCGCTGGAGCGAATCGACTGTCTTGGGCGTGTGCTCGACGATGTCCACCAAGCGCTTGTGCACCCGCATTTCGAAGTGCTCGCGGGAGTCCTTGTACTTGTGAGGCGAACGAATCACCGTGTAGCGGTGCTTGTCCGTAGGCAACGGGATGGGACCCAGGACCTTGGCCTGGGTCCGCAACACCGTCTGCACGATCTTCTCGGTCGACTGATCGAGGATCTCGTGGTCATAGGCCTTGAGCCGTATGCGAATCTTCTGCTTGGGGCCGTCAGCCATGATGCCTGCTCTCGTTCCGTTACGTCTCGGGTGTTACTTGAGGATCTTTGTAACCCGACCGGAAGCAACGGTGCGACCACCCTCACGGATGGCGAAGCGCAGACCTTCAGTCATTGCGATGGGCTTGCCCAGTTCCACGGTCATCTCCGTGTTGTCACCGGGCATGACCATTTCGGTGCCCTCGGGCAGCGAGATGGTGCCGGTCACGTCGGTGGTCCGGAAGTAGAACTGGGGCCGGTAGTTGGTGAAGAACGGCTTGTGACGGCCACCCTCCTCCTTGTTCAGCACGTAGACGTTGGCCTCGAAGTTGGTGTGCGGGGTGATCGAGCCGGGCTTGCACAGCACCTGGCCGCGCTCCACCTCTTCCTTCTTGGTGCCTCGCAGCAACGCACCGACGTTGTCGCCGGCCCGGCCCTCGTCCAGCAGCTTGCGGAACATCTCGATGCCGGTGACCGTGGTCTTCTGGGTGTCCCGAAGGCCGACGATCTCGACTTCCTCGCCCACCTTGACGATGCCCTGCTCGACCTTGCCGGTCACCACGGTGCCACGACCGGTGATGGACATGACGTCCTCGATCGGCATGAGGAACGGCTTGTCCACGTCACGCTCGGGCTCGGGGATGAACGAGTCGACGGCGTCCATCAGCTCGACGATCTTCTCGCTCCACTCGGGGTCGCCCTCGAGAGCCTTGAGCGCGCTGACATGGATGATCGGCGTGTCGTCGCCCGGGAAGTCGTAGTTGCTGAGGAGCTCGCGCACTTCCATCTCCACCAGCTCGAGCAGCTCGGGGTCGTCCACCATGTCGGCCTTGTTCAGGGCCACCACGATGTAGGGGACGCCGACCTGGCGGGCCAGCAGCACGTGCTCACGGGTCTGGGGCATGGGGCCGTCGGCCGCCGACACCACCAGGATGGCGCCGTCGATCTGCGCCGCACCGGTGATCATGTTCTTGATGTAGTCGGCGTGGCCGGGCATGTCGACGTGGGCGTAGTGACGTGCGTCGGTCTCGTACTCCACGTGGGCGATGGTGATCGTGATGCCCCGCTGCTTCTCCTCCGGAGCGGCGTCGATCTTGTCGAACGCCGTGAAGGACGTGTTCGGGTTCTTCTCCGACAGGACCTTGGTGATCGCCGCCGTGAGCGTGGTCTTGCCGTGGTCGATGTGTCCCATCGTTCCCACGTTGACGTGAGGCTTGGTGCGCTCGAACTTCTTCTTGGCCATCGCCGTAACTACTCCCTGATATCGGACGGGACCCCCGTGGGCCCGCCGCGGCGACTGAACGCCGCTTTCTGTGTCTGCTGGTGAGAAATGTCTACTGGTGGGAAATCTGTGTGCTGGTGCGAACTGTTGCCGGAGCCCTGGGGCCCCGGCTACTCCCCGTGGGCCCGGGCGATGATCTCCTTGGAGATCGACTCGGGCACCTCGTTGTACGAGTGGAACTGCATCGTGTACGTGGCGCGACCCTGGGTGCGCGAACGCAGGTCAGTAGCGTAGCCGAACATATCGGCCAACGGTACCTGCGCGTTGATCACGTGGCTGCTTCCCTGCTGGTCCATGCTTTGCACCTTGCCCCGACGGGAGGACGAGGTCGCCGATGACGTCGCCCATGTAAGTCGTCGGGCGTGGTCACCGTGACCGCCATGACCGGCTCGAGCAGGACCGGGCTGGCGGCCCGGAGCGCCTTCTTGATCGCCATGGATCCGGCGATCTTGAACGCCATTTCCGAGGAGTCCACGTCGTGGTAGGAGCCGTAGGTCAGCAGGACCCGGACATCCACCGTCGGATACCCGGCCAGCACACCGGAGGTCAGCGCCTCTTGGATGCCGGCGTCGACCGAGGGGATGTACTCCTTGGGGATCACCCCGCCACTGATTTTGTCGACGAACTCGTAGCCACCGCCGGGCCCGGTCGGCTCGGCGCTGATGACCACGTGGCCGTACTGGCCCCGGCCACCGGTCTGGCGGACGTACTTCTCTTCGATCTTCTCGACCGTGTTGCGGATGGTCTCGCGGTAGGCCACCTGGGGCTTGCCCACGTTGGCGTCCACCCTGAACTCACGCAGCATGCGGTCGACCAGCACCTCGAGGTGGAGCTCGCCCATCCCCGAGATGACGGTCTGCCCCGTCTCCTCGTCCGAACGGACGCGGAAGGTCGGGTCCTCCTCGCTGAGCGAGTAGAGGGCCTTGGAGAGCTTGTCCTGGTCGGCCTTGGTCTTGGGCTCGACGGCCACGTGGATGACCGGCTCGGGGAACTCCAGCGCCTCGAGGACGATGGGGTGGCCCGGGTCACACAGGGTGTCGCCGGTCGTGGTGTTCTTGAGACCGACCACGGCCACGATGTCGCCGGCGAAGATGGCCTCCTTGTCCACCCGGTCGTTGGCGTGCATCTGGAGGATGCGGCCGATCCGCTCCTTCTTGTCCTTGGTCGAGTTGGTGACCGGTGGACCCGTTGGGCAGGGTGCCCGAGTAGACCCGGATGTAGGTCAGCTTGCCGACGTAGGGGTCGGTCATGACCTTGAAGGCCAGGGCGGAGAAGGCCTCGCCGTCGTCGGCCTTGCGCTCCTCGATGTCTTCGGGGTGGTTGGGCGCGGTGCCCTGGGTCGGGGGAAGGTCCAGCGGGCTGGGGAGGTAGTCGACGACCGCGTCGAGCATGGGCTGGACGCCCTTGTTCTTGAAGGCGGAGCCGCAGAGCACGGGTACCACCTCGGCGGCCAGGGTGGCCGTGCGCAGGGCGCGGCGCAGGTCGGTCGCCGTGATGGGCTCCTCGGCCAGGTACTTCTCCATGATCACGTCGTCGAAGTTGGAGACGACGTCGATGAGCTGGTGGCGGGCGTCCTCGGCATCGGTCGCCATGTTCTCGGGGATGTCGCGGGTCTCCCACTCCTCACCCATGCCGTCGCCCCAGACCAGGGCCTTGTTCTCGAGCAGGTCGACCACGCCGACGAACTCGGACTCGGCGCCGATGGGGAGCTGGGTGACGGCCGGCAGCGCGTCGAGCCGGTCCCGGATCATCTCGACGGTGCGCTCGAAGTCGGCGCCGATCCGGTCCATCTTGTTGACGAAGCAGATGCGGGGCACGTGGTACTTGTTGGCCTGGCGCCACACCGTCTCGGTCTGGGGCTCCACACCGGCCACGGCGTCGAACACCGCCACGGCGCCGTCGAGGACGCGCAGGGACCGCTCCACCTCGACGGTGAAGTCCACGTGGCCCGGGGTGTCGATGATGTTGATCACGTTGTCGCGCCAGTTGCAGGTGGTGGCGGCGGAGGTGATGGTGATGCCCCGCTCCTGCTCCTGCACCATCCAGTCCATGGTGGCCGCGCCCTCGTGGACCTCGCCGATCTTGTAGTTGCGGCCGGTGTAGTAGAGGATCCGCTCGGTCGTGGTGGTTTTGCCCGCGTCGATGTGGGCCATGATCCCGATGTTGCGGGTCTTGGCCAGGGGGAAATCGCGTGTGGGGAGGGCGTCAGCCATGATGCGTCGTGTTCCTTCGAATGGAGTTGCGGTCCACTACCAGCGGTAGTGGGCGAATGCTTTGTTGGATTCCGCCATCTTGTGCATGTCCTCCCGGCGCTTGACGGCGGCGCCGATGTTGTTGGAGGCATCCAGGATCTCGCCGGCCAGGCGCTCGGCCATGGTCTTCTCGCGGCGTTGGCGGGAGTAGGTGGTCAGCCAGCGAATGGCCAACGTGGTGGCCCGGCGGGGACGAACCTCGACCGGCACCTGGTAGGTGGCGCCGCCGACCCGGCGGCTCTTCACCTCGAGCTCGGGGCGGGTGTTCTCCACGGCGCGCTTGAGGGCGGCCACGGGGTCACCCCCGGAACGCTCCTGCACGAGGTCGAGGGCGCCGTAGACGATGCGCTCGGCCAGGGTGCGCTTGCCCCTCGAGAGGATCTTGTTGACCACCTGGGTCACCAGGACCGAGCGGTAGACCGGGTCCGGGGCCAATTCGCGGCGGGTTGCTGGTCCGTTACGGGGCATTAGGACTCCTTCTTGGCGCCGTAGCGACTGCGGGCCTGGCTGCGCTCACGGACGCCGGAGGTGTCGAGCGCACCCCGGACCACCTTGTAGCGCACACCGGGCAGGTCCTTCACACGACCACCACGGACGAGGACGATGGAGTGCTCCTGCAGGTTGTGGCCCACACCGGGGATGTAGGCCGTGATCTCGACTCCCGACGAGAGGCGGACACGGGCCACCTTGCGCAGGGCCGAGTTCGGCTTCTTCGGTGTGGTCGTGTACACGCGGGTGCACACACCCCGTCGCTGGGGCGCGCCCTTCAGGGCCGGGGTCTTGGTCTTTGTCACCTTGGCCTGACGTCCCTTGCGGACGAGCTGGGCGATTGTGGGCACGCGCTACCTCTCGATACTGAAAATGGTGAACCCATGTGCGACGCGGTGACCGCGTAGGCCGAAGCCCCACATGGCAGACGGAAGATGATAGCCCGTGCCCCGGGGTCCGACAATCGCGCCGGGTCATGGAGCTGCAACAACCGCTGTTCCATTGTAGCGGCGGTGCCGGGTCGCCGTGCCCGGAGCCAGGCATGCCGGGCCGACGCCGGCGCGGCCGCGTCGCCGGCTTCCGGGTGGGTGCCGGAGGGCGTTAGCCTGCCCGGCTATGGAACATTCGATGGCTGAGCGTTTGACGGAGCTGGCCGAGCGCAAGGAACAGGCCTTGCACGCGGGCAGCGAGGCCTCGGTGGAGCGGCATCACTCCAAGGGCAAGATGACCGCCCGGGAGCGGATCGACTACCTCCTCGACGACGGCTCGTTCCAGGAGCTCGACATGCTGGCCCGCCACCGGGCCCACGGCATGGGCCTCGAGGACAACCGGCCCTACACCGACGGGGTGGTCACCGGGTTCGGCACCATCGACGGCCGCCGGGTCTGCATCTTCAGCCAGGACTTCACCGTCTTCGGCGGCGCCCTCGGCGAGGTGTTCGCCGAGAAGATCCACAAGGTGATGGACCTGGCCGCCTCCACCGGGGTCCCCATGATCGGGCTCAACGACGGCGCCGGCGCCCGCATCCAGGAAGGGGTGGTCTCGCTCCACTCCTACGGCGGCATCTTCCACCGCAACGTGACCGCCTCGGGGGTCATCCCCCAGATCAGCGTGATCATGGGCCCCTGCGCCGGCGGTGCCGTCTACTCGCCGGCCATGACCGACTTCATCTTCATGGTCCAGGGCACCTCGCACATGTTCATCACCGGGCCCGACGTGGTGAAGACGGTCACCGGCGAGGACGTCACCCTCGAAGAGCTCGGCGGGGCCATGAGCCACGCCACCAAGTCGGGCGTGGCCACCTTCGTCTCCCCCGACGAGAAGGCCTGCCTGGACGACGTGCGCCACCTGCTCTCCTTCCTGCCCTCCAACAACCTCGAGGAGCCGCCCCGGGAGCTGACCGGCGACGAGCCCGACCGCCAGGTGCCCGAGCTGATCGACATCATGCCGGCCTCGCCGAACCAGCCCTACGACATGAAGAAGGTCATCGCGGCCGTCGTCGACAACGGGGACTACTTCGAGGTCCACCGGCACTGGGCCATGTCGATCACCTGCGGCTTCGCCCGCATGGACGGGCGGGTGGTGGGCATCGTGGGCAACCAGCCGGCCGTGCTGGCCGGCGTGCTCGACATCGACTCGTCCGAGAAGGCCTCCCGCTTCGTCCGCGTCTGCGACGCCTTCAACATCCCGCTCCTCACCTTCGTCGACGTGCCCGGCTTCATGCCCGGCACCGATCAGGAGTACGGCGGCATCATCCGCCACGGGGCCAAGCTCCTCTACGCCTACTGCGAATCGACCGTGCCCCGCATCCAGATCATCACCCGCAAGGCCTACGGCGGGCGCCTACGTGGTCATGAACTCCAAGTCGATCGGCGCCGACCTGGCCTTCGCCTGGCCCTCGGCGGAGCTGGCCGTCATGGGCCCCAACGGCGCCGTCGAGATCGTCTACCGCCGCGAGCTGGCCGAGGCGCCGGACCCGGCCGGCCGGCGGGCCGAGCTCATCGACGAGTACACCGAGCGCTACGCCAATCCCTACATCGCGGCGGAGCGGGGCTACATCGACGACGTGATCTCGCCGGCCGACACCCGGGCCGTCATCTGCCGGAGCCTGGAGATGCTGGCCTCCAAGCACGAGGAGCTCCCCCGCCGCAAGCACGGAAACGTGCCGCTGTGAGCAGGGCCGCGGCGCCGAAGCCGGCCCGCTCGACCCGCCCGGCCATCGATCCGGCGCCAGCTGGCCCTGCGCCCGCGTCCCGCGCCCAGCCCCGAGGTCATGGCGGCCATCACGGCCGCGGCGCAGCTGGTCTGGCCCCGACCGGCCGCAGCCCGACGCGCCAGAACCCGGTGCACGACGCCTGGCGCTTCAGCGGGCGCTGGTGGGCGCAGCCGATCCCCATGCGGCGGGCCCGACCCTGGGCGCGCCCCTGACCGTCTACGTCGACGACTGGCGCCAGCGGGCCATCATCCGCCAGCGCGAGGACCGCTGGTCGCATCTGGTGGCGGACGATCCCGGCGAGCTGCACGAGATGGCGGCCCGGCTCGGCATCCCGCCCCGCGGCTTTCAGCGCCATCGGCGCTCCTCGGCCCTGAACCACTACGACCTGCCCGAGAGCCTCCGCCTGCAGGCGATCGAGCTCGGGGCCGTCGCCATCACCTGGCGCGAGCTGGGCCGCCTCACCCGGGAGTGGCGGCGCGCTGGCGCTCCGCCAGACCCACCAGGTCGTCCATGATGCGGTCGAACGAGTAGTCCTTCGGGGTGTACACCGCGGCCACGCCCTTGCCCAGCAGGACCTCGGCGTCGTCGGGCGGGATGATCCCGCCCACCACCACGGCGGCGTCGACCCCGGCCGCCCGCAGGCGGTCGAGGATGTCGGGCACCAGCTCGAGGTGGCAGCCCGACAGGATGGAGAGCCCGACCACGTCGACGTCCTCGTCGCGGGCCGCCGCCACGATCTGGGCCGGCGTCAGCCGGATGCCCTGGTAGATGACCTCGAAGCCGGCGTCGCGGGCGGCCACGGCGATCTGCTCGGCGCCGTTGGAGTGGCCGTCGAGCCCGGGCTTGGCCACCAGCAGGCGGGGTGGCCCCCCGGTCGTCGCCGCCAGGGCCCGGGTGCGGGCGACCAGCGGCGCCAGGTCGTCGCCCCGGCGCCCGACCCCGCCGCTCACCCCGGTCGGGGCCCGGTACTCGCCGAAGACCTCCCGCAGGGCCCCGGCCCACTCGCCGGTCGTCCCGCCGGCGTGGGCCAGGGCGATGGTGGCCTGCATGATGTTCGTCGGGTCCTCGTCCTCGGCCACCCGGCGCAGGGCGTCGAGCGGCCTCGTCGACCGCGGCCTCGTCCCGCGGCGGCCCGCCACGCGCTCCACGTCGGCGCTCAGCTCGGCCTCGACCCGGGGTCGACCTTCAGGATGGTCTCGATGTCGCCGTCGGCCGGTGAGCGGCGAGGGCGCGGTCTCGGTGAAGCAGTTGACCCCGACCACCTGCAGCTCGCCGGTCTCGATCCGGCGCACCCGCTCGGCCTGGCTGCGCACCAGGCGCGTCTTCAGCTCGTCGATCGCCTCGAAGGCGCCCCCGAGGGCGAGGACGTCGTCGAGCTCGGCCCCGGCCGCCTCGGCCAGCTCGGCCGTCTTGGCCTCGATCACCGTGGAGCCCTCGAAGATGTCGTCGTACTCGAGCAGGTCGGTCTCGAAGGCCAGGATCTGCTGGATCCGCAGCGACCACTGCTGGTCCCACGGGCGGGGCAGGCCGAGGGCCTCGTTCCAGGCCGGCAGCTGCAGGGCCCGGGCCCGGGCGTCGTGCGACAGGGTGACGCCGAGGGCCTCGAGCACGATGCGGGGCACGTTGTTCTCGGGCTGCTGCTCGGTGAGCCCGAGCGAGTTGACCTGGACGCCGTAGCGGAAGCGGCGCAGCTTCGGGTCCTCGACGCCGTAGCGCTCGGCGGCAGATCCGGTCCCACATGCGCGGTGAAGGCCCGCACCTTGCAGGTCTCCTCGACGAAGCGGATGCCGGCGTTGACGAAGAAGGAGATCCGGCCGACCACGGCCGGGAACTCGGACGGGTCGATCTTGCCCGAGTCGCGCACCGCGTCGAGCACGCCGATGGCGGTGGCCAGGGCGTAGGCCAGCTCCTGGGTGGGCGTGGCCCCCGCCTCCTGGAGGTGGTAGCTGCAGACGTTGATCGGGTTCCACTTGGGGACGTGGCGGACCGTGTAGGCGATCGTGTCGACGATGAGGCGGCGGCTGGGCGCGGGCGGGAAGATGTAGGTCCCGCGGCGACAGGTACTCCTTCACGATGTCGTTCTGGGTGGTGCCCTGAGAGCAGCGGCGGGTCGACGCCGCTGTCCTCGGCGTGGGCGATGTAGAGGCCGAGCAGCCAGGCGGCGGTGGCGTTGATGGTCATGGAGGTGTTCATCTCGCCGACCGGGATCCCGTCCATGAGCTGCGCCATGTGGCCCAGGTGGGCCACGGGCACGCCCACCTTGCCCACCTCGCCGGCCGCCTCGGGGGCGTCGGGGTCGTAGCCGGTCTGGGTGGGCAGGTCGAAGGCGATGGACAGCCCGGTCTGGCCCTTGGCCAGGTTGGTCCGGTAGAGGGCGTTGGAGGCCCGGGCCGAGGAGTGGCCCGAGTAGGTGCGCATCACCCAGGGCTTGTCACGTGCGGTCGTCTGGCTCATCGATCTCACCTCCCGCGCGTGCGCGTCACGCCGTCGTGCCCATCGCCGTCACCGGCCGGCGTCGAGCCGGGCGGGCCGATCAGCGCTCTGCGGTAGTCGTAGAAGCCCTGGCCCGACTTCCGGCCGAAGAGCTCGGCCGACGCACCATGCGGCGCAGCAGGGGCACCGCCGCGTAGTTGGGGTCGCGGAACTCGTCGTAGAGGGCGTCGAGGATGGCCAGCTGGTGTCCAGGCCCACCAGGTCGAGCAGGGCGAAGGGCCCCATGGGGAAGCCGCAGCCGCCCTTCATGGCCGTGTCGATGCCGTCCTTGGTCGGCCACCCGCTGCTCGAGCAGCCGCACGGCGTTGTTGAGGTAGGGGAAGAGCAGCGCGTTCACGATGAAGCCGGCCTGGTCCTTCACCTCGACCGGCGTACTTCCCGCACGCCTCGGCGAACGGCCAGGGCGGCCGGCGATGGTGTCGTCCGAGGCGGTGATGGGGCGGACCACCTCGACCAGCGCCATCGACCGGGGCCGGGTTGAAGAAGTGGATGCCGCACACCTGGTCGGGCCGGCCCGTCTCCATGGCCATCTCCACCACCGGCAGCGTGGAGGTGTTGGTGGCCAGGATGGTGCTCGGGCGCAGATGCGGTCGAGCTCGGAGAAGAGGTGCTTCTTCACGGCCAGGTCTTCGACCACCGACTCGATGACGAGGTCGCACGTCGGCCAGCTCGGCCGAGGTCGGACACCGCCGTGACCCGGGCCAGCGATGTCGTCGGCCTCGTCCTGGCGTCAGCTTCTCCTTCTCGACCTGCTTGGCCAGGGACTTCGCCATGCCGGCCACCATGGCGTCGGCCGTGCTCCTGGCGGCCGGGAGCGCAGGACGACCTCGAAGCCGTGCACGGCGGCCGTCTCGGCGATGCCCGAGCCCATGATCCCCGACCCGACGATTCCGACGCGCTTGATGGCCATGCGCCGTATGTTACTCGAGTCAGTAACTTGGGCGTGTCGACGCCGGGCTCGCCGTCCGGTGCGTGCAAGAGTGGCGCATGAGCGACGATGCGGGCCGCTGGCGCTGGTCGGTGGCGGCGAATGGACCGACGGGTGCGACTTCGACGCCGAGCTGCTCGGCCGCCTCGGGCGGCGACCGAGGTGCTCGTCCTCCCACCGCCGCCGCCTACGAGCACCCCGAGAAGGCGGTGTCGAGGCCGGCCGAGTGGTTCGCAGCGCCTCGGGCGGCCGAGGTCGGGGGCCTCATGGTCCTCGGCCGGGCCGACGCCGAGGACGAGGCCAACGCCGCGGTGGTCCGGGCCAGCCGCTTCATCTATCTCGCCGGCGGCTCGCCCATGCATCTGCGTCGGTGCTCAAGGGCTCGGCCGTCTTGGAGGCCCTCCTCGAGGCCTGGCGCGACGGTGCCGTGGTGGCCGGGTCGTCGGCCGGGGCCATGGTGCTCACCGATCCCATGGTCGACCCCCGCGGCGGCGCGCTCACCGTCGGGCCTCGGCATGGTGGAGCAGCTGGCCGTCGTCCCCCACTTCGGCGACCACGAGAACGCCGAGAAGGTCCACCGCTCGATCGCCCTGGCCGCCGCCGGGCCTGCCCGTGGTCGGGCATCCCCGAGCGCACCGCCCTCATGCGTGATCCCGACGGCGCCTGGCGCTACGAGGGCGCGGCGCCCGCCGGTCGTGTTCGTGACGGCGAGCCGCACCGGGGGCTCGGCGGCCCTGCGGCGCTGAGGCCGGCGCACGGCTCGAGCGCTGCGGTCAGTCGGCCTCGGTGATGGTCACCGACTCGATGGTGACTTCTCCTTGGGCTTGCCCGACGGGTGCCCAGGGCGTCGATGGCGGCCACACGTCGCCGCCCGGTGACGACCTTGCCGAAGAGGGAGTACTGCGGGCGGCAGGCGCATCCCGTCGGGCCCGGAGATGACGAAGAACTGGCTGCCGTTGGTGTTGGGCCCGGCGTTGGCCATGGCCAGCGAGCCGAGCTCGTAGCGGCCCGGCTTGGGCAGCTCGTCGGCGAACTGGTAGCCGGGACCGCCGGTGCCCGTGCCGGTGGGGTCGCCGCCCTGGAGCACGAAGCCCGGGATGATCCGGTGGAAGACGATGCCGTCGTAGTAGTGGTAGCGGGCCAGGAACACGAAGCTGTTCACCGTCTTCGGGGCGGCGATCGGGTCGAGGGCGATGGTCATGGTGCCCATGCGAGGTCGACCATGGTGGCCGTGTAGCGCTTGGCGGGTCGATGCACATCGGGGGCTCGCCGGTCGAACTTGCGCTGCTGCGGGCTCGATCCGTCGGCCGTCGGGTGGCAGTCGGGTCATGGCTCATGGTCGTGCTGTCTCCTCAGTGTGGTTAGGCTCGACGTGGATGGTGACCGAGAACATCCGGTGGGTCACGTCGGGCGGGACGCCGGCGGTCGCTGCCGTCGGCTGTTGATCTTGTCGACCACGCTCATGCCCGAGGTCACCTGTCCGAAAGCGAGTAGTCTGGCGGCAGGCGCTCGCCCTCGGGCCCGGTCACGATGAAGAACTGGCTGCCGTTGGTGTTGGCTGGCCCGGTGTTGGCCATGGCCACCGAGCCGAGCGGGTACTGCGGCGGCATGGCGCCTTGGCGGGCGTTCTCGTCGGCGAATCTGTAGCCCGGGCCCACCCTCCCCGGTGCCGGTGGGGTCGCCGGTCTGGTCCATGAACCGGGGATGACCCGGTGGAAGATCACGCAGTTGAAGAAGTCTTGTCGGCCAGGAACACGAAGTTGTTGACCGTATCGGGCGCCGTCTTGGCGTCGAGGGCGATGGTGAAGGTCCCGCGTCGGTCGTACGACCGTGGCCGTGTACGTCTTCGACGGGTCGATGGTCATGGCCGGCGCCGTCTTGTACGTCGGCTTGTTCACGCGGGTGGCTCGTGAGGCTCGGGGCAGCCGGCCGGCGACGGCGCCTGGTCGGCCGGCGGCCTGGCGCTGGGCGTCGCCGACCGTCGTGGTCGTGGTCGTCGTCGTGGTGGTCGTCGTCGTGGTGGTCGTGGTCGTCGTGCGACTTCTTGTCGGGCTGTTCGAGCTGGTGAGGACAGCACGATGAGGAGATCACCCCGGCGATGACGGCGACGATGATGCCGTTGCGGATCTGCTTGCGGCGCTTCTGTCGCCTTGCGCCTGCTTGCGCCAGGCGGCTCTCTCGCGTCCGGCGCGTCTGACGGGCTCTCTTGTCGCTCGGCACGGCCCGACACCCTATCCGGCCGCCGGAGCGGTCGTTGGATCAGGCGCGGCCGACCGGTGCGACCGAGGTGCACCCCGCGGGACCAATAACGTCAGGCCATGCCGCTGGTCGTCCAGAAGTTCGGCGGGACCTCGGTCGGCGACGCCGACCGGATCCGTGCCGTGGCCGATCACATGGCCCGCACCCGGCGCGAGGGGACCGACGTGGTGGTCGTGGTGAGCGCCATGGGCAAGACCACCGACGACCTGATCCGGTCTGGCGGACGACGTGAGCAGGGTCCAGCCGCCCCGCGAGTACGACATGCTGGTGAGCACCGGGCGAGCGGATCTCCATGTCCCTGCTCGTGCATGGCGCTGGCCGAGCTCGGCGTCGACGCCGCCTCCTTCACCGGGAGCCAGGCGGGCATCATCACCGACAACGACCACACCAGGGCCAAGATCATCGAGGTCAAGGCCGACCGCCTCCGCGAGGCCCTGGCGGCCGGGCGGGTCCCGGTGGTGGCCGGCTTCCAGGGCGTCTCGATCGACCGGGAGTGACGACGCTCGGGCGGGGCGGCTCCGACACCACCGCGGTGGCCCTGGCCGCGGCGTTGGGGGCCGACGCCTGCGAGATCTACACCGACGTGACCGGGGTCTTCACCGCCGACCCCCGGGTCGTGCCCGACCGCCCACCGGATCAACCGGATCAGCTTCGAGGAGATGCTCGAGATCGCGGCCAGCGGGGGCCGTGTCCTGATGCTGCGGTCGGTGGAGTTCGCCCGCAACCACAACGTGCCGCTGCACGTGCGTTCCAGTTTCACCTGGGAGCCCGGAACCTGGGTCGTCGAGGAGGATGCAGACATGGAACAGGCCGTCGTCACCGCGGTGACCCACGACACGAGCGAGGCCAAGGTGACCGTGAGCGCGTGCCCGACCACCCCGGCGTGGCCGCCAAGCTGTTCCGGGCCCAGGCCGACCGGTCGATCAACATCGACATGATCGTGCAGAACACCTCGGCCAACGGGACGACCGACATCTCCTTCACCGTCCCCAAGACCGACCTGGCCACCTCGGTGGAGACGGCGCGGGCCACGCGCGGACGAGCTCGGGGCCAAGGGGGTGACCTCCGACAGCGACGTGGCACGTGTCTCGCTGATCGGCGTGGGCATGAAGTCGCATCCGGGCATCGCCGCCACCATGTTCGAGACGCTGGCCCGGGAGGAGATCAACATCGACATGATCTCCACCTCGACGATCCGCACCTCGTGCATCGTGCGCACCGCCGACGTCGAACGGGCGGTGCGCACCCTGCACGCCGCCTTCGAACTGGGGTGAGCGCCGACGCCGGGCCGCACGCTCTGGCTCCTGCGCCACGCCAAGGCCGTGGCGGATCCGCCACCCGGCGGTGACGACTTCGACCGGGTGCTGGCCCCACGGGGGCGGCGCGACGCCGAGGCGCTGGGCCGCCTCATCGGGCCGACGGGCAAGGGCCTGGGCCTGGGCAAGGTCGGGCTGCCGCAGGTGGCACTGGTCTCTCCGGCCGCACGCACCGTCGCGACCGCCGACCTCGTGCTCGGGGGCATGGGCGTCGCCGACGCGGCAGGAACGCCCCGACGACCTCTACGGGGCCGAGCCCGACGAGGTGCTCGCCCATCTGCGCCTGGTGCCCGACGACGTCACCTCGGTCATGGTGGTGGGCCACAACCCGACGCGCACACGCCCTCGCCGGTGGCCTCATCTCCGCCGAGGACACCAAGGGGCGCGACCTGGTCGGTGCGCCGTGGGTTCCCCACGTGCGCGTTGGGCCTCTACCGGCTCAAGATCGCGGCATGGACCGAGGTGGACGCCAGTGCGCCACGCTGCTCGGCCTGTTCATCCCGCCTTTCGGCAAGCCCTGACCCGCCGCTGAAGCGGTGCGCCCCGCTCAGCCGAAGACGCGCAGGATGGCGGCGTCGCCTTGACCGCCACCGCCGCAGAGCGCCACGGCCGCCAGGCTGGCGCCACGTCGACGGAGCTCGAGCAGTGCGGTGAGCGCGACCCGGGTGCCGGACATGCCGACCGGGTGCCCGAGGGCGATGGCGCCACCGTTGACGTTGATCTTGCTCTCGTCGAGTCCCAGATCGTCGGCCGAGGCCAGGCCGACTGCGGCAAAGGCCTCGTTGATCTCGAAGAGGTCGATGGTGCCGATGTCGATGCCGGCCTTCTTCGCCGCCTGGGCGATGGCCCGCGAGGGCTGGGTCAAGAGCGAGGTGTCGGGCCCGGCCACCTGGCCGTAGCTGACGATCTGGCCGAGCGGGGCGATGCCGAGCTCCTTGGCTTTGTCCGCCGACATCACGATGACCGCGGCGCCCGCCGTCGGAGATCTGCGAGGCATTGCCCGGCGGTGATGGTGCCGTCCTTGTCGAACGCCGGCTTCAGGGCGTCCGAGCGTCTCGGCCGTGGTGCCCGGACGCACGCCCTCGTCGACGTCGAACAGCAACGGGTCGCCCTTGCGCTGGGGGACGCTGCACGGGGACGATCTCCTCGGCCAGCCGGCCGTCCTTGGCCGCTGCAGCCGCCTTCTCGTGGCTGGCCGCGGCGAATGCGTCCTGGCGCTCCCGGGAGATCTTGGCCTTCTGGTTGTAGCGCTCGGTGGAGAGCCCCATGGCGATGTGATCGAAGGCATCGGTCAGGCCGTCGTGCATCATGGAGTCGATCAGGGCACCGTCGCCGAGGCGGTAGCCGGCCCGGGCGCCGGGCAACAGGTACGGCGCCTGGGTCATCGACTCCATGCCGCCCGCCACCACGATGTCGGCGTCCCCGGCCCGGATCATCTGGTCCGCCAGGTAGATCGTGTGGAGACCCGAGAGGCACACCTTGTTGATGGTGTTGGCCGGCACCGTGAGGGGGATCCCGCCCTTGACCGCCGCCTGCCGGGCCGTGATCTGGCCCTGCCCGGCCTGGAGGACCTGGCCCATGAGGACGTAGTCCACCTGGTCGGGCGACAACCCGGCCCGCGTCAGCGCCTCGGCAATGGCGAATCCACCCAGGTCCATGGCGGTGAAGCCGGCCAGCGCCCCGGACAGCTTGCCGATGGGGGTCCGAGCTCCAGCGACGATGACGGCTTCAGCCATGACCACAACCTCCGAGTCAGTGCCGGTCGAAGTTACCGGCCGGAAACCACATCTTACGGGCCAACTATCGTCGGGGCACATGAGCGACATCCTGAGCGCCGCCCTGGCGGGTGCACCCGCCGATGAGCTGGCCGCACTGCCCCTGCCCGACAGCTACCGGGCGGCCGTGGTGCGGCGCTCGGAGACCGAGATGTTCGCCGGGATGGAGTCCTCGGAGAAGGACCCCCGGGCCTCGCTCCACGTCGAGGACGTGGCGTTGCCCGAACTGGCCCCCGACGAGGCCTACGTGGCCGTCATGGCCTCCTCCATCAACTTCAACACGGTGTGGACGTCCATCTTCGAGCCGCTCCCCACCTTCGGCTTCTTGGACCGGCTGGGGAAGGAGAGCGTCTGGGGCAGGCGTCACGCGCTCGACTACCACGTGGTCGGCTCGGATGCCTCGGGTGTCGTGCTGCGCACGGGGTCGGCCGTGCGCAACTGGAAGGTGGGCGACAAGGTCACGATCCACTGCAACTACGTCGACGATCAGGACCCCTCGGCCCATGACGATTCCATGCTGGCCGCCAGCCAGCGCATCTGGGGCTTCGAGACGAACTTCGGCGGCCTGGCCGACGTCACGGTGGTGAAGGCCAACCAGCTGATGCCCAAGCCGACCCACCTGAGCTGGGAAGAGGCGGCGATCAACGCCTTGTGCAACTCGACCGCCTACCGGATGCTGGTCTCGCACAACGGGGCGCAGATGGCCCAGGGCGACAAGGTCCTCGTCTGGGGGGCGAGCGGCGGCCTGGGGAGCTTCGCCGTGCAGTACGTCCTCAACGGTGGCGGAACGCCGCTCGGGCGTGGTCTCCTCGGCCCAGAAGGTGGACCTCCTCCATGACCTCGGGGTCGAGGCGGTGATCGACCGGCGCGAAGCCGACTACAAATTCTGGAGCGACGAGCACACGCAGGACGAGTCCGAGTGGCGCCGCTTCGGCAAGGACATCCGAGAACTGGTCGGCGGCGAGCCCGACATCGTCTTCGAACACCCGGGACGCCAGACCATGGGGGCCTCGGTCTTCGCCTGCACCCGGGGCGGCATCATCGTGACCTGCGCCGCCACCTCGGGCTACATGATCGAATACGACAACCGGCACCTGTGGATGAAGCTCAAGACGATCAAGGGCTCGCACTTCGCCAACTACCGCGAGGCCTGGGATGCCAACAAGCTGGTCTGCGAGGGCAAGATCCTCCCGCCGCTCTCCGCGGTCTACCCCCTCGACGAAGTGGGGGAGGCGGCCTACCAGGTGCACCACAACCTCCACGAGGGCAAGATCGGCGTCCTGTGCCTGGCCCCCGAGGAGGGCCTCGGCATCGACGATCCCGAGCTGCGCCAGCGGGTCGGCGAGGACCGCATCACCCTGTTCCGCAGGCACGGGGCATGATGATGGACATGCTCACCGAAATCGACCACGTGGCCATCGCCGTCAACGACCTCGAGGCCGCCATCGCCTGGTACGCCGACGTGTTCGGGGCCACGGTGGCCCACCGCGAGCGGGTCGAGTCCGACGGGGTCGAAGAGGCGCTCCTCGCCGTGGCCGATTCCTACGTGCAACTGCTCACGCCGATCCAGGGACGACTCACCGGTGGCGAAGTATCTCGCCAACAAGGGTGAGGGCCTGCATCACATCGGCTACCGGGTGGACGATTGCGCCGCCGCCCTGCAATCGGTCAAGGATGCCGGCGGACGGGTGATCGACGAGGCTCCCCGCCCGGGCTCGCGTGGGACCACGGTGGCCTTCGTGCACCCCAAGACCTCGTTCGGCACGCTGATCGAGCTCGTCCAGGAGTAGCGGCTAGCGGCCGCCGCGCCGTTGGCCGTGGCCCGGCGGCGCAGATGACCGGACGCGGAGCGGGCGTGACCCCGACGCTGTAACGCCGAGCCCACGCCCGTCTCCGGAACTGCTCTCACTTCTCAAACGGCTGTGCTTGACGCCGCCCGGGATCCTATCGACCCCGACCAGACCTGTAATTCCTAACGCTAGCCCTCTAGCATTTAGAAATTACAGGGTCTGCACCGCACCCGCTGCAACCCGTGCGCCCGAGGCGCCTGGGCCTGGCCGTGGCCCCCTAGGCCCCGGCCTCCGCCGCCCCTTCGGGCGGGCTCGGGAGCGCGTTGCCGAATCCGTCGTCGGTCGTCGGGGCCGCGCCCAGCCAGCTGGCATCGATGGACGGGTCGAAGGGGTCGTCGCCGACGCTCTCCCCGCTCATGTCACGCAACCACGCTGCGAGGTCCTCGGTGTCCGAGTCGCCCGAGCCGAGAGCCCAGAACGGCATGGCTTCGGCGTCCGGCATCTCGAGACGGATGTTGCGGTAGTGCTCCATGCCGGATCCGGCCGGGATGAGCTTGCCGATGATGATGTTCTCCTTGAGCCCGAAGAGCTGGTCGCTCTTGCCCTCGATGGCCGCCTCGGTCAGCACCCGCGTCGTCTCCTGGAAGGAGGCGGCGGAGAGCCAGCTCTCGGTGGCCAACGAGGCCTTGGTGATGCCCATCAACTCGGGACGGCCTTCGGCCGGCGTCTGCCCGTCCTCGACCAGCGTGCGGTTGACCTCGGCGTAGATCTGGTTGTCCACGCGCTCACCGGGCAGGAAGGGCGCATCGCCCGGCTCGGCCACGAGGACCCGCCGTAGCATCTGGCGCACGATCAACTCGATGTGCTTGTCGTGGATGGACACGCCCTGGTCGCGGTACACCTTCTGCACCTCTTCGACGAGGTACTGCTGTGTCTCGCGGATGCCCTTGACCTCGAGCAGCTCCTTGGGATCCTTCGGCCCTTCGACCAGAGCATCGCCGGCGCCGACCTCTTGGCCGTCGGTCACTTCGAGGTGCGCCCGGGGCGCGACGAGCGTGGACACTTCGTCCCCGTTGTCGGCGATCACGGTGACGTGACGGCCGATCTCGTCGTCGTCGATGCGGACCACGCCGGAGTGGTGGGCCAGGACGGCGGCACCCTTCGGCGTGCGAGCTTCGAAGAGCTCGACCACGCGGGGCAGGCCGTGGGTGATGTCCTCGCCGACCACACCACCGGTGTGGAAGGTTCGCATGGTCAGCTGGGTCCCGGGCTCACCGATGGACTGGGCCGCAATGACGCCGACCGCCTCACCGAGCTCGATCATGATGCCGGTGGCCAATGAAAGGCCGTAGCACGAGGCGCACACGCCCTGGGGCGACTCGCACGTCAGGACCGAACGGGTCCTGATGCGGTCCACCGTCGGATCGTCACGGATGGTGGCGATGTTCACGTCGTCGAGCAGCGTCCCCACTTCGTACACGGTGCCGTCGGCCAGCTTCACCGGCTCGGTGAGCAGGCGGCCGAAGGCGCGTGTCTCGAGGTAGTTGCGGTGACCCGGGCCGTCGGGCGAGACGCCCTCGATCCAGATGCCGCGCGTCGAGCCACAGTCGTCGATACGGACGATCAGTTCCTGGGCCACGTCGACCAGCCGGCGGGTCAGATACCCCGAGTCGGCCGTGCGCAACGCGGTGTCGGCCAGTCCCTTGCGGGCGCCGTGGGTGGAGATGAAGTACTCCAGAACGGACAGGCCTTCACGGAACGAGGACTTGATCGGGCGGGGGATCATCTCGCCTCGGGGGTTGGAGACCAATCCCTTCATACCGGCGATCTGACGGATCTGCTGCGAGTTCCCTCGGGCGCCGGAGTCCACCATCATGTCCAGCGGGTTGAAGGCGATGGTGGCCAACTGGGCCTCCATGGCCCGTCCCACCTCGGAGTTGGCGGATGTCCAGATCTCGATTTCCTTCTGGCGCCGCTCGTCGTCGGTGATGATGCCCCGCTTGAACTGGGTCTCCGCCTTCTCGGCTTCCTTCTCGTAACGGTCCAGGATCGCCTGCTTGTCCGGCGGGGTCTGGACGTCGTTGATGGAGATGGTCAACCCCGACTGCGCCGCGAAGCGGAAGCCGAGGGCCTTGATCCGGTCCAGGCTCGACGCCACGACATGCTTGGGGTAGTTCGCCGCCAGGTCCTCGACGATGGACCCGATGGGGATGTTGCGCTTGCCCACCACGTCGTTGACGTAGGGGAAGCCCACCGGGAGTGCCTCGTTGAAGAAGACGCGGCCCGCCGTCGTGCTGAACGCCAGCTGCTCGTCCTCGGGCGCGGTCACGCCGGCGGCCGCCAGGCGCTGCGCCAACCCCGAACCGGGGAGGGGGCGCACCACGATCGGCACCTGCAGGTCGAGATCGCCGGCATCGAACGCCGCTTCGATCTCGTGGATGTGGCGGAAGGCCCGGCCGGCACCCTTACGGCCCTTGCCATGACCCTCGCCGTTGCCGTTGCCGTTCTCGATGGCCTCGGCCCCACCATCGACCAGCAAGGTGAGGTAGTACGCCCCGAAGACCATGTCCTGTGTCGGCACGGTGATCGGTCGCCCGGTGGCCGGGGAGAGGATGTTGTTGGCCGACAGCATGAGCACGCGCGCCTCTGCCTGCGCCTCTGCCGACAGGGGCAGGTGCACAGCCATCTGGTCGCCGTCGAAGTCGGCGTTGAATGCGGTGCAGACCAACGGGTGCACCTGAATCGCCTTGCCCTCGACCAGGACGGGCTCGAAGGCCTGGATCCCCAGACGGTGCAGCGTCGGCGCACGGTTCAACAGCACCGGGTGCTCGCGGATGACACCCTCGAGGACGTCCCACACCTGGGGACGGCGACGCTCGACCATGCGCTTGGCCGACTTGATGTTCTGGGCCAGCTCGGCATCGACCAGCCGCTTCATCACGAAGGGCTTGAACAACTCGAGTGCCATGAGCTTGGGCAGGCCGCACTGATGCAGCTTGAGGTTCGGCCCGATCACGATGACCGAACGCCCCGAGTAGTCGACGCGCTTGCCGAGCAGGTTCTGGCGGAACCGGCCCTGCTTGCCCTTCAACATGTCGGAGAGCGACTTGAGAGGGCGGTTGCCCGGTCCCGTCACGGGACGCCCACGCCGGCCGTTGTCGAACAGTGCGTCGACGGCCTCTTGGAGCATGCGCTTCTCGTTGTTGATGATGATCTCGGGCGCGCCCAGGTCCAGCAGCCTCTTCAGCCGGTTGTTCCGGTTGATGACGCGGCGGTACAGGTCGTTGAGGTCCGAGGTGGCGAAGCGGCCACCGTCGAGCTGCACCATCGGGCGCAGGTCGGGCGGGATGACCGGGACGGCCTCGAGGATCATGGCCCGGGGGTCGTTGATCCGGCGCCCGTGGTCGTCGCGGCGGTTGAACGCGGTGACGATCTTGAGGCGCTTGATGGTCTTCTGGCGCCGCTGGGCCGACAGGGGACGGCGTCCGTCCTTGGCGTCGATCATGTCGCGGAGCTTGATCTCCTCGGCGTCGAGGTCGATGCGGTCGATGAGCTTGAGGATGTACTCGGCGCCCATGCCGCCCTCGAAGTACTCGTCGTAACGCAAGCGGAGCTCGCGCCACAACATTTCGTCCTCGATGATCTTGCGACCGTGGAGATTGCGGAACTCGTCCAGTGAGCGCTGGGCGATCTCCGCGTCCTCCTGGGCCCGTTCGCGGGCCGAGGCGATCTCCTTCTCGACGGCGCGCTGGCGCGCCTTGATTTCGGCGTCGCGCGCCCCGTCGGTCTCGAGCTGCTTGAGCTCCTCCTCGAGCGCCTTGAAACGGCGGTCGATGTCGAGGTCGCGCTTCTTCTCGATGTCACCGATCTCCTCGGCCATTTCGGCTTCGAGGGTCGGGAGGTCCTGCTGGCGCTTCTCGTCGTCGACCCAGGTGACGAGGTTGGCGGCGAAGTAGATGACCTTCTCCAGCTGCTTGGCCTTGAGCTCCTCGCGGGGCTCGGTGCCCATCAGCAGATAGGCCAACCAGCTCCGGGTGCCCCGCAGGTACCAGATGTGGACGACCGGGGCGGCCAGCTCGATGTGACCCATGCGGTCACGGCGGACCTTGCTCCGGGTGACCTCCACGCCGCAGCGCTCACAGATGATGCCCTTGAAGCGCACCCGCTTGTACTTGCCGCAGTAGCACTCCCAGTCCTTGGTCGGACCGAAGATCTTCTCGCAGAACAGTCCGTCCTTCTCGGGACGCAGCGTCCGGTAGTTGATCGTCTCGGGCTTCTTCACCTCGCCGTTCGACCAGCCCCGGATGGAGTCACCCGTGGCCAGGCCGATACGCAGTTGGTCAAATGTGTTCACGTCGAGAGCCATTAGGAGAAGCTCCTCTCTGCGGCACGCCGCTCATCCTCTTCATCGGACCCACGCTCGTTCCGACTGATGTCGATACCGAGCTCCTCCGCGGTCCGGAACACGTCCTCGTCGAGTTCGTGCATTTCGATTTCCCGCCCGTCGACGGCGAGCACCTCCACATCGAGGCACAGCGACTGCATCTCCTTGATGAGCACCTTGAAGCTCTCGGGGATGCCCGGTTCGGGGATGTTCTCGCCCTTGACGATGGCCTCGTAGACCTTGACCCGGCCGAGCACGTCGTCCGACTTGATCGTCAGCAGTTCCTGGAGGGCGTAGGCGGCGCCGAATGCCTCGAGCGCCCACACCTCCATCTCACCGAAGCGCTGCCCACCGAACTGTGCCTTCCCGCCCAGCGGCTGCTGGGTGATCATGGAGTACGGGCCGGTGGACCGGGCGTGGATCTTGTCGTCGACCAGGTGGGCCAGCTTCAGGATGTACACGTAGCCGACCGAGATCGGGTTGTCGTACTCCTCACCGGTGCGACCGTTGTAGAGCTTGACCTTTCCGTCGGTCTGCATCTGGACGTCGCCGTTGGCCGAGTCCGAGTTCAGCGTCCCGAAGATCCGCTGGATCGTCGGGTGCTTGCCGGCATCGTCGACTTCGTCCCAGTGGGCACCGTCGAAGACGGGCGTGGCCACCCATGCGGCCGGCTGCGTACGCGGGCGCGTCTTGCGCGCCGCCCCGTCACCCTTGGCACTGGTACCCACTTCGTCGTTGACGGTGACACCCTCCCAGCCGTGTCGGGCGGCGTAGCCGAGATGCGACTCGAGCACCTGGCCCACGTTCATCCGGCTCGGCACGCCCAGCGGGTTCAAGATGATGTCCACCGGTGTGCCGTCGGACAGGTACGGCATGTCCTCGACCGGGAGGATCTTGGAGATGACGCCCTTGTTGCCGTGACGGCCGGCCAACTTGTCGCCCTCGGAGATCTTGCGCTTCTGGGCCACGTAGACCCGCACCAGCTGGTTGACCCCGGGGGGCAGCTCGTGCGACTCCTCGCGGGAGAAGACGCGGACGTCGATGACCTTGCCGTACTCGCCGTGCGGGACCTTGAGGCTGGTGTCACGCACCTCGCGCGCCTTCTCACCGAAGATGGCGCGGAGCAGGCGCTCTTCTGGCGTCTGCTCGGTCTCACCCTTGGGGGTCACCTTGCCGACGAGGACATCGCCCGGCGCCACTTCGGCGCCCACACGGATGATGCCGCGGTCGTCGAGGTCGGCCAGGATCTCCTCGGACAGGTTCGGGATGTCCCGGGTGATCTCCTCCGCACCGAGCTTGGTGTCGCGGGCGTCGACTTCGTGCTCCTCGATGTGGATGGAGGTCAGCACGTCGTCGCGCACGAGGCGCTCGGAGAGGATGATGGCGTCTTCGTAGTTGTAGCCCTCCCACGGCATGAAGGCGACCAGCAGGTTCTTGCCGAGCGCCAGCTCGCCGTTGTGCGTCGAGGGCCCATCGGCGATCAGGTCGCCCCGCTCCACCTTCTGCCCCTCGACCACCAGTGTGCGGTGGTTGATGCAGGTGTTCTGGTTGGAGCGGCGGAACTTGGACAGGCGATAGGCCTTCTTGCCCAGCGTTGTGCCGAGCCGGTCCTTCTGCCCCGGGGTGTACTCGATCGTGACCGTGTCGCCACTGATCTCGACCACCGTGCCGGTGCCCTCGGCGACGAGGACATCGCCGGCGTCACGCGCCGCACGGGCTTCGACGCCGGTGCCGATGTAGGGAGCTTCGGGCACCACCAGGGGCACCGCCTGCTTCTGCATGTTGGCGCCCATGAGGGCACGGTTGGCGTCGTCGTGCTCGACGAAGGGGATCAGCGCGGTCGACACCGAGACGATCTGCTTCGGCGAGACGTCCATGAGGTCGACCTCTGACGGCGGCACGAAGTCGATCTCACTGGTCGTGCCGTACGAGGTGTTGACCGCGCCCATGCGGACGCCGGTGCCTTGGGGGCCACGGCGCACGAGCACGCGCTCCTCGGTGAAGTTGCCCGACTCGTCGACGGCCGCGTTGGCCTGCGCGATGACGTGCTCCTCCTCCTCGTCGGCGGCCAGGTAGCTGACCTCGTCGGTCACCCGGCCATCGACCACGGTGCGGTACGGCGTCTCGATGAAGCCGTACTCGTTGACCCGGGCGTAGGTGGCCAGAGCACCGATCAGGCCGATGTTCGGGCCTTCAGGGGTCTCGATCGGGCACATCCGGCCGTAGTGCGACGTGTGCACGTCACGCACTTCGAAGCCGGCGCGCTCACGGGAGAGGCCACCGGGTCCGAGGG